>NZ_LNYZ01000001.1 GCF_001468065.1 Legionella steigerwaltii
TACTCATCTCAACAAATTGATTTAGTCAAAAGCGCGTAGAATATCACATAAAATCAATAACTTTTAGACGCCAGGGTAATAAGGCCTTTCCTTTTAGGACAGTCCCGTCTCTCTCTTCGACATTACCTAAGGCGGGAACATAACCATGGTAAAGCCCAATATCACCATTTTTAAATTTAAATATGACTGGAAAACATGAATTTAATGAATGTGTATATAAAATCCTATTATCGTTTGCTTTTAATATTTCTATGGATCCAACTTTTACAAGTATTCCATATTTTTGGGCTTCTGCATTCATCGCTAAGGCGGATGTATGATAAGTACCTGGTGATAATTCATGTGTCGTTTTGAATTGAGGTCTACCATCCGTTCCAAAGTTTAAAGATAAAGTAGGCATGTGATCCCCTTAAAGTGTGGTCCTAATCAACAGCCAAGAACTGCACGGCTTCTTGGTTCCTACCCCCCTATCTTTATGGGAGGCTTTATGATTTCGTTATCTTTAACCGAATTAATTGGTGGTATAAATATATTTACAATTCGATTAAATATTACCAATATAGTATTTTATTTATTCTTGCATTTAAATAGGTGAAATTCGCCTATTGACATCTATTCATGACTCTGAGAGTGGATTAATTGAGGGATGTTGATAAAAAGCTCAACAGGAGAGAATGTCTTGCGGACACTTTAATTTCATCAACTTTAGAAAAGGAAGAGTATTTGGTCATGATTTTATTTGGCAATTGTGGACAGAATTTAAGTTTGCTTAAATGTAGGATAATGGAAAATGTCATGAAACGTAGCTGCTTCATGACATAAGGTTTCGGTAGATATGTGATTGGTTAGCATTAAAGTGAACACCTTACTATAATAAGTATAGTTTTAAGGGTAGGGCTGGGTAGCTGGACGTTCCTACGCTGTAAAACGATATTTTAATTAATGCTGTTCAAAATAATCAGATGTTACGCCGTAAATAGAACAAGCCAGAAACTTATTCGATTTTTTTTCCCAGTCTGGTTTTTTAAGAACTTCCATTGCATTTTTATAACCTGTTTTCATGCGATAATTAACTGCTGAACGAACAAAATTATAATCTTTGAACGAATGAGAAAAAGGAGTGCCGCGATAAATGATATGCACCACGCTAAAACGTTTGCTATGTCCCAATTCAAGTATTTTTTGAACAGTAGGATCTTTTTTTGCTTCCGGGCTTAATTTTTCACCTAAAAACTGTATGGCTCCCTGCAAGTTTTGGCGACTGGTGTAAACATTCGTGAGCCGGCGTGAATGGCTAGCATAACGAATGTCCTTTTGCCGTTCATCAAGTTCCTCCATGGTTCGCGGTAATCGTCCTTGCAGACTGAAGCAATCCACGACAAAACATAAAGTATCTTGTTCAGGCAAGGCATCCAGCACGGTCACCAGTGGTGTATTGGCATAGATGCCACCATCCCAATAATAATCATCCCCAATTTTAATTGCCGGAAAGCCTGGAGGAAGCGCACCACTTGCCATAACATGCTCTGGTGTAATGGTCATTTTTTGATTATTAAAAAACTCCATTTCGCCAGATCCCAAATTGACCGCACCCAGGCATAGGGTGACTTTTTTATCATTGATACGATCAAAATCAATCAGATTTTCCAATGTCGTTTTGAGAGGCGAAGTATCATAATAACTAAGTTTATCAGGCGTATCATAAGTTATGGGAGTTGGTGGAAAAAGACGGGGTTTAAAAAAACTGTCCAGACCGTAAAGGACAGAATGCATAGCGCCCATTTGATTATGGAAATGATGTAAAAAATTTGAAACTTCGCTGTCAAAAAATGTATCGTTCCATATTTTGGGAACGATAGAATCCCAAAACGAGGTTAATTTTTCAATTTGCTTGTTTCTTGGGTTACCGGCAATAATCGCACAGTTAATGGATCCGATAGAGACTCCTGCTAAAAAATTGGGATTGTATCCTTTTTCATGAATTGCACGAAATGCTCCGACCTGGTAAGCACCCAATGCACCACCCCCCTGAAATACACATGCAATCCGATCGTAAGTTTGTTTGCCATTGGATGGACCTGCAGGTTTGTTGATGCGGCATAAAGGATTTTTGAAACTTGATGATGATTTGTTAATTTTCTTGCCCATTTTATGACTCCTTCAGTCCTTCTTGTAATTATAATCTATAGCAGAAGAATTTTTTGCAAGGAAAGCGAGTATGTGAAATCTTTAGCATTTAGCTGATTTGAGCTTAAATCCCATTTGTAAGCAAAGGGGCTCTTGCTAATTTACTGATATTGTCTAATCTTGGAAAATAAAAAAAATAATAACTGTTATAATGAATTGATCAAAGGAATGGCATGTTTACAAAAATTGAGGGAATCAAACAGAACGAAGAAACAATAACAAGAGCAATAAATGAATTAGATAAGGTAAGTTATGATACAGTGTCAAAATTTATACCTAAAAAACTCGCAGAGGGCTCATTAAAACTAGATCATAGTGTTTATAAACCTGCTGATTCAAATACTGTGATGCCACACGGTGTAGGTCGGTATCTTATTTATGATCATCCTGATAAATCAAATCCTTTTTCAATATGGGTATTTGCATTTGCACCAAGACAAAAAACAACAATTCATGATCACAAGTATAAGGGTACAGTTACTGTCCTGGAAGGACCAGTATCTGAGAAATACTATCAACCTACAGGTAAGCATACTGCTCGATTGGTAAATCGTATTGATCGTTACCGGTTCCACAGCAATCGTGATGATTTAAATGGAGTTTTTGTACATCAGCTCAAGCGAAGAAAAGCCTTAGGAGCAGGAGTTAGTGTGACTTTGCATATATACAATATGGAAGCCTATTTGGTAAATTTTGAAGGTGAAAAAACGGATCGAAGAAATTTAAATATCATCTATTCCAAGGATAAAACGATAGATAAGGAGAATATCCCACCTTATTCAGATGCTTATCCCGAGCGAACTTTTGGTAAGTAGCCATTTTGCGATGGGAAAACCAACTTAATCTTTAATATCTAGAACCTTGCTAATGACAATAATGATAATTGCTTATTTGATGTCCGGTATTTTAGCCGGTGTGTTAGCAACCATGTTTGGTTTCGGCGGTGGTTTTGTTGTTGTTCCATTATTATTTTGGTTACTTCCGCTCCATGGTGTTTCTAAAGAATATGCGATGCATAGCGCTGTTGGAACATCTGTATGGCAATAAATTAGAAGTTTTGCACGATTCTGTTCGCATTGAAATCAGTTAACTCTGGAGCAATTATCAATTATATTCTCAGGTCTTGGCTCAACCTACGTCTGATGAGGCAAGTTAGTAGTTTAATGAATAATCGTGTGAATTTTTTGTTGCTTCATTTCAACGCTAAAACAACATTCTTTAATAATTTGCACTGTTTCTTCGATGTCATCTGTTATATGAATCATTTTCAAATCATCGCGAGAAAGCAAATTATTTTTTAAGGGAAAATTAATTAACCAATCCAACAAGGGTGTCCAAAATTCTTTGCCTAGCAAAATAATTGGTAATTGTTTCGGTAGTTCGTTCTTGTTTATTCTGTATAGTTCAACTTGTTTGTGTCTTAGCATAGTAATGACTTCAAAAAGCTCGTCGAGTGTACCGAAACTACCAGGAAAAAAAATAAATCCAGAGGAAAAATTCAGTAAAAGAATTTTGCGAACTAGATAATAATCCACATTTATAGTATCGGCTAAAAAAGGATTATTAGGTACGTTGAATGCTCCCACAGCAATGCCAAAAGATCGCTTCTCTGCACTGTTTGCTTCTGATGCGCCTTGATTCGCAGCTTCCATAATTCCAGTTCCAGCTCCGGTTATAATTGATATTTTTTGCTCAACCAATTTTCTCGCGAGTAATCGCGCATTTTGAACATAGCTTTCTTCTTGTTTTGCCTTAGATGACCCTAATATTGCAACAATAGGGGCTGGCATTTTTCCAATTTTATGGGAAGCTTTGATATTTTGATAAAATATTCGAAACATTCTACCTAAAAGTCTACACGTGCCACCTAAGCCGATCATAAATACATCCTCCTTTCATATTTATCGATACTTCCTTGCCTATGTATTAGTGGTTCCAAAGCTATTTTGAGTCGAATCAGTTTCTTTTTTTTCGGTTTTTATTCTTTTAACTCAAGCACTGCAATACCATACATCACTACTTGTTGTAGCAATTAATGGGAACGAGTTAATCTTTAATATTAATTCTTCCTTATTTACAGAATGATTATTAGGTTTCTCAATTTTAATACGCATAGTTAAACCAAAAACAACTCATATTTGTATACATATTATACCGAACTTCATCTGACTTCTTTTAAAAACTCACTCAAACTTTTTTTATGCTCTTTTTCAAGTAAAATTTTAAGCGTTTCATCTGAGTCATAACTTGGAGCGAAATTCTTGCCATATAGATTACGTAATGTTTTGATTTTTGTATCATTACGCTTTTTTCGGATTGTTCCGCCTTTATCTCGGCTTCGATTATCTAATCCTTTATCCATGATTTGTGTCCACGTTGCTGAATTAAAATAAAATTTGCTCTTTATATTATAGCACCTTGAATAGTAATTGATTAAATAATAACCAATTTTTGCTCTTGGCAGAGGAACTATTAATAATTAATTTGACTGAAACATAAATATCCAGCTGTTATCATCAATAACAGCCCCATGATGAAATTAAACAGTCGTAGACGAAGGCGATCATTTAATAAATACGATACTTTATCACCCAAAATTGCCCAAATACCCAGCGACATATAACATACGATAAAATAAATAAGGGTAAACTTTAAAAACGGATCATAGCTGTTTGCAGTGGAGAAAATTGAGGCACCAGATACGCAAGCAACCCATGCTTTAGGATTAATCCATTGCAGCAAAAAACCTTCGTAAAATTTAGGGTTATCCTTTTTAGTTGCTTCCAACTCGGGTTTAGAAGCAGCTATTTTATATCCCATGTAAACAATATATGACGAACCCGCAAATGCCAAATAGGTTAGAAAAAATGGGTAAGCACTAATAAATTGTGACAATCCAAAACCAATAAATAGCAATAATAAGGTAAACCCTAGAGTCGCTCCTGATACATAAGGAATCGTTCTCTTTACTCCATAATTAATGCCAGAGGAAAGAATGATCATATTCACAGGTCCAGGCGTAATGGACATGACCAAAGAAAATGAAAACATGGCTAATAAAAGTGTCATCGCTATTCTCCCGCTGAGAAAAATTATCTTATGAACCTAAACTGTCAGTAAATTTTATTACCTGTTTAATAGATTACCATGCGCCTAATGGTTTGATTAGATGGTATAATTAGAATTAACTGTTCGATATGGTGAAATAATGATTGATGAATTACGCGCACTGGCAATCTTTGCAAAAGTGGTAGAGGCCGGTTCATTTCGTTCCGCAGCAAATGCGCTTAAACTTTCACCCTCGGTTGTTAGCCACCATGTTGCACAGCTGGAAGAGCGATTGGGAGCCGCTTTACTGTATCGTTCTACGAGACGGCTTTCACTTACTTATGAAGGTGAAAAATTATTTACATGCGCGAAAGCCATGTTATTGGCAGCTGAACAGGGGCTGAATAGCATTGCCTATTACGCTACTGAGCCAAGTGGCAAATTAAATTTGACCCTCCCAGCAATGCTCACAAAAAGTCCGCTTGTTGATGATATTGCTGCATTTGCCAAGGCTTTTCCAAAAGTAGTGCTTTCAATAAGTTTTAGCGACATACAACAGGATTTAATTCGAGAAGGCATCGATCTGGCGATTAGAATTGGTAGCTTGAAAGACAGTGGCTTAAAATCCAAAAGGCTCTTTACGATGAAGCGTAAAATTGTCGTTGCTCCCGCTTTAATGAACAATTATAAGCCTCCAGGACATCCTAAGGATTTACTCACATGGGACTGGATTGGGCTCAAAATGCGTCCGAATACCAAAACGCTAATTAATCAAAAAGGCAAAACGTATTTCATCGATTTTGAGCCAAGAATCATCGTCGATAGCATGGATGCTGTTTGCCAATTCGCAATTGATGGATTAGGACTAGCAACTCCCCCTGCGTTTCTTGTGGCAGAAGATATCCAGCAGGGATATCTTGTTGAACTTTTACCTGAATGGCAGGCTGAACCTCTTCCTATCTATGCTGTATGGCCACCTAATGCTTCTAAAGAATCGCTCACGTATCGATTAATAACATTCCTAGAGATGAGAAAAAAAGCGTACTTTATGTGATAATTATCCCTTATTTTCGACCATTTCTCGTAAAAAAATCGTAAAAATCTACAACAAGTCCATAGATAAATTAAGTTCCTGGATATAATTTGTTCTATTATTTATAAGATTGATTTGGAATTCATCATGGCAAAAGATAACCAGGAGCCCATCTCCGAACTAACTGGCGGACCAAAAACTTCCTCAACCGGATTAGCGTTACAACAACTCATTAAAGAAGCAGAAAAAAAGGAGGCTGCTGCCGAATCAGCAAAAGTACGCTGTCGGATTTGTTTTAAAGAAACCGCTCCAACTCCCCGTTGTTTTGGACATGGAGGCGGTGGTGGAGGTGGCGGTGGCGGAGGTGGTTCTGATAACACATCAGAAGAACAAGCCAGCCATGAGGATGATAAATTTCTGAGCAAAGAACACCACTTAGTTGATGACCCTGAAGAATTACTGGGAGAGTTCAGTTCAATGGAAGATGGTGACGAATCACAGTCAGATGAAGAACGTTTTGATCCGGATGTAATTGCTGAGTTAGTCGCGCAAGGGAAATTGGTTATTAATAATGACCGTAAAGAGATGACTCTGACTATTGAATTGAAGTGCGATCCGGATTCCTTATCTGATGAAGAAAGAGAAGAGTTAAAAAAATTCATGAAGGCTATCCTAAAAGAATTCAATGCGCTTAAAGAAAAGCATCCTTTATCCGATGAATGCCTCAAGATGGTTGAAGATGAAAAAGGAAATATCGTTTCACTTCGCATTAACTTGCCCACATTAAAACTATATGATGAATTTATCCAGAGGTTAGCGAATAATTTAGTGCCCACACCACGTCCGAGGTTACAAACCAAGGATGAGAACAGCGAAACCAAAAGTTTGGCTCCAACCCCTTTGTCAATGGAACCTAAACCGACTAGTAAACAGCTTGAAGAAGATGAGGCGAATCAAAGCGAAGATATATCTACGAAGACTGAAACTGAAGAAGCACAAAAGCGCTTTAATCCTTTTTCACTCGATCTGAACCCATGGCAAAAGTAGATGTGAGTAACCAATATACTCTTCATTCGTACTCATTAAAAATTCTCGTTTAACAATCGTAGGTAGGGCTTTGGCCCGACCTACGGCTACTTTAAGGAAATGAAAGGGAATTCGTAGTCTGGGTGAAGGCGCAAGCCGTAACCCAGGGGCAAGAAGCTCATTGATGGCTAGAAACCCGGGTTCCGCTTCGCTGCACCCAGACTACAAAAAGCTTAAGGTAGTGCCATTAGGCCAACGTATGTTGTTTAAAGAAAAGGGTTAAAACTTTCATTACCTGTTTGAACATGCTGTAGGCTGGAAGGATCTGTTTTCCCCGAAACAACTTGCTGCTCGAAAAACCCACTTTTTCTTCGTTCTTTTATTGAGGTTAACGTTAAGCTCTCGTGCTTTTTTTGCTCCAGTACATGATGAACAACCTGTTCGAGGCGTGAAACCATTTTATGAATATCAGAAAATTGAGTATATCCATAATGTCCCGTAACGCGAATATTGTTAGGAGGGCGAACGTCGATTTCAAACGCTCCTAATTCGCTTGATTTTTTTAACAAAGCTTCTATTTGTTTCACATCAGTATCACTAATATCCTTAACACGAAAAACCAACATGGCTCCACGTTTTTTGGGATCATCAGGAGTAATCCATTCTATTTTATCACCTAAATGCTGTTGGATTAGTGCATGCATATAACGAGTAAGACATTCTGATTTGGCATTTAATTTATCCCAACCGATCTGACTCATTGTTTTGATATAGGTTTTTGCTGGTGTTAGGGCAATAGGGGAGGGATTACTGCATCGGAAAGCCCATGCTCCTTTGTGCATCATAATCTTCGAATCATAACCATCAATTACGTCAAAGACCTTATCGGAAGCAGCTGCTTTCCATCCTTGAATTGGTGGATATTTTTCTAAGTCGGTATTCTTGTTCACATAAATACCAAAGCCACTGCCTGCAGAACCACAAATGTGTTTATAACCACAACCCACAGCGTAGGTGACAGGTAATTCGCGTAGATTTAAAGTTCGGTTTCCTACCGTATGTGCTAAATCCAAGCCAACAATAATATGATGTTGGTCTATCGTCTCCTTTAATTCCGTTAAGATACGTGTGATATCAAGGCGTTGTCCCGTACTAAAAACGATGTCAGATAAGTGCAGGATTTGCATTTGTACTGCATGTTTTTTGACAAAATCAATAATAGCCTCTTCGCTATAGAGTCCTTTTTCATCAGGCAGAATTTTTAGGGTAAGGGATGAGGGATTGGGGGCAGGTTTAGAATCACTGAAAACGCCAAAACCCCTGGCTGTTTGTACTCCTCTTTTTAAGACGGACTCAATGACCGCTTGGTCGGAAAAAAATTCCTTTCCCAAATGGCAAAAACCAGTTTTTCCTGATTGCCAATCCACTAATGTTGGTCGGTAAAAAGTATCCACCAATCGACCCAGATTAGAAGACAAACCTTCTTGGGTATAGAGAAATTCACAAGGTTCAGAAAAGCCTAACATAGTCTGCATGGCTTTAATTGCTTCTTCCTCAATATCACAATCAAACCAATTACCGCCTTGTTCTTGAGTTCCGGGAAAATGCCCTTCATGTAACTGGGTTGCCTGTAACTCATTAATTCGCTCTATTTCTTTCACAGCGGGTTTGAACACAGGCCCTAAGGAATGACCTGCAAAAGGGGTCAAACCTTTAAATTCAAATAATTCATGCAAATTTTTTAAAGGATCAATAGAATCAAGATAAGTAGCATATTCTAGGGAAAAAGAATCGGATTTTCCTGAAATTAAGCGGATAAATTCGTCCGGATTAGATACCATAGCCTCAATCAGTTCTTTCATAATTCCCTCTAAAATCAATGTGATTAGGCAGCTATATTAAGCTTTTCTTTGATATGATTCTATGGTTTGTGCCAAAACCTTATCCGACAATTATTTTTTGAGCTCAAATGTTGTGAGTCGGGTATCACCTGTTGATAGTTTTATCTCAACTTTATAGATACCTGATGGCCAGTTGCCATTTGCATAATTAAACTTAAACGCTTTAGCAATATTGCCACCTTTGGTAGCAACATTTTTGGCATGTTCGCTAATATTTTTTGATGGATTTATTATGAACGCCTGTACCTCAAGTCCCGCTATTGCATGAGCAATCTGTACTGTAACATATATTGATTGAGTTGGTGGGAAAGTCACTTTACCTTGTGTCACGTAGCCGTCACTATTCCCTACATCACTAATCAAGATACCCGCGATATGAGGAGAAATCTTAGGTTGGGTAACCGCCGGACTTCCCTGAGCTGCAGCCTGATTCATTGTCAACAGGAGTACTATAGATAACAACATGATTACAAAAGCATTTACCGCAATTTTTATGGATTTCGCGCTATAGAATCCTGTTATTTCATTCTGAATTGAGTGTTTCATTATGACTCTTCCCTTAGTAGTACTTTAAATTAGCATAGTCCGCATTTGCTGATATATCCAATAGTGTGTCTTTTCATGGATAAGTACTCTTCGTACTTGCAATCCAATGTGTGTCAATAAAGGTTGGGGGATACTTCGGCACTGCTATGACTCACCGCCCCAAGAGTATTTTTTTAAATCAACACGGCCATTTGTAATGACAATATCTTCTTTTTCTAACAGTTCTTTCTGCAGTAAATAGTGGGGGCTTCCGGCAGGAAAAGAAAGTTCTCCTCCGGATTTTAGCACGCGTTGCCAGGGAAGATCATGACTTCTGGTACAGGAATGAAGAAGCCATCCAACACCGCGTGCTCCGTGTGGGTGACCTGCTAATCTGGCAATATCCCCGTAGGTTACAACCTTACCTCGAGGTATTGATTTAATTAACTTAAGCACTTCTTTTGAAAACTCGGTTTGTAGGTTCATTCGGTAAATGTCGATTCGTCGATTTTCCGTTAAATGGCATCATTTCCTTGATTATAGAATTAATGAATAAGTGCTTCAAATGAGAAGAGAAAAAAATGGGGAATATTAAGATGACTCGTATTTATTCGCGATCGCAGGCGGGCCCGTAGGCGTTCACGTGAATGAGCGCGCTAGCGCAAGCAACTAATTTAAATTTAAAATCAACGAATTTTTCTTAACTTAATGGCGGTGTAATTTTATGCAAAACTCCCGAACATTTATCTTAATTCATGGTGCTTGGCATGCCTCTTGGTGCTGGAAACGTATTGCAAAAGAGCTTCTCTTGGAAGGACATAAAGTTTTTACGCCTGATTTACCGGGGCATGGCAGCCTAAAAAATCAAATAAGCAGTTCGATAGGTCTTGCGGATTATGTGCATAGTATTGTTCAATTAATTCAACATCAGCAAGAAGAGGTTATACTTGTTGGCCATAGTATGGCAGGTCTAATTATTTCAGAGGTTGCCGAAGTTGTTCCTGATGCCATTCGCGAACTCATTTTTGTCGCGGGTTATGTTCCACAAGACCAGAAATCCTTGTTTTCATTAGCACAAGAATCTGAATCACATAACCTTACACCTTTTTTAATCATCGATGAAACATTACAAGAAATTCGCCTTCAGTTTTCGCCGGCTTTAGTCAATGTGTTTTTTAACCGCTGTAGTAAAGCGGATGTTGAGAAAGCGATACCTAAATTACAAGCTCAACCTTTACGCCCATTTACTGAAGCAGTTCATATTGGCAAACAATTTGCTCGTATTGCTAAACGCTCTTTGGTTTGCCAATATGATCAAGCGCTACTCCTAAGTGATCAGTTACGTATGAGTAGAGAAGTTACCGATAATATTATATATTTAGACGCTGACCATGCCGCCTATTATTCGGGTGGGAAGCAAATTGTAGATGAATTATTAAAATAAGAGAATTGTATTTATGCAGGAAAAAATTTTAAAAGACCATAATGTTGCTACGACTTCCTTATTAGCGAATTATTGGAAATATCAGGCTAAATCTAAAGAAAATTGGCCAACATTAACACAAAAACAAGGTGAAAGAGACAAAGATTTATTTAAAGATCCTCTGATGCAGAATTTTGTTAATGAACAAGTTAAAGAAGAAGCAGAACAAAGGCTCGATAAAAAAATGTGGTTGCCGTTAGCTACCAGGACACGTTTTTTTAGACGAACTGTAGCAGATGCTGTGAAAAATAAAGAAGTAAAACAGGTCATCATTTTAGGTAGCGGTTTTGACACCTTACCCGCACGAAAAATGAAATATACTCAGCAATTTGGTGTACGCTTTTTTGAAATTGACCAGCCGCAAATTTTAAAATGTAAAGAGCAGATTTATGCTGAGCAGTATGTTAACAAAAATGCTACTTATATTGGTCTGGATTATGTTAAAGGTGATTTAATTGCAGAGTTAACCAAAAATGATGTCGATTTCACGAAACCCACTTTAATTTTATGGGAAGGAAATACATTCTATCTCGAAAAAGAAGAGGTCATCAGAATTTTACGTGATTTATCCAGTAAGTTTAGCCACTTAGTGATTACCTTCGATTATATGCATGCCCTCATGCAAACAGGGAAAGAGCAACTGGACTCATCTGCCAAAGAAAAAAGTATAGAAAAAACTTTAGATGAGTTTGCCAGTAAAAAATCACCTTTCAAAACATTTTTTGAGCCAAGCGAAATTGTATCTCTATGTAAAGAGCTTGGAATTCAATGCGTTGATCATAAAACAGCAGCAGAGTTAGCTAAAGAATATAAAGTGGATCAAGAGCCATATTATACGGCTGAAACTTATTCTATGGTAACGTTTGAGCACAAGTAAACACTATTCCTGGCTGCATCTACACATCGCTGAAAACTCAGTCCCGCTCTGCTCTCCTACGTCTCGCGGCTTGTCCGCGGTACGTGGAGGTTTAGGGGCGTGTCAAAACCAATACAGACTTGTGACTAAGAGTCAATTGCTTGCAACTCGGATCAGATGATTAAACTGGTCAAGTTCAAGTTAAGTATTAGAAGAAGGTGGTAGCTTAGGTAGCTCATCAACGGGCGCTTCCTTATCAGGGGAGCCTGCTGGCGGTGCTTTATTAAAAAAACTATTAGCAGCTTGAGACTTAGAGTGGCGTTCTACTCTTGGTTCCGGAGATGGAGTGTTAGCACCTGCTCCGTTTATAGGAGAATCAGAGAAACTACGTGCGTCAGGTTCCGGGGAGCGTGGGCGGATTGTTACTTTAGATTTTGGCGCGCTTAAACGCAATCCTACATGCAAAGTATCCTGGATGGTATGTAACTCTTCGACCAATTTTTTTTCACGGCGCAGTGCGCTAAAGTCTTCTACCCATCTTGATATTTGTCCTCTCATTGCAATATTACTCGTTTTTATTCCTTTTAGCTCATGAATAAGTTTACCAAGCTCATCATATGTTATCGATTCAGGATGATTTCTTAGCTTCTTAAGAAGGCTACGGCTTTTAAAATCTTTGACCTTTGGGAGATCCTCATTTTGTGCATTAAATTCGATTAATATCCAAGTAGCTGCTTGTTTACAACTTTCTATATGTGCTGATATAGATGCTTGTGCGCATTGACACGTAATATAATGTTCCGCCTGTTCTTTAAGCTCATCGACTTTTACTGCATCGACCTCGGGTTTGGTTGATTCAAGTAGTTTAATTAACTCATCCAAGGTCGCCTTTAGCCTTTTACTGTCTGCTTTTGAATCTTTAATATTGGGATCGGTGAGGCATTTTAAAATAAAATGATCCTCGGTCATTAATTTGGCTAAAAGATGCTTAAGAGAAGGTCTTTGTTTAATTAATTCCATAAAATGAGGATCGCGATTAAAGACACATAAAGGGGTAACAAGAGGTTCTCCATTATTCTCAGGATGCGTTGCAAAGAACGCATTAATTTCCATAAGTCTTGTTAATACACAAAGAATTTCTTTATCTTCTTTAAATACTGGAATGGACGATTGATGTCCAGCTTGATGTGCTGTCTCTTCCATTAGGGTTGTGATTATCGCGTAGGAACGCAGCATATCTTCTATAGTACCTTTTCGGTTTTTTGCAATACCTCCAACAGTATCACCATGTTTCACCTTCTTTTTAAAACCATAGATTTCTTCACTTCCTTTGATCCCGCTAATGTGGGTAACCAAGAATTGACGCAATTTTTTGCCGCCTTTATGCATTGCTTGATCAAATTGTCTTTTCCCAGTCACAACCGTGGGTTCAAGCAACATTAATAATTTAGGCTCATGGTGTAATACATGTGGGAAATGCTTGATTTGTCCCTTTCTTATCATAGAATCATACCCATCATACTGGACTACGTTAGCTGCAGGATGATAACCATTCCTTAGAGCGGAGGGTTTGCGATATTCTCGACTAAGAACGGAGCATATAAAATGTATTTGAAAATATTCATGAATAGGTCGTAATATTTTATCATATCGTTTTTGATAATCAGGTCCTTCTTCCAATCCTACGATTTCAATAATTTTTCTGATTGATTGCGATAATTGAGCGTATTCAGATTGAGCAGCTTGTTCCCTCGCTTGCAAAGTTTTTAACTGCATTTTACTTCGAACTTCGATTACCATGGAATCTAAGTTATTGGGATTCATGCTTAATAATGTAGCTTGATTCACTTCATCCAGTTCTCTTTTCCATTCTGCGGGTGGCAATGTGATCGTTTCAACGTTCCCTATCGCTTTATCTATGGCTCCGCAGGATCTATTTTTTAAAACCGATAAATACTCTGTCATATGTTGTTGGAATTTTGAGCTAATGCGGCTACTCGTACTCTGGACTACTTTATTCATGTGGATCAACATCTCGTCAGTAATGGTGTCAAGTGTTTCTTGAGCTAATTCTTTAGCCAATTCTCTCCGTATTTCATTTAGCGCAATTTCTCCAGCCGCACCGGTTAGCACGTCAACGCTTTCGGGATGCATATTTCGTAAAACTTGCGAAATAACATCGCCAACAGCGCCCACTCCAACAACACCTAGAGCGACTTTGAATAAGGCGGTAACTAATTCTGTTCTCGCTTCTTTAGTTTTGCTGTCTTTTTCAAATTCTTCGTTGATTGTGTTTACCGTATTAGCCAAAGAATGTTGAATTGAGTCCAATACACATGTTATATGAACTAGAGATCTCGATAATTTAGATGCTGTAGCTGGCTGACCAGCGCTCACTTCTGCATCTTTTTTAATATTTCTTTCTTCCTCCATTCGAGTTATTTCGGTTAATAAATAATTTTTATATTTATTTAACATGTCGATTTGAACATTCAAAAACTCTCTTGCAGCGATTTCTTTTTGATCAACTCCGTCTTTGATTTGTGGATCCGCTGCAAGTACTTTTAAGTATTCTTCTAATTGGCCAATATTACGAAACTGACCATCTTCTACGCCAAATAGTCTGCCCATTTGTTTGTAATTTTTAATACCAAATTCTGAAATATTTTTGCGTAAATCGTCTACTTTGCTTAAATTGGATGGGATGATTTCTCGGTGTTCAGCAGCCATAAAACCCTACCTTCAGCCACCTAATATGGAAGTAGCTTTAAGTGTTGATGATCAAATTATAGACAAATAATAACATTTTAGATTGATTGGATGCAAAACATGTCTAAATGAGTTAAATTTGTTCTTTTGTGAGAGGGTAGGTAGTCTGTCCCGCCCTGTTCTTCGTTATGATCGGTAACTTATCGAAATGCTAATTGCTTTTTTTCTTCATCTCAAAGACAATTCCCCCCTTAAATTTTCATATCAAACACAGGAGTGCATTGTGGGTAAAGAAGCAATTCTTAAACAGTTACAAGAAATTCAGGAGTTAAAGAATAAAGTAGCTAAAAGAGTATGGTCTAAAGCTCTTCTTATTAGAGAAATTGATGAAGATAAATTTGATAAAAAGGGGGATGCGCTGACTGAGCGTGTCATTAAAGAACGTATAAAATTTTTGGCGGAGCGGATTATTAAAGCGTATCCCGATGCCGATCCGGTCCTCATTAGCCTAATGGATGGTGCACTTCCTTTTGCGAGCCTCTTGCAAAATGCCTTAAACGAGCGTGGTTATAAATATTCATATACAACCATGCAAGCAAGTAGTTATGAACATAAAATGACTTCTGGAGAATTGAAAATCGGCTCTATGCCAAAGATTCCATTGGGTGGAAGAACTGTCTTCGTACTGGATGATGTATGTGACACTGGAAAGACTTATTTAAAAATTCGAGATCTCCTGGAAAGCCTTGGTGCCAAAAAAGTTTCTTTAATTGTTCTTGTTGATAAAGTACAGAAAAGAATTAATGGCTACATGCCTGAATATGTTGGATTTGAGGTGCCTGCTTATGCATTTATTGTGGGCATGGGCTTGGATTATTACGGTGAACTACGCAATGAACCTGAAATTCGTGGGGTAGATCTGTCTTCTTTACCTACTCCAGAAGAACAGGAGTTATTGGACTCAGAAGCTTCTCTTAATGAAGAACTGATTAAACTAATTGCCCTGGAGAAAACTACCAAGCCGGGCAGCAGTATGATGACCGTGTTTGGCGGCAGCGCTGATAAATTAAGAAAATCGGCACTCGATATTGCACCAGAACATCTTCCCACTGATTCAACCCAAGCACACCAAAATATGACCTCTCAGTTCTACTAAAATCTTGCAAGGCTTACAGAAGGTTGGGTCATTTTGATCCAACCTACTTGATTGCTGCAACTCATATTTGAACCCACACAATTATTAAGTAATAAGACTTTATTGAGATTATAAGACTTTTGATTGCATATGCGTCATAGTGTTCTATATTTAAATTAATTGATTTGTTTTTGCGGGGTTTTTATGTCACAGATTAAAATTGATGGTTACAATTTTGCAGCACCTGGTGATACCAAAAAACGACAAGGCCCTATCGGTCTTGCAAAAATCCAAGGAGCATGGGGCAAGCCCCCCCAGATGCAACTCCAAACACGTCAAGAGGATCATGTCTCTGGGGAGAAGATGCCTGGATTTAATCTCTTATCTGATCAAGAACAAGAGTTTGCGTTAAAAGAAACGACAAGGATCATGCAAGAAAAGTATGGAGACAAACAAGAAGTTGGTTCAACCTTAACCTCACTGGTTGCATGGAAGGATCCGAAGACAAATAAATTGCATGGAGTAACCAGTAATGTTGGCGATAGTCTTACGTTTTTTGTCATTATTGGTGCTGATGGGAAGGTACGTTTTGAAAAGCAGCTCAATACTTTACATGAAAATAAGGATAGATCAAAAATAAAAATAGGGGTTAGCCGTTCCATAGGAGACAAAGAGCAGGAAATAAATGGCCTAAAGCATGATCCTGATATCACACGTGAAGCAATTCCGTTACAAGAAGGTGACAGGGTGTTTGCAATTGCAGCATCTGATGGGATTTCCACAGAGAATAAATTTTTTAATACACCAGAGTTAACATCGACCGATATTGCGCAGACTTTAAGCGAATTTGTCGCAAAAAATCCTAGTTGTGGTCCAGATGATATTGCTGAAGCTTTAATATCCAAAGCCTATGCAGGAGGGAAAGGGTCTGTGGATAATATTGGTTTGGTTGTAGCGGAAGTTGGTGAAGAGCCTATTTCTCTCGTGGCTGCTGATGGACATGGCGGAGAAACTGAGCTTGGGGAAAAAGGGGAAGATGTTTCCAAGGCAATTGCAGAAAATTTTCATTCCCAATTAAAAACTCAAATGAAATTAGTTAAGCCACAAGCTTATGTTGATGCCTTAAGAGAGGGAAACTACCAAGTGGCAGCAAATTTAGGACGGTTATTATTTGATAGGTATGTACCATTAAATGATGGAAATACCTTAGAAGCTGACGATGTCACTCCTTTAATGGCCAGTTTACTTGCAGAAACGGACATTACTATTGATGACATGGTAAGGATTCAGCATGGAGCCTCATTTTTTAGTTCTGATGCAGAGGCGGAGGCGCGGTATTATATGACTCAAATGGGGGCTGGTGCCATAACGCTATTCAGCAATGAATTAAAGGTGCAAAAGGAAAATAAAGACAAATCACCACAGGCTATTCGCCAAATGATAAGGGATGAAATTAATAAAGCAACTGCAGGACCATATAAGGAAAAAAATGCAGCTCAGGAAGTAAAAGTAATGATAACTAATGTAGAAAAAAGTCAAGAAATTGAGGATTGGGCTCAAGAACGAATGACTCCCCAGCGAGTATTTGCTTATGCTGTTGGTCATTTAATAAAAGATAATGTTAAACAAATACGTGCAGCGGGAAATTTACTTAATAGTTACCTCAACAATATAATTGATAATATAAACCGTGCTGAACCAGAATTAAATAAGGATGCAGAGAGATTACAAACGGAGATGGATGAGATAAAAGAAAAGTTGCAAATGCTGGGTAAAAAAAGAGGCGAGCTTCCTCAAGAAGATTTTTTGGCTCAGAAAGGTAAATTAGACGAGGCATTTAAATTAAAGAGAGATAGCAGACTAGTGATACTAAGCTCAATAAGTGAAGCCAACAGCCGTAAGAGAATGATAGAAGATGAGCTTTTGCTTTTGTGTACTAAACCAGAAAAATTTAAAGATAAGCGTGTTCTGGAGGAACACATTCGGGGATTTTTAGAAGAAATGATGAAAGGAACTTCAACAAATGAACTTTTAACAAGTTTACCTGTTGAAGCTCCTTTACAAAATGTATATCAACAAATCGAATCTTATCTAGACATTTTAAATAATAATCCCGTTGCAGAACCTGATAAAAATCCAAAATTATTAATAGCCTATAATGCTCGTAAAGAAGCTGCAGAAAATATACGTTTAATTATTAAAACTTCTGGTTCAAGGTCACCTCAAGAAACGTTAGAGCGTTTAGAAAAAAATGTTAAAGTAATTGAAAATAATCGTCCTGGTATAGTAGAGTTGGGTCCTGTTGATTGGTTGAAAGCTAAGGTTAAAGAATTCCGCGCATGGATAAATCAAACCATTGACCCTTTAAAGTCAGCTAAAACTGAGGTAAAAGAATTAAGAAAAAATAGTGGTTTTTTCGAAACTGCTAAAAAAGAATTTGAGGAAATTAGGAAAGAACATGAGGCTAAACCAGAAGAGGGTAGGAAATCTACATTAAGCTGATATCTTTAAAAGCAATTAGTATCGTAGCCCGGATTATGCTAAGCTAATCCGGGCTACATTTCCGGTTCTGTTATGCTTATTCCACCAAATAATTAGTCTAGGCATTGTTTGTTAGCAAAACTCTCTGCTTCAGATCGGCTTTTATTCATGCCGCCACTTGAGTAAGCAAATGTATAATTATCGATATAACATTGCAGTGAATTTTTTGCGTAGAATTTTGACGCTTCATAATCACTAATCTTGGTAGCTGTTTTCTTCGCCTCAGATTTGGTTTTATTCATACCATCGCTTGCATAGGCAAATTTATAGGATGGTTTAAATATTTTAAAATAAGCTGCGGGACAAGATTGAGCTGTTACTTGGGTTGCAAATTGTTCTGCTTCAGAGGCTGAATCATTTAAACCATCAACACTGTAAGACCATTTATACGCTTCTTTAAAGACCTCAGTTTTATTTCCACAGGTCACATCATTGGGCAAACTGATAACTGCTTCAATTTGATTGGATAACTCTTCAGTCATTTTTCGTTGTTCAGTGCTCAACGAATACTCAATATAATAAACTTTTTCCGCTAAGCGATATAATTTTTCATATAAGCTGTCATTGCTTGTTGATGCCATGGCTGTCATGGATAATGAACACAGTATTAGAGATACTGATTTGTTGATAATTTTCATTGTTTTGTCCCTGTTTAATCTAAAGTAAGACAGCATTCTAATACATGCGTCAATTTAAGCATACAATATAAAAACTCAATTACTGTTCAGAGGAGCTCAGCCCTAAATTTTTTAGGATAATCCTGCCTGAGTCGATGTAGTCAACATACCCAATATTGGTTTTAATGCGAGCGGTATACCAGCCCAGGCAACGCTTATTACGCATGGACAAACTGATACATGTCCTGTGAGTGCTGCATAGAACTAAGAAAAAGAACAATGAGCTCATTGTTCTATTGATAAGATAAGAGCGCTTGTTCTGAAGTGGATTCTATGGGCCATTTGCAGCAAGAGGAAATACTTCATTATCTGCATCTGCTTTCATTTTTTGTAATTCTTCTTTCAGACTTGTTTGCTGCTCGAATCGGTGTAGTTCTTTGAGCTCATCGTCATTATACATACGAAATCCAATAAAGGGTGCGCGCAGCAGTCGTAGTACCACGTTCATAATATGCTGAGGAGGGCTCACTTTTAATACATTTTTATTCACTTTCTCTACAAAATAAGCCACTGCTAACTGATATGCAGCAAGTAAGGTGTTTTTTTTAGTCGTTTCAGAAACCTGACCCCAATTCTTTGGAATGTCTTTTGCTTTTTGTAATTGATCTACTAATTCTTTTACCGCATCAAATGGTTCTTGTAGTTTTGGGGGAAGCTTGGCTAGAGGTTTGTGCTTTTTAAGATATTCATTATTTTGCTGTATTAATTCGATTAAACCCGTTTGAGCCAGTTGGTAAAAATCCTCTATTTTCGATAGCGCATCACTTAAAGTGAGCGTTGTTTCAAGTTCTGCTTTTTCGCCACTAATCTTTTTCTTTAGATTGCGAGCGATGGCACGCAATTCTTTAATACCCTCTTCGCCTTGGGCTGCGCTCGTACCAATGGTGTCGTCAGTAATTCCATAATAACTCTTAAGCCACTGAATTTCTTCATCCGACACCTTCCATGGTAATTCTTTATCCAATTGAGTCAAGGCAATAATAATAGGAGCTTTGATATCCACTTTGCGGATCTCCCGAGCGTAGTACCAAGCCTCTTTAAATGAATCCCTCTCTGATGGATCAATACATATGATGTTGACGTCTGAATTTTTTACCGTATTTGGTATAACACCTTGTAAAAACCCATTAAATATATATCTTCGATTGCCAGGAAGAGTAAGTACTTCAAAGTCAAATTCAGACTTAAATCTTGAAATCTCCATGCCCATCGACGGGGAAGAATGGGGATTATATTTCTTACCTTCTAATACGCTACGGAGTTGCGTCTTACCAGAACCAGAGCTTCCCAAAAGGGAAACTTTAATAGGTCGAGAATTATTTTTCTTAAAATTTTGTAGGGTCATTAGTAAGTAAATTGCTCATTTATGATTTATTATTAGTATAATAATTTGATCAAAAAGAAATCACAATGATTTTTATATGGCAATTAACGCGTACTTGATTATTATATTATTTTTTGAAGAAAATATTATTTAAATGGATTAAAAAAATACAATTAAGCTGAATAATGAGAATTAATTCATGATTCAAGGAGGACATGATGCCAACATTTATTGTCAAGTTAATAGGCCGCAAAGAAGTCGCCGAAAATACAATGGCATTTACATTTGAGAAGCCAGAAGGTTTTACCTTTAAGGCAGGGCAATGCGGTGACTTTACATTAAATAATCCTAAGGAAACTGACGCAGAAGGGAATACACGGGCATTTTCACTAACCAGTCCGCCTTATGAAAAAGAATTAACTATAACCACACGGGTGCGTGATACGGCGTTTAAACGTGTTCTAAAAGCGCTTCCTATAGGCTCTACCCTGCAACTGGTTGGACCTAGCGGTTCTTTTACCTTACATAATAATAAGTCTATCCCTGCGGTGTATGTTACAGGAGGAATAGGGATTACTCCGGTTAGAAGTATTGTGATGCAGGCAACGCAAGATCAATTGCCCCATCAAATTTTCTTGTTTTATTCCAATCATAAACCCGAAGATGCGGCTTTTCTTGACGAATTAAAATCCTTGGAAAGCAAAAATTCCAACTACCACTTTATTCCTACCATGACAAGAATGGCTGAATCAAGTAAAGAATGGACTGGTGAAAGAGGATATATCGATAAAAAGATGCTTCAAAAATACATCAATGATTTGTCTAAGCCTATTTATTACATATCAGGTCCAGAAGCGATGGTTACTGCAATGCACAGTATGCTCAATGATGCGGGTGTTGATGATGACAATATTCGTTCAGAAGAGTTTCCTGGTTACTAAAATCGATGAATGCATTCCTTTTTGTCCGGGGAATCCAAACATGCTGGATATTTCATCCAGTGGAGCGAAGTTAAGTGATTAATAAACTATCTTTCGTCTTATCTTATGATATGATTGCCAATTTTTGCAGCGAGAGAAAATCATGCCTTCGAGTCAATTGTCTACATTATGTGATCTGATTGAAAAGCAAAATACCGATCATTTCGCAAAATTTTATATGTATGTCAGTTTGTTAAATACCCTTACCACAAAAAATAAAACCTTTGCTGGTGGGCTACCCAAATATGCTGGATCTTTTAGCAATAAGGATTTGAATCTTGGAGGGGATTTACCCATTCAATTTACTGAGCAGTTATCCTTTTATGCCCGAACATTCCCTAATACACAACCTCATTGGTTGAAGACTCTGCAAGAAATTGTTATGACCTATATTCGTAGAGGGAAAGTCTCCGATCTCGCCCATATTATTGATCAGATGTTATTCCATCTTGCTGCGATACATGGTAAACAAAGCCATAATAATGATATTTATAAGGGCATTGATTTTGATAATAAAAAGGAAAGTTTAACTCAATTTATTGATCAGATTTCAGCGTTTAATCACCAATTATTAGCTACAGCTGATAGTGGTTGTAATGCCACATTATCCGCATTAGCGGCTGTTACGGGATTCGTGCTGATTTTAGCTTCGATTACTTCTATTGCACCTCTTATTATCGGTTTACCACTCGTACTTGGCGGAGCGTATGCTACTTATCATTATGTAACTAAAGCTAAGGAACAAGCAGAAGATTTGATAAAGAAATTCGATGCTATAGGAGAAAAAGCGGGAGAAATAGCAAAAAGTGAGAGGTCTTTAAGTAAGAATGCCAATCATTATGCATTTTTTACTGCAACATTCAAAACCTTGCCTTATGCAGCAGTTACAGTAGGTGAGCAATTAATGTTTGATGAGTCTACACAGCAGCTATGTTCAGGGTTTCGCAGTAATTTGGATAGGATGCCTTGATTTTTAACATGAGCGGCTCCACACTCAATTCGAGCACGTGATTTTAAATGAAATTTCGCGTGCTCGAAGACCTTAGTTAACTATTGAAAATTCGGTTCGCAACTCATTTTCTTGAGCATGTTCAACTTTCTTACTGCCGAAAAAAGTATTGCGTACGAAATGATAGCCTGACTTAGTCATTTTGCTTCCTAAAAAACTGGCGCATACTGAAGTACCAATAGCCAGGGAAGTCTCTATTAAACTCATAGGATTAGTTACCAAATTAATGCCTAATGCAACTCCTGTAGTGATGTAATTTGAATTTTCTTTGCTGTAGCCCCAATATGAATGGAGCGCATACCCCGCTAAAGCTGTTCCTATCGCTGTAGTGGCAGAAGAGCCCATGGCGATCAACAGAAGGGTGCGAATCCCCTGATTAATCCAATAAATCTTATCTGGGTGATAATGCAAATGTTTTAAATAGTCTGTTGCTCCTTCATTAGCTAAAGTGATTAACATGGAGAGCAAAAGACCTTGTTGCGCTGCATCATAAATTAATTGTCTTAACTCGGGAGGAAATAGTTCTGATAAATTAATGGATTCAGCTAAGTGACTCATTTGATCTGGATTATTCAATTCAAGAGGATGAGAATTAACAGGTGGTATTAAATTGGTGGAAGAAAATGCTTGCTGATTATTTATGAAGCATTGATCTGGAGTACAGTAAGACCCTGAATTCGTCTGACCATTAAAAATACTATAAAACCATCCACCAGATGAATTTTTTTCTTTTTTATGCTTTTCATTGGCTCCCATTATTGTTCCTTAAAGTCGTAGTGTAAAGAAGTGAGTCATTTTTAATTGATGCAAAACTATAATGGGTAAATTCATAATTGCCAAATTTTATCAAAACAAAAAGGTCATTTTGTTAATCTGTTTTTTTGACACATAAAAGAAGGAAATACGAATTCAATTATGTAATTTTACATTGCTCTGTTTGCCTATATTTTGTTATATGAATTAGGTATGATTACTTTGCAATAAAAATAAATACATGGGGCAATGATGAAAAAATTAGTTCTTATTATGGCATTATTTTCAGTAAACGCGTTTGCTGCTGAAGTCAATCCAAATTCTTCTTTAAACAATAATTGTGAAAGCTTAAAAGATCCTGCAGAGAAAAAGGATTGTTTTAATATTGCAAAGAAAAATGAAGCAGAAGAGAATTTTAGAAATTTCGAAGAAAACAGTCCCGCTGCTTATGAAGAAAATTTTTAAGCAGCTAGGTTGGGTCATTTTGACCCAATCAACTCGGCTATAAACATTCGTGAGCAGCACTCTCCCGCGAAGCACATCATTAAAATTGTTCAAATTCCTCGCGCAGGAGAGGATAAAACTTTAGTAAATTTGCCTGTTTTTAATGGATTTTGGTCCTGACATATCATATACATACATTTAAAAACTCAAATTTCCAATTTTTCCTCACTCAAGCCAAAAAGAAACTTTTTATTTAATCGCTCTAACAAATGTCCTATTTATGAACTATATATACATATAGTGATCATTTATTGGTCTGTTTCAAGGAGTGAATTATGAAACGAATAATAACATCTTCAACTTTGCTCATGTCTTTAAGCTTGGTTGGTTGTAATACAATGAATAATGTAAGCCAATACAGCAATTCAACCGTAGGAGCCGGTGTAAATTATGGTGCTCACGTTGTAGGTACTGGGGTAGGTTATATAGCTGATACAGGTGCATTCATAGGTAATGGAGTTGGTAGGGTAGTTGATACAGGAGTTGGGGTTGTAACCGGCCATCCCGCTACTTACCACCATGCAGGCTATCCTAATAAACATGTTGTTTATCATAATGGCCATCGCTATGTACTCGAAAACGGTCACTATGTTCTTGTACGTTAACCCTAAATGGCTCTTCCTTAATTGATTTAAGGAGGACCACCATAAAATTTTGTAGTTTCTTTGGCTTAGAAATCTAATTTTAGTTTCGATTATAAAATAGTACTATGCTCTTAGAGCGGGTCTCTTTTCTTTAAGAGACAAATCAGAACCTTTTCTATTATAAAGATTGGAAGAGCATATGTCCGAGTTGACTAAGCTTTCAGTTAAAACATTAGCACAATTAATTCGCTGCCGTGAGTTGACGGTTTCTGAGCTACTTGATTTTTTTATTCGCGAAATCGAAAGAGTAAATCCTAAAATAAATGCGCTAGTACAAACTAACTTCACAGCTGCACGTCAAGCTGCTATCGAAGCGGATCAAAAACTCAAAGACTCTCACTTCATACCGGGTGAATTATTTGGTATCCCTTTTACAGCGAAAGATTTATATGCTGTTCCAAATCATGTTGTTACTTTTGGGACTAAGGGATTAATTAATACTTTATGCCGTCAGGAAGCAACAGTTATTAGTCGTTTAATTCAACAGGGAAGTATTTTTTTAGGTTTAACGAATACTCCAGAATTAGGACTTTCATTAGAAACTGATAATTTGGTTTACGGACGTACGAATCATCCCATGAACTCTAATTATTCAAGTGGTGGTAGTAGTGGTGGCGAAGCTGCATTAATCGCGAGCCATGCGTCACCAATGGGATTAGCCGGAGATCATGGAGGTGGAGCCAGATATCCGGCTCATTGTTGTGGCGTATTCACATTACGGCCTTCATTGGGACGTCTGCCGCAAACAGGGTGTGTGGTGCCAAAACGAGGTTGGGTGGCTTTAACCAGTCGGATTGCTCCCATGACTCGTTGTATTGACGATTTAGAAATTTTATTCCATACAATTCAAGGTGGAGATGGTCTTGATCCATACGCCGAGCGACCTAAACCATCTAAAAAAATTAACTTTGAGAAAAATGTACGTATCGCTTATTTAGTCGATCAAAATTATTCTGATCTGGATCCGGCGATACCTGTTGCGATCGAAGAAACATGCAAACAACTTGCTCAAGATGGAATGCAGATTGAAACGATAGAAACAACGCTTTTTGAGGAAGGAATTAGTATTGCAGCACAATTGTTCCAAGCAGATGCTGGAGAAGGTTTAAATAATCTTCTTCATGCACTGGGAACGAAAGAAGTCTCTTCTCAAGTACAATCATGGTTGGCTCAGCTGCCGGAAAGTCCAATGAATCTAAATCAATATTTAAAGCTTTGGGCAAAGTGGGATGAATATAAGAGCAAGTTTTTACGCTTGTTTCAAACTTATGATGTATTATTGTGTCCTGTTTCACCCAAATGTGCGTTACCTCATGGGGAAACGCTTAGGCCCAATGCAATTTGGCCGCTTATTCGTTATACAGCCAGCATTACTTTAACTGAGTGTCCAGTAGTTGTTGTGCCTTGTGGCACGAATCAGCAACAGCTTCCTATTGGCATGCAAATTATAGCCAAGCCATGGAACGATGAATTGGCCTTGACGGTGGCTAAAAAATTGTATGTTTCAATGGGGGAGGGGTGAATTACCCCTTATTCGACCTATCGGGAACCTTCTCCCCCTTTTTGGGGAGAAGGGAGTTTTCTTATAAATGAATCATATAGTGTGCGAGCTGTCTGTTCTCGGCAGTTCTTCTAATTTTTGTGTGCTCTTAATTTCTTCGATTATACACTGAGTAAGATTTTTTTTATCCCCTATAGGGATATCTTTATGGACTTTTGTTACTCGATGAGTTTTGGTTGTGCTGTAGTTCGCATTTAATTCCTCTAACTCCTCAGAATCTACTACACTGCACCCATCTAAAAAAGTGAAGAGGCGTTCATCTTTTCCGATTGAACCAAAATCTCGAGCTCTTGCATTCATTCCATCATAGTCTTTCAGAGTATCCCCCACTGAGAAGAATACTTCTAGAGACCATACTCTTTTTCTAAATCCAGGATTAGTCCAGTCTTGGACATGCAAAATCTCATCTGAGGGCATAAATCTCCCCAATATTTTACCGGGTCCTCTTACTTGTACCAATTTCATTACATCTTCTGAAACTTTGAGTGCCCATTTGCCATCTCCCCCACGACCAACGATAATGGTTATTTCATTATTGTTCGCTACTGTATTTGTTATAGATCTATATCCTTCTTCTTGAGGCGAACCTTGGGGTTCATTTTTTCGTAGTGCATAAATATCAAACATTTCTGGATTTAAAAATGCATGCTTATGTGGAACTGTATACATTTTAGATAATCCCATTACCCAAATGAACCCTCGTGTGGGAATGAGTGATATGCCTGCAGCATAGGGTTTTACCGTTTGTTTGCAAGGAGATGTAGATAAAAAACAGCTACTTTCATTCTTCTCGGTGTACTCCACAATGTCTGTGCTTGCTGTTTTTTTTCTTTGTGCTGAAGACCAACCTAGACAATCTGTAGTCATCGCCTCCATGACTTCTTTAGTTCCTTCGGTTCCTCTAAAACTTAAATCCTCATCTGATGGAAGACTGTTTTGTAATTGAACAATTCCTTCATCTATCTCTTCTGGCGTTAAAGTGGGATAGGCCATATCCAGTTTGTCAGGAACAAATAATGAACTACGTACACTTATTGAAGATATAACGCTTCGATTAAAAGTCAATAGTCTTGCCCCTTGTACTAGCTTTGACTTCATTTTGGATACTCCTATGCTATTTCTGATCTAATTAGTTTCTATAAAGCTAATTAATAATCTTATTGATATAAAAAAAGCATAGTAGAAAATTTGCTTTATGTGTAAAAATAAATCATTTGATGTTTGTTTTTAAAGAATTATGAAATGAGAGAGATTTTCTAGAATCAGTTTTTGGGGGAATCAGATTAATACAATCATTTTAAGCGACTCATGCTGTAATGTAGCAAGTGAAATAGCCTGGTATGACTCAAAGGCTACATTTTTATAGATGAGGGTGAAGTTAATGTTTTCCTTGAATCTTCCTTTGTCTCAAGAAAGTCTTTGGATTCTAAAGCGTCGAGTTGTTTTTTTAAGCTAGGAGTTAAATTATCTTCGCTAATAATGGCAGGTAATTTTATTTGAGATTCGCTTTCGGGTTTATCTTTAGATAATGCATTATACAACTCTTGTGCTTCTTGAAATGATAAAACGTACGGTTTTTGTGAGCCATCTTTTTTTTGAACAATAATTAAATATTCAGTGTCCCAGTCTTGTTCATTAAAAGCACTTTCACATAACTCACGCACCATAGAGCCTTTGACGCCTATACCTAAATATTGAATCAATTTGCGTTCTTTCTCATATTTGGAGTCTTGCGTTATTTTGTCGAACAGGGTCTGGAATTCTTTAAATAACTGCTCCGGAACTTGGTTTAGTTTACTCAGGTGTTTGCTCGCTTTATACGCTTCAATTTCTTTATATTTTTGCATTAACTCTTTGGGAATATCCCCATTAAACAGGGTATCAATAATCGCAACTTTCAATGAAAAACCAATGAATTGATTGCAAGATACGCCTTTACTTTTACTCAAAGGAACATTTTCCTGATTGCGCATGAAGGAACGGAATGCACGATAGAGCTCATGTTGCTCTGATAGTTTTTCTACTGCTTCCAATTCATCATCATCCAATAAGTGTTGTTTGTCAGTCTCTTCTTCCATGATAAACATCATTGCAGAGGTACTGTCAGTTTTTATCGGAGGTTCTTTAGCCTTTGCTGATTCTTCTTTTGCCACTTCTTTTTGCTTTTTAATACGTTCATAATCTGTTTGACGTCGATCATCAGATAGAGTGGCGTAAGGTGTTGGTAGTTTGACCTTATGTATTTCAAGCTGATCTAAGAATGGTGGCAATTCGATTTTAGGCAATTCGGCTTTGCCTTGGTTCACAGCATCCAGTAACAGCATTATTTGTTTTTCTTGGTTAAGTAATGCGCGTATAGAATTATTAATTGGGTCGAATGCTTTTTTGTCTAAATTGGCTCTTTTCAGAATGTCTTCATATTGTTCTTTTATCCTTTTGATATTTCCGGATATTGCATGAATAGCGAATTGTTTATCCTCAGTAGTATTGATATCCATTAAAAAATCGCGAGTATTATTAAACAGGGCAATCAAGTCATTTAACTCCATTTGAGCCCGATATTCTGCTGTTTTTTGTTTTAATTGAGCATATACGGTCGGATCTGCGGTTGGATCCCATCGTTGCAGCGCTTTTGCTAAGTTAATTGAAACTTTGGGATGAGAACAATGAAATACTGCAGTTGTACCTAAAACACCTCGAGTACTCATATCCTTAATTAATTCGTGACTCCTCACTCCCTCTTGATTTTGTCCGGAACTTGAATGATAAATTCTACGGTTATTGTAGGCCATTACATGCGAGCCACTATCATCTATGTGCTGCATGACAATCGCTCTTTGGTCAGAGCTAGTAATTTCAGATGGATTTTTATTTTTCTTTAGGCTTCCTTTGCCAAGTTCTACTAAGATATCACCATTGGATAAGGGCCGCATCATGAAATCCTGATGAAAAATGCTTTTAATAATTATAGCATTCACATGGAAATTTTGGGTTTGCGGCCACTTATTTCATTGAACTAATTTTATTTATAAAGTATATGAGTGGTCACAGCGCACAAGTTCTTCTAATTTTGTAGAACCCTGAATTTCAGCGACCATGTACTCAATTAGAGATTCTTTGTGTCCTAAAGGAATGCCTTTATGAACTTTTAATACTCGATGAGTTTCGGTTGTAGTGTAATGTGTATTTAATTCCTCTAACTCTTTAGAATCGACCACACTACTTGCATCATCAAGTGTAAGCAAACGTTCATCACTCCCTATTAATCCTAATTCTCGAGCTCTGGCATTCATTTTATCATAGTGCTCTGCCTTAATTCCTTCCGAGAATACTATTTCAAGAGACCATACTCTTTTTTTGAATCCAGGATTAGTCCAGTCTTGCACATGAACAATTTCATCTGAGGACATAAATTTACCCAGTAAACGGCCTGGTCCTCTTACTTGAATTATTTTCGCTACATCTTCAGAAACTTTGAGTGCCCAATTATCCTCTTTTCTAGCACCAACGATAACCGTTACTTCGTTATTATCCGCCGTTGTTCTCTTAATCGGATGATATTTTTCTCCTTCTTCTAACTGTTGGATCTGTCTTCTTGAATAACTATCAAACATTTCCTCATTTAAGAATAAATGCTTTTGCGGGATTGTATACACTTTAGGTAATCCTATTACCCAAATGTAACCTTTACATGGGACAATCGATATTCCTGCGGCATAAGGTCTTACTGTATATTTACAGGGGGAAGCAGAAAAAAAATACCTACTGTTATTGCTCACGAGGTAATCTACAAGATCATGGCTGGGTGCTTTTCTTCTTTGTACTGAAGACCAACCCAGATAATCAGTAGTCATCGCCTCATGGACTTCTTTAGTTCCTTCTGTTCCTCTAAAAAGAAAGTTCTTGCCTGATGGAAGACTGTCATGTAATTGAGAAATACCTTCATTTATTTCTATTGATGATAATCTAGGATAGCTTATATCCAACTTATCAGGGAAAAAAAGTGAACCATGTGTCTTGCGTAGAGAGGATAATACACTTTTATTAAAAGCGAATTTTAGCGGGTTTAGCGCTAATTGTGTTAATCGTGATTGCATAGTAGAAAATACCCCGATGTCTTTCTAGGCTAGTTAATTTAAAAAAGATCCATTGATGGTCTTAGTGCTTTAAAAAGAATCATACCAAATAAATTTTGTTTTGTTGAATGAAAAATCGGTTTTTATGCATGCATTATGATTATTTTATGTTGCGGGTGATTATTTTATTTTATTAAGTGGTTGATGAATAACCATCTTGCTCCAATAAAATATAATTTTTATGTATGCATATCGGAGGTGTGTTTTTAAAAAATTAACGATTTTTTAATGGGCATATCGTTCGTATATAGTATCATTCCCGTCTACGCAGGAATGATAAGAATTTAGAGCAAATGTATAATTATTCCTAAGCATGTCCCATGAGTGCATCCCTTAATTAAAGGGTGTTGCAGCTAGGGTGAAGGAGTCTCAGAGGGTTCTTCCGTTGTAGTCGTCTTTTTGTCTCTTAAAGCATACAGACCATAGGGGTTAGGTAATATGGGTGTTGTTCCTTTAACCTTTAATTGACGTGCTAAATTTCCAAGCTTTAAACCATCTAAATGTTTTTTAAATATTTGGAAGTTTGCTGCATGTTCTGTGTCGATTATAGGGAATACAATGTGTTGAAAATGTTCGGCTCTTTTTTCAATTTCTTCACGGTATGTTTGAGCAACAATCTCAGGATTATTTTTAAAGCTCCCACATCCCCATGCACCTAAAATGGCGTCAGTTTTTCCTTTAAGTATCAATGTATCCAATTGAGCACCGATTCGACGGCTCAAATCTTGGGTATATTCACTTAAAGCATTCTTATCACTCAAGTCAACTCGTTTACCTATGAGTTCAGGAGCAGCTGATCTAATTTCATAAAAAGGAAATATTTTTTCTTTTGGAAGGAATAAATAGCTTAATTTAGAGTCGGCAGTAAATGTTGTTTTTGAGGTGAATTCTTCTTCAAGTTCTATTGGGACTAAAAATTCTGATCCCCGAAAAAAAACCTGGGGTTGATCATCCATAAAGACTTTATAAGCTGCAGGAGTTCTTACACCTCCTCGTCTTATACTCAAAGATTCCAGCTCTTCAGGACTCATTTGCTTTTGTCCACTTAAGAGTTTTCTGTGATTCTCATCATAAAGAAAGCATTTTTGTACTTCATCGTAATAAATTCCTTTAGACAGTAATGAACGGGCGCAAGTTGAACGGTGCCACATATTTTCTTCCTGAGCATTTCCGCCTTCTAGAACAGATCCACCAGGGAATAAAGAATTGGCCATGTTGAGTACAGGATATATTCTTCCATGCTTTTTAGTAAACTCTAGGGCCGCATCTCCATAGTCTTGATGCACTACCTCAACTTTTTGGGGAGCGTCTATTTTATCTTTTTCCCATAATTTCAAATTATCCGATGCTTGAGATTGCAGTTCGGCAAGCTTCTCATGATCGGTAATATGGTCTAATGTTAAGCCCATACTTTGATGACGCCAACGATTGCCAGAAAGTAGACCCGTTATAAAGCCTGGTTTGTTGTAGAGATGTGCGTCTCTTATGTGCGCGAATTGGATGGGGGTGCTTCTTTGCTGAAGTTCTCGTACTGCTCTCATAAATTGCTTCCTTAGTATTTTATCTCATCTTATTATGGGGATGACATACAATCCTGTAATGTATTGACGTAAATTCATTAATATTGGTCAAATATTTTACATTATTGTTCTTTTTATGTCATCTATTTTATTTATATTTGTTTTGTTGATCAAATGCTTTTAGAAATGGGAAAGCAGGAAATGAGTATGAATGAACAACATTTTTGAATTTTTTTATATTCAAAAATGTTGTATGTATTTTATTATTTGTTCAATAAGGATCTAGACTCCATGTTTACTATCGATGATATCTGTAGTGATGGTTATAATGATATTTTGCGCGATAGTGTTTATGATAATGTCCATAATGATGCCCATAATAGTGTCCATAATGGTGCCCGTAATGATGTCCGTAATGATATCCAGCTAAGGCAATTGTACTGACACTCATTAATAATATGCCTAAGAGGGCAGTTAGTATCTTTGTCATGAAAAACTCCTTTTTTATGATCCACGTGTTTATTTTAGCTTAATTTGAATTAATTGGATAAAAATTGATCTTTATGGTTTTATGTTTGGCGAAAACAGTGTTCGTGAATTAAAAAATAAATTGAATGAAACAGGCGCATATCATCGAATTAAACAGTCTATTTGAAGACTTAAAAATCACTTATGAAAAGAAAAGCCGAACTAATTTATAAAACAACAATTGTATGATACTTTGGAGCATCTCCAATTTTTGTTGAGATTTAATTAAAAGCACTCAGTTTAAAGGGGAACAATGATTTTGAAAAAAATTCTTAGCTGCCTCCAGCTTCTTCTATTGTTGTTACCCATCATGTTTTGTGAAAAAGGGTGGGCTGCTCAAAGATTGCCACTTTTGAGTGATTTTATGCAAATTAAAACGGTCAACGAGCCCGATTTATCGAAAGATGGAAAATGGGTAGCCTATACATTAGAAGAAAATGTTAGTAAAGCAGAGGCAGTACGAAATATCTGGTTGGTATCGTACGATGGGAGTGTTTCAAAACAACTCACAAGCAGTAAAAAAGAAAGCAATTATTTACCTAAATGGAGCCCAAATGGCCAATGGATTGCCTTTTTATCGGAGAGAGGTGATTCAAAAAATCTTAAATTATTCAATAGAAAAAGCGGACAAATTATCAAATTAACGAATAATCAGTATGATGTAAGCGATTTTTCCTGGTCTCCAGATTCGCAAAATATTGCGTTTATTGGGCATAAAGCAACAGGTGAAAAAGACTCTAAAAATAAACCTATAGTTATTACTCGATTTCTCTTCAAAAAGGATAGAGAAGGTTATCTTGGTGAAAAAAGAACGCATCTATATCGTATCGCGATCCAAAGTAAACACATTGAATTATTAACTCCAGGACCCTATGAAGAATGGGCCCCAGCTTGGTCTCCTGATGGGAATTACATTGCTTTTGCGTCGCAAAGAGGAGCAGAGCCAGATAAAAGCTTCAATTCGGATGTGTATGTAATCAAGAAATCCGGCGGTAAAGCCATTCAACTAACACAATCCCCTGGAGCAGAAATGGATCCGGAGTGGGAATCTGCTCCCTCATGGAGTCCTGATAGTGCTCAAATTGCTTATTTAAGTAATAGCGATCATTCACACATTTATGCCCCTACAGAATTAGCTGTTGTTGGGGTGGCTAATCATAAGGAGAAGATTATTGCTCCTGTAGATCGCTGGTTTACCAAGCCTAAATGGTCTGAAGATGGTAAAAAAATATATGCTTTAGTTGAAGAAAGTAAAAACATTCATCTAAGTGAAATCGATGTTCGTTCGGGCACTGTCAAAGCATTAACCCAGGGATCTCGTGTTGATAGTAATTTTTCAACAGTAGATCAACGCATCGTAGTGATCTCCTCGGGTGATCAATATCCGCCAGAACTCTTTGCAGTAGAAGGTACATTAAGGCCGCTAACTCATCATAATCAAAAACTTTTAGATCAAGTGAAATTTTTGCCGGTAGAAGACATTGAATTTAAAAGTTCTGATGGAACTGTGATTGATGGTTTGTTGCTAAAGCCAGCAAATTACAAATCGGGTAATCGATACCCAGCTATTTTAAATTTACACGGAGGGCCAGTTTATCAATTCAGCCATGAGTTTAATTTTGATTGGCAATGGCTTGCTGCTCAGGGATACGTAATTATAGCACCCAATCCGCGAGGAAGTTCTGGAAGAGGGTATGAGTTTTCAAGAGCGATTAATGCAGATTGGGGCAATTTAGATGTCAAAGATGTTTTAGCTGCTGTAGATTATGCAATTAACCAAGGTATTGTAGATCCCAATAAATTGGCTGTAGGTGGCTGGAGTTATGGTGGCATGCTTACTGATTATGTTATTGCCAGTACACAACGTTTTAAGGCAGCAATTAGCGGAGCAGGTACAGGTAATATTCTGGGAAATTATGGTGTGGATCAATATACATTAGAATATGAAGCCGAATTGGGGAAACCTTGGCAAAATGTTCAAACTTATTTGAAAGTGAGTTACCCATTAATGAAGGCTGATAAAATTAAAACACCTACTTTATTCATGTGCGCCAGTTTGGATTTTAATATGCCATGTATCGGTTCTGAACAATTATATCAAGCCTTAAGGTCGCAAAATATACCAACACAATTAATCATTTATCCAGAGCAATATCACACACTTGATAGACCGGATTTTCAAATGGATCGTTTAAAACGATTTAAAGATTGGATCGATTTATATCTGTAAGGTACAAATAAATTTATGATGCACTCTTATCCTTTACTGCATTCGTGGTCTGTATGACTCTTCCTCTTGAAGCTGCTCTAATACTTGTTCTGCCTGTTCTTCACTGATGAGTCCTTTTTTTTGTATTTGCTTAATAAATTCCATAGCTTGTTCAGTAGTCTCAAATACTAAAACGATTACATCTTTTCCTTCATATTGTTTTAGACGTTCTTTTTCTTCTTCAGGCAAGTCACGATAATATTGACTATTTTTAAACTCATCTAACGAATCAAAGGATTGAGGCTGGGCGTTTTGTTGGTTCATAAATTGATTATAGAACTCGGCGATCTTCTTCCTTTTTTCATCATCTTCAACGCTAAGAAACACAGATTTAGTCATAATAAAAACCTTTCATGTTTAAAGTTCTAATAGGTTAACCTTATTATGTATTAATAATGCGCATAAAGTGTCGAGTTTACTTGTTTTTTACAAAAATAATTCAGAGTAAAAATATTTAAGACTTCTTCATATCAGAAGCAAAACTAGCCAAAGTGATTCCCTATGGACTATAAATATCTATAGAGTTAGCAATTTTACTTCTAAAGAGTTCTTATGGATAAAGAAAAAAGCAATATCCTTTATGTTGATGATGAAGCGAATAATCTTACTGCTTTTGTCGCTACATTTCGTCGCCATTTCAACGTATATACTGCTACCTCAGGACGCGAGGGAATGGACGTTATGCGTCATAATAACATCCAAATTGTGATTACTGACCAAAGAATGCCCGAAATGACGGGAGTGCAATTTTTAGAGTCGATTATTCCTGAATACCCCAACACGATTCGGATGATTTTAACCGGTTTTACTGATATTGAAGCAATTATCAAGGCCATTAATACAGGGCGGGTATTTCGTTATATTACTAAACCATGGGATCCGGTTGAGTTAAAAATTAATATTGATACGGGTTTGAAAATGTTGAGCCTTGAGAAAGAGAGGCTGGATTTGATTGAAAAACTGAATCATGAAGTGTTATATCAAAAACGGATTATGGAATTGTTTCAAAAATATGTACCTAAAAATATAGTCGATGAAATTTTAAATGATCAGGGAGAAGACTCCCCTATTCGTGGTGAATACCGCATTGTTTCAGTCATGTTTGCTGACATACGCCAATTTACCTCATTATCAGATAAATTGGGTTCTGTTAAAACCGTAGTGCTTCTTAATGCTTATTTTGAATTAATGACTCAAAGAATACGAGAGTACCATGGTTGCGTGAATAAATTAATTGGCGATGGAATCTTGGCTTTATTCGGTGCACCTGTTTCACATATCGATAATCAGTTAAACGCTGTATTTGCAGGGTTAGCGATGATTGATGCCTTAAAAGAGTTCAACGATACCTATCGTAATGAAATAGGTCATGAACTTGCTATTGGCATTGGTATCAACACGGGAGAGGTAATTACTGGAAATGTAGGGACTAGTGAACATATGGAGTATACCGCCATTGGCGACACCGTGAATATCGCCTCACGAATAGAAGAGCTTACTAAAGATAAACCCAATACATTATTGATTAGTGAAACGACTTATAAACCAATTTCCAACGAGATTCTAGTTGAAGAGTTAGAGCCACAAGTGATTCGAGGCAAGGATGAAAAAATCAAACTGTATAGAGTACTTGGAAAGAAAACATGAGTCTCAATACAATAAAAACTTGGAGATTTTGGTTCCAGAATATAATCACCGCCTTTCTTTATACCTTAGGTGGCCTTGCAAGTAATATTTGGACAGCTCCAAACACCTTAGTGACTCCACTGTGGCTCCCGTCAGGTATCGCTTTAGCCATGGTGCTTTGGTATGGGAATTATGTTTTTCTTGGAATTGTGATCTCGGAAACCATTGTGACAGCCGTGTTAGGCGATTTATTGTCCTGGCAAAACTGGGCAGCATCCACGATCATCGGACTTGGTGCAGGACTGCAGGCAATTTGGGCTAGCATGTACATTCAATATTATACTCATACCAAAACTCCGTTCTATACGGTTCACGATATTCTGTTGTTTATTTTTGGCGGTGACTTTCTTCTGTCTCTTACGAGCTGTACTTTGGGAATATTAGCACTCCTGGTGTTTGGACTTATTACCCCAGGGATAGTTTTAAACGACTGGTTTGTTTGGTGGATAGGTGATGTAGTAGGTATTATTGTGATAACGCCGCTTATCATGACCTGGTACCAAAAAAAACTCACGTTTAATTTAAAGCGTTGTCTTGAGTTTATTGCTTTGCTTCTTTTATTAGGCTGTACGATCAGCTTGATTTATATGTTGCACTATCCCTTAGCATATCTCTTGCTTCCTTTTGGGGTGTGGGCTGCTGTACGTTTCAGCACTCGATTTGCAACAATCGTGGCTTTTTTAATATCAATTTCTGTCATTTGGCTTGAAATAGAGGGTTATAAGGAGTTTTATACGGCTAATCTTTCAACCAGCTTATTATTTTTGCAAGCGTTTGTGGCCGCGATATTTTTTACTACGTTAATTTTGTCTGCTGTGATTACGGAACGTAGAAAAGCACAAAACGATCTACAGCGCGCGAATGTTGAGCTGGAGTCTCGGGTGGAACAACGTACGCAAGATCTTAATGAAAAAAATATTCAGCTAAATCACGCGTTAGACACCTTAAAACAGGCGGAGACTCAATTAATTCAAGCAGAAAAAATGTCTTCCTTGGGGGTATTAACTGCAGGAATCGCGCATGAAATTAACAACCCTGTAAATTTTGTTTCTGCTAATATCGGTCCCTTAAAAAATGATATTGAAGAAATTATGCAACTGCTAAATAAGTATGCAGAAATCACTCCTGACACATCAATAAAAGAGAAATTACTGGAGATTTCAAAATATAAAGAGGAAATCGATCTGCCTTTCACCTTGCAAGAGACTCATAATTTACTTAATGGTATTGAAGAGGGCGCAAGACGTACAGCAAATATTGTAAAAGATCTGCGTACTTTTTCTCGGCTTGATGAAGGTACGTTGAAACGGATTAATATTCACGAAAGTATCGATTCCACTTTAACCTTGTTGAACAACCAATTTCGAGATCGAATTACCATCAAGAAAAATTATGGTGATCTTCCTGAAATAGAATGTTTTTCTGGAAAAATTAATCAAGTATTTATGAATATTCTTATCAATGCAGCACATGCAATTCCTGAGCAGGGTGAAATTACGATTACTACAAGCAAGGAAAATGACCAGATTTTGATTCGTATTCGTGACACAGGTATTGGAATGAGTAAAGAAACAATTACTAAGATTTTTGAACCTTTTTTTACTACCAAGCCTGTTGGAAAAGGTACAGGTTTAGGTCTATCTATTTCATATAGCATTGTCCAAGAGCATCATGGGACTATTTCAATTAAGAGTGCTCCAGGAAAGGGAAGTGAATTTATTATCACTTTGCCAATAAAGCAAGCTCCTTAATTTTTACTCTTTCATTTGTCTTATTGGTTTACGAAATTATTCTCACTGAGGAGTTAGTCGGGCAATTTTTCCTGAATACTGCTCCCAAAATATTTTTGATAAAGAGTTAAATAAGTTCCATCATTTTGAATTTGCAATAGGGCATGATTAATTTTATCAATTATTGCTGCATTTTTCTTAAGTGCAATGATCCCATATCCGTTTCCCAACGTGATGGGCTTTCCTACCAATTGAAAACCTTTTAGGGCGTTGTTGAGTAGATATTTGGCCACATTTTCATTCATCAAGGCTACATCAATATTATGATTATTTAGTTCAGAGATTAATGTCGTAATTTTGGGGTACACTTTAATATTTTCTTGGGAAGTGTATTGAGGTAGAACACTATATTGAAGCAAGGTTGATTGCAGTACGCCAATTTTTTTATTTTTAATATCATCTACTGAATCGATTTTTGAGCCTTTTAGTGACACAAATTGTCCATTACTTGTTATATAAGGCATACTGAATTGATAATTTTCTAACTCTGTAGAAGGTATTGGACTTGATAAAAAAGTAACGTCAATAACACCTGTCTGCAAATCATTTAATTGAGTTTCAAAATCGGTTGCTTTGTAGATACATGATTCATCCATGCGTTTGCAGATCTCACTCATAAGGTCAACAGCAAAACCAAAATAATGATTATGAGTATCGACTGATGAAAAAGGTGGTGCAAATTTTAAAATGCCTATAGTGAGTGAATTACCATAAACAAAGAGACTGCTTACTAACAGAGTGATAAAAACAAGATACTTAATCAGCTTCATGCTGTATCCTCGTCCCTTTATTTATATAAACTCTAGATGGTTAGAAACGGGTTGTCAATCAAGTAGTTAATGTACGCTCATTCACTTATATCATAATTTAATGATCAATAATTGTACTATGATTCATTTAGAATAATCGTTCGCAACCCCGTCATCCTGAGGAGTTTACGGCGAAGGATCTCTGATTTGAGCATCCTAGTTTTATTACATATCACATCAGGTTGAACGCTCAATGGTGTCAACTTAAGAAATCGTCGCCCTGTAGCCTGGGTGCAGCGAAGCGGAACCCGGGGTTTGTTGGTGCAGGCTTCCCCAGGTTCCGGCTTCGCCTGCACCCAGGCTACAAGAGCTTAGAATGCTTAAAGCTGATACGATTGACTATTCTAATGGAACGAAAAATCCCTCAGAGTGTATAATACTTTAGCTAATACTGTGCCTGTTAACATTGTTTTTTTGTATTCATATAAGCAAAAAACTTAATCAAATCATCCAGATCATTATCAGATAAAAATTGTTTGTCTGAGCCGCTCATTCGTGCTTGTGGAAAAGAACGGACTGATTTGGGATCACGTATAAATTGTTTCAATTGAACGATATTGGGATAATAATCCAACGGATTTTTAGGGCAATTTAAATCAGGTCCGATATCGCTTTTTCCAATACGATTCATCATATGACAGCCCTCACAATGACTAATGTAGATTTTATAGCCATTGATAATCGAAGGGCTTGTTGTTTTTGGAGGAGCAAGAACATGTTGATAATCAAGGGTTGGACTAATTTTTATTGCAATAACACTCCATGCCCAATATTCATTTGATATATAAGATCGTTCAGGATGAAGCCAAATGACCTCATAAGGTCCAGCAGTATGCCCAGTGTGATTATCAATTATTGGCCATTTAGATTTGGGTTCTATAGCCAACATGGCAATGGAAGCATTTTTACCGCAATTCATCACTTTAATCGAAGGGACATAAACATGAAAATTATCTTTGGCTATAAATTCGATGATGTCTTGTTGTTTGATATGAAAAGGAGCAAGTAACTTACACAAGGGAATAACTTTATGGTGCATTATTTTGTTAGGGTAAGCCCGATCATTGTTTATCGTTACTTGAGTCAAAAAAGGATGAGAGAGCAATTCAGATCGAGTCAGAGTGAATGTTTGATTTGGGGTAATAATACGAAGTGCAGTATCTGATGATTCATTGGTTGCAAAAGCAGTTCCCAATGTGAGCCAAATACCAATCAATAAAACGTACTTCAATCGGATCACTTTTTAACTCCTGATCTGGCGTCATAGTTGTTTTTATTTAACTTATTCAATTACTTTTACACAGCAATAGAAATTTTTCTAGAACAATTGAATGTTCAGAAAAATCTTGATTTTTGTCCTCACACTCATCATAGTGCAAAAGATAAAAAATAGGGGTCTAGTGACAAAATTAGTCTATGCAGCCACATAATAGTGGTTTTGTTGGGCCAAGGTTCAACCTACATTTGTCAACAGACTCTAATCTCTCCAATTGACAGAATATACAACGACATCTCTTAATAATTAATACAAGGAGTACGATAAATGGGCTACAAATTACGTCTAAGCTGCATCTTGTTATTCAGTGTGCCGTCACTCTTATTTGCAGAGGATACACTTGTTTTTGCTGTGGATATCATTCGGCATGGTGATAGAACACCGATTGTTCCGCTTCCGGCTGTAAATTATCAATGGCGAGAAGGCCCAGGTCAGTTAACAGCCGAAGGGATGCAGCAAGAATATAAAATGGGGATGGAGTTTCGTAAAAAATACGTAGAACAAGCTCATTTGTTACCTGAGCACTATGAACAAGGAACCATGTATGTTCGTTCCACTGATTATGAACGCACACTGATGAGTGCCGAGTCTTTATTAATGGGATTATACCCACCAGGAACAGGACCAAATACTACAGGGTCTACTTTCCCTGCTTTGCCTTATGCTTTTCAACCGATCCCTATTTTTAGTGCACCAGCTAAATATGATGAGGTGATTATCCAGCAAGTAAGCCCTGCTGAACGTGCCAAACTGATGGAACAGTATGTGTACTCAACGAAAGAATGGCAGCAAAAAAATGATGAGCTCAAAGATAAATATCCACTTTGGAGTGCTCTTATTGGTGCACAAATTAGGAGCTTGACTGATCTTGAAATACTAGGTGATGCCTTATACATTCATCAAATACATAATGCACCAATGCCCGTTGGATTGAGCACCCAAGACATTGAAACAATTATCAATGCCAGTAATTGGGCTTTTATGGCGCAAGAAAAACCACAACAAGTAGCAACAGCCTATAGCACCAAACTCATGACAAACATTGCTAATTATCTCAATAGTGGCAGTCAGAAAAGAACCAAGCTTAAATATGTTTTATTATCTGCTCATGATACGACCATTGCCAGTGCATTGAGCTTTTTGGGTGCTCCTTTAGAGAACGCGCCACCATATGCTTCGAATCTTAATTTCTCGCTTTATGAACGTGATGCAAATTATTACCTTGTTAAAGTCACTTATAATGGCCATTCTGTTTCCATTCCAGCATGCGGTGGAACTATATGTGAGTTACAGCAATTTATTCAGCTGGTAAATCGCTCTAAGATTCATGAACCACTTTAATCTTATTTATTAAAAAAAATGTTAATTAGTGGCGATAAAATAGGTATTGGTTTAAGAGCCCCCATTATCATCAAGTTCTGCAGGAAAAGTCTAAAATTGATTGGCTTGAACTGCATACAGAAAATTTTATGATCAATGGGGCCGCTCTTAGATATTTTATCCTCTATATGCGAGATTTATCCTATAAGTGTTCATGGCATTGGATTATCTTTAGGATCGGCTCAAGGTTTATGCAAAAACCATTTAAAACGAATTAAAACACTTGTTCAGCGTTTTGAGCCGGCTCTAATTTCAGATCATTTGTCCTGGAGTAATTCGCTAGATTGACCAAGATAGTAGAATTGTTTCATTATAAATATCGTTCTTTAATGTGGGCAAAATAATAATCAGGATTTAATCCCTCACCTGTTGCCTGACGTAATAGTTCTTGATAAGGCAATAATTTCCCTTTTTGATGAACATTTTCCCTTAGCCAATGCACCAACGATTTGAAATTGCCTTGCTTTAACTGCTCTTTAATATCAGGAATTGATTTTTTTACTGCAGAGAATAATTGAGCCGCAATTATTGCCCCGAACGTATAGGCAGGAAAATATCCAAAAATTCCTGAAGGCCAATGAACATCTTGCATTACCCCATTTTTATCATTACCTTTTGTGGATAAACCTAAATATTTTTGCATGTATGAATCCCAAACTTCTGGCAAGTCCGCAACAGTAATCTCTGAAGCAAACAGTTGTTGTTCTATTTCATAGCGAAGTATCACATGTAAAGGATAAGTGACCTCATCTGCATCAACACGAATTAAACCAGGTTGTACTTTTGTAGAATGATAAAAAATATTTTCTTCAGTTATATTCTCTACGTCCTTAAAATATTTTTGTGCCATAGGCACCAAGAAATGGAGATATTCCAAACTCCTGCAAATTTGCATTTCAATAAATAAGGATTGACTCTCATGAACAGCCATTCCTAAGGAGTGGCCAACAGGTTGTATATTCCATTCTTTAGGTAAGCCTTGTTCATAGAGGGCATGACCAGTTTCATGGGTAATTGCCATTAATGATGATAAAAATTCATGTTCCTTATAGCGCGTTGTAATACGAACATCACTAGAAATACCACCACAAAACGGATGATGACTCACATCCAGTCGGCCATGATGAAAATCAAAACCCAGACGACTCATTATTTCCATTCCAAGCTGTTTTTGCTTTTCTATTGGAAAATCCCCGGTGATCGTTTTTATCTGCCGAGTTTTTTGTTTTTCAATAATATTGGGAATCAGTTTCGGCAGTTCATGCTTTAATGAATTAAAAATAGGAGTAATTGTTTTACAGTCTAAGTCTGGAGAATATTCATCAATCAAAACATCCAGAGTCGATTTATTAAACGTTTGTGATTTGATTTCTGCAATTGTTTTTACTTTTTGAAATAACTTTTCCAGGTACGGTTTAAATGATTTCCAATCATTACTCGCCCGTAACTCTCGCCAGGCTTGACCACAAGTTAAAGATTCATTCGTAAATTCTTCGACTAAATTTACGGGGATACAGGTTGCCTGTCGATATTCTTTTTCGATCCAATAAAGGTTCTTTTGCTGCCAGGATGATAAATTTTCGATATCTTTTGCCTGTTTGATTAAGTCGCCCACTTTTTTATGGGTTAGCCAATCATGTTGGACTGCACTTAATGTGGCTAAAGCTTCTGCTCGTGCTTTGCCGCCACCCGCAGGCATCATCGAGGCCTCATCCCAGGAGACAATGGCTGCTAGATTTTCAAAGTCATAATATTTTTTAAAATGCTGTTCTAATTGTTGGTATGCGTTCATGAATGGGGTTCTCATTATTCTTTGTGACATGACATTTTTAACTATATATCCATAATCAAATGATTCAAATAAAATTTATGATCTATTTTAGGGGGCGTTAATAATTTTGTGTCAGAGTGCCAGGTGTCATGCTGGGCTAAAATAACAATGGTCATTTTTAGATCAATTTTTGTTTTGAAATCAATAACATCCATTAAAATTAATTATTCAAAAAATAAATAAATTTGTATATTTGCACTACCAAAATTTGTAAATTAACTGTAAACTTGCTCCGAGAAAAGACATAGTCGTAACAAAACGAACTTCTTTTCAGAGGTACTTTTATCGGAATTTTAATTATTTTAATTATTTTAATTTTTAAGGAGCAATGATATGCCTCATACACCACCTGGCTCACCTAAAGTTGAAAAAAAAGCTGACGAAGAAAAAAGTTTGCATAGCTCACAGGAAAGTTCAGAACAAGAAGAAAGCTTAGAAGAAGAGCAAGGAAGCTTAGAGCAAGAAGAAAGCTTAGAAGAAGGGCAAGAAAGCTTAGAGCAAGAAGAGCAGAAAGAGCAAGAAAGCGTAGAAGAAAACAAAGCAGAAACGCAACAAGAAGCTCCTCAACAAAATGAACAACCAAGAAATATTAATACTTTATTTGGCTTTGCTCCTAGAGTCCAACGGTTACCTGCTATTCTTTGTCCAGCTGGCCATCTTCATGTTCTTACTCCAGAAGGTCATATGCATACGATACCAGTGCCAGAAGAGTTGAGGCTTATGCTTTCATTGGCATCTATGTTAAATGCTATAGAAGCTATGAATTTAGGTGAGGAAGAAGAGCTGGAAGAAAATGTTAATCCAGAGTCTCCAGAACAAAAACAAGAAGTAGACCCAGCAGAACAACAAGAAGTTAATGAGGACAAGGAAGAAGAGGAAGAAGAAGATCGTAACGAACGAGTCAGTTGCTTTACTATGTAATCTTGGGTTCCGCAGCTTCGAGCTGCGGATTCAGGCACATAGGCAGTGCGCCCTTTTTTTTAAATTCATTATTTTAGTAAGCTATATTTCTCTTAATGAATCAAGATTGATAACTCACATCAACATCTTATATCATCGACTAAACGTCTCTAAAATTGAAATCAAACTGAGTGTAAATGATATTTCTAATAAAGTTGATTAAAAAATTTTTTCTTTTTTTTCTTCTGCTGGTCATAGTTTTTTTCTTCAAAGCCATCGCGGTTAATGGAGCCCCTGAGTCGAAAAAAGTTCAGTCAGAGATTAGTAAACTGGCTGAAATAAATAAAATAGGTACAAAAGTAAGTCCTGCTCAATTGCCCAACCCTTACAATGAGTTAATAACTCAGCCTTTAATGACACAAAGTATTGAGAAATATTATGGGCGTCGTGCCATTATAAAAACAATTTTTGCAAAGCAGGATCCAGAGGACAATACTTATCATCGCTCAATTATCATGCTTATTGATAGCGATAAAGAAAGAAATGAGCCAAATTTTGCACAAAGCAAAAAAGAAGCAATAGTCGTTGAACTCGCTTTTATTACGATGAACTTTAACGAATTGCCCAAGGACTTGAAAGAAGAGGTGCTTCATACAAATATTCCTTTTGGCAAATTGTTGACCAAATATCATATCCAAACACTAAGCCAGAATCGAAACTACTATAAAATCCGATGTAACAGTACATTGGTATCGTTAATTCATTGTCATTTAAATGCTTTCATCTATGGACGTACAAACATCCTTATTCGAGCAGATAATAAAAAATGGCTGGCCCATGTTGTAGAGATTTTACCTAATCCTACTGAAACCATTTCCACAAACAATAAGGCTAATTAGGCTTAATATCACGTGTTTTAGTGTGTATTAAATGTTTATTGTGATATTATTCGGCCCAATACAAATGGGTCTGTTTACAGATCTTAGGGCAAAAGGAACTTGATTATGTGGAATGAAAAAGCAACAAAACCTTTACTGATTATTTATATTGGATTCTTGTTCGTAGCAACTTTTTTCATAGTTCCTACCATTACTAGCTTTTATTATTACGCTTGGGGGAAACATCTGGCTTGGTCCTATTTTGATGGGCCGCCTATGATTGCCTATTTTTTTCACATTTCTCAAGCAATTTTTGGGAATACATTCTTTTCTATAAATATTGTCGGCTTTTTATGTCTGATTGTGGGCGCCTATTATATATACAAGACAGGTTGCCTTTTGCAGGATCAGCAAACAGGATTAATTAGTGCATTGATATGGGTCGCTTTGCCTACGACCACGGAAAGCATTTTTGTTCGTGTTTTATATGATGCCCCATTGAATTTATTTACTATTCTGTCTTTCTATTATTTCGCTCGCTATATTTCATACAAACGTATTCTCGATCTTTATCTATGCGCTTTATTTATTGGCGCCATGATTTTATCTAAATATACTGCTGTTGTTAGTGTGCTAGGACTATTGCTGTATGTTGTTTTTTCAAAACAGAGACAACTTTTTAAAAGTGTGCATTTTTACCTGGCGAGTTTAATCATTATTTTAATGGTTTCTCCAGTTATCTATTGGAATATCAATCACAATTGGATATCAATTACTTATTTATTAAATTTTCACAGCCAAACTCAAAGTAATACATCGATCACTCACTGTCTCTTTGAATTGATAGGGGCATTGATAATTAATTATTCTGTTTTTCTGTTATTAGCTGCATTTGGATGGTTTAAGTATCAACAGACTAAAAATGCATCCAATAATTTAGTTTTGGAGTTGACTTATGCAGTATTGCTTATAGGTCTTGTATTTTGGATTACAGCGACTTTATTAGGGGGGGATGCTCGGGTGGTGTACTTGACTCCGCTGGGGATGAATCTCGCTTTGATCACTGGATATCTCATTACACAATATCATTATCATCGGTTTTTCAAGATTATTTATCCAATTTTTTTGTCCTTTAGTATCATTATGATTGTTATTAATTCATGGCCCATAGCAAACTATTTGAAAAAAGGTAGAGCCTATACGGTATTAAACAAAGCGATTCACTCATCTGAAATTATAAAAAAGGGACAGCCTTTGGTTACTGGTTATTACACCAACTCCGCGGCATTGAATTTCTTTATGCCCAATGAGCCTGTGTACGCAATTCCTTGTGGTGATATTAATCAATACCAATATTGGGGTGAGGCTTTTTTAAATTCATTATCCAAAGGAACAATTGATAAAATAACTTACATTGATTTCAGAGATACAAAACAATGCGCAGAGCGATTTTTTAACCAGTGTCACTCATTGGCTACATTATCTCATCAGAAAATAATACCGGTCATTCACAAACGAACCAAACCCATACATTTGTTTGTATACGAATGTTCGTCACCACGCACGCAAATTTCTAAAGTCTAGTGAGGAAATTGCCTCTAGAGCATCTTAAGATGACTTGGGATTTATTTTCTCATTCGGCTTTTTTTCGATTGCACTTGTAATTCTATAACGTAATAATAAGTTCCGAATTTAACCAGTCGCAAACATGTTGTGTTTGTATTAGGCTATTCTTTAAGGAAAAAAAATGAAACAAAAATTACTCATTGGATTTACAGCTGCAGTACTGTCTTTTGCACACATGGCACATGCAGACTTTACTTTCTATTCTGGTACAAATACTTGTGACGAGATTCCTGGAAATTGGTCAGGTTCAGGTAAGGCTAATAATTGGTTAATCGGGGAATGTGTTTATGATGGATCAGGAACAATCGGTGCTTTAGATAAGGATGGTAGGTTTAATATAGCAGTCGAATCAGACAAACGCTCAGGAAGTATGGTGTGTCCTGACCATAATAGCACAAAACTAAAGGGGACTTGTGTTAATGGGACGGTGACTATCAATACGGAATACGGCAACTTGAATGGTATTTTTTCAAAAACTTCAGGTAGCGCTAAAGGAAAGTTATCCGTTTCACCGGGTATGGATGTCGACGTATCCATTCAATTTAAACGTGTCGGATAAAAATAATTTGTAGTCCGGGTGTTTGGTAGCCTGGGTGCAGCGCAGCGGAACCCGGGATCGGTGCTATTGCAATTCCCGGGTTCCGCTGCGCTGCACCCAGGCTACCAAATATCCGGACATCATCAATAATCTATCAGTTTAATGATTTTTTTAAAGCCACTATATGTTGATAGGCTTCATTTATTCGTTCTTGACTGATTTCGCCTGATTGAACTTTAGCTTCAATGATGTCAATGATTTGTGCTGGATTTTGCTCCGGAACAGATAAATTGTTTCCAAACATCAGCATATCCGCGCCAGCATTGATGGCAAGTACTAACGCCTGTTCAAGCCCATAATTGTCACTAATGGCTTTCATTTGCATATCATCAGTAATAATGACGCCTTGAAAATGGAGTTGTTTGCGTAGAAGTTCAGTTAAAATTTTGTGTGATAAAGTTGCTGGTAATCCAGAGGGGTCGAGTTGACGATTCACAATATGTGCTGTCATGACTACACCACACGCATCATGGGAATTTAACAGGTGCGTAAAGGGCTCTAACTCATATGAATGCCAAGTATCCGTAACATCTACAAAACCTAAGTGTGAGTCCTTAGTGGAACTGCCATGACCTGGAAAGTGTTTATAAGCACATTGAATTTTTTGATTTAGAAAATGATGTGTGTAAATACGCGCATAGCGTATGACTTGTTTTGGATTACTGGAGAAACTTCGATCTTTTTTTCCAATAACCGGGTTGTCTGGATTAACGTTGACATCCAGTTCTGGAGCAAAATCTAAATTAAACTCCGCTCTCTTTAACGTTTGAGTCATAGACTCCGCGGTGGATTCAGCCTCCTTAAAGCCTCTTTTGCCAACTTCTGAAGCAGATAAGGTTGGCGGAAATCCATATTGTTCACCTAAACGATTGACCTGCCCCCCTTCATAATCTACAGAAATTAATAGAGGTAATTGCATTCGATGATGCTGCAAATTACCTTGTTCCGCAAAGGATTGCAGATCATGATTCAATTTTTTTACTTGTTCCGGACTTTCAATATTTTTATCAAACGTTTTTGTATGATAGTTATAGTCGAATAAGATGACTCCTCCAATATTATTTTCTTTAATAGTTTTTACTATTGAAGAGTTGGCATTAATTTTTTTCCCGTCAAAACCAACAAGAAGCATTTGACCAATTTTATCGCGCAAACTCACTTCAGATGTCGTCCCTGCAAGGCAACTGGTGGAAAAAAATAAAGTGAAAAGCAGTGAAAAAAAATAGTTCATAAGTGGCCTATGTATTTACCAAATGGAACAAATTTTATCATTCAGTACTATTTTGTGCAATCTGTATCTTGTTATATCTATAATATCTTAAATTATACCTGAATGATGAGAGTTGTTATTATTTCTTTATTAAAAGGTTAGGGCGTTCTTTGCGGATGTGGGTTGTGGGGTAGTATTAAGTTGTTACGACCGCATTAGTACCCCCTTAATGGCATGAGCATATTGTAGCCTGGGTGCAGCGCAGCGGAACCCGGGATTTCTGAGCTGAAATGAGCCACATGATCCCGGGTTCCGCTGCGCAGCACCCAGGCTACAAAAACTAATCCGAACTACGCAAACAGTTGTGCCTTTGTTGCATTAGTGTAGATTTTATCGATTATCCCAATAATCAATGATCCCGGGCCGGAAGTACTAGATGAAATTGGGCCAACGCATTCGGCATAAAAATGTACAGCATTTCGAGCAGCCAAAAATTGATCTGGGACAACTGTATGAAAAACACTAATAATTGCTGAAAGTAAATTACCTATCCCTGCTACTTTTTGCACCATAGCGGAATCAAAATTAAATTGATCCATGTGAGCTGAGTTAACAACTACGTGTCTTTTCCCACTTACAACTACAGCAAGCTTATGTTTTTTTGATAAGGACCTCGCATTCTCAATTATTATTTTGTCCTCAAACAGATGATTATTATCTTGAATGATGAGTTCCCCTGTCAGCAAACTTGCAATTTCATTAGGGTAGCCACGGATAATGGAAATTTGATGCTTTTTTATCAAGTTTATCGCAATATCGGTTCGATATCGGCTTGCTCCTGCTCCCACCGGATCTAAAATGATGGGAATGTTCATCTGGTTTGCTATGTCACAGATGTGGTTACTTAGCTTAACAAAAGTATTATCTAGTTTGCCTAGATTGATGACGACTGCTTTAGAGATTTTCAGTAATTCCTCAGCTTCTTCTTCTGCGCTGCACATTATTGGGAAGCCACCAACACTGCGTATTCCGCTGGCTACATAACCCATAGGAAAATAATTGGTAATAGTTAATATAAAAGGTTTTTGTTGTCTTATTTTCCTTAAAATTTCATTTATTTCTGGTGCCATGAAAGTCCGTTTTAAAATAATTTTCAATTGAAATTACTTTAGCTTACTTTTTAAATTACAACCACTGAATTTATGAATAACGCAAGGGTGATATTAATTAGGATAATGATTTGCTTTTTCAGGCAAGGCGAACTAAGTTTAAATTCTATGGATGAAATTTTAAACTCAAGGAGAAAGTAAAATGTCAAAGCATAATAAATATAAAAATGAGTCACAAGATGCACGTCGTCACGATCAACAACATTCCTCTCATCCTGATAAAATGAAACATGCTCAGGAGAAATCTGACTCTAAATTTGAACATCATTCTAATAAAAAGAAATAAATATTAATTCATTAGCCTGAAATAAGCCTTACCTTTGGGAAAAGGTAAGGCCTGTTTTAACGATTATCTATAGCAACGTAATTGACCCCAAGCATTTCGCCAGCAACCTGGATGATATGGGGCTGGTCTAGAATATGGACCAGGGGCATTTAATACGCATGCGCCATACATATTCCTATGATATCCATGGCCGCAACCTTGAGCTGCACTGGCGATGGACGTATAGCCTACTGCGAAGAATAAAGAACCTAATATAATACCTGTACGTAACACTTTTGAAATGCATGAACTTGTATTCATTACATCCTCCTTCGGTTTACTTTTTTTTTTACTCAGCTTAAGTATAGAATTGATTCTTTAATTTGCACAAATAATATTCAAAAAAAATTATTTTAAACTTAAGTGATTGTAAAATATTCAAAAATATTTTTTTAAATAAGAGGGTATTTTTATGCAGAGCAGTTCATTTTAATAGCATGCCTCTCTCCTTTACCAAGCCTCTTCCCATAAGCTAAGTTGTTTGAAGGATAAATTTTCTTTTTTATAAAACTTGTCTATTTCCAAAGAAGGACTGGGTTCAATATTTAACTGAAATCGTTTACAAGCAAGCTGAAATCGAGCTTTTAAGAGATTGGCATATTCTCCTTCACCACGCATACGGGTGCCGAACCGTGCATCATATTCTTTGCCTCCACGCATTTGACGAATAAGGCTCATCACATGTTCGGCTCTTTCAGGAAAATGTTGCGCAAGCCACTCTTTAAATAATTCTTTTACTTCGTGAGGCAGCCGGATTAACACATAATTTGCATGCCTGGCTCCAGCATGTGCAGCAGCTTGCATGATTTTTTCCATCTCAAGGTCATTGATCATCGGAATAATAGGGGCAACCAAAACACGAGTAGGTATTCCGTTTTCAGTTAAGCGTTTTATTATTCTTAATCGTCCTGAGGGGGCTGTAGTTCTTGGTTCCATAATTCGTTTGAGATCGGTTGAAAGCGAAGTAATACTTACTGCAACTTTGGCCAGATTCAGTTTGGCCATATCGGACAAGATATCTAAATCGCGTTCAATAAGCGCATTTTTAGTAATTATGATTACGGGGTGATTATGATTCGCTAATACTTTTAAAAGATCGCGAGTAATTTCCAGTTTTGCCTCTACTGGTTGATAGGGATCTGTGTTTGCACCTAAGACAATTGGCTTGCACGTATAACTTGATCGATTAATTTCTTTTTCTAAAAGCCTTGCAGCATCTACTTTATAGAAGATTTTAGTTTCAAAATCGATTCCTGGAGACAAATTAACATAAGAATGGCTTGGTCTTGCATAACAATAAATACAACCATGTTCACACCCTCGATAGGGATTAATTGACTGTTCAAAGCCTAGATCAGGAGAATCATTACGACTGATTACTGATTTGGAATGCTCAGGAAATAAAAAGGTTTCTAGATGGGGAAGAATATCTTCTTCCATATCCCAGCCATCGGCAAAATACTCACGAGTTTGTGGTTCGAATCGGCCATCTGGATTGCTAAGAGCACCACGATTTTTAAGTGTCTGATTAGGTTTCATAACAACTGAGAGTAAATCAAAAAAACGGATTATTTTATCACAATCCTAATCCTCTAAGAAACACAGGAATATCCACAACTGGCTATACTTTGGGGTGATTGATTACTGAAGCAGTCATTCTCGAAATGCAGGTTAGTTTTTGTTCTTCATTAAAAATCTTAACTTCCCAAACATGAGTAGAGCGTCCTATATGGATAGGAGAAGTGATGGCAGTTACAATGCCTTGTTTAACGGAATGAATATGATTGGCATTAATTTCTAAACCGACACAAAAAAATTGGCTTGTATCAATTACTGCGTTTGCTGCAGTGCTCGCTACTGTTTCCGATAAGGCGACATTCGCACCACCATGAAGAATGCCTATAGGTTGTTTGGTGCGTTCATCTACTGGCATGGTTGCTCTTAAAAAATTATCACCTATTTCAATGAACTTAATACCAAGAAATTCGGACATGGTATTTTTCCCAAATTGATTTAACGCTTCGAGAGAAATATTTTGAAACCATATAGCCATTTTTATCTCCTTTTTTTAAAATAAGATAAACTTTATTTATCCAAAAACCAATAAGAAATTTTTATGTCAAATCAAGCATGTATGAGATGTTATATCTCAGGAAAAGTTCAAGGTGTATGGTATCGCGCCTCAGCACAAAGAGAAGCGATAAAATTAGGCATTACAGGCTGGGCACGAAATCTGGATGATGGGCGTGTGGAGGTTTTTGCTTGTGGGACGGTTGAAAATCTGGAACTGTTTTATGAATGGTTAAAAGAAGGGCCGCAGCTTGCTGTTGTAGAAGAATGTACTTATGAAAAGCAAGTTTGGGAAGAGTATGAGGGGTTTGATACTTTGTAAGATAAACCTACATGTAGCCTGGGTGCAGCGCAGCGGAACCCGGGAATTAAGAGGTCCACTCATACTCCAAAACCCGGGTTCCGCTGCGCTGCCCCCAGGCTACATGTTACTACTCAACAGAATGAGACTTGATAAAATGCCCTACGGATGCTATCAATCGAAAAACCTGATCGGGTACAAATAGTTCAAGTTGTGCAAAAACATGGATCATTCCCTTAAATTCTTCTAATGTTACGGAAACGCCCAAATTTTTTATTTTTTTTGCAAAAGCATGCGCTTCGTCGAATAAAGGGTCGTATTCAGCTGCTGCGATATAGCACGGTGGCAATAATTCTAAGTGTTTGAAATAAATGGGTGACGCTTGAATGCGATCGCCACCATTTCGAAAATAATTGTCAAAATACCATTTAATTTTTTCTCGTGTGAGTAAAAAACCTTCGCCATTACGCTGATAAGAATCATAGTTCATAGAGAAATCAACAGAAGGGTAGATTAGCACCAATCCTTTAATCGTATTATCACCACGTTCTTTCATTTGATGGCAAACAGAAAGTGCTAAATTTCCCCCGGCACTATCACCGGCTAAAAAGACATGGTCAGTATTGACTTGAAATTCTTTAAGTAACTCAGCCTTTTGTGCAAAAACCGCAATACAATCCTGTAATCCAGCTGGATATGGAAACTCTGGAGCCAAACGATAACCCACAGAAAGAACGATACATTGACTGCTCACTGCAATTCGCCTACAAAGAGCATCATGAGTTTCTATACTTCCTGATAGATGTCCACCTCCATGAAAATAAATGATTAAAGGTGCTTTTTTTTGTGGGGCTGGATGATAAATTCGTGTTGCTATCTCACGATCAGCCAGTTGTAGTTTTAGGTTACTTATCAGAGGAACAAATAATTTAGGCAAGGCAAAAGCCTCGGCTGTTTTTTCCGCCAGATCACGAACCTCTTCGGGTATATAGACGGGTGGTTTTGTATTGATCAAATCCAAAAAATTTTGTAGTGATTGGGGTATATGGCTATGGCTACGTGACATGGGTCCCTCCTTTTCCTCGCAAGAAAGCGTGAATAGTTACTCTGAATCTCCAGATAACAGCAATGTATTCTTTACTTTGACAACCTGTATCATTAGTAACGCAACAACAAGCAACCAAACAGCACTTAAAATAATAATGAAACTTAATAAAGGATTAACCATTAAATAGCCCATCAATATGACACTGAGTGTTGCAAAACACATGTTAACAAAACTCATCATGGCAGCAGCACTGGCTTTGTCCTTAAGTGCGTTAGAGGCAACAAATGAGCCGCCTGAAAATAGAAACCCGCTAAATAAATATAAGTCGGATGTAGTTAAGAAAAACCATAACGAAGATTGACTCTCAAAATGCCACATCATCAATAAATTAAGTATTCCTAGGGCAACACCAAAAAAACCAATCGAAATGAGCTGATTTGCTGAGAAACGAGTCAGTAACTGCTTGGCAAATAATCCACCCAAGAGCATGCCAACAATGTTGAGTATATTCCAGTAGCCATATTCTGCTGCTGTCAGTTTCAATAGTTCTTCTGCGATTTGAGGTCCCGCAGCAGAAAAGCAATAAGCTATTGCAGAGCAACATCCCACAACTAATGAAAAAATCACCAGTTTTGCAGACGCAAGTGCGGCATAATAATCACGTATAATCGTTAAGACATGGATTGATTTAGGGCGAACTAATGTTTCGCGAAACACACGAGTACCGAAGAGCATGATGAAACCATGCACAAGTAAAATCCAAAAGCATCCTTGCCAGTGAAAATATTCAGTAATTAATCCACCAATGACTACAGCGATCCCAATTCCAAGTGCAAAGGATAATACGGAATAGGCCATGGCCGTTTTGCGTTGTGATTCGGGTAGCCATTCATTAATTAGCATGAATGTACAGGCAAGTCCGCTGGCAGCACCTAAAGCAGTAATTAACCGTCCGCTTATAAGCAACCAGTAGTTTCCTTGCACCAAGGCAATCAAACAAATTGCAATCCCAAACAGATTGATTACTAGCCCAGTGCGGAGCGCTTTTAAACGACCAAATCGGTTTGCAAGCGGCCCATAAATCAATTGGCCAACTACATAACCAATCAAAAATGCGGAGACAATCCATTCAATGGTTCCCGGGCCTAAAGCATATTCAGTTTGGATTTTTGGCAAAGAAGGAGTGATAATTGCTGCCGAAACCGATGCAATGGAAATATAACTGAGCAACCAAAACAAGTTAAATGAGGAAGTTTTTCCGCTAATGCTCATGACTATCCTTAACGTAAAAGGATTCATTGTAAGTGCTTCCTTGTCTTAGTCAACAACTCTTTTTTACAGGTGAACGTGATGCTTATGATGAAGTAATTGTTAAATCAAAGTAGATATAGGTTGGCATTATTCTATAGGAGCTTTGCAAAATGTCCTGACGGTTTTATTGATTTTATTATCAATAATTTCACCACGAATCTCACCAAAGTAACCATTGACTTGAATTAACATCCAGGCGTAAAGCTTATCAATATCATCTCCAGTTTGGGTCGCGATTTTTTCTTCTTTACAGTAAACATTTGCGGTAAATTGCTTGTTCATTTTAAGAACCCTTTGATCCAAACTTATATATATAAGTTTAGCTTTTTTTCCTTAATTCACCACGTTATCGAGGGGTATATTGAACTATAATTTATATAGAGGGATTCTTTTCAGGAGATTGTTATGAATACCAATTTTTTAGCTGCAGTACTGGGTTGGTATTTGGTAATTGTGAGTCTGCTTTTACTAGTAAGACGTGAAATTGTAGTCACCGCAATGAAAGAATTAATGGGGCAACGCGCTGTAATGTTAGTTGTTGGCATAATAACATTAATTATTGGTTTATTAATGGTTATTAGTCATAACGTATGGGTAATGGGTTGGCCTGTCATTGTTACTATTATTGCCTGGTTAATACTAATTGGCGGCTTATTTAGGCTCTATTGTCCAGATACCGTGTATAAAATTTGGGGTAAAGTAATCAAGAAATCGGAACTATTTATCACTACAGGGGTAATTACTTTAATTATTGGCCTCTTTTTGTTGTATAAGGTCTATTTTCATTGATGGCTTGTACCGTGTGAGTAGGGCGGTAAACTCACTCAACGCATGTAGCATGTAGCCTGTGTGTAGCGAAGCGAAACCCGGGTTACGGTCTTTAGACCTTCACCCAGGCTACATTTTTCAAATAATTCCTAATCCGATACCGATTCTTTGAACGTTACCAATAGATTGGTATAAAAAATTGTAGTCGTACTTTCAAATCCAGAGTCAGTACCAAGGACTAGCCATGCTTCACCTTTATGGTTGGTCATAACGGTATAATTAGCGAGTTTGGCTTGCATTTCTTCATCGGGTAAATAAGGCAAGGTTTTTAGTCGGTAAGTGGGGTTTTGAGTGTCTACGCCAACAGTACCAATCGTGATCATATCTTTTCCATCAAGTGCCTGATTTCCTTTATCTAAATCAATTCTGTAATAGTCAGAACTGTCTAAACGTCGTTGGGGTTCATCAGTTACAGCACCAATTTTCACGTAGACTGAGTCACCAGCTGATCCTCCTGTACCTAGAGAACCTTCAGCGGCATTAGAAGCAAATTCCAAAGTAAAACTCACATGATAGGTTGTATTAGGCTTTAACCCTTTTACCTTTTTATAAGCATACATGAATAAGTCATCACTATGATTGTTGCCTGATATTTTTAATCCATGCAAGGGAGTATTAATTTCGTGAGGGAGTGTAACGCCATTTTTAAATCCAAGCTCAAAGAATTTTTCTTGGCCTTTAGGATAATCAGCAAAGGAAACCTGAAAATTTTCTTTTTTGGAAAATGTATACTTATACGATTTAAGATCAGGATTATTTAAGGCAAATGCTGAAACAGTAACTATATTGCATATTAAAAAAAGGCAGAACAAAGCGGTGCGTTTCAAGATGTTATCCAATTGAATCGAAATGGCGCATTTTAAAATTAAACCGCCAATAGAGCAATAGAACACTGATAAAAGCAGCTAATGACATGCCCCACCAAAGACCAACACCTCCCCATTGGAGTGGAATTGCAAATAAGTAACCTACAGGTAAAGCGATCCCCCAAAAACTGATTATGGAGATGACTAAGGTATAGCGTGTATCTTTTAGAGCACGTAAAGCGCCAAATAATGAAATACGGGCTGATTCGAATATTTGAAAAATTGCGCTAACAGCCAGAAGCTGAATGGCAAAATGCACAACGTCCTGATTGTCGGATTCATGTATATCAAAATCAATACCAATAAGTAGCTCAGGGAAAAACCAATAGAAAAGTGCTGCAACAAACATAAAAATAACTGAAGCAAAAGTGCCGATATATCCTGCATGTTTTGCAGTGACTATATCGCCTTCTCCCAATAAATGGCCTATGCGTACTGTGATTGCTTGGGCTATGGAAAAAATGATGGATATCAAAATGCATAAATATTGTAATGTGATTTGATTGGCGGCCAACAATTGATTTCCAAGCGAGCCCATAATTAAAATCAATACGAAAAAAAAGCCAATTTCAATGCAATACATAATCCCTAAAGGAGCACCAATTTTAAGTAGTTCAATTAAGTAAAATGGTTTGATGTGAGCAAAGAGAAGACGCGTATAGGGTTTATAGTTTTTATTTGTAAAAATATACCCAGTGAAAAATAATGCAGTTATCCAAAAACCTATAGTTGTACCCCAACCCGCACCAGCAACGCCTAAAGCAGGGAAGCCAAATTTTCCAAAAATCAATACGAAACTAAATAGGATATTCAAAGAAACATTCAGGGCACTAAAGAGTAATGCAAGTCGTGTCTTGCCAAGTCCGATAACAAACTCCAACAGTACCACAGTAATAAAATTAGCGAATAATCCCCAGGTAAGCGCGTGTAAATAAGATTCTGTCAGCTTAACTAAAGCTTGGTTTTGTCCGAGATATAAGAGCAGCGGCGCAATATGCCAAAAGAAATAACACGCGGGAATGGTCAAAATACAGGCCAGCCAAAACCCATCTCGAAAAACCAAAGAGATTCCGTGCTCATCTTGAGCTCCATATCGATGAGCGATTAAGACGTTAATTGAATTTAAAATACCAATAATAATGACGTTAAATGTGCCAAATAGCCAAGCAACCAGTGAACCTGCTGCTAATGCGTCTTGGCTTACATGAGCTAAAAATAAAGTTACAAAAAAGTAAACCGAAGATTGCAATAATCCAGTGAATATTAGTGGAACAGCTAAGCTTAGTAAGGATTGAAAATTACTTTTAAATGTTTTCACAAAAAATCTCTACAGATGCATTTTTATCCTTCTCTTTTGAAAAGGGACTCTAGGGCAAATTAAAATTAAAGGTTAAATATCTTTATTATAGTGTCTAGTGAATAACCAGTACATCAAACTATAGCTTATATTCAATCAGAATTAAGTTTTTTGGGAGAAATGAACCCTGAGCCGAACGACACATCGGCTCAAATAACCCTATGTTAATTCGTAAGTGATATTGATTCGGAGCAATACTCATCATAGAACTCCTCCATACCTACATAGAGTTCTTTTAATTCTTCTATATCATAAATTCCCTTTTGAGCTTTTTGAGTTAGCTCATCGTATTCATTAATATATTCCTCAAATAGATCCTTTACTGCGGGATCATCTTTTTTTCGAACTCTTTGGATTTCTACAATGAAATCGTCTAATTTTGTTTTTATTTTCACATACTCTTCTTTGCTTCCTAGAATTTTCACTTTAGTTTCTGGCTTATTTAGAGATTTATATAACAAATAAATCGCAATTAATCCGATAGGGATTAAAACAATGGCTGCTATATATACACCTGCGTTAGATGTCTCTGTCTCCTGAATAGGGCATACATCCATATCCTGATTTCCAGCACATGGAGCTATGGCTTGTGGCGGCTCTGTGGGGAGTCGATATCTGGGTGTTTCATAAGACCAGTTGGGCTGGTGATAATCATCATCAACAACAAGCAGTTTTTTATTATGCTCGAAAAATGACGGGCGTGATTTAGGTTGTGGATGAGACTTTTGCTGGGAACTTGGTTGTGGTAATAATGGCAATTTATCCGGTTTTTGAGGCGGTTTAAGACCTTTAAGTTCATATTGGAATTTGATCCAACCATGCATCGAATCCATCAATACATTTAATTCTTGAGCTTGTCCGACAAGCGTAGCAAAATCAGAACCCTGTATTATAGGACCATTCAAATGACCAATAACTTGATTTACTTGTTGTTTGAGGACTTGGTTCGTTTTTGCAAGTTCTGCAGTTGTAGAGGGAAAATGCGCTAAATTATCTTGATTGCCTATGAATGTATTTAATTTTTCTCGTTCCGATGTGATCCATTTTTTTATACCAGACAAACTCATATAGGAGAAACTTTGTTCCTCTTGAATTGCTTTGTGATAGGCTTGTGTATTCGCCTGAATTATTTTTTCAATGTGTACAGATGATTCATCAATAAAGGACTCAGTTTCTCTTAGTAGTAAAGATAATTGCTCCTTAAATTGAAAAACGGTATACACTTCTCCAGCTTGTTCTAATAATCCTATGGTTTGAGTAATGACTTTTTGAAACTGGTCTAGTTCATTTAAATCCGTTACTGCTTTGGCATAATGGTCGAGTACTTCTTCCTGCGTAGTAATTAATTGGAAATCAGGACAATCTTTGAGCTGCTCACCTGTTAATTGTAATCCAGGCATAGAATTCTCTACGAGGGAAGTGGAACCTTTGCTACACTCTTTTGCGGCTTGTGTAGGATAGGCTTTCAGATCATCAGTAGGTGGCGCAATTGAGAACGTATAAGGGTGAGGATTAACTTGATTTGTATTCAGAGCAAAATGTAAAATTCTGTTGCGCTCGGTGGATACTTGATCAATAGTTTTTGATAACTCACCAAGCCGATCTCTTAATAATTGTGACTCTATTTTATGCGTTAATTGAGGGTGGATGTCATCATCAATAGTACTGCGAAAATTGGCTAAAAACATTCGATCGGAGCCTGCAAAAGGGGAAATGTCCTTTTCTATAGTCCGTACGTAACGAGCAACATGCTCCAATTGTTCTCTTGTTTGTTTCGCGCTGGGATTTTGGCTGATTCCTTTCAGGATATGATTCAAATCCAGTAAGAAAAAATTCATGGGCTGATTTAAATGTTCTTTGGGTAACTCCTGATTTCTTACTAGTAAGTAATCTCCAGTTTTTTGCATTAACTCATACAAGATAGGCCATTGTAAGAGTTGGCTATCAATGGGTTGGACGTGAAAATCATCTCGGGTTAACACGTGACGCGTTTTATATGCATTGGAGTAAAACCAAGAGCGTTCATAGACATTAATTAATGCTTGCGAATCCTCGGCGAACCAAGAACTTGAACTGGACAAATAATCAGGATGAATTCCTGAATTGGCGCGAGTTTTAATTATCCATTCTCTTTTGGCTAATTCCTCTTCGGTATAACAGGATGCTGAATGGAGCCAAGAACGATAATGATATTGCTGGGGTTGATATGGGGTGTATTCCTTCTTTTCCTTTGTCATACTTCTCACTCCTTGAGATAGAATAACCAGAAGCTATTGTGCGGTTGCTAACTAAATAGAATATTTTTGAATCAATTTAATTTGATAACATGCTTTAGGCGAATATGCAACTGCATACAATCGATCAAGGGAGATGTGGTTTAAACTTTTCTTTTTTGTTAAATTATATTTTTTAACCTGAATGAGTCGCTTATGCCTTCTTTTGATATTGTCTCTGAAACCAATATGGTTGAATTACGTCACGCGGTTGATAATGCTGTACGTGAAATGGGTACCCGCTTTGATTTTCGTGGAGTTGAGTCAAGCATAGAACTTAAAGAGCTTACGGTGACGTTACGCTCCGAATCAGATTTTCAAGTCAGACAATTAGAAGATTTGTTTCGAAATCACTGCAGTAAACGTAATCTCGATGCTTCTGGAGTGGATATAGAAGATGAGCCGGTACACAGCGGAAAATTTTATTCCCTTAATATGACGTTTAAGCAAGGAATAGATCAGCCAACAGCCAAAGACATTGTGAAATGCATTAAAGATTCCAAGGTTAAAGTTCAAGCATCCATCCAAGGAGACAAAGTTCGTGTTACTGGAAAAAAACGGGATGATTTGCAAGAAACAATTGCGCTTTTAAAAAATTCAAATATTAAATTGCCATTACAGTATGAGAATTTTCGAGATTGATTTTCTTAATTACCCTCATCCGCCCTTCGGGCACCTTCTCCCCTGAGGGGAGAAGGGAATTAATGCCATTAAGAATCCCCTCTCCTACTTGTGGGAGAGGGTAGGGGTGAGGGTTGTTTCTAATTCACAATTTCATCAATTTTGGCGGAAATCCTTGCTGATAAATAAGGATCTTTTTTTGCAAGACTACGGGCAACTTTCAGTTGAGCGACTGCGGCTCTTTTTTGTCCTTCAAGAAGCAAACATTGGGCCTGAGTAAAATAGGCGTAGCTCTTTTGATGTGATTGAGCCTGTGCTCGAGCTAATTCACGACATAAAGGCAGATCTTGTTTGTACTTTCTACTTCCTTTAAGTAAGAGGCTTGTTGCTTTTTCATTTTGATTCGCAGCTAATAAACCCTGAGCATAGGCCATCAGAGCTGCATAATTATCTGGATAATTTTTTTGCATTTCCTCCAATCGAGAGAGTGCTGCTTTATGCTGGGATAATCCTGTTTCAGTTTGTGCCATAGCAATTTGAAAATAAAGATTATTATTTTGTGCCAATAAAGGGCTTAAAATAGCAGATGCTTTTGCATAATTATTTGTATTGATTAAGGCAAGGGCATGACCGTATTGGCAGGCCTGGACAGGGGTCTTTTTACTGCATTGATGTTCATAATAATCCAGCAATGCTTTAGGTTCTCGAGTGACCGAAGTACGAATCAATTCTTTGACTAATGGATAATCAAGGGAGTCTGTGTATTTTTTGCGCGAAAACTGCGTCGTACGGTTTTCTGCTTCGGCTATCCTGTCTCCGTCCAGAGGATGGGTACGCAGAATTGCTGGGACATTTGCAGTGTAATAATAGCGCGAATTTTCCTGCATTTTCTTAAAAAAAGCAGCCATACTGTGAGGATTATATCCTGCCTTAATCAGCATATCGATTCCAATTCTATCTGCCTCCTTTTCTTTGGAGCGCGTAAAATTGATGTTATCTTGAGAAAATCCTGACAATGATCCCATCATTCCAGCCATTCCAACTGTAGGATTGATGATACCTAAGGCAGCAGATGCCAGTAAGGAAGCGAGCATGGGAATACGCATTTGTTTTTGATGTTCGATGGCTCTGTACAGGTGATGCAAACGCACATGCGCGATCTCATGCGCCATTACTCCTGCAAGTTCACTTTCACTATCCGAAGTTAAAATAAGTTGTGAATTAATACCTATATGCCCACCAGGACCTGCAAACGCATTGATTTCATTTGATTTAACTATAAAGAAATCGGGTGATTTAATATGGCCGGCACGAGCAAGATTTTTTCCAATACGATTAATGTATTGGCTTGCTAACGGATTTCGCTCCACACTTTCTGACTGATTGATCTGCTGTACGAATTCTTTTTCTAATTGCTCCAGTTCACTTGTTGAGTATGGAGACAACCCCTCAGCAAAGGAGGGTTGGACAAGAATACTTGCTAACAGTATCCAACAGATGTTTTTCTTAATTTTCAATTTAATCATTAGGCTACTCAAAAATTGAATAATTTGTTATCATTCACGCATCGTAACTACTCATCCCCTCTCGTTATCCCATGGCTTGCCTTGGGAAAACGGCTATTAGTGCATGAGCGGTTACCATGCATCTTTAGAAAGGTACTAAAACAATGCACAAAACGTTTTTGCTCGCAGCTCTTGAACAGGCCCGTCTTGGACAAGGCCACTGCGCCCCTAATCCTTGTGTTGGCGCCGTTGCTGTGCAAAATGGAGCTATTATAGCACAAGCATGTCACAGAGGTGCAGGGACTCCGCATGCAGAACAATTATTGTTAACACAGATCCCTCCTAAAATGCCAGGGATCAGTCTATATATTTCTCTTGAGCCTTGTAATCATTGGGGGCGAACGCCGCCTTGTGTCGATGCGATTATTCAACATGGGGTAGATGAAGTTGTTTTTGCTTATTTGGATCCCAATCCAGTAGTAGCTAAAAATAATTCAACAGAAAAATTACGCGCCCATGGGATAAAAGTGACACATTATCCTGTAGATGAAATTACTGAATTTTATAAAAGTTATTCTTATTGGACTTTGACTCAAAAGCCAAGAGTAACAGTGAAAATAGCGCAAACATTAAATGGTAAAATTGGTCGCACAGTAGGGGAGCGTGTTATTTTGTCTAATGCCTTATGTAGCGAATTTACGCATCAAATGCGCGCTGCAGCAGATGTGATTCTTACAACTGCCAGAACAGTGCAACTGGATAATCCCAAGATGAATGTACGTTTAGGCCAGGAAGAGCAGGCAAAGCCTGTTGCAATTGTTGATAGACAGTTAAGTCTTAATAAAGAGTCTAAAATTTTTTCGGCGGCTGCTCATTGTCATGTGTATCATTGTAATGATCGAGAATGCTCCTATCCCAATAGTACTTTGCATTTTATGCCCATGAAAAATGGAGAAATGGATTTAAGTGCTATAATCAGCCACCTAGGAGAGTTAGGATTTCATGATGTTTGGGTAGAAGCAGGTGGTGCTCTTTTTAGCGCACTCCATCAAGAAGGGTTAGTTCATCGAACTTATTTATATATTGTTCCAAGTATTTTGGAACACAATGCAGTTTCAGCATACCAGCAAAGTGGGATATTTAACCGAGCGCATACAGTTTCTTGGCATGCTATGGGCGACAATATGATAGCATGTCTGGATTGGCTGGAAGATTAAATGAACACTGGATCAAATGAGGTCGCGTTATGAAGTATTCATTAGCAACAATAGAACACGCAGTGGAAACACTCAAAGCCGGTAAAATGGTTATTTTAATGGATGATGAAGATAGGGAAAATGAAGGAGATCTGGTTGTGGCGGCAGAACATGCAACTCCAGAAGCAATCAATTTTATGTCTCGTCATGGTTGTGGGTTGATCTGCTTGTCTATGGCTGATGAACTGATTGATAAATTACATTTGCCAATGATGGCACAAAATAATAAATCGCCTTATGGTACGGCGTTTACTGTATCCATAGAAGCGGCACAAGGCGTATCGACGGGTATTTCAGCGAAAGATAGAGCTCAGACGATTCAAGTTGCCATTAATCCTGAAAGCGGGCCAGCCGATGTTATTTCCCCTGGGCATGTTTTTCCTTTACGTGCTAGGAAGAAGGGCGTGTTGGAGCGACCTGGACAAACAGAAGGTAGTGTTGATTTGGCAAAACTTGCTGGTTTAACACCTGCGGCAGTGATTTGTGAAATTATCAATGAAGATGGTACCATGAGCAGGCGCGACGAGTTGGTTTTATTTTCTCAAAAACATAATATCCCTCTGGTTACAATCAAGGATTTGATAGAATACCGAATTCGTCATGAAGTTTTAGTCAGCGCTGCTGCTTCAACACGTATTCCTTTGCAAAACAAAGGCGATTTTAATATGACTGTGTTTGCAAATGAACTTGATTGCGCGGAGCATTTTGCTTTAGTAAAACCACCTATATTTGCCAATCGAGTGCCTTTAGTGCGCATTCATTCAGAATGTATTACTGGCGATATTTTTGGTTCTTGTAAGTGTGATTGTGGCAAACAATTGGAACAGTCTCTGTCACTGATTGCAGCTGAGGGAGGCGTTTTAATCTATTTACGCCAGGAAGGGCGAGGAATTGGTTTAGCGAATAAACTAAAAGCTTATGCCTTGCAGGAGCAAGGTTGGGATACTGTTGATGCGAATCATCAACTGGGTCTTCCTGTTGACAGCAGGGATTATGCTATTGCTTATCAAATACTGAAATATTTTGGTATTGATGCAATAAGGTTATTAACGAATAACCCATCAAAAATTGCTGCTGTTGATCGTTATGGAATAAAGGTTATGGAGAGAGTGCCTTTAGAAATAGAACCTACTAAGGAAAGTCACAGATATTTAAAAACTAAAAAAGAGAAAATGGGACATTTGTTGGCAATAAGTTAAGTTGGTTTTTGATTTATTGTAGCCTGGGTGAAGCGAAGCGGAACCCGGGACATCTGTAGTAAAAACCCTGGGTTCCGCTTCGCTTCACCCAGGCTACAGTAGAACCTGAATTTCTTATTTCTCTATTGAACAGTACTTAATTAGCAGGATAAAAGGTCAATTATGACAAATTTTATTTTTATTACAGGTGGTGTGGTCTCTTCCTTAGGAAAGGGTATTGCAGCTGCGTCTCTCGCCGCTGTTCTTGAGGCACGTGGTCTTACAGTAACACTCATTAAGCTTGATCCTTATATTAATGTTGATCCTGGAACTATGAGTCCATTCCAGCATGGCGAAGTTTTTGTAACCAATGATGGTGCAGAAACAGATCTGGATTTGGGACATTATGAACGTTTTGTAAATACAACGATGACAAAGCGTAATAATTTTACTTCTGGGAAAATTTATGAAACTGTCATTAAAAAAGAAAGAAAGGGTGATTATTTAGGGGGTACTGTTCAGGTTATTCCTCATATAACTAATGAGATCAAGCGATGCATCAAATTAGGTGCTGATGGTTTTGATGTGGCAATGGTTGAAATTGGTGGAACTGTTGGTGATATTGAATCATTACCTTTTCTTGAAGCAATTCGTCAAATGCGTATTGAATTAGGTTCGCAAAGAACTTTATTTATACATCTGACATTAGTGCCCTACATTGCAACTTCAGGCGAAACAAAAACAAAACCAACACAACATTCAGTGAAGGAATTGCGTTCAATAGGTATCCAACCTGATATTTTGATTTGTCGCTCAGAAAAAGCGTTACCTATGTCTGACCGAGCTAAAATTGCATTGTTTACCAATGTGGAAAAAGATGGGGTTATTCCTCTTGAGGATGCACCAAGTATTTATCAAATTCCAAGGATATTACACGAGCACGGACTTGACGACATTGTTGTGAAGAAACTCGGGCTAAATGCCAAACCAGCTGATTTAAGTGAATGGGATCGTGTTGTAGCGATGCAAGCCACACAAAATATGACTGTAAAAATTGCTATGGTCGGGAAGTATATTGAGCTGAATGATGCATATAAATCAATTAATGAGGCTTTGCTGCATGCTGGTCTTCATACCCAAACTAAAGTTGAAATTGTCTATTTAGATGCTGAGTTGATTGAAAAACATGGCGCCGAGCTTTTGGAAGGTATTGATGCCATTCTTGTTCCAGGCGGCTTTGGGGAGCGCGGTGTGGAAGGGAAAATTAAGGCAATCCAATATGCTCGAGAGCATAAAGTTCCTTTCCTGGGAATTTGTTTGGGAATGCAAACTGCCGTGATTGAATTTGCCAGAAACGTTGTTGGCTTAAAGGAAGCAAATTCTACGGAGTTTAATAAAAATACAGCATATCCTGTGCTGGGATTAATCAGTGAGTGGATGGATGTGGATGGCTCAAAACAACTTCGTGATGAACATGGCGATTTAGGTGGTACGATGCGTTTGGGAGCCCAGATGTGTCAATTGGCAGAAGGTACATTGGCGCGTAAGGTCTATGGAACATCACAAGTAATCGAGCGTCATCGTCATCGTTATGAAGTCAATAATAAATATGTTGAAAGTCTGGTTGAGCATGGATTAATTATATCTGGCCGCTCGGCAGATAATTCTTTAGTTGAAATGGTGGAGTTAGCAGACCATCCTTGGTTTTTAGCCTGTCAATTTCATCCAGAGTTTACATCAACTCCGAGAGCAAGCCATCCACTCTTTAAACAGTTTGTGCTTGCTGCTCGCGAGAAACATCAAGGAAAAAATTAAAAATGAAATTATGTGGATTTGAAGTAGGTTTAGATAAGCCTTTATTTTTAATTGCTGGACCTTGTGTCATTGAAAGTGAAGAGTTGGCATTGGAAACAGCTGGGTATTTAAAAGAACTATGCAGCCAGTTGCAGATTCCTTTTATATATAAATCTTCATTTGATAAAGCAAATCGTTCTTCTATATCCAGTTATCGAGGCCCTGGTTTTGAAAAGGGATTGTCGATTTTGGAAAAAGTTAAAAAACAGGTGGGAGTCCCTGTTTTAACTGATGTTCATGAAGATACACCCTTACTGGAGGTGTCTAGTGTTGTTGACGTGTTACAAACTCCGGCGTTTTTATGCAGACAAACCAATTTTATCCAAAAAGTAGCGTCAATGAATAAACCCGTTAATATCAAAAAAGGGCAGTTTCTAGCTCCTTGGGAAATGAAACATGTTATTGCCAAAGCAAAAGCATGCGGTAATGAACAAATTATGGCGTGCGAGCGGGGTGTGAGTTTTGGATATAATAATCTGGTTTCAGATATGCGTTCATTAGCGATTATGCGCGAAACAGAGTGTCCTGTTGTTTATGATGCAACTCACTCAGTGCAATTGCCTGGAGGAAATAATGGTGTTTCCGGTGGTCAGCGCGAGTTTGTTCCTGTGCTTGCTCGAGCTGCAGTAGCGGCGGGTATTTCAGGATTGTTTATGGAAACGCATCCTGATCCAGATAAAGCTTTAAGTGATGGTCCTAACAGTTGGCCTTTAGCTAAAATGAAGTCTTTGCTTGAATCATTAAAAGCGCTGGATGCGGTATATAAAAGTATGGGAGAAATTGAGTAATCAATTTCTTCCTCATCAGTTCCATGCCTATGGACTATAATATACATAAGGTGTTTTTCTCGAGAATATTATGGGACATCCTAGATGGCAGGCCATTATAGACAAATTTAAGCTTGATCCAAATGACACTCCAGAAGAAGCAAATGCGATTGGGGTTAACGAACCTCAAATGGACGCTCCTTCGAACTCTGGACTAACGGAATTACCTGATCTTGATCCATTGAACCGCAATAAGTCCGATCCAATTGATACAACTACGGAAATTCAAGAAGCTGGGCTCCATAATAGTCAGAAATGAGACATATAGTCAGGACACTTTATTCCGATTTTTTTTGTCAGCTTTTAATTTCTCGCTTTTTTTAAATTTTGCAATCACTTCTCTCTATACACGTTAGAATAGTAGGCTATAGAGCACAACAATACTAATCTTACAGAGTGAGTTACGGTGACAATTTACTTGTTATTGCGTCTGAAATGTCTAAGTGGTTGGAATATTCCGCCTCTTCTGCGGCAGTCATCCCATTTGCATCTCTTATTTCTAGCTCTACCGTTGGTTCTTCAATCAGCGTATCAACCGTATTAGCATGTCCTTTAGCTGCAGCCATTATGAGTGGTGTAAATCCTGTTCTCTCAGTCGTAACATTCGGATTAACACCAGGTATCTTAAGCAAATATTTTACCAAACTGTCATAGCCTCCAGCGGCAGCGGCTGTTAGTGCTGTATCACCAAAATGATCGCGTTGGTTTAATAGCGGGCCACGAGCCTGCTCATTGACCTTTCTTAGAATCGCTGTTACGCCCCATTTATGCCCCTTCCTACAGTGTTCAACTAGTTCTGATATTATCTCTTCAGGAGCACCTAAACTACCATTTCTCGTAGGCTTCATTGTCTTTCTCCTAGAATTAGTTTATTGATATAACTTGTTTGTAAAATAATTAGCAATATAACTTAATTTTACCAAGAAGTTCAATATACTAACACTCATTTAATCATTATGTGTTAGAGTCCAAGCTTATCCATTGCTTCTCCTCGCAAGTCTTTTGGTCCTTCCGGTATATTTACTTTAAATTCCTCTATCAAATCATAGAACTCCATAATTTTAAAATCATCTACACTCGGTTTATTCTTATACTGGGATTCTTGTTCTTCCAGGTACACATCCACCACATGCGGCGGATATTTTTTTCTCGTATACTCTTCTAAGCTTAGCAATTGAAAAAGCACGTCATTAAGTTTATTTATCAATTCGGGGTCTGTACCGTCAGGCAACCCATGAAGTGAATCGACGATTTTTGCCATAAGTTCGATGTGATTCGCGGCTTCTTCGTAAAGTTTTTTGATCTTTTCCTTGTGTTTTTCTTGCCTGTATGTTTTGGGATGTTTTTTATCAAAGGCATCAATTTCACGTTGCATTTTTTTAGGTAGGTCTGATAAACATTTTAGGCCACTATTCATCACATCAAGAATATGCTTCTGACGACCCGGTGTTATAGGTCTGTGCGACTCGTGTTTCTTACCCTTCCACATTCCAACATTCCTTAAGTGGGATGTACGTTCTGCTCTAGATAATTCTTGAGCTTTATAAGCCGACTCACTTTGTACCGCCAAACCTACAGATTGTGTTTTGAGCAAAAGGAGTTGTTGTTTTGGATTATCGAGTAGATTACGTAATTCATCATCTGTACGTTGCATTAATGCAGCACTTCCTCGTTCAGGATGATGGAGTTTGCTGTGAATAACACGACGTCGTTCAGCAACATCTCCTAGTAAGCATATTTTTGCACTTTCTTTCTCTGCTTTAATGCCGCACATAGCTGATCCCACACCACAAGCTAATGCTAACACACCTAAAGTTATGCCTGTTGCGAGTCCGGGTACGGTTGTTCCTGATTGCCCCAATTCAACTGTACTAGGTGCTTCTGGATTTAGTACATATGGACTAAATGTGGTAGTACCGATTGCGTAGATTCCTAATGCAGGCCCAACTGTAACATTCATGAAATAATCAGCTCCCTCGAGTGCTTTTTCTAAGTGTGGTCTATCCATCAGTTGGGACGGTTTCAGATGGTGAAATGAGGATGAAAACATATTTAAAGCGTCACTTCTCAGATATTTAAGTGTCGCAGCTCCTGAACTGTATATCTTTTTTTCTTGTTTACTTTGGTTGTCTGATGCAGTAATTTCTTCATTATCCACTGTGATTTTTAATCCTTTGTTCTTTATATCTGCTGATATTCCTGTTTTTAAGGCTTCGACCAAATCTTTTTGTAAGGGCAAATTGTGCTTGGTCACCAGCTCATTATATGTCTCAATGGTGTAAGTCAACGCAACATGTACATCTGCTAACATTTCTGTTTTTATCTCGTGTTCTATATTTGTACTGATATTGATCTGATGCGCAAGTGATATTAAACATTCAGCATTTGAAGCTAACCCGGCGGCTGCTTTATGCAGCAGATCTTTGTTATTATCCACGGGTATATGTCCTGAAGGCATTCCTTCGAGAGGCTCAAGATTCGCCATGGCGCGAGCTGTTCCTATTTGAGCAGTGCACATTATTGTAAATTGTGATGAGATGAGTATTGCGGTATAAGGATCGAATGGTGATGCTGGAGTGAGGCCAGCAGCAACTTGTAAGGCTGCATCGGCGGCGTTCTCACGAATCATATCTTCCAGCATAAGAAAATAAGCACCTCTAGTCTCTGCAAATTTACTTTGTAACATTATATCCATCGGTTTTTTAAAGCTTTCTTCGAGTTTTTCGCCAGGTTTTGTGTACTTTTTATGCATTCTTTGATAGTCAGCTCCTCGAGGTCCTCCGAACAGCCAAGCAAAAGTTTCTGGAGATTTAAGCTGTGCTATGCCTGGATTCATATGTGTCGACGTGTTTAAACTAGAGTACTCAGTTATTACTCCCAGTACTCTATCCACTCTCTCTTGAAGTTTTGCTTTAGCGATCTCATACCCTCTATATGCTCTTATTCCACCATAAATTCCGCCTGCTATGCCTCCTACGATCCCTGCAGTGATGGTTCCCCACACAGGCACAACACTGCCACCCGCGCCACCAATAATCATTCCTAAGCCTGCGCCAGCTAAAGTCAGTCCAACTCCAGCAAGTGCTTCCTTAGCTAAACTGAGTTTCCTTGCCTTTTCTGCTGCTGTTGTCGCTTGCATTGCTTGAATTACATGTGCTTGTACTATTTTAAGTTGTTTTTCTACTTCTGCTTCCATAATTGGATCATAAAGTGGATCACCATTTTTATCTTTCTTTTGCTTCCATTCTTCTCTTTCTTGCTCCAAGGCTTCGAGTTTTTTATTGTATGCATCAATAAATTCATCCGCTTTTTTCTTTTGATTAGGTTCCTTAAAATACGAGCAGAATTTTTCTTTTATCGTCTCATCTATTTTAGGTTCTTTAAGTTTTTCTACAATTTGGTCATATTCCTGCATATGCTTCACCCAACTGGATGATTTGCTATCCAATACCTGACCTGATCTTAGATCTTTACCCGCTGATATAAGTTTTTGTTCTGCGAGCTTAAAGGCATCTGGCTCGAGTATGAGCTTCCATTCAGAGTTTCTTTTTAGTTCACCTAATTCGTATATTGCTTCATTGTATCTTTTAACGAGAGAAGTTAAGTTTATTTGTCTCTGTCTATCATAAGGCATTTCTTCGAGCATTTTATCCAAAAACACTTTTTTGATTGGTTCTAGTGGCATAAATTGTTCCTTAAACTCAATCTTGCTCAATACTGAAAATATAAAGCTGCATGAGTTTTGTTTTTCATAAGTTTATTATACTACCTAAATGAGTATTTTTTATTCTAAATGGTGATTAAGTATCATTTTGATGACTTTTTAACGCTTTTGGATAAAATTGAATTGATAGCGAATATGCTATGAGCAGAACTTTATGATGATCTTTTCGGGGAGGTGGACATGAAGGATGGGGGCTATTATTTAAAAATAGGTTCATCTTTAGACTGAAACTGGTGTTCAATCGATAACCAATGTCTTTCTATTGAATGAAACCTCTCCTAATTGTAGGAGAGGTCAATAAAGATTAGCTGATATCGCTCATAGTTGAGACCGCGTGATAACCAGCATCAACGTGAACAACTTCACCAGTAATCCCTGAGGCTAAGTTAGAGCATAGAAATGCTGCGGTATTTCCAACTTCCTCAATAGTAACGTTTCTATGGAGTGGGGTAATGTTGGCATAGGCACTCTGGATTTTACGAAAATCCTTAATTCCAGCAGCGGCGAGCGTCTTGATTGGTCCAGCTGATATGGCATTAATACGAATGCTTTTTTGGCCCAAACTTGCAGCTAAATAACGTACAGATGCTTCAAGACTTGCTTTAGCGACACCCATAACATTATAGTTAGGCACTGCTTTTTCTGCGCCATAGTAAGATAGCGTTAAAAGGGAGCCCTCAGTACCTTCCATCATGGGTAAAGCAGCCTGCGCCAGACCTATTAGGCTGTATGCACTGATATCATGAGCAATTCTAAAACCTTCACGTGTGCAGGATTCTACAAAGTCTCCACTAATTTGATCTGCCGGGGCGTAAGCAACTGAATGAATTAAGATATCCAAGTGGTCCCAATGTTTGCGGAGGTTGGAAAAAAGGGCTTTAATTTCTTCATCGTGAGCTACATCGCAAGGAAAGGTCAATGTAGAGTTGAATTCAGCTGCCATTGATTCTACGCGATCTTGCAAACGCTCATTTTGATAAGTAAACGCTAATTCAGCTCCTTGCTCATGAAACGCTTTGGCAATGCCATAAGCAATAGATCTATTGCTAGCTAGACCAATAATGAGTGCCTTTTTACCTGCTAAAAATCCCACTATTCTCTCCTCAATTAAGTAGTGTGTGATGCTAACAATTCACGCATCTTCGCTTGAATCATTTCGATAGCAATCCTATTTTCTCCTCCACGAGGAACAATGATGTCAGCGTAGCGACTGGATGGTTCAATAAACTGCAAGTACATAGGACGTACAGTTGTTTCATATTGATGCACTACTGACTCAAAAGTTCGATGCCGTTCAACCACATCTCTTTTTAAACGTCGGGTTAAACACACGTCTAGAGGAGTAGACATAAAAATCCGAATATCCATTATTTCTCGTAACTCTTTATCGGTGAAGAGTAAAATGCCTTCAAGAATAATAATGGCATGCTGACCAATGGTTCTGGTTTCCGGCAAGCGCATGTGCTTGGAGTGAGAATAAATTGGAATTTCAACCGGCCTACCTTCTCTTAATTGCCTTAAGTGCTCACAAAGTAAAGTATGGTCAAAAGAATCGGGGTGATCGTAGTTTATTCTTTCTCTTTCAGTGAAAGGCAAATGGCCATTATCTTTGTAATAGGCATCTTCAGAAATAACTACTACCTGTTCTGAGCCAAGCTCATTAACAATAGTATTTGCTAAGAGACTTTTACCTGATGCAGAAGGGCCTGAAATCCCAATAATTATAGCTTGTTTATTCATGATGATATCGTTAGAAATTTCGTGCAAATACTAAAGGTTTTTTGTGTTAAATTCAATCTTTAATTAGGATTTACTTGTTAAGCTGCCTGGTTTTTGAAGGCTAAACACATCAATCTTCTTATATAAGTTTAGTTGATTTTGATAGATAAAATGTAGCCTGGGTGAAGCGTAGCGGAACCCGGGATCCGAGATTAATTATTCCCGGGTTCCGCTACGCTTCACCCAGGCTACATTTCTGATTTTGAGGGGTAAAAATATAATCACATTTTAATTAAAAGCAGATACTACTTCTGGTAAAGGGTGACCAACAGCCGCAGATGGATTTTTAATCATGAGCACTGCAGATAAAGTGGGTGCAATATCTGTTGTATAAGTCGGTCGAAAAATACGTTGCGCTTTAAAATATGGGTGTACAAAGAGTAAAGGCACATAACTATCGTATTGCCAAGGACTGCCATGAGCAACGCGATCCTTACTTTTTGTGCCATACGATTGATTTGGTGGTTGAATGAGGTAGATATCCCCAGAACGCTCTGGAAAATACATTTTGTTCACTTTAGTGCTCAACCAATCCTTTTCAATATCAGTAACAGGTAACGCATACGCTTTGAATATTCCTGGTCTTAGAGTTAAAGCTTGCGCAAGAGAATGTTTCACTTCATTCAGTTTCAATTTATGCTGATTTATTACTTTATGATTAAGATAGATATATGGCGGCATGATGGACATCAGGGTTTGCTCTGGAAGCTTATATTGTTTTTTCAGTACAGTGCGGATGTATTGTTCCATTTTAGGGATATCAATGGGGTTAATTTCATTTATATGATGTGCTTTGAGATAAGTTGGTCCATCATTTACACCATGATCTGCAGTAAGCACAATGAGGGTATTATTTAGACCCACTTGTTTGTCAATGGCAGCGAAAAGATGGGCTAGTGTTTTATCTAATTCCAATAAATTGTCTTCTGATTCAAGACTATTGGGGCCAAATTGATGGCCGATTGCATCAACACCAGAAAAACTAATACCTAAATAATCAGTTTTTCCAACGGATTGACCTACCCGTTCTTCGGTTAAAAGTTGCTCCGCAAACTCTGCAGTTAATTGATCCGCTTTAGGGGTTCTGGATAGTGCTTTAAAATATTCAGGGCTCGGAGATTGCGTTATATGGTGTGGGAAGGTTTGACCAAAAAGCTCATCTTCATGATGGAAGATTGGGGAATTGGCATTTTGATATTCAGGCCTGGACCGGCCAAGATTCCAATCGTAGTCTTTGGGTTGGTAGTTTTTGTTCCAATTTTTAACCCATTGAGGATATTGAGCATAGTAATAAGTACTGGTAATAAAGCCACCATTGGTCGTATCAAACCAAAACGCTTTGCCAGCATGCCCCGCAAGGGCTATTGCTGAACGATCTTTTAAGGATACTCCGAAGACTCGTCCTTTTTGAGAGAGTATCACTTCATCGCTTAAAGTTGAGGCATATAAATTCTTTGGAGAGCGTCCTGGAAGAGCAATACGTGTATGTGGTGTACTTAATATATTGGTTTTCAAATCTTCCATGCAATAAACCGGCTGTTGTGATTTTCGGTCATACCATTCATTATTAATAACCCCATGTAAGGCAGGGAAGCTTCCTGTTGCAACAGTTGCGTGTCCGGCACACGTTGTCGTATTGGCATGTGGATGATGCGTATTGCGGAAATCAATGGCATGACTTAATAAATAATTAAATCCGCCATTCCCAAATTGTTGTTGATGTTGATAAATTAAATCGCCTCGTAATTGATCGACTACCAATTGAACGACTAATTTGGGTTGACTGATTTGTGCATGGGTGTTCAAACAACCTAGAAAAAGACAAATGGAACCAATGTATTTTTTCATAACTATCCTGACAACGACAAAAGATTTAAATTAATCAACAGTACATAAAAAAGCAATCTAAAAAAGGATCCAGAGTCTTCTCTATTTCTTTTTAGATGAAGCTTCGACATTCATTCAAGAAAAATGACATCAAATAACTCGTTCTCTTTGTCCAGCCTAAGTTCAAAATTGTTGTGTTATCTTATTGACTTTAAAAGATAAAAATTAATTAAGTAGTAAAAAGAAAATGCATGACTGGCATTATGAATTAGTTTAAACTGCTCACGTTGAAGTAAATTTTACTAATCCCGATTCATGGAGTTTAAGGAGAGCAGAAATGGGTTTCAAGTATGTTGAATATGATACATTATCAAAATACATCAGGGAGAGTATAGCAACTGAAGTAAAAAGACATAAATTAGATGAAAAAAATTTACCAAAGGCATTAAAATCTCTTTCCATTAGCCATCCTGAACGAGCAATTCAATGTAAATATCTACTTGCAGTTCTATCGTGTCTTGATAACTCCAATAGCCCAGATAAAACATGCGTACTTTATGCAGCAGCTTTCTATATTCGTGATCAAATTTTCGCAAGCTATCAAGGAACTGTAACCTCATTTTTTTTGTCTCCCGAGAACAGTACGTTATATAACGCATTAACAACGTCGCTTAATCTTGATAAAGAAAATTTCCCCGATTCCAAAAATTTGCTTGAAATGTATAAGGCGTTAAGCAGCTTTATGAATACACAGGTATATATAGATGCGGATCCGAGCAAAGGTTATCTACACCCAAGTAAGCAAACTTTTTCAGGTAAAAAAATTAAGGATTATAAGGTAGAAAAAGTTTTGCAAGATTTAGTCAAAAAAATAGCGGATCTCGAGTTGAATCAGATTGAGAAGGCTAAAGAACAACAATTGAAAGATTCTGATAGTAAAATCAAAAAAAGAATAGGATTATTTGCAAATGGTGATGTTATTCCTCCTGCCCCTGCTCTTAGTAAAGAGTTTGTTGAAGATCCCAGGGAACATATATCAGTTCAATGTACCTAGTTCGAGCTTTCTGAATGCAGTGAATTGGATCAGGAAGCTTAGCGAATAGCCCGACTTCTGATTCACTGCATCCAGACAGCAATAGGATTTGGATTATAATTGCGGTTCCGAGATTTTTTTCTGTTGCTCAATAGGATAACCTGATACGGCCCAATCAATTATGCCACCATCCACTGAATAAATTTCTTGGTATCCCAAATCCATTAAAATTTGAGCAGCGAATAAGGATCTTACTCCTCCTTTGCAGTGTAAATAGATAGGATGACTTTTATTTGGAATTTTAGCTGCAATAGATGATGCAATAATATCTTTAGGGATGTGCAATGCTCCAGGTATATGAAACTCTTGCCACTCGTCCAATTCTCTAACATCAATTAAACAAATATTGGGATTATTGTCCATCATTTCTTTTAGTTGATGTACATTAATGGTTTTAATGTTAGGGTTGATCATAACGAACCTCTCTTATTGTTGGTCGTGTAAATGTGGAGTGGTGCAGCAACCAATAAATTGTTGCTGTGAAAACCCCACCAACTAAGGTGGCAAATGCCCAGGTAGCGGCGGAAACTAAAACAGTTTTTTGACCGGTTCGATTCATATTTCCTGCATCGTGGGCCACTGCGCCAGCAAAAATCAGATGCAAAATGCCATTGATAAGCATCATGATAAATAAAAAAGTTTGTATCTGTGTCGAAAATTGTTGTACCAGTTCATTGATCATGAATGTGTTCCTTTAGTTTGTTAATCAATGTTGAGTCTAACAAATCCATTTTCTAACAATATCATTTGCAATTAAAGGATTGTGTCAGGCATAAAAATCTAACTTACAATATAATAACAGAAAATGAATAAGATCTTTTATTTCTGTGTTAACCCCGGTAACATCGTCAAAAAAATTATAAGAGAAGAAAACATGAATGTTCATGAAATCCCTGTTCCTCATTTGACCACAGCACATTCAGGACCGTTGTTTCATGTGGAAAAAATTGTTTTAAATCAAATAGCTGCTATTGAGTCTTGGTTTAGGCACCAATGGAAAGACACTCCTCCACCATTAACCTCATCAGTCGATTTGCGGCATGCGGGATTTAAACTGGCGCCTGTAGATACTAATCTGTTTCCTGCAGGGTTTAATAATTTAAATCCGGAATTTTTTCCATTGTGTGTTCAGGCTGCTCAGTCTGTGCTAGTCGACTATGTTCCTGATTGCACTAGAATCTTACTGGTCCCAGAAAGTCATACACGCAATAAGTTTTATTTAAAAAGTCTCAGTGTGTTACGAACTATTTTTGTCAAAGCTGGATTTGTAGTGCGTATTGGCAGTTTGGACCCTGAACTTAAGGAGCCTACTGAAGTTTTTCTTGAAAGCGGAGAAAGTCTATTATTAGAGCCTATAGAACGTCAGGGTGATCGAGTGGGGTTGAGTGATTTTAATCCATGTTTCCTCATGCTCAATAATGATTTGTCGCAAGGAATTCCTGAGATTTTGCAAGGAATAAAACAAAAGATAAGACCTACAGCGCAATTAGGTTGGTTTTCACGATTAAAATCCAGTCATTTTAATTTTTATGATGAGGTTGCTACAGAATTTGCTGAATTTGTAGGTATGGATTCCTGGTTAATTAATCCATATTTTAGCGCTCTAGAAGGCCTGGATTTTATGGCTCAAGAAGGTATAGATAGATTAGCAATCGAAGTAGATAAAATCTTAACTTTAATGGGCGATAAATATGCAACTTATGGAATAAAGGAGAAACCATTCGTTGCGATTAAAGCGGATAATGGTACCTATGGCATGAGTGTCATGATGGTACATAATGCAGAAGAAGTGCGCCAATTAAACAGAAAACAAAGAACTCGAATGTCGGCTAGTAAAGGTGGTCGTAAAGTGGATAGGGTAATTATCCAAGAAGGTGTGTATACCTTTGAAACCATGCCAAATGGTTCTGTTGCTGAACCTGTTGTCTATATGATTGGCCAGTTTGTAGTGGGTGGCTTTTACAGGGTTCATAAAGAACGCGGGATCGATGAAAATCTAAATGCACCAGGAATGCATTTTGAACCATTAGCTTTTGCCCAGGCGTGTAACATGCCTTGTGATGATTTAACTGAGGTGGATGAGTCAAATCGTTTTTATGTTTATGGAGTTATTGCTCGATTGGCTGCGCTTGCTGCAGCAAGGGAAATAGCAGCTATTGGAGGTGAGTAATGAAACTTGGTGTGCTGCTGGATCCTCTAGATCAACTAAAACCTTATAAAGATACAACGCTTGCTATGATCAAGAGAGCGCAAGAAATGGGGTGGTCATGTGTTGTATTTACTCAGGAAGATTTATTTTGTAAGGAAGGTCATGCGTTCGCGCAAGTTTATGATTTAAGTATCGGCGATGTACACAGTAAGGATTGGGCTACAATTAAAGTGTTAGGTGAAATGCCTTTGAGCGAACTTGATATCATTCTGATGCGCAAAGACCCACCCTTTAACATAGAATATATTTACACCACATATTTCTTGGAACTCGCAGAACGCGAAGGTGTTCTTGTTGCAAACAAACCACAAAGTCTCCGTGATGCGAATGAAAAATTTTTTACATTGAATTTTCCTCAGTGTTGTCCAACTACACTTGTATCCCGAAATATAAAACGATTGAGATCTTTTTGGGAGGAACACAAGCAAGTTGTTTTCAAACCTTTGGAAGGGATGGGAGGAAATTCTGTATTTCATGTTGAAGAGCAAGGGAACAATTTGTCAGTTATTTTGGAAGTTTTAACTAAGAATCAAACACAAACGATTATTGCCCAACGTTATATTCATGAAATAAAAAACTTGGGTGATAAACGCATTTTATTAATTAATGGTGAACCTGTTCCTTATGCCTTAGCACGTATTCCTGCGGAAGGTGATTTGCGAGGTAACTTGGCTGCAGGTGCTCGTGGTGAAGTAGTTCCTATTACGGCAAGGGATAGATGGATTTGTGAACAAATAGGACCTTCTCTTAGGGCCAAAGGTTTGTATTTTGTTGGCATTGATGTGATCGGTGATTATTTAACCGAAATCAATGTGACTAGTCCAACGTGTTTGCGGGAAATAGAGGCAGAAACAAAACTTGATATTGCGGGTGATTTCTTACGTTGCCTTGAGAAGCTATGCCGCACTTAGATCTTACACTCAACCTGCACTCAAATCTGACTTTTCCCCGAGATTTTATATTTGTGTCTACGTCCCGCGACTTGTTCGCGGGATCCAGTTCTGATATGAATGTACTTAATCCCTGGGTTCCGCTGCGCTGCACCCAGGCTACATATTACTCATCTACGTAGTCACTACCTGCTTCAGCTGCAGCTTCTTGATCTGCTTTTTTATCATCAACATAAAGAGCGCCAGTATCCGCATGGTTACCTGCAATGAGATGATTACGATATTGTAAGTATGCATCCCTCATGAAGCTATATTTATCCAAAGCTTCATCCATTATGCGATCTGTGTCTAACAGTTGTGAGCGTAGATCTATATAACGCAGCGCTAACAAACTATAAACGACTGCATCGTCATGAATGTAAACATAAGGGCTGTATAATGCGAATTGGAATAGCCATCCTGCACCATCTCTAAGAGTACTTGGCCCTAGTAATGGAATAACTAAGTAGGGCGAATTTTTATCTCCCCATTTTGCTAGAGTCAGGCCTAAATCATTTGAATGTGGTGGTAAACCAAAAGTTTTTGCAACGTCAAATAAACCACCCACACCTAAAGAAGAGTTAATAATAAATCGCCAGGAGTCTCTAATTGCCCATTTCCCTTCAGCTTGTAGAAGATCGTTGCCTACGGTTGGTATAAGATCCAGGTTGTTGTAAAAATTATTGACGCTTTTACGGACAGGTGCGGGTATCACTGCTCGATATACTTTTGCTGGAGGTTTTAAAAATACATTGTCAAAGGCCGTATTAAACTTATATACCTTTCGGTTAAAGGGTTCAAAAGGATCGACGGGGTTAGTTCCCTTACAGACACAACCAGTTAAAACGAGACTACTGGTAAAACTGATAACTAGTGAAATTAATCGCATGATTTTTTTTATTATTCAACTTATTGGAAGATGTTACACGAGTTTAATGTTCTTGCAAACAATAGTAATCCAGACTGCCACTGATATTTTTTTTAAAATATTATAGCCTGGATGGAGCGCAGCGAAACTCGGGTTCCGCTTCGCGTCACCCAGTCTACAAAAAAGCAATTCATTTTTAAATTTAATACGCTGACCCCAATTATTTATCAGAACTTTAACAGAAAAGTTACTGGGCCGTCATTGCATAAATGAACCTGCATGTCGGCACCAAAACATCCACTTTGTGTGTGAGGGTATAACTGAGATGCTTGCGTCAATAGATTATCAAACAGTTGTCGACCAAGCTCTGGCGGGGCTGCATTGGAAAAGCTAGGGCGCAATCCTTTTTGAGTTTCGGCCACTAAAGTAAATTGTGGCACTAATAATAAACCACCTTGAACATCCTTAAGGCTTAAATTCATTTTGCCTTGGCTATCACTAAAAATGCGATAGTTGATGCATTTATCTAACATTTTAGTGATGTTATGTTCCGTATCATCAGGTTCAAAACCACAAAGAATCAAAAGACCCTGATCGATTTTGCCTACAGTTTCACCACCAATATCTACTCGGGCGTGCGTCACCCTTTGAATTACAATCAACATGCATCAAGCCCTTGTTTGGAAATTTCTTTACTTGCATAAATTAGGGCATCAATTATACCTGATTCTCTATCCGAATGTCCCGCATCACGAACTATTCTTAAATTGGATGCGGGTATGGCTTGATGCAGTTCAAAAGCACCAGCCAATGGAGAAATCAAATCAAAACGGCCATGTACGATATAAGTTGGAATATGTCTTATTTTATGTACATTAGTTATGACTTGATTTTCTTCAATGAAAAAGTGATTGTTAATGTAATGAGATTCTAATGTTGCAAGAGCCAGGGCGAAATGTGGATCGCTGAATTGATCAATAACATATAAATGGGGTTGCAAACTACTGCAACGTGCTTCCCATAAGGCCCAAGATTTTGCAGCACTCATACGTGCCAGTTCGTTGGGGCCTTGCAAACAGTTGGCATAATATTGGGGAATTTGAGCCAACATATCTTCAGGGACACTACTAATAAATTCCTCCCAGTAATCAGGATAAACCAGGTTTGCCCCTTGTTTATAAAACCAATCAATATCTTGTTGTCTTCCTAAAAAAATTTGATGAAGCTGTAGCGCTTTAATTTGTTGAGGGAATTTTTGAGCGTAAAGCAAAGCCAACAAAGAACCCCAACCTCCTCCAGATAATACAAATTCAGATAACCCTAAGAAATCCCGGATGGCATCGATGTCATCCAACAATAAACTGGTCGTATTTTCACGTACTTCCAAATGAGGAGTAGAGCGCCCGCAGCCGCGTTGATCAAAAATTATGATCCTATAATGTTGTGGATCAAAAAAACGTCTAAGATAACCATCTCCAGAGGAAGCGCCCGGGCCTGGATGTAACACGACAACAGGCAGCCCTTCAGGATTTCCTGTTTCTTCAATATAAAGTGTATGTAGTGCACCAACTTTTAATTCATGTTGCGCATAAGGTTTAATAGATGGATAGAGCGAGTGCATTTTAGTCCTTTAGGAAGTTTGTTTTACCTTATTGCATTATTTTGCGCTGTGAAGCGCTTGAAAGCAATAAGTATTCACTTAAAACAAGTTTATACTTAAAGTTAGTATAGCTTCTATTTTTCTTTCACTTGCGAGAGAGTAGGATCTATTAATAGAATACACCATCTTTTTTTCCTGGAATTTATTTATGACTCTTGCTGCAATTCTTAAAGGACTGAATGAGCGACAACGCGAAGCAGTTACCTCTCCGCTTGGTAATACGCTGGTCCTTGCTGGGGCGGGGAGTGGCAAAACGAAAGTTTTGGTCAGTCGCATTGCCTGGCTTATTGAAGAAGAGCATATTTCGCCCCATGGAATTTTGGCAGTAACTTTTACTAACAAGGCTGCTGGTGAAATGAAAGCGCGATTAAATGGGATGTTGAGTACTCCAGTACAGGGGCTTTGGGTAGGGACTTTTCATGGCTTGTGTCATCGTTTACTTCGTCGACATTATAAAGAGGCCAATTTACCTGAACTATTTCATATTCTGGACTCTGAAGATCAAGCACGTATGATTAAGCGTGTTATTGCCTCATTAAACCTTGATCCAGAGCAATGGCCAGTGAAACAGGCACAGTCTTTTATTAATGGGCGCAAAGATGAAGGAATACGACCCCAACATGTACATACTTTACCTTATGGACCAGGTAAAACATTGCTCAACATTTATAGTGCGTATGAACAAGCATGCCAGACTGCAGGGGTAATTGATTTTGCGGAATTGTTATTGCGAACCCATGAGTTATTGCGCGATAACCCAGAGATTCTTAATCATTACCGTCAACGTTTTCAAGCCATATTGGTCGATGAGTTTCAAGATACAAATACGATTCAATATGCATGGATACGCCTTCTTGCCGGTGAGCATACAGTTGTTTTGGCAGTTGGCGATGATGATCAATCTATTTATGGCTGGCGTGGAGCCAAAGTTGAAAACATTCAACAATTTTCTCATGATTTTAAAAACACGCAGATTATCCGGTTGGAACAAAATTATCGTTCCACAGCAACCATTCTCAACGCTGCAAATGCACTGATTACACATAATAATTCGCGGATGGGAAAAGATTTGTGGACGGATGGAGCAACTGGAGAAAAAATTCTGGTTTACGGTGCGTTTAATGAGTTGGAAGAAGCACGCTTTGTCTGCGAACGCATTATGATGGAAATTAATCAAGGGGGCAGTGCTGATGAAATTGCTATTTTATATCGTTCCAATGCCCAATCTCGAGTTTTAGAGGAAGCGTTATTGCGTGCCGGGATTGCCTACCGTATTTACGGTGGGGTTCGTTTCTTTGATCGCGCAGAAGTAAAAGATGTATTAGCTTATTTGCGTTTATTGGTTAATCCACACGATGATACAGCTTTTGATCGCGTAGTGAATTTCCCAACTCGAGGTATTGGTGAAAAGACGCTCGACGATTTGCGCCATTATGCAAAATCAGAACAATGCTCATTATGGCATGCTGCTAAGACCTTGTTACAATCAGGTGAGATGGCCCAGAGGGCTGGTTCTGCATTATCAAAATTTATCGAATTAATTGAACAATTGAACCAAAATACTTTGTCGATGGAACTGGACGAGCAGTTATCTGTTGTGATTCAGCTGAGTGGATTGCATGCTCATTTCAGCAAAATCAAAGGAGATAAATCGGAGTCCCGCCTTGATAACATACAAGAATTAATCAATGCAGCCAAACAATTTCGTTATGAACAAGAGGAAGATGAAGAGATTCCTTTAATCAATGCATTCTTAGCGCATGCTTCTTTGGAGGCAGGAGAAATGCAGGCGGGAGAACATGAGCGTTATGTCCATTTAATGACCTTACATGCGGCCAAGGGCCTTGAATTCCCTATAGTGTTTTTAGTAGGGATGGAAGAGGGGGTATTTCCAGGAAAACAGTCTTTGGAAGAACCAGGACGTTTGGAAGAGGAGCGTCGTTTATGTTATGTGGGTATGACACGTGCTATGCGTAAGCTGGTTTTATCTTATGCTGAAATAAGACGGCAATATGGAAGAGAGGAATATCATAGGTCTTCACGATTTTTAAGAGAACTGCCCCAGGAATTACTTGAGGAACTTCGTGTCAAAGCGAAATTTCAAACTCCTGTTATTTCTAGGAATAAACCTGCTGCTGTTCCAGAAACGTCGGGGTTGTCTTTAGGACAAAGTGTCACCCATGCAAAATTTGGTCAGGGTGTGGTCTTGGCTGTCGAAGGGAGTGGTGCCCATACTCGTGTTCAAGTGAAGTTTAGAGAGCATGGTGTGAAATGGCTCGTATTAGCCTATGCAAATTTAGCGGTAGAGGCGCAGTGATCTAATGTAAAGAAACGTAGGCAAAGTGGATTTAACTCGATATAATTCTCGAGTTATGCCTCATTTCATCTAGGCTATGACGATCCATTATTTAACCTTTACAATTCTGCGATACAAAAATTAATGTAATAGCAGGCTAACTATTGAATTTTATTGAAGCGGATGCTAGGGTGCCGATTGGAAAGTTGTTGGTATTATGTTAACTATTAAATAAGGGGAACTGTGTGAAATTTACAAATTTATTAACAGTAGGAGCGCTGGCAGCATCTTTAGTATCACCTGCAATTATGGCAGCAGATACCAATAATACAACTCCTATGTCTGATGCACAAAAAAAGGAAATTGAGAAAGTAGTGCATGACTATTTAGTAGCTAATCCAGAAGTACTTCTGGAAGCTTCACAAGCACTGCAACAAAAGCAACAACAAAATATGCAGCAACAAGCACAATCCGCCATTAAAGAAAATACGGATCAATTGTTCCAAGGTAAAACTACCATTGCAGGCAATCCAAAAGGTAATGTGACTATAGTTGAATTTTTTGATTACCAATGCATCCATTGCAAAAAAATGTCACCTATTATTGACAGTTTGATTAAGAAAGACAGTGATTTACGTGTTATTTATAAAGAGTTCCCAATCTTCGGTAAGAGCTCTGAGTTGGCTTCAAGAGCTGCTTTGGCCGCTGGTATGCAAGGCAAATACCAAGCAATGCATAACGCGTTGATTAATATCGACAAACGCTTAAACGATCAAATCGTTATGGCTACTGCTAAGTCTTTAGGTTTGGATATGAAGAAACTTAAGACTGATATGCAAAGCAAAGAAGTTACTGCTGTTTTAGATGCAAACCGTGAATTAGCAGAAAAATTACACTTGATGGGTACTCCTGCATTTATAATTGCTTCAACTCCAAGTGGGCAATTTAAAGAAGGCACTGAACCATCATTTATACCTGGTGCTGCCAGCGAAGAGTCGTTACAAGAGTTAATTAAGAAAGCAGCAGGTAATTCGTAAGTAATCAAAGTAAGAACAGAAATAGCCCGGGTGAAGCGCAGCCGAACCCGGTTTTTTTAGTAGTAAAAGATCCCTTCTCCCTATGGGGAGAAGGTGCCCGTTAGGGCGGATGAGGGTTTGATTTTGGTTAATGAGCCCTCACCCCTATCCCTCTCTCACGAGTGGGAGAGTGGATTCTTAACTTCACCCTGGCTACATTGAGATTTTCATGACAAAACCATCTACATTTCAGGACATTATTCTCACTTTGCAGCAATATTGGGCTGCTCAAGGATGCGTAATTTTACAACCTTTTGATATGGAAGTTGGTGCGGGTACTTTTCATCCGGCTACTTTCTTACGGGCAATAGGACCTGAGCCTTGGTCGGCTGCTTATGTACAGCCTTCTCGGAGACCCACAGATGGTCGTTATGGGGACAACCCAAACCGCGTACAACATTATTATCAATTTCAGGTAGTACTTAAGCCATCTCCTTTAGACATACAGGATAAATATCTGAATTCATTACGTGCCCTAGGTGTTGATCCTTTGGCTGATGACATTCGTTTTGTTGAGGATAACTGGGAGTCGCCGACTTTAGGTGCTTGGGGCCTAGGTTGGGAAGTTTGGCAAAACGGTATGGAGGTATCCCAATTTACTTATTTTCAACAAGCGGGGGGGCTGGCATGTAAACCAGTAACCGGTGAGTTGACTTACGGTTTAGAGCGTTTGGCTATGTACATATTAGGAGTAGATAATTTATTTGATCTACCCTGGAGTAATACAGCAAATGGCATAATAACTTATGGAAATGTGTTCCATCAAAATGAAGTGGAAATGTCTGCCTATAACTTTGAACATGCTAATGTAGACGAATTATTTAAACAATTTGATTATTATGAGGCTGAGGCACAAAAATTAATTGCTTTGCAATTACCGCTTCCTGCTTATGAAATGGTAATCAAAGCCTCACATTCATTTAATTTACTCGATGCACGCAAAGCGATATCCGTTACTGAACGGCAACGCTATATTTTACGTGTAAGACATTTATCAAGAGCAGTAGCGCAAGCATATTATCAAGCGCGCGAAGCTTTAGGCTTTCCAATGCTTAACCAAAAGGTGTGTGATGGTCAATGATTTTATTTTTGAATTAGGTTGTGAAGAACTACCTTCTGGTTCGGTTTGGCCTTTAGCAGATGAGTTTGCGAATCAATTATTGGCTGCGTTGGATAAAGCACAATTAGAATATGGACAAGTTAAGCGTTTTGCTACGCCGAGGCGTATTGCAATCGCTATTTTTGATTTGCAAGAAGAGCAAAAAAGCCAAAGTGTTACACGTCGAGGTCCGGCATTCGCTGCCGCATATGACAAAGAAGGCAAGCCTACGCCCGCGCTACTTGGTTTCGCGAAATCATGCGGTGTAGAGGTGGACAAACTATCTCGAATCGAAACAGATAAGGGCGATTGGATTGTCTATGAAATGCAAAGCCAGGGGGGTAAAACTAAAGATTTATTACCGGTTTTAATTAGCCAATCTCTAGCTGCCTTGCCAATTGCTAAACCCATGCGTTGGGGAGCTGGGGATGAAGAGTTTGCTCGGCCTGTTCATTGGGCAGTAATGCTTTATGGTGATGCGGTAATTGAACATTCGGTTTTGGGAATCAAAAGTGATCGCAACAGTAGAGGCCATCGTTTTCACGCACCACAACCCATTACAATTAACTCAGCACAAAGCTACGAGTCACAAATGAGCGAAGCTTTCGTTGTTGCTGATTTTGCAATTAGAAAGCAAATGATTAAGAAGCAGGTCGAGGAGTTAGCTGCGTCCATTCAAGCTATAGCAATTATGCCGGAAGATTTACTTGACGAGGTAGCTTCAATAGTTGAATGGCCCCAAGCTTTGTTGGCAAATTTTGAAAAAGAGTTTCTCGACGTTCCTGCTGAATCATTAATTGCTTCGATGCAATCACATCAAAAATGTTTCGCATTAAAGGATAAACAGGGAACGTTACTACCTCATTTTATTACAGTTTCTAATATTGCCAGTTCAAATCCTAAACAAGTTGTTTTAGGGAATGAAAAAGTGATGCGTGCTCGATTAAGTGATGCGGCGTTCTTTTTCAGACAAGATAAAAAGCTGCCTTTAAGTCAACATATTGCAGGAACTGAACACGTTGTTTTCCAAGCAAAATTGGGAAGCTTGCAGGACAAAGCGTTGCGGATTGAAGCAATGATGACGTATTTGAGTCCTGCGTTACATTTAAATTTACATCAGGCACAACGTGCTGCTCAGTTGAGTAAGTGTGATTTGCTAACGGGAATGGTTGGTGAATTTCCCGAGCTGCAAGGATTAATGGGGTATTATTACGCACTGAATGATGGTGAAGATCAATTTGTTGCTCATGCTTTAAATGAACAATATATGCCGCGTTTTGCTGCAGATAACCTCCCTGAATCTGATTTGGGTCTGGCTTTATCTTTAGCAGACCGAATCGATACTCTGGTTGGTATTTTTGCTATAGGCCAAAAACCTTCTGGGGTAAAAGATCCATTCAAATTGCGCCGTCATGCTTTGGCTGTTGTCCGTTTATTAATTTCAACATCAGCACGGCTCAACTTGAGTACATTAATTGAACAAGCAATTGTTCATTATGGAACACGAATAACTATTGAACCCAATTTACTGGATGAATTGAAATCTTTCATTCTGGAGCGTTTGCAATCTCATTACCAAAGCCAAGGCTTAAGTGTTGATTTGGTTCATGCAGTGCGAGCACGTCAGGATGACTGGTTGTATGATCTGGACAAGCGTTTGGCTGCCTTACAATTATTTGTAAAACTCCCCGAAGCTGCTTCTCTTTCTGCCGCCTGCAAACGCGTGAACAATTTGCTTTCCCAAGCAGGAAGACAAACCTTGTCACCTGTAAACGAGCAAATTCTTGAGGAGGGCCCAGAGAAGTTTTTATATGTTCATATCAATCAGGTTGCACGAGCTGTAGAGACTTTATACCGTTCTACGGACTATGGTCCATTACTCAAATTGCTTGCTAGCCTCAAAGAACCGGTCGATCTGTTTTTTGATAAGGTAATGGTAATGGTGGAGGATCAAGCAATAAAAGCCAACCGCTTAGCACTTCTGGCAAGTTTACAGGATTTATTGCAAGGGGTAGCTGATATATCTTTGTTGCAGATTGGATAATACATGTAGCCTGGGTGAAGCAAAGCGGAACCCGGGATTTTTAAGTTTTATTTCCCCCGGGTTCCGCTACGCTTCACCCTGGCTACGGTTATAAATTCTATTGGTATCATATGATCAATATTTCAGCAGTAGGCTACGAGCATGAAGGTTTGCACGATAAAGCAAAAGCTCTTGCAGAACAACTGGATTTTGTTTTAGATAAAAATGCAAATCCTTGTCTCTTTGTTACTGAAGAAAGACTGTCATTGAAAATACCTGGTTTTTCACCAATCTTCGCTGAATTCAGTGTCAATTTTTGGAGTAAAAGAAGATCTGAAGGAAAAAAACAAGGATTAGTACGAGCTTGTAAACCATCTGCTGGGGTTAAAATTATTGATGCAACCGCAGGTTGGGGGCGTGACTCTGCTATTTTAGCCAGTTTTGGGGCGGAGGTACTAATGTTCGAGCGCAATCCTGTTATGGCATCCCTATTATTGGATGGCTTATCACGCAGAAATGAGTCTGATCGACACCAATTGAATTTGAAGTTTCAAGCCGAAGATGCCTATTCGTACTTAAGTTCGTTAGATACACAAAACTACCCTGATGTTATTTATATTGATCCCATGCATCCAGAGCGCAATAAATCAGCGTTGGTGAAAAAGGAAATGCAAGCATTACAACAAATAATTGGTCCAGATGAAGATGCACAGAGATTAATTCAATTGGCGATAAACCGCACGAAACAAAAGGTAGTCGTAAAATGGCCACAAAAAACAAAACCTTTATTGCCTGCAAATGCTACCGTAGAAGGGAAAACAGTGAGGTTTGATATTTATTTTTCTAATTTGGGTAATTTAGCCTAGAATGTAGCCTGGGTGCAGCGCAGCGTAACCCGGGTTTCTTAAAATCCATGAGTTCTCAATCCCGGGTTACACTGCGCTGCACCCAGGCTACATTTGTTTAACCGAAGTCTGCAAGTTCTTCCCGAAGCCGTTTTTCTTCAAACAAATCTTCTATTCGTCGTCTTCTTTCCAATTTGGTCGAAGGATTGGTTTCTGGGGTCAAGATTTTATCGACGCCGAATTCTTCCGTTTCGTTTACATCTTCATCAAATTCACGAGTATTCATAGCTATCTCCTTAGCCCAACCCGTAGTTAATCTAATAAAATAACAGAAATTGGGTTTGAGGAGTAGTGGAATTTTTTGAGCATCACTTAGGGAGAGGATAAAAAGTGGAGTAGATAACTGGGCTTTAATTTCTAGAAAGTAAAAACCCAGATTGGTATTTGAATTAAGATCCGGTTCCGAGAGTAGTTTTTACTTGTTCATTCATTACTTGTTCTGCTTCGAAATTAACTGGCGCTTTTCCTGCTTTCACTCTTCGCTCACTTCTCCCTTTATCCAATTCTTCACGGTATTGCTTAGCGATGTCTGGTGTAGTTTCTTTTGGAGGTTCTTCAACTATACTCTTAAGTTTTGCACGACGTTTTGCAGCTTCATCATGAAGTAATGCCAACTCATTAGGGGAGAAAATATCTTCAGGCTTTATTTCATTGCCTGCACCATCTCTAAGTACAATGCCTTTTAATGCATCTTTCCCCTCTTGTCCAGGTAGTGGGTCTGGAGAAAAACCACATTCAAGACATGCTTCATAGGCTTGTCGGGCTCTCTTTTTTCTTTCAGGCTCCTCAAAATTAATCTTCATTGTAATTGAGTCAAATCCTTCAGCCCTTACCGCTTGAGCCATGGTCAACATATCTACTTTGGGATTTTGTTTATTGCTTAAATAGTAAAATGGAGAAAGTATACGGGGACCCATCTCAACAGTCCAACTGGCTTGCTCGCCTGGTTTTGCTGTGTTCTTTATCTCTTGTCCTGTTAATGAAATAATAAAACGCAAATCTTCTGGATGTATGGCAGATATGGTTTCATCTTTAACGTTTATTGAAGCACCTGTAAACTGGTCTTCATCCGTCAACCCTCGTTTTTTACGATTTTCTGCCCTCGCTCGCTCCATTTCCTCGAGCATTTTTTCTTTGTTTGAGTCACTTAGTTGCTCCGCCCAGTTTTCCAGTTGGTAAGAGAAAATGACACGTTTTCGTTCAAGGGCAGCCGCTTTATCTAGTGTAGTCAGATTTTCTTTAGTAGTATTATTAAATTCTTCAAGTTGTTCTGAATGTGATTTTTCTAAATCTTTTACTAATGTTTCTTCTATTGATTTGATTTTTCCATCATCGGCAGGAGAGGTTAAAGGAGGCGTTAAAAGAGCTCCGATTTTTTTCGCTAACTCCGGAGCTTCAGCTTTCAATTTATCCAGTTCTATTTTCTGCTGGGCTTTTAAAGCATTTCTAGCATCTTGAGCCGCTACTTCAAGGTACCCTCGAATCTGTTCTACTGAAAGTTCTGGAACTTCTTTGAGCCGCTCCTGAAAGGTTTCCATTCGTTCTTTATATATTTCTTGAGCCTTATTAAAGAATGTTTGGCGTTCTAATATTGTGCTGAGTGCGGTTCTAACCGCCGCTTTCTCAGGAGGTGCATCACCTTTAAGTATTTTCTCAAGAGTATCTTCTTTTTCTGCGCCGATTTGTGTTTTAAAACCGGTATGATCTTTAATTCGCTTCTCGATATGCTTATCAAAGGCCTCGGCTCCAAAAGTAAGGTCTTCGGTTAACCCAATAGAGTCACGATACTCTTGATAAATCTTTTCTTGTTCTTCGGGCGTAAACTGTCCTGTTAGTTTTTGAGAGTTGAGAAAGTTGAAAAACGCTTGTCTAAACGAAGGCATAGAGATGTACCTCAAGATCTATCTTTTTTCAAAGTATAACACTTTTTCATTAAGATAGAATTAAAAGTCCTAAATCTAAAGGATCGTTGTTCAGGTTAAGATAAATTTTTCAACTTTATGAATTCTGAGGTTGTGGAAATTGTAGCCTGGGTGAAGGCGCAAGCCGTAACCCGGGATTAAGAGGTTCATTGATGTGCTGAAACCCGGGTTTCGCTATGCTTCACCCAGGCTACAAATCTTAAATAGGATTTTACCAGGCAGGTATAGCCGAATCTCCAAATAAAGTTTTAGCCTTTTCTTTAACTTCTTCGGAATTTAATGCTTTAACAAATAGTTCCAATTGTGCTTTTTTGGGAGAATCACTACGAATAACAATTATATTGGCGTAGGGTGAGGTCTTATCCTCAGTAAATAAAGCATCATGTGCAGGATTTAAGCCCGCAGGTAAGGCAAAGGTTGTATTGATTATCGCTGCATCTACATCAGGCAAAACTCTTGGTAGTTGTGCTGCATCCATTTCCTTAAATTGCAGATCATGCGGGTTTGATGCAATATCTTTTAAGCCCGTATTGTCATGGGTTGCTTTTAATGTAATCAGTTGCGCTTTTTCCAATAACTGCAGGGCACGCATTTCATTGCTGGGATCATTAGGTAAGGCAATTACTGCTTTTTCAGGTAATTCTTTTAATGAAGTATGTTTTTTGGAGTAAATCCCCATCGGGTAAACAAAAGTTCTTCCTATTGCTTCTAGAGTATATCCATGCGCTTTAACTGCTGCATTAAGATAAGGTAGATGTTGGTAGACATTAGCATCCAAACTTCCATCCTGTAATGCTTCGTTGGGTAAGTTATAGTCATTGAACGTTACAATTTTTATGTTTAAACCGTATTTTTTCTTAGCGACTTCTTTTGATGTTTCAACCAATTCAGTTTCTGGCCCAGCAATGGTTCCAATTACTAAAGTATCCGGTGAGGGTTTATTGCATGCAACAAGACTCAATAATAAAACACAGTAAGCTAAAATCCGCATTGAACACTCCAAAAAAAATAATATAAATCAGTTATGTAAAAAACGCTTTGCTAAATAATCTCCGAGCATTTGGGTCAGTTGAACCATCACAATCAAAATAATGACAGTTGAAATCATGACTCCAGCATCAAAACGCTGATACCCATAATTAATTGCCAAAGTTCCCAAACCACCAGCACCAACTGTTCCTGCCATTGCAGAATAATTGACTAAAGTAATGGCTGTAACGGTAATCGCATGGATTAAAGCAGGTTTTGCTTCGGGCAATAAAATATGCAAAATAATTTGTCGGGTGTTGGCCCCCATTGCATAACCGGTTTCGATGAGCCCAGAAGGTAAACTACGGTATACATTATCTACCAATCTGGCAAAAAAGGGTGTCGCACCTAGAGTAAGTGGTACTATAGCGGCATTCATTCCTATTGAAGTCCCTACAATAAGTCGGGTAAATGGAATAATTGCCACCAATAAAATAATGAAAGGGATGGATCGTGCCATATTAATTAAGGCGGATAATGCTTTGTGAACTCTAGGTTTGGGTTTGATTTGGCTCGACGAATAAAGCCAAGTTCCTAATGGTAGACCGAGTATCACCGCAAATACAGTGCTCGTGATGACCATATACAGTGTTTCGCTTGTTGCAATGAATAAATCATATGCCATCGGGAAGGACATAACCTAAAACCTCCACAGTTAATTTGGCTTGTTCACAGCGTTCAATGAATGTTTCGAGTAAAAATTGATGTGCGGTTAATTCAACAACTAAAACGCCACAGGTTACCGTATCATAACGGTCTATATTGGCGAGTAAGATGTTAATATCAAGATTTAATTCACGGCTGGTTTGGCTAATAAAAGGTACCGTTGCTTCTTCACCTTGGAAAAACAGACGTAGTAATGGTTTATCCGTTACGTAGTTTGCGAGCTTGTTCATAAGACATTCAGGCAATTGAGGGCTAAGTTGCGCGTAAAGCATGCTGCGAGCCAGGCCCTCTTTTTTATTAAATACATTGGCTAAAGCAGTTGTTTCTGCTAATTCGCCATCAACCATCACTGCCAATCGGTTACAAATACGCTTTACTACATCCATTTCATGAGTAATAAGCACTATGGTGATGCCATAAAGTGAATTAATTTTTTTGAGTAAAGCCAAAATAGAGTCTGTTGTTTCTGGATCCAAAGCGGAAGTTGCTTCATCGCAAAGCAGAATTTTAGGTGAGCAACTTAAGGCACGGGCTATAGCGACTCTTTGCTTTTGACCACCACTGAGTTGTGCCGGATATGCCAGTTTTTTATCAGTCAATTCGACTATTGGTAATAATTCTTCAATTTTATTACGAATAGATTCTTCATCTATTCCCTGAATACGCATAGGGAGCGCTATGTTATCGTAAACATTTTTTGAATTGAGTAAATTAAATTGTTGAAAAATCATTGCCATTTTATGACGGGCTAAAGCCAAATTTTTCCTTGAAAGAGTTGTCAAATCTTGGCCGTCAATCAAGACGTTGCCTTGATCAGGTCGTTCTAAAAGATTAATGCATCTTAATAGGGTTGATTTGCCTGCACCACTTTTACCAATAATTCCAAAAATTTCACCTTCTTGGATAAATAAATTGATGTCACGCAAAACCGGTTTGCCCGAAAAGGATTTGGATAATCCAATTAATTCAATCATTATTTATAACCTGAGATTATGCGTGCGGGCAGAAGACTTAGAGGAAATGCAATTCACATCCGCTTTAGCCGTATTTTCAAAAAAGAGAACTTTTTTGAGCGTCCGCAAGCTGAATTTCAAATCGACGCCATTGCGACATTATACACAAATTGTTGGTTTATACAAAGTATAACCCTGCTAATTTTAATGATATTTTTAGGTTAGAAGAGAGTTTTTTATTTATTATAGGGCTAAATGATTTATGCTATTTCTGCAGGGCACATGGAAAAAGTTGTTTATGAATTTATTGCATTGTAATATGTTTGTCTTTAATAAACATTAACTTGCTGCAATATCGCCAACGCTGAAGCATTTGCATTTTTAATGGATGCGAAAAAAGGCATGGAGCAGTTAGAGTAAATACAAGGATGTCTGATGCTTTTTGATAAATCCAGATATAGAGGATTAGTACTCATATTTTTTTCCTCTGTGAGCTCAACAGCTACTTTTGCAGTCGGTCAACCAGTAAATAATTTCTTTTTTGATTATACTAAAGGACATTTGCTGCTTGAGATTGGTGGTTTTTATGCAACTCAAGGAAAAGCTCAGGATATTCATATAAAAACCTTGGTTGGAAATCAATATACGGTTAAAAGTCATTCCCAAGGCAATGGCCTTGTAGGGGTTGGTTACTTTTTAGATGGGCCAGAGCGAGATCGATTCAACTTTTCATATGGCGCGAATGTTTTTTTCTTGGGTACCACTACAACTAAAGGGTACATTATTGAAGAACACTTAGATACTAACCTTTCATATACCTATAAAATTCAAAATATTCCATTATTTTTTATGGCAAAAAGTATTGTGCAAACCAATAACGATAAAATTAATCTCGCTTTTGATGTAGGCATTGGCCCGAATTTTATTGAAGCCAACCATTATAAAGAAGTATCACTTACCACATTCACCATTCCCGATAATGGTTTTTCTGATCATAATACTACTGCATTTGCAGCTACAGTCGGTGCAGGCCTGCGTTTTAACAATGTTGCAAGTAAAGTTCCTCTTGAATGCGGTTATCGCTTTTTTTATTTGGGACAAGGGCAATTGGCAAAAAATAATGATCTCATTATCAATACCCTTAAAACAGGGAATAATTATGCGAACGCCCTTATTTGTTCCGTCACAATTTAATAAAGGAATTTCGGTATGATAAAACGGATACTACTTGTTGGTATGACACTATTTTTCTCTTCGGTGCAGATATCTTTTGCTAATAACAATAATTTTATTCCTGGGGCAGGACAGCATTTTATCGCGACGATTCCACCTGCTTCATCAACGCTGACCATTACTACTACAACACCGAAAAAGACTTATCCTACGGCTGGAATAAAAATTCTTACCCCGGGATATCGTATTGTGGGTAAATCCCCATCTCCAAATGGGTTTTTCTTATTTTCAGTGAGTGATACCACGCCTGCAAAACTTACTTTGGACGGTCCAATAGGTTCTATAAATATTAGATTATGTTTAAATGGTACGGGTAAAACGTATTCCTGTGAAGAATATGCTGTCTCCGTATTTTCATCACATGTTATTTTTCTAACCAGTCGCTTCCAGCAAACTACTGGTGCTATAGGTGGGATTGCAGGGGCTGATGCTTTTTGTCAAAATGCTGCATTAACCTCAGGAAATCCAGCACTAAAAGGCTTATCATTTAAAGCATTGTTAGTTACCTCGACACGATCTCCTTGCTCTATTGTTAATGGGAAAACTGGTTGCGGAGGTGCTTTTGCAAACGATTGGCCCCTTGTACCTGGTTCACAGTATGTTTATGCGGATGGACAAACACTCTTTAATACAGTGAATCAAAATGGTGTTTTTGATGGCAGTAATTCAAATCTTAGAGATGACAATAATGAAGTGGTATTTGGTTTGTTTTGGTCAGGTATCCAAAGCATTTTCTCAAATGCCACTGCTACTGATATCGCTGCTTGGGCCTTTGTGGATATGAACAATACTGAAGATGGCAATGAATACACTGCGAATTTGGCCTCATGTAACGAGTTTACTGATGGAACAGCGGCTACTAACGGTTCCTTGGGTATAGCTGGTGAGATCTCATTGGCTTTTGGAGTTGTTCCTGGGGCAACTTGGGGAAATTATCTTAATTTTAATGATGCCCATACAGGTCAATTGATCAATTTATTTTCAGCAGGGCTTTCTTTACCCTGTAATGAAACATTCAGCATTGTCTGTGTCTCATAAGAAGTAGCCTGGGTGCAGCGCAGCGGAACCCGGGAAAGTTGCATGAATCAAGTACATAGATGCAATTTATAAACTGCTCCCGGGTTCCGCTGCGCTGCACCCAGGCTACCTTATTTTATTTCTGCAATTCTTCCCGATTTTTAAAATAATCTAATGCTTGAGGGTTTGCCAGAGACTGTAAGTTATTTACTGGTAAACCATGAACTACTTGTCTGACAGCAATTTCGACTATTTTGCCACTAATCGTGCGCGGAATATCTGCAACTTGCAAGATTTTTGCGGGTACGTGTCTTGGCGAGGCATTTTGACGAATTGTTAAACGTATCTTGTTTATTAATTCTTCAGTGAGCTTCATGTTATCGCGCAATTTAACAAACAAAATAATACGTACGTCGTCTTGCCAGTCTTGACCAATCACAATACTATCAACTACTTCATCAATTTTTTCTACTTGCCTATATATTTCAGCAGTACCAATACGTACTCCCCCAGGATTTAAAACAGCATCTGAGCGCCCATAAATGATTAATCCATTGTGGGCAGTAATCTCTGCAAAATCACCATGCGCCCATACCTCGTTGAAACGCTCAAAATAAGCCCGTTGATAAGCAATTTTCTCAGGATCATTCCAAAAACCAACAGGCATGGACGGGAAGGGGGCAGTACAGACTAACTCTCCGCGCTCTTCGCGAACAGGATGTCCTTGTTCATCAAAAATATCAACCGCCATGCCAAGGCCAATGCATTGTAATTCGCCTCTATAGATAGGAAGTATTGGATTACCTAAGGCAAAGCAAGAAATAATATCTGTTCCACCTGAGATGGAGCAAAGCTGCACATCATCTTTGATTTGTTCATAAACGTAATCATAGTTCTTAGGTAAAAGTGGCGAGCCGGTGGAAAGTATGCAGCGTAAATGAGTCAAATCAAACTCATCCTTGGGTTTAACTCCTGCTTTTTCTATGGAAGAGATGTACTTGGCGCTAGTCCCAAACACAGTAACTTGTTCTTCTTCAATTATTTTGAATAAACGATTGCTTTCGGGGTAGGTAGGTGAGCCTTCATATAAAGTGAGCGTGACCCCTAACGCTAGTGCAGAAACAGTCCAATTCCACATCATCCAACCGCACGTGGTATAAAAACATAAGTTGTCCTTATCCCGAAGATCAGTATGTAATCCTAATTCTTTAATATGCTGCAAGAGAGTTCCACCGGCACCGTGAACAATACATTTAGGTTTGCCCGTAGTCCCTGACGAGAACATAATATAAACGGGATGTTCAAAAGATAACGAAACAAACTCACAATGACTTGCTGGACGAAGAAAGTCATCCCAATATTGTGCTTTAGGTAACGAAGAAATATCTACAGGATCATTGATATTGGGGCAAATTACAATTTGTTTGAGCGAGCTAATGGAATCGTAAAGTTGTTTGATTTTTTCAGCCCCGCTGTGTTTTTTTCCTTGATACTGGTGCCCATCACAAATAAAGAGTACTTTGGGATCAATTTGCCCTAGCCTATCGATTGCGGCTTGCGCACCAAAATCGGGCGAACAAGAAGACCAGATTGCTCCTAGCGAAGTAGCAGCGAGCATGGCAATAATTGTATGTGAGGTATTCGGCATTAAAGCAGCAACCCGGTCGCCTTTAGTGACTCCAACTGATTTTAAACCTGCAGCACATTGTGCAACTAAGGCATGTAATTGTTCATAACTTATTACTTGCTTGATGTTGTCTTCATTAAGACTAATTAAGGCTGGATGTTTATCTTTGCGTGTTAGAAGCTTTTCGGCAAAATTAAATTGAGCACCAGCGAACCAGCGTGCGTTTATCATTTCATTTTTATGACTTAGAATCTGATAGGGCTCAGTATCAAACTGTACATGAAAGAAATCACAAAGTGTTGGCCAGAATGAGTCGGGATGTTTGATGGACCAGGTATGCAAATCATGATAATTTTCAAAAATCTGGCTGTTCTTTTTTGCAGCGAATTCCATAAATTGCCACATTCTACTTTCTTTAGGATGTTTGGGCTTCCATACGGTTTCATTCATGCTTTTTTCTCTCTTATTTATAGCACCAACGATCCCGGATTACGCTATGCTAATCCGGGCTACAAGTTGTTATAAGACACCTAAATCTTATACACAACCTGCACTCAAATTTGACTTTTCCCCAAGACTCTTTAGTTGTGACTCAGAAACAGTCTACGTACAGGGGTTTGCTAACATAGCATTTGCGACTTTTGATTGATTTTTACGCCCTAAAATCTTACAGATTAAGTCGCCTGCTGTGACAATTTTAAATATATCCACGCCTGTATTTATTCCTAAACCATGCATTAAGTATAGAACGTCTTCGGTTGCTACGTTACCGCTTGCTCCACGTGCATAGGGACAGCCCCCTAGACCAGCAACTGAGCTGTCGAAACGGTGTACGCCGTGTTGCAACGAAGTATAAATATTGGCTATGGCTTGACCATAAGTATCATGGAAATGCATTGCTAATTGGTTCAGTGGTAATAATTTAAGTACTTGTTCAAGTAATAAGTGAGTTTGATGAGGAGTTCCAACACCAATAGTATCCCCAAATGAGATTTCATCTACATTCAAGTCCAATAATTTTTGAGTGACCTCCGCTACTTTTTCTGGTGCTACATTTCCTTCATAAGGACATCCAAGAACACAGGAAATATAACCTCGTACCCTGATTTTGTTTTCTTTTGCTAAAGCAAGGACTGGTTTAAAACGTGAAATACTTTCGTCAATCGAACAATTAATATTTCGTTGGTTGAACTGCTCACTTGCCGCAGTAAAAACAGCAATTTCTTTCACACCGGCTTCCAATGCTTTGAGCATGCCTTGCTCATTAGGAACCAGAGCGGAATAGTGTATGGATGGAGCTTTATCTATAGCGCGAAATACTTCATTATGGTCCGCTAATTGTGGAATTGCTTTTGCAGAGACAAAACTAGTTACTTCAATATATTGCAGGCCAGATTCACTTAACAAATTGATTAATTCAATCTTGTGTTTACTGGACACAAAAGATGACTCATTTTGTAAGCCATCACGCGGGCCTACTTCTATAATGGTTACGTTTTGCGGATAGTCCATAATTATCTCTTTTAATATTCCCAAGGCAGATCATTACTGATTGGAGAAGTGACAAATAGGTATTAATTTCTGACACTTCCCCCAGATACATGCAATGCCCCAAACCTCTATTTAAGAATCATCTTCACCTAATGACAGCAACTCCTCTCCTTCATTCACCTGGGCGCCTACTGCATAGAATATATCCTGTAAAATGCCATCACTAGGGGCATGAATGGTATGTTCCATTTTCATTGCTTCGAGCACGATTAAACGGTCACCCGCCTTCACTTTTTCACCAATATTTTTTAAAACTGCCACTACAGTAGCTGGCATTGGTGCTGTAAGTTGTCCTTTATGGGTAGTAGTTTGTGTGCCCAGTGTTCCCCAGTTAAACCGTTCAATAGTAATTTGCCATTGACTCGTAAACAAGGTCAAAGATTGATTTTTATTTTCAATGGTAACATGATAATTTTGTCCATTGATTTCAATGCGAAGTTGATTACCGTTTAAGTGACTCTGGATCAAATAGTCTTGAGATTTTAAACGTACTTTAAATTGGTTTTTATTGATTGGAGTGATAAATGCTTCAATTAAGTCTTCATCAGCTTTATAGCGCCATATCCAATGACTTAAGATTTGAGATTGCCAAGCGAATGTTTCTTGTAATAAAGGATCCTGGATTGTATTGACATTGTTTAAATAATCAAAGCTCACAGCCATGAGTAAGGCCATTTCTGTATCTGCTTTTGGCAGTTTAATTTCTTCCTGACTTAAAAAATCAGTACTCAGCTCAGCTTTTCTGAATTTAGGGTGGCGGCAAATTGTTTGTAAAAATGGGATGTTTGTTTTTACTCCACCAATAAAATAATGGGCTAATGCTTGTTCTAATCTAAGTAATGCTTCATCGCGATCGGCTCCCCATGCAATCAGTTTAGCAATCATAGGATCATAGTACATAGTAATTTGTGATGACCGCTGTACCCCTGTATCAATGCGTATACCATCACCGGAAGGTTCTTGCAAAAAGTGGATTTGTCCTATTGATGGAATAAAATTATGATGTGGATCTTCAGCATATATTCGGCATTCTATTGCATGACCATGTGCTTCAATTTCATCTTGTGATAAGGGAAGGGGTTCATTAGCGGCAATTTTCAGTTGCCAGGCCACTAAATCAAGCCCAGTAACCATTTCAGTTACTGGATGTTCTACCTGCAATCGTGTATTCATTTCCATAAAATAGAAATGTCCTGAGCTATCAACTAAAAACTCAACAGTACCTGCACCACTGTACTTTATTGAACGTGCTACCTCGCAAGCTGCCTCAGCAAGTTTTTGTCGAAGAGAAGCAGGCAAATTGGGTGCGGGTGCTTCTTCAATAATTTTCTGATGTCTTCGTTGAATGGAGCAATCACGTTCAAATAAATGGACTACATTACCATGATTGTCTGCCATAATTTGTAATTCGACATGACGTGGATGAAGAACCAGTTTTTCAATGATTACTGTATCATCGGCAAAACTTGCCATAGACTCACGTTTTGCTCCAGCTAAGGCGGCACTAAATTCTGATTCTTGGTGAACAGCACGCATCCCTTTACCACCACCGCCATTGGCTGCTTTGATTAAGACAGGAAACCCTATTTTTTTTGCTTCAGAGAGTAACGTATCTTCCGCTTGTTCACTACCATGATAGCCTGGTGTTAAAGGAACTTTAGTTTTTTCCAGTAATTGTTTTGCTAATTGCTTGGAAGCCATTGCCTCCATAGCCTCAACTGAAGGGCCGATAAAAACAATGCCGGCTTTTTTACATGCTTGAGCAAATTCAGGATTTTCAGACAGAAAACCGTAACCTGGATGAATGGCTTGTGCGCCACATTCCTTAGCAATATGAATAATGTTAGCTATATTCAGATAGCTTTCTTTAGCAGGTGCTTCACCAACAAAATATGCACTGTCAGCGCTACGCACATGCAGGCTGTCTTTATCAACAGAGGAATAAATAGCTACTGTGTGTATCCCCATGGAACGGGCCGTTTTGATAATTCTGTACGCGATTTCACCACGATTAGCAATGAGAATTTTATTAAACATTAGTGCCTCATTAATTTTTACTTTTATAATCACTTACACAATGCAGTCCAAAAACTTCTTATAGTAGCCCGGTGCAGCGCAGCGGAACCCGGGGATCGGTAAAGCGGTACATTCCCGGGTTCCGCTGCGCTGCACCCAGGCTATGAGTCAAACTCTCAATCCCAGTTTGGTGTTTCTTTTTTTAAAAATGCATTAAGTCCTTGTTGTCCTTCAGAGGATACTCTTTTTTGAGCAATCAATGATGCAGTGTAATAAACGAGTTCTTCATTTATTTTTTTATCCGCTACATAGCGTGCCAGCTGTTTTGATGCTCGGACCGCTTCAGGTGCATTGTTGCTGATTTGAGTTGCATAATTGAGCGTGAATTCCAATAAATTTTCTTCGGGAATGCAGTGTTGTACTAAATTTAATGACAATGCTTTAGTTGCATCAAAAACTTCTGCACTCATGAATAGAGCTTTGGCATTGCGTTCACCTATGGCTTGAACAACATAGGGGCTAATGACTGCAGGTATCAGACCCAGTTTAACCTCTGAAAAACAAAAGCGTGCTGATTGGGATGCTATAGTGAGATCACATGCTGCGGCAAGACCTGCTCCTCCACCAAAAGCAGAGCCATGCACCATCGCTAAAGTAGGTTTAGGGCTCATATTTAAAGTGTACATTAGATTACCAAGCACCATGGCATCCTTTTGATTTTCTTCTTCATTATAACGAGCCATGTTTTGCATCCAGGCCAAATCAGCACCTGCAGAAAAATGTTTGCCATTTGCTTTGAGTACTATAACGCGGACATTAGAATCAGCAATGGCAGCATCAAGTTGATGTTGCATTTCACTTAAAAGCAAATTATCAAAAGCATTATGTTTACTCACTCGATTTAGAGTAAGTAAACCTAAGTGTTCATGAATTTCATACAACAAATCGCTCACCTGGTGCTCCTTACATGCGAAATACGCCAAAGCGTGTTGGTCCAATAGGGGCATTTAATGCTGCCGATAGGCCCAGTCCTAATATCTTGCGTGTATCCTGTGGGGCGATAACGCCGTCATCCCATAATCGAGCGCTAGCATAATAAGGATTTCCTTGGGTCTCATATTGGGAACGCAATTGGTCTTTAAAACGCTCTTCTTCTTCCATAGGCCAATTACTTCCTTGTTTTGCCAATTTATCTCGATTCACTTGTGCTAAAACATTAGCCGCTTGTTCCCCTCCCATTACTGAAATGCGAGAGTTAGGCCATGTCCATAGAAAATTAGGACTATAGGCACGTCCGCACATGGCATAGTTTCCTGCGCCAAAACTCCCACCAACAATTACGGTAAATTTAGGTACATTAGCATTAGCAACCGCAGTTACCATTTTAGCACCATTCTTGGCAATACCAGAGGCTTCATATTTAGAACCAACCATAAAGCCAGTAATATTTTGTAAAAATATCAATGGGATTTTACGCTGGCAACATAGTTCTATGAAGTGGGTCCCTTTGAGCGCACTTTCACTAAAGAGAATGCCGTTATTTGCAATAATTCCTACAGGATAACCGTATAAATGGGCGAAGCCACAAACTAGCGTTGTACCAAAGAGTGCTTTAAACTCATCAAATTCAGAGCCATCAACAATGCGTGCAATGACTTCACGAATATCAAAAGGTTTTCTGGAATCAGTCGGTACTATACCGTTAAGTTCTTTACTGTCATAAAGGGGTTCTACCGTTTCTATCCGCTTTAATTGCTGCGGTTTTTTACGGTTTAAATTGCTAATGGCTATTCGTGCTAGATGAAGTGCATGGGCATCATGCTCTGCATAATGATCGGCCACACCAGATTGTCTGCAATGGACTTCCGCACCACCCAATTCTTCAGCACTAATGACTTCACCTGTTGCTGCTTTGACTAGAGGAGGGCCGCCAAGAAAAATTGTGGCTTGATTTTTGACCATAATCGATTCATCAGCCATGGCTGGTACATAAGCACCACCAGCAGTACAAGAGCCCATAACTACTGCAATTTGTGGGATGTTTTGTGCCGACATTTGCACTTGATTAAAAAATACCCGTCCGAAATGATCCCGGTCAGGAAAAACTTCGTCCTGGAGAGGTAAATAAGCTCCCCCTGAATCAACCAAATAAATACAGGGCAAATGATTTGTCAGCGCGATTTCTTGTGCTCTTAGATGCTTTTTGACGGTTATGGGGTAGTAAGTACCACCTTTTACTGTAGCGTCATTCACAACAATCATGCATTCAGTGCCTGAGACCCATCCAATTCCAGTGATAATTCCAGCAGCAGGAACCACATCATCATAAACTTGGTAGGCTGCAAGCTGGGAAAGCTCAAGAAAAGGACTCCCAGGATCAAGTAATTGCTGTAATCGTTCCCTTGGTAGTAATTTACCATGTTTTAAATGTCGGGCACGAGCTTTCTCATCACCTCCTAAAGCAATATGCTGAATTCGACTTTGTAACTCATCCACCAAGGCCTGCATGACTGTTTGGTTGGTTTTGAATTCTTGACTACTTGTATTAATTTGACTGATTAATTTTGCCATGCTCGATTCCCTATCGTACCAAAATATCGCTTAAAACGATGACTGTCCAAATAACCCAGGTAATAGCAATAAAATGTGGCATGTCACCACCTTTTATGAGTCTATAGATAAGTGCTGGAATGGCAGTAATAACTATCGGTAACAAAACAAGAACTAGAATTTTGCGAACCACAAGTCCCCAACCAGTTTGACTGAATATGGGCGTTAATTTCAAATTAACGTAAGTGAAAAACATATCAACATAAACAATAATGAGATGAGCGTATTTTGCAAAGAGTACTACCAAAATACTGAGTAACAAGTAGATAAGACTGTGTCGTAGCATGAACATCCTTTTTATATAAAATCCCCAGTCATAAATGGAACTGGGGATTATTTCGTTTTTAAATTAATTCAATTGCCATAGCTGTTGCTTCGCCTCCGCCAATACATAATGATGCGACGCCACGTTTTTTTCCTTGATGTTTCAAGGCGTGTATTAGAGTCACTAAAATACGGGCACCGGATGCACCAATAGGGTGGCCTAAGGCACAGGCTCCGCCGTGAATATTAACTTGTTCTGGATTTAATTCAAGTTGTGTCATCGCTGCCATTGTAACTACAGCAAATGCTTCATTAATTTCATAAAGATCCACATCATTTTGCTTCCAAGATGCTTTATTCATCACTTTGCGAATGGCATCTACTGGTGCTGTGGTAAACCACTCAGGTGCTTGTGAGTGACTTGCATGAGCAACAATGCGGGCAATAGGTCTAATGCCGCGTTTTTCTGCTTGCCCAGCACTCATTAAAATGAGACTTGCTGCGCCATCGGAAATGGAGCTTGAATTGGCTGCAGTAACAGTTCCATCTGCTTTAAAAGCAGGTTTTAACTGAGCAATTTTTGCCAGCTTTGCAGCATCAGGACCTTCATCTACAGTTACGGTAAGGTCACCTTTGCGTGTGTTGATCGTTACTGGAGCAATTTCTTCTTTAAAAGCTCCATTTTCTATTGCTTGCAGGGCTCTGGTCATGGAGCGAATAGCGAACTCATCTTGTTGATCTCTGCTAAAATGGAAATGACTTGCAGTGGCTTCGGCAAAAACACCCATTAATTTGCCTTTATCGTAGGCATCTTCTAATCCATCGAGGAACATGTGGTCTTTTAATTCACCATGCCCAAGTCGGTATCCTGAGCGTGCTTTGCTCAATAGATAAGGCGCATTACTCATGCTTTCCATACCACTAGCAAGGACAATATTTGCAGTTCCTGCTCGAATTAAGTCATGGGCGAGCATCACGGCTTTCATTCCAGAACCGCACATTTTATTAACTGTGGTAGCTCCTGAAGAGTTGGGCAGTCCTGCCTTAATTGCCGCTTGCCGTGCTGGAGCCTGACCAATTCCAGCGGATAAAACACAACCAGAAATTACCTCATCGATTTCCGCTGGACTAATGCCTGCTTGGGATAAAGCAGCTTCATGGGCAATTGCTCCTAAGTCTGGAGCTGAAAGAGAAGATAAATTTCCTAACATGCCTCCCATAGGGGTTCTTTTTGCCGCAACGATTACTATATCATTCTGTTCCATTTTCATTTTTCCTTATGCTGTTTCTTTAAAAAGTTCTCGTCCAATAAGCATTCTTCTAATTTCAGAAGTACCGGCACCTATTTCATAGAGTTTTGCATCACGCAGTAAACGTCCTGTAGGATACTCATTGATGTATCCATTACCACCGAGGATTTGAATTGCTTGTAATGCCATTTGTGTTGCTCTTTCAGCCGTATACAAAATAACACTAGCCGCATCTTTACGACTGACTATTCCTTGATCACAAGCTCGGGCAATAGCATATAAGTAGGCTCTTGAAGCGCTGAGATCAGTGTACATATCTGCTAATTTGCCTTGGATGAATTGAAATTCACCTATGGGTTGCTCAAATTGTTTGCGTTCATGTACGTAAGGTAAAACAACATCCATACAGGCTTGCATGATTCCTACGGGACCTGCAGCCAGAATGGTCCTCTCATAATCAAGGCCACTCATTAATACTTTAACACCCCGATTTACTTCACCTAAAACTTGTTCCGCTGGAACTTCGCATTGTTCAAACACTAATTCACAGGTATTTGAACCACGCATTCCTAGTTTGTCGAGTTTTTGAGCTGTTTTGAAGCCAGGCATTCCTTTTTCAATTAGAAAGGCAGTGATTCCTTTGCTTGCAGCCTGTTTGTCCGTTTTGGCATAAACTACTAACACATCGGCATCAGGTCCGTTGGTGATCCACATTTTTGTACCGTTGAGAATATATTTGTTGCCTTCTGGACGAGCATGTAATTGCATACTGACTACATCAGAGCCTGAGTTGGACTCACTCATAGCCAGAGCCCCAACATATTCTCCACTTATAAGTTTAGGCAGATATTTTTGTTTTTGCGAATGATTACCATTTAAATAGATTTGATTGACGCATAAATTGGAGTGAGCACCGTAACTCAGGCCAATTGAAGCAGATGCACGAGATATTTCTTCCATAGCAATGACATGAGCAAGATATCCCATACTGGCACCGCCATATTCTTCACTGACAGTAATTCCTAATAATCCCACTTCACCTAATTTTCGCCATAAGTGATTGGGAAAGGTATTGCTTTCGTCAATTTGAGCAGCAAGTGGTGCGATTTCAGCACGAGTAAATTGGCGAACGGTGTCGCGCAACATGTCGTAAGTTTCACCGAGTTGATAGTTCGGTCCAGTGTACATAGCTGACTTCCTGTTGTTATGGCTACTCAGCAGACACAAGAATTTTTGATGAAGCCAGAATTTGGCACATCTTGATGCAGGGTGAGTAGTCTGTTGATTTTTATAAATGTGTTAGACTATACCCAATCAAGTTGAAGATGCAAATAGAATTTCTCAAACTATTTCATTTCTTAGAGCGCATTTTCTCTTCCTGATTGACCATTCATTTTTTATCGACGACAAATTTGATTTTAAGAAAACTCTTTTTTCATTTTGTAGTTAAAGATTATTTTTAATCAAATTAATCAATATTAACCCCCCATGAAAAAAATTTATAGTTTGAATATAAATTTTATGTAATGCGTTAATAAACTCTTAAATTTCATCGAATAGAATAAAAATTGCACAACGTTTTTAATTTGCTTTATAGATTTAAAAATATACACGATGTTAATTAGTAGTCTCATAGAGTAATGATTGAATAAATTGTGTATTTTTAATCGTTGTTAAGAGGTATAATTATGTTTTCAAAAATTAAAGACTATATATGGCGCAATCCACAAGAAAAAGATAATCAATCAAAAACCGAAACTCCTGATGAGTTCGATCTACATGGTGCTAACCGGTGGGATCATGTTGATTTTGATGATATCGATCAGGTTGGGGCTGAATTGCATAAGTTTACGATAGCTCAAACCACACAGTTTGTAGGTGGATTAGCAGCTGGGGTTTATTTTACTGCTACAAATCAACCATTAGCAAATCCTCCAGCTGATAATGTATATCAGCAAGGAAATAGACAGGAATTTGCTGATAAACTAGCTGCAGCTGCTGCGGATCCTAGGGTGCAAGCATCAGAACATGCTATGGATGCAGTTAGAGTAATGCAAGGACAAAATTATGCTCAGGAAGCGCAACAGGAGCCAATGCCTAAAAACACTCTTTCTATCTTTGTAGATGAACAAGTTTATGGACATGTGGAGTTGGATGAGAAGGCACGAGCAGAAGGAAAGCCTTGTGCGTCAGTTAATGCACATAAAAATTGGGATATTAAATGTCATCAAAAACACCAGGAAGCTTTTTGGAACGCTGGCTATATTAGTGGTAATCGTTTGCATAGAATTGCCGAAATAAAAGAGTCTTGGTCAAAAGAAGGTGAGTTTGAATTTCCTCCAACTTGTTCTAATGATGACCCACTGATTTTTCATGCGTACACAGAAGAAGACTACGATAGAATGTACCTATCTGAGAGTAGAAACAGTTCTGATTCAGATATAGAACGTAATTCTGTGGACGAGGTAATAGAAGAAGTAATAAAAATATCTGTAGAAGAAACAATCTCAAATGATTCGGGATCTGTAATTACAGAAGAAACTCTTTCGGTTTCAGGATGTTCGGCTACCTTTTTTGCTCAAAGCAGTAATGAAGCTCAAAAAGAAAAGAATGAGAAATCCAATGAGGAATCCGGTGAAAACTATTGGGGACTTGAGGAAGAGTTTAAGATAGGGGGAAATTTTGTTTAGAGCAGATTTCGCCCAAGAAAATAATCACTAAAGATCTCATGGGGTTAGTATGCACTCCACGAGATCTTTCTCTATTTTAAACTATTTCCTATAATTTGTAGCAAGAATCACTGTTTCATCCTGATCACCCAATTCTCTTATTTCTTTCGCAAGATCTAGAAACGCGTCACATGGATGTTGTTTAGGAGGGAAATTGGCGCTAAACGAGTAACATGATTGCCTATCTTTGCTTTTTCCAAATGCAATTGTGTGTTGGGAGGGCGCTGCATTTTTGACAGGGTAAGTTACAATGTGATTTGGCCCAGCTTTATCTACTAGTTTTGCGAGAGATTCTGAAGTCAGATCAGATACTTTTATTTTATCGGTACTGACAAGGTACGGGGTTTTAGAATCAACAAAAGCACTATGCAACCCATCTTTACCCTCTTTGAATAATTGTTCTTGATGTCTTCTTTCTTTTAATGCGGCATCATAAATTTCTTGTGAATTACCATTTAGGAACGTAGGTGAACCTGTATTAGACTCAGCCATCTGTTCTTTTGTATAGAGATTGGCTAACTGTGCACAAAGACCTTTTTCTCTTTCTTCAGGATTAACATGACTTAAAACATCTGATTGATTAGAGAAGCCTTTATTTGTTGTAGCGTCCTCTTTTGTATTAAAAAATAATCCATACATTTTTCCAAACATTAAGAGAGCTCCTGTAGAATAAGTTAAGATTCGCTGAAATGTTCATGCATTATTCTAAATGTCATTTATTAAGTCAAGCCATGCATCTAGAATGTGTAATCAACAAATTTGATGTACTATCAGTTTGCTGAATAAGTTGTGTTTTAAAATGTTCCTTTACCTGATTTAAAAAATCGCCTAATCTTAAGCCAAAGGAAAACTACCATCCTTGAGGTGGTGTTAACAACCAAAGTTTCAGCGTTCAGATTTATCTATTTAGGAGAGTCATTCATGCGTAAATTAGTGCTCTGGGGACATAGTGTTGATGAGTATCGTGAGATGTTTGATTTGTCTCAAGAGGACATGAATTCCAGAATTTTAGAATATGGATGTGGTCCTAGTGCAGTAAACGCCCAACAATTTCAAGAGGCACATCAAGCAGTGAGCTGTGATCCTTTGTTTGTTTTGGATAAAGACACCTTGTCCTCCAAAGCAGTCATGATTTTTGCACAAATGGCTGACGATGTGCGCAAAGAACAAGATCAGTTCGATTTCGGCCGGAGCGGAAGTTTGGAGCAATTGCTTGAACATCGACGAAATGGAATGAAAAAATTTTTTGCTGATTACGAACAAGGCAAAGCTGAGGGACGATATTATGGTGCTGCAGATTATCATTTACCTTACCCTGACTTCTCTTTTGATTTCGCATTAAGTGCGAATTATTTATTTGCTGATTTGGAAGATCAAACGGTCGAGTTTCATTTAAATGTAATTCGTGAATTAGCCAGAGTGGCTAAAGAAGTAAGAATTTTTCCCTTAAATGATATGGAAGGAAAAACATCTGAATTTTTAGGTCCAGTATTACTGGAACTGCAAAAAGAGGGTTATGGTGTAGAAATTAGGCAAGTAGATTATCATTTGCATAAGTCCGAAAATGCCATGTTGCGGGTTTGGGCCCAGAAGTGTGATATTTAATTAGGTAGCCTGGGTGAAGCGAAGCGTAACCCAGGAATTTTGCGTTAGTACTCCTGCGGTTACGCTTCGCTTCACCCAGGCTACAGGATTTTTATATGTATTCAATAGTACGTCCTTTGCTTTTTAGCATGGCTCCTGAAAATGCTCATGCTTTTAGTTTAGCCGCTTTACATTATGCTCCCAGTTTTTGTTTTAAAAAGACCAAATCAAAACCCATAGACGCTTTGGGGCTGCAGTTTCCACATGCTGTTGGTTTGGCAGCAGGGCTGGACAAAAATGGAGAGCATCTTGATGCATTGGCCAAATTGGGTTTTTCCTTTATTGAATTAGGAACCGTCACACCAAGACCGCAAATCGGTAATCCTAAACCACGATTGTTCCGTTTGCCGGATGCACACGCAATTATCAATCGCATGGGATTTAATAATCAGGGCGTTGATGCTTTAGTGGGTCATGTGAAAAAAGCGCGCTATAAAGGGATTCTCGGCATCAATATAGGTAAGAATAAAGATACTTCATTAGAGCGTGCTGCTGAAGATTACACTCATTGTTTGGCTAAAGTATATGAGTATGCCTCGTATGTAACTATCAATATATCCTCACCCAATACACCTGATTTACGTCAATTACAGCAGAAAGAATATTTTGCCAATTTGTTATCGCAAATACAGGCGGAACAAATTAAATTATCCGATAAATTTCAGCGCCATGTGCCTTTAGTGATTAAAGTGTCACCCGATGAAGATTTAGAAACATTAAAACAAATGACCGAAGTGATTTTGAATAATGGCATTGAGGGAATTATCGCGACGAATACAACATGTTCTCGTACGGGGGTGACTCATTTGCCTTATGCTGAGGAAACTGGGGGATTAAGTGGTAAACCTTTGTTTGAATTGTCTACTCAATGTTTGCGTTTGCTAAAACAATATGTAGGTGATGCCATAACCTTGATTGGGGTAGGTGGTATTGACAGTTGCAACACGGCTCAGGCTAAGTTGGATGCAGGTGCTTCATTAATCCAAGTGTATACCGGTTTGATTTATCGAGGCCCTGGTTTGGTATATGAGCTATCAAGAGGCTTGCAATAAAGATCAGACTTTAATAATCCTATGCATGCATACTCAGATACTGATTTGATAGGAATAATATTAGATGAAATGTATTACTAAAGATCTTGCTGCACAGATGGAATCTTGCATCAAACAAACCCACATCGAGGTAACCAAACAGTATCCACAAGGAAGGATTTTGGAAGTTAATGGAGGAGCTGCTTGTTTTTCAGGATTTGACTCGTATTTATCACAGGTAGTTGGATGGGGATTTGCTACAAAATTGAAGCATTTTCAGTCTGAAATTGAGTACATAGAACATTTTTATAAAACATTGAATCATGAGCGTATAGATATTGAGCTGTGTCCTTTTGTGGGGAATGAACTCACCATATTTTTAAGTCAGCGTGGCTATTGCATCAGTGAATTAAATAATGTCTCGATATTGGATTTAAAGTTATATCAGCCTCTTGATCATACTGCAGGTCCTTTGATTATCAGAGAAATAACATCAACTGAGCAGGGTGAGTGGGCCAAAAAAATAGCTTTAGGCTTTGATGCGCCTGAAGCTGAAGATCAATTTTTTCGTTATGTCCAATCTAAAGGGGTCAGTGCCTATGCTGTTTACGACGAGGATGTGATTGTAGCCGGAGCTACAATTGCTATGCATGGGGATTTTTGTGATTTAGGTGTTACCAGTACTTTACCTGCTTATCGAGGAAAAGGGTTACAAAAAAAATTATTACAGGCTCGATTAAATAGTGCAAAGCAACTCGGGTTATCTTGGGCAACGGTCACGACAGAACCTGGAAGTGTTTCAGATTGTAATGTGCAAAAAATAGGATTTCATTGTGCTTATACGCGAATCAAGATGACTTTGGAATGAATGACGCCAGGTGCAGCGGGGACGGTCCGGGACGGACCCCCACAAAATAATTTAAACAATCTGTACACTTGCTGCAGGGGTCCGTCCCGGACCGTCCCCAACATTTAAATATTAGCACTTCAATGTAATAACAGTTACAATAACCTATTTTTCGATTGAACTATTTGAGTCATGAAAAAGAAACACTCAGTTAAAACCAGCATTTTATACAAACGTTTGTTAGCTTATGTGAAACCGTTTTGGCCCATACTGGTACTAGGTATTTTCGCCAACATTTTGTATTCCCTTATTGATGCTGGTTTTACGTACATGATGCGGCCCTTTTTTGATAAAAGCTTTATTAATGTGGATATGGATTTTATCAAGAAAATTCCTTATATCGTTTTAATAGGGATTACATTGAGGGGGCTTGTCAGCTCGCTGGGTAGTTATTGCATGACTTGGGTTGCCCGATCGGTAGTTAAGGTATTAAGGGAAAAAGTTTTTAATCATATTCTTCATTTACCTGCTGACTTTTATGATGAAGCAACATCAGGGCAAATGCTTTCTAAAATTCTTTATGATGTAGAACAAGTAGCTCAGGTCAGCGCGGATGCCTTAACCGATATTGTCCAAAATACTTGTTTAATTATAGGGTTTCTCACGGTAATGATGGTGATCTGCTGGCAATTGTCACTTATGTTCCTGTTAACCATCCCCTTTGTCGGTTTTATTGTGAACTACACAAACAAACGAGTAAGACGAATCAGTCATAAAGTACAAAAAACCATGGGTGAAGTGACTGAAATTGCTAGTGAAGCAATAGAGGGGTATAAAGTGGTTCGTATTTTCGGCGGTATTACTTATGAATCTGGAAAATTTAGTAAGGCGATAGAACTCTCCCGTCAAAATGATATGAAAGTTGCTGCGAGCAAGGCACTTAATGTTTCTGGAGTGCAAATTGTCATTGCTATAGGCATTGCAGCAATCATTGCAGCAGCCATTCAATTGTCAACAGTAGTCATTATTTCTGCTGGTTCTTTTTTGGCAATTATTGCTGCGATGATACAGCTAATCAAACCAATGAAAACTCTAACTACGTTGAATGCTGTTATACAAAAAGGTTTAGCTGGCGCAGAAAGTGTGTTCAATATGCTCGATATGCCAATAGAACAAGAACAAGGTAAAATTTTACCGCAAAGAGCACGTGGTGATCTTGAGTTTAAACAGGTATCTTATGCATACAGGCAAGGGGAAAAAGTATTACATGATGTCAGTTTCACCGTTGAAGCCGGTAAAACGGTTGCATTGGTAGGACACTCAGGTAGTGGTAAAACAACTATAGCCAGTTTATTACCTCGTTTTTATGAAGTGACTCAAGGTACTATTACTCTAGATAATATACCGATCAATCAAATAAGCTTACCCAGTTTGCGTGAGCAAATGGCTTTGGTCAGTCAAAATGTAACACTTTTTAATGATACTTTGGCGAATAATATTGCGTATGGTCGTTCGGATGTAAGTCGTCAACAAATTATACAAGCAGCCAAAATGGCTTTTGCCGATGAATTTATTTGTCGTTTGCCGGAAGGTTATGAAACGCGAGTAGGTGAGAATGGTGTGTTACTCTCTGGAGGTCAGCGACAACGGATAGCGATCGCACGCGCTGTATTGAAAGATGCGCCTATTTTAATTCTTGATGAGGCAACATCTGCCTTGGATAGTGAGTCAGAACGGTACATACAAATTGCCTTGGAGGAAGTGATGAAAAACCGCACTACTCTAGTTATTGCACACCGTTTATCAACCATTAAACATGCGGATAAAATTATAGTGATGCAACATGGATCCATTGTAGAACAAGGGACCCATCAAGAATTACTTGATTTACAAGGATATTACGCACAGCTTCAAGGAATACAACACTCAGATACAGTTTATGAGGATGCAATAGTCTGATGTCATTTTTCTTTGAGAAATTATGGTATGGTGATCACCCGATGCAATGGGTATTGCGGCCATTGTCTTGGGGATATTCGGTTTTTGCTTCAGTCAGACGCTATTTCTTGCAACGTTTTAGTCAACTCGATTGTCCAGTCCCTCTAATTGTTGTTGGTAATATAACAGTTGGAGGAGTGGGTAAAACCCCGTTGGTGATTGAGTTGGCTAAGCGAGTACAACAAAAAGGATTAAAAGTGGGTATTGTTAGCCGTGGTTATGGTGCAAAACTCAAATCTTTTCCCTATGAAGTACAAATTGATGATTCTGCACTAAAGGTAGGAGATGAGCCTTTACTGTTAGCACAAAAAACTAAATGCCCTGTAGTGATTGCACCTAAACGTACTGAGGCTGTACGTTATCTTTTAGAAAAGCATCAAAGTCAAATCATTATTAGTGATGATGGATTACAACATTACCGTATGGGACGAGCTATTGAAATAGCGGTTATTGATGGAACTCGTGGCTTAGGTAATGGACTTTGTTTGCCGGCAGGGCCGTTAAGAGAACCTGTTGGACGCTTAGATCAGGTTGATTTTATTGTGGTGAATGAAGGTACATGGGATAATGCTTATTCTATGACATTAAAACCTGGGAAAATTAAGAAATTAAGTACGGATGAAGAAATTGATCCTCATTCATTAAATGGCAAATGGGAAGCGATTGCTGCAATTGGTAATCCCAAACGTTTTTATTCCACTTTGCTGCAATTAGGGATAGAATTCGATACCTGCTCTTATCCTGATCATTATCAGTTTAAGCCAGATGATTTGAGTTATTGCAACTCACTTATTATTATGACGGAAAAAGATGCAGTGAAATGTCGATCATTTAGTTCAGACACAATGCATTATTTGCCCGTGGATGCTGTATTGGATGATGCTTTTTGGGACGCATTGTGGTTACATCAACAGTTAAAAGGTTATTGCTGATTATGTTTGCTTGGATTCGCTGTTTTTTATTTTTAATCATCTTCCCCATAAGTAATGAAGTGCTTGCAGCTGAAATAAAACCAGTGGCGCAGCAACAAGTACAATCCATAGATCCAACGGTAGGCAGTTGGACTTTTTCCGGCATGGTAAAAAATGAAAGTGGTGACAAATATGGATATTTTTTCGAAATGCAGCGCCAAGGCAAAGATTTTCATACTAAAGCTGCTTTAATTGATGGAGAAACAAATAAGTTGGTGTTTTTTTACGAAGATAAGGAAAAAATGGAGCAATCAACACCGCTTGATTGGCATGTTGGTGATTCTTTTATCCGTTACAATCCCATCAATGACAGCTGGATTTTTGGAGTTAAAGCAGCAGATAAAAAAGGCTTTAATTTTAAAGTGGATATGCTAAAACAGGCAAATAATAATGAAACCTTGGTCTTACGACCTGGAGTAAGATTTCAAGTGTTGCAGACAAGCCAGCTTAATGGCCATTTACGTATTGATGATAAAGAGCAATTTGTTACTGGAAATAAAGCATGGTTTGGCAACTTGGTATTAAATGATGATCAAAAAGACACCCATGAAATCAATACTACGTTTTGTCGTTTAAATGATGATAATGGATTTTATTCTGCAAATCTCAAAGAAAAAGATGCAACTAGCGCAGCTGTTGCGGGATGGCTTGATCCTTTAGGTAATAAAGTAAAAATGTCTCAGTTTATTTCATTAAAACCGTTAGATAATGATTTGTGTATGCTAAAGGTTGGCTTACCTAAGCTCAGTTTAAAATTGATTAATTCTCTGAAAGCAAACGATTCATCATCTCATACCGTTGCAGGTTTCTCTAAAGACGGTCGGGGTGGCTTTTGTTTTGTGACTCAGCAATCATTTTTAAAGAATAAAGCTACTGAGCTGGCTGCGCATGACGTTAAGTTAAATGCTTAATTTTATTTGTAGCCTGGGTGCAGCGCAGCGTAACCCGGGAATTTAAAAGTTTATTCATGTATGAAAACCCGGGTTACGCTGCGCTGCACCCTGCTACACTAACTAACCCAGGTTACATTAACACCCAGTTTATTATATAGTTAAAGGGATAGTAGTCTCTGGCGTTAAATGTTCTTGTTTCGAATTTGTTGTTGGTTGTAAAGTCGCAGCTTCCCCGATACTAGGCTTTTTCTGCAATATTTTTTCTAATCTTGCCTCTACTTCCGGATCTAACTTAGGAGGAACTCTTTTGGGCGCTGGTTCTTGCCCGACCGACGGTCCACCTAACGCGAGCATCTTCTTATGCGAATTAGGCTCCGCTAAATGAGGATCTAATTCGGCTTCTAACTTTCGTGCATAAGCAGGATTCTCAATCCACATAGCGTCTGCTAGGGCAGGGATACACATGTTGGGTTTGCCATTCACCCACCATCCTAAATCAGTCATTGCTTCGCGTAAACAATCACTATCTTCGTTTTGGTCTTGAAGTGCAAAACGTAGTATGGTGATAAGCGCTTTTTCTGGTTCCTTATAAGGAATAGAAAGTTCGTTGTAATAACTTAAAGCTCCTAATGAATACTCTTTTAATTTTTCATGGTATTTTCGATCAAAAATGTCGCATAAATGTTTCTCACTTTGTTCTTCTGGGGCTGATATTTTATATTTGCCAAGACCTTGCTTGCTTTTGTAAAACTCAGACATCAACAAAGCATGCATAGTTGCAGTTGGGTGAACATCGTCCCAAAACATATGCTTATTACCCGGTGCAACTCCACCTGGTGTTATTGGAATATTGTGTTTTTTTGCGTAATCTAAGTAAGGCTCTTTTAGTGTACTTTGGTCAAAGTATTGAGAATATTTTGAATTCTTCCCATTATCATGGACATCTTTATAAATTTTACTAAAGACCTTATTGGTATCAAAGAGTTCGATAGAACACTTTCGGTATTTTCCTTTTAAGGCTTCATACTTAATTCTTAATTGGTCATTAAAGTGCTCCGTTATTTCACGAGCTTGATTCTCTTTTGGCGTGCCTTGAAAACGTGGCGTGAGAGATAAGTCAGGCAAATTACATAAAACAAAATTTCTGTAACCTTTTGTTATTAATTTTTCAATATTATCAATATTACTTTGAGCTGCTAGTGCTGCTGCCTCTTTAGTTAGTTCCGGGTTAACGGTAATTAAATCATTCGCCCCAGAAAATACAGTAATAAGTGTCTTCTTTTTTTGATCTTTAGATATCTCTTCATCCTCATTGTCTTTCAAGAATTGATTTATCTGCTTGGATAAGTTAGATACCATTAAACGTGTAAAGAAAAGCTTTATAGATGTGAATGGAGAAAGAAGAGAAAGAAACTTATCTTTCCAGCTGTAATCATAAGATGTTGCTCCGCCTTGGCTATAGTTTCTATAGAAATTCTGACCATTATATTGAGCCACACGACCATTATCGAGTGAATAATATTCCTCAACATATTTGCTATAACGCGGATCTGTGATTAATTGGTCAGCAACATCAGTAGACTCTTCAGGCGTGGCTTTAGGGAGTTCCATTTTTTTTATAGGGGCAGCACGTAGGGCGTTTGTTTTGTATCGACGTAAGATTGGATCTGTTTTCGGATTATTTTCTCGTTCAGCAGTGAATAAATGACCTTCATCTCTATCCTTAACTCGTTTCTTACGTTCTACTTCCTTTGTTTCCGCATCAACTTCTTCCTTAGTATATCTTTGTCGTCGATAAGGTGGTTGGAAAAGAATGTCATCACCGATATCGGCATTATCTAAATTATACTTTCCAAAACGATCTTTTTTTATTCTATCATCATTAAGAAATTTACTAATGAGGGTTGATTTAAGTGAGTCTGCCCAAGTATAGCCATTTGTGAATCGCTCTTTAGGTGATTGATCTAATGTTGTTATTTTTAGCCATAACTTTCTTGCCAACGGTCCGAGAAAAGAAACCTTTTCACCCATGTTTTTACCGTCAGAAAGACTATCGCCAAATATGACAAAGTGGCTTATTTCCTTTTGAGGCTCAGAGAAAACAACAGTTTTCGGTTCTTCTTTGGACTTTGCCATTTAAAATAACAACACACTGACTAAATTATTGCTATTTTATCGAAAAATTATTAAGACAATATTAATAAACTTTGCTGTTGTTTTTTAGAAAAAGCATAGCACAGCTATGCCTCTTTCTCTGGAAGAAACTGTGATAAAGCACTAGCAATAACCAAAGCAGCGGGAATAATTAATAGGGTTAATTGATAATCCGCTAAAACATGGCGATTCGTCTCCCCTTTAGAAAAATCCAACAAATAACCTACTAATGGCTGTAGCAAAGGTGCTGTGGCCATTGCTAAGGTGTTGGTGAAACCTGTGCAGGCAGAAAGTGATTCTTCTGGCGCCAGTTCATTAGCAATGGTAAAGGCAAGCATATAAGCGCCACAACATAGCCCAATTGCAAACAATAAGATCCCTGTTAAGAATATATTATATATGGGTAAGTAAAGAACAAGAATGAATAAAATGGCAGTAGATAAACATGAAATATGGATGAGTGGTTTGCGTTTCGGCAGATTAATAGACAGCCATCCGTACAGTGGACAACTTAAACCAGCTCCCAACAAGACCATTGATGTGAGAATACTGGCTGTTTCTAGAGAACATTCCAATTTTAACTGGAGAAAAGGTACTGCCCACATGGCGGCAAAAACAGTAATTACTGAAAATTCCAAGCCTACAAACAATCCATTGATCCATACTAATTTGTTTTTCAACATGAGCAGCAAATGTTTTTTGTATTGGTGATGATCCGTGATTATCGGCTTGTTGCTAGGAATGAAATTCGCACACAAAAAAGCAATTAAAAGGCCGATGACACCCGCGCCAGCAAGAAAATAATGCCAGCTAATACGGCTTATTTGTGAACCCATTCCAATCATGCTAATTACAGTCACAGTAAAGCCTAGGGTTTCTGTGAGGCCAATCATAAATGCATATTGTTTTAGGGGATAATGTTGGCGCAATATACGAGTCATGCCAACAAAAGCAAACGCAGAACCACCGCCAATAATTAGACGGCCAAGAAATAATATAAATAAGTTGTATCCGGAAGAAAATATAAAGCAGCCTAAAGCACATAATAAGGCGTTTAAAAACAATAAAGTTCGGGTATTGTACCGATCAAAAAGAAGGCCAACGGGAATTTGCATTGTGGTATAAACATAATAAAAGGCACTGCTTAATAGACCAGCAGTAAATGCAGTTAATTGTTTCTCATGCATTATCGCGCCGATAATAATTCCCGAAGAGAGTTGCAAGAAAAATTGAAATAATAAAAAGAATACACCGACCAACCAGATGATGGTTCTTTTGGGATTATATGAAGGTGTTGAGACTAATAAATTCATTAATTCAATTTCTAGAAAAAGGCGGAATATATAGCATCATGAAGAAAGTGTAAATAAAGTCTCCCCTTGAATGTAGCCTGGGTGCAGCGAAGCGTAACCCAGGGAAACGTTATAACTAATAACCCGGGTTCCGCTTCGCTGCACCCAGGCTACATGCTGAGTACACTAAAAATGGCATGAATTATTTCGAGCACGCATACATTTACGTAAACGAATTGTGCCGTTTTGTACCCAGGCTATTACAAATACAACCAGGCATTAATCGTATCTAATGGAAATGAGTGATAAGCGCACCAACGTTGAATCATACTATTATCTAATGCTGATGATATTCCATGTACTCCATAAGTCAGTTTTTCTTTCAGAAAAGTTAAGGCAACAAGATTATGGATGTAAAATTCAGGATCAATATATTTCATGGGAGTGGGGTCATTAAGTACAAAATTAACAGGCATCTTGTGATTTAAGACTTCATCATCACTAAAATGAGGGCCGAATTCATCATAAACCCCTAAATTTGCGAGTATCTTGCCGCTAAACCAGGAGTGAGGATAATCATCCATAATCGCTTTTTTCCCGGTTGCAGTGATCACCACATTTGCTTCGATTAGTGCACGTTCTAGATTACTGAAATCCTGGGGATCGATTGCATTGATACCTAAATTTTTAGCCAGATTCCTTTGTTGTTTATTCGGATCTACAATGACGACAGGAACTTTATTTTGAATACAAAAATAGGCAAGTCCACGACCAATCTTGCCAAAGCCAAAAATAACCCATGATGTTTCAGCAGGATTAATTCCTGTTAATTGAGCCAGGGCCATATGGCTGCTTTCAGCGCATCCAAAAACTGTTTCCAGTTGTTTTGTCAACGTGCGATCAATACTGATCACCGGAAAATCGAGAACTTGCTGTCTATATAATTGATCGCCTGAACCGGTTAATTCGATTGCCCCCATTCTGGGTTTACCCAGAAATTGATAAAGCTGCGCACCACAATCAAAATAAAGATCAAAAGTTTCTCCTACTAGGGAGTGTGGGTCTTCTATATAACGAATTTTTGCTTCGTTTAAACAAGATACTGCCTGAGGATGAGCATAACAAAAGTCTGAAGGATTGGTGACAGTAATATCAGCCCCTGCCTCAAGCAAGCAGGCTATTTTTAATAAAGTATTCGTGACTAAAGGAACATGATGAACTACCTTTAATCCAGCTAAAGGACGTGTGTCACGCCACTCGATGAGTTGTTCATGCATAAACGGAGCTTCGGTTTTAGGATATTTTTGAAAGAATTTTTTAAAGGCGTCCTGCATCATGTCATGGCAAACAGTAGAGAATGCTTAATCCTAGCATAATTTATTCATGCAGAATATCATTCAGAAAATGAATATGTAGCCTGGGTGCAGCGCAGCGGAACCCGGGGTTTCCTACCCACAAATCTCCCCGGGTTCCGCTGCGCTGCACCCAGGCTACATGAATTCTATAAGGACACTCCGTTTCCCTCAGTAGAGACATTATCACTACTGACCCAGCTTGCAATCCATTGTAAGAATTGAGTGAATGGATCGTGTTTTTTAGGTTGAAAAAAAGAAAGAGACTGCAAAGAACTTTGGTGCTTACGTACTTGTCCTAAATAGCTCAATTCATCCTCAAACAAGCTTTCTGTATCGGTTCGATCATCTGCATTAATTTTTTGATTGATCGAATCAATCAAATTATCCAATTGAGTTAAATCGTCCTTTGTAAAGGAATATGATTTTTGAATTTTTTTTCTGAGTGCTTCTTCAGCGTTCACCTCATCTGTGTATTTCAATTGTAATGCCATATCTTTCTTTAATTGTGTCCCATCACTATTCGCTAAAATAGCATATTCTAAAAGATACAATTCTTGTTCGGTTTGAGCCGATTGAATTAAATGTTTATAATGTTGGGCGCGAGTTTGTCCACGATAATAATCAAAAAAATAGGAAAAATAACTTAAATTTTCCTCCCGATGTTTCAGATAGTAATCTAAGGCCTCAGTACATTGTGTTTTCAAAGCATTTAAATCAGATTTTGTACTATCTGATTTAGGAGCAAGCCCTCCATTTTTTTGTGATGCCGGTATCGTTTCAACTGCATTATCTAAACTAGATCTTGCAGCATCTGTAGAAGGTAAAGTTTCTTCTTCTTTTACTGATTGAGGCGGGCTTAAATACGGCAGAATTTCCGGTAAAACAAAATTCTTAGGCAAGTCTGTTTGCACTAAAGCTTCCTGGAGAGACCGAACTGTTTCATTGAATTCTTTTTTAGTCTCCTCACTTTGTTCCGAAAGCGGTTTTTTAAATTGTCTGAGCCAGCAATAAAGTTTGAATTCCAATTGGCAAACTTCTTTAAATCGAGGGTTTTCTATTAATTTCTCTAAGAGATCATAATGGTTTTCCTCCAGATAATGGGGAGAAATATCTTGCCCAGCCATGATGAGTTTTATTTGGGCCAAATGATTCACTAGTTCAAGGTGTTCAATGGCTTTATCAAGATCAATGTTCTTCTCTTGAATCGTCTTTAGACATTCTTCGAATATCTTACTGAGTTGCTCAAGCGCTATCTTAAATGGCAAAGAATTAAAGGTATGACGGTAAATTTGATTATTTAAATCAAGTTGCTTTTGCAGCATATTAAGTTCAATTTCTTCGAGCGTTTTTTGAATATTTTCTCGATATGGAATTGCCAATTGAGCAAGAATATAAGGATTTGTGCTTTCCAGCAGTTTAAACAGCTGCGGTCGAACGTCGGTTTTATCATAATGAGCCTTGAGATTTTCCACATAAGCTTTGACGATGTCTATACCATGTTTTTGGAGAGGCTGTTGTAACTCTACATCTAAATCTTCCAATTTTTTCTTTTCAATAAGATTGGCTAAAGTAGCCCATTCTTTTTGTTTTAGCGCTTCAACCAATAATTTTTTTAGGCCGTATTTTTCTTCAAATAAGGGGAAGACACTTGCAAAAAGAACTGGATCTTTTAAAAAGTCTAGAATGCTTTTATCGGGATCACCTGGAAGGTCACTTTGAGTAAATAAGGTTTTAAATATGGCTTCATTTTTATCTTTTACGGCGCGTTTTAAAGGAGTTAAATACTGCGAACTTGAATACAAGTCTGTATTTTGGAATGCAGGATCGTTCTCCGGATTTTTAATTGAACTCAGTAGGGATGCTCTAGGATTTTGTACGTTGGCTCTTAATAACAATTGATAAAGCCTTCCGTACCCTTGAGCATAGACTTTATCAAACAGAGCAGAGGCGGTTTGATCGCCAAATAATTGCTGAATGGCATAGTGTCGTTCACTAGAGTTGAGGGTAATTTCTCGCGCAAGCAGCTGGTTGGCGATTTTTTCTTGTTTTTGTTCGCAACTAAAAAGAAATAATTCTTTAAAATCAATTCCGAAATCAAGTTTGGATTCAATAAAGGGTTCTAAAATAGAGTCATTGCCTTTTTTTATAGCATCTTTAATTAATTCTAAAAGAGGTTGTTTTAATTGAGTTTTTGGCGTTACTCTCCCTTGATTCAAAAAACGGGCGACTACGTTTTTACTGTTATTGGCCAAGGCAGAAGTAAAAATTTGTTCCGTTAATTCGGGATCAATCACAACAGTTTCTTTTTCCAGTAAAAAATCCAGCGGTATTAACATGTGATTTTGTGCCAGCAGGGGAATAAGTTTCGGATTTTCCTTTAACTTGGGAAAGAGTTGCAGCAGTAACTTGAGCCCATTTTCATGTTTATCCAGAATTAACTCATTAATGAATTCTTCAAGTTCTGCTTCTTCCCAGGTTGCTTGAATACATAATGATTTAGCCAGGTAAGAAAGTTTATTTTTGAAACAGTTTTTGACTAGTTTTTTTTGTTCTTGTGGCGCCAGTTTTTCTATTGAAAGCGTACTTGGAGGAATCTTGGACCCGACTCTATTGAGTTTCGCCAGTTTTCCTAGGTTTGTGGTTGAATTAAGGAGGTAGTCATTAAAAAGTTGAGGTTCTTGTTCGGCGCATGCTGTTATGACTGGCGCAATATTCCAATTTAAACTGTTTTCTAAAGTGAGCTGTTTGATCTTAGGGCTTGCTTTTGCAAGACTTTTTTCGATGATTGAGTAATCATCATAATCAGAACACAACGAAAACAGTGCACGTATATCCTGAGTATTACGCAGCACATTGTAATTTAACTGAACTAATGTGGATAAAATAGATAGGTCTTCTTCTTGTAATCCTTTTACATAGAGAAACTCCAAGGTTTCTGGTTCAAGATGGCTTTTCTTAGCGTTCAGTTTTTCCTGAAGAAACAGGCTCATTTCTTTATTGCCATTCAATATGGCGAGAGTAAGCGCGCTTTTAATCGTTTCCTCAGGAATATTATCTTTCCATGCATTTTTTACATGTTCATTTTTCCTCAGAAAAATCAGAGCATGGAGTAGCGTTGTTGAACCTAGGGGTGTGTTTAAATCAATTAAATGATATTTACTCTCATCAATGTTTTTCCAAAGTGTTGGCTGATTTGCTTGTTCTGCCCACGCACGTGCATATGTTTCAAAAATGGTTGTATCATTACGCTCCATGCATAAGGTAAGCAAATCCGGATCGTGAGTATCTACAACAAAACCAGTTTCAAGAAGTTTTTTCAACGTCATCGCATCAATATTTTGGGCGATCTCTTTGTTGAAAATGGAAGGGAATGATTGGGGAACAATGTTCGCTGTTGCAAGATGTGGAATTAACAGATTTAAAACATGATGTTGGTTGGTGATGGCAGCATACTGGATTTGTTTTATGATTTGTTCAGGGGACAACTTATTTAAAAACTGATTTATTTGAACAGATGGTGTTTCCTGCTTAACAAAGGTTAGGAATTGCAGGTGATTATAAGCGGTTTGACATTTAGGTTCTTGAGAAATATTTAATTGATCCAGTACCTTCAATAAATGACTGTGATCGGTTTCTTTTTTCATTGACAACGAGTATTCTGATACTGGTTTGCTAAAGACGAGGCACAGTTGATCTTTTAATTCATTTTGTTCCTCAGTTGCAGTGTATGTCTGGAGATAATGATCAAGTAATTTTTCTGCCTCTTTGTAATTCCCCACACACACAGTGAGAATAATTCCTTTCAAAATTGCTTCTTTCAGAAGGGGTGATTTAGGCTTTTTCAGTAAAAGATCATTAAACTCAGGACGAAAATACTCTTTTGATAAATTGTCGTAGTCGATTTTATTTTGATCAAATAAGTATTTGAGTGTCTCGACATCTCCTGCCATAGCAGCAAAAAAACTTGAACGTGTATCGATCTGATCTGCGAAAGCAATTTTATGTAATTCTTCATGAGAAGGGTAATGCTCAGGGATTGCATTAGGATGAACAAATGTACGAATAATGAGACCAAAAGAATTATCTTTATAATCGAAGCAATCCTTAATTTCTTTGACTAACTCATCAATTGCCTCAAACTCTTTTATTTTTCTATTGTAATTTGGATCGTAAACGACATATTTTCCATTTTCAAAAGATAATGCAATTCCATGGTTATGACTGAAAATGAGATAGGATCGATTCTCTCGGGCAATTTTCTTGAATATTTCTTCCCAGTGCGACTGCTCTGTAGTGAGTCCAAAATTAAATTCATTTTTTAATGGTTTATTTCCGATATTCAAGACTTTTTCGATATCACTTTGCTGGATTTCATAATTACTGTATTTATCAGCTTGGAATGTTTTTTCGATTTTGATAATGAAACTATCAATAGCCGGATTATCACCGATCCGATAAGTGCTAGGTAGAGCCGCTAGTTTGTCGAGTAAATCAAAAAACTGTGGTCTTTTATTTTCTAGAGTATATTTGATGTATAAAGCAGCAAGTGCGGCACAAATTCCTTTTTTATTCAGTATAAAAGCGATATTTTTCTTTTGCCTTAGGCAAACGTTAACTGCACTAATAATTTTGCCTTGGTTTGGCATAGTAAGACCCTCGTTTACTTTTAATTTTTGCGATTATAAGGGGCATTTTAATTTAATTCAATTCAGAATGAGTAAAAATTGATCATTAATGTGGGTTTAAAGTTTTTAAAGTGTGGGAAAATGTAGAAATATCAATCATTATTCTAAAATAAGTTCTTTTGCAGGGGGTCTTAAATTGTAATAGGAACTCATGCAATGACCATAGGCTCCAGTATTAGCAATTAAAAGGATGTCTCTTTCTTGAGTCATAGGTAATAAGCGATCATATCCCAATGTATCGCCTGATTCACAAATCGGGCCGACAATGTGTGACGTCCCTGATTTGTCCGAATACAACTGACTTAAGTTGACAATTTCATGATAAGCCCCATATAAAGAAGGTCTAATTAATGAATTCATTCCCGTTTCAATTCCTATAAATTGTACTTCACCTTTTTCTTTACATTGAGTGACTCTAGCCAAAATTATGCCACTTTCTGCCACAAAAAAACGTCCGGGCTCCATCCAGAATTGTAAATTAGGGAAGTTTGATTTGATTGCGAGTAATCTTGAATCAAGTTTCTCCAGATCTAAAGGCTTTTGCCCTGGTTTTTCAACGACACCTAAGCCCCCACCTAAATTAATGAATTGTGTTTGAGGAAATTGCTTAAGGAGTGATGTCAGTGTTAAAGCGGTTTGTTCCCAAAGTTCTGGAGTCAGAATCCCACTACCTGAATGGGAATGTAGACCAATAACATGGATATTATTTTCTCGGGTCAACCTCTTAAGTTGCCCTATATCATTTTGGGCAATACCAAACTTTGATTCATTGCCTCCTGTGATGACATGTTTGTGATGACCAGCGCCAACACCTGGGTCGATACGAACGATGATATTACGGTTTTTAAATAACTCAGGCCAATTCGTTAATGGGTACAGATTATCTATGGTCATGTAGCATCCTAAGTTCATCGCCGCTTCATATTCTATTCTTGGAGCAAAATTGGGGGTAAATAAAATTCGTTTTTTGTCTAGGTGAGGAAATAGATTATCTATGTGTTTTAACTCTTGAATGGAAACGCATTCAAAGCCAATGCCTTCTTTTTCCAATGTTTTTAAAATTGATGGATGAGGATTGGCTTTGATCGCGTAAAATAGGGCGTTGATTGATTGTAAGCCCAATAATTTTTGAGCTTGAGCGGTTTGTGTTGGGCTGTGGTATACATAGCAAGGTGAGTGAGTCTCTGCAAGTTTCAGTAAATGAGTGCGCTCAATTTCCCACCATGGGGTAGGTCGGGTAATTGGTTTTTCCTTTTTTTGAGGATGAAAAACTTTTTCCAGTTGAATAATAAAATTATCTAAAATTGGATTATCGCCAATGAGATAATCATTAGGTATCAAACATAATTGTTCCAATGCTTCAAAAAATTGCTCTGTTTTATTTTCTAGGGCAAAGTATTCATATAAATCGTTAAGACCGGCATAAGCAGCTGATTTATTTAATTTAAAATCCTTATTAGACTTTTGTTTGAGGCATAAAGTGAGCGCATCAAGAAGTCGGTTCTGTTGGGACATTATGAGCTCATGGTTCCATTTCGTCATATGAAATTATAATAGACGCATTGGTCAAATTCAATTCACTGTGTGTCTGGTTTCATATTACTCACTATGGTGCATTAAATTTATGCTTGCAATTTTATTGGCGCTCAAATAGTCTGTATTAAAAATAATTATCATAAGGAATTGATATGTCACAAGCTAAAATAAATATTGATAATGTTGGAAAGACTGGTGCGCTAGTCGCACTTGGAAATACCGTTTTAGCTCCACTGTATTGGGTTGATGCAAAGTTGGGTTTGACTGCAGCAATTGTAGCGACAGGAGCATTTTTATATGGTGCGCATGAGATAGGTAAAAAAAGAAGACCTCTGCAAAATGCTGGAAATAGTTTAAATACCTTTTTTGGCGGCCAAACGGGGGATAAGAGCAATGAAGTTCATAATGCTCTTGCCAACATTGCAACTGGAGGCGCTGCCATATTTGACGAAATTATGCCCAGCGATAAAAATCATCACCGTTAGTGAGTAAGTTTTCAAATAATCTATCAAGGAAGTGTAGTATGCCTAGAGATCAAGTAAATCCCGAAAAAACGCTAAAGACTGGTGCACTCATCAGTTTCGGAAATTTATTTATGTCACCTTTTTATGCCAGATTAGGTCCATTTGCTTCATTAACTCTGACAGCCGCAGCGTTATTTGGGTTGCATGAGATAGGCAGGAGCAAGCAAGCAGGGAATGGATTTTGGGGCTTTTTTTCAAACAAGACTAATCCGAGAGTTACTGATGTAGATACTGCGATGCAACATGTCGTGGAGGGTGGTGCAACGGTATTTGATCGGATTTTTCCTCCTGGTAACAGATAAAGAAAAATTGTAGCCTGGGTGTAGCGAAACGGAACCCGGGAGAAATAATGACTTTTCCAAACCCGGGTTCCGTTTCGCTACACCCAGGCTACAATTATTTACCCCAATTTATGAATTTTAACCAACATACCAATCTGAGCATTATCCAGATAATAAACAACATCCTCTTTAAGGCGTTGTTTTTGTGAGATAGTAAATGATGATTGTGGATTACTAGGGGGGGATACTTGGAGTTTTGCATCAAAAAAATAATAACTCGCTTGCTTCACATTTAAAGTCCCTTGCATTTGCCAACCATTATGCTCGACTACCGGTAAAGCGACACTACTTTGATTATTTGCTGGTTGTCTCCACGAATAATGGGCCAGGACCTGATAGTGAGATTTACGGGTGAGTAAGTAATACTCATCACGCAAACTGGAAAATGATGGAGATAACAACCGGTAAGGCTTCCCTGATTTGTCTGCATCCGGAGCCAAAGATATAGCATGTGCACCCATGGGAATAAGTGGCGCATCGATAGCTAGTCCTGTGTTTTGATTTGGATGTGCAAATATAATTAAATCAATTTGATAGGGAGATTTGGCTAAAGCCAGGCAGGAATACAGAATGCTTATTGTTACTATGATTAATCGTTCCATGGCTCATTTATTTTTATTGTTATTATTTAGAATCGTAGTATCGTAGCCTGGGTGCAGCAAAGCGGAACCCGGGGAAACAATGGTATAAAATCCCGGGTTCCGCTTTGCTGCACCCAGGCTACGATGCTCCTATATTAGTTAGCAAGTATACCCCCTCTGGAAGAATTCACTCAACAACAATTTTAGGAAACTTGTCTGCGTAATTAATTGGTTTTTTGGTCAATTCAATCGTGCTTCTCATCGCTGTTTTAATTAAGGTATCTGTTAACTCATCGCGAACTTTAGTTGCGGTAGGAGAGCCCTCATCACAGTTTTGCCTTATACGTCCATCCAAAGGAAGTTGTCCGAGCAATGTCGTATGATGCGTAGCGCAAAGTGTTTCGGCTCCACCTGTACCAAAAATTGCTTCTTGATGTCCACACTGGCTGCAAATATGGGTGGACATATTTTCTATAATACCAAGTACATCAATGCCTGTTTTAGAAAACATATTTATTGCTTTTTGTGCATCAAGTGTTGCCACATTCTGTGGGGTAGTCACTACGATGGCTGCAGTCAATGGAATTTTTTGTACTAAAGTGAGTTGGATGTCACCCGTCCCTGGTGGTAAATCTATGAATAAATAATCCAGGTTATCCCAAAGGGTAATATCTAACATTTGGATTAAGGATTTGGCAAGCATAGGGCCTCGCCAGATTATTGCTTGTTCACTGTTTGTTAGATAGCCAATCGACATACTTTCTATTCCATGTGCTTTTGCAGGAAGGTAATGTTCGCCGCTAACTTGTACCGGTTCAGTTTTACCGAGCATTAACGGCATACTTGGACCATAGATGTCTGCGTCCAAAATGCCTACTCGCGCACCTAATCGAGCTAATGCAGTTGCCAAGTTAACGGTTATAGTGGATTTCCCGACTCCTCCTTTTCCAGAGGCTACAGCAATAGTATTTTTTACGCCACGTAAGCCTTTACCAACGAGTTGCGTTCTGTGAGGCTTAATCCATTGATTGATATGAATGGCTATCTCTTGGCCGGGAAATGCTGATTGTAGCGCTGCAAGTAATAGGGGGGTGTAATTTTCTTCAAGTAATTTACACGGAAATCCCGCTGTGAGATTGACGAGCAACTGATTATCGTCTTTTTCAAGGCTACATTGTAAATTCATTTCTTTGCCTGTAAGGCCCAGAAATGGATCTTTTAGAGTATTCATCAAGTGAATTACAGTATTTTCAGTAGTCATGGATTAGCCTTGAATGAAAAAAAGGAATGATAACGCAGAGGTGGGTCTGTTTACAATTCTACTCAATCTAGCGAATTGTAAACAGGCCCTAGGATAAAAGACTCTATGTGATGAGCATTTCGGAAGGTTCATATTGCCAATAAACCCAATGATTGCTAGAGAGGTAATAAATTCCGCAATAGATAGATAGGGGAGTTTGCTTTGATAAATAAGAACCATATTCATTCAATTGTTGCCTATGCCTTGTCACCGAAGTTTCATCTTCTTTTCCAGTTTTGAAGTCGATAATCCAGCGTTTGTCTTGATCCTCAAAAGTCCGATCAATAATCCGCGTAATCGGTCTATTTTGTTGTTCTACCAATAATTCGTATTCGTTTTGTTCCTGATGATGTTTGCTCATGATCCATAATCCTGTTTGATCCTCAAACATCCGCTTGATTTGTTCTTGCATACTGAGTAATGCATCATGCTGCATTGTTTCATCGAAGCCTAACTTCCGTAATTCATAACGGGCTAAATTCCAAGGGACTTCAGTTAGAGTTTTAGGATGATTATCACAGATCCATTGCAATAATTGATGGGTTACGATACCTATGAGTCGAGGAATAGTAGTTGTTAAAGAAGAAGACATCTTGGTATTGGGTCGGAAATCAAGTGTTTCAGATGCTTTATCTTGGTAATAATCGAGGGGTAAGCGTCCGAGTTTGGGTAAAGAAAGGTTTGTTTCTTCAGTAATGGATAAGTGCTCTTCCGTAATAAATTCTACATTTTTTAGAAGATTTCGAAATGATGTTTTAGAAGATTTTTCTGAATGATCCATTAAATACAAACGCGATTTTGCACGTGTTACAGCAACATACAGTAAGCGTTGTGCTTCATAACGGTTTTTTACTTCGTCTAACTGACTTAAGTAATCATATAAAGCACAATGGTCTTGATGTGCTGCGTGTATGGGGGACATCAGCAACAAATTACCTTGTTTTTGAGTAGGTAAGTTAAGCCAGCGTATCATCGGATTATCACCACGATTGGGTTGCGAACCCAATCCAGGTAAAAATACAGTATCAAACTCTAATCCTTTAGATTTATGAATCGTCATTACGTGTAAACGTGAGGGGGTTGCTTGTTGTGAATAGAGTTTATTGAGTTCTGAGAGAAATTCATTCATATCTGGTATGCGGCCGTCTTGTTCATAACGATCAAGTAAGGTCCAGAACTGTTCCAGGTCATTGAGTTGACTGGCATTGAGAATATGATCCATATGCAATTCTTTTAAGGTTTGGATCACCCAGACTGAAAGTTGGCTTTCATACCTTTGAGTTAGCGATTTGTGCATGACTTGAATAAAATAATCAGCCCGAATTCTTCCTTCTTCACTAAGCCCTTGGATCTTGTTTAAATGGAGCAAAGCAAAGTAAATTGATTTCTTTTTATTGAATTGGGCTATGGTATGAATATCACTTAAAGACAAGCCACAATAAGGGCTACGAAGGACTGCGAGCCAGGAGAGGCGATTTGCAGGGGTCAATAAAGCTTGGGTCAATGACCACACATCACGTAAGTGGCCTAGATTGGCTAATAAAGTAATATCTGTACCTTGATAGGGGATTTGATGCTGGCGCAAAAGATGAATGATTTCACTAAGTTGTGTTCTAGAGCGTACTAATATGGCCATAGTTTGATCAGGATAAGTGTGCAGCTCATGTTGGATGATTTCTATGAGTTTTTTTGCTTCCTGCTCCCGACTGTTAAATTGCATGGCATGAACAGCACTGCATTCTTCATTCTGAATGACATTGATACTAGGATGAAATGAAACAGCCCCAGATTCTATATCAATTTGTTTAGGGAAAATGTGGGTGAACTGATTATTTACCCAATCAACAACAGTCTGTGTTGATCGAAAATTACAGCTTAACTCCAGAGGCTGGAGTGTAACAGGTCCTACGCCTTGTTCTTTAGCACGAAAAAATAATCCTACTTCTGCTTGCCTGAAACGATAGATGGATTGCATGGGATCGCCAACGATAAAAAGAGTTCTCCCATCGCCTTTCTCCCACCCAAGAACGAGTTTTGTTAAGAGTTCAAATTGAGTAATCGAAGTATCTTGAAATTCATCAACCAGAATATGTTGCAGGGTATGATCTAAATATAAAGCTAAATCAGTAGGATTTTCTTCATTACCTAGCGCATTTAATGCTTGCTGAGATATGGCAGTGAAATCAATCTCATTGTGCTCGCTAAATAAAACGTGCAAATGGCCTACAAGAAGAGGGAGCAACAAAAACAGTGCTTGCAGGACTTCCCATTGCTCAGGGTCATATTCTGGTGCAGGTAAATTGCTGACTTGAATTAATGCCTCAAGGAAATCAGGATATTCATTCAATTCGGTGAGTAATTCCTTGCTGGCATTTTTGAGCCTTTTAAATTCATCCGGAGAACAGGCTGTACTATGTAAACCAACATGATGATCAAAACTTTTACGGAAACTCACATCACCTGTAAGTAATAGTTTACTTAAGGCAGTTGCAATTTCTTGATTTGCCTGTTGGAAGTCATACCAATCCTTGAGTGGGTATCGTGGTGAACAGGGGTTGTTTTCTATAATCGCTAATTCACGAGCACATTGAGTTAACTCCTCAGCCACATTTGTGGGGAGGCTTTGCTTGAATCGCGTTAACTCGTGTTGTTCTATAAGTTGGAGTGCACGTTCAAAAGTTGATTTTTCTTGGGCTCGTGCCTGAAATAGAGGAGCTAACCACTGATCTCTTTGAGACAGCAGTGTGGTAAAGAGTTCGAGTAACCGATCTTGGCGATTATCTACATGCAGCAAGAGTGTTTTTATTGCGTTTTGGTATTCTGGTGTCGCTAAAGCAAATTGAATGCAGCGTCGTCCTGCATTTAAATAATGACTATTAACCTTTTCTGTAATTTGTGAATAAGCAATTTGTTTTTCCAACAGAGGAATTGCCTGATTTATGCCTTGGCATAAAGAGTCAATTGTAATGACTTTTAATCGATTCGGTTGTTGTAATAAATTCCATTGGAAGAGGGCATCACGCTGAAGTGCTTCACAAGCAAAAGCAAGTGTCATTTGTTGGTGTGGTGTATCGGCTTTTTTTTTATGTGTTGCCTGTTGCAAAGCAAGCACAATGCGTTCACGCATTTCACTTGCGGCTTTACGTGTGAATGTTAATGCAATAATTTGTTCTGGGGCAGTGACCGTGCTTAATAGTCTCAAATAACGCTGAGTGAGAATTTCAGTTTTACCTGAGCCTGCTGGAGCCTGTACGATAAATGATAAGGAAGGATCTGTGGCTTGGCTTCGTTGATCACTGTCGACTAGCATTGTTTTTTATCCCTGTATGTTTTTATTTTTATTAGAACGGTGGGCACTTCCTTTCTTTAGGTTGGGCCTTGGCCCAACCTAAAGAAAGGAAGATTTATTCAATAACGATTTCTTGTGCCGGTGGGCGCAAATTGTAATGAGAACTCATGCAACGACCGTAAGCTCCAGTGTTGGCGATTAATAACACATCGCCTTCTTCTGTTACCGGTAATAATCGATCATAGCCGAGCGTGTCACCTGACTCACAGATTGGACCTACGATATGGGAAAATCCTGCTTTTTCTTCATGCAATCTGCTTAAGTTCACAATTTCATGGTATGCGCCATATAAAGAAGGTCGAATTAGAGAATTCATACCGGTTTCGATGCCTACGAATTTTACCTTACCTTTTTCTTTGCATTGAGTCACTTTGGCAAGAATTACCCCACTTTCTGCCACAAAAAATCGTCCAGGCTCAAGCCAAATTTTAATGTGTGGATAACGTGATTTTACTGCCATTAACAAGGCATCCAAATTTGCAAAATCCAATGGTTGTTGTCCTGGTTTTTCTACTATGCCTAATCCGCCGCCTAGATTAATGGATTGAACATGTGGAAATTGCTCTGTTAACGATGCGAGCATTAAAGCGGTTTGTTGCCACAATTCTGGGGTAAGAATGCCACTGCCTGAATGTGCATGTAAACCTACTACCTGGATATTATATTTTTTGGTTAATGCAACAACTTGGTCCATGTCATTTTGCGTAATGCCAAATTTTGACTCATTTCCCCCTGTGGAAACATGCTTATGATGACCAGCACCCGTGCCTGGATCAATACGGATGATGACTTCACGTTTTTTAAATAATTCAGGCCAATGCTCCAAAGGATATAAGCTATCTATGGTGACATAACAACCAATATTAAGTGCATACTCATATTCAGTTTTTGGTGCAAAATTGGGGGTAAACAGAATTCGCTTGCGGTCTATGTTAGGGAAAAGCTCTAGCACTCTATCTAGTTCTTGAATCGAAACACATTCAAAACCGATGCCCTCTTTTTCCATTGTTTTTAAAATCGATGGATGGGGATTGGCTTTAATCGCATAAAACAAGGTATCAATCGATTTTAAAGCCAGTAGCTGCTTGGCTCTGGCCGCTTGGGTTTGGCTATGATAAACATAGCAAGGCGAATTGAGCGAGGCAATGGTTAATAAACGATCTCGCTCTTTTTCCCACCACGGAATACTGCGAACAGTCGGTTTTCCGAATTCTTCATGCCAGCTTTTTGAATAATAAAAAATTTGAGGGTTGTTTTCTATGAGCAAATGATGCAGCTTTTGGCATAATTGATTTGCTTGGGATTCATCAACAACAAATGTGAGGTTCAAATCATTGGATGCAAGTGACATTAAATAGACTTGTTTGGCTTCAAACACTTCTAAAGCTGGGCCAAGCTGTGGCAAAACTGTTCTAATGTGATGACCAACGAGACTTACTGCACTACAGGGTTCAATGAGTTTTGCTCGACCAAATTGATTTAATTCCGCTAATAAAGCATTAATTGCTGGTCGGTCATGTATTTTACTGTTGATATCGAGCGATAAAGTAACGTTAAACTCAGAAGAGGAGAGTAAGTCTACAGAAAAACCATGATGTTTAAAGGCGGTAAATACATCAGATAAAAATCCAACTTGTTGCCACATGTGTAAGGTATCTATAGAGATTAAGAGGATACTGTTTTTAATCTGAATGGATTTAATGAGTGGTGCTGTTTCATCAATATCTTTAGTAATGAGTGTTCCTGAATGTTCCGGCATTTGTGTAAATTTGACGGACATTGGAATATTGGCACGACGAACAGGGGGGATGCAATTGGGGTGCAATACTTTAGCGCCCATTGTCGCAATTTCCTGCGCTTCATCGTAGTTTAATTTCTTCAATAAACGTGCTTGTGGCAGTTGATGAGGATTGGCTGTATAAATTCCTGGAACATCAGTCCAAATTTCACAAGCTGCAGCTTGGAGTTTACCGGCGAGCAGGGCAGCTGAAGTATCTGAGCCTCCTCGTCCTAGCAAAACGGTTTCTCCTTGCGGATTTGCAGCAAAAAAACCTTGAGTAATGATGGCTTGGGCGCCGCTGGAGATAAATTTTTCAACTAATTCGGGAGCGTATTCACTCTCACAACGCGCTGATAAATAATTCGTAGCCCCTCCATCAGGAAAAGGTGTACTGATTAAGAGTTCACGCGCATCATACCATTTGCAATGAATTCCTTGTTTTTCGAGAAAAGCATGGCCTAGGCGAGTCATCATCAGTTCGCCCATACTCAAAATTTCCGCATGAGTTTTTGCGGGAGCTTGCTTTAATAAAGCAATACCAGTGAGCCATTGTTCTAATTGAAGCAAATCTTTGGCAATTAACTCCGGATCAACTTCAAGTTGCTCTGCAAGATTGAGATGTCCATTACGAATATCAGTCAAAATACTCTGATGTTCATTGATTAAAGCAGCCTCGATGGCTTTCTCAAGTTTGTTAGAAATTTGCGTCAGTGCAGAGCAGACAATAACCGGTTGTACTCCAGAACTTATATGCTTTTTAGTAATGGAAAAAATATTATTCCACGTGTTGCGAGTTGAAACACTGGTACCACCAAATTTAGTGACTATTTGCTGCATGATTCATTTCCGCTCAAAATTAATACACATTACCATGGAGGGGAGGAGAAGCACAAGTCTCTAGAGCACTAATTAAGAATTGCACGACGATATTATTCATTAATTAACCATGATGGATTTAATTATATCACTATGGATTAATATTCATTACTTATTGAATCTAAATAAGAAAAAGGTATTTTGAAGGTGTTTCTAATGATTTGAAAACAGGGTACACTCGCTGTTTAGCGGACGTATTTTATTCAAATTTTGGATTATGTTTTTTAAGGAGTAATAAGGAGTGAAAAATATGCACAAACCTTTAAGAACACTAGTTAACGCTGCTGTTATTAGTGTTCTAGCTGCTGGTGGAGTTCATGCAGCTGGATTCTCTCTATATGGAGAAAGCGCCGGATATACAGTGGGTAACTATGCCGCTGGTTCTGCAGCAGAAGCAGCCGACGCATCAACAGGTTGGTATAACCCTGCTGGTTTAGCTTTACTTCGTGAGCAGCAAGTAGTTTTGGGTGGTATTGGCATATTTCCTACTCTGAAAATGGATGGCTCGAGCGCATTTACTACAACTACGGGTCTTCCTCCACCTTTTCCTCCAGTTGTTCAATACGAACAAAATTTTGAAGGTGTAGATGGTAGTTATAATGCGTTTGTTCCTTCATTTCATTATGCTTTGCCTTTAGGTGAGCGTACTACGTTCGGTTTAAGTGTTACTGCTCCATTTGGATTAGCTACGGATTGGGCTCCTGATTCTCCAGTACGCTATTCAGCGACGTACACCGAAATTTTAACTACTAATATTTCGCCTGAATTAGGTACTCGACTCACGGAACATTTTGCATTAGGAGCAGGTCTTGATCTGCAATGGGCTCGTGCTAAATTCAATCAAATGATTGGTGCACCGACTCTTTTCCTGCTTCTTGATGAGGATCCTGCTTCAGTTGACACTTTAAGTTATAACAAAGCTTCATCTTGGGGCGTTGGATTTCATGTTGGGGTGATGGGAATGTTTAATGACAATCACACACGCATAGGTCTTAATTACCAATCGCGAGTGCGTCATGTTTTCTATGGACATAGCCGTTTATCTGGGATATTGGCTAATAATAATTTTGAGTTGGTTTTCCCAATATTACCGCCTTCAGCATCTCGAACAAATAATGATTTATTTAGCAACCCACAAGAATTTCCAGATGTCCTTACATTAAGTGCTTATCAAGACATCAATGAGCGGCTGGCTTTATTAGGATCGGTTGTCTGGACAGGCTGGGGTGTCTTTAACGACATCCAATTGAATAATGTTGCTGTTCCCAATATCGGGGCACCACCATTTTTTAACGTGACTCAAGCAAATATTAATACTAATGTAATACAAGACTACCATGATTCTTGGCGTGTTGCTCTTGGTGCCAATTATCGTGTGAATCCAAAATTAATGTTTCGTGTAGGTGGTGGTTATGATCAGACTCCAACACCGGATGCATTTAGAAATGTTCGTTTACCAGACGTTGATCGTTGGGCAATTGCTGTGGGTGCTCATTATCAATGGCGACCCAATGTTGGTATTGATGTAGGGTATACTCACTTGTTTGCTGGAGCTAAGCCGGATGTTGATACGCTTCAGGTGTTGTCACAAACTTCTACGTACAGTGTAGATATTAATGACGGTCATTTTGCGGCTGATCTAGTAGGTGCTCAATTGACATGGATTATTGATAAGATTCCTGAAGTGCCAACAAAATAAGCATCAAAATATATTGAATCGGTAAAAAGCCACTTAAAGTGGCTTTTTTATTTTATCTGTTTAAGCATATATGGGTTGTGGAAGGTCTTTAGCCTTGTGCTTTCTAATGTATGGATGCTTGATGAGTTTGATGGAGGAATGGAGGCGGAATTCGCCTCCTAGCGTATCTATGGAAAAATTATCTTTTCTCAATGGTCGCTTCACCCGCTCCGTTTACAGTCAGAGTATATCCGTTCTTTGATAGAGATTTTGGGGTGATATCACCAGTATCAAGATCCATATGAACCTCACCGACTTCTATGGGATTAGCAGTATTAGTGGCCATTTTAATTACTGCTGCGCATTGCTTGCCCGTTGTATGTCCATAGCAGGCTAATTTTACGAGATTCCAATAAACTTTTTGTGTTGAATTAGCTGCAGTTGGGTAAGCGGAAGGTACGCCTGCTATATAAGCGTTTGATTCTTCAGGAGTTTTGTTATGGGTAATTAAATAAGCTGGACTAGCAAAAGCTGTTATAGCACTTAAACTTAAAGCAACTGCTGAAAAACCTTTAAATATTAAATTCATTATATCTTTTTCTCCGTTTAATTATAAATGATTGGTCAGAGGTATCATCCCTCAATAAGTCTACAGAAAATGTACTGCTCTAAACCAATCGGCTTTTCTACATCTTTAAAACGCACCAAAGAGTATATAGTAAAATAGCTTAGTGTCTATCATCATTAGTCTTAGGCAATAATGACTTACCAACACTAAGATGATTTATTCTGACTTAATAAGCGTGCGATATCCTTGGCAAAGTAAGAAATAATAAAATCTGCACCTGCACGTTTTATAGCCGTTAAACTTTCTATTATGGCGTGTTCTTCATTGATGAGTTTGTTTTGAGCGGCTATTTTAATCATTGAATATTCACCACTTACCTGATAAGCACAAAGGGGCACTTCAGGAAAATGTTGTTTTAGTCTTGCGATAACATCCAGGTAAAATCCGGCAGGTTTAACCATCATCATATCAGCTCCTTCCTCAAGGTCTAACGCTGTTTCTCTTAGGGCTTCAGCACTATTAGCCGGATCCATTTGATAGGCCTTACGATTACCGAATTTTGGTGCGCCTTGTGCTGCCTCTCTAAAAGGTCCATACAAGCAAGAGCAATATTTTGCGCTGTAACTTAAGATAGGGATATGCTGATATCCTTGGGCATCCAATGCTTCGCGAATCGCACTTACCATTCCATCCGTCATGCCGCTAGGAGCTACCCAATCAGCACCAGCTTTTGCATGACTTACCGCTTGTTTTGCAAGAAAAGTCAATGTCTTATCGGTATCAATACATTCGCCATTGAGTACACCACAATGTCCATGATCAGTATATTCACAAAAACAAAGATCAGTAATAATTAAGATGTCTTTATTCACAGTACGAATTTTCTTTATCGCTTTTTGAATAATTCCTTCATGATTAAATGATTCGCTACCATATGCATCTTTATGCTTGGGAATACCAAACAGAAGGACCGCTGGTATACCCAAAGAACCAAGTAATTCAATTTCCTTTGGAATGCAATCGAGGCTTAATTGAAATTGACCAGGCATTGCACTTATTTCTTGAGGCTTATTTAGTAATTCGCTAATAAATAATGGAGCGATAAATTGCTGAGGATGCAAGCGCGTTTCTTTAACTAAAGCACGAGACATCGCACTACTTCTTAAACGAGTCAACCTTAAGGGTATATTGTAATCGGTCATGGAATTAATCCTGTTATTAGTTTTAAAAAGCTCAAATCTTAATCCGAGATATTTTAACACAATGACTGTAGCCTGGGTGCAGCGAAGCGTAACCCGGGATTAAAATTCATGCTAATAAACCCCGGGTTACGCTTCGCTGCACCCAGGCTACAAAGTTCTCAGATCTACATTTTATTGTTTTCTTTTTTTAATTTTTTTATTCGAGGTATACAAAAAATCGATTGCACTACTGGTATCGCTGTTGCTTATTTGAATACTAAAAAATCTGTTGAGTAAATATCTGAGTGTCAACATATTCGTATCTGTTTGTGAGAGGCCAATGTTATAGCTTAAATAAAGGCGTTTTGAGAGCGATTTTCCTACCACAAAGGAAGTGGTGTCACTTGAAGTATTAGTGATTTGATTGTAGTTCGTATTGGTTTGTACATTAAAATCAATGCCTGCGGTTTGTTTGAGTTGCTCCAAAAGTTGGAGACTATTTGTGGTGCTTCCCAGGTTCATAGAAGATATCGCTGCTAGAAGTAATTGTCCTCCAGCCTTATTTGCCTGGTTTGCTGGACGCCTTAGAACAAGCATGGAAAGAATATCTGCTTGTGAAAGAACAGCAGGCTCAGAAAATAATTGAATTTTAGGACGCGTTAACCGGCCGCTTACTTCTACTCCTAAAATCATGGTTTCCCCATAATTAATATTTTGAAGATTAGTGCTGTTAAAATCTAAAAGTTGGCTTGAACTTTCAAAAGTAGTAGGTGAAGTACTAATTTTTTTTGCAGCACGAACATTAATAACTGGATTAGAAATAGGTCCGCGAGTAAAAATGAGCTGGCCCTGTTGTATTGCTAAATCTTGCCCATAGGCTTTATAAGTACCGTCTCTAACTGATAATTCCCCATATGCATTGATTGAGCTCTGTTGTGATCTTTTTAGATGCAGTATTCCCTCCAAATGTCCTTTTAACCCTTTTACATTGACTGCCACTTCTTTCCCCATTTCAAGATCAATATCCATGTTGTTAATCAGGGTAAAGGAAGGTGATGGTTTTTCTTTGCGTTTATAAACCACGTCATCAGGTAAAGAAAGGCTGTTATGGAATGTGCGCGGTTTGATTTCAGCATAAGGAACTAAAACAGTACCCGAAAGAGTTTGGGTCGTTGGTGTTACATGAAGATTGAGTTTGGGTGAAATATGGATTTTGTATTCGCTTGTTTGGACTAATGGAAAATCATTTCCTTCCAGGATGAAATCACCTGTAAATCGGGAGCTTAAATTTCCTTTTCCGGTAAGTGATAAATGATGGCCCGAAGATACTGCAGAGCCTGTTGCTTCCCAAGCACGTTCTTTGCCTTGGACATTTATCTCAAGCGCATCAAGATTAAGCCCTAGTTTGGGTAAGGATAGACTGGTTTTACTGAGCAGAAGTTGGCTTTCGATTTTTCTTTTATTCACTGTACCGCTTACTTTTAATGAGGCAACTAATTGTCCTTTGAGCTTATTAATTTCCGGACTGATTTTTTGTAAAAAGTCTAAAGAGTTTATTTTCAGTGATAATTCACTACTTATTGGTTGATTACCTTTTAAGCCAGTATCAAGAGCGAATTTTGGTAGTTTAAACTCCAGGTTTAAATTTTTATATTCATCAATGGCCAAAATGCCAGAACCTTTAAGTTTGTCCGGTGAAAGGATAACTTTTAGAGAGCCGCCTTTAAATTGGAGACAAGGTATGGTGTCATTATTAGGTATCTGGTAAAAACCTGGATGTATCGTGAGCAGTAAATTTCCCTGATTTTTAGCGGTGATCTCACCTTTGGCAGATAAACTGGTGTATAAACCAGCGTGCTGAGACGGTATATTTTTAGGTTGCGTCAGATTCGCATCAAATGTCCACTCCCATGGCAAAGTCCCACGAATTTTTGCATCCATCAACCAATGATCTTCTGGTTCAGTGGTTGCTTGCGAGTGTAAATTGATTTGCATATGGGGTAAGACACCGGTAGCAGTGATCGTTCCTTTTTCACTGACCATGATTTTATTTTGTGCTATTTTCCACTGCATGCCATGCCATTTTGCAGTGACTAATTGACTCTCTCGCAAAGGATGGGGATGCCATTGGATGTCTAGTTGTTCTATGTTTAGTTTAAGCGATTTATTCTGATACTCAAGTCCACTCAAGACAAAGTGATTGAATAAGCTGCCCTCAATTTGTCGAATTTTAATAGTGCCTGGTAGGTATAAATGACCGAATTGAATAAGAGTACGTAAACCTGGTTTTGTTTCTAATAAAAATAAACCCACTCCACCCAATAAAATGAGAAATAAACAGCTAATATAAAGTATTTTAACTAAAACTCGGAGGGTCTTTACCAGGAATCGCTTCATAAGTCAGGCCCCATGCTAATCACCAAACGCGGACCATTGCTGTCACGATGCCATCGATTATTAATTGCCTGTGCTAATCCTACTTTAATTGGACCTAGAGGTGAAACCCACATTAAACCACCGCCTGCATCATAATAACTTTTAAGAGGAGTTGGATTGTAAATCGCTCCTGCATCATAAAATGCAATCAAGTACCAATTTTTTTTGGTTTCTTTTTGAATTTCAAAACCAGCATAACTTATTATTCTACTAGGACCAATTGAATTAAAACTAAATGCTTTTAAATTATCCGTTCCTCCTAAAAGTAATGCAAGTGATAAAGGCTGCTGGTTAATATTATTGATCGCAGTAAATCCTTGGATTGCATGTCCGTAAAGACGTAAACGAAGTGGTTCAATTCGCATTGCAGCTTTCAAGTCTAATGAAGCTTGGGCAAAATTTATGGTAGATAAAAGGATTTGATTTGCAGTAAGACCATTAATCGTGACGTTATATCCCGAGGGTGAAAAGAGTAAATCTTGAGTTTTGCTCCACGTAAAAGTTGCCTTAGGATAGAGTAGAAATTGTTTTGTATTTTGCTGAAATGCGTAATGAAATCCTTCATAAAGAGTATTTACGGATAAAGTACGTTGGTAATTGGTTATTCGATGTTGTTGTGCAAGTGATATAAGAAACGAGTTACTGTATCCCGCACTATAATTTAAATTCGAAAAATTGCCTGTCAGTGTATATTGATCCTGAATAGGATTTTTACCTGGAATAACATACTGGGCTTGTAATGCATTTTGCACAAAAGAACCTTGGGCCATAAGATTGAATTTATGCCCTTGGCGATTGACGGGTACTACATGCAGTGCAGCGCGACCGCGAACTCCCGTATCCGTTCCATAGCCTGCACCCAGAGTATAAGAGTATTTGGATGCAGGCTCAGTATAGATTTTTACAGGCACTGTTGGGTTTTCTGTAATTTGGGGTTTTACAAGTACAGAACTAAAATAACCGCTATTTGATAAGTCGTTATTTAACTGGAGTATTTTATCAGCTGAATAGACTTGTCCAGGATGAAATGGAACAAAACGATGCAATAACTTAGGATTGATGTACGTAGGGTTAAATTGTATTTGCCCAAAATAATATAGAGGGCCTGTGTCAAGAACTAATGTGATTTCTGCTGTATAACTGTCTTCATCAATTAAAATTTCACTTTTTTTAAAGCCTGCACGCATATAACCTTGGGTTTCCGCAGCATCAAGAAGTTTTAATTTAGTTTGCTCGTATTGTTCGGTAAAAAGTGGAGATCCTTGTACTAACGGTACATTTTTGACTGTATCGCGCAGAATAGGGTTGCGTGAACCTTCACCGATAATCTCAACTTTAATTCGCGAAATCATGATTTGTGGGCCTGGATGGATGACAACAGTCAATTGGCGTGCATTAGCTCTTTGTAGTTTGGCGTCTGCCTTAAAGTAACCAAAAGGTTGAACCGCCTGAATTACTTGATCTCTTAACTCGTCTAGGCTGAATTGAGCAAGGGGTTTTAATTTTTGTAATTCATTCAAACGCTTTTCAACATTCGCTTCGACTTTTCCAGAAACTCCATAAATTGTAATGGATACTGAATCATTGCTTTTAGCAAATAATGTAAAACAGGTAATGAGAAGTATCAGGTAGATTAGTTTTTTCATGCAGTCTCAGTGCCTTTTCCACCAAAAATGTTCCTGCTGTATCAGAAAACTCTTTAAGAATATACCACTTAATCGAGAGGAAGGGCTAGGGTAATGAAAGGATATATAATCGCCACCATTGATATTTTTAAATTAGCATGTTAAATAATTACGCATCGTAAGGATTTGATTCTTGCTACTAGACAGTTTGATATTTGTGCTTATTCAAAACTGAGTTTCATAATTACAGTGAGTTGAAAAATTTATGGGTTTTCCTATTTCGCAAAGTGAATTTGAAAAAATTTTAGATGATTTTTTACAATACAAAAAAGGGCTACCTCCAAAATCCAAATTTCCACTGGCTGCTTATTTAAAAGGAAAAGGTTATTCGGCCGTTTTACAGAATCTCAATTTCGCAGTTCCGAATAAAACAGTCAGTCTGATACAGATGCAACGAGCGGATGGTTCGTTGGCGAGCGCCACTAAGTTGCCTCGTAGAACGAACTTATTGAATGATATTGATTTTACGGGTTGTGAAATAAAAAACTGTCAGTTTGATGAATGCGATTTATCCGGATCGATTTGGGATGACCAAGACATTCGTGATTCTTCTTTTAATAATACTGTTATTAATCATGCATCATTCCATAGGGTTCGTTTTATTAATAATCATTTTACGCAGACTACCTTCGATTACAGCAGGTTAAATGATCTACTTTTTGTAGAAAATATTTTTATTCGTACTAGTTTTAATTATTTAAAGCAATTCCATAAAGTAACGTTTAAAGAGTGTCATATTCAACAAGTTCCCATGTTAGGAGGTACGAGTGCCACGGAGGTTATCATTCGTAATTCTCCTGAAAAGAAATTGTCTAAAATAAGCGGGCTGTTAGTTGATAAAAAGATTGCTATGGAGAGGGTTAAAAAAACAAATCCTAAACCTGCAATATTAGTATCTTGGAATAATGTGACTCCTTTGATGTCAGCAACAGTCGCGGAGAAAATGCTCTTAGCACATGGGATGTATCCTGTTCGCATGGATATAACGCCAAAGGTAGATGCTGAGATATTAGAGAAAGAAGTAAACACGCTAAACATATTAACCCAAAAAAGATTACAGCAATTAAAAGATGAAGTGTTAGAACACGTCAAAAAACTTGCAGCAAGAGCTCCATGTGAACAAAATATATCTTCTCTTTTTGCAGCAGAATGGAAAAAGCAAGGTATTAGCTTTCCTCTTTTGATGATCCAAATTATGCGAGAGGAAAATGCTAAAAATCCATCTGCATTTCCACAAATGGCGGCTCTTTATCAACATGCAAAAACGATTTTTGATCAGGTAGATGGTATCCTGTTAACAGGGGGGCAAGATATGGACCCTCGTTTCTATGGAGAAGAACGCCATCCTAAAACGGGTTTACCCAACTATACTGATTATCCAAAATTCAGTGATCCACGTCGTGATGTTCTTGAATTTTGTTTAGTCTATATGCAACAACGTGCATCTGCACCCAAACCGTTATGTGGTATTTGTCGTGGTTCCCAAGTGATTGCGGCCTCATATGATGCAACAATTTATCAAGAGCTTGATTCTCCAGAAAGACGTCAATATTTGGTTGAAGAGATACAGCCGAAAAGCGTGAGGGAGACTGCTCCTCTTTATTCAACAAGCAGAACCTTAGCATCAGTGATAAAAGATGAAGAAAAGCTCAATGTTCTATTTATGCATCATCAGGGATATGACTTAGGACGAGCTTATGGTGTTGAAGCCACTGCTTCAAAGAAAACCTCGGGTGGCAAAACAATTGATACAGTTGGAGAAAACCTGCAACAGAATATTACTCTGGTGCAAGCACATATCGAATATTACATGGACCAGGAAGAGGGAGGCATACGAGGATTTTCTCCATTTGCTAGTGCGGAAGCAGCAGAAAGTATATTTAAGCAATTTCAAACCAGAGTTTCGGCTTATTGTCAAAATCAGCGGTTATTAAAGTATTTAATTCCCAATATGTTTTTTACGACAAATGTCGTACTAAATGAACAGTCAAAATACACTGCTGCAATTTCAGCAAATTGTATGGCTTGAATAATGACATCGTTAGACTTAATTAGGTATCAACAGTAATGTAGATACTGTCTTTAAATGCAATCTTTTAACGAAATTTAGGTTGCTTGTGATCGTTGTAGCCTGGGTGCAGCGCAGCGAAACCCGGGTTACGGCTTTGCCTTCACCCAGGCTACAACTAATGAATCACATAATTCTTTAATTTTACCAGGGCTGCTGGTAGCGAGAATAATTTCGTTCCTAATTTAGTCCACAAAAAAAAGTAGTAAATGTAGATACTGTCTATGCATCTACTGTTTCCATCCTCTTTAACCGATAAATCAAATCAAGGGCTTCCCTTGCAGTCAACTGATCCGGATCAACTTGAGCCAGTTCATGCAAAATAGGTGATCGAGGTTGTACTTGAATGGTTGCTTGTGTTGGACTGACTGAGGGCGTATGATTTTGCATATGATTTAAGTGCGCATGAGCAATTTTTAAAACTTCAGTAGGTATCCCAGCAAGTTCTGCTACTTCAAGTCCATAACTTCGATTTGCATGACCTGGTTCTACCCGATATAAAAAGATGATACGACCCGTATCCAATGATGCTTGCAAATGAACATTCCGAATGCAGGACCATTGTTGGGGAAGATTGGTTAACTCAAAGTAGTGCGTAGAAAATAAAGTATATGCTTTAATGGTCGTAGCCAGATAAGCACAGCTGGCATAAGCCAAAGCCATCCCATCATAGGTGCTGGTACCGCGGCCAATTTCATCAATTAAAACAAGACTCTCATGGGTAGCTTGTCTTAAGATTTGTGCGGTTTCCGTCATTTCAACCATGAAAGTTGAACGTCCAGAAGCTAAATCATCACTGGCGCCAATACGGGTAAAAATTCTATCGATAGGCCCTAAAGTCGCCGATTTAGCAGGTACAAAACTGCCAATATGAGCTAGAAGTACAATTAATGCAGTTTGTCGCATGTAGGTGGATTTACCACCCATATTAGGCCCGGTAATGAGCAATATATTTTGCGATGGCTTGAGGTGTAAGTCATTCGCAATAAAACGTTCTTGCAACAAATGTTCAATTACTGGATGACGACCTGCTTCAATGGAGATTTGTGATTCAGGGACAAGGTTAGGTCGGCACCAGTTGAAACTTTGAGCTCGTTCTGCAAGAGTTGTTAATACATCCAATTGGGCCAGTGCTTGTGCTAAAAGCGTTAATTCGTTTATATTGTGCTGGATTTCCATCAATAGATTTTCGTAGAGCCATTTTTCGCGTGCCAAAGCCTTAACTTGTGCTGACAATACTTTCTCTTCGAATTGCTTTAACTCGGGTGTGATATAACGCTCCACATTTTTTAAAGTTTGTTTTCTATGGTAATGAGGAGGTGCTTTTTCCGATTGAGTTTTAGAAAGTTCGATGTAATAACCTTGTACATTATTGAAGCCAAACTTCAATGTGGATAAGCCCGTTTTTTGCTTTTCTTCTTGTTCTAAATGCACGAGTTTATCATTGGCACGTGTGCTGAGCATCCTAAGTTCATCTAGTTCTTCATCAAAACCTTGGGCGATAACCCCACCATCACGGATTAATACGGGTGGATTTTCTATAATTGCCGAAGCGAGCAACTGTTGTAGCGACGGTAACGGTTTAATGTATATTTTTAATTGTGCAGTGAGTTCGCTTTTGTGATTATCAAGTACGGAGTTCAATTCTGGAAGTAACGCTAAAGTATGGCTTAAAGCGACCAAATCACGTGGACGGGCTGATTTTAAAGCAATGCGTGAGACAATTCGTTCTACATCACATGTTTGCCTCAGCAATTCATAAATAGATATGCCTCGTTGAAAACGGATGATTTCCATTATGGCATCCTGGCGTACCTTAATTTGGTCATGTTGTTTAAGCGGTCTTCCTAACCAACGTTTGAGTAAACGACTCCCCATGGAACATGCAGTTTTATCCAATAGCGATAATAAGCTGTTTGCATGGTTGCCACTCATATTTTCAAATAATTCAAGGTGTTTTTGTGTCGAGGCATCCAGTTGCAAATAATCATGGGTATGTTCAAGCGTCATTGTTGTTAAATGAGGAAGTGCTTGTTTCTGTGTCGCCTGTAAATAGGACAATAAAGCACCTGCTGCAACAAGCGCAGTAGCATGATCTTGCTCACCAAATGCACTAAGATCATTTACTGCAAATTGCTCACATAAGAGTTTTTTTGCATTATCAAAGCGAAATTCCCAACCTGGTCTCAGTTTAATTGGGAAGTTCAGGCAGTATTCTTCCAAGGGGGATGTTTCTTGCAAAAGCAATTCGGCAGGCTGCAATCGAGTCAGTTCCGCGCTGAGCTGATTTGTTTCCGTTAATTCCAGTAAATGAAAGCGGCCACTACTGAGCTCAACCCAGGCTAGGCCAATTTTTTGTTTTTGGTGGTGAATTGCTAGTAATAAATTATCTTTTTTAGCATCTAAAAGTGCTTCATCAGTTACTGTTCCTGGGGTGATAATACGAGTTACCTGACGTTCAACGGGGCCTTTGCTGGTTGCAGGGTCTCCTATTTGTTCACAAATAGCTACTGATTCGCCTTTTTTGATCAATCTTGCCAGGTAATTTTCCACAGCATGATAAGGAACACCGGCCATGGGAATTGGTTTGTCAGCAGATTGACCACGATGGGTCAAAGTGAGATCCAATAATTGTGATGCACGTTTGGCATCATCAAAAAATAATTCGTAAAAATCGCCCATACGATAGAGCAAGAGCATATCAGGATATTCTGATTTAATGCGTAAATACTGTTGCATCATTGGTGTATGGGATGTGGTCATGAAGATTTTTGGGCTTGAGTTGAATGTGTGGCGATTTTAGCAAAATCATTTAAGGTAGAGTAGTGGCTATTTTATATTCATCAAAATGAACAGAGATGTGGTATTCTTACCCGGGTTAAAATTGCTGAGTTTAGTTACAATGAAGTTGCTAAAAGAAAATTTATTTATTATTTACCAATATTTGGTAAAGCAAACGGAGGATGCCAGTCATCAAATTACACTGTTTGGCGTAGTGATGATGATTAATTACCCACTCTTTGGCGTTTTTTGGAAACTAGAAAGTTTTCAGATGAGTGAGGAGTTTTTCTTACGACTTACTGCCGCGTTTCTCTGCGCTAGTTTGGCTGCAAATCGATTTTGGCCTCAGGCATTACTAAAATTTTTACCTGTTTTCTGGTATGTTGTTTTATTATTCTGTTTACCTTATTTTTTTTGCTATTTAACGCTCATTAATCATTGCTCAACTATATGGTTAATGAATTGTGTTTCTGCCATTTTTTTCCTTTTATTGGTCACCAGTGTTTTAGGTTCCCTCATTCTGCTTTTTCTAGGGTGTGGACTGGCTTTTTTCTCTTATTTTTTATCGCATCAAATGCTTGAATACGTCCCGGGCAGTATCTCCTTATTTAGTTTATTGATTACTTTTATTGCCGCAATAATTATAGGTACCTTATTTGCTCGAGATAGGGAAATTATTAATGCCGGACGACTTTCAGGTATGCGTATGTTAGCGAGCAGTATTGCTCATGATTTGCGTACACCACTGGCAAGTATTTATTTGCAGGCTGAATTACAGGAAATTATCCTAAAAAAAATTAAAAATTCAGAGATACGAAAAGATTTACAAGAAAGCTTAAATAAAATTACTCGTGGGATAGAAACAAGTAATCGTCTAATTAGTATGCAGTTGAGCACTATCAAACATAACAAATTCAATACAAGTAATTTTGCTATTTATTCAATCAAAAATTTAATTGAAAAATCGTTGGACGATTATCCTTTAAAGGAAACTCAAAAGTCACTCATCCACGTACATTATGAGAGCAACTTCTCAATTTGGTTAGAGGAGTTAGCATTCAAAAATCTACTCTGGAATCTACTAAAAAATAGTCTTGAATATATTGAAGAAATGGGTAAGGGAATAATTTCCATTTGGTTGGAACTTGGCGCAGAAAAGGATAATTTTAATTACCTGCATGTCAGAGACACTGCCAGGGGAATGTATTCTAAAAACTTCGAAAAAGTTTTTGACAGCTTCTATTCCGAACGCAAAGATGGAACAGGGTTGGGGCTGGCTTATTGTAAATTACTGATGCAAGATGCTGGTGGTGATATTTGTTGTAAAGGTGAGTTGAATGAGTTTGCGCATTTTATTGTGAAATTCCCTAAAATCGATTAGGGTCTATCCCATTTCGCTAGCTTAAAAGTATTGTAGTATTGTAGCCTGGGTGCAGTGCAGCGGAACCCGGGATTTAGAAGTTTATTCATGTTAAGAAAACCCGGGTTCTGCTGCGCCGCACCCAGGCTACGTGAATACATGATTTGATAAATTGCGCCACATTTGATGTTGATGTGTATAGATGAAATGAAGTGATTGAATTACTTTATCTGGGTTTTTTTCCCATATAGGTAAAATTAATTCTAATGTGGAATCAAAGTGGGTTACGTGAGCATGCACTTTAAAAAAAGTACTTGCGTGTTGAGATAAATTAATCGAGTCAGCCAATTGAACTAAATGGAGATAGTCCAGATTGTCAAGACGTTCATAGGCAGCAAAAGCAGCTATTCTTTCTTCTTCATCATGTTCTGCAAGCCATTGCAGATGAGTTTTATTGAAACCTTTTGCAAAGGGTAGGTAGTTCGTTTCATTAATGATTTCATCATGAATGTCCACACCACATTCTTTGGCAAAGCGTTCAAAGAGCATTTCATGAGAAAATCGACTCCCTATTCCCAATTCTTCATGGATATTTTCTAAAATTATTTTTTTAGTTAATTCGCTACAGGAAAAATTGGCAATGTACCACACAAAATTAATAAAATGCCCTCGTAGATGATAAAAAATTGAAGCAAAATTTTTTTTTTGAGTAGCACTCCAAGAGCATGTTTTTTCCGGATCAAACAAAGGAATGAAACTAAGCGATTGCCGATAATCCAAATCAGCCTGATGAAGAAAATGTTGAAGTGATTGAAACTCGACAATTAAGTAGTTTGACATAATGTAATTTTTACTTGAGTAATGTGTCTGTAAAGCATAGAAAACCTTAGCATAGGGACAAATCAGGAAGCAATTATTTTTGCATGATTGTCTCTTTAAACTTCAATAAATATCCCTAGCTTCAAGAATAGAAACTGGGATATTATCAATTATTTATAATGAACTGGCAAAGGAAAATGCTATGTTAACTGCAAAAGATGTTAAGACTGTTGAGGATGCAAAACAAATTATTGAAGAGCGTAATTTGACCCATGTCAAGGTTGGTTTATTTGATATGGATGGGGTGATGCTTGGAAAATATATGAGCAGAAATAAATTCTTCTCGGCTTTGGACAATGGTTTCTCTTTTTGTGATGTGATCTTAGGTTGGGACTCCAAAGATAAACTCTATGATAATGCGAAATATACGGGTTGGCATACAGGTTATCCTGATACTTCAGTACGCATTTTGCCAGAAACATGTCGAGATCTTGTTTTTGAAGAGAATCAGCTGTTATTTATGGCTGAATTTTCTGGAGAAGCAGAAAACTTATGCCCTCGAGCGTTACTTCGCCGAATTGTTAATAAAGCAGATTCAATGGGATTTGGGGCTTATGCGGCATTGGAATACGAGTTTTTCATGTTTGATGAAACGCCTGACAGTATACGCTCTAAAGGCTTTCGTGATTTAAAACCCATGACCCCTGATTTTTTTGGCTACTCGATACTTCGCAATACCGTTCATGCGGACCTATATCATCAAATCCTTAATATGAGCGAGATTATGGATTTTCCAATTGAAGGTTTGCATGCAGAAACAGGTCCAGGGGTGATTGAAGCAGCTATTGCCGTAGATAAAGCTGCTGAAGCTGGGGATAAGGCAGCTTTATTTAAAACATTTATGAAGGTTTTAGCGCAGCGAAACAATAAGATAGCAACTTTTATGGCTAAATGGTCACCCCACTATCCCGGACAAAGTGGACACATCCACCTATCCCTGCGTCATAAAAATAATAAAAGCAGTGCTTTTTATGATCCCGCGATGCAACATAACATGAGCAAAATTCAGAGACATTTCGTGGCAGGGCAACAAAAACTCATGCCCGAATTTTTAGCGATGGTTGCTCCCACAGTAAACAGTTTTTCTCGCCTCATTCCAGGTTTTTGGGCACCAACGGATGCAACATGGGGTGTAGAGAATCGTACAACGGCATTACGTGTTATCCCTGGAAGTGATAAATCGCAACGAGTCGAGTATCGTCTAGGTTCTGCGGATTCGAATCCCTATTTAGCGTTGGCTGCAGCTTTAGGCTCAGGTTTGTATGGAGTTGAGCATGAGCTGGAACCCTATCCAGAAATTAAAGGTAATTCTTATACCCAACACCATCAAGCTGAGCTTGTTCTGCCACGAACTCTTTGGGAAGCAGCCGCTCGTCTTAGAGAATCAAAGGCCGCCCGTACTTTATTTGGCGAACCATTTGTGGCGCATTTTGCTGCTTCTCGCGAATGGGAAGAACGAGAGTTTCGTCGTCATATTACAGATTGGGAATTGGATCGCTATTTGGAAATTATTTAACTTGGATTTTCTAGATCATGAACGATACATTGAAGACTTATTCGCCTATAGATAATTCACTTTATGTGGAGCGTACTTTTGCTCGTGATGATGAGATCCAATTCGCTTTGGAACGCGCATTAAGTGCAAAAAAACAGTGGGCTAATACCAGCTTGTCTGAGCGTGAGCACTATTGTATGGCCGCAGTAGATGCTTTAGTGGCCAATAAGGAAGAAATTGCTTGGGAAATTTGTTGGCAAATGGGAAGGCCAATTCGTTATGCTCCAGGAGAGATTGATGGCTTCGAGGAGCGTGCTCGTTATATGATTGCTGAAGCAAGTACTGCACTTGCGCCGATTATGTTGCCTGAAAAAACGGGCTTTATTCGTTACATCAAACGAGAGCCATTAGGACTCACATTTGTAATAGCTCCTTGGAATTATCCTTACCTTACCGCAGTGAATGCGATTATCCCAGCCATTATGGCTGGAAATGTTGTCTTACTAAAGCATTCGGCACAAACACCTCTTGTTGCTGAACGATTCGCTCAAGCATTTAGAGAAGCAAATCTTCCTGAAGGGGTTTTCCAGTATTTGCATCTGACTCATGCAGATACGGAGAAGATTTTACGTCACCCAGCAATAAATAATATTGCTTTTACAGGTTCTGTTGCTGGTGGTGGGATGGTGGAACGAGTAACCGCAGGTCGTTTTTTAAGTATCGGTTTGGAACTTGGAGGAAAAGATCCGGGTTATGTCCGTTTTGATGCAGATATTGATAAAGCGGTAGAAACGCTTATGGATGGAGCTTTCTTTAATTCAGGCCAATCGTGTTGTGGCATTGAGCGTATTTATGTTCACAAAGATGTGTATGAGCAATTTGTTAAGAAAGCAGTGATGTTTGTGATGCAATATAAACTCGGACGTCCTGATGATCCGGATACCACCTTAGGGCCACTCGTACGATCTTCTGCTGCGGAATTTGTTCGTGCCCAGATTCGAGAAGCATTAGCGCAAGGTGCTGTTGCACATATTGATAGTCAAAAGTTTGTTATGGACCAACCTGGGTCTGCCTACATGGCTCCTCAGATTTTAACGGAAGTAAACCATAAAATGCGGATCATGACGGAAGAAACGTTCGGACCCGTAGTGGGTATCATGCCTGTTGACAGCGATGATGAGGCTATTGCATTAATGAATGACAGTGACTACGGTTTAACGGCAGCTGTTTTTACTCGAGATATAGAGCAGGGGATTGTCATTGGTGAACAACTCCACACTGGAACATTTTTTATCAATCGTTGTGACTATCTCGATCCTGCCTTAGCCTGGACTGGAGTCAAAAACTCAGGGCGTGGATGTACGCTTTCTTCTATAGGATATGAGGCTTTGACCAGGCCTAAGTCTTTTCATTTAAAAACAAACGATTAGGGTCAGACCCCAGAAAGGGAGCTATAAATGAGTACATTATCACTGAAGGCTAACTGGAATTATCCCACGTCGATAAAGGTAGGGGCGGGGCGTGCACGTGAACTTGTCGAAGCGTGCCACACACTGGGGGTGAAATCCCCACTGTTAGTCACAGACAGCTACCTTGCGAAATTACCCATGGTTGAAACAGCATTAGCGGATTGCCGTGATGCGGGTTTGCATGGTGCTTTGTTCACCGATGTAAAAGCGAACCCAACAGGTGAAAATGTATCAGCTGGTGTAGATGTTTATCGAAGTGGTCAACATGATGGAATTATTGCTTTTGGAGGCGGATCTGCTTTAGACGCGGCGAAAGCAATTGCATTAATGGTTGGACAAAATCGTCCCCTATGGGATTTTGAAGACATAGGCGATAATTGGCGACGTGTGAATGCTGCAGGTATAGCGCCTGTTATCGTCTTGCCAAGCACTGCGGGTACTGGTTCGGAAGTTGGGCGTGCTTCTGTGATAACCGATACGCAACACCAACGGAAAAAGATTATTTTTCATCCTAAGATGTTACCTTCCATCGTTATTTTAGACCCAGAGTTAACGGTCGCTTTACCACCGAAGATTACGGCAGCAACAGGTATGGATGCATTATCTCATTGTCTGGAGGCTTACTCAGCTCCCAATTACCATCCAATGGCGGAAGGGATCGCTCTGGAAGGGATGCGTTTAATAAAAGAACATTTGCCACGAGTAATGCACAATGGCAATGATTTGGATTCCAGAACACAAATGCTTGTTGCTTCGATGATGGGGGCAACAGCATTCCAGCGCGGGTTAGGTGCAATGCACGCGCTCGCTCATCCTTTAGGTGCGATATATGACGCGCATCATGGTAGATTAAATGCAATTTTGATGCCGTATGTATTGCAAGCCAATCGCTCTGAGATTGAACAAAAAATTATGCGTTTAGCGGTTTTCTTAGAGATCGATAATGGATTTGATGGATTTCTGGAATGGATATTACAACTTCGTCGAGAGTTAGGTATCGAGCACAGCTTAATTGAAATTGGCATTGATGCGCGTGATGTGGGCCGTATTGCGACAATGGCGACGGAAGATCCTTCAGCGCAAAGTAATCCAATTCTTTTCGATGAGTTACAATATAAAAACATTCTTACGGCAGCTATCCATGGGGATCCACATCCTTTGTAAATAGCAGCGATTAGATTGGTAGAAGCTCATTAAGGAACATCATGAATATCGGAATTTTGCAATGTGATCAAGTAGAACCAGACTTGATTATGACATATGGCACTTATTCAGAAATGTATATCAAGCTACTGCGGCAAGCAGAACCGAATTTGACATTTACTGTTTATGATGTTCGTCTTGATGAATTACCAAACCATATCGATGCCTCAGATGCTTATGTTATTACCGGTAGTCGCCATGGTGTTAATGATGGTTTTCTTTGGATTACTGCGCTTGAAGAATTTGTGCGGCGTCTTCATGAGGCAAGAAAAAAAGTGATAGGGATTTGTTTTGGTCATCAGCTTATTGCGAAAGCATTAGGGGGTAAGGTTATTAAATCACCTAAGGGCTGGGGGGTAGGAATGTCAATAAATAAAATTACCCAACATAAATCGTGGATGTCCCCATCTCTGAGTCAGCTCAATCTAATCGTTAGTCACCAGGATCAAGTTGTAGTTCTTCCTTCAGAGGTAGAGGTTTTGGCTACAAGTGATTTTTGTCCATTTTATATGCTGCAGTTTCGTCACAATCTATTCACTGTACAAGGTCATCCTGAGTTCAGCAAAAGTTATTCCCAGGCATTGATGGAAATCCGGAAAAACAGACTTGGTAAGGAATTAACAGATAGTGGATTAAAATCACTGCAGCTACCATGTGATGATGCGATATTTGCCCAGTGGATTGTTAATTTTTTGAGCTTTTAAAATAAGATAAGGCCACAGTTTTCGGCTTTTTTGTTGAAATATCAACAGGTCATGGTTGAATTTAAATTTATTTGCTAGAATCTAAAGGGATTTAAAAAAAATATTAAATTTATAGGGAGAATGAAATGAATCGTTTCGCTTTAATTGCAGCAACTGGTTTTTTAGCACTCGCTTTAACTGCATGCGGTCAGCAAGGTAACAAGCAACCTGCTGCAGGAACTGAAACTAATACTACTACAACAACACAACCAGCGCAAAATCAACCCGCTGGTGGAAATCAAACTCAACACTAAGTCTTTAACCTGGGTGACGGCGTAAGCCATAACCCAGGATAATTCTGGCCTATTTATGAGTTCTTTTGACGATCTTATCAAAGAAATTGCTACTATTTTAAAGAAAAAGAACTGGCAATTAGTCACTGCTGAATCATGTACTGGCGGACTTGTTGCCAGTTATCTTACGGAAATTCCTGGAAGTTCAGTTTGGTTTGAACGCGGATTTGTTACTTACAGCAATTTGGCTAAAGAGGAGTTGTTGTCTGTTCCTAAACAATTAATTGAGAAATATGGTGCAGTGAGTGAGCCTGTTGCTGAAGCTATGGCGACTGGCGCTTTACAACACAGTACAGGACATGTTGCTGTATCAGTTACTGGTATTGCTGGCCCAGATGGAGGTAGTCTTGAGAAACCTGTGGGTACTGTGTGTTTTGGTTGGGCAGCTAAAGGCATGAATCCTAAAATAGTAAAAAAACAATTGACTGGAAACCGACAAGATATACGCCTTGCCGCATGCCAAGTAGCGCTATCAGGCATTCTTTCTTATATCAAAGATTGATTAATAGAGAGTTGATACTTCAAAAAGTCATTTTGCTCTATATTTCTGTGATTCCCGCATAGGCGGTGATCCATCCTAAAGTAAGGAATTAATTAATGGATAGATTCCCGCTTGCGGTTAAATCCTCAACCTCCGGAGGCGTTCTTCATTTTAAATTCGTGTTCAATACGATCTGTAATACTAATTTTTGATTTCTCTACTTTAGGAAAAAAAATATGCTTTGCAGCAATAGAAATATTAACCGCAGTACGTGCTGCATATAACGAAGTAGCCACTGCATCAGAAATTAGTGACGCTTTTTCATTTTTAGTTTGCATTATTGTTTACCTTTTAAAATTTAGTATAAATATTGTACCATATGGTTAATTTTTTTAGTCAATCATTATAGGTCTGATTAGTAAGAAATGCTCACTTGCTAAACGAGAGGAACTCAAGGCGGATAATGTTTTCTGGGGTGATCAAAAACATGATTTTTTACTCAACTTTGCTTTACTCAGGTTTGAGTGAAAAAACCCATTTAATCCTGTGAATCAATTTGCTGCTTATTCCTATCTGTGTGATAATTTTACCCTTGCATAACTACCTGGAAAATATTATGGAAGAAAATAAACAAAAAGCATTATCAGCAGCTCTCTCGCAAATTGAACGCCAATTTGGTAAAGGATCAGTGATGCGCATGGGGGACAGTACTGTATCCCGAGATATAGAAGCCATTTCAACAGGGTCTTTAGGATTAGACATTGCCTTGGGAATTGGTGGTTTACCCAAAGGACGTATTGTTGAAATTTATGGACCAGAGTCATCTGGTAAAACAACGTTAACATTACAAGTTATTGCCGAGTGTCAAAAAATGGGTGGCACGGCCGCATTTATTGATGCAGAACATGCTTTAGATCCAAGCTATGCGCAAAAACTGGGTGTTAATGTGGATGAGTTACTGGTTTCTCAGCCAGATACTGGAGAACAAGCTCTGGAAATTACCGACATGTTGGTCCGCTCTGCGGCAGTGGACGTGATTATTGTCGACTCGGTTGCTGCATTGACTCCCAAAGCGGAAATTGAGGGGGAAATGGGGGATTCACATGTTGGTTTACAAGCTCGACTCATGTCACAAGCTTTACGTAAATTGACTGCTAATATTAAACGCTCCAATACTCTAGTCATTTTTATTAACCAGATTCGTATGAAAATCGGTGTAATGTTTGGTAGCCCTGAAACAACTACTGGCGGTAATGCATTAAAATTCTATGCCTCTGTTCGCTTAGACATTCGCCGTATTGGATCAATTAAGAAAGGTGAAGAAATCTTAGGCAGTGAAACACGAGTTAAAGTAGTGAAGAATAAAGTGGCGCCACCATTCAAGATGACAGAGTTTGATATTCTCTATAATGAAGGTATTTCTCGTGAAAGTGAAATTATCAATTTGGGTGTTCAACTCAATCTGATTGAAAAATCGGGCGCTTGGTACAGTTATAAAGGGGAGAAGATTGGCCAGGGTAAAGATAATGTTCGCTTGTACCTGAAAGAGAACCCTCAAGTTGCAGCAGCTCTTGAGCAGCTAATTCGTACTGAGCTTTTAGAGAAAAAGCTACCTATGCTTGCGTCAGCTAGTGCGGAAGAATTTGAGACTGTTGATGACTAAAGCATTTGATAGTGCTGTGCGCCTGTTGTCCAGGCGCGAGCACAGTGCACTAGAGCTTTACGATAAATTAAAACAAAAAGGATATAGTGCGATCGAAGTAAACAATGCATTAGATGAATGCCGACGTTTGGATTTACAAAATGATCAACGTTTTGTAGAAACATACAGTCGTTCACGAATACGACAGGGCTATGGACCTTTAAAAATAAGTCAGGAATTAAGTAGTAAAGGAATTGATAAGGAGTTAATTCAACAATTCTTGCAACAAGAAAAAGATAATTGGTTGGCTTATGCTTTGGATGTTTGGCATAAAAAAAGTAAAGGACAACTTGATCTAACTTTTGACGAGTTGCAAAAACAACAGCGTTTTTTGCTCTATCGTGGATTTGGAATGGATACCATTGTGCAAGTGAAAAAAGAATTGAAAAGATAAAAATGAAATCGTAGTCTTTGGTGCCTTGTAGCCTGGGTGCAGCGCAGCGGAACCCGGGGTTGAGAAATTTTATTCAAAACCAGAAAACCCGGGCTCCGCTGCGCTGCACCCAGGCTACAATTAAAAATTAAAATTAACTCAAATTGGTGTTGATTCGAAATGAAAAGTTCTGAAATTAGAAAAGCATTTTTTGATTATTTCACACAAAGTGGCCATCAACTCGTGGAATCCAGCTCTTTAATTCCTGCTAATGATCCTACTTTATTATTTACCAATGCAGGTATGGTGCAATTTAAGGATTTATTTTTAGGACTTGAAACGCGTTCTTATCACCGGGCAGTCACCGCACAACGTTGTGTGCGTGCAGGTGGGAAGCACAATGATTTGGAAAATGTGGGTTATACAGCAAGACACCATACGTTTTTTGAAATGTTGGGTAATTTTAGTTTCGGTGATTATTTCAAACGAGAAGCCATAAAATTTGCTTGGGAATTTTTAACTCAGGTTCTGCGTTTGCCTGAAGAGCGTTTATGGGTGACTGTTTACAAAGAAGATCAGGAAGCAGAAGATATTTGGCTGAAAGAAATGAAGGTTTCAGCTGTACGTTTTTCACGCTGCGGTGAAAAAGATAATTTTTGGTCTATGGGTGATACCGGTCCTTGTGGTCCTTGCACTGAAATTTTTTATGATCATGGTCCAGAAATTCCAGGTGGTCCTCCAGGAAGTCCTGATGAAGATGGGGACCGATATATAGAAATTTGGAACCTGGTATTCATGCAGTTTAATCGAGATAAGGATGGAAATCTGCATCCTCTACCTAAACCTTCCGTAGACACAGGTATGGGACTGGAGCGACTTGCTGCAGTAGTACAAGGAGTACACAGTAATTATGAAACGGACATTTTCCAATATTTAATTCAATCGACTGCAAAACTTGGTGATGTTACCGATTTAAACCATACCTCCTTAAAAGTAATTGCCGACCATATTCGTTCTTGTGCATTCCTAGTTGCTGATGGAGTGATTCCTGGTAATGAAGGACGAGGGTATGTACTTAGGAGAATTATTAGAAGGGCGATAAGACATGGTAACAAGTTAGGCTTACCAACCCCATTTTTTTCAAAGTTAGTAGAGCCTTTAATTAAAGTCATGGGTGATGCTTATCCTGAATTGATAAAATATAAGAGCCATATAGAAAAAATACTTAATCAAGAAGAGAATCAATTTGCTCGTACGCTTGATCAGGGTTTACGTTTATTGCAAGAACAAATGCATTCTCTTGGCGGCCACGAAATCTCCGGGGAAATCGCATTTAAGCTGTATGATACATATGGTTTTCCTGTTGATTTAACCGCTGATATCGCCAGAGAACAAGGCCTTTATGTGGATATGGATGGCTTTAATCAGTTAATGCAACAACAACGAGAACAATCTCAGGCAGCCAGTCAATTCAGCGTCGATTACAGTAACAATGCTCAATTGGATTACCAATCTGATTTTCATGGGTATGAAAAAAAGGAAATGGAATCAAAAATTGTCGCCTTGCTTCAGGAAGGAAAAGAAGTAAAAACCTTAAACAAAGGTATGAAAGGGGCCATAGTCCTCGATCATACACCGTTTTATGCAGAAAGCGGGGGACAAGTAGGCGATAAGGGCGTTTTAACAGGAACAGACTTTCATTTTCGTGTCGATGACACACAAAAGAAAGGTCAAGCCATAGTGCATTATGGAGAAGTAGTTCAAGGCACTGGGACTTTAGATCAGTTGGTTAAAGCGCAAATTGATAATGAACGCCGAGAGGCAATTCGTATAAATCATACTGCAACTCACTTGTTGCACGCAGCGCTTAAAACAGTAGTCGGACCTCAAGTCCAGCAAAAAGGCTCATTGGTTGATGCAGAGCGTGCGCGTTTTGACTTTTCTCATTTTGAACCATTAACCGCAGAACAAATACAAGAAATTGAACTATTAGTTAATGATCAAATTCGTGCGAATCATGAAGTTGAAACCCGGATTATGGATATTGAATCGGCTAAAAAAAGCGGTGCTGTTGCTCTTTTTGGTGAAAAATATACCGATGAAGTGCGTGTATTATCTATGGGCGAGTTCTCTAAAGAACTTTGTGGTGGAACACATGCACGAAGGACTGGTGATATCGGGCTGTTTAAAATCGTCTCAGAATATGGGATTGCCAGTGGGGTAAGACGTATTGAGATGGTAACAGGTCGCTATGCATTAGACTGGGTTAATGAACAACAATTTTTGTTGAGCGAATCAGCATCTTTATTAAAAACTGCAACAAATAATTTGCCGGATAAAATCGCACAGCTCCTTACTGAAAGTAAGGGTTTGGAAAAGGAAATTGCCAAACTACAAAGTGAGAAAGCACAAAAATCCGGAGCGGATCTGGCAAATGAGGTGGAAAAAATCAATGGAATTAGTTTGCTTGTGAAGCAATTGGATGGAGCAGACAGTCAAACTATGCGTACTACCTTGGATCAATTGAAATCGAGACTCGATTCGGCTGTGATTGTTTTATTTACACTTGATCAAAATAAAATGAATGTGATTGCTGGGGTGAGTAAAAATATTTTAGGTAAAGCACCTACTGCAGCCACGTTGGTAAAACATCTCTGTGGAAAAGGTGGGGGTCGAGATGATATGGCTCAGGGAGGCGGCGCTGTTCCAGATGATTTGGAGAAAAAAATCGAAGAAATTAGAGAAATGGTCCGTCATTCATAAATCGATCTGAGGTAGTCTGGAACCCTCCAGATTACCTTTGTAAAGTGATCATGCATAAGGAGATGACATGAGTTTTTTACAAGAGTTTAAACAATTTGCTATCAAAGGAAATGCAATTGATCTTGCAGTTGCAGTGGTTATTGGTGCTGCATTCGGTAAAATCATTAGTTCATTAGTTAGTGGTATTGTCATGCCTTTAATTGGTCTAATATTAGGCGGAATTAATATCGCAAATAAAACGTTTACAGTCGGTGCTGCGGTGGTGAAGTGGGGCGAATTTCTCCAGGCAGTGATTGATTTTGCTATCATTTCTTTTTCAATTTTTGTAGCAATTAAAGGGATTTCTTTATTAAGGAAAAAAGAAGAAAAAAAAGAAACACCACCAACAAGAGAAGAAGCTTTATTGGCAGAAATTCGTGATCTATTGAAAGGAAAAACAGGCACACATAGCGAATAATGTTATTTCGTAGCCTGGGTGCAGCGCAGCGAAACCCGGGATTGTACAACTCAAACCCAGAAACCCGGGTTTCGCTGCGCTGCACCCAGGCTACGAATTTCATCATCTTCTTATTACTATTAAAAAACCTAAGTCTTTGTAAATCTGCTATAATTTTAAAAAAACCATCTTAATAAGGATAGTCATGAACGGGTTGCTGAATTTGATTGCCATAATTGTTGTTTTTGGGGTAGTGATGTGGCTAATTGACACTTTTATTCCTATGCCACCCGCAATTAAAAGTCTGTTAAATGTACTGGTTCTCATTATTTTAGTTATCTATATCTTACAATTTTTTGGATTGATAAAAACAATTTTACCTATGATTAAAATCTTGAAGTGAATTCAGTAATATTTGACCGTTTAGGCTGATCTAAAAGAGTTAATGCCTGATAGCTTAAGGAATTATCTAAGTGGGAGCCGAAAAGAGTTGTATGAGTTATGCGGGTAGCTAAAAATGAGTTAACAGAAGAGACCAATGATCTAATAAGGCTCTTTGAAAACTCAAAAAAACACCATCAAATCTTGCCCATTTTCTTATAAAGAAAAAATGGCAATCGAGTGATGATTGCCATAATAATTCGCCAAAAATAAGGATAATAAAACATCCTTTTTCTGCGCATTAACCCGTTCCAACACGCTTTTGCACAAGAGTCTGGTGGTGCTGCATAAAAAATTCCAGGCATGCCATAAGTTTGTTTGGTATCAATAAAGCCTAAGCGGGCAATAGTGATATGTTGATTGCTGCTGGCAGTCTGTTGTAAACCCTGGAGGTAAATTTCAATACTTGCTTTACTTGCTCCATAAAGACTGTTTTTGGCACGTCCTCTACACGCTGCAACGGAACTTAGAAACAGTAAATTATATTCTTTTTGTTGGCGATTTAAGAAGGAGTGGATAATTATGGTAGTGGTTAGAATATTGAGTTGGATAAGATGGGTAATTGTTTCAATATTCAGATGTTCGTTATTGGTGAAATCACTGTGGGCAATGAACAAATCCAATTCACGATCTTCTGTTTTAAGCACATTAAGTAGCTCATCCACTTGTTCAACCAGATCCACAATGAGCACATCACAATGTGTTTTGTATCTAAGCGTGATGTCATTGGCAATCATATGGAGTTGATCGTGTTGGCGTCCTACCAAAAGTAAGTGGTGCTTTGATTGAGCAACAATATGAGCAAATTTTTCTGCAATAATGGAGGTTGCACCAAGTATCACCCAAGTTCTTTGCGTCATTTTTTTATCCCTAATCGTTTTGCCAGATCAGAGTGCATTGTACATCCATAGTGCTCAAGGGTTTGAGAAAAATGTTTATGATTCTCATACATACTATGAAATTGCTCTTCATTCAAAAGCAAATCTTTAGCTAAATAAACTCGACCATTCAGTTCAGTGATTAATTGATTCATTGCAGATATTGCTTGTTTCGCCTGAGGATTACATACAAAATCAACTGCTAAGGTAAATCCTGGTTTACAAAAGGAAAGTAATCCTTCCCCTGGTTGGGTGAATAACTTGAGGACGGCAAGAGTGGGTGTTGCCTTATTAATCCGCATCAACTGTATCAACTGATCTAAAGTAGATGTAACTTGTTCTGCACTAAATACTGCTTGAAATTGAATCAATCCTTTAGGGCCATAAAGCCTGTTCCAGTGCATGAGCTTATCAAGCGGATTATTAAATTGCTCAAGCTCTAGTTTTTCTGTTCCTTTTTTACGGTTAAAAAAATACTGATTAAATAGTTTCATATTCCATGATTTTATTAAGGAGAAGGGAATTTTAGGTACGGTATGGATTGTTCGTTTTTTAGTGTCAATTGGTTCACAATGATCCGCTATAGAAAGAATGGCTCGCGGAGCAGGATTAAGGAGATCAAGCCAAGATACTTGATAATCATGATGAATACCCTCGGCGACCATATATTCAGTTAGTGCTTGGATTGATTCAAATTGTTTGTGTTCTGCCTGAACAAAACGAGACGCTTTTTTAAGACGAAGTGTAGCACGAGTAATAATACCTGTAAGGCCTAAGCCAGCGATTGTGGTATGAAATAAGTCACTGTTTTTTTTACGGCTGCAATGGAATTTTTTACTGCCGATCAACAAATCAAATTCGATGAGATGATGGCCAAAACTACCGGCTTGATGATTGTTTTTTCCATGCACATCGTGAGCAATTGCACCTGCCACTGTAGCGTGGACACTGCCCGGAAGAACAGGAGGAATGAAATCAGGATGCACTAAAAATAGATCTTTAAGCGATAAGCCACCCTGACAGAGTACAATCCCAGTATCATGATTAAAATCGATAAAATGATCCAGACGAGCACTATCGATAATAAAACCATCCGTATTAAAACAACTGTCATTGTAACTTATGCCTGAACCGCGTACGAGTATATTTTGTTGAGGGTTATGAGCAAGATAATCAACAAGTTGTGCTTCATTATCTGGACGTAAACACGAGGATTGACTCAAGTCGGCACGGCTAAAATTAGTGAGAGTTCTTATTTTGCTGTGCATTGCTTCGCCATTCAATTATTTTCAATATTAAGACTATAATTCATTTAGAAACATATTTAAAAGGAATTATGATGAAAACTTTTTTAAGCTTTTTGAGTTTCTTCTTTTCTCTTTCAGTTTTTGCAGCCGATATTCCCCAAGATAATTTAGGTGCGCAAAAGTATGACAAATCACAATGTCTTAATAATACAACCCAAGATTGTATTAATTCACAATGCTTGAACTCCGATCAAATTGACTGCCAGGATAATTGTCGAAGAATGGCGCAGGCGAAATGCCAGCTTGAGACGAATGAGTAAAAGGACCTACTTTTTTCTTTATTAATTTGAATATATTGTCAAATGATTGGCATATGATTTTTTGACTGTCAAATCAAATGGCTCGCTGTTTATTAATTCATTTTGTAGTTGTAGCCTGGGTGCAGCGAAGCGGAACCCGGGTTTTTGATGAATCATTCCCGGGTTCCGCTTCGCTGCACCCAGGCTACTCTAAATCATTTTTATAAATGGCATATAGTTTGCATAATGTGTTACTCGAAAGAAAAATCATGGTGCTTGCTTGAGTTTAATGAGTGAATTCAAGTTTAAAATTAGTATGGATTGCTTATATGTCTGATAAAAACGTTTTATCACAAGAAGAAATAGATGCGCTACTGAAAACTGTAGGTGAAACTCCTGAGGAAGTACACCAGGACTCAGAAGACACTACAGCAGCCCATGAAAAATCCGACCATAAAAAATCAAAAGCTAATAAAAAGAAGGTAACGGAAGCGGTATTTGAGACCGTAGAAATAAAAGAAGAAACTGATGTAACAACACTGAATTTTGCTGCTCAGGAACGTATCGTCAAAGGTAAGTTACCTGTATTAGATAGAATTTATGATCGCGCTGTGCGCTTATTTGCGTCGGATGTCTATAATGTTACGGGTAAGGATTTCGAGATTAAACAAGATCCACTGCTCATTATAAAACATCGCGATTTTATGGAGAGCTTACCCAACCCAAGTTTAATGTGTATTTTTAAATTCAAACCACTAAGAGGTAAGGGCATTATTCTTTTTGATAGTACTTTTGTCTATGATCTGGTCGACTATTATTTTGGTGGCAGCTCCCAATTTTTTGCCCAAAAAGATAGAACTGATTTTACTGCGACTGAGTTGCGTGTCATGGATGTAATTACCAAGAAACTTATTGCCAATCTGACTCAAGCTTGGAAGCCAATTATTCAGCTTGATATTAGCAAATTTAATGACGAAACAAACCCACAATTAGTCAATATAGCAGAACCTGAAGAAATGCTGTTAGTAGCACGTTTTTCGATGGATTTTGGCAAAGAAATGGGAACGTTTTATTTCATTTTACCTTATTCCATGGTTGAACCAATTAAAGAGCAATTGGAGCTTGGCGCCTCTCGACCCGATGATGAAATTGATCCCAACTGGGTTAAATCACTGAAAGAAGAATTAATGAATGTCGAAGTAACTGTGAGTTCTGCAATGGCTGAAACAACAAGTACTCTGGGTGCTGTGATGTCATGGCAAATAGGTGATTTTATACCTATGGAAATGAAAGAAGAGGTTACTTTAGATATTGAAGGGGTTCCAGGTTTTACGGCAACTCAAGGTACTGCAAATGACAAACGCGCAGTAAAAATAATAAAAAATATTAGTTATTAGGAGATAAGGAATGTCTCAAGAGGCAATTGAACAACCTAAACCAACAAATAATCTACCCCAAGAAGCAGACAGCGATAAAATGGATTTGATTTTAGATATACCGGTCTCCGTAACGGTAGAAATTGGCCGTACTAAAATGACCATTCGCAATCTGCTCCAATTAAACCAAGGAGGTATTGTTGCTCTGGATCGTTTAGCAGGTGATCCGCTTGATGTTTTAGTCAATGGTACTTTAGTTGCACACGGGGAGGTTGTTGTAGTTAACGATAAATTTGGTGTGCGACTAACCGACATTGTTCCTCAAGCAGAACGAATTAAGCGATTAAGATAATGCAAAGCGCACTTAGCCAGGGCGAACTCATACGTGTTGTGATGGGCTTATTGTTGGTTTTATTGCTCATCATTGTACTGTCATGGGTAGTGAAGCGATTACATGGTATGCAAATGGGTTCGGCAAAAGGATTTCAATCTGTAGCCAGTATGATTTTGGGACCTAAGGAAAAAATCACACTATTAAAAGTGGGAACTCGTTATTTATTGATTGGTTCGGGCGCTGGAAATGTCACCTTGCTTCATGATTTTGGCGAACAGTTGCCTTCTGGCTTTGATATTACAAATAAACCTTCATTTGCAGATCTGCTTAAATCGGTTGTGAAATCATAAGATGAAAATAATGAATTTACATGTACAGAAATGGTTATCCTCCTATGTGGGAATGACAAAGTTCCTTAACTTAATGGCAGTGGGAAGGAGTGTCTTTAATTCCCGGGTTTCGCTTCGCTGCACCCAGGCTACTTTGATTCTTATCTTATTTTGTTTTATTCCTCTGGATTTGCATGCAGCACCTTTATCCTTACCTGCCATGACGGTACAACCTGGTGCAAATGGAGAACAGACCTACAGTGTTAACCTCCAAATTTTGATTTTTATGACCTTGTTAACTGTTTTGCCTGGAATGTTGATGGCAATGACAGCATTTACAAGAATAATTATCGTGCTTTCCATTTTACGTCAGGCTATAGGGATGGCACAAACTCCAACCAACCAAATTTTAATTGGCATCGCTCTGTTTATGACTTATTTTGTGATGTCCCCAGTATTTAATAAAATCAATGAAACCGCAGTACAACCTTATCTTGCAGAGACCATAAAATTTCCCCAGGCCTTAGCCAATGCACAAGTGCCTTTACGCGAATTTATGCTAAATCAAACACGCAAAAATGATTTATCCATGTTTGAAAAATTTGCTCAAAAAAATCCGGCTACCCTCAATGAAGTACCAATGAGTGTAGTGATTCCCGCGTTCATTACTAGCGAATTAAAAACAGCATTTCAGATTGGCTTTATTTTATTTTTGCCTTTTTTAATTATTGATATGGTGGTATCCAGTGTTCTGATGGCTATGGGTATGATGATGTTATCGCCTTTAATTATTTCATTACCCTTTAAGATCATGCTTTTTGTTATGGTTGATGGCTGGACACTTGTTTTAGGATCACTGGCATCAAGTTTTGCCATGAGTTAAATGCAGCATGCAGTGAATTAACAGGAAACAGGGTTACTAAAAGGGAAATAATATGACGCCAGAGTCAGTAGTTTCTATATTCAGCGAAGGTGTGTATTTAATGTTGTTATTGATCACAGTTCTCATTCTTCCTGGTTTGATTGTTGGTGTTATTGTTTCCATGTTTCAAGCGGCAACACAAATTAATGAAACGAGTTTAAGTTTTATACCCAAATTATTTGTTACTTTTTTGATGCTCGTATTTGCTGGTCCTTGGTTATTGAAGACAATGGTGAATTACACCGATTCGTTAATTACCAATATTCCTTATTTAATAGGCTAACTCGAAATGAAGCTGGATTATCCAACAATAATAGGCATGATAAGCCAGGTTATTTGGCCAATGGGACGTATTGGTGGGTTATTGCTTACAATACCTGTATTTTCCTCTGTTTTATTACCGGCACGCATTAAAATTATTTTGCTTTTCGTTTTAAGTTGGGTTTGTGCTTTTATGGTTCCTAAAGAACTTTCTTTCCTGAATTTCAAAGGAGTTTTTTTAGCATATATCATTCAGGAAATGCTCTTTGGGTTGTTAATGGGATTTGTCTTACAACTCGTTTTTCAGGTTTTTGTTTTGGGCGGGCAAATTATTGCAATGCAAGCTGGTCTTAGTTTTGCGGTGATGATGGATCCTGCAAGCAGAGCCAGTGTTCCATTGGTCAGCCAGCTTTATTCAATGATGATGACTTTAATTTTTTTGGCGCTTAATGGACATTTGACTGTTTTTGAAACTTTATTAGAGAGTTTCAGAATAATGCCTGTAGGAGAGCTTTCAGTGACTCAATCTATGGTATGGAATGTCATTTTATTTTCGGGCTGGATGTTTAAACAAGCATTATTGATTTCAATCCCCGCTTTATTGTCTTTACTTATTGTGAGTCTAGCATTCGGAATTATGTCTAGGGCAGCACCACAATTAAATATTTTTTCTTTGGGATTTCCTATAACGTTAATCATGGGAATGGTTGTGATTAAGGTGGGTTTGCCGAGTGTTGCTGCACAAATGGCAGATCTTATCAAAGATGGAATGCGTTTTATGATAGGGATGCTGCGCTGATGGCGGATCAAGAACAAGCACAAGAAAAAACCGAACAGCCCTCGGCCAAACGGCTCAAAGAAGCGCGAAAAAAAGGTCAGGTGGCTCGCTCAAGAGATTTCAACACCACCGTAATTTTGCTTTTTACTGCGGTGGGATTTCTTATTTTTGGAAAGCAATTAGCGCATCAGATGGCAACTATGATGCGCCATGCTTTTGAGTTTGATACACGAGTTATTATCACTTCAACAACGAGTTTTGAACGTTTGTTTTTTCTAGCTAAGATGGGATTTTGGTCTTTAATGCCCTTATTGGTTGTTATCTTTTTTATTTCTTTGGCAGCCCCTTTACTTATGGGGGGCTGGGTGTTTAGCGGACAAGTTTTACAGCCTAAATTTTCACGACTCAATTTATTTCAAGGGCTTAAGCGTATGATCTCGGTAAAAAGTTTTGCCGAAATGTTCAAATCGTTTTTTAAGTTCCTCTTAGTTGCAATTGTAGCTGTTGTTGTACTTAAATCACAAGTGCTTGCATTGTTGGCTTTGGCCCATGTTCCCATAGAAACAGCAATTGGTAGTGGTGCTTTGATCGTAGTGAAGTCTTTTGTATTGATTGCAGCCAGTTTGATTTTGATTGCTGCTTTTGATGTACCTTTTCAATTGTATGAACATCAAAAAAATATGAAGATGACAATGCAAGAATTGAGGGACGAATATAAAGAAACAGAAGGTAAGCCCGAAGTAAAAAGTGCTATTCGTCGCGCGCAACAAGAAATTTCAAGACGACGAATGATGAATGAAATATCCAAGGCAAATGTGGTGTTGACGAATCCTACTCATTATGCTGTAGCAATTAGTTATAAAGAAAAGAGTCATAAAGCACCAATAGTAGTAGCGAAAGGTAAAGATTTGGTCGCTTTCCAAATAAGCAAAGTTGCAAAGTCACATCAAATTCCTATTATTTCGGTGCCACCCTTGGCACGGGCCCTCTATTTTTCTACCAAATTAAATGCGGAAATACCAAGAGGGCTTTATATTGCTGTAGCCCAGGTTTTAGCCTATGTGTTTCAACTGCGTGATAAGGAACGTTATGATTATAAACCTGTTGTATTACAGGATGTTCCTATTCCACCAGAATTAGTACGCGAAGCAGAGGAGGATGCCCATGAATAAAGCATTGCACTATATTCAATATTGGATGCGTCAAGGTTTAGGTACACCTTTAGTGCTCATCATGATGCTTGGCATGATGATGTTGCCTTTGCCCCCTTTTTTATTGGATGTTTTATTTACCTTTAATATCGCTCTATCACTTGTAGTGCTGTTAGCTGTGATATACAGCGAAAGGCCTCTGGATTTTGCCGTATTTCCAACTGTTATATTGCTCGCAACCTTATTGCGATTGTCTTTAAATGTAGCCTCAACTCGCGTGGTTTTGTTAAACGGCTATAAAGGAACTGATGCTGCTGGGCATGTGATTCAATCATTTGGTGAAGTAGTTATTGGTGGAAACTATGCTGTAGGTTTAGTCGTATTTATTATTTTAGTCGTTATAAATTTTGTTGTAGTAACTAAGGGTGCGGGCCGTGTATCTGAGGTTAGTGCGCGTTTTACTTTGGATTCTTTACCTGGCAAACAAATGGCTATCGATGCCGATCTGAATGCGGGTTTAATTAACCAAGAGCAGGCGATAAAGCGTCGATTAGAGGTCGCTCAGGAAGCAGATTTTTACGGTTCTATGGATGGTGCCAGCAAATTCGTCCGCGGCGATGCAATCGCTGGAATTTTGATTTTGGTAGTTAACATTATTGGTGGGTTAATTATCGGTGTTTTTCAGCATGGAATGAATGTTTCTGATGCACTACATAATTATATTCTATTAACTATTGGTGATGGCTTGGTAGCCCAAGTACCTTCTTTAGTTTTATCAACTGCTGCAGCCATCATTGTTACTCGAGTTTCTAGTGCGCAAAATATGGGGCATGCAGTTGTTTCCCAATTGCTGGCTAATCCGCGTTCATTAATTATTGCTGCGGCAATTATCGGATTGATTGGTATTATTCCCGGAATGCCCCATGTTGCATTTATTTTACTTGCTGCAGGTTTGTCGGGAATTGCTTATTTGTTTCAACAACAAGAAAAAGTTAAGCGTAAAGAGGAGCTCTCTCAGGAAAATGAATCTATTGCAATGCAAGCTCCAAATATTTCATCAGAACTCTCATGGGATGATGTAAATCCTGTTGACGTGATTAGTCTTGAAGTAGGATATCGCCTGATTCCTTTAGTTGATCAGTCACAAGGCGGAGTGTTGCTTTCTCGCATAAAAGGGGTGCGCAAGAAGATATCTCAAGAGCTTGGTTTTTTAATTCCATCGGTGCATGTACGGGACAATTTAGATTTAAAGCCTAACCATTACCGAATTAGTTTGGCAGGAGTTGTCATGGGAGAGGCTGCGATTCATCTTGATCGTTGCTTGGCTATAAACCCTGGACAAATTTTTGGCGAAATTGAAGGAATTAAAACACATGATCCGGCATTTGGTATGGAAGCGGTTTGGATTAATGAAAGTCAAAAAGAACAAGCACATACATTGGGCTATACCGTAGTTGATACCTCAACAGTTGTCGCTACTCACCTAAGTCAAATATTAGAGCAAAACAGTCAGCAGTTATTAGGTTATGAAGAAACACAACAGCTCTTAGATAAGCTTGCAATAAACTCACCTAAATTAGTGAAAGAGCTGATCCCAGATGGTCTTACATTAGGAATGGTAAGTAAAGTATTACAAGGATTACTAGTAGAACATATTCCGCTCACTGACATTCGAACGATTGTCGAAACTTTGGCGGAGTTAGCGCCAAAATCTAAAGATACAGAGTATTTAATCAGTCAAGTACGTATTGCCTTATCACGATTAATTACTCAAAAAATCAGTGGAATTCACGAGGAATTGCCAATTATTACATTAAAACCCGAGTTGGAACAATTATTGCAAAACATAATTCAGAGTAGTGGATCTGGAGGCGTAAATTTTGAGCCAGGAATGGCAGATAAAATACAGCATTCTTTAACACAACTAGCAATGCAACAGCAGGCAAAGCAGGAGAGCTCAGTATTGGTTGTACAACCGGGAATACGAGCAGTGTTGGCACGATTTGTGCGTAATATCTCTCATGACTTTCATGTTTTGTCGTATCAGGAAATTCCTGATAATAAACAAATAAGAATAGTAGGCACAGTAGGATAGAAATGGAGTACTGGGTCTGTAATAACAGAACAGTAGCTTAGGTGTAGAAAAAAGAACTTAGAGCATAAATTTCTCAGTTTTCCTACAATCAGGCTACAATTTCTATAGAGGCATTGCGTGAGTAGTGACAAATTTCTTCATAAGCAGGAGGCTTTATGAAATTAAAACGTTTTGTTGCGGCCGATACACGCAGCGCTATGAAACAAATTAAAGAGACACTTGGTGCAGATGCCGTCATCTTGTCCAGCCACCATGTAGATGGTGGAGTGGAAGTAGTTGCAGCAATTGATTTTGATGAAACAATTCTCTCAACTTCTGCAGCGGTAGCTTGTGCTGAGCCACCGAGTCAGATTAATAAATTTCAAATGCAAACCCCTCTTGATGATATGCGCCAAGAAATTCAAACGCTAAGAGGCATGCTTGAAGCACAATTAAGAGGAAATGTTGGTGTCCATGAGCCTTTGCATACAATTTTGCTCCAGAAACTTCTGTATTTGGGGGTAAGTCACACGACAGCCGCGACTTGGGCATGTTCTGTGCGACCCGATTTGAATCAACAAAGAGGTTGGGAAGCAGTATTGAATCTAATTTCCGAGCAATTAACTATTCATGATACCCATAGGATAGAAGAAGGCGGGGTTTATGCTTTTGTTGGACCAACAGGTGTCGGAAAAACGACGACATTAGCCAAAATTGCGGCGAGATTTACCTTGAGATTTGGGGCTGATAAGTTAGGTCTCGTCACTATGGACACTTATCGAATTGCTGCCCAAGAACAGCTGATGATGTATGGAAAAATTTTGGGGGTTAAGGTCTGTGTTGCTCAGGATGAAGTTTCCTTGGCGCGAGTATTACGGCAATTAAGCGATAAGAAATTAATTTTAATTGATACCGCGGGAATGAATCCGGCCGATGAACGAGTTGTAAAACAAATGCATGTATTGGGCACTTATTTACAATCGATTTCCAAGGTTTTGGTTTTACCTGCAACTAGCCACTATCAAGTATTAGTTGATGCAATAAGGCGTTATGAAGCAAATCAAGTCGATCAGTGTATTTTAACCAAACTGGATGAGTCATTAGCTGTAGGTGGTGCACTTAGTGCACTTACTGAGTCAGGTTTGGGGGTGAGCTATCTCACACACGGACAACGTGTACCTGAAGACATTAAAATGGCAACACGACACCAGCTTATTGAGCTGCTTATAGATCAGGAAATACAACTGTTCCAGACAGACAAGGTTGGGAAAGCGCATCAAAGTGCTGGGAGAGAATATCATGTCTAAAGTAAAGCAAAATATACGCGATCAGGCCTCAGGCCTGAGGAAGCTGTCACGTGCGAAACCGATTAAAGTCATTGCAGTCTCTGCTGGGAAGGGAGGTGTAGGCAAGAGTAATGTTTCGGTCAATTTGGCTGTTGGTTTGGCTCAGCTTAACAAAAGAGTCATGTTACTCGACGCCGATTTAGGTTTGGCAAATATCGATATTATGTTGGGTTTGCATACTAAATTTAATTTATCCCATGTAATTCAGGGAATCTGTCATTTAAGTGACATTATTTTACCTGGACCTAATGGTATTAGTGTTATTCCTGCGGCCTCAGGAACTGAATTTATGACTCAACTTTCCCCACCAGAGCTTGCTGGAATTATCGATGCATTTAATGAGCTTACGGATGATTTAGATTACATGATTATCGATACAGCGGCTGGAATTTCAGACACGGTTCTAAGTTTTACTCGCTCATCGCAAGAATTAATTGTTGTTGTATGTGATGAACCCACTTCATTAACTGATGCATATGCTTTAATTAAAGTAATGAGTAAACGTTATGAATGGACGCGTTTTCATATTCTGGCCAATATGGTGAGAAATGAGAGAGATGGGCGCGAATTATTTAACAAATTATTCAAAGTTTCCGAGCAATTTCTTGAGGTTCAGCTAGACTATTTAGGAGCAGTACCTTTTGATGAACACATACACAGGGCAGTAAAAATGCAAAAACCTGTATTAATTGCTTATCCTGATTCTGCTGCTTCTTTGGCACTTAGACAGCTAGCAGATGAAGTATCTGAGTGGCCCCCCAGCTCTTTATTGGGTGGTAATACCAGTTTCTTTTTAGAGCGTTTGGTTGCAGGTGAATTTTAAGGAGAATATTGTGGATGCTTTGGCTGCCTATAGCAAAGTTAATCAGCAAATCCAAGAAACATTGGTAAAAACCCATGCCTTGTTGGTTAAACGCATCGCACATCATTTATTGGGGCGTTTGCCACAAAGTGTGCAGTTGGATGATTTAATCCAAGCAGGAATGCTTGGATTGCTGGAAGCGACTAAACATTATGATTCTTCCAAAGGTGCCTCATTTGAAACCTATGCAGGAATTAGGATTAGAGGGTACATGCTTGATGAAGTAAGACGTAATGATTGGGTACCTCGTTCGGTATACCGTAATTCAAGAATGATTTCTGAAGCAGTAAAATATCTTGAGCATCGATTAGGAAGAGAGGCTAAGGACTCAGAAATTGCAGCTGAACTTGATATTTCACTTGATGAGTACCATGAAATGTTACAAGACTCAGTGAGTAGTCATTTATATGGCTTTGAAGATTTGGGTGTTACGGATGATGTTTTGCAGGTTGAAGATGGGTACGCTGAGCCTCATGCCAATGTATTTCATAGTGATTTGATGCGTCGTTTGTCAGAAGTTATCCGAGGATTACCCCATAAGGAGCGAATGGTACTCTCTTTGTATTATGAGCAGGATTTAAATTTAAAAGAAATTGGGGAAGTTATTGGAGTTAGCGAATCACGCGTTTCACAGATTCTTAGCCAAGCAACGCATCGTATCAAATCACGTTTACCGGAATAAAAAACAATGGATGTTTTAACTTTAATAGGGATGTTAACCAGTTTTTTAGCAATTTTAATCGGCCAAATGTTTGAAGGCGGAAACATACAGGCTTTAATCAATTTATCTGCATTGTTTATCGTACTTGGAGGAACAATTGGTGCCGTCATGGTGCAAACACCACTCAGTACCTTTAGGAGAGCATTTTATATTTTACCCTGGGTCATCAAACCGCCCAAACTTGATTTTGAAGCCTGTCGAAACAAGATGTTTGAGTTAGCACGAAAAGCACGTCAATTGGGATTGCTTTCTCTAGAGGAACACTTGGAAGTTGAGAAAAATCCGCTCATTAGTAAGGGTTTGGAATTGTTGGTTATTGGCGTAGATAAACTCACTATTAGACAAGTTCTGGAAGACGAGATTGATCGAATTGAAGCTCATGACATTCATGCATCACAAGTTTTTGAAAGTATGGGAGGATATAGTCCAACCATAGGAATTATGGGGGCAGTATTAGGATTGATCCAAGTGATGCGTCACTTATCCGACCCAAGCGAATTGGGATTAGGCATTGCGGTTGCTTTCGTTGCTACTATTTACGGGGTTGGAATGGCTAATCTCATTTTTTTACCAATAGCGAATAAATTAAAAAGTTGTGTTGCCCATAAGGTGCACTATGACGAAATGATTGTAGAGGGTTTAGTTGCCATCGCCTCTGGGGAAAGCCCAGGGATCCTGCTATTAAAACTTAATAATTTTGGCCAGCACAAGAAAAATGAAATCAAGAAAAAAAAGAAATGAACAACATAACGACCATCATCGTTGGGTTGTCTCTTATGCAGATTTTATCACCTTGTTATTTGCATTTTTTGTAGTGATGTACGCTATTTCTTCCGTTAATATTTCAAAATACCGATCACTTTCGGAGGGGATGAAATCGGCTTTCAATAAAAAAGATGCAGCTCGTGCGCTCAAATCAACAGACAATAAAAAAGATGGGCCACAAACCAAACAATTTCACGGACTCTATAATGATGGGCTTGATGAACTAAATCAATCGTTATCAGAATTAGAAGATGGAAATTATAAGATTAATCGTCAGGAAGGCTGGATAGAGCTGGATATTAAATCAGGAGCTTTGTTTGAGTCGGGTGAGGCTGATTTAAAACCTGAGGCTTTTGTTAAATTAATGCGATTGGCCAGTAAGATCAAAAAATCTAACTATATTGTTGCAGTAGAAGGGTATACTGATAATGTTCCTATAGAAACTCCTCAATTCCCATCAAACTGGGAGCTTTCAGCCATGCGTGCAGCAGTTGTTGGTCGGATTTTAAATTCATTTGGTATTTCAACACAACATATTTTAGTAACGGGTTACGGCGAACAATTTCCAGTTGCAGATAACATCACGGAACAAGGGAGAGCCGCAAATCGCAGAGTAAGTGTCGTTATTGCCCTGAGTCGAAGTGTTCCTCGCCTTTTTAATCCGGCATTAAGTGAACAAGTGCACCGTGTAGTCATTGGGAATAAGGAAATAAAATGATGATTTTTCTTTTATGTTTGAATGTGGTTATTTTTTTATTAGTAGTGAATTACTTATTAGATCAGCGAAAAAAATTAATTGATTTTCAGGAAAAATTAGATACACAGCAAAAATCAATTGATCAAATTACAAAAGATCATCCTATGTTAATACATGCTGATTTATTGTTCTCCAAGCAATTAAAGGAAATTAATACCCAATTGATTAGTATGGATAACCAGATTCAGGATTTGGAGAATAAACGAGAGAATGATGGTGGTTATCGTCATGCTTTACGCATTTTGGAAATGGGGGGTAATCGGGATGAAATTGTGGAGAGTTGCCATTTATCTCCTGCGGAAGCTGATTTGTTAATGAACTTGCAAGCCTACCGAACCGCTATGAAGACTTCATAATGTTGTTTTTTTGACTGCATTCACGGTAAAATCTCAAGCTTATTTTTTACCAGATCATACTTAATCGTATTGTAGCCTGGGTGAAGCGAAGCGGAACCCGGGAAAGTAGTATTACCGATCCTGGGTTCCGCTTCGCTTCACCCAGGCTACAATAGAAATAAAAGCTTTGACTCAATTACTATTTTTTAAAGAGACACATATGTTAGAAGTAAACCAAATTAATCTTAATCTGGTGGATCTTGAGAAGCGAATTGAAGCGCTTAGGGGGTATCTTTGACTTTGATGCGAAAAGTGAACGTTTGGAAGAGGTTGTCCGAGAATTAGAATCTTCTACAGTTTGGGATAATCCAGAAGTTGCTCAGGCATTAGGTCGTGAAAGAACGCAGCTGGAAGCAATCGTTTTTACTTTAACTCAATTAAGTCAATCCATTAATGATTTTCATGAATTATTTGAGATTGCACGCGACGAAAATGACGAACAGACTATAAATGAAATTAGCAAAGAATTGTCCTCTATTGAGCAAAAAGTTGCTGATCTAGAGTTTCGTCGCATGTTTTCGGGAAAAATGGACAATTCAAATGCTTATTTAGATATTCAGTCAGGCTCAGGTGGAACTGAAGCCCAGGATTGGGCCGAAATGATATTGCGCATGTATTTGCGTTGGGGGGAGCAACATGGATTTATTACTGAATTAATTGAATGTTCTCCAGGAGAGGTCGCTGGTATTAAAAGTGCTACTATTTATTTCAAAGGCGAGTATGCTTTTGGATGGCTGCGTACAGAAAGTGGTGTGCACCGCTTGGTACGGAAATCTCCTTTCGACTCAGGAAATAGACGACATACTTCTTTTGCAGCAGTATTTGTTTCACCCGAAGTTGATGATGATATTGATATAGAAATTAATCCGGCTGATTTACGTATTGATACGTACCGAGCATCCGGAGCTGGGGGCCAGCATGTTAACCGAACTGACTCGGCAGTACGTATTACTCATGCTCCAAGTGGGATTGTAGTACAATGCCAGAATGATCGAAGTCAACATCGCAATAAAGATCAGGCAATGAAGCAGCTGCGTGCTAAATTATATGAATTGGAAATGCAAAAGAAAAATGCAGAGCAGCAGGCATTGGAAGCCAGTAAATCAGATATAGGTTGGGGATCTCAAATCCGTTCTTACGTATTAGATCAATCTCGTATTAAAGATCTACGCACCAGTGTTGAAACGAGCAACACCCAAGCAGTATTGGATGGGGCATTGGATCAATTTATTGAAGCCAGTTTAAAGGCAGGAGTAGGGCAGCATGAGTGATGAGCAAATAGAACATATCGATGAAAGTGAAGTTTATTATATTCGCAAACAAAAATTGGCTGAATTACGTACAAAAGGGTTTAATTTTCCAAACCAGTTCCGTCGTGAAAATCTAGCCCAGGAAATTATAAAGCACTATGATTCTTTGGATAAGGAAACTTTAGCAGAACAACATGTTAAAGTAACTGTAGCGGGTCGTATTGTATTAAGACGTATTATGGGGAAGGCCAGCTTCTTCCATATTCAAGATTTTTCAGGCCGTATGCAAGTATATATTCGAGCAAATGATCTTCCTGAGCAATATGAAGAGTTTAAGCATTGGGACTTAGGCGATATAGTGGGTGTTCAAGGTGAGCTGTTCAAAACAAATACGGGTGAGCTTACGGTACATACGGAACGCGTTGAATTATTAACGAAATCATTGCGACCTTTGCCTGATAAGTTTCATGGCTTAGCAGATCAAGAAATCAAATATCGTAAACGCTATGTGGACTTAATTGCTAATGATGAAAGTCGTCTTACTTTTTTAACACGCTCACGATTAATTCAGGCGTTTAGACAATTTATGGATAAAAACTACTTCCTGGAAGTAGAAACCCCTATGATGCATCCTATCCCTGGTGGTGCTATGGCTCGACCTTTTGTAACGCATCATCATACATTGGATATGACCATGTACTTGCGTATTGCGCCTGAGCTTTATTTAAAACGTCTCGTTGTGGGTGGTTTTGAGCGAGTTTATGAAATTAATCGTAATTTCCGCAATGAAGGTATTTCAACACGCCATAACCCAGAATTTACAATGGTTGAGTTTTATCAAGCCTATGCAGATTATAAGGATTTGATGAATTTTACAGAGGAATTATTACACTACATCTGTGATACAGTAATAGAAAAACGGCAGATTGAATATCAAGGCCAAATTATCGATTTTAATAAGCCATTTACGCGCATGACCGTAAAAGAGGCAATATTATATTATCATCCTGAAATTGATGCTCAGCAACTTGAGAGTATCGTGAGTTGCCGTGCGATTTTACAGAAAAAAGGATTTCCTTTTAAAGAAACTGATGGCTTAGGCAAGCTGCAAATTATATTGTTTGAAGAAACCGTTGAACACCAGTTATTTCAACCTACTTTTATTACGGGTTATCCCACTGAAATATCACCTTTGGCACGTCGCAGTGATGATGATCCAGAAGTGACCGACCGGTTTGAATTTTTTATCGCGGGTCGAGAAATCGCCAATGGATTTTCTGAATTAAATGATGCAGAAGATCAAGCTGATCGTTTTCGTAAGCAAGTTGAAGAAAAGGATGCAGGTGATTTAGAAGCCATGCATTTTGATAGTGATTATATTGAAGCGCTGGAATATGGATTACCTCCCACTGCAGGAGAGGGCATTGGGGTTGATCGCTTGGTTATGTTATTTACCAATTCACAGTCAATCCGTGATGTAATTTTGTTCCCTCACTTGCGTCAATAAAATGAAATTCTTCTTTCATTTGCGAGAGAGATAGTTTTTTGTAGCCCGGATTACGCTGTGCTAATATGGGCTACAATACACCCAGGCTACATTTTAAGAGTTTTTATAGGTCTCCCAAGTATAAAGAATAATAATAATTATCAGGAGGTTTATGTTTGTTACTCAGTTGCAGAAAGCGCTTGCATACATTCGAGAAACACAGGATATAGCCTTATTTACGACAATGGCTGATGCAGGATTATCAGCAGCATTTCGTGCTTCACCCTTGTTTTACATCATGTTACCTTTTATAGGTTTTTTATTGACTGTAAATGCACTAATGAATGGCTATTTACTTGCAAAAGCCAACAATCGCAATTTTGATCTATGGTTTCTTTTTATTACTTCAACAGTTTGTGCCGTGTTAGCAAGCATATCACTTTATGGTGCAGCGATATCAGCATTCCTTAGTTTTAGCTTTACTGCTGGTCCTTGGTTTTTTTTTAGCAGCTTAGCTGTGGCATTGAGCCATCAGCTGCTGATGCTTGGACTCAATTTATTGAGAGCCTATGAATCTCCCCAAAACAGTATTCAGCGTATGCATTACATCCAGGCGGCACTCAATAACTTGTTTGTGATGGCTATTTTAGCTTCTGCTTTGGGGGCAGTTGTCTTTGTATTGCTTTTTCCAATTATCCCTGCTGCAGGCACAGCGTTTTCAATTGCAGCAGTCTTGTTTACTGGTTTTGATATCTTATGGCGCATGATTCCTCGTGAAGGAAAACAATTAATCAAGGGATGGTTTTATTTGAGTAAACCAGAGGTCATTCAGGATGCAATTGCGAACCAGGAGGAGATCTTAAAACCCAAAGATTCTAAAGAAATAAAACCGAAACATCACAGGATGTTTACATGTTGTGATTACAGTGCAGTTATTCGCTTAATGGAGATGGAGAAGGTCAAACCTTATCTGTTAGAACTGATTCAATATAAATTGCAGTTACTAGTACAAAAAGCCGATCCCCAAAATGAAAAAATAAAAGATAAAATTTCTTTACTAAAAGTACTGCTAAGCGAAATAGAAAAGCCTCAAGAAATTTCTAAATCGGATGCATTGCAAAGGTATCCCTTAGCTTTTCAAAGCTTTTGGGCTGAAAAAGGCGAGGTGGAGCAAATATTTGACGCAGTAACTGTTTCTCAGGATCGGCACCGCCATAGGGAAGAAAACAATCCATCAGTCAGAATATGTGCATAAAAAATATAAATAATGTATAAAATTATGTATAATAGTGTCATTGTATTTGCTTATGAAAAAAAATGCGGGATTGAAAATAGGTTATCCAAATCTCGCGTTATGTTATTCGCTATGGTCTATATTAATAATATGCATTAACAAACTGATCGAGCAGTAAAGGAGAGTTTTATATGCCCTTTGAATATCGATCGATTACAGCAAACTGTGGTAATGACACTCTTGGTCCAAGAGCTTGTAAAAAAATTAAGCAGTTAATTGCAAGTGACGGCGATGGTGCCGGTGCCAGTTTTTTTGTTATTAATTGTCAAGAAGTCCATTTCGGAAAGACTCAAAAGCAGTTGGAAGCTCTATTTCCACCAGGCTCAGGTTATAAAGTAGAATGCTTGAGCCAGATGGTAACCCGTACTAAACTGGACACGGTTTTTGGTACTACAGGGATGGCTACCTTTGTTGTTTGTAAGGAAGATTTGGAGCTAACCGTCGTGGGTAAGCCTGTAGAGGCAAGACGAAGTACGGATATACCATTTGGTTCAGCATACAATAAAGGGGGGTTGGTTACCGATTTTACTGTGACACGAACCTCAAACAATGAAAGCATTAAGGTGCAAGCGGTTACTGGACATTTAGATGCAAGTGATGCAGTCAAACGGAATCAAGACTGGCATAATCTCAATAAAGCAACTGTAAAAAAAGTTACCACTTGGACTGGGCTTGTTTCTGCTTGCCCAAATTTAATGCTTTCTGGATATGATGCAAATACCCGAGATAGACTCAATCAGGACGGTACTGGAAGAAATATGTGGTTGGATCCTAATGCTCATCCTGAAATACATGCGCTTGATCGTGTTTCCCTGGCAGCTTCTCGATTCAGCCGACCAGTAACCTATAATCATGTAAAAAGTGAACAAGAACTAGCTGATAGAAACCGTCCCGGTTATTTAAGACGTGGTATGCTTGATCTTGTAACTATCCATGGTGGTAATATTCCAAATGGCACTATAAACCCACAAGGAATTGAAACTGATGACGTAATACAAATTGAACCAGAGCCTAATGATTCTAAGCGTGATCATTACGTGATTATCAGCCCCCCTCAAACATACACCCCTCTTAACGAGTTTGATCGAGTTAAAACGCTAATGGCTTCTCGTTTATATGGGGTTGCTCCAAAAGTAGCTGAAACAATTCTAGCAATGAAGGATGATGCTACATTGGATCCTGAATTGGATCCTAAATTGCAATTGCTTGATTACTACAATCAATATTTAGGTCCCGATGGATTCTTAGATAAGGCGATTGGTTTGCATGTAGATAAATTAGAATGTGTTCAACGTCTAATGGAAAACCCACAAAATGAGCGTTTAGAAAAAAAGCTAAATGAAGTTCTGTTTGATGAACGTGAATGGTGCGCTGACGAGCCAAAACAATTAAAAGCAAAACAAGAGCTTATGCAAGCATTGCTGGATTCATTAGCTGGGTGTGAGCATGCAACAGGTATCGATGCGCGTTTGAATTGCTATCTTGCTCTGAAAGAAAAGATTGCCAATAAAGAAGAAATTGATGCAGGCAAGGCACTTAAGGATGCAGTAATTAAAGCATATCAGGCTCATTATGAAACCTTTTTAACAGAAGTGAGAAAAGAACCGGACTTTCAACTTCAAGAAGCAATGGAGCGAGTATTAATGCAACTTGATGCAATTTGTGATTATAGAAGTGAATATCAATTGGAAATGCTGGATCCAAAAAAATTGGATACAATGACTCATATTATTGCACAATGTTATAAAAGCCTTAACCTGGCCCACACAGGTGAAAGCGAGGAAATGGAAAAAATTAATGGAGAATTAATGACCCTTTCTCATGAGGCAATGAGAAGTTCTTCTTCATTATGGCGAGCTTTAGCTGAGGCCGTGAAGTGCTTTGTGTCTTTAGTTTCCAACCCAACGTTGACTGGGCAGGTAGGTATTGTTCGAGACAAAGAATTATCTGATTCCATAATAAAATATAACTCTGCTCTTTATAAATCAGTTGTCAGAGTTCCTCAAGAAAAGGAAGAAAGCGATCAACTTATTGGTAGACCTTCAAATGGGGGATAAAATAATGCTCCTAGGGAAATCGTTATTTCAATTTAATTAAAGATTAAATGATGAAAAAATCAAACAAAAACAAAGTTTATGAAACTTATGATCAAATTATTGATTGGTATGATGCTCATCGGAATAAAGAGCTGAATATGGAACAATTATATTTGGGAAAAGTAAAAGAATATTTTCCTCGTGGAGGGAGTGTATTGGATGTTGGATGTGGCACAGGTGAGCCTATTGCACGATTTTTTATTGAAGCGGGTTATGAGTTAACCGGTGTTGATGCCAGTAAAAAAATGATAGCTCGCTGCAAGCAAAATTTTCCGAATGCTCAATGGATCTTAGCGGATATGCGCGCGATGGAATTTAATGAGCAATTCGATATAGTGATTGCATGGCATAGCTTTTTTCATTTACCTCAAGCCGATCAAAGAAGTACGTTGAGTTTATTGTCTTCCTTAGTTAAACCTAAAGGTTTATTACTTTTTACTTCGGGCCCTGAAGCAGGAGAGGTTTGGAGCGATAATGGTGGTTATGATTTATATCATGCTTCACTGGATACCAAGGAATACGAAACGATTTTACATAGCAATAAATTGCAGGTATTGGTACATAAAATTCGCGATCCAGATTGTGGGGGCGCAACAGTATGGCTTGCTCAGAAGAGTTCATTTTTCTAAATTTTCAATAAGTACTCACTTATCGCGCCGCTCACTTCATTATTTTCGTTCAACCACCCCATTTTCCTCATCACTTCCTGACTGCGTTTTCCACTGCCTTGTTTGGAATGACCTTGAGCATGTTCAACTAACTCTTTTAAGGACATGTCATTATTAACATAGCTTGTAGCAAAAAATGAATAGAAACCACACCATGCTTTTTGATCGGAGGTAAATTTTGCATTATATTTTTGAATAAAATCGTTTTTTAACTTTTCAGCTTCCAATCGTTGTTTTTCCAACTCTATATTTTCTTTTGCTAAAACAAGATGTGTATTTAAAAAGTCAATATTGGTGGGATTTCCATATTTTGTAGCTGTAGCCATAATTTGATCAATTTTTTCTTTAGGCAAATCAGTAGGATTAGGATGGATTTTGAAAGCGCGCTGGAGTAAAACAGGTTCATCGAGGGAGAGAGCGGACTTCATGAACTCAACAAAACCCTCGGGAGAAATATTTTTATTTTCAAAGTCTTTTAATTCATTTAACAATTGGGTAAAAAAATTAACTCCCTGCTTTCTTGCTTGAGCTAGAGCTTCATGAAGAATCGCGTCATTGTTTAAAACTTGAATTAAATCATCTTCAATTTCTTTTACAAACGCAAAAGAATGAGATAACTCATTATTTGAGTTTTTATAAGACATTTCGAGCATAGTACAAGCAACGTTATTTGCTAGATGCTCTAATCCTCGAAGAGGATGGTAAAAAAGATCGGATTTGCTTCTAGTGCCTGATTTTAAATCCTCTAGGGTTGGAACATAGGGTAATTCTGGTCCTGAAAAATCTGAGACAACATCCCAAAACATAAAACCTATTACTGGGGGCTCATTAGATTCATCGGGAGGTAATTTAAAATAAAAATGCTGGCTATCATCTAAGGAGCCTAGAATGCCAATTGGCAACGAAAATGTGAATGCGGTTGCATATTCATGGATGATTCTTTCCATCATTTTTACCGCGAATGCCTTATCCTTCAGGCGTTTTTTCATGGCACTAATGTCTGGAGGTGTACCAATAACCCTTTGATCTCCTTTGGGGTTATAAATAACAATGGATTCTTCTTCGCAAAGACTTTCAAAATCTTTTGTCACAAGAACATTAATTGTATGTGGCGGTTTTCCTGGTTCTCGAATTTCAATTGGAGCAATTTCAAATCGTTGTGTTTTTAACCCTAAGTCAGTAATTTGATCAAGTAAGTATTTTTCCGCTTGAATTTTGTTATCCCAATTACCCCAACCTTTATTAGGGATAAAAAAGCATTGGTTTGTGCCTTTAATCTTATAGACATGTTTTTCGGAACCACCACCAATTCGTTCACAATCCGTTTTTTTAAAAGTTTTACCGTTTAAAGTTAAGGTAGTTTCTTGATTTGATGCATAAAAAAGAGTTAGCCATTCTTTCATTTGTTATAGGGTAAAGATTGGGGTGCCCATTATTTTGCCATTTGAATTAAATAATGGCAATGGTTTTTATAAATTGATCATCTTGGGGAGGCAAACAGGTAATATTACAAAAAATCCTGTATACCTGGTATTGAATTAATTGGCTGCAAGATATCAGTTTCTTCAACTGAGAAAGATGGAGTGTTATCCGGTTTAATCCCAAAAATAGTTTGAGTATTTACCCCCAGCAATGCATTAGAGCGTGCTTGCTTTAGTTTCTCTGTTTCTTCATTGACACGTAGATCTTGAGGGGCTAATTTTCTCGCTTCAGCAAGCGAATTTTCTGCTTCTCCCCAATTTTTTTCAAGTCGATAACAGCATGCTATATTTAACCAGGCATCCGCTCGATCTTGAATGTCAACGGTTCGTTCAAGAATCGTTACAAACGTTTTTCTTGCTTCCATGTACATCCCTTGTTTGAATGAACATATACCCATTTGATTGAGTGCAGGAATATGATTTTTATCCAGATCAAGAGTTAAAGAATATAAAATTTGAGCTATTGTATACTCTTTGTTTTGGTACAGATGATGTCCAAATTGCGCATAACATTCGGTTAAATTCTCTGTGATCATTTGGTGAAGTGAATGGTCATCTTTATGACAATGAGCCAGTGCTTCCCGATAATAGTGAATAGCACATATAAAATTCACGCTAATGTCTTCTTGAGTATTTTTCTCTTCTGCTAATTGATTTAGTAGATCAATACATTGTTCGTGCCAGCTCGCCACTGAATGTAAAAGCATTGGATTATCACGGCATAGTGCCAAGGCTGACGTGAGTGCAATTTGCGCATCCCTAAGTAAAATAAAACAATTATTTAAATGCGACTTGAGATAATTTTGAGCAAGCTTCATATAACTTAACCCCAAATTATGTCGTGCCGATACACAATTAAAGTCATTCTCAATCGCAGCAAAATAATATGTGATTGCAACCTCATCTTGGTTGTCAGCAGCATAGCATTGTCCTAAAAGCTCAAAGGCATAAGACCAGTTGTCCCGATTTTTTTTGTTCATAGTTAATTCAATAAAGCGATTTAAATAAGAAATGGCCTCATTTTTTTCATCAGACAAAAAGCATGTTTGACCTAAAAGAAAATAAGTATCCGGTATTTCATGATTTAGACTAATCGCTTGAAGGAATAGTTTTTTAGCGTGTATATACTCACCTTTTTTAAAAGCCTCTACACCTTGTATATGGAGCGAATGAAACATATTGTCATCCTTAGAGTAGTTTAAATGCTTTTACGTTGTATATGCTAAATCAACCCCAAATTTAGAATATAATAAGCAGATGTTTTTGAATAGTCATTGCACTGATGAGGGCATCTTATGGTCATGGTACTGGGCGTTAGTGGGGTATCAGGTGCTGGTAAAAAGAGCTTTTGGATGAGTTGGAATTATATTTAAATGAAGCCAGAACCTTATTTTTTGATGAAGAATTGAAAAAAAACGCAGATTTTATTCTTGATGGCATGTCTAAAATTGAGTTGCAAGTACAAATAATTAAACGTTTTTTTAGCTGTGGGAAAATATGTAATGCAAACAAATCCGATTATTGAACTAGGCATTTGGTTGGAGAGTGAACGAAAGGCAGGGGCACCTAATCCGAACCATGCTGTTTTATCTTCTACTGCATCAGATGGTGCCGCACATGGTCGTGTTGTTGCTGTTCGTGAAATTTCGGAGGAAGGAATTTTATTCTTTACGCAAAAGGCTACGCGCAAAGTAGGAGAATTGAAAAGCAATCCCTGCGTAAGTCTGGTTTTCTGGCTGGAACTTTTGCAACGAGAAGTGATTATTGAGGGTAATGTATACCGTTTAAATTATGAAGAGAATAAAAAATATTGGGAAACTTACCCGCAATGGGCCCAAATTCGTTTTTTAAGTTACGCATCTACTTCGATGCAAGTAATTGATAACAAAAATACTCTCGAAGAAAAGCGTCAGAAGCTTGCGGATTCGTTTGATGGCAAATCAATTCCTTTCAGCTCCGAGTATTGTGGTTTTCGTGTACAACCTCAACGTTTCGTGTTCTATGCCTATCGGCAGGATGAATTGTCGGATGTTTGGGAGTATGGTTTAAAACAAAATGAATGGTATTTACAATGCTTATCGCCTTAAAATGGTGTTCAACGGTATGTAGCTCAAAAATAAGTTTAGTGAAGCAGAGTGAACTGCTTCACCAACGTTATAATTATTTTATTTAGCTGAACTGAAATTGAGAATGATGCTCCATTAACCTATCATGAGCTTGTATTAAACAATCGAGACAACATTTTGTAACTTTTGCATAGTCATCACTGGTTAATACGGTTTCAAGGTGTTTCAATAATTTCTCAATAATTTCCTGAAGTTCTAAGCCTAAAAAGGAAATATTAGCTTGGCTTTCAGTAGAAAATTGCAGTCTTAGATGGCTAATAAATTTTTCAGGTGGTGTACGTAGTAATGAACGGACGAATGGTTTTAAAAGAGGGGCATAGGTCTTTGATAAACCATTTAGTTTTTCATTAGCTTCGTATGCTGTTTGGGTTTCTTTTGCGCAAGCTAATGAAAATAACTGGAGTGCCATTTGAATGGCTGGATTAAATCGTTTATCTTTAAAAACCGAACTTTCTTTTTTTAAGTTGATCGCAGCAAATAATAAAGAATGAGCTATTTTTTCTAGAGATTTTTCAGTTCTTTGGGCTTCTGAATATTCATCTCTTGTATAGAAGTATGCATGAGCCCATTTATTGAATTCATTTAAAAACTTCTTACTATCTTCTGCAGATTGGGATAAATGTGGTTGTGTCCCAAAAGTTTGCACTCCCAGATTAGGTTCTGACATAGGCAGAGCCATAATATTGTCATCATAAGTCAGCGCCATAGGTTCTGGCATGTGCAGAACCATAACGTTATCATTATGAGTTATCACCATGGGGGCAATATCAAGGGCAGCGGTACTTAGAATTTCTAAACCACTCAATTCAAATGGTGTAGTTCCATTTTCAGAATTTGTATTTGTGGAATTTGATGCACTTGTTTGATTATTACTTGTATCTTGTTTTTTCTTTTTTGTTTTGGATAAAGCTTCCATCTCTTCATCTTCATCGAAATCAACTACCGGAGCAGTATTAGTGTGATAACGCTTTGTTGTTTGTTGTGCTGCCGTGGTATCAAATAATTTTTTTGCTAATTTAAACCCTTTATCAATATAATTTAAGAGATCATTATCGATGGAAAGTTGCTCTCTAAGTATTGGATCTTTATAACTCTTATTCAGGATTTTTTTAAAATTATTATATTCATGAATAATGCTTCTTAACTCTTTTCGAATGGAGGTAGTATCTTGTGAATTACTCTTTATTTCTTTTTCAATAAAAAAGAGTCGCATATCAGCTTTAAGGAGTTTAATCTTCTGCAATTGAAAGTTGGCGATGAGTAACTGTTCTGAGTGTTCTTCACTTAACAGTGCAGGGGGAAGTGACTCATTGGTGTCAATAGTTCTCTGAAAACAATCCGCTGCTTTGTTTAAAAGAACAAGTAGATCATCAAGGTTGGTGTTTTTTTTATTTTCAAGTGCATATTGAATGTAGCTGTCTGCGATAATTAAGAGAACCCGGTTATTTTCCACCACATCAAAAGCAGAGGCTCGTTTAAAGATTTTTCTTAAATCAGAATCAGGTATTTTTTCAAATAGCTTAATATTTGCTGCTAATAATTTTACTTGCTTTGGATCAGCTAAATACGTATTAAAATTAGTAAGTACTTTTTTATATATATTCGTTAATATGGACATAGGTACCCTTTGAAGAACAGTCAACAGCTCAACGCTGTTTCACTCATTAAATTAATTAAATTTATAAGGGGCGAATTATGATGCAGAATGTTGAAAAAAACACTATTAAAACAGTATTTTTTGTAAAATTGTTCAATAATGGATTCAATGCAGGTTGAATTTTAAAATCCAACCTGTTTGATCGTTACATACCAGAATAATTAGGTCCGCCACCGCCTTCAGGTGCATGCCAGACAATATTTTGTCGCGGGTCTTTGATATCACAGGTTTTACAATGAATGCAATTTTGAGCATTGATTTGTAATCTAGGACCCTGTTCTTCTTCGATAATTTCATATACTCCTGCAGGACAATATCGGCCTTCAGGGAATGCATAGGTTTTTAAATTGACGTCAATTGCCAATAAAGGTTTTTTCAATACGAGATGGCAGGGTTGATTTTCTTCATGATAGGTATTTGATAAAAAGACAGATGAAAGTCTATCAAAAGTGAGAACTCCATCAGGTTTAGGGTAATCTATTTTCTTGGCTTTACTTGCTGGAATCAATGTATTGTGATCCGCATGATTGGTTAGGGTCCATGGAGAATGGCCACGTGTAATATAAGTTTCGAGCGCTGCATTGAGCAAACCTGGAATCAAGCCGTATTTAAATCCTGGTCGTATGTTACGTACTGAGTGAAGTTCTTGATCCAGCCAAGAATTTTTGACTTTTTGAGAATAAGTGAATAATTCAAATTGGGAAGGGTTTTCTTGCTGTAATGCGTCGAAGCATGCTTCCGCTGCAAGCATGCCTGATTGCATTGCTGTATGTATTCCTTTAATTTTAGGAACGTTAAGAAAACCAGCAGCATCACCAATTAATGCACCACCTGGAAAAGTAAGTTTTGGTAAAGATTGCCATCCACCTTCGTTGAGTGCACGTCCACCATAACTGATTCGTTCACCTCCAGCTAATATAGGTTGTACTAATGGATGTGTTTTGAAACGTTGAAATTCTGCAAAAGGGCTTAACCAGGGATTTTTATAATCCAAACCTACGACAAAACCAATGGCAACGCGTTGATTCGATAAATGATATATAAATGAACCACCATAAGTTGCATGATCCATTGGCCAGCCTACTGTATGAATCACTTTTCCGGGTTTATGTTGCTCTGGTTTGATCTGCCAAATTTCTTTTATACCCAAACCGTACGTTTGTGGATTAGATTTATCTCTAAGATGATAACGAGCCATTAGGTTTTGGCTCAGTTGGCCACGACATCCCTCGGCAAGCAAAGTCTGTTTCGCAAGCAAATGCATTCCAGGTTGGTAATTGTTTGTTTTTTCCTTATTTTTATCGAGGCCCACACTCCCAGTTGCAACACCAATTACTTGATTCTGATCATTATAAAGCGCTTGAACCGCAGCAAAACCAGGGTAGATTTCACAACCCAGAGATTCTGCTTGTTGCGCAAGAAACATGCAAAGCTCACCCAGGCTAATAATATAATTGCCTTCATTATGCATGGGTTTGGGAGTAGGAAGTTTATAGGCGCTTTTTTTAGTTAGAAAATAAAAAAGATCTTCAGTTACTGCAGTATCTAAAGGTGCATCCTGCCAGGTTTCTGGAAGAAGCTCTTTAAGGCTTCTCGGCTCTAAAACTGCCCCGGAAAGAATGTGAGCTCCAACTTGAGCCCCTTTTTCCAAAATGCAAACCGATAATTCTTTTTGAGCGGCTAAGGCCAATTGTTTTAATTTAATCGCGGCAGATAACCCCGCCGGTCCTGCACCGACGATGATTACATCAAATTCCATGGTTTCGTGTTCCACGCGCGCTCCTAACTGTGATTACAAAGGATAAAATAATCGCTTTTCTATGCTTTAAGATCAAGATTTATATTGAAAATTAGTGCCTTGTAGCTCAGCTTCATAAAATCTAACGGTAAATGGAATAGGGATCATTGTCTTCACAACAATCAGTTGTTGCAGAAACAGCTGTCGCTGCTGATCGAGTAAAGAGGGAAATAAGACTATGTGGAATACTAAGAACTGTTAGTAATGCACCTGCAGCAGTTCCAAGAAGTGATAAACCTACTAGTGCAAGGCTGTCTGCGATGCCTTCTAATGCAGTATTACGATGCTCCACACTCATCATGACAATCGACAAAAGGCCATACAACAGGAAGCCAACGAAGTAACAGGCAGCAATAACTGCCGTAAATGCCATAAGGGCTGTACCAATTGTCGAAGCTAATGGATACCAAATCGGCGCCAGTAACTCTCCTGCCAATTCTTTACCCTCCTGATAAGGGGTAAAAAAACCGGGACGCTCTTTATATTTACTAACGGTGCGTTCGATGACTCCTGAAAGATAATGTTCATCTCCTGCTTCATCTTTAAAATCTAATATTTCGCTTATATCATTCCAGCCAATTAAATTGAGCATAAAAATCCTCCGATGATTCAGCTTTGCGCAGAGTATCTAATTTTATGAATACAGTCAATTAGTTAACCCTGAACAATGTCGAATTGTTACTCTTTTATATAATCGAATTTTTGACCAAAATTGTTATATAGGAATAATGAAATGAAGTAACAGAATTTAGCAAAATAGGCTAAACTGATGTGTAGAAAAAGAAAAATCCAAAAGGAGCTTGTGAATGAAAACAGCACTTGGTCTATTGCTTCTCAGTTGCTCAATGATGGCTTCTGCAAATGATAATTCAACTATGGAAGTTAACGCGAATAATCCTAATTTTGTTGTAAGCTTACCTGCAAATCCAACTACAGGATTTCAATGGAAGGTCGTCCATTTTGATAAAAATTTATTAACCCTTAGCAGCAGTACTTTTGAAAGACCAAAGACTAATCTTATTGGTGCTGGTGGTCAAATGCACTTCACTTTTGCATTACAGAAAGGAAAAAGCTACCCTGCAAGTACTGTGATTGTACTTAAATATGCTCGTTCCTGGGAGCCTGAAACTGCAACAGTTAAAAAAATTACAGTGAATTTTGTAAAAACAGATGGGAATTAGGGTGAGTTAGTGTGGATACTCAGCAAAAAACAAAAGGATATTCGTGCTTTAAACCGAATGACTCTATTGAGTACCTAGCTTCTGCAAAAATGAAATAAAAAAAGTATAATCGGAGTACGATTTACCTAATTTTAATTTATTCAACAATGTCTCTCAACAACACTAAGTGACAACAAGCTTGTCTGAGGCTCTTTTTGAATAAGTTCAGCAATACTATTGAAATTTTTGTACTATTTATTACGCTCTTAATGAGAATATTTTAACTACCAAGAGATGTTAGATATTATAAGGATGTTATCTCATGAAAAAAATTATAGTTTGTGGCGCATTATTCAATTTGATCTGTCTTCAAGTATATGCTGCGCAAACCCCAGATGCTATTTCTGAAAAAATATCCACGAGCGTCAAACCCTATCGGGGGTTACAGCAAGCAGAGGCAGTTCATCCAAAAAAGACAAACACTACCCACCAATCAATCGGAATCAATTGTGATTATAGGATTTCAGCTGAAACTCAAATTGATAAAACTTTAATGGCCAACTGGGCAAAATATGCTGTACTCCATTCCTTTGATTTTGATTCTCTATCTCTTGATGGTCAATTGAAAAATTTACGAGCATGTTATACTAAAAATGGATGGCTAAGCTTCACTAATGCATTAAAAGACAATATTAATTCAATTAAAACACAAAATCTAATTGTAAGCAGTACATTGGATGGAGAAGTTCAACTTATTGATGTTCAAGAAAACCAATGGAAAATGAATGTACCTATTAAAGTTCTTTATAAAAACGATAAAGAAGAGGTGACGCATTTTCTCAATGTTTACATAATTATCAGCTGGAGAAACGCATTTAAACTTGGGATAGTTCAAATGGTCGCTACACCCCGTTCTGCCTCATTATCTCAAAAAGCAATATCAATGAGAGAGGCGATGAAAGGTCTTTCTTTTAGTGTGGCTGAGCAAATAAACAAGGCGGAAAGCCTGCAAAAAGAGGTTTCTTCGTTTATGGCCTCTTTATTCGTCAGTGCGCCAAGGGCACCTTTTTCTGAGATAGATGGCGCTCTAAGTCAGCCACAATTAGGTCTAAAAATAGAGCGAGATAATGCAAAACTGCTTCAACATCTCGTTAAGATACAAAAGCATCAATACCATGAGAAATCAATAGAAACTCAGACAGCAAACTTAATTCTTGATGAGTATAAAAATTTGGTGAAAATAGTGGGAATAGAAAAGTCTGCTAAGGCTGGTGTTGAGTGGGCTAAAAATCAGTTCCTTGCTGTTAAAACCGATGTCTTTGATACTAAATTGCCTCAATTACTCTCCTCTTTTAAAGAAAGAGGAACTGTTGGATTTAATTCTGCATTACAAAATTTAAAAGCAATTAAAATTCAAATTCCAGCCAGTCAGCAGAGAGATAAGAAATCACAACGTGTCGAAAATAAAAAAAATCAATGGAACATTACCTTCCCAATGCAAGTAGCTCAACAAAATGATAAGAATCAAATTACCCAATTGAACGTTAATTTAACTATAGGCAGGAACACAAATGGTGAGCCCGTCATTTTAAAAGTGAACGCCATTCCGAGCGGGACTACTTCGTCTTCCAACAATACTGAGATTGTGGCATCCAATGCACACATACCTTCCAGTCAGCAACGAGCAGGTTCGATTCAAAAAATACAAAGGAATAATGAAATAAAACCAGTTCAAGGTCTTGAGATTTCACAAGAAGCTCAAGTTCCCAATATTATTTTTAACACATCATCTGAGCAACTAAATCGGCCAGAGACAATTAATTGTGATTTCAAAATTCCAGACGGAATGGCAAAGATTGATGAAGGACTGGCTATAAAATGGGCAGAAAATGCCGCGATCCAATCTTTTGACTTTAACTCTGCATCTATAGATACCCAGTTAGAGAAATTAAAGTCTTGTTATACTGCAAAAGGTTGGGAACACTTTAAGAATGCATTAGACAAATCAGGGAACATAGAGGCAATTAAATCACAAAATCTCATTATGAGCAGTAAGGTGAGTGGTCAAACAAAACTAGTTGGAATTAAAAAAAATCAATGGAATATGGAGTTACTTCTACAAGTTATTTATCAAAACAAACAAGTCAAAGTAATTAAGTTTCTGAATGTTAATTTATCTATGGAACGTAAACCTTCAGGCGAGTTCGGTATTACGCGAATTATTGCGACACTTAATGATCCAGAGAGCACTAATAAAGCAGCGACTAATTTATCTAATAAGAACATCGATTCAGTTCAAAATACGCAACAACCCACAATGGAACAACAAAAAAAAGTAGATTTGATCGATTGTGATTATAAAATTCCTGTTGAAATGAAAAATATTAATCAAGATATCATCTCGGATTGGGCTGAGTATGCTGTAACTAAGTCTTTTGATTTTGATTCTGAATCTATAGATACCCAATTGAAGAAATTGCAATCCTGCTATATGGAGCAGTCATGGTATGAATTTATAAATTCCTTGGAAAAATCAGGTAAGATGAAAACATTTAAAACCAAAAAATTAAGGGCAACAAGTCAAATAGATGGAAAAATCCAACTCATTGAATCTAGGGATAACATATGGACACTTTCCCTTCCTTTAAAGATTAACTATCAATTCGAAAGTGGTAATGTAATGCAATTGCTCAATGTTGATTTAACTATAGGCAGGAAAAGTACTGGTGGTCTTGGGATAATACAACTAAATTCTTCATTACGTGTCGCGTCCATCCCACGAAGCACAGAGCTTCTTGCAAGTCCTGAGCATGCGTTGGGTTAGGGTTATGTGACGGGTAGCCTGGGTGCAGCGCAGCGAAACCCGGGTTTAAGAAGTTTTGCCCCCGGGTTTCGCTGCGCTGCACCCAGGCTACAGGAATTATCATGCTTTTTTAAATTGAAATGGCAAATATCTTGGTTCCCAAAACATATCTGCTATCAATTTTTCCAAATCTGCATCATGATTTTTTTGCGCGAGCCCAGAATCAATAGCACAACGTGCTACTGCTGCTGCAATTTCCTTAGCAACAATTTGTGCATCATCTAAAGAAGGTAATAAAGGTAAGTAACTTTCTTTTTTACTTGGTGCAAACTTACATAAAGCACGTGCTGCAGCCAGGATCATGTCTTTTGTTAATTTCGTTGCATTAACAGCAAGTACTCCTAATCCTATTCCAGGAAAAACCAATGCATTATTGCATTGGGCAATCTGCACCATACGATTATGGTATTCAACTGCAGGAAAAGCAGTTCCTGTAGCAATTAATGCTCTTCCTTGACTCCATATTAGTATATCTGCTGGTTTTGCTTCGCATTTTTCATCTGGATTTGATAATGGAAAAATGATAGGGCGTTCGCAATTGACAGACATGGTTTCAATGATATCTTGTGAGAAAGCTCCTGGTTGAGCAGAACAACCAATAAGAATAGTGGGTTTAACATGTCTTACAGTGTCAGTCAGGGATGGATGTTGTTTTTCATTAATAGCCCATTTCTCTACCTCTTTAGGATCTCGTGCATAACACTTTTGTGCTTCAGTAAGATCTGGGTCAGTGCTGAGTAGTAATCCTTGACGATCAATTAGCCAAAAACGTTGATAGGCTTCTTCCGGGCTGATTCCTTCGCGAACCATAGCATCAATAATTTGATCACTAATACCCGTTCCCGCTGAGCCTGCACCAAAAACAACAATACGTTGTTCATGTAATTTTGAATCGGTTACATCACATGCTGCTAATAATGCAGCCAAAGTAACTGCACCAGTACCTTGAATATCATCATTGAAGGTACACAATTGATCTTGGAATTTTTCCAGGATGCGTCGTGCATTCCCTCGGCCAAAATCCTCCCAGTGTAAGAATGCATTGGGAAATTGTTTGTGGATTTCATGAACAAAAGTGGAAATAAAGTCATCATAAGCTGCAGGGCTGATGCGTGGATGGCGACAGCCTAGATACATAGGATCATTGAGTAGTTCCTGATTGTTTGTACCTACATCAAGAAAAACCGGCAGAGTACGAGTCGGTTCAATTCCACCACATAAACAATAGACCATTAGTTTGGCAACAGGAATATCCATTCCCCCGATTCCTTGATCCCCAATGCCTAAAACACCTTCCCCATCAGTTACAACGATTACGTCGATTTCAGGGTTGGAACGATTTTTTAATATTTCTTCTATTTGATTTTTATCTGAATGGGAAATATACAATCCTCGAGGTTGCCTGTACTCATGACTAAAACGCTTTACTGCGGTTCCTACTATTGGAGTATATATTGTAGGCAACATTTCACCTAAATGGCGGTTGATCAATTTATAGAAAAGAATTTGATTCTTATCATGTAAATTATTCAAGTAAATATTTTGCTGTAACCGTGTGGTATAACTGGAATACTGCAAATAGGCGCGTTTGACTTGTTCATCCAGTGTCTCAACTCGATGGGGGAGTTTACCTAACAGGCCGAACTCTTTTCTTTCTTCATTTGTGAATGCGGTCCCTTTATTTAATTGGGGCGTAGTGAGAAGTGGTTTACCACAAAGGGAGGTTTCAATATATTGTTCTCCTGTTTGTGGATCACGTAGCAATTTAAAATCAAGCATGGTTATCTCATAAGATGGCGTTAGCAGTTGTCTAATGATAATATCGCTTTTTTGTAGTTTATAATAGGTTGAGTATGAATAAATATTTGACAGTGCTCTTTGTCATTTTAGGATTAACATCTTGTACAGCAAAAAATGAACATTATTACAAATCGCACCCCAATGAATTGCAACAAGCGATAAAAAGTTGCCCAAATAGACAGCCACAGGGCTTAACTTGTGAGCAACTAGAAGCTCTTGCTAATCGTATGAATAAACTCGCGTATCAATTACAACTTAGTCCCCAGGGTTTCGGGAAAAAAATCATGGGATTGCAAACGGCAATTGCGCAACAACAAGTACAATTAAAAACTGTGGGAACTAATGAAAATTTACAAGCCGATTTAACTCAGAATAAACGTGATCTAGCTGATCATTTAGCAGTGGTTAGATGGTTTGAATCACCAACGAGTTAAAGATGAACGTATTGATAAGTAATGATGACGGGGTTTTTGCACCTGGAATTAATATATTAGCTAAAGAATTATCAACTTTTGTAAATGTCGATGTCGTTGCTCCAGATAGAAATAGAAGTGGCGCAAGTAATTCTCTGACTTTGTCTCAGCCCATAAAAGTCAAAAAATTGGATAATGGCTATTATAGTGTTGAAGGTACTCCTACTGATTGTGTGCATTTGGCAGTGACTGGTTTTTTAAGTACTGAATTTGACATGGTTGTTTCCGGGATCAATGAAGGGGCTAACTTAGGAGATGATATCCTCTATTCTGGCACTGTAGCTGCTGCAATGGAAGGACGCTATTTGGGTTTGCCTGCTCTTGCGATTTCTATGGTAGGGGATAACATTCAGCATTATGAAACAGCAGCAATTATTGCCAAACAATTGGTGATGAAATTGGGCAAACACCGTCTTCCTTCCCAAACGATTTTGAATATTAATATTCCTGATGTGTCCATGGATAAATTAAAAGGATTGCAAGTGACGCGACTAGGAACACGACATGGGGCTGAACCTGTTGTAAAAGATCGGGATCCTAGAGGGCGTCCTATTTACTGGATTGGTTTACCTGGTCCACAAGCAGATGCAGGTCCTGGAACAGATTTTCATGCGATAAGCGAAGGGTATGTTTCAATCACACCGCTTCATTTGGATATGACGAATTATAAAATGTTTGATCAATTAGCCAACTGGCTCAATGGGGTTGGCATTGAGTAAAACGATTTGTTTGGGGTGATAAATGATAGTTACATTTTGCCAAAGATTTTTATGTCTTTTCCTTGTCGTAACCTTAGTTGGTTGTGGGAGTAATTGGGCCCCAGTTACTGAGTTGAAATGGAATCCTTGGCGGCATCAAAAAATTTATATTGTGAAGCGTGGAGACACACTTTTTTCCATTGCATTCCGCTATGATACTGATTATAGAACTTTGGCTCGCTTAAATCATATTAATCCTCCTTATTCCTTAAGAGTCGGACAAGTAATCAACTTACAGGGTATTGTTCCAAGGCATAGGCAGACAGCACATCGCCCTGCTCCAATGAGGCATTATTATGTTGCTCCTCGAACAAGACCTTCAATAATTTATTCACCTGCAAATAGATATGTCCGCTCTGCCTCAGGATGGTTGTGGCCTGTTAGTGGACGAGTGGTCACATCATTTGTTCCTGAACAAGGCAAAAAAGGCATAAATATTGCTTGTAAAAAAGGTGAAAAGGTAATTGCGGCAGCAGAAGGCGTAGTTGCTTATGCTGGAAGTGGTTTGGCTGGTTATGGTAACTTAATTATTATTAAGCATAATCATGAATATTTAACTGCTTATGGTAATAATGCGCGAATCATGGTTTCTGAGGGGCAACATGTGAAAGCCGGGCAAGTTATCGCAGAAGCCGGGGTTATCGATCACAAGTATACAGGCGTTCATTTTGAAATTAGAAAATCGGGTGTACCAGTCAATCCTTTGAATTATCTACAAAAAGGTTGACAGATAACTTATAGTTATAGCAACAATAATCTTTGTTTTGAAGTATAATGTAGTTATGGAAAAAATTTCGCAACATGACTAACACTATAGGTGAAAAAGAATGCACGAAGACGATGAGTCAATTAAAGAACCAGAACTTAAGGATGGAGATTGGCCTGAACCAGACGATGAATCGCTCTTAGCGGAAGAAGACATTGATTCGCTTCTTGAAAAAGATGAGGAAGATGAAGAGGTTCATGATTTTACGGATGATATCGCATTCCCTACTTTTCGTGGCAAAAGTGCACTTAAAATGATGGATGCAACTCAGCTGTATTTGAGTGAAATTGGATTTTCTCCTCTACTCAGCGCTGAAGAAGAAGTGCATTATGCTACCCTTGCTTTGAAGGGAGATGTTGCCGCTCGCAAAAAAATGATTGAATCCAATTTACGTCTAGTTGTTAAAATTTCGCGTCGTTATCTTAATCGTGGTTTACCTCTTCTTGATTTAATCGAAGAAGGGAATTTAGGTTTAATGAAGTCTGTAGAGAAATTTGATCCTAAACGTGGTTTTCGATTTTCCACTTATGCTACATGGTGGATTAGACAAACGATTGAACGTGCAATTATGAATCAAACACGAACAATCCGTTTACCTATCCATGTAGTTAAAGAGCTAAATGTGTATCTTAGAGCTGCAAGACAGCTCACACAAAAATTAGATCATGAACCTTCACCCGAAGAAATTGCAGATATGGTTGATAAGCCTCTGGAAGATGTACAAAAGTTGTTGGGGTTAAACGATAAAGTGACTTCTGTAGATACCCCCATAGGCTTTGATGAAAATAAATCATTATTGGATACTATTGCTGATGAAAACAGCGTGAATCCAGCAGAACTCTTAACTAATGAAAACTTACGATTACATATAGAATCCCTGTTGGATAAATTAACTGAAAACCAGCAGCAGGTTATTGCAAGAAGATTTGGTTTAAGAGGCTTTGAAAAAGCTACCCTTGAAGACGTGGGTAAGGAAATAGATTTAACCCGGGAACGTGTTCGTCAAATCCAAGTCGAAGCATTAAAGACATTGCGTGGCTTGTTGGAAAAAATGGGATTAACACAGGAAGATTTGTTTTAAACCTGCACCTGTAAAGCATTTCAATGAGTTACTTATCGTAGCCTGAATCAAACGAATAATTTGAAACTTTCATGACTCTACTTCGTTTAATTCAGGCTGCTTTATTAATAAAATCTGAAAATAAGGAGAATAGTTGTAATGAAAGCAATGATTTTATCAGGATTGATTCTTTTATCATCGGTAGTTCATGCAGAACAATTAACAACATTTACGGACATCGCTGATTCTATCTCCCAAGGAAAAAAAATCACATTAGTAATGAGTATCCATGAATGCAATGCACAAAAATTGCCTTCAAATTCTATTATTGCCTCAGCACAACCTAATGCTTTTCTAGTTATTGATAACAACCGGATTACCGCTTCCGTGAAGCATTTTACTTTGGATAACCCTCTTGCTCGAGGTAATCCTATATTGGAATTTGTTAAATACAATATTAATTCAGATGGAAGTGTTTCTGTAAAAAATACAGTAATGAATGCTACTAATTATGAACAATTAGCAAGCTTTCAAATTGATTGTGCTTTAAATAAAGGATTTAAAGCTTTTGGTTAATCCTTTTTTGTAGCCTGGGTGCAGGGCAGCGAAACCCGGGGAATCAATTCTACTACATTCCCGGGTTCTGCTGCCCTGCACCCAGGCTACAAAGATTTATGGACACTCAAAATTGGCTTTAAGTCCTTTCCAGCAGTCAGCATAATTTTTTTGCATCTGTGGAATACGCATTGCCTGCTCAGTAACAAGCCATACATCTCTGGTTTCAAACATAAAGGCCAAGGTATTCAAATAAGGCTCAGGTTGAAGTTTTTGTGCTACAGCGTTTTCATAACTTATTTGATCAGGTCCATGTGGTGTCATGCAATTATGGATGCTTACTCCACCAGGCGAAAATCCTTCTTTTTTTGCATCATATTCACCACGAATAAGACCCATGAGTTCATTCATGTAATTACGATGATAATAAGGTGGTCTAAATGTATGTTCAGCAACCATCCATCGAGGAGGGAATATGACAAAGTCTAAATTGGCTACGCCGGGCGTATCACTTTCTGAAGTTAATACAGTGAAAATAGACGGATCAGGATGATCAAAGCTCACCGAATTAATCGTATTAAACAAGCTTAAGTCATAACAATAGGGTGCATAATTACCATGCCATGCTACTACATTAAGTGGAGAGTGATTGCATTTTGATGTCCATAATTTATTTTGATACTTACATATAAGGGTCGTTTCGTTAATGTCTTGTTCAAATGCAGCAACTGGATATTGAAAGTGTCGAGGATTAGCTAAACCATTTGCGCCTATAGGACCTAACTGTGGCAGAGTAAGTGGGGTGCCGCTGTTTTCACAAAGATATCCTTTGGTTTCTGTACCAATAAGCTCCATTTTGAATTTAACACCACGTGGTATGACGGCTATCATGCCGGGGCAAATATTTAACTTCCCAAATTCAGTGTGCAAATTAACTTCACCAGAGTAAGGAACAAAAAGCATTTCTCCATCATTATTGGCAAAGTATTTATAGTGCATGGAGCGAGTACAATGATAAAGGTATGCATTCACATTTTGGCTTCCAGCAAGATGAAACATTCCTTCTACAAAATCAAAATCTTCTTCTTTAAATAGCTCTATGGGGGACCAACGCAAAGGATTGGGAGATTGTTCTGCATGATAGGGTTTAAACAGTTCCATTTCATAAGCTTGATAAGTGCCTTGAACCACAGAAGGTACTATTCGGTAAAGCCAGCTATGCAAGTTATTCTGTCTTGGACGAGTAAAGGCTGTTCCACTTAATTGTTCGGCATAAAGTCCTAAGTTACAGTGTTGTGGTGAATTTTGGCTACTGGGTAAAGCACCTGGAACTGCTTCAGTTTGATGATGATTACCAAATCCTTGCAAATACACTGTTGATCTCCTCTAGCGTTATAACTTATTAGTAGCCTGGGTGCAGCGCAGCAGAACCCGGGAATGCTGCATTATCGACATCGGGTTCCGCTGCGCTGCACCCAGGCCATAATATCTCCAATCATTTTAAAATTGGATGCTGGTGGCTACTATAGTCTAAAAAAGTTAAAAATGTCGAGTCCAAATGCAAGTTAAGTTATTCTTTTTAACAAAAGAGCATGTATAATTTATGCTAATTAAACAAGGTTTCGAGGTAGTATTATGGCAGGTCATAGTAAGTGGGCAAATATTAAATTCCGCAAAGGAGTTCAAGACGCAAAACGTGGAAAAATATTCACTAAATTAATTCGTGAAATTACCGTAGCTGCACGTATGGGAGGAGGAGAGGAATCTTCCAATCCACGATTAAGAGACGCAGTTAAAAAAGCGCTTGCTGCGAATATGAAGCGCGACACAATTGATAATGCCATCAAACGTGGTGTTGGTGGACTTGATGGTGAAGCAATGATTGCTATGCGTTATGAGGGTTATGGACCTGGCGGGGTTGCGGTTCTCGTAGATTGTTTATCAGATAATAAAAACCGAACTGTATCCGAAGTGCGTCATGCATTCACAAAAAACGGCGGTAATTTGGGAACAGACGGCTCAGTATCTTATCTCTTTACCAATCAAGGTGAGATTCTTATGGCACCTGGACAGTCTGAAGAACAGGTTATGGAAATCGCCATAGATGCAGGAGCCAGTGATGTTTCTGTAGATGAAGGGCAAATTGAAGTGATTACCCCTGTTGAGGCCTATCATAGTGTATTAAATGCGCTTACCGAAGCGGGTCTAGAGATTGAACAATCTCATTTAACTATGCGGGCGCAAACTTTAGTTTCTATCGATGATGAGTCAGCGGAAACTCTTTTAAAGTTAATTGATATGCTGGAAGACTTAGATGATGTACAAGAAGTATACAGCAATGCAGAGTTTTCGGAAAAATTATTAGAATCAATGAATTAATGACCATTATTTTAGGGATAGATCCCGGATCAAGGATTACTGGATACGGTTTGATAAAAGAATCAAATCGTAAAATTGAATACATTGACAGTGGCTGTATACGTACTACTCCAGATGGTGAATTAAGCCAAAAATTATTGCAAATATATGATGGTATTTGCCAATTAATGGACCATTATTCACCTGGTGAAGTGGCGATCGAACAAGTATTCATGCATGAAAATCCTAACTCAGCTTTAAAGTTAGGGCATGCTCGTGGTGTTGCGATGGTTGCCGCAGCATCCCATCGTGTGAAAGTAAGTGAATATTCAGCACGTGAAATTAAGCAAATGGTTGTTGGTTATGGGGCTGCAGAAAAAGCTCAAGTAAGTCACATGGTCGTGCATCTTCTTGCATTAAATAAGGCACCACAAAAAGATGCTGCAGATGCATTGGCTATAGCAATATGCCATAGTCATATGCGTCATAATTTATCATCTACGATTGGCAGACGAGGATTAAGGAGAAGAAGAAGATGATTGGTTGGTTGGATGGGCATATTATTGATAAACATCAACCAGGAAAATTGGTGCTTAATGTCCATGGTGTAGGGTATGATGTGGAAACCTCATTAAATACTTTTTTTCAGTTAGAGAGCATTAATTCTTCTGTGGGATTGCACATACATACTGTAGTTCGTGAGGATGCTTTATTGCTATATGGTTTTTTAGAACGGCAAGAAAGAGAGTTGTTCAGAGCTTTGATTAAAGTGAATGGTATTGGTCCAAAAGTTGCTATGTCAATACTTTCCAGTACTACCCCGAATGAGTTTATTCAATGCATTCAACAGGAAAATGCTTCTTTTTTAATGAAGTTACCAGGGATAGGTAAAAAAACTGCAGAACGTTTAGTTGTTGAAATGCGTGACAGTATTAAACAATTCTCTGTACCTGTTTCTAATTCGCTCAGCAAATTTATTCCTATGATGAGTGGTCCAGATGAGGCGGTGAGTGCTTTGGAAGCTTTAGGTTATAAATCTCAAGAGGCATTAAAAGCAGTCAATAAAATAAATGATGGTTCTAAAAGTTGTGAGCAGTTAATTCGCGACGCACTACAAGTTTTGGCGGTTCGATAATTTAATAAACAAGTTGTAGTCCTGTGTGTTTTGTAGCCTGGGTGAAGCGCAGCGGAACCCGGGAATGCAGAATTACCGATCCCGGGTTCCGCTGCGCTTCACCCAGGCTACAAAAAACTTCGATGTATAAAAAAGGATTCGCGCTATTTTTCTTGCATAGGTATAAAGAATCTTACAATTAGACCTGTTCCTTCTTTGGGTGTATCCAGCATCAACCTTCCACCATGTAATTCGGCAATTTGTTGAACTATTGCCAAGCCAAGTCCGCTTCCGGGACTTTTGTTTCCAAGGACGCGGAAGAAACGTTCAAAAACACGTGGTTGTAATTCTGAAGGAATACCTGGTCCATTATCACTGACTTCAAGCATTATTTCATTTTGCAGCTTAGCTAAACGCACTATAATCCGACCGTGTTCATTACAGTAACGTATGGAATTGTCTACAAGATTACGAATTAATATTCCAAGAGCAGTTGAATTGCCATAAACAGTTAAGTTTTCAGCATCGCTTTCAAATTCAAGATCAATTTGTTTTTCTACGGCAGCTGGTGCAAGCATAGCCAGTATTTCTCGGGTTAGCCTGCTTAGATTCACTTCATCTTTTTCTTCCATATGAGCCGCTTCGGGTACTAGTCGACTCATAGTAAGTAATTGTTGGACTATATGGGTACTACGGTTAACGCTTGCAATCAGTTTTTGTAATGCCTGATTTTTTTCTTCTACATCATTAGAATGTAATGCAACTTGTGCTTGTGTTTTAAGTGCAGCAAGTGGGGTGCGCAGTTCGTGTGCTGCGTCAGCAGCAAAACGTTTTTCGCGTTCAAATCCTTCTTTAAGTCTGAAGAACAATTTATTCAGTTCATCGATCACCGGCTTAATTTCTTCGGGCACTTCATGTAAATCAACAGGTTCAAGATGGCTGGGGGCACGGTTAGCCACCTCTTCGGCAACCTTGTCTAAGCTATCTAGTCCTCGACCAATAATAATCCAAATTAACAAACCGGATAATGGGAAAGTCAAAAGCATAATGTAGAGGTCATCTTGAGCAATTCGATGACCCAGTTCATTTCGTGTATCATAACGCTCGGCTAAAACAGTACGGATACCTGCTTTATCATTGTAAGTTGTAAAAACGCGCCAATCCTGTTTTGATATTTTTTTATCACTAAATCCATCAACTTCAGAGGTTAAAGGAATTTTTGGGGCTGAAGACGAATGTAATAATAATTTTCCACCATTGGTCCAAACCTGAAAATTAAACTTATCCAGGTAATTTTCCGGTGGTTCTTCATTCAAAAATCTTTTTTGATAGTAGGTATCAATTTTTTGAGGGATTGTTTCAAGTGCTTCTTGAATTTTAGAAAGAGGGCGCTCATGGAGATCATCACCTAACAACGCTTGATATGAAAGTGCAGAAACGGCCATTAAACTATCTAAGTGATCTTGAATGTCTTTTTGATCGAGGTAATAGTTACCTATGGCAGTTAATGTGGTCGTTATAGTAATGGCCAACAACAGATTTATGAGAAGAAATTTTCTTATAGATGATTTCACGATACAGCGATACCATCATTTTTTTCTGCCATATATCCAACACCTCGAATTGTTCTAATAAAATTGGCATTAAGTTTTTTACGTAAATTATGTATGTGAACTTCCAAGGCATTACTGTCCACATCTTCTTCCCAGCCATAGATACTTTGCATCAGTTGCTCACGTGATAAAACTTGGCCGCTGTTTTCCAGAAGTTTTTGCAATAGCGCGAATTCTCTGCGTGGGACATTAACAAGTACATCATCAACGAACACAGAGTGAGTAGCAGGGTCCAGAGTAATATTTCTATATTGCAGAACTGAATCAGCTCGGCCTTGTGAACGTCTGACCAGGGCTCTGATTCGTGCGCTGAGTTCATTGAGATCGAAAGGTTTTATCAGATAATCATCTGCGCCGCTATCTAAGCCTTTTACACGATCCTCAACTGACTCTCGAGCAGTTAAAATAATAACGGGAGTAGGATTGCCATCATGGCGTATACTTTGTAATAATGCGAGCCCAGAGAGTTTTGGTAAACCTAAATCTAAAATAATTAGCTCAAATGATTCAGACTTTAAAGCGGCACGAGCAGCTTCACCGTCTTTAAGCCAATCTACAATATAACCAAACTGAGTTAATCCGGTTTTGACCGCATCACCAAGCAATTCGTCATCTTCAACTAGCAATAGTCTCATTCTTGCTCCTATTGTTTTTCAAGGCCGGTTTCATCCATATGTTTTGTTAGATAAAAAGCTTGAATTAACACAAAAAGCAGAGTAAAACCCACCCCACCAAATAACTTAAAGTTAACCCAGGCATCAGTATTAAAATTATAGGCAACGTAAATATTTACTGCGCCCATTAAAAGGAAAAATAATACCCATGCCATATTAAGCCTATGCCAAATTTTTCCAGGTAGTGTTACATTGGCTTCCATCATTTTTTGGATTAATGGCTTACTTCCTATATAACCTGAGCTGAAAAAGGCTAAAGCAGAGAGCCAATAAATACCTGTAGGTTTCCATTTAATAAACCAGGGATTATGGAAGAAAAGCGTTGCTCCTCCCAAAATCATAATGATTGCAAGGCTGATTAAATGCATTTTTTCATAATGTTGAAATTTTAATCTATAAAAAGCTACCTGACTTAAAGAAGCAATCATAGCAACAGCCGTCGCGGTATAGATACCAAAAAATTTGTATACTATAAAAAATAAAACTATAGGAAAAAAATCAAATAGTAATTTCATATATCTTAATACAATAAAAATAAGTTACTTTGAGTATAACACAAGTTTTTGAGCTCTCCTCCTTGCTTTATGTCAGAAATGAAAAATAATTGTTAATAACGTACAATTATGGAGTTCTTAAAAACGATCAGACCATTTCAGGAGCAGAATGATCGAGGGCTAAAACCAATAATAGTTCTCGATTGTTCTAAAGACAATTTTTTAACCAACGAACAGTTTTTGTCCACTATATAATGGATCATTTCGCTTCAGACCAGGGTTTAATGCAATGATACGCTCTATCTTGGTTTTATGCTGTTGTGCTATGGTGCTAAGACTGTCGCCTTTTTTTACAATATATTGAATGGGTTGATTTACTTTTTTCCAGATTACAAGTTGTTGCCCTGTGCTTAAAGGCTGATTGCTCGCTAATTTATTCCATGTCTGAATATCTTGAGCACTAACCCCATAAGTTTTTACTAATTTTTGATACGTATCATTTTCTTGAACAATGTGAATGACGCGATGATTTCGTAGTGCAGCTATTTGATGTTCTAGAGGCATTGTAGCAGCGGCTGGTTCCGCTTTAGCGACAGCAGGCGTATTTTTGGTACTTGGGATCAAAATAGATTGATTAAGTCTAATTTGGTTGGTTGTTAGCTGATTTAATTGTTTTATTAAATTAACAGTGGTGTGGTATCGAACCGCAATATTATCTAGGCTATCTCCTGGTTTTACTGTATGTATTTCCCAGCTTACTCGTTTTTCTTCAGGAAGATTGGCGAGGTTTAAATTGAATTGGTGTACTTTCTCCGCGGGAATAAGCAATTTAATTGGTTTATGTGGGTCAGTGGTCCAGCGATTAAATCCCGGATTTAATTTAATTAACTCCTTATAGCTAATCCCTGCCATTTTTGCGGCGTGGTTTAAATCGATTGGACTTCCTATACTTACTTCCTCGAAATACGGGAGATAAGGTATTTCAGGCAGTATTAATTTATATCGACCTGGATCTCTAATGATTTCTGCTAAGGCAAGCAGGCGAGGAACATAAATTTGGGTTTCTTTTGGAAGAGATAATTCCCAAAAACTTACCGAGCGTCCACCTGTAGCTTTGATCGCCCGATCAATCGTTCCCTCTCCTGCATCATAGGCTGCTATGGCTAAAGTCCAGTTTCCATTAAAGAATTTATTGAGATAAATCAAGTAACTTAGTGCAGCATCCGTTGACGATCTGATACTGCGTCTGGCATCAAACCACCAATCTTGTTTTAAGCCTAAACCGGCTCCTGTACGTGGCATTAATTGCCATAATCCAGCTGCACCGGCCCCGGAATAAGCAAAAGGATCAAAAGCACTTTCAATCATGGGTAGCAGGGCCAATTCACCAGGCAGTCTTCTTTTTTTAACTTCATCAATAATATGATAAATGTAAGGTTCGGATTGACGGCACACTTTATGAAGATAGCCAGGATGAGCGATTAGCCATCGGATTTGCTCTTGTACTTCAGCGCGTGACGCTTCATGATTTAAAGCAAATTCACCACGCAATACGTCCCATGCATCAGGAGCTGCATGTGTTAATGACCCATTAGTAATGCCAAAAAAAATGAGTAAACAGAATAAAAATACTTTTATTTTGAAGCACTTATATTTCAATGGTAATACCTATGAATATTATTGGGTACTGAGTTTACTAAAATTAGTTATAGGATTAAACCCTTTTTGCATTCAATTAATCCATAAAGAATTAAATTAATTCTTTTTGATTAATTATTTAAATAAGTTTTTTTCTTCTCTTAAGACTCTAAATATTTCTAATGAATTTTTTGTTGCTGCTCCATGCGTTAAGGCATATTTTTGCACTTCAGAATGATCAGTCCGTAAAAAAGGATTAATTAATAATTCTTGTTCTAATGTTGATGGAAGGGTACAGGCATTGGGTGAGTTATGTATTTTTTGCAAGTATTTTTGAATAGTATGGTTATTAGGTTCCACCGTTTGCGCAAAGCGCAAATTTTGCAGAGTGTATTCATGGGCGCAGAAAATTTTTGTAGTTAAGGGTAATGTTTTAAACAGATTGAGTGATTGATGCAGTTGCTCTAAAGTTCCATCAAAAACACGTCCACAACCCGCGGAAAAAAGGGTGTCGCCGCAAAATAATAATTCTTGCTGAGGTTCATAATAACTAATATGACTTGAGGTATGTCCTGGATTAAATAAAATTTTGAAAACACACGTTCCAACTTGGATGGTTTGATGCTCTTGTACGGTACTGTTTACATTGGGGATACGTGAATCACTTGGGCCATAAACAGTACATGAGTGATAAGTTTTGAGTAATTGACTTACACCGCCTATATGATCCTGATGGTGATGAGTTAATAAAATGGTACGCAATTTTAGCTGATTAGCATGAGCAAATTGCATTACTGGCTCTGCGTCACCTGGATCCACACAGTCAAATAATCCTTCGGTTTTATCAATAATTGCCCAAATATAATTATCTGAAAAAGCAGGAATAGGAAAAATAGTCATGAATAGTTCTCAATAATATAAGAAGAAACACCTGGATTAAAATAAACTTTAAGTGAATTTAACACTATTTTCATTTCCTCTGCCAAAGTAAATGGTGGATTTATAATCCATAGACCACAACCGGACATACCTTCCATGGGGGTGGATGTCAGGCTAAACTCAATCCGCAAAGCATTTCTGGCTTTGATTTCTTTCATCCCTCTATGGAGTTTATCTGTTAATTTTTTATCGACCAATGGATACCAAAGACAAAAGACTCCTGTAGCAAAACGAGAATAAGCATGTTTCAATGCAATGGGAATTTCTTTATATTCTTCTTTTATTTCAAATGAAGGATCAATAAAAATCAGTCCTCTTTTTTCTGGCGGAGGGAGTAATGCTTTCATTGTTGCGATACCATCAGCATTACTAAAATGTACTTTTTTATTGAAACGATGCAGTTGGTTCAGTGCTTCAAACTCCCGGGGATGAAGCTCGCAAAAATACATTCTATCTTGCATTCGTAACTTGTTTATGGTCAAAAAGGGGGAACCTGGATAGTATTTTAATGCACCAGTAGGATTGAGTTCCTCTATGACTTGAACGTAATCTTGAAAAACAGCGGGGAGCGAATTTCTCTCAGGCCAAATCAATTTAATGCCTTGTTTGTATTCTTGGGTTTTTTCAGCTTGTTTATTTTTTAAATCATATAAACCTTTCCCTGAGTGCGTCTCAAGATAAAACAGGGGCTTTTCTTTATGAGTTAAATAGTTTAGAAGACGGGTTAAGGTGATATGTTTGATGACATCTGCAAAATTTCCTGCATGATATCCGTGTTGATAACTGAGCATGTGGTTCCTAAAACTTTTTCAAGATTGTCTACTATACTCTTTTTAAGAGAGGATAAAAGGGGAAAGCTATGGGACTTCACGAAGATTATGATGACCAATCGTTCTCTGATTATAATTATGATGAGGATATTGATCCAACTGACTCTACGGATCATCGAAAGAACGTTAGACGTATGCTCGAAGAGAAGCTGGAGCGTAAACGTTTAAAAGAAGAGTTTAAAGATGATTTTGATGAGTTGAGTGGCGATTTTGATTGGGATATTTTAGATAAATAATTTATTTTTAACCTGAGTGAGCGCACGCTGAACCCAGGAAATAAAATGTTTATAAAAAAAGCTACGGTATTTGCTTTGTTTTATTTCTTAGAGTCGCAGCCTTTAGCGTATTTTCAAGCAAAGTAACAATAGTCATAGGTCCTACACCTCCAGGTACAGGTGTAATCCATGAGACCTTGTTTACCGCATTATTAAAATCGATATCACCTCGAATACTACCATCCGCCAATCGATGAATACCAACATCTATAATCACTTGCTCCTTATGGAGCCACGCAGTATCAATAACATCCATTTTTCCTGTTGCTACGACGACAATATCAGCGATACGTACAAACTTCTCTAACTGCTGGGTAAACTTGTGGGCAATTGTGACCGTTGCTCCAGCGAGAAGTAACTCTAAACTCATAGGTCGACCAACAATATTTGATGCACCAATCACAAGTGCATGTTTTCTTTTGACCTCAATCTGATAGTGTTTCAATAAGTTCATGATACCAACAGGGGTGCATGGACGTAATAATGGATTACGTTGAGCAAGCCGTCCTAAATTGTAAGGATGAAAGCCATCAACATCCTTTTCCGGTTTAATGTGCTCAATAATGACACTTTCATTGATGTGCCTGGGTAATGGTAATTGAATGAGAATTCCATCAATTTGTTCAGAATGATTTAAATCATCAATCAGCTTAAGTAATTCTTCTTGTGTTGTTTCTTCAGGTAAATCAAAGGAGTGAGAGGTAATACCTACTTCGGCACATGCTTTACGCTTATTCGCCACATAGACAGTAGAAGCAGGATCATTGCCAATGAGGACTACGGCAAGACCTGGCGCACGGTGAGTTTCTTTCAAGAACTCGCGTACGTGTTCTTTCAGTATATCTCGACGAAGAGAAGAGACAACTTTTCCATCAATTAGAGATGCAGACATAGTTACCCAGAAGAAAAGCAAGGTGATAAATTATGAATTAGAGGGTGTGGTAATGCAATAGGATATACGGTTGCGCTAGCTGTTTAATTTGTTTCTCAGGAAATTGTATGCCCATGCAATGATATAACTACCAATAAAGGTGCTAACTGCCACTGTGACTCCACCTAGCAGGCATTGGAAAAAAGAAAGATCATAGGGAATGTATAATGTTCCCATCATTCCATTAAAGGGCTTCCCAGTATTAAAAATTAAAACCATCAATCCCGCAAAAAAAGTAGATAGCCCCGATAGAATACCGAGAGAGACTGCTAAAGAAACGGGATCTATTTTGCCAAATGTCATGATAATTGCCCTATGATTCATAAATCTATCCCATTATTAATCATTATCATGGCTATTGGAAGTGGTTCATTATGAAAGATAAATTGAAAACATGTATTCAGTAGTATGTAATTTTCTTACTGCAACGAGGAGGGAGTTAAAATTACAAAAAAGGTTTACTGAAGAGCATGATTGACTCACGAGCTTGCTATGTCTATACTGGAAAATCATTGATTTTCTGGTAAATATCGTGGATGAACTTACTGAATTACTTAGGCCATCTTGGGGTGCTGAAAAATGGATTTTAGAAGGATGGAACAAGATTACAGCAGATGAGAAACAGCTCATTAAAAATAGAATAGATGAGTTATTTTGCGATGGCTTACCTTTTGAACTTAAATCTGACAAACTTTTTTATATTTATACCTTTTCACTTTTAGCGCAGCTCGAAGTATTAGCAGTTCAAATTCCTCTTAAATTTGAATCAAAAATGTCTACTGCTGAATACAGAGAACGTATGCGTCAGCAATTACTCGATGAAATATTTCATGGTTTAGTATTTACTAAAATTGTTTATATGCTGTGTGCTCCTTATGCATCTCCACCTCCATATAGTCCGCATATTGAAATTATTTGTACCTATATCCGTAATGAAACGTGCCCCAAAGTAGCAATTATGATGCTTAATCTTATTGGCGAGGGATGGATAGAGGAAATTTTTGAAAGTTTACATCGTTATGGTGTGGCCCCAAAAGTATTCACAACAATTCTAGAAGATGAACATCGCCATGTTTGTGAGGCGGATTTATATCGAGATATTGGACTGCCAGATGTTGATCAAATAAGACCAAAAATTGCTTATCTGGAAGAGCAATTGATCACTAATATTTTTATGCAATATAAATATATGTCTTCAGTTTGTGCTTTATTGGGCGTCGAGGGGGTTATTCATTTTAAAGATTCACTCAATAAAAAACATACTCAGCAACTAAGTAAAGTTAATCTCCAACCCACTGAAAATTGGAAAAATTTCATGGAGTTTACGGATGAACTATTGCCTAGAGTTCAAAGTTACACTGAGGCAAATCGGGAAGTTGAAATGACTCCCATTCGCAAAGTGTTTATGACTCAGTGGGATGGACCAAGTGATCCAACCATGACGGGGCAGTTTAGTATTGATATCTCATGCCTTGATTTTTTTAATAAAAAATTTGCTTCAGAAACTTTGACTACTCTGATGTTGCAGGCTGTTAGTTCCTGGATGACAATGTCTGATCATCATAGAAATTACTTAAGCTTTAGAAAAATCTTTCAAACCAAAGAAGCCTACGTTGGCTTGGTAGTCATGCTGCCAGGATGTGGCGATCATTTAGGTACGATTGTTTTTGAAAATTGTCATAATCTTAATTTTTATGAGTTGTCTGCAAAAATTCGCGTCATTGTGAATATGATGGCTTATTGTTATAAAAAACGCGAACAACTTGAAAAAACAAATCCACGTGTACAACAACTAATGAAAGATATGGTTTATGAATATGCTTATAACACATATCCATATCCTCTCGCGGGAATTCCTTATATCACATTAAGTAATATTGGTGTTTTTGGCTATACCCAATCAGTAGCGCCTCTTCGTAAAACGGAGGCTATGAGATTTACTATAACGGAAGTTGACCGAAAACTTGTTTGGCAAAAAGACACCCAATCATTTGAACCTAAAGATATGTTGCCAGTATCCATAAGTGCAGACCATCGTATTTTTGATGGCAATTCGACAGTTCCTAAAATGGTAGAAGAAAGGTTTCAGGCTATGTTTGCCAAAATGTCCAAAGAAAAGCCGAAAGCAAAGCACTCATTGCATCAGCAAGATCAATTAGAATTACTTATAGATCAATTAATTGCAACGAACATTGAAATGGGATATAAAACTTTGATGTTACTGCAAACTTGCTGGTTTGATTTTATTTCACTTGAAGAATGTTATGCTGCGTCTAATTATCATGGTAACGTAAAAAACCAAGATCAAACTCGGGAAGCGACACTTATCTAATGTAATCAAGTAGGAAGTTGTATATCCAAGCAACTATATAACTACTAATAAAAGTGTTCATAAGTACTATCGCTGCACCTAGACCGGCATTAGCCATGGAGGGATTATATGACAAATACATATTTCCAACCATGCCTACGATGGGTTTATCGGCAAAAAAAACAAATGCTGCTAAGCCCATAAAAAATGAAGCGATTGCTGATGGAATACTAATAGATATCCCCAAAGCAAGCGGGTTTATTTTGGTGAATTCCATGATTTTTATCCCTGTTTTCAATGAATATTAATTGATTCTATTATCAATCATTCTTCTTAAGATGGGAAGCTCATTTTTGCCAGAATTTTTAAACGGGATATGTAAGGGCTCCTATTAACAAATATGGATAATGAATGATAATTTAGAAATGAAAATTCACAATTGAAATATATCTAGATTATATGCTCATTAAAGCTCTAATTGCTTGAATAGATAAGTAAATAATGTTAATTTTTTTATAATTAACTTCCTATCTTCAAACCCCAGTGGGCATGGAGCTCTGATTGAAAAAAACTGCTTTATTTTCATCTTTATTTTCACTTACTTTGCCTATATGTGTTTATGCACTTGGTTTGGGTGAAATGAAAGTAGAGTCAGCTTTGAATCAGCCTTTTCTTGCCGAGATTGAACTAATCGATGTACGCAATAGTTCTTTGTCCAATCTCAGGGTGGGGCTTGCTGATCCACAAAGCTATCAAAGCTTGGGTGTTGAGCGTTCTGAGGTGGTTGGTACTCTTTTTTTCGATATTAGGAAAAATAAACAAGGGAGATTCGTTATACATGTTTATTCCACAGAGCGAATGGATGAGCCTTATATGCAGCTTATTGTGGATTTAACCTGGCCTAAAGGCCAAATCTTTAAAGTTTATACCGTCTTGTTAGACCCACCAGGTTATAAATTAACGAGTACCATGGCGCAAAGCGGTCTAACTTATCAGAGAAAGTTCACTAATTATCGTCAGAATACAACATCTTCCACTGAAGAGTATAAAGGTGAGCTCAGCAGGAAAGCGAAAAAAGCAATTTATGGACCTACAGTATCTAATGAAAATGTATGGCAAATTGCTCAAAGGTATAAAACTCCGGAAGCAATTTTACCGCAAATTGTTCTTGCTATTGTGGGAGCAAATCCTGGCGCCTTTATTGATGGGAATTTGAATGGATTAAAAACGGGCGTTCGCCTTAAAATTCCTTCTGATAAAGAGTTCCTAGAAGTGCCAGCCGATTTAGCTACTGTTGAGGTAATGGCACATGATAAGGCATGGAACGAAAAGACATCGATTAATCATGTGTTGGCTCCACCTTATATGACAGGGCATGCATCCAACGCTACTGCGGTTGAGTATTCTCAAATACCTCCTGTGCCAAAGTTTTCTGAGACCGAAACTTCTATACCAGAGCGTATTTTGTCTTCAATACCGTCTTTGGTAACCCCAAAGCAAGTAAGTCCAGAACAAAGCAGGACACTCAAGGCAGAAATATCAATAACAACTGCAGCAGTAGATTCTTTACGTGAGTCTAATGCCTTGCTAACAGAACAATTGAGTTTTTTACAAGCGCAAAATAAAAAACTGCAAGAACAATTGGATGTACGTGATAAAGAGCTTCAATTAATTCATAATCAAATTCAAACCATGATGAAAGAGCGAATGGCAATAGCTGGGCAAGCCAGCTCCATGAGCTCTCCCAACAATTCATCTTCTGATTTTTGGCTTTTACTTATGTTATTGCTTGTTGCTGGAGGAGGCGGTGGTGTTGCTGCTTATTATTATTTTAAACGATCTGCTCAACTCAAAAAAGAAGTATCAGCAGCAACAGATTCTTCTACCATAGCAGCATCTTCAGCTCCGCCTGTTATTAGTCCAAAAGAGGGTCTGGTTACACAAGAACCATTAAAGGAAGTAACATCAGAATCTAAATTAAAACAGTCTGACTTAAAATCGGAGCCTGAGTTAAAGTCTGGACTTAAGTTATCTGGATCCAAATTAAAGCCTGAGACTAAGCTAAAACCTAAACCTGAGCCTGAATTAAAACCTGAGCCTGAGTTAAAACCTGAGCATGAGTTAAAACCTGAGTCGGAGTTAAAACCTGAGCCGGAATTAAAACCTGAGCCGGAATTAAAACCTGAGCCGGAATTAAAACCTGAGCCTGCGTTAAAACCTGAGCCTGAATTAAAACCTGAGCCTGAGTTAAAACCTGAGTCGGAGTTAAAACCTGAGCCGGAGTTAAAACCTGAGCCGGAGTTAAAACCTGAGCCTGAATTAAAACCTGAGCCTGAATTAAAACCTGAGCCGGAATTAAAACCTGAGCCGGAATTAAAACCTGAGCCGGAATTAAAACCTGAGTCGGAGTTAAAACCTGAGCCGGAGTTAAAACCTGATCCTGAATTAAAACCTGAGCCTGCGTTAAAACCTGAGCCGGAGTTAAAACCTGAGTCGGAGTTAAAACCTGAGCCTGAATTAAAACCTGAACCAGAGCTGAAATTTGAACCTGGATTAAATATAGAATCTGAGGCCAAAACAGAGATAACACCCGATCTTACATCAAATAGTTCACTTGCTATTGAACCTCAATCTACAACAGCAGATGAAGAGCAATTATTGGAAATTATACCGACAGAAAATGAAAATCAAACAACCCAAACTGATGAAAGTAAATCTTCTATAACTGATGTATCTCAGGAAGATAATCTACTTGAATTTGAATCTGGTCTACATCATTTACTTACTAAAAATCCAGTATCCAAGGAAGATAACACCCAAGAGCAAGTCAGTGATGATGGAAATAGCTTGGATTTTACTCCGTCCGCCCCCACCGAGTTACCAACACAGAAGGAGGATCAAAGTAAAAATCTTTCTAGTTTAAAGAACAAAAAAGCATTAGATACACTATTAGCGTTAGCAAGAACCTATATAGGAATGGAAGATATAGAGTCTGCATTACATTCTTTAAATGAAGTAATGGAACACGGAAGTAAATCACAAAAAGAAGAAGCGCAAAGTTTAATTGATGAGATCAAAGGAAAGTCCTAGTATTTTTGATAAAGTGTGTGCTTTGCAACTCGGATTAAAACAGCAAATATAAATTCACTGTCAACTGTTCTCTTCGCAAAGATCAAGTGATTGAGCTTATTCATTATCAATTAATCTGATTAAAAAACAATCATTTTAAATTATTAATGTACTATAATTACATGATGGATAAATGTTTATTTTAACTTTATGGTGAGGGATTATCATGAAAGAGAGAAGGGATAGAAATCCAAAAAGGCAGGAGATTGAGAGGATTAATTTAGAATTACAAAACTTGCAAGAGCAGGTTAAAACGTTAAAAGGTACCTTTTACGATACTTATACGGTACAAGAGACTGTGCCAGACACATATAGATTTAAATCGGAAATTGATCCTAATGCCCCTGATGAGTTTAATATGGAGCCTGATACCTGGAAGAAAGTAGACAAACAGATATGGGTTCCTCGTGATCCAACAACTTTGGAAAGAAATCAACTTGATGAGCTAGCACAAGGAATTAGAGCTAAAGAGAGGGCAATTGGTAGATTAGTCGATGAAATAAACGTAGCAAAGGTTATGGAAACTGTTTCAGACGTTTTAAAGTATCTTGATCCAAAGAAGCATAAAAACGATATTGCTAATTTGAAAAGCTTAGAAGAGCAACATTTTTCTAGTTTGTATGATCTTCAAAATCATATTTCTAGATGGTCAGGTGGTCAATCTAGTGTAACGCGAGAACTATATAAGGCTATTAAGAAATCAGACGGGTCAGATATTGATTACCAGATGGGCAAGGTTGCTAAGCAACTAGAGGACAGAGTGAACGTTCATAAAACTGAAAAGACATTTAACTTTAATGCATTTAAGGAGCAAATACCTCGTGTGAATATAGATGAGGATCTGGATAAAGATGACAGTCACAGTAACTCGTTATAATTCAATGAGAGATTATATTTTCATTATCTATTCTCAAAAATAGTTTTTGAGTTGGTACTAACTTTGCTTTGAATCCTGGACGCAACGAAGAAATCCAGTCCACATAACTTTTTATGAAGCAACCTAATTAAAGAAAATTAGGTTGTTTTTAAAGACAGTATCTAGAAGAGTAGTTTTATCAATTTAAAAATTACATCAATTTTGGTTATCTATGGTTTTATTTTATAAAACTTTTTTCTTTACCGAAAAGATAGGTTGCGGTGACTAAAACCTCATTTGACCTATAGGAGCCAGGATTCAAGGATTGTTCAGCCCATGTATTAATTCCATTACCAGAGGAAATAGGGCCTAAATCTTGATAAATGTAACCTACAGAAAAGATAAGTTGAGGGAAAAATTGCACATCAATCCCTGCACCTACATTATAAGCAAATTCACTGGTATTCGAGTCTCTAAATCCGGGACTGACTCTTGGAGTAACACCGGAAAATGCTTCTTCTCGATAGTTAGATACATTGTTGAATGAACTCCCTATTCCTCCATTAACATAAGGTGAAAATATTACATATCGGAACAGATTAATTTTTCCTGATGCTAATAAAAGATTGGAAGTAAAATCCAAGTTGTAATTGTAGTTAGTAAATTCAGGCAAGGAATATTGTGTTATTTCACCACGAATATGAGTTTTGAAAAAATACTGCCAGAAGACGCTCAATGAGTAGGAAGGAAACCAAAAATTATTATTTTGCCAACGTCGACCTGCAGATGCCGCAATAACCCCACCATTATCATTAGTGATTGAGTATCGATCAAAATCAAAAGGGGATGGAAATCCTGAGCCGTTATTTACTTTCATTTGGGAATGTAACTCAGGAAATTGGGCGCCTCCTCCAAGAGCTATAAACCAACTGCTTTGCGTATTGAAAATAGATGGTGGTACTGTATTTTTTATACTTTCAATATCCTTAGAGAAAGATTGACCATGGTAGACAAATAATAAAGCGGCAATACTTGGATAAAATAAATTCCATTTCATAATTAGTCTCAAAAATTTAATAATCGTTATAGTAATCCGCGTAATTGGTGACAATGATTAATTGCGGCATGAGAAAGTATCATAATTAAATGAATTAAATCAATAAAATGATTGCCTCTGTTTCCATTTCTACTATCTTGGTCAAACTGCCCTGATTTTCTGTGCTCCAATGCTCACATACTTTATGTATGCTGCGCTTCGGTGCTCGAAAATCAAGTCATTTTGACTCAAGCTAGCGACATGGAAACAGACGCTGGCATAAGCCCAAAATAAGCATTAATCATTAAAAATTAGAGCTTAGGACAAGAGAAATTACTATAATAATTAATAAACTTGAAAATCAATTAGATTAGGGTATAGACAAAACATATGCTGTATTATAAATTGGCCTTTTTATCAGGAATAATCAATGCGTATTGCCTTGGTGCTTGAGTACGATGGTAGCCAGTATCATGGCTGGCAAGCACAAACAGGCTTGCATACTGTGCAACAAGCCGTAGAACATGCTTTATCAAAAGTGGCAGATTGCCCTATTTCTGTAGTTTGTGCGGGCAGGACAGATACTGGTGTACATGCTACAAATCAAGTGATTCATTTTGACTGTGATAAAGTTCGAAGCATTCGTGCATGGATTCATGGTGCGAACTCTTTTCTACCTAAAGATATTTGCGTCAAATGGGGAAAGGAGTCGACGGAAGAGTTTCATGCAAGATATTCTGCTTCTGCGCGACGATATCGCTATGTCATTTATAATGGTGCTATTAGACCCGCTTTACTCCGGAGTAATGTTACTTGGCAGTACAGGCAATTAGATCACCGACAAATGCATCAGGCTGCTCAGGTTTTATTAGGAGAGAATGATTTTACCTCATTTCGTTCCGTTGAGTGTCAATCGAATACGCCTATGCGGAATATCCATAAATTACAGGTTAGTCGTATGGGTGATTTAGTAATCATTGATATTACTGCCAATGCTTTTTTACATCATATGGTACGGAATATTGCTGGTGTATTAATTGCAGTAGGCTCAGGAAAACACCCTGTATCGTGGGTAGACGAAGTACTCAGAGCAAAAGACAGAAGATTAGGCGCTGAAACAGCCCCTGCTTATGGATTGTATCTAGTGCAAGTGACTTACCCTCAGGAATTTTCTATATTACAGAATAATCCAGGGCCTTCTTTTCTTTTGGAGAAATAATTGAGTCTGGCACGTATACGAGTCAAAATGTGTGGTATGACGCGTAGCGAAGATATTGCACATGCAATTAATCTAGGTGTTGATGCGATAGGTTTGATTTTTTATCCAAAGAGCACTCGCTGCGTCTCTATAGAACATGCCAAGGTATTATTAAAAGAGCTTCCTGCATTCGTAGACTCGGTTGCTGTTTTGGTTAATCCTGAACAAGAATTGGTCTATAAAATAATAGAGGAATTACCAATCCAGTTATTGCAATTTCATGGTGATGAAACCGTTGAGTTTTGCCAGCAATTTAAGAAACCTTATATTAAAGCCATACATGCTGATTCGGCAGAACATATTCATCAAACAGCTCGAAATTTTGTGTCGGCACATGCTTTATTGTTAGATACTCCTTCTAAGACTGTTAGGGGTGGAACTGGATGTGCTTTTGATTGGAATATTATTCCGCAAAGGGTAGAAAAGCCTTACATATTGGCTGGAGGACTGGATGAGTTTAATGTACTTGAGGCAATTAAATCATGCCATCCTTATGCCCTAGATCTGTGTAGCGGCATTGAGATGTCGCCTGGAGTTAAAGATCATGGCAAAATGAGTCGATTTATGCAGAAATTATTGTAGTAGCCTGGGTGAAGCGCAGTGTAACCCGGGTTTGGTTAACTCTGAACTCCCGGGTTATGCTGTGCTTCACCCAGACTACATTTTTAAAAGTTTATGAAGGTAGATTAATGAATAAAAAAGAGCTTCCTGACGAGCGCGGACACTTTGGTCCCTATGGCGGTATCTTTGTCGCAGATACTTTGATGTATGCATTAAAGCAATTGGAAGAGGCTTACACAAAATATCGAAAGGATCCTGATTTTTTAGCGGAGCTGAATGCTGAATTAAAAGATTATGTGGGACGTCCTAACCCACTTTATCATGCACAACGTTTAAGCCAAGAAATAGGTGGCGCACAAATCTACTTAAAACGAGAAGATTTGAATCATACTGGGGCACATAAAATTAATAATACTGTAGGACAAGCGCTACTTGCCAAACGTATGGGCAAAACTCGGGTCATTGCCGAAACGGGCGCGGGTCAACACGGGGTTGCCTCGGCAACAGTAGCCGCCAAATTAGGTTTAGAATGTGTCGTCTACATGGGTGCTGAAGATATAAAACGCCAATCATCTAATGTTTATCGCATGAAATTGTTGGGTGCAGAAGTGGTTCCGGTCACAGCAGGTTCACAAACGTTAAAAGATGCATTAAATGAAGCCATGCGTGATTGGGTAAGCCATATTGATGATACTTTTTATATTATTGGAACAGTTGCTGGTCCACATCCTTACCCTCAAATGGTTCGCGATTTTCAGACGGTTATTGGTATTGAAGCACGATCTCAATTTTTGGAAAAAAAAGGGCAATTACCCGATGCTTTGGTGGCTTGTGTAGGTGGTGGCTCTAACGCAATCGGCTTATTTTATCCTTTTTTGAATGATTCAACAGTTGCCATCTATGGTGTTGAAGCTGGAGGTAAAGGTTTAGAAAGTGGCGAACACTCAGCTTCACTGATTGCAGGAACACCCGGTGTTTTGCATGGTAATCGTACCTATTTGCTGTGTGATGAATACGGTCAAATTAAAGATACTCATTCCGTTTCAGCAGGTCTTGATTATCCTGGCGTAGGTCCCGAACATGCCTATTTAAAAGATACAGGGCGTGTAATTTATGAAGCAATTAATGATGATGAGGCGTTGCATGCATTCCGTACCTTAACGCGGGTTGAAGGCATTATTCCTGCTCTTGAATCCAGTCATGCAGTTGCTTATGCAATGAAACTCGCTAAGAAAATGTCTGTGAGCCAAAACATTATCGTGAATTTATCAGGTCGTGGTGATAAAGACATGCATACTGTTGCTCAAATTGATGGAATTACCGTATGAATCGAATTGACAAAACTTTGATGCGCCTGAAATCGCAAGGCAAAAAAATGCTGAGTCCTTATATTACTGCTGGAGATCCTTATCCAGAAGTCACAGTGAAACTGATGCATGAATTGGTTAGGGCTGGGGCGGATGTTTTAGAATTAGGTATCCCATTTTCTGATCCCATGGCAGAAGGACCTGTTATCCAAAGAGCAATGGAACGTGCGCTTGCTCAAGATGTGCATTGTCATACGGTACTGAATATGGTTAAAGAGTTTCGTTTAGAGGATCAAGAGACTCCCATTGTGATAATGGGTTACTTAAATCCCATTGAGCATTTGGGTTATGAGCTTTTTGCACAACAGGCCGCAGAAGCGGGCGTAGATGGAACCATTTTGGTAGACTTACCTCCTGAAGAGAGTGAAGATGTAGCAAAAATCTGGCAAAAATATGGTTTATACAGTATCTTTCTGTGTTCACCAACGACCTCAGATGAGCGGATGGCATTAATTAACCAATTCGCTAAGGGTTATTTGTACTACGTGTCTTTGAAGGGTGTTACTGGATCAGAGTTGGATGTTTCATCTGTAAAATCGCAATATCAACACCGCAAAGCGCAAACCGCACTTCCGCTAATGGTAGGGTTTGGTATAAAAACGCCTGAAATGGCCGCAGAGGTTGCTAGTTTTGCAGATGGTGTTATTGTGGGAGCAGCCCTCATTACGCAAATTCTGAATGCTTACAACACGAATAATGATATATTGCAAGCGGGAGCAGATTTAATTTATTCCATGCGACATGCTATGGATAATTTAAAATGAACTAGGGGTTTGTTGACAATTCGCTAGACTGAGCCCAAATGGTGTGATTTTAGAGCACCGAAACGCGGCATACACAAAGTATGTGAGTATCGGAGCGCATAAAATCATGCCATTTTGGCCAGGATAGTAGAATTATCAGCAGCCCCAAATAACAGCGACGGAAAAATCTAATGACAGAATTAACTGAAAAACGAGCTCATTTTATAAGACAACTGATTACTGATGAGCTAGCAAGTGGCAAACATAAGTCAGTAGTTACTCGTTTTCCCCCTGAGCCTAATGGATATTTGCATGTAGGGCATGCTAAGTCTATATGCTTGAATTTTGGTTTGGCTCAAGAATTTAACGGTATTTGTTTTTTACGATTTGATGATACTAACCCAATTAAAGAGGAAGAGGAGTACGTCAATGCAATTATTGAAGACGTACGCTGGCTAGGCTTTGAATGGCATGCAATGACTCATTCTTCAGACTATTACCATGAGCTCTATGATTTTGCGGTATTATTAATTAAAAAAGACTTAGCTTATATCGATAGTTTGAGCATGGATGAAATTCGTGCTTATCGTGGAACTTTGCAAGAGCCTGGACGTGAAAGCCCGTACAGAAATAGACCAATAGAAGAAAGTTTGGATTTATTTGCTCGTATGAAAGCAGGGGAGTTTCCTGATGGTACGCATGTGTTAAGAGCAAAAATTGATATGCAATCCGGTAACTTGAATATGCGTGATCCGGTAATCTATCGTATTCGACATGCACATCATCAGCGCACAGGCGATGAATGGTGTATTTATCCTATGTACGACTATGCACATCCTATTTCTGATGCGCTGGAAAAAATTACTCATTCTTTATGTACATTAGAGTTTCAAGACCACCGTCCTCTTTATGACTGGTGTGTTGATAATTTACCTTTACCTGCAAAGCCGATCCAAACTGAGTTTGCACGTTTGAATTTATCACATACGGTGACTTCAAAGCGTAAATTACGTACCCTGGTTGAAAAAAAGGCGGTCACTGGATGGGATGACCCACGAATGCCTACGCTACGAGGGATGCGTAAACGTGGTTATCCACCTGCGGCAATTCGCCAATTTTGTGAAGTAATAGGGATATCGCGTAGTGATTCTGTGATTGATATGTCTATCCTTGAGGAATGTGTCCGCGATGAATTAAATAGGACAGCGAAACGTGCTTTGTGTGTTATGGATCCTATAAAAGTAGTTATAGAAAACTATCCTGAAGGTAAGGTAGAAATGTTAAAGCCTGTTTTTAATCAGCAGGACCCAGATTCAGAAACACGGGAATTACCTTTTACTCGTGAGCTCTTTATTGAACGTTCTGATTTTATGGAAGAACCACCTAAAAAATATTTCCGTTTATCTCCTGGTGCTGAAGTACGTTTACGTCATGCCTATGTGATTAAATGTCGTGATGTTGTTCATGATGAACAAGGTAATATTATAGAATTACGTTGTACTTATGATGAAAAAACGTTAGGGAAAAATCCTGAAGATAGAAAGGTAAAAGGGGTCATTCATTGGGTATCATGTGCACACGCTTATCCTGTGACTGTACTGGAGTATGACCGCTTATTTAATGATCCTAATCCTGGTCGAGAAGAAGATTTCTTCCAATTTTTAAATCATAATTCATTGCAAGTAAAACAGGCATTTTGCGAGCCGGCTTTAGCGAATCAGCCAGTAGGCGAAGTATTTCAATTTGAACGCTTAGGATACTATTGTGTTAACGAAGCAAAAGAGGGCCATGTTAGTGTATTTCATCGTGTAGTTGATTTAAAAGATACTTGGGCAAAACAATAGAGTCATTGACAATTCTACTATCTTGGCCAAAATGACGTGATTTCATGCGTTCTGATACGCACATGCTTCATATTGTATGCTGCGTTTCGGTGCTCTAAAATCACGTCATTTTGGCTCAATCTGGCGAATTGTCAAAGACTCTAAGATAAGGGGCAGATATGTTGCATTTATATAATTCTCTAACCAGAACAAAAGAACCATTTGTTTCCATTTCTCCTGGAAAAATAGGTATCTATGTTTGTGGTATTACTGTATATGATCGTTGTCATATAGGCCATGCCCGTTCTATGGTATCTTTTGATGTCATTGTTCGATACCTGCGCTCTCAAGGTTATGAGGTAAAATATGTTCGCAATATTACTGATATTGACGACAAAATTATTGCGCGCGCACATGAACGTGCAATACCTATCGATGAATTGACTGCTCAGTATATTGAGGCAATGAATGAGGATACACGAGCTCTAAATATTTTGACTCCGGATGTGGAACCACGTGCTACAGAACATATAAGTAGCATTATTCAGTTAATTGAACGGTTACTTAAGAAAGGAAATGCATATCTTAGTGATAATGGCGATGTGTGTTATCAAGTGGATTCATTTGCTGATTATGGGAAATTATCGCACAAAGACCTAGAAGGTTTGGTTGCGGGAGCACGAGTAGAAATTGTTAAAGAAAAACGCTCTCCATTGGATTTTGTTTTATGGAAAAAGGCAAAGCAAGGTGAACCAAGTTGGCCTTCACCATGGGGAGAAGGGCGTCCAGGTTGGCATATCGAATGTTCCGCAATGGCTATGAGTGAATTAGGTGAGCAATTTGATATTCACGGAGGAGGGTTGGATTTACAATTCCCACATCATGAGAATGAAATCGCTCAAAGTGAAGCGGCTACTGAAAAACCTTTTGCAAATTATTGGCTGCATGTAGGGATGCTTCAGGTTAATAATGAAAAGATGTCTAAATCACTAGGTAATTTTTTTACCATAGCTGATGTTTTAGCCAAACATCATCCAGAGGTTGTACGTTATTTTCTTTTAAGCAGCCATTATCGAAGTTCATTAAATTATTCCGAAGAAAATTTAACCAATGCAAAGAAAGCATTAACACGCCTATACCAGACAATAAAAGAGAGTCAGATCAGTACAGATGGTGAATTAGAAAATCATTGGGTTAATGAATTTAATCAAGCAATGAATGATGATTTTAATACACCTGTAGCGCTATCTGTTCTGTTTCAACTGAGTCATGAAGTAAATAAAAATCGTTCACCTACTTTAGCGAACACATTGAAGCATTTGGCAGGGATCATGGGGTTACTACAAGAAGACCCCGCATCTTTTTTACAATCAGGTTTTGCTGAACAAGATCGAACTGAGATAGAACAACTAATTGCTGAGAGACTTCAAGCTCGTGCTGATCGAAATTGGGAGCGTGCTGACCAAATAAGAGCTGACTTGTTAAGTCGAGGAATTGAGTTAGAAGATGGACCGAATGGAACTACTTGGCGTAGGATGGAATAAGCAATTTTTTACTAACTTATTTGTAGCCTGGGTGCAGCGCAGCGTAACCCGGGTTTCCAGTCTAAATGAACCTCGTTAACCCGGGTTACGCTGCGCTGCACCCAGGCTACGGATCAACAGTTTTTTAAGATCTTTATTTTTATTCAATATTAGGAATACCTTCATCTAATAATAACTGCTTGTCTTTTTTCGCCTGAGTTTGAGTTCTTTTGGTGCGAAATAAAAAAATAGCAATTAAAAAAAACAACAAAAAGAGAGCAATCCAACCCATCAGATAAAAGCAATCATCTAATCCTAAGGCAGTTGCCTGTCGTGTAAGATAAACATTTAATTGAGCGGAAGCGTGCTTTCCTTGAAGATGAAATAATTTTGCACGCTCAAAAAACTGTTGAGTTTCATGGGAAAATGCAGTCAGGCGGCTGCCTAAACGAAGATGAAAAAATACTTCTCGCCTATGCCATAAAATAAAAAATAAAGATACGCCTAATCCACTGCCAAGCAATCGGGAGACGTGAAAGAAGCATATGCTTTCAGCAAGCTTTGTCTCAGGAAAAGCTTGAACTGACAATTGAAAAAGGGGTGATAAAAAAAATGCAAGTCCTATACCGGCCAATATTCGAGAAAAAGCAATCCGATTAAAATCAATATCCACATTAAAGTAGGTGGTATAGAAACATGAAATGGCAAAAAAAAGTAAGGCAATGATTAATGGAAAAAATGGGTCATATTGTTTCTTATTGAAGAGTACAGGAATCCATCCACAAAATGCCATGGTCCCTATAATTAGCGCGATCCAATTAGGCGTATAATTGACATAAAGTTTCAACCATATGGACAATAAGATTACCATACCAAAATAAAGTGCAAAAAATAAGATGATGTAAATCATCGCAAGCGAAAAATAAAAATTTTTAAGCAATTTTAAATCGATGACAGGATGTTGTGCTGACCAAGTACGCAAAATAAAAAAAATAAAACTGATTACGCCAGAAATAAGTAAAAACGTAATTAAAGGGGAACGAAACCAATCTAACTCTTGGCCGGTCGTTAAAGCGCTTAAAATAAAAATCATGCTGATGCAGTAATAAAAATATCCAAGTTTGTCAAAATATGCTTTTTTAACAGGTTCGTGATATTTTCTATAGCCACACCCAACGTACACAATTAAAAACAAACAAATAGGGACATTAGAATAAAAAAGAATACGCCAATCGTAGATGTACGCAATCCAAGCGCCATATGAGGCACCAATTACAGGAATTATTGAGAGGCAAATCAATACTAATGAAACAATATAGACTTTATCTTTATTCGGTGAAAGTAAAGGAATAAGTGTATACGTAATCAGAAGAAATACTGGTCCTGACGCAAATCCCTCTAAAAACCTAAATAAGATAAAAGTAAAATAATTGCTGGCGGTAGCACATCCCAGCGAGAATAAAGCGGTAAGACTAAGACATACCACATAAAGCTGAATGGGGCTTAGTCGTGTTACCGAAGGTTTGCCTAAAGGTACTCCTAATAAGTTGCCAATACAAAAGAAAGCGACAGCATAAGAAGTCATATATGGACTTCCGCCCAGATCACTGACAATATACAGACCAGCCATTATAGGTAAGGTCAGATTGAAAATTACAGCAGCCAACGATAAGAGTAAGATATAAAGAATCATCGTTTATCTATCCATTCAAAATATCTTTATTAATCATCAGCGGAGCATTGGCATATTTCTGAAGATTAGGATCCAAATTGCTCTGAATAATATCAGTGATGAGTTTCTCATTGCCTTTTTCTTCTTTTTGGAAAATGTTAGTCATGTACTGAGGTGAATTTGAAGTCGAAGTAGGTACTAAAGGTCCGTTTTGGTCGGACAGATCTGCGGTTAACTCTAAAGAGAGACCAAGTCGAAGTGGGTGTTCCTTTAGTTCATCTTGAACTAGTGCAACTCGCACAGGTAGTCTTTGAACAATTTTAATCCAATTTCCACTGAGATTTTCGGGGGGCAATAATGAAAAAACATTCCCTGCACCTCCTGGTAAACCAACAATTTGACCGTGATATACAACGTTGGATCCGTAAAGATCAGAAGTAAACTTAACGTTTTGACCAATACGCATTCTTTTCATCTGGGTTTCCTTATAGTTGGCATTGACCCAAATTTGATCGAGAGGAATAATGGCCATAAGCGGATCTTTTGGTGAAATCCACATACCTACTTGAATTGTTCTTTGTGCGATCAGTCCCTCTACTGGAGCATAAATTTTGCATCGATACAATTGTACCCACGCATCGCGTACTTCTTGTGCCGCTGCTTGTACCCAAGGATGTTCTTTAATGGAGGTACCTTGTACAAAAGCAAGCTTTTTTTGATAATTGTGTTTCGTACTTTTTAATGCAGCAGTTGCAGCTTTGAGATCATCTTGTGCATTTTGGTAATCTTCTAATGAAACTGCTTTGGCACCAATGACATCATAACGATGTTTAAGGTTTTGTTGTGTTTTTAAAAGTTCTGCTTTCCTTACTTCAATTTCTGCCGCCAATATAAACACATCATGAAATGCTTGGCATACATTGCGCACTGTTTTGGCAAGTTTCTTTTTTGCTTTTTCCAGAGCAATCAAAGAATCTGTTTCATTTAAAGAAACTATGAGCTGCCCTTTTTTTACCAGAAAACTATCATCTGTATAAATGCCGGTAACAAATCCTGGCCGTAAGGATTTGATGTAAACCTGATTTCCTTCTACATAAGCATTATTGGTATAGGCTTGGTTTCTCCATACAAAAAACCAATATAAAAAAAGGAAAATAAACAGGACTATAAGAATTATTGTAAAATAAAAAGAAGGTGATCTTTTTTTCATGAGTTTTTCACCAATGGTACGGTATTTTGATAGTAACCTCCTCCCAACGCTTTAGTTAATTTGATAGAGGCTAGGTATTGGTTATAAAGTAAAGTAGCATCTACAAGTCTTTTTTGAATCACTTCTTCTTGTAAAATATAAAGATCAAGTAAACTATCCAAACCTTTTTTCTGGCGTAGGTAACTCAATTCATAGCGTTGTTTTGCATACTCAACTACTTGATTTTGTTCCTTTTTCTGTTGGTAAATGTCTTCAGCAAATGCGAGGACATCAAGGACTTCTTGGGTACTGTACAAGAGTAAATTATTGTATGCATCAATTGCTGCATCAAATTGAGCTTTAGTAGCTTTGATATTGGCTCGTATGGCTCCGGCAGTGAAAATAGGCAGATCAATAGCGGGCCTTAGAGCTGCTGTACCACTTGATATATCCAAAAATTTTCTCCAGCCAGTGCTTTCAAGACCAATAAGACCAATAAGGTTTACATTGGGATAATATTCAGCCATGGCTGCCCCGGTTTTATAGGCTAAAGCCTTGGCGCGCCAAATTTGAGCGATAAGATCAGGTCTGCGCGCTAAGAAATCTAATGGCACGATTTGAGGAATTTTTAAAATTTTGGGCAATGTGGGCAAAGAAGGAGAAATCGAAAGTGGATTATCGGGTCCGCGTCCTGCTAAAGTATTCAGTAAATGTTGGTCAACAGAAAGTTCAGCAGTGATGCTCGATAGAAACTTGTTTGCCTCAAGTAAATTTTCTGATGCTTCGAGTGCTGGTAATTTTGAAGACAGTCCCTTTCGTACTAATAATTTTTCTAGTTTTACAATTTTTTTACGTACTTCAATTAACTGTACATACAGCTTTTTTCGTATGAGATTGGTTTTATAAGCAAAATATGCCTGTGCAATTGCTGTACTTGTAATTAATTCTACTTCAGCAGCTTCCGCTTCTTGAGCTTTAGCTTCACCAATAGCAGCACGAAAGAGATTGCGATTTTGTCCCCAAAAATCAAAATCAAAATTAAATGAGAGAGAGAGATCCAAGACTGTAGAATTCAAAGGAAGCCTGTGATTGAATGCACGATACAAACCATTTTTACTTAAGTATTGCCGGTTCTCATCTGCATCAAAAAATACTAAAGGAAATAATAGGGAGCGGGTAACAATGGCTTGTTGCTTTGCAACGGTAATTCGGTTTTTAACTTCTTGAATGGAAGGATTATTTGCCAAAGCCTCTTTAACTAAATTGTTGAGCTCAGGAGCATTATAAGATAACCACCATTGTTCTTTTGGCCATTTGCCTTTAGAAAAAATATCTTTTTTCTGTAAACTTTTTTTAATAGAGTGTTCCATACTGGGAACAGTCTTTATATCTTTAATCTGGCTTTGTTGGGGCAGAGAAACAGTACAGGATATTAATGCGTATAAACTGAAGCAAGTCCATCCTACTATCCAAAGCCGCATAATTGATCCCTTTTATTTGGCACACATCTTAGTCGTTAAGTAACTTCACTGCATATCATCATAAAATGTTTTTTTATGGCACTGAAGCTATCTTATATAGTAACCATTAACATTTGATTTTCATAGGAATTTTCTTTGCTCAATAGAAGCAACAATATTATCAACTAACCTTGTGTTGTTACTCGAAGAATTTCAGCAAGTGAGGTATCTCCGACTAGCACTCGCTTAAATCCATCATCACGAATACTGGGAGTAGTGGGGCGTAAATAATTTTCCATTGTTTGCAGGTTTTCATGGCGATGGATCATTCCTCTCAACGCTTCATCCACCGTAATCAGTTCATAAATCCCCGTTCTTCCCTTATAGCCCAGGTGATTGCATAAGTCACAGCCTTTGGGCTCAAAAACGTTTGAGGTATCCGTGTCAGGGGCAAGTCCCATCAGTTCTTTTTCGTCATCTCTCAATTGATGTGGAGTTTTGCATTGATGACATAATTTTCTAACTAGACGTTGCGCGATAAGTCCAACAATACTTGAAGAGAGAAGAAAAGATTCGACACCCATATCGCGTAGACGGGTTAGTGCACCTAGGGCACTGTTTGTATGTAAAGTTGATAATACTAAGTGTCCTGTAAGACTTGCTTGAACAGCAATTTCAGCAGTTTCCAAATCACGAATTTCTCCAATCATGACTACATCGGGATCTTGCCTAAGAATGGCTCTCAAGCCTTTTGCAAAGGTCATCTGTACTTTGGTATTAACTTGCGTTTGTCCTATCCCTTCAAGATCATATTCTATGGGATCTTCAATGGTTAGAATATTACGTGAAACTTCATTTAATTCTGTCAACATGGCATACAAGGAAGTAGTCTTCCCAGAACCAGTTGGTCCAGTAACTAAAATAATGCCATGAGGCTCGGCAATCATTCGTCGCATGGCTTTCACAGTTGGTTCAGGCATACCCAACAAATTTAAATCCAATTGCGCAGCTTGTTTGTCTAGAATTCTTAAAACCACGCGTTCACCATGGTTGGAAGGAAGGGTTGAAACCCGAACGTCGATATTATGTCCACCAATACGAAGTGAAATACGACCATCTTGTGGAATACGCTTTTCTGCGATATCCAGCTTGGCCATAACCTTGACTCTAGAAATTACTAGGGGGGCGATGGCACGTTGAATTTCTAAAACTTCATGTAAAACACCGTCAATGCGATTACGTACTAATACTCGATCTTCATAAGTCTCAATATGAATATCAGAAGCCTTTTGTTTTATTGCCTGAGTAAATAATGCATTTAATAAGCGAATGATTGGTGCATCATCTTGGTTTTCTAACAAATCTTCACTCACTGGAAGCTGGCTTGCCAGTAAGGACAGATCCATGTCTTCCTCCATACCTCCAGCGGCTTCTAATATCGATGATTTTGATTGATACACATGGGCTAAATGTTGCTGAAATGCTGATTCATCAACTTGTTTTAAGGTAAATTCACATTGTAATAATCGTTTTATCTCAGCAAGTGCTTGCAAAGGAGTATTTGGTAAATAATAAACAAGAACATGGTTATCGCTCATTTCACTGGCAACAACAATCCCATGGTTTTTTGCAAAACTGTATGGGATTCTCAGTGATTTATCTTCATTTTCCATAGTTTAGTTCGTTACTAATAAAGGTGGACGATTAAACGGTTTAGGTAATTCTGCCTGTTTTAAGGCGGGCATCACCGTAGAGTTATTACTTTGTAAATAGGCATCTTGTGATCTTAACCAATCCAGCTCGTGTTGACGTACATTATTATACTTTTCACCGGTCATATGCATTGTATCTCGTTCATTACGTAAAATAATGGGTTTAATAAAGACCATAAGTACACGTTTTTCACGAGAATTTATATTACGCCTGAAAATGCGTCCAAGGCCAGGTATGTCCCCTAACACAGGGATACGATTATTATCATTCCCCAGACTGTCTTGAGTTAAACCTCCTAAAACAACGATGTCACCACTCTCAACATGAACCGAAGTGACTATGCTACTAATTCTAAATGTAGGGGTAGTTGTGTTTGGAGCAACAACGGGCGGATCCAAAGTGTCATTACCTTGATCGATTTGCATTTGAATGCCTTCGCCACGTGTAATTTGCGGTCTGACATAAAGATGTAATGCCACGTTAACCCGATCAAAGGTTGTAAATGGACTCGCAACGGTTGTGCCTCCAGCATTATTAGGGTAATTAGTCGATGCGACTGAAACCTGTTTACCTACCAATATCTTCGCTTGGCGATTATCAAGAACTACTACCGAAGGCGTTGATAAAATGTTCGCTTTATTTTGTCTTGCTAAGGCATATATTTGTGCCTGAAAATCATCAAGTCTGGTTTTGCTATTAATTATAGCAAATCCTGGCCTAAAGCTGGCTGGTTTTCCTGTTTGTTGTTCACTACCCCATTCTATACCTAAGTCATTGACGTCTTCTTGATTTATCTCGGCTACCAAAGCCTCAATGAGAATTTGAGCCGGTTTAATGTCCAATTGAGTAATTACTCTTTTCAGAATCCGTATTACAGATGCTGGTGCATTAAGAATAATGGAATTTGTATTGGGCTCTGCAATAATTTGTACCGATGGTTTGGTGGTGCCTTCATTTTGTGAGGTTGCTGACGTAGTATTTGCAGTAGCCCCAGGTGATGTCAAAGAGGGACTACCAGCTGGATAAAGAGAAGTGGCACTAGGACTTGGCGTATTAGAGCCGTTATTATTACTTACAAGATTGGAGGCAGGGTTAGTACTGTCTAAAGCAGGTCGAGTGATTGTGCCAATGGTTGTCCCAACATTACCACTGAAATTTGCCTGAGCAATACCGGCAAGAATGGGTACCAGGTCTTCTGCCCTGAGATAGTTCAGATAAACGACTTGAGTGTTAGAGTTCAGGCCCGCAGAACTTTCTCTGTCTAATTTTAATATGAGCATCCTCAGGCGTATTCTATCCGTTTTGGAACCACTGATTAATAGAGAATTTGAACGATCATCTGCTGCCACAGTTAACTGAGTTCGCGCGCCTCCCATACTGGGTTGGATTTTTACTAGATCTTTTAAAGTCGCCGCAATGTCCATTGCTAAAGAGTGTCGTAAATGGACCATATCGATACCATTTGCAGATGAGTTATCCACTTGTTTGATAATATCTGCAAGACTATGAATGTTGTTCGCTCTTCCTGACAGGATGAGCATGTTTGAAGGAGCATATGCAGAGATACTGCTCCATTGCGGCATTAGTGGACGTAAAACAGGCACTAATTGCTCTGCTGGAACATAATGAACGGGTACAACAGCTACCATCATGTCATCGCCTTGAGGAGGATGTCTTATTTCGTTCAGAAGATCAGGTGATTGGGTTTTCGCATCAATATTAGGAATAATTTTAATAATCGCACCATTGGGTATGGCGGCGTAGCCTGACACTTGCAAGACTGAAAGAAAAACCTGATAGAGTTCATTATTATTCATCGGTGTTGACGATACTATCGATATTTTTCCTTGAACCCGAGGATCAATAACAAAGTTTTTCCCAGTAACGCGTGATACTTCAGCGATTACAGCTCGGATATCCGCGTTTCTTAAATTCCATATTTGACCATTTGGCGGTAGTGATTCAGTCTGGTCACTTGAACTCTCAGATTGGTTTGTTTGTGTCGAGGAAGGAATTTGATTGTTATTTTTTTGAATTTTTTGAGCAATGATCTTTTGGGATAATTTATTCTGCAATTCTCGAGCTGTAAGGTAATCGCTAATAGGGCCAATTTGTACAAGATATAGTTTCTTATCCGATAGATTTTTAATTTCTATATGCTCACTAACGAGAGCAGACAACTCTTTTTCACGCTGTTTTGCATCTTTTTCCAAATTAAATGCTCCAGCTTGCAGGTAAAAAGTAGTATTCCCGTTCTTAGTTGTGGTGGAAATATTAATTTCGTTTGCATGAATTAATGCAGAGCAAATAAATGTTAAAATTATAATTACTATCGAGCGCATCGAAAAACCGCAAAATCATAAGTAAGTAACATAATAACTAAATTTATAAACTTACAATAGCTTTTTTGGCGAGTAACTGAAGGTATTTTGGAGCATTTTTCCTTTTTGCTTCAAGATTATCTTAATTGTTAAGAAATTAGTGAAATACTATGAGTATCTCTTCGTTTTTTCTCTAAATTTATTTCTGAAAGTTCATTTTCTATACAGAGAAATTACTAGGTTGAATACACTATTGTAGTCCCGGATAACCTGATGTTAATCCGGGACTCACTCTTACCGAGGAGTGTGATTATGCGTATGTGAATCATGTTGTTGGTGATGTTGATTTGGGTATGGATTATGTCCATGCTGATGTGGAGGAAAGAAACCATTAGGATGGGCACCTTGTACTGGAGTCGTAACAACTACTGTAGTTTGTGGTTGAGTAACAATTACAGTAGTTTGTTGGGTAGTTGTTGGATGGCCGTGTTGGTGTGAGTTTTGTTGATGTCCGTGATTTGTTCTTCTCATATTATTTCATCCTCATTAAATAAAGAAATTGAATTTTATTTATTGACGCATACAGATGATTATGAACACATAATTGTACATTTTAAATATCATCTTAACGCATTATATGCAGAGAGTTTGGTAAATGTATATGTCTTTTCAAATACTTCAAAGTTTCAACAGCATCAGCATTTACATAATTTATAGAGAACGGCCTTCTACTTTGATGTGCAGAAGGCTTCTTCAAACTCTAGAAGAGTTAAGGACAATAAATCGTATCAATCACTTCTTCGAGATCTGCATTACTTGGATCTTTTAAATCAAAATTGCCATGAAATTCTTCTCCTGATGAACTGATATAATGCTTTTCGAAAAATCGTGACAACACGGCATTTTCTCTCCGAAGTACGAGAGAGGGCGGCATTTCATCGGGATTAGGTAGTTGAACTAATTGATTTTCTGATAAATCAGCTGTATTTGTTTTGCCTCCAGTAACAAACAATGTTTTTGTTTTTCTATCGAAAAATTTAGTCATGCGTATCTCCAGTGAATGAGTTGGTGATTACCTACAACAATTCAATTGAACTTATATTGCAGACTAAGCTCAATCAACTTTTCTACACGAATGGGCTTGTCCCGTCAACAGCTCCTAGTATTTAGAAGACGATATTTCAATTGTACGATCCCACACCCGATATTTTTTGTATGCAAAAGTTCAAGTTCGAGATCATTCTTCAGAGGTCCAAATAATGACCTGCCAGAACCAAGTAATACAGGAATCAAGGTGATGGTTAATTCATTAATGAGATGTTCTGCAATGAATTTTTGAATGGTGATACCTCCATCAATATAAAGGTGTTTCATTCCTTTTTTGGTTAAGCGTTGAACGAGGGTAGTGGGTGATTCAGACGAAAAGGAAACGTAGTTTTGCAAATGTTGGGGGATACTTACTGCCTTACTACACATAACAATCACTGGAAGTGTTCCATAGGGCCATTCATCAAATGATAATACCTGCTCAAAAGAATGCCTTCCCATGATCAATCCATCGACTGTAGAAATAAAGGATTTATAACCACCATCCTCACCTTCGGGTACAAGAGAATTGACTTTCATGAGCCAATCAATAGAACCATCATTTCGAGAGATAAATCCATCGACACTGGTGGCAATAAATACGGAGCATTTGATGGACATAACAGAATATCCTTGTGAGTAATTGTGCAAAATATGAAGTGTAAACGAATTCAATCCAGTTTTAACTCACTAGAAAAAATATGACAAAAACAATACTTAATATGAAGAGCAACAAATTAATTTTTTGTCGTGTTAACAGTTTTAGCAGAGTATAAAGAATAATACCTCCACCAATTCCATCGGCAATCGATGCAGTAAAGGGAATCATCATGATCGTAACCATACAAGGCGCTGTTTCACTAATATCTTTCAATTTCATATCAGTGAGATGTTTCATCATACAACACGCTACATAAAGAAGCGCAGGGCCTACCGCAAAATTAGGGATCATTCGCGCTAAAGGCGAGAAAAATAGCATCAAGATAAAACCGATTGCAATGACTATTGCAGTGATGCCACCACGGCCACCTGCTTCAATACCCGCTGCAGATTCAATATATGGGGACGTACTGGCTGAGCCCAGCAATCCTGCCACAGCAGAAGCTGCTGCATCTGCTGTTAAACAGTTACTCAGTCGTTTCGCATAGTTTTCTTGTTGTTTGAATACAGATGGATTCAATAACCCAATCAGTGTTCCTGTTGCATCAAATACAGCAATTAAGAAAAAAGTAAATGTTGCCTTGATGGCGAGAACAGTATTTAGACCAGAAAAGTCGAGTTTTAAAAAAGTAGCCTGCATGGAAGGGGGCATAGAAATTAATCCTTGCCAGGTAGATAAACCCATGAACAAACTTAAAATGCTAATACCAAGTATCCCGAGAATAATAGCCCCTGGTATTTGAAAATAATCCAGAATAAGTATCAGAAGAAAACCTAAGAAAAATAATCCACTTTCGGGACGATTGATTTCGCCAAGACGCATTAAATTGTGATTATCCGCGATAATAATTTGATTATTTTGTAAGGTAATTAACGCAATTAACAGACTAATTCCTATTAAGATTGCAATTTGCAAATTATAGGGAATTGCTTCGATTAAAAGTCGTCGCAGGCTAGTGAGTGAAATTAAAAAAAATAAAACACCAGACAGAAACACAATGGTTAAGGCTTGTTGCCAAGGTATTCCCATTCCTTGCACAACCGTATAAGAAAAGAAGATGTTTAAAGCCATGCCAGGAGCAATGCCAATGGGGGTGTTAGCAAATAGCCCTGCGAGTAAACAAGCAAAGGCGGTAATAAGACAGGTAGCCGTAAATACTGCTCCCTGATCCATTCCTGCGTCATGAAGGATGCTTGGATTAATGAAGGCGATATAGACCATGGTTAAAAAAGTGGTAATCCCTGCAATGATTTCAGTTCTTAAAGTAGTGTCTTTAAGAAAATAGGATTTTAACCGTTCCATAGTATTCGATTCCCCTATTAAAAACATTCTTCTCAGTAATGCAGTACTATTAGTATTAACCATAACAAAAATTTGATTTAAAGTATCTACGGCTTATGTAATTATTTGAGAGAAAAGAAAGACTTAATAGTAGACTGGGTTATTGTGACCCAACATTAGAGAAATTTTTAAATTATTTGTTGGGCCAAGGCCCAACTACTAGGCGTATTCATATCAACCCATTGTTCGTGTCGCTTATCTACAGATCAGGATAATAATGTTGTTTAAACAGGTAATTTAATTTATTTTTCTAATCTTATTGCATAAACATCTGTTGTACTTTGACCCTGATGAAAGAAAGAATAAGTTTTAATTTCCTTTGTATTAGCTCGCATGGAAAATCTATGACCTTCAATATGCGGAACACTTTTGACCGCTTCTTTTATCCTCAGGGGGCCATGCTTCGCGTATTGCTTGCAGATAAGCATTAATTATATCTCGTTTTTTGGGGACGTTCTTTAGCATAAGTAGCAAGATTTTGAAAATATTTGCTGTCGATTAAGATGTTCAATTATGTTTCTTTGGTGTTAAAGCAATATTAAGTGGTAATTCCTAATCGGATTGATTTGTATTCCAGGAATTGGTATTAAAAAATGAGAATTAGTAAAATTGATTTTTTTGCTTTATGAAACAAAGTCATAAGTGTTTAGAAGCATCTCAATTTGTATTTATCTATATAGCTGGTGTTAACTTTTTCGTCATGCGATAGTTTGTAAATATAATGCCGTGCAGCTCTTTATTTTGAATTGCCTCAGTAATATACCCTTGGCTCTCGAAAAATGGTTTTGCTGTAATGCTGACGTCTGAAAAAAGTTTAGGTATACCTAAGGCCATCGCTGTATGTTCCCGAGCTTCTAATAAGGCTTTACCAATTCCTTGTTTTTGATAGTCCTTATGTACATATCCTCGATTAAGGTAACCATTTTGTTCCATATCTGAAAATCCAATAATTTTGCTGCTTTCTTTATCAATGGCTACAAAGCTATGGTTCCTATTGAGAGATTCTCGCCATTTGGATAAATCGGGATTCTGAGGAGCCCATGCATCAAGTTGCTCTTGTGTATAATCTTTGCAGTTGACATAGTGGACTGTATCGTAGAAGAGTTGGTAGATTGCCGCTTCATCGCCTGGCTCAAAAGCTCTAATATAAAATTTTTGATCCGATGTTTTAAAGGCAGGATAAAACTCGAGTGGTTTCGTATCAGTCCAAAGTTTCTTAATCTCAAGGAGTATGTTTTCTGACATTTGTTTTAAGTGAGGCAGTAAATTATTTTGGGAGGCGACATGAATAAATGCTTGCAAACGCGATAAAACTCTTGGCCTCACCCAATTTTCTTCGGTGTTCCATAATGAATTTTCAGGCAGAGGTCCTGATGGACCCACTCTGTCTTTCTCTAGAGTTGAATTAAGAAAATGGAGTGTTTGTTGCAATAACCAGAACCCACAAGCTTCCGTATAGGCTTTAGCATAAGCCAAATCATCTGATGCTGCTGGAATTGTTCGTTTGAGTTCTTCTCGATAAATAATCTCTAGAGGGGTTATGACCTCCTCAGGTATGGCTTTGGCACACCAACACGTAGGCATGCTCATTCTAAGATAAGTACCATCCAATAGTGCATTGCGTACAAAAGCCCATTCAAAATCTATGAGTTGCAAATCACGTGTCTCTTCATGGTCAAAAACATTATCCGGACAAATATCCCCATGAGTTAAAACAGTAAATGGGCCGGGTTTAAGTAAAGACTCAATCAGTGAGGTAGATTCATTAATGCATTCTGTTGTTAAAGGTAGATTGAGTTTTTTATTAATTGCGTGCAATTTTTCGAGTAAATCAGTACGAGTGAAGTCTAAATCTTCTTGCAGTGTTTCGGCGTTGCCATGAATTCCATTTAAAATAGCTTCATAGAGCGCTGTGTTAGCAAAACTTGCTGCATGAAAACTTCCTAATGCCTTCATGAAACGTCTTAAGGCAAGAATCGCTTTATCCCGATAGGGACGTGTTAATGCGTCAACTAAACTTACATGCTGCTTCCCTAAATCTTCAATCAGAATAAACCGATGTTCTTTATCACCACCATAAAAGCGTGGAACATTATGCATGGTTTGATGAATTTGATTTGCAAACTCGAGACCTGCCCAATCGCGAGCAAATCGTGCGTATGCGTCTTGATCATCGGATTCTGACTTTTCAGGTAATGATTGTTTGAAAATAATGCTTTGGGGGATAGAGCTCGATTCACTTTTAAGCATGATTCGTAACACAACATTTCGACGTTCTGGTTCACTTAAAAACTGCAAGGAATCAATTTCAACTTTTGCCATAAAAAGTTGCTGAAGCATTTGGGTTACTTTTTGTAGGATCTCCGGATTGATTGTTTGTTGTTGTGTACTCATATTATTAAACCTTTATCGTAACGTTTTCATCAGAAGCAAATAATCTTTATCTTCGCTATACCCAGTGCGTTTAAATCCTGCTTTTTCATAGCAGCGAATTGCATGGTAATTATTAATTTCAGGATCAACAGCAGCAGCACGGAACGTGTTAGGTAGGCTTTCTGTAAAAATATCTAAGATCTGTTTACCTAATCCTTTACCTCGATGATCACTTGCTGCAATAAAGAGATCCAAGCCAACCAATTCATGCGGCTGATATATATGAAATAAAGAATTCCTTGTATCCAAAATACCTTCAGGAAAATGATCTTTGAAGGAATAATATTGAATAAAACCTATCGCTTGTTTCTCTAAGTAAATGATAAAACTAGGGACAATATCATTACCATGAATTCTCGGTAAGTACTTCTTCTTAATATTTTCAAGTGACCAGACCTTATTACGAGCATACCATTGATTAATGGTGGGTTCCTGAAACCAACGATAAAGAAGGATGATATCCTGTTCATGTAAAGGTTTAAAATTGAGCGATTCGAGATGATTCATAATATTATATTTTAATGATGAATTTTATTTTTGAATAAGGTTTTTCTTTTTAGGCATCGGCACTTCGAATGCCGTAATCTTAAAGAGATGAGTTAACCATTCACCTTCATCCCATAGTTCAGCCGAGATAAATAAATAGGGCTTTGCACCTGGATAAGGGATGCCTTCATTATAGTTAATTATAAATTTTTTACCAGCATGAGTGGGTTTGACATATAATTGGTCATCGCAAACTAAAGCAATGACTTTGTTGTCGCAATAGATAGCATACTCACCAAACATCTTTTTCGCATATACACTTCCTGCTTTTGCCGTTTGATCAAGGATAAAATCCACAGTGCTTTTTTTGGAGGCCATTACTCATTCCTATGCTAATCCCGTTTTATTTGTTCTTAATAATGCCAGATAATTTTTAGTTTAAAAAGTTATCAAAAGATTAAAGCCTGGAGCTGGCTAGTTAAAACAAGCCTAGTTGCATGTAACTGTCTTTTGATCACATCTCTGCCTGCGCCGTCTCGACGACTTGTTCGCGGGGGGTAGTATTTTAGGGCATTTTCCTGGATCTCGAGGACAAGCCGCGGGATGTCAGAGAGCAGAGCTGGACTAGGTTTTTCAGCAGGCGTAGGTTGGGCCTTGGCCCAACTTTCTTTTAGCTTCGAACAGGTTAGCGTGTTATTAATTGAGTACCAGTGGCAGTGACTTGGCATTTAGAAACATTATCGCTTGCGGCATTGGTAATATAAGCTAGAGTTTCATTGTCGTTAAACACTAAAAAGCGAGAACTACTGCCTGGAGTAGCGCTAGTAGGCGCGCAATTAATTAAGTTGCCATTTGCATCCACATCAAAACGGGTTACCGTCGGCACCAGTGGTTACCTGGGTAATTCCTTGGATGGGTCGCTAACACATTGAACTGACGTTCATTGATGTTAAAGCGGTTTTTTCCAGTTCAGCTCTTTCTGCATCTAAAGCTGTGAGCTCTTTTACTAACCCATCATGTTTGAGTTTCTTAGCCCAAATTAGGTGATGAGTTTTGTTAGAAATATCAACTACCTCTCTTTTAATAGCACGAATTTGTTCAACACTAAGGTTCTCTGTACGACGATAAAACGCATAAAGTTGAACACATATCTTCTCAATTTTTTCTGATTCACTTAAGTTTTCACTTTCAGGTTTTGTGTGGAAATCAATCACACAACACTCTGTGACGCGAACGTTGTTCATATGAAAAAAAGACCCTAATGCTCGATAAATAGAGTTGTTGCGAACAAATACAGGGATGAACGGATTATCTATGCTCCAGAAACCATCAAGTCTAAGAACACGAATAGCTGCATTATTCTTCACTGCGAGCTTAGCTGCTCCGTCATAGACTCGGTGTGGTTCTTGGCCTATTTTTGCAAAATTACCTTGAGGGAAAAGTGCGAGGCAACCCTTTTCTCTAAGTACTTTCCCCGCCTTTTCTAATGCTTCGGCATTAGCAGATCGTCCATCACCGCTTTTTGTTGCCTGTGCTTTAATTGTTATCGCTTGAAACATCTCCATAAAAGAGCGGACACCGGGTATAAAGTTATAAACATCTGTGGCAAAAATATGAGGTGGTATGCCTTCCATTTTTGAGGCGACAACAGCCCCATCCACGAGACCAGTTCGATGTGGTCCCACTGCAATGATTTGGCCTTCATGGCCGGTAATTTTTAAATCACCACTTTTTGTATGCAAGAGGTCTGTTGTAACTTTTATTAAACCGGATATTATGCGGGCAGAGCGACTTTCATAGTTAAGGCGATTGCGAGACTCAAAGTATCTTGCAAGCAAATACGTTACTGTAACAAGCGCAATAAGTAGGTACAAAAGATTATAAGCACTGGATGCAAAATCATCATTATCATTATGTAGATCTAAACGAGAATCAAGTCCGGGCATGTTTATTACTCCTTTAATAACGATACATCAGCCAGAAAATTGTATTCTAGCAGGTAGGTTGGGTTATTTTGACCCAATATTTATCTTATATGTCTTGTTATAGAGTTACAACAATTAGAGAGTTTGTGTTAAGGAATTCTGTTGTTAATTAGGAGTGTTCCAAAATCGGGAAAGACCCAAGTATTAGCCATCTCTTGGGAATAGAGTTGATTTTAATGGTGGCTATGGGTGGACTCGAACCACCGACCTCAGCATTATGAGTGCCGCGCTCTAACCGGCTGAGCTACATAGCCACAAGACGCGAGATTTTGTCGTTTTAATGGAAAGTTGTCAAGTCTGTTAACCTATTTTTTTTGGATTTTTTTCTGATTATTCTATGCTTTTATGTAACTTTATTATCTCTCCTTCAGTAACCACAATAAATACGAGTGCTATACTCAAGAAAAGTGTTAATGCGTTTAAAAAGAATTGAATACTTTCTTATCAATTAAATGAGTTAATTATGCTGCGATTGAATGATTTAATAATGGCAGTTTTGAGTTTGATTCTACTTTTGGTAGTAAATCAATATGTACCTCTAGAGAACTTAATTAATTTACTATTTAATTGCTTGATGATAGTAATCATTATTATTTATTTTATGCAGTTTTTAAATTTAATAAAACCTATATTGCCGACACCAAAAATCTTTTAAGCTGAATGGCATGTAGTAGTCTGGGCCTAGTAGTATTGTAGCCTGGGTGAAGGCGTAAGCCGTAACCCGGGTTTACCTATTGTAAATTTCCCGGGTTACGGCTTACGCCTTCACCCAGGCTACATTTTGAGAAAGTTAGATGATCAGTAAATACATAGCGCCTGGCCCACGTAATACTTGAACCAATAACTCTTGTTTTTTCTGTTGAGCAATTTGTTGTAATGATTTAACGTCTTTAACTGGAGTTTTATTTGCAGAGATAATAATGTCTCCAGGTCTTAAACCAGCACGCCATCCTGCACTTGTTTCTGAAGCACCGACGACTTGTACACCGATCACGTTACCATGAGGTGGGGTTTCTTGCTCAAAGTTTCTCAATCCTAGTCCATACAGGAAAGGATTTTCTGATTGCAGTTTTTGTTCATGAGATTTAATGTCGGTTACGACCGCATCCAGGCTAATTGTCTTGCCATCACGTTGAACAACCATTTTAACATTTGAACCGACACGTAAGAGGCTGATGGTTGTCTTGACCTGAGTCGCTTGTGTGATTTTTGTATTGTTAATTTGGGTAATTATATCGCCTGATTTTAAACCTGCACGTTCCGCAGGAGAGTTCGGATTAACTTGTGATACCAATGCACCTTGGAAATCTTCAGGATATCCTAATGAATGGGCAAGTTCAGGAGTTAAATGTTGAACAAATATACCCATTAAGCCTCGATGAATTGAGCCAAATTTGATTATTTGCTGGGCAACATCTTTTGCCATGTTAATGGGGATTGCGAAACCAATTCCCACATTACCGCCATAAGGAGAAAGAATAGCAGTATTAATCCCAATCAATTCTCCTTTAGTATTAACCAGCGCACCGCCAGAATTACCTGGGTTGATTGCGGCGTCAGTTTGAATAAAGTTTTCTACTCCTTCAATATTTAAATCACTGCGTTTTAAAGCACTGACAATACCAAATGTTGCAGACTGGCTATTACCAAAACTGTTTAAGCCGAAAGGATTACCAATAGCTACTACAAAGTCACCCACTTGCAGTTGATCCGAATCACCTATAGGCAAGGATTTTAAATTTGTAGCATTGATTTTTAATATGGCTAAATCAGTTTCGCTATCACTGCCAATTAGTTTTGCTTTCAAACGTCGACCATCTTGCAAAGTAATTGTAACAAGGTTCGCATTACGAATTACGTGATCATTCGTGATGATGATCCCATTTTGCGCATCTACGATAACACCAGAGCCTATGCTTTCAAATTTACGCCCTTTTTCAGGAGTTGTATGCTGTGGTTGTTTGTTGTTTTGTGCTTCATCATCATTTCCAGCGCTGCCTGGTGGTGTTGCATTAGCAGGTAAATAACCTTGTACTGCAACGTTTACAATCGCAGGCATTATGTTTTTTAAGGCTGGAGCCAAACTGGGCATGGCAGTGGGGGCTGCTTCATTAGCCGCATAAGTTAATGAGGCCGTTAAAAGAAGCAGGGTACTTATAATGAATTTGATATTTTTTATCATATTATTAGTCCTGAGGTTGATCATTAAACCAGATTAAGGTAGCTATTCTACCTGTTTGTGACGTTCTTCGATAGGAATACAACTCATTTTTTAACTCAAAAGTACATAATCCAGACTGATATACAGCTTTAATGCCATTTGAAGTCAAAACAATTTCAGCGATTTGAGGTAAATTAGCCAACCATTTTCCATTAACAGGTATGAATGCCTGTTTACTTAAAGGATAAGTATCGGTAAACGTTTGATATACCTCTTCGCCAACTTCATAACACTTTTGACAAATTGATGGTCCTATCCAGGCTAATACATCGGATGTCAGACTTTTCATTTTATCAACTGTATTTTCAATGATACCATGAGCCAAACCTTTCCAGCCAGCATGAATTGCTGCAATTTCTGTACCTTGAACATTACAAAGCATAATGGGCAGACAATCGGCGGTAAGAATAGCCAAAGGATGATTCATGGATCGAGATATGGAAGCATCCGCATTTCTATTGGGATCTTCTTCTACAATAACACAATGAGTACCATGTGTTTGATGTAACCATTGAGGCTCGCCGGGCAAGTGCAACAATTCCACAAGCTGTTGCCTGTTTTGCAACACGTGATGTTCGTTATCACCTACATGAAAACCCATATTATTGCTGTCATAGGGAGCTTGGCTATACCCTGATAAGCGCGTGGTACTTAAAGCAGTGATATTTGTTGGAGCTGGCCAATTTGCTAAATTATTCTTCATAATGCTCGTCCAATGTGTTAAGAAGAAGTTGAAAATCATCAGGTATTGGAGCCATAAACGTCATCTCATTTTCTGTTTTTGGATGATGAAATGAGAGTGTACGTGCATGCAATGCCTGTCTTTTAAAATCCTGGAGTAGGGTTCGTAATTCTTCCGTTGCATGAGCTGGGAATCGCATACGTCCCCCATAAAGAGGATCCCCAACAACAGGGTGATTGATATAAGACAAATGAACTCGAATTTGATGAGTTCGTCCAGTCATTAGATTGACATCCAGTAAGGTGAAATCTTGATATTGTTTTTTTACTGAGTAATGAGTTATTGCTTGCCTACCTTGCTCTTGCACGGTCATTTTTAATCGATTTCGGGGGTGCCGCCCAAAACCTGTATCAATCGTACCGCCTGAAATAATATGTCCTTGTACTAATGTAATATAATGTCGTTGAATTTCACGTGCTTGCATTTGGCGTATCAAGGAAGTATGTGCTGGTAATGTTTTTGCTACGACCAACAGCCCCGTTGTATCTTTATCTAATCGATGAATGATGCCTGCTCTAGGTAAGTGTTGTAAGGATGGGGCATGATGTAACAACGCATTAACTAAGGTATGTTCTTTATTTCCCGCGCCGGGGTGAACGACCATGTTTGCAGGTTTGTTGAGTACTAAAATATCTTCATCTTCATAAACAATATGTAAAGGAATTTCTTCAGGGGTACAGTGATTAAAATCCTGATCCATTAAAGTGAAATCAACATTGATCTCAATCAAATCTCCATCTAATGTTTTGTCTTTAGGTTTACACAGTTTCTGATTGAGTGTTACTGTGCCGTTTTTAATCCAATTGCTGATTTGTGAACGCGAATAATCGGGAAGTAAGTGCGCGAGTACACTGTCGATACGTTGATTATGGCACTCGCGTGGAACAGTGAATTGTTTGTGAATATGCTCTATCATCAAATTGTTTCAATCTCAACTTCAATGAGACGCCCTCGTAACGAATTAGGTAATGCTTCATTGATTTGAACAGTGACGAATTGGCCTATTAAATGGGCTGGGCCATCAAAATTCACTACCCGATTGCATTCAGTACGGCCTGAAAGCTGCTGGGAATCTTTTTTAGCATGGCCTGTAACCAATATTTTTTGTGTACTTCCAATCATCGATTGACTGTAACGAGAAGCGTTTAGTAACAGTCTATTTTGCAATATCTGCAGTCGTTGCTTTTTCACTTCCATAGGTGTGTCATCTGGCAAATTCGCTGCTGGAGTACCTGGTCGGGGGCTATAAATAAAGCTAAAAGAGGTATCAAAACCTATTTCATGCACCAAATCCATAGTGTCTTGAAAATCTTTATCTGTTTCTCCTGGGAAACCAACAATTATATCTGTAGATAAACGAATATCTGGGCGTACCTTACGTAATTTTCTGATCTTAGATTTGAATTCTAAAGCAGTATAACCTCGTTTCATTAAGCCTAAAATGCGATCAGAACCACTTTGTACAGGTAGATGGAGGTGATTAGCCAACTCCGGTACTTCTGCATAAGCATTAATTAAATTATCTGAGAATGCCAAAGGATGTGACGTTGTAAAACGAATCCTGCCTATACCGTCTATGGCAGCAAGATAATGAATTAAAAGAGCCAGGTCAGCGATATCACCATTTTCCATCACCCCACGGTAATCATTAACATTCTGTCCCAATAAATTGATTTCTCGCACGCCTTGTGTTGCTAATTGGTAGCACTCCGCAAGCACATCATCAAAAGGACGACTAATTTCGGTACCACGGGTATAAGGGACAACACAGAAACTGCAGTACTTGCTGCAACCTTCCATAATCGAGACAAATGCAGTTGGGCCTTCGGCTCTAGGTGCTGGCAGATGGTCAAATTTTTCAATTTCAGGAAAACTGATATCAACCACCGGTTTTTTCTTCTCTGCTCGCTCATTGAGTAATGCGGGAAGTCGGTGTAATGTTTGTGGGCCAAAAACGATATCGACAAAAGGGGCTCTTTTAATTATATCTTCGCCTTCCTGACTTGCAACGCAGCCACCAACACCAATTACAACATGAGGGTTTTTCGCTTTATATTCACGCCATTGGCCTAATTGAGAAAAAACTTTCTCTTGTGCTTTTTCACGAATAGAACATGTATTGAGCAATATCACATCTGCTTCTTCAACGTGATCCGTTTTGACTAAGCCATGCGATTGAAGCAAAACTTCTGCCATTTTAGTTGAATCGTATTCATTCATCTGGCAGCCGTTGGTTTTGATGTATAGTTTTTTAGCCATATCAAATCTACTTTAAAAATGTATCTGAGTGAACGCATAATCTGCAATAGGGAAACCCGGGTTTCGCTTTGCTGCACCCAGGCTACTAAATCCCAGGAAGTTTCGTATTATTTCATTAATGTACACTTTGGCAATAAGTTTCTTTAATTTTTGGTAAAATAATTAAGGCAATAAGCATCCCTAGAGGAAGAATAGCAAGTCCGGTATGGTAAGCTTCCAATGGATATACTCGAACATTCCCATTCAGCTCTCCTTCCCACATTCTATCAAGGACGAAACCAATAAGTGGTTGTGCTAATGCAATACCTATCATATTCATCATGTTCATAAAGCTTAAACCCGAAGCGACATATTTTTTATTGCATAATTCTTTTGCTACAGTAAACGCAGGTAAAAAACCTGCAGAAAATATACCAAATGCAAACAACAAAATTTCCATATATAGTGCAGTATTAATTGGAGCAAAAATAAAAATCGTAGAACAGATAAGTGCACCGATACATCCTATGTACATGGGGGGTTTGCGTAAACCAATACGATTCGAAAATATTCCCCATAAGGGGCTAGCAATTGCCCAACCGATGAAAACTAAAGAAATATAATTTGCCGCAGTTGTCTTGGTGATCGCCATTTTAGTCATTAGGAAGGGAACACCCCATAAGCCACAAAAAACTGGGGTTGCCATATACATTAGTCCACCATAGCAAGCAACCAACCAAAGTTGCTTGCTTTTTATTAGTGTCAGTAAACTGGGTATTAGAGGTTCTTCTTCAACAGGGTGATGATGAGATATTTCATGATTCGTAGGAGTATCTTTAGCAATGACAATCAATAAGATGGCAAGAACAATACCAATGGTACCCATAATGAGCATGCTGTGACGCCAACCAAAGCTATCAATTAATACTGCTAAAGGAGCTTCACCACCAATTGCCCCCAACATCCCTATGGTAACCATGAGACCAGTAAGCAAGGCAAATCGTTGTGCTGGGAACCAGTTTGCAGCGAGTTTCATAGTACCTACAGCTGCAAAGGCCGAACCAAAACCTATCATTAATCGGGCTACACAGGCCATAAAAAAGCTATTGGTCATCCCAAATGCAATGGTGCTTACAGCGCAAACAAGAGTCGCTAGAGTTAACAATCGATGTGGACCAAAATAGTCCATTAACACGCCACCAGGTAATTGCATTGCAGCATAAGAATAGAAATAGACCCCGGATAGAATTCCTAATGTTTGGCTGGTAACGGAGAAATCCCTCATCAATTCGTTACTCATAACGCTAGGTGAAACTTGCAAAAGACACTCATAAAAATAAAATAAACAACCCAAGCCCCATACCATCCAAGGCATTATCGATTGCATCCCAAAACTAACTACTGGTTCGGACCGTGTATTGTAATGTGCCATGCTTTTATCATTCTCCAAATTCATCTAACTCATCTATATGGAATTGATTTTGCCTATACAACTTTGGTCATAAGGTTAGAGCTCAGTATTACTTGGCCAATTATTTTGAGGCAGTCTTGAATTGAAAAAGATGCTCATATGTAGCCTACGTAACCGCACGTTTTTTCTGACCATAGCGTACTTTTAAAATTTCACTTTGTGAGTATGCAAAGTATGTATTTTGAATAAAAACTGAGATAACTCCGTAGGTTAGATTTGCTAAAACCTCGCGTATTTGTAAATGCAGTTTTTTAAATCACAAAGTCAACCGGCAACGTTATCACACAAATATATAAATTTCACCATATAAAATATTAACAGGTTGTCTATAATTTGTCTATTGTTCGTTTGGGTCGTCAGGAGGGTCAATGATTACGCGAGTACCTTTCATTCCATCACCAGGCAGATCAACAAACTCTTCATTAAGCCAACGTGCATCTTCAATAAACATCCTGACACAACCATGACTTGCTCTGAATCCTGGTACATCATAACTCCCGTGTAATGCATAGCCTCTAAAAAAATGCATGCAATAGGGCATTAAAGCTCCGCCGTCATTACCATCAGCTCTTCTTGGAAATACGGTGGATACGCAGTCTATATCTTGTTTACGAACAATGCGAAATGAACCTGTAGGTGTACTACAACCACCTATGACTCCAGGACACTTTCCTATTCCCGAAGAAATAGGCCCCCACCAGAGTAATTCACCATCTTGATCATAGGCAGCCCAAGCTAATTTTTTTTGACTTACATAAATTGTCTTTTCTCCTGCAGAGTCAATATATCTTGGGAAAGGGGAAACATCATAGATGGTTAAGCGATCGATGTTTTTGGGTACAGCAATAGTCATTCCAGGGCGCAATGAAACATTCATGCGGTTAATTCGTCGTACCATATCTTGCTCTTCGGCATTAGGAAAAAGTTTTTCCCAGCTTTCGCCACTTTTAATTTTCATGCAGAAATAATCAGGTGAATTACATAAAGTTTCACCATACCGTGTGTAGGCAAAAGCAAGTTGACTGACTGTTAGTAAAGCGATGGAGACTGTCATTGATATCATAATTTTCATAAATGATCTCAATTTTGGCCATTGTACTCTCTATAGCGGCACTTTAAAAAATAACTTTAAGCTCTTTTGAATGATTAGAATGCGAAAATAAAAACGCTATTCAGCACAATTTCGATGCCAATAAAATTTTAGTAAAAGGAGGGATATTGAGTAAATAGAGCTAACGTTAATAGGGAGAAATAATAAGGATAATCCTTAGTGAAAAAAAGAAAAAAAGCTTTTAAGATTAAAAACGCTAAGATGTCTGCATCTTTTTGAGGTAAGTGTTTTTTACTTAAAAAAACACAAATCCTCGTAAATTCTTGGGTCAATGAGCTGGCGCGTTTGACCTAACAATTATATGAGGACCTGTGTTTTTAATTAATTGCTAACCTAAGAAAGGTAGAATTGCAAAGTGTCTCATAATTTCTTCTGCTCTGACTCCATATGTACCTGAAGCACCAGGAACACCCACGGTAGTTAGAGCACCATTACCTGTGTCAAAAACTGGAGCTGATGCTGCGCCTACACCCCATGCTGTAGCCGATGCTGTAACAGCGGAGCTTGGGTTTCCAGTTCCAGTGACAATAAGTGCTAAGTTAGCATAAGCTGTAGTGGGAGGAGTGAAGGATGTAGCTGTTGCTGTAGTTGCAGGGACTGTTGTTGTGGTAACAGAGTCATACACGATAGTTGACATAGTTCCGATTGTTGTTTTAATCGGTGTTACTGCTACTGAACTAATACCAGTACAAGAAGTTGAGCTATGAGTATTTGAAGCAGCCCACTTGACAGTTACTGTACCGTTATAGGCAACAGTTGCAGTAGTTGAGCATGGTCCTGTACTGTCAGATACTACTACAGAAATACTTGAAGCTGTACTTCCAGCGTTGCCTGAAGTGGAGTCTACATTACCAAGGCCATTAATTATGACAAGTTGTCCACTTGTAACACCAGCTGCAAACACAGAGCTTGATGCGAATAAGGCAACTGCAAGGGTAGATTTTAAAAAGGTATGTTTTAATTGTTCCATGTTAAATATTCTTCCTTTGATTGATGTTTAAACAACAGAACGTGGAATATACAGCAACCACTCGTGGTAAAGTCTAGCATAAAATTGCAAATCTGCAGTATTTTTTAAAATAAAGTTTTGTAGGTATAAGAGTGGGTTGCCACCATTGATTGAAATGGTTGCAAGTTTATGTTGATACTAATGCGTTTTGCTCGATAAGAGGGAGACTTGGTGGTGTTTTGTAGCCTGGGTGTAGCGCAGCGAAACCCGAAATCTGTGGTGCATCATTCCCGGGTTTCGCTGCGCTACACCCAGGCTACAGTGTTTATTAAGTTCAGTATCTACAATTAAGAAGAGTGCGATGAACCCTATTCTAGATGATCGGGGTTTACCTTTTGCCAGGCTTCATGCAATTGTGCAAGCAATGAATTGGATTGTGCTAACAGCTCTTTGTCATTATTAAGATTGGCTTTTAACAACAAAAATTCAATATGACCATATAATTGGAGTAAGTTCTCAGCTATCTGCCCACCTTGCTCGCGGTTTAAGCTGGTTTTTAAACCCTCAATAATACTTAATGCTTTACTAATATGCTCTCCCTTTTCTTGAATTTCTTTGCGATCAATATTGCCTTGCGCTGTGGCAATATGAGTTCGTGCGCCCTGTAACAACAGATTAATTAATTCATGAGGCGAGGCAGCATCAATACGAGTTTGCAGTTCAATTGTTTTGTATTGATTTATAACTTGTTGATAGGGTTTTTTCATCAATCATGCTCCAATTATTTGGTTTTCAATTTGGGGAGGTTCGACAAGATTTGAGTTAACGTATTACTGGTGTTTTGCATCTGTGAGATTAAGAGATCTACCGCATTCCATTGTTTATAATATCTTTTTTCTAGAATAACGCTACGATCATTAATACGCTTTTGCACTTCATCTAATTGTTTTGCTTGGTCATTTAAACGATCTATCCGTTCTTCAATTTCACCATCTTCATCTACTAGAGAATCTAAATAGCTATCAATCATTGAAGCGAGACCATCGCTAACGATAATTTGGCCTCTATCTCCAGTTTGTCCCGAGAGTACATCGATCGATAGGGTACTGAAATCTCCTGTACCATTTAGAGTAATTCCATCTGTTGAAGTAGCTAAAATGCCACCGATAGTCCCAGACATACTCACTCCAGGAGTATATTCGCCTAATATAACATCATATGATCCTGCTGCGACTTCGGTATCAATGGAATTGATTTTGATGTTTGGATCGGTAGCTGTAATTTTTTTTGCAAATAAGTTACCTATATATTGATAATTATTATCAATAGCTTCATCTAACATTTCCGGGTCAATTTCTAACAGGCCATGTTTATCCGTGGTAATACCTAAGTCGGCGAGACTTTGAATTGGTCCAACCGAAGTTAATGGGTTGGTAGCCAAGTTATATAGGTTAGTTTTTAATTCTCTAAGCTTGCTGTCACCTTGTAACACTCCCTTTTTTCTGGTCTCCATATCAAAACCAGTTAAGTTAGTAAGGAATTTCATAAAATCATTATATTTTTTGACGAAATCATTAATCAAACCTTTTACATGATCAACATCTTTTTCTAGAGTTAAAGTGACTGTTGTTGCTGGGTCTGCTTGTTGTAAGTCGAGTGTGACTCCTGTTATTGCACCTTCAATTTGGTTACTGCTTTCATTTAAAAGTAATCCATTAATTTTTACTAGGCTATTTTGAGCCGCCATGGTCTCGGTTAATGAAGTGTTGCTTGTAGTAGGATCATAATTCAAAGCAGTCAAGCTGCCTGTAATTTGCATGGCGTAATTTTCACCTGTTTCTGATGAGGTTAGGGTTAATCTTGATCCAAGACTATCTTGTACAATCGATGCGGTAACACCTCCATTTGCAGCATTAATTGCATCGCAAACAGCAGTCAGACTGTCGTTTCCTGCAGCAATATTAATTGTTACTGGAGAAACTGCTGTATTTTGTGTGAATATTGTATTGTTATTGCTGTATGTGCCAAAGTTAATGGTAATACTACCACTACCTACCGGAGTACTGCTGTTGGCGAAATAACCACTGGCAAGACTTTGTGCTTGAGCTAATTGTTGGACTTGTATTTGATATAAACCTTCGACTGCTTGCCCCGTATCTGTAAGGGATGCAGAAACATATCCAGTTTCATTGATTAAGCAGCTCATTTGATTAAATTCACTAGCAAAAGATAGAGAATTAAGTGTTGCTTGAAAGGTTGATATGGCACTTTTTAATTGTCCAAATGCAGACAATTCGGTAGTAACTGAATTAAGTTTTTTATCGTGCTTTAGTTGTAATGGCATGAGATCTGCTTTTACCAGGCCCTCAACCATTGATTTAATATCTAAACCTGATCCAATACCTGGCGTTGATAGACCCATAGCATTCCCTTTTTTGTTTTGGTAATTTCCTTCGAAATTACGTTTTATCCATAAATTGCATCAAACATGTTTATCTATAGAACCACTAATTATCCCATCAAGCAAGTGCAGTAAATGCAAATACTCGTCTGAGGGTATTTTACGAATTATCTTAGCCGAGATTTTATCAGTGACTATAGTTTGCAGAAGGCCTGTAGCATGATCAATGGCCTGTTTCGAATCAGTATCCAAATTAAGATCCGATGTGGCGCATTTGGTCACAGGCTTAATGTTTTTGTCTTTTAATTTGACTGAATCTGTCTGTAGCAATTTATTATTTGCTGGAGGAATCGATTCCATAGTCATTTTTTACTCCTTTCCCTTGATTGCTACCTTTAATCATTGGGATACAAATAAGCCGAAAGCGGCAAAATGCCGCATTTCGGTTTTTACTTCTTTTTTTACAACTATCCTAACAAGGAAAGAACAGATTGTGGCATTGCATTTGCTTGTGCCAACATTGCTGTTCCAGCTTGTTGCAGGATTTGGTTTTTAGTTAAATTAGCCATTTCAGCTGCATAATCAGTATCTTGAATACGGCTGCGTGCAGCAGACATATTGTCGGATACGTTTTGCAGGTTATTTACCGTTGCATCAAGTCGGTTTTGTAAAGCACCTAATGAAGAACGGTTAGTGGTAATACTGTCCAGAGCTGCACCAATTCTTAGTATGGCTTTTTCTGCACCAGCTTGGGTAGTGATATCAACTGTATTAACCCCATTGGTATCCAAACTAATACTGGTTAAACCGATATCTGCTGTTGTACCACCCACAGTAATCGCTTCAGCAGCGCTCATAGTGATATTTCCGCGTAGGGTTGAAGCAAATGAACCACCTGTGACGGATAATCCGTTAGTACCAGCAGTAAATCCAGTACCACTTTCTGTGACGGCAATGTTTCTACCATCAGCTGCAGTTAAAGTCATGCTACCGCCGTTGAGTGTAGCCACAACACCAGTTTGTTCGCTTGATGCATTGATTGCATCCAAAAGCGCGTTGTTGGATAATGCAGTGGACACATCTTGGTTAATAAATATATTAACACCATTAATACTCAGGTTATAAGTATCTCCGGCTGCACCACCGATAGCACCAACAGTTGCACTACCACTTGTAGAAGCAGTTACTGTTAAACCAGAGATACCTGCTGCATTAAGTGCTTCTGCTTTGGCAAAAGCTGATGAGCTGTCTTGACCAGTTGCTGCACCGACAAAGTTTGCAGAAGAGCCGATACTGACTGCTGCACCAGAGCCAAGAGCAATAGTAATATCACTTGCAGCGTTGGCACTTACTGTACTTCCTGTTTGATAAGCAATATGACCTATATCTGCAGATGCAATACTGTTTATTGAAAATGAAATGGTTTCACCAGAATTAGCACCTATTTGCAGCGAAGCATTTGTATAGGATCCATTCAATATGGTTTGGCTGTTGAATTCAGTGCTGTAAGCGATATTGTCCATCTCACTCAAAAGGTTGTTTACTTCATTCTGTAATGCTTCACGGTTTGCTTGGCTATAAGTTCCGTTTGCAGATTGAAGTGCTAACTCTCTCATGCGTTGTAAGAGGTCGGTTGATTCTTGCATCGCACCTTCAGCTACCTGAGCTAGTGAAATACCATCATTAGCGTTTTTCACTGCTTGGTCCATACCGCGAATTTGTGATGTCATATTTGTTGCAATTGCAAGCCCTGCAGCATCATCTTTAGCGCTATTAATTTTTAGACCAGATGATAATCTTTGTATCGCAGTAGCCATCGCGTCGCTTGATTTAGATAAGTTACGCTGAGCAATTAACGACGGTACGTTGGTGTTGATAATTTGAGCCATAGTTATAGTCTCCTCAGACCTGAATCCCTGGTTTGGGACATTTGTTATTTGGTAAATTCCTTTTCACCTGCAAATTTACCGTACGCAAGAAGGTTATCGGACATAATGTGAAAAACTTTAGGCTGATACTCGTTTTTTTTGAAAAAAATGGAAAATTTATACATTAAAATTAATAAGTTGTATTTTTTGCTCAGTTTGTTTTTGTTTCAATTATTTTGAGTTTTTGCTTTGTTGTTAGAGGAGATACCAAAAAATGTATCCATAGTTGATGGTAATCTGGACTAAGTGATAAAAGAGGCAAGCTATACTTGATATGGATTTAAGAAAATTTTTTTCTGTGTATAATACTGTGATTCTATAATATTAGGTTCCAATTATGAGTTGGTTTAAAAAACTATTGCCTTCAAGGGTCAGTACGGATGCTTCTCAAAAAAAAGGAGTTCCCGAAGGTTTATGGCTTAAATGTTCAGGATGTAATGAAGTTCTTTATAGTACTGAATTGGAAAGAAATTTAATGGTCTGTCCATCCTGTAATTTTCATCACAGGATATCAGCTCGTGTCCGAATTAAGCAATTTCTTGATGAAGGTGGCCAAGAAGAAATCGCTGCATCATTAGAGCCTCAAGACCGATTAAAATTTAAAGACTCAAAAAAATATAAAGACAGAATTTCACAAGCTCAAAAAGCAACGGGTGAGAAAGAAGCTTTGATTATTGTCAAGGGAACTGTGTTGCAACAGCCTGTGGTTGTTGGTTCTTTTGAATTCAATTTTATGGGTGGCTCCATGGGGGCTACAGTAGGAGAGAAATTTGTTCGTGCAATTCAAGTTGCAACAAAAGAACAAAGGGCCTATATCTGTTTTACTGCGAGTGGTGGAGCACGCATGCAAGAAGGACTTTTTTCTTTAATGCAAATGGCTAAAACTTCAGCAGCTCTTGCAAAATTTTCAGAGCTAGGGCTTCCTTTTATTGTGGTTCTGACTGATCCAACAATGGGTGGGGTTTCTGCAAGCTTTGCTAGTCTTGGTGACGTGATTATTGCTGAACCTAATGCATTAATTGGCTTCGCTGGTCCAAGGGTTATTGAACAAACAGTAAGACAAACTTTGCCTGAAGGGTTTCAACGGAGTGAATTTTTGTTGGAACATGGACATATTGATATGATTCTCGAACGAAAAGATATCCGTCCAGTTGTTGCAGAGCTGATATCTAAATTAACGCGTAAAAACGCAGGGGATTCAGTTGTCAAAGTCGCATCGTATTAGACTTCTTACGAAACTCGCTGTAGAGAGAGGGGGACGCGTTGATACGGAGCATAAAACTGGAGTGTACCCAAGTGTACAAGAAGATTTGAGCACCGTATCGACGAAGCAATTTATTTCTCCAGAAGAGTATCGCAGGTGGTCAGTTGATGAATGGTTACATGATTTAGAAACTAGAAATGCTCAAGAAATACAGCTTGGTTTAACACGCATTAAGGAAGTTGCGCAAAAATTATGCCTTCAACTTCCAGGTTGTCCAGTTATTACTGTTGCGGGTACTAATGGAAAAGGTTCAACCGTAACTGCTCTCGAAACGATTTATCATACTGCTGGATATAAAGTAGGCGCTTACACTTCACCCCATCTTATTCAATTTAATGAACGTATTCGTGTGAATTTAACTCCCATTTCTGATGATGATTTATGTCAGGCTTTTAGTATTATTGAGGAGTCTCGTGGAGAAACCCTTCTAACTTATTTTGAAATGACTACGTTGGCAGCATTATGGTATTTCAAAAAAATGGATTTAGATATTATTATTCTTGAAGTTGGATTAGGGGGGCGTTTGGATGCTACTAATATTGTTGATGCAGAATTATCTATAATTACTACAATAGATTTTGACCATCAGGACTACTTAGGTACAACGCTTGATGCGATTGGTTATGAGAAAGCGGGGATTATCCGTCCTGGTAAACCGTTTATTTACACTGATTTTGACCCACCTAAATCAATAACTGATGTAGCAAAGCAACTTGCAGCACCTGCTTATTTTTTCGGACAGGAGTTTTCGCTTCAAGAACAAGACTCCGTCTGGAGCATTCATTATGACGAAAAACTTCAACTTACTTCAGTGTATGGATTGCCTAAACCCTCAATACAATTGAAATCGGCAGCTGCCGCAGTTACTGCTTGCCTGTTGCTAGCTCATGATATACCGGTGACGAATACTCATTTTCAAGTTGCCATGCAGCGCATTTTTATTGCTGGGCGTTTGCAGTTGCATGAGGACACGGTGAGTACTTTATTTGATGTGTCTCATAATCCTCAATCGGTAAAGTTGCTCGCTGATACTTTATGCACGTTAAAAAAAGCAAAAGTACATGCTGTATTCTCAGCTTTAAAAGATAAGGATATTTTGGGTTTGATAATGCCATTAAAGGATTGCGTTGATTGTTGGTATCCTGCACAATTAGATAGCAAGCGTGCTGCTAGTGCGGATTTGTTGCTTGCATTTTTTGAGGATGCAGAAATTCCTGTGGAAATTTGTTATAATAACCCACTTGTAGCTTTTGAAACTGCATTGAAACAAGCTAAACCTGGTGACTTAATTGTTGTTTATGGGTCTTTTTTTACTGTGAGCCATGTTATGGCTAATAGGAGATTCAATGAAATTAGTAATTGATGAGAAGCTAAAACATCGTTTAGTCGGTGTGGCTGTTGTTTTATCATTAGGGGCAATTTTTCTACCTGCGATGATGAAGAAATCCAGCCAACGTCTTGAAAATAATTTTAGTGTTAATGTGCAGTTACCTCCCAAACCAGCAACTCCTAATGTAGTGATGACTAATGAAAAGGAGATGTTTAAAACTATAAAAGTAGCCAGGATTGAAACTCCTGATTTAGAGCAAAAAGGCTCTGATCTTGGTAAAGAAGATTTTATTCAATCCATTCAGGTAGCTGATAATGCTGCTGTTGGTGCTGCTGTTCCTGTTGCTAAAGCTACGTCAGCACCTAAAACTGATGCACTAGCAAAACCAATCGAATTGGCATTAAGTAATGCAGCAAAAAATGTTGTCAAAAAACAAGTCAAAGCGACCCCTGCTAAACCTGTTCGACCCATTGTACAGGCAAAGGCAAAACCGATAAGTAAGCCGTATGTAGCTAAAGCAAATGTAAATACTAAACGTCTTTTGAATAAAAAGGATATTTATGCTGTTCAGCTGGCTTCATTTTCAAAAGTGACTAATGCCCAAGCTTTAGTTAATAAACTACACAGTAAAGGGTATAAAGCAAATTATATCAAAACCACTGGACGACAAGGTGCTGTCTATAAAGTCTATGCGGGACATTCACCGGTTAAAAGTGATGTGCTGAAATTAAAAAATCAATTAGCAAGTGCCATGCAGTTGAATGGTTTTGTGGTCAATACCGGAGTTAGCTAATGCAATTTCAATGGGTTGATATTATTTTAATAATAATAATTGGTTTATCCACCATTACCGGCTTACTAAGGGGATTTATTAAAGAGTTTATTGCCTTAGGAGTATGGGTTTTAGCCGTATGGGCAGGTTATACCTACTCAAATGCCCTTAATCCCTATCTACAACCTTATATACAAGATCCATCAATTCGTTCTATAGCTGGTTTTGTTATTGTTCTTCTTGGTGTTCTAATCGTTGGTGGTATCACTAATGCGATACTTGGCCTCTTTTTAAGGGGTAGTGGCCTAGGGGCTATGGATAAAGTCTTAGGTGGCCTTTTTGGTTTTGCTCGCGGGGTTTTTATTCTTTCACTTATATTCTCCGTGCTCAGCATGACCTCTTTGCCATATCAGCAATATGTTCAAACTTCTAGAGTTTATAATCAACTTTTACCTGTTATTAACTGGATTTCAGGTTACTTACCAGGGCTTATTAATAAAGCAAAACAAACAGTATCGCTAAACGAATCCTTGAATCTTATTGATATAGTCCCTGAGACTTAATGTATTCATAGACTGTATAAGGGAGCATGTTGCTTACATCAGCTCCCTTTTTTATTTCTTCACGAACTGAAGTGGAAGAAATTTTGTAATTTCCCGCGTCAAATAAAAACACACATCCAGCTTGATTGTTTAAGAGTTCAATTTTATTTTTAATGCTATATTTTTCCAAAAAATTGCTCATGATTTCTGGAATGGGATGACTGGTAAATTCAGATCTATTGATTACTAGTAAATTAGCTAGAGTAATAATTTTCTCCCACTCATACCAAAGAGGTAATGAGATAAAAGCATCATACCCAATAATTAAAGCTATGGACGAGTTAGGGTATTCCATCCTGAAACTTTTCAAAGTTTCAACCATGTAGGATGGGGTATCACGCTCTACTTCACGTAAATCGAGCTTAAAATCCGGTATATTTTTTATTGCCAGTTTAATCATTTCGACTCTTTGAACAGTATTGGCAAGTGTAGGGAGTTTTATAGTTGGTGTTTTACAAGGAAGAAAAACAAAGGAATCAAATTTAAAATGTGTTTGTATCGCTATACTCGTTTGCAAATGACCATTATGTATGGGATCAAATGTACCGCCCAAAATAGCTATACTGTGCATGTGTCACCTATTAAATTCCCTAAACAGAGTGATAGAGCAGCATTTTCTAAGGAGCTCCATACTTGCGTATTTAGATTCGATTTAATTCGTTCGTCAATAAAATAACAGTATCGATGGAGCTGTTGTAACATGGTTTTATTGAGACGATTACAACATATTTTATAAAGGTTAATGCGGTTAGGCCAAATTTTCAATTGATTGCATGCAGTTTGCGCATCAATATTTTGTCCCAATAAATAGGACAATTGCATGATTAATCTTATTTCTTGACTGATCATCCACAAGACTAAAGTTGCTTCTGTCTTATTATTTGCAGCATGGCGTAAAATCTGGATTGCTTTATCACCTTGGCCAAGCAGACATGCATCAACTAATTCAAAAAGATCATGATCACATTGATCGGATAAGTGTTCCAATACTTGCTGCGTATCTACCTTACAGTCGGGTGTGCAAGATAATGCTATTTTTTCAATGACTTGAGAACAAGCCAACATATTTCCTTGGGTGTATTGATGAATTAAATCAGGAACTTGAGGATCATAGCTCATTGAGTTTTTCTTTAATTGTATGGCTATCCAACTTTTGATTGCATCTGAATTAAGCGGGTAGGCCACTGTAAGAACGGCATGTTCATGAGAGGATAACCATTGTAATTGCTTCGCAGGGACATGGGGTGCTCTAATAACAATAAAGCAACGTGAATTAATCGAGTTTAGGTATTCAGTTAGAATTTTTTTTCCAGTAGCGTCTATTGATTTTTTTTCATAGAAAACATTTAAAAATACTGTCTCTGAAAATAAAGAATAACTGTTTGCTTCTTCTCTTACAGTATTCCAATCTTCGACCGATTGGATGGATATGATTTTTTCGTCATAATTATGATTTTTTTTAATTGCCGATTTTATGGTAATTAAAGAGTCTTCCAGCAAGTAATTATCTTGCCCAATAATCATATAAAGCGGTGCAATTTTTTTTTGAACTTGCTGAGCAAGCATTTGCTGTTTGATTTGCATAGATACCTCCCGAGTGACCTACTCTTTTCTCCCCAAACTACTTTTTATCTGAGTGGGGGAGGGGGTACATGACCAAGTCGATAAATTATTTGAGTCACAGCATCTTGTTTCATTTCACCGATTAAAATACTTTCTTCGTCTTTAGAGCCAAGGATTCTATTATTATTCAGCGTTAGTTCACGAGAAATATTTATTTGACCAGGAACTTCTACAATCTGGCCTGCGCGTGTTTTCAGTGCAAATAATACAGTTAGGGTTAAAGTATATTGCCTGGGATTTGTGCTTGCTCCAACACTGATAATCTGTTGCTGCAAGTTCACTTCATTAACTATAAGCCAATATTGTGCCCGCGAAGGATCTGGGTTAACTTGAACTTTTGCTCCTTCGAGCCGAGACTCTAATATTGAGATAAATTGCTTGTCATTATTCTCAGAAATGATAGCTACATTATTAAGCCAACTGGGTACAGTGCTTATTCCTCGCAGATGAAAACCACAAGCTGATAGTAATAATACGAGCAAAAAAGGGGCTGTACAACGCAAAGCTGAAAATGAGCGTGCTGGTCGCCTCTGATGACCCGTAGGTTGTTCTTGAAGTCGATACGAGACATTAGAAGAGTCAGGGTAATTATACTTCATTAGCCAACAACCAAATTAATTAATTGTCTGTGTGCTACAACGATCGCTTTTTTTACTGTTTTATCGGCAAGAAAATCTTTTGCATGTTGTTTTGCCGCAGTAATTAAATCCTCTTCTGAAGCATCAACGCTAGCGGTAAATTGAGCTCTTAATTTTCCATTAACCTGAACCACATAATCTACTTCATCAGTTTTTAAAGCACCTTTATCTACTCTGGGCCAATTCGCATCAATAATTGCTTTTTCAAAGCCTAATTGTTGCCAGATGTGATGTGCAATATGTGGTGTTATAGGAGCCAATAATCGCAACAGAATACTTAGACTGGAATGAATAAAAAATTTATCTTCTTCAGTTTCTATAGCGTAATTGGAAATTTCGTTAAACAGTTTCATACAACCTGAAACTACTGTATTGAATTGATTTCGATCATAATCATGAGTTGCTTGTGCAAGAATTTGATGCACGACATGACGTGATTTTTTTAATCGGCTTTCGGCTTGTTGCCAGTTCACATGCCCATTGCCACTCAGGATGATGTCATTGACTTCAATGAACATATTTTGGTGCTGGTAAGCAAAAGCCCAAATTCGTTTTAAGAAACGATGAGCGCCTTCCACAGCAGTATCTGACCATTCCAAGGATTGCTCTGGTGGGGCTGCAAACATAACAAATAATCGTGCTGTATCTGCACCATAAGTATCAATCAGGTGGTTTGGATCGACGACATTACCTACGGATTTAGACATTTTATGTCCGTCTTTTAAAACCATGCCTTGGGTTAGGAGGGCTTTAAATGGCTCGTCTGAATTTACTAAGCCTTCATCACGCATTAATTTATGAAAAAAACGGGCATAAAGCAAATGCATCACAGCATGTTCAATGCCACCGACATATTGATCTACAGGAGTCCAGTATTTTGCTCGATCATCAAGCATTGCGTTTTCCTGGCCTTTACATGCAAAACGGGCATAATACCAAGATGACTCAACAAAAGTATCAAAGGTATCCGTTTCACGATATGCATCCTGACCGCATTTAGGACAGCTTACATTGACGAATTCTGGGCATTGAGCTAATGGTGAACCGGTTCCCGTAAATGTCACGTTTTCTGGAAGAACGACGGGAAGCTCTTCATCTGGAACAGGAACAGTACCGCATTGGTCACATAAAATCATGGGAATAGGTGTTCCCCAGTATCTTTGTCTCGATACACCCCAATCGCGTAATCTGTAGTTAATCGTTGCTTTACCTACATCATGTTCTTCAAGGTAGCTGGTTATAGTTTCTACTGCTTGAGAAGAGCTTAAGCCATCGAACTGGCCTGAATGAATCAATGTACCTTCTCCTGTATAAGCAGAAGCATTGAAATCATGTTTTGTATCATTTGCAGGTTTAATGACTTCCTTAATGGGTAGTTGGTATTTACGTGCAAATTCCCAGTCTCTTTGGTCGTGTGCTGGGACTGACATTACTGCTCCGGAGCCGTATTGCATGAGTACAAAATTTGCAACCCATATAGGGAGTTCTTCACCGGTTATGGGATGGATTGCTGTCATGCCTGTAGCCACGCCTCGCTTTTCCATGGTAGCAAGCTCCGCTTCAGCCATTTTGGTGCCTTGGCAGCTGTCAATGAATTCTTTGACTTCTTTACGGGTACTGGCTGCTTCTTTAGCAATGGGATGATCCGTTGCTATGGCAAGATAGGTTGCACCCATTAAGGTATCTGGTCGTGTTGTGTATATTTTTAAGCGTTTAGGATAATTATTAACGTTAAAATGAATTTCAGTCCCTGTGGAACGACCTATCCAATTACGTTGCATTTGTTTTACTTGTGCCGGCCATTCGTCCAATGTATCCAGTGAGCTGAGTAACTCATCAGCATAAGCCGTGATTTTTATAAACCATTGAGAAATTTCCTTTCGCTCAACAAGCGCGCCTGAACGCCAGCCGCGTCCATCAACGACTTGTTCATTTGCCAAAACAGTTTGATCTACCGGATCCCAATTCACTACGGCATTTTTTTTGTAGACTAAACCCTTTTCAAATAATCGAATGAAGAACCATTGTTCCCATCGATAATATTCAGGTGAACAAGTACAAATCTCACGTCTCCAATCATAAGCATTGCCTAGACGTAAAAATTGCTTTTTCATAGATTCAATATTTTTCCGAGTCCATTCAGCAGGTGGAATTCCATTTTTAATGGCCGCATTTTCAGCGGGTAAACCAAATGCATCCCAACCTATAGGTTGAAGCACATTTTTGCCCAAAGCACGCTGATAACGAGCAATCACGTCTCCAATGGTGTAGTTGCGAACATGCCCCATGTGCAATGTTCCACTCGGATAGGGAAACATGGATAAACAATAAAATTTCTCTCTGTTTAAATCTTCTGAAACATTAAACGATTGTTTTTTATGCCAATACTGTTGAGCTTGTTCCTCAACTTCTTGTGGTATATAGGTATTATCCATAGTCCAATTTTTAAGTGACTCTAAATCTGCTAAGGATAACTCCTCTTGTGTCTGCCAGCAATAGATTATTGTTGGAATAAGCGACGAAGTTGAATAAAAAGTATAAAAATAAGGAAAATTGAGCAAAAAATGAGAGAAGGATACTCATACCAAATGATCCAGGGAGTCAAACCTTCAGCAGGAAATATACTACTTTGTAAAAGACCGGGACTAAAAGGAGGAAGACTTTCTATTATATCTCCGTTGGAGGCTATGACTGATGATAGACCGTCATTATTGACAACTACCTGATAGCGACCTGTAAGCAGAGAAAGGACTTGGGCCATTTGTAATTGTTGGTAGCTGGCTAATGAGTGTCCAAACCAGCCATTGTCACTAATGGATACGATCCATTGAGCTTTAGGCATTTGTTCGCGCAATAGTTTCGGATAAACAATCTCATAACAAATGAGACTAGCTATTGGATGGTTTTCAATTCGAATTAGAGATTGTTTTCTTTTTCCGGGCAATAAATTGGGTTCAGGTAAATTAAGCCAACGATTAATCTTAACTAAAGGTTTGGGAATGTATTCTCCAAAAGGAACGAGTTGGCGTTTGAGTTTTTTTCCTTTTGCTTGTCCAAGCGTAATCACTGAGTTGTAATAATTAGTTTCCCTATCATTTGTAGGCTGTAAAATACCTAACATAAGCGCACTTTTTGCTTTCAATGCTTTATTATTCAGCTTAAGTAAATATTTATCCAAATAACTTGCGGGAAGCGGTATGGCTGACTCGGGCAAAATAATTAATTGTTTTCCTAAAAGTTTATTAATCGCATTTTCATAGTACTTTAGTAAGTTCCAAAATAAGGTTTCATCCCATTTATCTCGCATGGATAAATTAGCTTGAACAGCGCCAATGCTAATAGGCTCTTGCTTGATTTGAGACCATGAAATATTTTTGCATAGTGTTGGGCTGATAAGAATCAGCACAATAACGATTAAATAGTGGTAACGTTTTGGGGAGTTTTGTGAGACAGCTAAAGTGAGTAATGCCGAAATAAAGACACAAACTAAACTTAGTCCATAAACTCCTAAAATAGGAGCAATGTATTTTATTGGCGTATCAATAAGAGGTGTGCCTACTAACAACCAGGGGAAGCCAGTAAATAAAGAAGCGCGGCAATACTCGCTCAAACACCATAAGACACAAAATAGAGTTAAAGAGAGAAGCTTTCGATTTTTATCTTCAAGCAATTTATATAGGTAAGCAACAAGTGCGGGGAAGAGCGAAAGATACATAATGAAAATTAATGTAACTAATCCCGCAAGGCAATAATTGAGTTGACCATAATCATGAATACTGACTATGACCCAAGAAACTCCAAACCCGAAATAACCGATACCGTAGAGAAGTCCCAGAAAAAAACCTTGTTTTCTAGAGCAATTTTGAAGGCTAGAATAAAGGAATGCCAAACTTAATAGTGTCAGCCCTGGTATATGAAAAGGTGCAAAACCAAAGGGCGCCATTAGGCCTGCTATAAATACAAAAAAATATTTAACATAGCCAAGACGAATTGAGGAATTCAAGGGAATGGCATTGGCTAAAGCGGTTTGCTTCATGGGTGTAAAAAAATTATAAAAGAGTAAGATAATGGAGTCCTCTTCTTAGGTCAAGAATTAGTGAAACATTTTATAATCCTGGGCACTTTGTAGCCAGGGGGAAGCGCAGCGAAACCCGGGTTTACGGACATGAATAAAACCACCAATCCCGGGTTTCGCTGCGCTTCCCCCAGGCTACAGCTCAAATCAGGCTTTTCCTCAAGATTTTAAAATTGTGATGAATGGTAGATTTTATGCTCAGTACGCTCTCCAGGAGATTTATGTTATTTTTTCAGAACATAAGTCCCTGGTGCATCGCAAAGTGGCCTTATATTTTTTGCGGGGTTACCCAGTTCAGGTGGTTTCTTTTTAGGTCCTGAATAATCCACAAGCCATTTTTCCCAGGTTGGCCACCAGGAGCCTTCAAAATGAGGCGCTCTTTCTAGCCAAACATCTGGAGCTAAATGCTTATCATCTAGTTTATGTGTTAGCATTTGATAGCTTCGGCTGGAATCACCTGGCTCATTAACAATCCCTGTGTTGTGTCCTGCATCAGTTAATACAAATGTAATATCACTATCAGTAAAGTAATGAATTTTATAAACGGATTTCCAAGGTGCTATGTGATCTTTTATGGTACTTACGGCAAAAATTGGTACCCTGATGTCGGCAAGATTGACAGTTTCATCAAGAATGTTAAAACGTCCTTCAACTAAGTCGTTATTTAAAAATAAACTACGTAAATACTCGCTATGCATTTTGTAGGGCATTCTTGTAGTATCATAGTCCCATGCCATTAAGTCACTGACCTTCTGTCGTTTACCCAATAAATAATCATAAACCAGGCGAGACCAAATGAGATCTATAGACCGTAACATACTGAACGCACCGGCCATTTGAGACCCGTCCAGGTAGCCTTTTTCCCACATAATGTCTTCAATGTAAGTAAGTTGGTTTTCGTCAATAAATAACTGCAGTTCACCTGCATCCTGAAAATCAGTTTGGGCTGCAAACAAAGTCATTGATTTTAATCGATCATCTTCTTTTGCCGCCATTTTTGCTGCAACCATGGTTAATAAGGTTCCTCCGATACAATAACCTACTGTATGGATTTTTTCATTTGGGATAATTTGATTAATTGTATTTAATGCATCCATCACACCATGTATTGCATAATCGGAGAAATCTAAGTCCCGATCTTCAGAAGTTGGATTTTTCCAGGAAATCATGAATACCGTGTGTCCTTTATCCACTAAAAATTTAACCATGGAATTGTTAGGTGAAAGATCGAGTATGTAATACTTCATAATCCAGGCAGGGATGATTAAGATAGGTTCTGGATAGACAGTGGATGTTGTTGGCTCATATTGGATAAGCTCAATTAATTGATTTCTATAAATAACCTTTCCAGGTGTTATCGCTATGTTTTCTCCTACTTTGTAGTGTTCACTGCCTGCAGGCGGTTCATTATTTAGATTCCTGGTCACGTCATCAATAAAATTATTCCATCCTTTGATAAAATTCATACCTCCCTCATTAAGTGTCTCAGTAATTACTTCAGGATTCATTCCAGGAACATTTGAGGGAGCACAGACATCCAAAAATTGACGTGTGACAAAATTAACAATATTTTCATTATGTTTGGAAACCCCACGAAGATGTGTAGTGGCATCATCCCACCATTCTTCAGTTAACAAAAAAGATTGAGAATATACGTTGAATGGAAATTGAGACCATAACTCATTTTGAAAGCGATAATCTGTTTGACGCACTTCGATACAAGGTTCGCATTCATCCTGACTCTGTTGTTGTATATACAACAATAAATGGCCCAATTTTTTGAGTGCTTCTTTATTTAAGTTGGCTAGTTTTGCTGGTGAAAAATATAAATAAATTAACCAATCTGCAAAAGATAGCAAGAGCGTACCAGGTGATAACCAGTTGCTGAATTGGCTGATTGCTGCATGGAATAGTCTATCGTAACTAAGCCCTTCATAGTCGCATTTTTTTTCTGATTCAGTGGATAGATGGGGTTGTATATTTCCAACTGATTTTGGATGCTTCTTTTTTGATTTATACATGACAAACTCCTTTTGCCAAATCCAAAAAATATTTTTAAATAGAGGTTTTTACAACATTATGCATCAAAAATAGGAATAACTCGATTTTTAAAAAATAACACGTTGAGTTTCTTGAGTATAGTTCAGAGAATACTATCCAATTCCCAATATTTTGTGTAGGATGATCGCGTTTTATAATGGGAGAGGGATTAAATGTATAATGTAATGATTACTGGCGCAGGGAAAATTGGTAGCTTAATCGCTTGTTTATTATCAGACAGTGGTTCCTACCAGGTTCATTTAGTTGATATCGATTTTAATGGATCGGATGTGAAAAGGCTGTTGGAAGCAGTACCCCAAATTAAAACTGTAGCCTTAGATGTTAAAGATCAGCAGTCAACACAAGCTTACATGGAAAAACATGATATTGTTGCTGTGATTTCAAGCCTTCCATATTTTTTAAATACCTATGTTGCTGAAGCTGCAAAAGCTGCTAAAGCGCATTATTTTGATCTCACGGAAGATACAGCAGTTACAGAAGCTGTAAAGGCAATCGCGCTTGATGCAGAAACTGCTTTCGTTCCTCAATGCGGATTAGCTCCTGGCTTTATTAGCATTGCAGCGAATAGTCTTATGCAGGAGTTTGAAGAGAATTATCATGTGAAATTACGTGTAGGAGCTCTTCCACAAAATGCAAACAATGCACTTCAATACTCATTAACGTGGTCCACTGATGGGGTGATCAACGAATACGGCAACCCGTGTTATGCAATTAAATATGGAAAGGCGGTCACTTTGGCACCTTTAGAAGGATTGGAAACCATTCAAATTGATGGTTGTGAATATGAAGCGTTTAATACTTCTGGAGGGTTGGGAAGTTTGGCAGAGATGCACGCTGGTAAAGTACAAACCATGAATTATAAAACAATGCGCTATCCAGGCCATTGTTCAAAGATGCGTTTATTAATGAACGACTTAAGACTAAATCAAGACAGGCCTACTTTAAAACGCATTTTGGAAAATGCAATTCCCAAAACGTATCAAGATCTTGTTATTGTCTATGTGTCCGTTGAAGGAATGAAGCGTGGCGAGTTGACGGAAAAAAATTATGTGAAAAAGATTTATCCCGAAGAAATTTGTGGTTTGGAGTGGTCAGCAATTCAAATAAGTACTGCTTCAGGTGTTTGTGCAGTAGTGGATTTGGTACTGGGACAATCTAATGAATATAAGGGTCTTGTATTACAGGAAAAATTCCACTTGTCTGCTGTTTTAGAAAATCGATTTGGTCGCTATTACGCGTAACCTGGGATGTCGTTGTACTGTTCCCGGGTTTTACATAGTTGTACCCGGGCTACTATGGAGATAATGAATGGATATATTAAAACGCTTGAAAATTCATGCAGTTAATCCAGGCGCGTATAGTGGTCAGGGTTGGCAAAGTGGAGTTCATGAACATCAGTTAATCTCTTATAATCCAGCAAATGGTGAAAAGCTTGCAGAAATAGCAACCTGCACTATGGATGATTATGAGGAGATTATGACCCGTGCGCAGTATGCGGCACATGAGTGGAGAAAAGTTCCAGCTCCAAAAAGAGGCGAAATAATAAGGCAAATTGGTCAAGCATTGCGTGAACATAAAGATGCCTTAGGTAGTTTGGTTTCTTTAGAAATGGGTAAGTCCAAGCAGGAAGGGGATGGTGAAGTTCAGGAAATGATTGATATTGCTGATTTTGCAGTAGGTCAATCACGAATGTTATATGGGAATACGATGCATTCTGAACGTCCTCAACACAGAATGTATGAGCAATGGCACCCCTATGGTATAGTAGGTGTTATTTCTGCATTTAACTTCCCAGTAGCAGTTTGGTCTTGGAATGCTTTTCTTGCGGCTATTTGTGGTAATGTGACTCTGTGGAAACCTTCGGCAAAGACTCCCTTGTGTGCCATAGCCGTTCAGCATATTTGTAATGATGTGTTAAAAGCTAATGGTTGTCCTGAAATATTTAGTTTAGTTATTCCGGAAGACCATGATGTAGTTGAGGCTCTCGTTAATGATAAACGCATTCCTCTTATTTCATTTACTGGCTCAACGGCAGTAGGAAAGCAAGTTGCCGCAAAAGTTGCTGCCCGATTGGGTAAGACTATTCTGGAGTTAGGTGGTAACAATGCGATAATTCTTGATGAGTCAGCTGATCTTCATTTAGCAATTCCTGCGATTGTTTTTGGAGCAGTGGGTACTGCGGGGCAACGATGCACTTCTACACGTCGTTTATTTGTTCATCATTCCAAGTACGATTATGTCGTTGAACGGTTACGTTTTGCTTATGAACAGATAACAATTGGTGATCCTTTAGATAAGATCAATTTAATGGGTCCGCTTATTGATAAACAAGCTGTAGATCAATTTAATCAAGCAATAGTTCAAATCAAAGAAGCAGGCGGGCGAATTATTTTTGGTGGTCAACCAATACATGGCCCAGGCTTTTTTGTACAACCTACATTGGTATGTGATGTAAAAAATCATTGGGATATTGTACAAGAAGAAACATTTGCACCGATTTTATATGTTATGCCTTTTCAGACCATTGATGAAGCGATTGCGTTACAAAATCATGTACCTCAGGGTTTATCTTCTGCCATGTTTACTCAAAATTTAAAAAATGCAGAGCATTTTTTAAGTGCCTGGGGAAGTGATTGCGGTATAGCCAATATCAACATCGGTACTTCAGGTGCCGAAATTGGCGGCGCGTTTGGAGGAGAAAAAGAAACCGGTGGTGGTCGTGAGTCGGGGTCTGATTCCTGGAAAGCATACATGCGTCGACAAACCAATACGATTAACTGGGGAAACGAATTACCTTTAGCTCAAGGTATTCGTTTTGATTTGGCTTGATTGATACTGAGCCGCAAATTATAACCGCGCGAAGTACAGTAAAAATTGTAGCCTGGGTGAAGCGAAGCGTAACCCGGGTTGTTTTGTACGATAAGAAACCCGGGTTACGCTTCGCTTCACCCAGGCTACATTTTAATTAACGAGGGAAAATGAAATGCAGGGACCTTTTTTTATTAAAAAAGTCGCAGTTCTGGGAGCCGGTGTTATGGGGGCACAGATTGCGGCGCACTGTGTTAACGCAGGTTTTGAAACCTTACTTTATGATTTGGCGTCTAAAGAGGGGAACACGAATGCGCTGATCGATAAAGCAATAGCTAATTTAGGGAAGCTAAAACCTGCTCCGCTTGCAACAACCCAAACTGGTGCGTTATTGCAAGCACGAAATTATGAACAACACCTTGCTGATTTATCTTCATGCGATTTAATTATCGAAGCAATTGCTGAACGCTTGGACTGGAAAGAAGATTTATACAAGCGTATTTCACCATTTATAGCAGAACATTCTATTCTAGTGAGTAATACATCGGGTTTAAGTATTGATTCATTATGCTCTGTTTTACCCGAAGCGCATAGAAAGAATTTTTGCGGTGTGCATTTTTTTAATCCCCCACGTTACATGCATCTCGCTGAACTGATTCCTGCTAAAACTACGGATAAAGAATTAGTAGATAATCTGGAGACGTGGTTAACACGTTATTTGGGTAAAGGAGTGGTGCGTGCTAAAGATACACCTAATTTTATTGGTAATCGTATTGGCGTATTTTCACTCTTAACGACTTTGCATCATGCTTTTGCTATGGATATGGGATTGGATGAAGTCGATGCATTAACTGGCCCTTTGTTGGGGCGACCAAAGTCTGCAACTTTTCGTACTATGGACGTTGTTGGTTTAGATACTATGCAACATGTAATCCATACAATGCAGCAACAGTTGCAAGATGATCCATGGCATCACAGCTTTAAACTTCCTGAATGGCTCACTAATCTGATTAAAGAAGGGCATTTGGGGCAAAAAACTGGTCAAGGTATTTACAGAAAAAATGGCAAGATTATCGAGGTGTATGATATTAAATCCGCGACTTATCGCCCAGCTCAACCTGCTGTGAATGATGAGTTAAAAGCAATTATGCGTGAGTCTGATCCTGCTGCGCGTATGCAAAAACTTATCACTTCCAACAATAAGCAAGCGCAATTTTTGGCGGCATGTTTCAGAGATTTATTTCATTATTGTGCGTATCATCTTGAGGCAATTGCAGACAATGTTAGAGACGTTGATTTGGCAATACGGTGGGGCTTTGGTTGGATGCAAGGACCATTTGAAACATGGCAGTTAGCTGATTTGACAAGAATGACACAGTATATTAACCAGGCTATAAAAGAAAAATCAGCACTTAGTACAGCACAATTACCTGGGTGGCTTTTTGAAATCGATGCCTTCTATACCGAAAAAGGTGCTTATTCTCCACAAATAAATAATTATCAGCCTCGAAGTCAACTGCCTGTTTACAAACGCCAATTTTTTACCGACCGTGTCATTAAGGAAACAGCTCATTCTACATCTGTAATTTATGAAAATGAAGGTGTGCGCTTATGGCATTTACAAGATGATGTTGCTGTAGTGAGTTTTAAAAGTAAAGCGAATACAGTGGGGCAATCAGTTCTTGATGGACTGGAAGCTGCAGTTGACGTTGCAGAGAAACAATGCCGTGGGATGATCATTTATCAACAAGACGCAACTAATTTTAGTTCTGGTGCTGATTTACATGGTGTTCTAAGTTTAATTAAAGACAAGAAAATGCAAGCTTTGGACGATATGATTGGACAATTTCAACGTGTGGTTTTGCGTTTTAAATACAGTTCTATCCCAACAGTTGCGGCTCTGAGAGGACGTGCTCTTGGTGGTGGTTGTGAATTAATGATGCACTGTGATGCTGTTGTTGCTGCTTTTGAAGCTTATCCAGGCCTAGTTGAGTTTGGGGTCGGAGTGATACCTGCTGGTGGTGGGTGTAAGGAGATGGCAATGCGGGCTGCTCATCTTGCTCCTAAAGGTGATTTAATGACAGTGTTACAGAGTTACTACCAACAAATAGCTACTGCACAAGTTGCTGGTTCAGCTGCCGATGCAATGCAGATGGGGTATTTGCGCAGTACAGACAGCTATGTGATGCATGCGGATGAGGTACTTTATGTAGCCTTGGCCAAGATTAATTTTATGCATGCAGCGAATTATCTGCCTCCTTTAAAGAAACAGTTTCAAATTGCAGGAATTGAAGGTAAAGCACGATTGCAAGCAGGTTTAGTTAACTGGTTAGAAGGTGGATTCATCTCTCAGCATGATTATTTTATTGCGACGGAGTTGGCAACTGTACTTTGTGGTGGCAATCTCAATCAAAACACTTTTGTTGATGAAAACTGGATGCTTAAATTAGAGCGTGAAGCCTTTATAACACTTGCTGCATCACCATTAACACAAGCACGGATTAGTCATTTATTAGAGACTGGCAAGCCGTTACGCAATTAAGGGAGATTTAAAAATGACTAATGTATATATAGTTGACGCATTACGTACTCCTGTTGGTAAAGCACCACGTGGTGTATTTAAACATACTTTACCGGACGATTTATTGGCTCATGTAATTAAAAATTTAATGGAGCGTAATCCATCTGTGGATCACCAAGAAATAGGGGATATTGCAATAGGTTGTGCTATGCCTGAGGCTGAACAAGGCATGAATGTGGCACGTATTGCAGCGTTACTTGCTGATTTACCTCAATCTGTTCCTGCAATGACAATCAACCGTTTTTGTTCTTCTGGAGTACAAAGTATTGCTACAGTTGCAGAGACCATACGTTGTGGGGATATACACTTGGCCCTTGCAGGTGGTGTTGAAAGTATGTCCATGGTTCCTTTAGGTGGAAATAAATACACAGCTAACCCTATTATATTCAATAACGAAGATATCGCGATCGCATATGGCATGGGGATTACTGCAGAAAATGTTGCAAAACGCTGGGAAATTACTCGTGAACAGCAAGATGAATTTGCTGCTGAAAGTCATAAGAAAGCGGTAGCGGCACAACAACGGGGTGATTTTAAAGCAGAAATTAGCCCCGTAGAAATTACTATAAGACAGGCTGACTTAGGTCATTCTACCACTTTGGTAAAGAAAAAGTGGATTAATGATGATGAAGGGCCACGAGCAGATACTTCTTATGAAGTCATTTCTAAATTAAAACCTGTTTTTGCCGCAAAAGGAACAGTTACTGCAGGAAACAGTTCACAAACTAGTGATGGAGCCGGTATTGCTTTACTCGCCAGTGAGCAAGCTTTGCGTCAATATAATTTAAAACCGATTGGTCGATTGTTGAGTTATGCTGTAGCTGGTGTTCCACCTGAAATTATGGGAATTGGTCCTATAAAGGCGATTCCTGTCGCCTTAAAGCGAGCAGGTATTACTATAGAGCAACTTGATTGGATAGAGCTTAACGAGGCATTTGCCGCTCAAGCTTTGGCTGTAATTAAAGAACTCGATCTTCCTTTAAGCAAGGTAAATCCTTTAGGCGGAGCTATTGCCTTAGGACATCCTTTAGGTGCTACGGGGGCGATAAGAACGGCTACTTTATTGCATGGTCTAAGGAGGATTAAAGGACGATATGGGATGGTCACCATGTGCATTGGTACGGGCATGGGTGCCGCAGCAATATTTGAAGCTTTATAGTCGGTAACATAGTCCCGGGTTATGCTGCGCCAATTCGACTACAAAAGATGAAACCGTCATCTAACCGTAGTTGGTGAGGAGCGAAAGCCATACCCGGGAAAACATGTAGATCACATGTCGTAAAGAAAAGTTTTTTAAATAAGATGCCGCCTAGTTTTTATCGCGGAATATGATGCGGCCTTTAGTTAAGTCATAAGGGGTTAACTCGACTTTAACTTTGTCGCCAGTCAAAATTCTAATGTAATTTTTACGCATACGACCAGAAATGTGTGCAGTGATAACATGTCCATTTTCTAATTCAACACGAAACATGGTGTTGGGTAGGGTATCTATAACGGTACCAGCCATTTCTATATGATCTTCTTTTGCCATAGGTCTCTCAGTGATGTACCAAATAATGTTTATTGGATATGCGTGTATACTGCACTAAAATGAAGAAAATGGCAATCTAAGCGCGTCAAAATTTAACTATAATGTCATTTCGTAATGGGGTTTATTTGTATCACCATCTGTAAACTATTTATCAAGTTAAGTTTGAACCTAAATTTTTATTGATATTGGTTAAATGAGGGGTATCTTCAGTTATAAATGCATCACCAACGTAGCCCAAAAAATGCTTTTCCTTACTCACTTGTGTATGGCTCGGTCTAATAAGTCTACTCAGATCAAATCCATACTCTTCTTTTTTTAATTCGAGGCTTAACATCTTAATTTGCTCGGGGGTAGCTTTTTGTTCAAATAGAGTCTTTGCAGTTTTGATAAAACTCTGCATTTCTTTATCAAATTTTTCCTTATCACGAATATATTTAGTTTTTACCTCGAGTGTAGCAGTAAATGAAGGCTCTTTAGGGGGCTTGGGTACACGTTTCCAACCTTCGTTGGTTAAGCCGAATCGGAGATTTTTTACCATATCTTGTTCTTGTGAGTAATATGAAACAGTCATAAGCCCTTGAAAATTCTTATCTTCTCTAATTAAAAATACGGCTTTAGTTTCTTTTTTTTTGGCATCGTTGTTTTCCAAAATTTTATGTAATACGCTCTCCTCAATTTTTCCAAAAATAACAGGAACCTTTGACGCTGGTTTTGATTCCATAGAAAAATACTCCAGGTGCTTAACACATTACATTATCATTTCATGAGGGCATTACCTACGTGAATGATAATTACTAATTCGCATTGTATAATGATAGTACATTATTGTTATTGTTTGAAATAATTAAGTCAAACAGATGTTCCATAAGCCTTTTTTTGTAGGGTGTTCTAATGATTGATGCAGTAAATGAAGAAATTCTCTACGATCAATAATTTTAGCTCCAAGGTTTTGTAAATGACTCGTGGGAATTTGGCAATCAATAAAATCAAAATTCCATTCTGCCATGGTTTTAGATAAATAATAAAAAGCAATTTTTGATGCATCAGTCATTTTATGGAACATCGATTCACCAAAAAAAGCATGGCCTAAGCTGAGTCCATACAAGCCTCCAACCAGTTTATTCTCATACCATATTTCAAAGGAATGTGCATAGCCCATCGTATGCAAGTGGGTATATGCTTCAATCATCTCTTGAGTTATCCAAGTATTATCAATTCGACCTGAACAAGTAGCGCATGCCATAATGACTTGTCTAAATTCAGTATCCACAGTGAAGGTAAAGGGTTTTTTTAGTGATTTTTGCAAACTACGAGACACCTTGAATTCGGTGGGAATCAATATAAGCCTTGGATTTGGGGACCACCAAAGAATGGGCATTCCAGGTTCGTACCAGGGAAAAATGCCTTGTCTATACGCTTGAAGTATGCGTTGGGGAGATAAATCACCGCCAATGAATAATAAACCCTGATCATCACTATTTTCTGGATTCGGAAAGGAGTAGATTTCATTATAACCCAATACAATCTCCTAGATTTATCTGGAATTTTTCTCTCATAGAGTCTTTTTGTATTCTACAATTATTATAAACAAGAATTGGAGGAAACAATTGGATTATTTGTATAGTTTGGGAAATATTTTAATTCTTCTTAGCCTTAGCTTTAGGAAGGTGCTTTTTATTCGTACCATATTTGTATTATCTGATTTATCGTTTTTGCTTTATGGGGCATTAGCAAATGTTCCTCCTGTTGCGTTTTGGGCTATCGCATCATTACTCATTAATTTCGTACAGATCGGCATCTTGTTAAGAGATATGATCCCCAGAGATTTGCCTTATGATTTACAGCAAATAAAAGATTTATTTTTTTCTGATATGCAAACGAGTGATTTTGTTCGTCTTATTAAATTAAGTTATCGAGGTACTTCCAGTAATAAAGAAATATTAATTAAGGGAAATCCTGTAGAAAATCTCATGTTGATTACAAAAGGGAAAGTCTATATTGAAGTAGAGGGATCTATTCTTGAGCTTGGTCCCTATCACTTTATTGGTGAGATGAGTTATTTTAGAGATGGGAAAGCGAATACTACAATCCATGCACAAGAGCCTGTAGATTATTTGTATTGGCGGTATACCGATTTGCAGCGCTTGCAAGAAAAAAAACCACCTTTATTTATGAAAATGGTTGAGGCTATGGGAAAAGATATTATGTTGAAAATGCTTAACCAACAAAAAGCATCTGAGTCATCAAAAACAGTGTAGCCCAGATTAGCGCCGCGTAATCCGGGTAACAAGATTTACGAGACTATATATTCCCCAAATTCAAATCTAAATATTGTTCTGCATCAAGTGCTGCCATACAACCAAAGCCAGCAGAGGTAATGGCTTGTCGATACACATGATCTGCCACGTCGCCACAGGCAAATACACCTGGAATGGAAGTGCTGGTTGCCATCCCTTCCAGTCCCGATTTAATAACGATATAACCATTATTCATGAGAAGCTGGTCTTTAAATAAATCAGTGTTGGGTGTATGTCCTATGGCGATGAATACGCCATCCACATTTAATAATTCTTTTGTATCATTTTGTACATTGCGGATTAAAGCACCAGTTACTTTTTTATCATCGCCAATTACTTCATCAAGAGTAGCGTTCCATATTATTTTAATATTACCATTGCGTGTTTTTTCAAAAAGTTTATCCTGAAGAATTTTTTCAGCACGCAGGCTGTCTCGTCGATGCACTAAAGTTACAGTAGAGGCAAGATTTGATAAATAGAGTGCCTCTTCAACAGCAGTATTCCCTCCACCAATAACGCAAACTGCTTTATTGCGGTAAAAAAAGCCATCGCAGGTGGCGCAGGCAGATACTCCTCTACCTTGATAAGCTGACTCCGATTCTAATCCCAGGTAGCGTGCAGAAGCTCCTGTTGCAATGATCAGCGCGTCACAAGTATAGGTATCGCTATCGCCATGAAGAGTAAAAGGTGCTTGTGTTAAATTCGCTTTAACAATATGATCAAAAATAATTTGAGTATCAAAGCGTTCTGCGTGTTTTTGCATACGCTCCATCAGGGCAGGGCCTTGTAATCCCTCGATGTCACCAGGCCAGTTATCTACATCTGTGGTGGTCGTGAGTTGACCTCCAGGTTGCATTCCAGTAATTAAAACTGGATGAAGATTGGCTCTTGCGGCATAGACTGCGGCGGTGTAACCTGCTGGCCCTGAACCTAATATAATTAAGCGATGATGATTGCTTGAGCTCATTGTCTCTGCCTTCCTTAATATTTTAATATTTTGTGTTAAGATGGCGAATATTATGACAAAAACGAAGATATGAAAATACCTATGGAAAAACAACATTCAGGAAAAAAAGCGAGCAGTTCTAAAAAACATATGCCTACCTATGTTGTAAAGCGACTTAGCGAGGGTAGTTTTATATTAATTTTAACAAGCGCTCTTTTTGTGCTCTTGTCATTGCTCACTTATAAAATCAGTGATCCGGGCTTTTCACATGGTTCAAGAGCTGGAACTGTTGTTGTGAATTCGGGTGGGCAAGTAGGCGCTTATATTGCTGATGCACTTTATTTTGTATTTGGCTATTTTGCTTATTTGGTACCGATTGCCTTTGTTTATATCTCCTGGGCTCTATTACAAGATTTACGCGCTTTAAAGAGTCTTGATAAATTCGTTTTACTACTTCGTTCCGTTGGTTTAATGCTCATGTTTGCAGGAGGGTGTGGCTTATTAAGTCTTGAAGCCGAAATGAATCAATTGGATTCCGTCCATGGCGCTGGGGGATTCGTAGGACAAGCAGTTGGTGGTGGTTGGTACCAAATGCTCAATTTGCATGGGGCAAGTTTAGTTCTATTAGCCATGCTCTTAGTGGGGACTACTTGGCTAACTGGTTTGTCCTGGATAAAAGCGATCGAACTGATAGGTTTTTATACTTTATTTGCTGTAAATTATGTTTCTAAAGCAGTACAGAAAACACTATCATTTATTAAGTCACAAGTTGAGCGTTCTAAATCAAGCAAAATCGCTATAACATCGAAAATACCGCGAGAAAAACCTGCTCCTAAATTATTTAAACCTAAAGCAGAGAAGGAAAAAGAAGTGAGTGCTCCTCCTGTTTTAATGACTCATGAGGTAAAACCTGAAATTGTCAAACTGGTTAAAGAAGTAAAAGAAATCCGCATTCCCAAAGTGAGTACCTCAGGTGATTTGCCATCACTCAGCTTACTGGATAAAGGTCAACCCGGTAAACCTATGGGCGGATATACCCATCAAGAATTGGAGAATTTATCGCGGGAGGTAGAGCAACACTTACTCGATTTCGGTATCCAAGCGGGTGTAGTGGCTGTGCACCCAGGACCTGTAGTAACCCGTTTTGAATTGCAATTGGCTGCTGGCGTCAAAGTGAGCAAACTGACTGCTTTGGCTAAAGATCTCGCTCGTTCTTTATCCGTAATTTCAGTTCGAGTAGTTGAAGTAATTCCAGGTAAAACTGTAGTAGGTCTAGAGCTGCCGAATCATTCACGAGAGACTGTTCGACTATCGGATGTTTTATTAGCGGATGTATACCAGCAGGCTCATTCGCCAATTACCTTGGCCCTAGGTGTAGATATTGCGGGCCACCCGGTAGTTGTTGATTTGGCAAAAATGCCTCATTTATTGGTTGCTGGAACAACAGGATCAGGTAAGTCAGTTGGTATTAATGCGATGATTTTAAGTATCTTGTTTAAGGCAACTCCAGACCAGGTACGCTTAATTATGGTTGATCCTAAGATGTTGGAACTATCAGTTTATGATGGAATACCGCATTTATTAACCCCTGTCGTCACCGATATGAAAGAGGCTGCCAGTGCTTTGCGTTGGTGCGTTGAAGAAATGGAGCGACGTTATAAGTTGATGGCTGCTTTGGGCGTAAGAAACTTGGCAGGTTTTAATAGTAAAATTTCCGAGGGCATTGCCAATGGTCAACCCATCGTTAATCCTTTATGGAAGCCTGTTGATTCAATGGATGAAACTGCTCCAGAGTTGGAGCTTTTACCACATATTGTTGTCGTGATTGATGAGCTTGCAGATATGATGATGGTTGTGGGCAAGAAAGTGGAGCAGTTAATTGCTCGTATTGCTCAAAAAGCTCGTGCAGCAGGAATTCATATGATTCTTGCAACCCAAAGACCTTCTGTAGATGTTTTGACTGGGTTGATTAAATCAAATATTCCGACGCGAATGTCATTCCAAGTTTCATCAAAAATTGATTCTCGTACTATATTAGATCAACAAGGTGCTGAACAATTATTAGGACATGGGGACATGTTGTATTTAGCACCAGGAAGCGGGGCGCCTTTACGAGTTCATGGCGCTTTTGTTGACGACAAAGAAGTACATCGTATTGCGGATGATTGGCGATCTCGTGGAGAGCCTGATTATATTGATGATATTTTAAAGTTGACGGCTGACGGTAATGAGGGAGGCTCTGATGAAGATGGTCAATCTGTCGAAGATGATGATCCTCTTTATGATCAAGCTGTTGAGTTCGTGATTCAAACACGTAAGGCCAGTATTTCTGCAGTACAACGACGTTTAAAGATAGGCTACAACAGAGCAGCTCGAATGGTTGAAGAAATGGAGCGAACAGGAATTGTAGGCCCATTAGATGGTGGTTATCGAGATGTCTTAGTGTCATCTGTGACGGAGGATTAACAATGAAAAAAATAGTGATCGCATTACTTTTAAGTGTTTCTACTGCTGTATTTAGTGAAACCCCCGATGTGTTACTGCAGACTAAATTAAATGGGATTCGTTCGATGACTGCTGTGTTTAAGCAAACAGTAAAAGCAAAACATCGGATAGTATCTAACTCATCAGGAACTATGGCATTACAGAGACCTGGTAGATTTCGTTGGCAAACCGTTCAACCTATGGCGCAATTAATGGTAGCTGATGGTCAGAGAATTTGGGTTTATGATAAAGACTTAGAGCAAGTAACTGTTAAAACGCAACGAAAAGGTTTAGGGGGTACTGCTGCTTTGTTCTTAAGTGGCTATGATAATACAGTAACCCGAGATTTTACTGTGACTCAGAGCAATGTAGGTAATGAGTTGGTTTTTGATCTGAAGTCAAAGTCACCTAAAGCAAATTTCCAACGAATAAAACTGGTGTTTCGCCAAAATAACCTTACTGGATTGGAGTTATACGATCAATTAGGCCAAGTGACTACGGTTCAATTATCACAAATTAAATCAAACCCTAAATTGGCAGCTAGTTTGTTTCAATTCAAAACGCCTAAAGGGGTTGATGTGGTACAGCAATGAGTTTGTTTAAAACAATGCCTGAACCACCTTTAGCAGAACTTTTAAGACCTAAAAACTTAGACGAAGTAATTGGACAAAGTCATTTATTAGGTGAAGGTAAATCTTTGCGACTTAGTTTTGCAAGTAAAAAACTTCATTCAATGATTTTATGGGGACCACCTGGAGTTGGTAAAACAACAATTGCCCGTATTGCTGCAGAAGCGTTTGATTGTGAATGGATTGCACTTTCTGCAGTGTTTTCGGGGGTTAAGGATATCCGTGCGGCAGTTGAAAAAGCACAGGAAAATCTAACTCATGGTCAACACACTATATTGTTCATTGATGAAATTCATCGTTTCAATAAAGCGCAACAAGATGCGCTATTACCATATACTGAATCAGGTCTAGTAACTTTTATAGGTGCTACAACGGAAAATCCTTCTTTTGAAGTAAATTCCGCTTTGTTATCACGTGCTCAGGTCTATGTTTTAAAATCTTTAACTGATGAAGAATTGAGGCAATTATTTCAAAAAGCGCATCAAGCGGTTTTATCTCCTATTCAATTTGATGATGATGCTATAGAAATGCTCCTTGGATTTGCTGATGGCGATGCCCGACGATTATTGAATAGTCTTGAACAATTACATACTGCATGTACTGCAATGAATAATGTTCATGTGACTAAAGAATTTGTTATGAATGTCTTGGCAGAACAAGTCAGGCGTTTTGATAAAAGTGGAGAAAATTTTTACGATCAAATTTCTGCGTTACATAAGTCAGTACGTGGTTCTAATCCTGATGCTGCTCTTTACTGGCTTTGTCGTATGTTAGATGGAGGAGTGGATCCTCGTTATTTAGCTCGGCGTATTGTAAGAATGGCTTGGGAAGATATTGGTTTAGCTGATCCTCGTGCGATCCAAATTGCAAACGATGCTGCAGTAACCTATGAACGATTAGGTTCTCCGGAAGGAGAGCTTGCACTAGGACAGGCTGTTATTTATCTATCAATCGCTGCAAAAAGTAATGCAGGGTATGTTGCTTTTAACCAAGCGATGGATTTTGTAAAACGTGATAAATCTCGGGAAGTGCCCGTCCATTTGCGTAATGCACCTACTCGTTTGATGAAAGAGTTAGGCTATGGAAAAAAATATCGTTATGCTCATGATGAACCGCATGCATATGCTGCTGGAGAACATTATTTACCCGAAGGAATGCAGGAGCCCGAATGGTATAAACCCGTACCACGCGGCTTGGAAATAAAAATTGCAGAAAAGCTAGCGTTTTTAAAATCATTGGATAAAAAAAATCAAGAGTCATAATCCGAACTACAGGGCACCCTCATAATTTGCAATCCAAAACATTCCAATTTGACTCAATGATATTTGCTCCTGCTTCATCATATCGACTGTAGTTAAATACTAATGGTTTGTCATGACTAAAAAAAGGAGCATAGAAATTTTTATAGGTTATTTGATTATCTGTAAGAAACACTGAACAGGTATTTGGTAACAATTCTGCGACGCTTTTTATGTTTTTATAACGAGTATTCCCACTAATATATCCGTGATCAAAACCTAAGAACGACAGATAGGGCTCCCCACCGCTTTCTTTTTCAATAATTTTAGCTGCATTGCCATTGAAACTATGGATTCTGAATCGTTCATCTCCATCCAGGTATTTTATTTTAAAGCTTTTAATATAGGATAAGATGGCAGGATAAGTATCCAAGGCAACCACACGAATCCCTGCTTTTTTTGCTGCTTTTACAATGTCAGTATAACCAGAAAACCCACAATTGCTTGCTACATCTTTGAAATGCAAATAGGCAGCCAATTCAGTAGGAAGTTCTTGGCTTGGGCTATTAAAATACTCATCAAGCAATTTTTGATGTCGATCGTAAAAGAGAAATTCAAAAAACAAAGTTTTTACTCCTAATTGTTTAAAGTATTCCAAATTTTCAGTTAGAAATTTTTTGGGAAATTTATGATGGTGAATTTCACAAAGATAAATTCCTAAGGGGAATGAATTTTTATTTTTTAACTCACTAAATGATTTTTTTAGTGCTTCCTTTCTTTGTGGCACCGATAGATAAGAATGTGAGGCGTGGGAGAAGTTCCAACAAGTATGGGGATGGTTTGTTTGTTGCGATAGGTCAATAGATAATTGGACCAACGATTTAATTTCAGATACGTATTCTTCTGCTGATTTATTATGCCAAAGCACGTAGCGATTACCATACCAACTTGATGCAAAGGGTTGTTGGGTTATATGAAGTTGCAGTTTGTCGTCATCAAAATTTGTATAAGTGATTAGAACATCCAGTTCGTCAGGATAGTAATCAAAATGAATTTGTCGCTTCTCATCATCAAAATAGATTTTGATGTGTTCCAACAGAAATCCTTTTTTAACCAAAGCATCAATGAATTCCTGATAACATTGTTTAATAATTGGATAATCAATTTCACTAATAGACTCGCTGTTTGTACCTTTCAAAATGCATATGCTCATAGATAAGCCCTCGAGTTTTTAACTAGGGCGCTTTGGTGAGATTTATCCTGAACACTGGTATTGGGAATGTGGGGAGGTTATAGCGCCACATTCAACAGCACATGCCCAACCTGAAAAACAGTGTTCAGGCTGCTCATGTGCATAGTCATGTTGAGACGCATTATTGTCATAAAACTATATTATTGGTTAATTTAATGACAATATTATTAACACGGTTACTATTTGATGTCAATAAAAAGAAGCTCTAAAATTTAAAGTAATTAATTCTATGATTTTAAATGTATTTTCATTTTATCCTAAATTTGTTACAGTCTTATTATTAATTATAATAATTTCATCCAGTATGCATTATTCTAATTACCAAACATGTGCGGTAAGACCACATATACCTCTTTCTGAGTGGGATATTTTATCCAGCTTGCCAACGGCTTTGGTAATTATTAATTCTCAGGGACGTATCGTATGGCTAAATCCTCCAGCTGAAGCAATGCTAGGATATGGATTACTTGATTCTCTATGGTTGGATGTGATTTTACGTGCTTTTGTTCCTCGTGCTGATGATGGCCATGAGGTTTCTCTTGCAGATGGTCGTCGTGTCCATGTAGCCATTTCAACTTTGGACAGCTTGCCTGGCATATTAGTCAGTTTAACTGACATAACAGCTACCAGAGATTATGAAAAAGCGAAAGAGAATGAAAAACGTTTAGTCTCAATTGGTACAATGACTGCACAGCTTGCACATCAAATCAGGACTCCCTTGTCTTCGGCAATGTTGTACACAGAACATTTGAATAATCTTCTTGATTTGGATGTGCGCACTCAAAATTGGATTCATCGACTGCAAGAATGTCATACCAGTATCGAGCAGCAAATTCAGGACTTATTGCTGTTTGCTCGAGGTACTACAATAGAACCATCACGCATGGATATGAATTGTTGGTGTTCTTTACTGGTACAACGCGCACAGCCTTATGTTTTAGCTCGTGATGTAACATTCAATGTGAATAATCAGCTGGTTACTGGTGAGTCATTAATTCATGCAGAATCATTAATTGGTGCTGTTTTAAACTTGGTGATCAATTCATTGCAGTCTGATGCAACAGAAATTAATTTAACACTTGCATCTATGGATGATTCAGGTATACAAATATCAGTAGAGGACAATGGTAAAGGAATGACAGAAGAGGTGAAGAGTCAGGCTTTTTCACCTTTTTATACTACAAAAGCTCAAGGGAATGGTTTGGGTTTGGCAGTTGTTTACGCAGTAGTAAAAGCACACGGCGGTCGAGTAAGCCTGGAATCTGCAGAAGGAGTAGGTACACAAGTTAATTTGTTTTTGCCGTAATATGTTGAGTCGTCATCCTGAGTATGATGGAATGCCCCTGATTTTGGCTTTTAAAATTTGGGGAGCGTTTTGTCATGCTCGGGATGATATCCTTTTTATAACACTTAGAAAAAAGGACTTTTTTATGAGTCACGTTTTAATCGTTGAAGATGATCCAGTATTAAGGGAAGCGCTGGCTGAAACAATGACTATTGCTGGCCATACATATATTACTGCTAAAGATGGCAAGGAAGCTCTAGCACTTCTTGAAATCCATAATCCATCGGTTGTATTAACGGATATTCGTATGGACGAGCTTGATGGAAATCAGTTACTTGCCGAGATCCAAAAAAGAAGACTTGGATTGCCTGTGATTTTGATGACCGCTTATGGATCAGTACAAGATGCGGTGAATGCGCTTCATCATGGTGCGGTAGATTATTTACAAAAGCCATTCAGTGCTCAGGTATTAACCGAAAAAATCAATCAATACATTAAAGTAGAGTTTGATGAAGATACCGGAGAACCCATTGCTAAAGACCCTAAAAGTCAAGCTTTGCTGACTATGGCATTAAAAGTAGCTCAATCCGATGTTGGTGTTATGATTAGCGGAGAAAGTGGTACTGGCAAAGAGGTTTTAGCCCATTTTATTCATGATCATTCACCACGGAAAAAGCAACCGTTTATTGCAATTAATTGTGCCGCAATTCCAGAGCAAATGCTGGAGGCTACTTTATTTGGCTATGAAAAAGGTTCATTTACTGGAGCTTATAAATCAACTCCTGGAAAGTTTGAACAAGCTCAAGGTGGAACTTTACTTCTTGATGAAGTCAGTGAAATGCCCTTAAGCTTACAAGCTAAGTTGCTACGTGTTTTACAAGAGAAAGAAGTTGAACGAATTGGTGCCAATAAAACAATTAGCTTGGATGTACGCATACTCGCTACAACCAATAGGCAGCTTAAGGATGAAGTAAAAGTAGGGCGTTTTAGGGAAGATTTATTTTACCGTTTGAATGTTTTTCCTTTGCAGTGGCACCCGTTACGTGAAAGAAAGAATGACATTATTCCCTTAGCAAATTATTTGATTCGTAAACATTGCCAGCATAAACAGCCTGTTGTTCCGGTGATTTGCCCAGCAGCTCAGAAACTGATGTTGGCTTACCCTTGGCCGGGAAATGCGAGAGAGTTAGATAATGTGATTCAACGAGCATTAGTATTACAAACACAAGGTATTATAGAAGCAGAGCATTTGCAATTGTCATTAACCACTACATTGGTTCCTGAAACCTCGCCGGCAGCTCACAGTAAGAATTTACAAATTCATGAGTTTGAACTGATCGAAAAAACTTTACTGGAGAATGAGGGGAATAGGCAAAAAGTGGCTGCGTTATTAGGGGTGAGTGAACGAACATTACGTTATAAACTAGCAAAAATGCGCGAAGAAGGGTATACAGTATAAATAAATCTGTAGCTAGGTTTTTAGTTTGTAGCCTGGGTGAAGGCGCAGCCGCAACCCGGGTTGTGAAGTAGAAATTCCCGGGTTGCGGCTGCGCCTTCACCCAGGCTACAAATGCAAAGACTACAAGGATAATAAGCAAATAATTATGAGGTAAATAGGGATATGAACGATATTAATACAGTTAACCTGCTAAACCAGATAAAGACAATGTCTGCTAAGGCTGAGGGTGGAGTTATTGAAACAGAGACTAATCAATCTCCCTTCGGTACCGTATTCCAACAAGCATTAAATCAAGTCAATGATTTAAACCAAACTGCAGATGCTTTAAAAACCCGTTTTGAAATGGGTGACCCCAATGTCAGTTTAGGGGAAGTGATGATAGCAACCCAAAAGTCCAATTTGGGGCTTGAGGCTACTGTTCGAGTTCGTAACAAAGTCGTACAAGCATATCAAGACATAATGAATATGCCAGTATAATTAGGAGCTTGATATGGCATTGGCTGATAGTGCATCAACAGTAGCAGCAAAGTTTGCAAATCTATCTATTGCCCGACAAATTGGTTTATTAGTCGGGATAGCTGCAAGCATAGCAATTGGTTTAGCGGTAGTTTTATGGTCTCGTGATCCGAATTATGTGCCTTTATACACACAAATGAATACACGTGATGCAGCTGAGGTGGTATCTGCACTCGAACGTAATGGTATTGATTTTAAGATTGATAGTAACAACAGCATGGTTATGGTTGCAGCAGATAATCTGCAAAATGTGCGTCTTAAATTGGCAATGGAAGGATTACCACGTGAGCCAGTGGGTTCAGAAGAGCTTTTTTCCAGCTCTAATGCATTTAATAGCAGCCAATTTATGGAAAATGCACGTTATAAACAAGCATTGGAAGCTGAATTGGCACGTACTATAAGTAAATTCAATGATATTAAATCAGCCCGAGTTCATCTAGCAATTCCACGTGAATCTGCTTTTGTTCGTGATGCTCATGAACCGAGTGCATCTGTTTTTCTTGATGTTTATTCAGGTTTGGAACTTAAAAAACATACGATAGCCGCTATTGTGAATTTGGTTGCATCCAGTATTCCTAATCTATCTGCAAGTCGAGTTACAGTGGTCGATCAAGATGGTCAGTTACTAAATGAAGGCGGTGGACAAACTCTCTTTTCTGATACAGAGCGCTTTTTAGATTACAGACAAAATATGGAACATCAATATGCGCAAAAGATTCAAGATATCTTAACGCCGATACTTGGGTATGGTCGTGTTAGAGCAAAAGTTTCTGCTGATATCGACTTTACTAGTTACGAACAAACGCAAGAAATGTTTAATCCAGAATTGCCTTCTTTGCGCAGTGAGCAAACAATGGAAGAAAAACGTAGTTCTTCAAATGATGCAGTCGGAGTACCTGGTACTTTATCTAATATACCACAAAATAACCCTGCTCTTGCTCCCAAAAATGCTCCCCCTAAAAATGCACCACCACAAGCACAAGCACAGGCACAAGCAGCATCCGATACAAATCAATCTACTGATTTGCGTACGCAAAGTACCAAAAATTTTGAGTTGGATAAAACAATTAGTCATACTAAAAATCAACCAGGAACAATTAAACGACTCACTGTGGCCGTTTTGGTGGACAATCGCGCGGTAATGGATGAAAAGACGAAAAAAATGACGAAAACTCCTTTGACTCCAAAGGAAATAAAGCAAATAAAGTTGCTTGTTGCTGATGCAATTGGGTTAAATGCGCAGCGCGGTGATAGTTTGAATGTAATCAATAGTGATTTTGTTAAACCCGATCCTGTAGCAGCTATTCCTGAAGAGCATTTTTGGCAGAAAGATATTTTCTGGTCCATAGTGAAGCAAACAGCGGCTGCTTTATTTGTTTTAGCCTTAATTTTTGGTGTATTAAGACCCATGCTTAAAACGTTAGCAAGTAACCGAAATGTTGCTAATGTCGCGAGTGATGATCAACCTATAGGTGATTTAACGTATGATGGGACCATCTCAATCAAAGACGCAAATGATTATGAGTCGCAATTAAATTTATTACGCCAGGTTGTTGATAAGGAACCCAAACGGGTAGCACAGGTTGTTAAAAATTGGGTTGATCGGGGGTAGTTATGGATGGAATAGAGCGTGCGGCCATTTTGCTATTAAGCATGGGTGAAAAAAATGCTGCTGAGGTATTAAGACACCTAGAGCCGAGACAAGTACAGAAGGTCGGTGTTGCAATGACGACACTCAGTAATGTGACTAAGGCAAAAATGGAAAATGTCTTGATTGAATTTACTAATGCTATTGGGGATCAAACAAGCTTAACTGTAGATACAGAGCATTATTTGCGCACAGTACTCATTGAAGCATTAGGATTGGAAAAAGCAACTCCATTTATTGATCGAATTCTAGTATCTGATAAAGACAGTGGACTTAATCGCTTAAAATGGTTAGATGGTCGATTAATTGCTGATGTGATTCGTAATGAGCATCCGCAAATTATCGCAACCATATTAATTCATTTGGATAGTGAGCAAGCATCTGAAGTAGTACGCTATTTTAGTGTGGAGAAAAGGTCGGAAGTATTATTGCGCATGTGCAATATTGATACGGTTAAGCCTGAGGCCATTTCAGAGCTTGGACAAGTCATCGAAAAACAACTCAGTGGTCAAAAGGTTAGTAAAACTGCCTCTGTAGGAGGAATTAAGAGTGTTGCCGATGTGATTAACTATTTCGATGGTGCAATGGAAGAAGAAGTACTGAATAAGATTAAAGATTGGGACCAAGAACTGAGCGAAAAAATCCGCGACAAAATGTTTGTTTTTGAGAATTTAGTAGATATGGACGATCGAAGCATGCAAACCTTATTGCGTGATGTGAGCCCTGAACAATTAAAGCTGGCTTTAAAAGGTACTACTGAAACAACTAAAGAAAAAATATTTTCCAATATGTCCAAACGTGCTGCTGACTTATTGCGTGAAGATATTGAATTACAGGGGCCTGTTAAAGTTGTTGATGTAGAGCGCGCACAACGTGATATTCTATCAATAGCAAAAAGTCTTGCTGAAGAGGGTAAAATTGCACTGGGCTCTAAAGCTGGCGATGAGATGATTTAGGTTGTAGCATTGGAACAATGCAGTGGACTATATTTTTTGCGTTTATTACAAAAGCTACTTTTTATGATCGGATATGATTTCAGGATGATAAGTATATGTCGGATAAATTTGAACCCTACTTAAAGAAAAAAGAGAATAATCAAGGGTTTAGTACTTGGGAATACGAATCGATTATAAATAATGAAGCAAAAGTAGAAGTCAATGAGGAGGAACGTTTTCTTGCGGAATGCGAACGGTTAAAAAACGAAGCTATCGAGAAAGGTTATGCTGAGGGAATGCAACAGGCGCAGGCAGAAATTAATGAAAAGAGAAAACAATTCATACGGTGGTTTGAAATACTAAAAAATCCGGTAAAACTTCTGGATGAACAAGTAACGCAAGAAATAATTCAAACAGTAATTTGGTTAAGTCAGCATTGTATTGGTGTTGAGTTATCCACACATCCTGATAAGTTAAAAAACTTGTTCAACTCCATCAAATCAGAATTACCTTCCTTAAAAGCCTATAAAGTACTTGCCATGCATCCCGAGGATGTTAATTGGGTTCAACGTGAGTTTGGTGAAAAGGACATCGAAGGATTACACGAAATTTTGGTAGCAGATCCTTCATTAAGTCGTGGTGATTTCTATCTAAAAGGCGATTATAGTGAATTAGATGGTAGAGTATATTCTCGTTTAACAACTTTATTTTCGAAATATATAACTCAAGATAATCTGATTGCACCGATTAAAAATCAGGATTGATCGATGAATGTTTACGAGTCTCATTTGGTTAAAATACTGTCTGAAATTCGCGAGAAAGAGCAATTGGGATTATTGCATTGTGGTCGAATAAGCCGAGCAGTAGGTCTCACTCTAGAAGCTAACGGTTTTAATCAGCCTGTTGGTGCGCGTTGTTTTATTACCATTGATGAATCACATACTATTGAAGCGGAAGTAGTTGGTTTTGGCCATGATCGTGTATATTTGATGTCCATTGGCGCGATCCATGGTCTTGCGCCAGGCATGATTATTACGCCAACTGGACGTGTTGCTCAAGTTGAGGTAGGAAACCAATTGCTAGGGCGAGTTGTAAATGGTTCTGGAGTACTTATAGATGACGGACCTCGTCTTGAGTTAAATGAAGCATATCCTTTACTCAGCCCGGCTATTAATCCTTTAAAAAGAGCTGTTATTGATACACCTTTAGATGTGGGGATACGTGCAATTAATGGATTACTTACTGTTGGGCGTGGTCAGCGAATAGGATTATTTGCAGGATCTGGAGTAGGAAAATCGGTTTTATTAGGCATGATGACTCGTTTTACAAAAGCGGATGTAGTAGTTGTTGGATTGATTGGTGAACGAGGTAGGGAAGTCAAAGAGTTTATTGAATTAAATTTAGGGAAAGAAGGCTTAAAGCGAGCAGTTGTCGTAGCTGCGCCTGCAGATGAAAGTCCTCTGATGCGATTACACGGTGCTAAAGTCGCTACAAGCATTGCTGAATATTTTCGCGATCAGGGCAAACATGTCTTACTTCTTATGGATTCTTTAACCCGGTTTGCCCAAGCTCAAAGAGAAATTGCGCTTTCTATAGGTGAGGCACCAGCAACTAAAGGCTATCCACCTTCGGTATTTGCCAAATTACCAAAACTCGTCGAACGTGCAGGCAATGGAGAACCTGGAAGCGGTTCGATTACTGCGTTTTATACTGTTTTAACTGAAGGGGACGATTTACAAGATCCTATTGCTGATGCAGCACGAGCTATTTTGGATGGACATATCGTTTTAAGTCGGTCTATAGCTGAAGAGGGACAATATCCTGCTATTGATTTGGAAGCCTCTATTAGTCGAGTCATGCAAACTATAGTACCTAAGCAGCAAATGGATGATATGTTATTATTTAAAAAGTACTTATCGCTTTATGAGAAAAATAAAGACTTCATATTGCTTGGTGCTTATGCTAAAGGAAGTGATCCAAATCTCGATAAGGCAATTCAAGTTAGAGATAAAATTCGAGAGTATATGGAGCAGGGCATTAATGAGCGGCTTGATTATAAGGAAAGTGTGGATATGTTGTCCCGTTTAGCATCATCTTTTGGAGCTAATGGATGAGTCAGCGATTAGAGCGTTTAAAACAACTTTTGCAAATTAAAAAGGATGCAACGTATGCTGCTTATCAAGAGCTCTTAAAAGCCCAGGAACAATTCAAGCAAAGTAAAATAAAACATGAGCAGTTAGTGGGTTATCGACAAGATTATTTAAAGCAAGTTGAGAAAATTGGGGAACAAGGAACAATCATTGCTCGATTACGTAACCGCATCGATTTTATTAGCCATTTAGATACAGCTTTAATACAATTGAATACACATTTAGCATATTTAGGAAAAATAAGGGCTAAGGCCGAACTTAATTACAAGCAAGCGAGAATTTCTGAAGAAGGAGTTAGCCAATTGGTAGAGCGAGTTAACAAGAGCGAACAAGTAAAATTGCAGCGCATCGAACAAAAAGAAAATGATGAGTATGCGCAAAAGCAGTGGTATAGTAAACACATCAATGAGTAATCGAACACTAAGCGTGAGCAAAGTACTAAAAAGAATTTGGATGCTTTTAGCTGTCCTGATTATTTTTATGGCGGTATTATCCAGCATATTCCGTTCTCTAACTCCCTGGGCAAAAGAATATAAGGGGGAAGTAGAGCATCATCTATCAATTTTAATAGGACAACCTGTAACTATTCAAACAATGGAAACCGGATGGTATTGGTTTCAACCCGTGCTTAAATTGAATCAGGTCACTTTGGGTGACGATTCAAAACATAATTTTCGTATCAATAAGCTGTTAGTAGGTATTAACTTATTTAAATCCTTATGGAGTTGGCAGATACAACCTGGAGTTCTCTATATTGATGATATGCACCTGAATTTGAGAGAAATAGATAATCATTGGACTATTGATGGCGTTACAACCGACTCACTCAATAGCGGTGATATGACCCCAGAGAAAACGAAACAAATCTTAATCTGGCTATCACAGCAAGAACATTTAATCATCAGACGTGTTTCGGCATATTTTCATTTTAGTGATGGGGGATTAATCCCTGTTAATGGTTTAAATATATCAGTGGCAAATCGTGGAGGACATTATAAATTTAAGGGTGAAGCACGACTTGAACAAACAAGCAGCACTGATTTTCAACTCTTAGGAGATGGGTATTTTGATCCTGACCACTTTGAGGATATTCAAGGACAGTTTTATTTTTCAGCTAAAAATATAATTCCTGCTCAGTGGCAAAGCCTATTTCCAAAGGCAACAGAGCATTTGGAGGGAGGCAAAGGTAATATTAATTTATGGCTTGATGTACATCATGGCGCAGTTTCTTCGGTACAAGCACAGATATCATTTAAGCGACTCGCTTGGAGGCTACTGAACAATCAACAGAGTCAACTTATTCAATCATTTTTTGCCAACCTTTCCTGGAAGCCTGATAAATCGGGTTGGCAGCTCCATGTTGATCCAATCAAATTACGTATTGGTGGTGTGACATGGCCTGAAAATCAGTTATTACTTAAATACAATAGGGAGCAACAAAGTTATCTATTATATGTAAAATCAATCATTATTGAATCACTGTTGTCTAATGCCATTAATTGGCCGAAGAGTATCCAGAGCTTATTAGATATGAAACCTCAGGGAGTCTTAAAAGATACCCAGATTTTTGTTACATTAAATAATAATGTTTCAGTTATTCCTCCAATTCCATTTTTTAGTACGCTTGCAAACGAGCACTCACAATCTTCAACTTCTCCAACTGCAACTCAAAATACCACGGACACATTGCAAAAAAGTGAGAATAAGTTTTCCATTAATGATTATTCAATAAATTATGCTTTAACACGATTTGAGCAGTTAGGATGGAATGCTAAAGACAATATTCCTCAAGTAAAAAATCTTTCGGGTGCTATTAATTGGCAGCCGGATCAAGGACGTTTAGAGCTTGACTCCGAAAATACATCAATTAAAGTCAAGGGGTATCCAGAACAAACATTGACATTATTCAATGGTGCTCTTGATTGGAAAGAATTAAGTGATGGTTTGCGAATTAGTATGGAGCGATTTGTAATAAACCAACCTCAGTTAACGTTAAGCATAGAGGGTGCTGTAGATCAAGTGACTCGCCACTCTGTAGGTCATATTCGTCTTGGTGCAGAGTTTGCTGGTAAAAATTGGCAGCAATGGACCGTGTTTTTACCTAAAAAATACATGAAACCCAAATTGTATCTCTGGTTAAAGAATGATGTGAAACGTATCGCTGAAGCCAGTGGAAAAATTAGACTCAATGGTTTAGCGAAAGATTTCCCTTTTGATAATAATACTGGAGAATTCTCTATAGAGAGCTATGCCAGTGGAGGAGAAATTGCGATTAACTCCAAATGGAAGGTTGTAAAAGAGATTGATGGATACATTCATTTAAAAAACCGTAACCTGAATATTGATATAGTCCATGCTAATTTTCATGGAGTGCCTACAAAAGAAATGCATTTGCTCATTGCTGATATTGGAAAGAATAAAGAGAATTTACTGGTAAATGGAACAATTGACGCATCAGTACAAAAAATGATGAATTATGTTATGGCTTCTCCGCTAAAGAAAAAGCTATCACTTTTAAAAATGTTGTCGATTAAAGGCTCAGCTTTAGTCAATTTAAGTGTAGAAGTCCCTTTATATCCAGAAAATGATGAAGTACTGGCTAAGGGGCGGGTGGTGTTTAAAAAGAATACAATTACGGTCAATTATGAGTTAGCACAATTTGTTGTACGAAATTTATCGGGCCAGTTGATGTTTAATGAAACAGGAGTATCAGACAGCTACCTTTTTGCTGATATTTTGGGGCACCCAATGAATATCAAAATTCAATCGGTTAAATTACCCAAGCCTGCTACAACGATTGCCATTAATGGAAAATGCTCTGTTGATTCTTTGAAGAATCAATTTAAATTACCATTGCTTGATTTAGTGGATGGTACTTTTGATGCGAATGCCTTATTAAAGTTAAGTGATAAACCTTCTGAAGCCGACAGCATTAGTTTTAAAAGCTCTTTGGAAGGATTGGATGTTAACTTACCTGCACCTTTAGGCAAAAAATCAGATGCAAAAGCGCCACTTGAGTTAAATCTTGAACTCAAAGCAAAAAAATTAATTCGCTTACGCGGTAATTATGACAATCGTTTAAGTACTGATTTGTTGTTTAAAAATTCCAAGGAAGGTTATGCCTTTGATTCTGGACAAGTACGTTTAGGCAGTGCAAATGCTGTAAATCAGAATTTACCAGGGCTTTCAGTTGTAGGTACTCTACAAGGATTTGATCTACAAGAATGGAAAGATATATACAATCAATTTTCTTCAGAAAAAACCGATACCTCTATAGTGTCACATCTGCGAATTATTAATGTAACTATAGATAAACTTGGCTTTTTGAAACAGCAATTTAATAAAATGATTGTCAAAGCAAAAATATTGCCTAATAAGGATTGGTCTTTCAATTTGCAACAAAAAAATATTGCAGCTGACTTAATCTATCATCCATCTGCAAATGAATTAAGTGGTCATCTACGCTATTTACATTTGGATAAGATTGATACCGCAGGTGATGATCTTGCAGAGACAACGCAACTGCATCCGAATCAAATACCAAACCTTAATTTACGCGTTGACAATTTATCTGTGGGTAAAATTGAAGTTGGTAATCTAACCCTGAAAAGTCAATCGACTGCTGAAAAATGGAAAATGGAATATTGTCAGATTAATTCTCCAGTATATCAGCTTAATGCCCAAGGAGAATGGATTCAAAAAGAGAATCAAAATCAGACGAATGTTGATGTCAAACTGAATATCACTAATTTGGCTAAAACTTTAGAGCTTTGGAATGTAACACCGTCTGTTCATGCTAAAAAAGGGTATATGGAATTTCATGGGGGCTGGAAAAAAAGTTTGTATCAATTTTCTCTTGCTTCGCTTAAAGGAACTATGTATTTACAACTTAAAAACGGAAGAATTACGCATCTAAGCAAGGAGACGGAAGAAAAATTAGACCTTGGTAAATTATTAAGCATCCTAAGCTTGCAGACTATTCCACGCCGCTTACAATTGGATTTTAGTGATTTGGCACATCAAGGGTATAGTTTTGATATTTTTCAAGGAAACTTCATTGTGAATAAAGGAATTATGGGGACACAAGACAGTTATCTTGATGGTCCTGTCGCTTATGCGAGCATGAAAGGAGATCTGGATTTGGTCAAACACACTTATGACCTGAATTTGAAAATATCGCCACACATCACAGCAAGCTTGCCTGTTGTGGCGACGATTGCTGGTGGTCCTGTCGCAGGTGTTGCTGCTTGGGTTGCGAACAAAATTATTAATCAAAGTATGCAAAAAATTTCTGCATACAGTTATAAAATTTCAGGGCCATGGAATGAGCCTGTTGTGCAACAACTTAATATGGTAAAGAAGTTAGTAAAAAAAGAATCATAGTTTGGGTATTTTGTAGCCTGGGTGCAGCGCAGCGGAACCCGGGAATTTTCTTATATGAATAGAACTTGTTAGACCTGGGTTCCGCTGCGCTGCACCCAAGCTACCAGGCTACCAGGCTACCAGGCTAACTCGGACGTCAAAGGTCTATGCTACAATTAACAAAAAACGAAGAATTAAATGCTACATCTTATATTTGATCGTTATTGGGATATTTGCTTATTAAAAGATAGCCCCGAAAATACACCTTATTCTATTACTCGAATGGTTTTGAGTGGCATTTTGTTGGCGTTACTTATGACGATCGAATGGAATTATTCTTATTTTAACTCTTCTGAAGATATGGTAAATAATGTTTTCATTTCAATATGCTTGGTCATATCCTATATTATTTATACTTATCTAATTTTATACTTTAAAGGATTGACCTCACGACTCGTGCAAACAGTCATCTCATTATACTGTATTAATATTATTATCCATATATTGGTTATTCCTTTATTGGTCCTTGCACCTTATTTATCGCTTATTCATTTAAGAAATCCTTTATTTTTATTTGTTGGTATTGTTTATTTATTTTTAAGTTTAGGTTTGTCTGTTTGGCAATTTGTTATTACAGCACATATCTATAAGTTCGCATTAAACACAACAGCAATTCAATCCGTATTAGCTGCATTTGGTTTAATTGCGGTTAATATTTTAACTGTTTCTTTTTTACAATAAGATTAGGATTATCATGCACTTACATATTTTAGGTATAAGCGGAACTTTTATGAGCGCCCTTGCTCTACTGGCGCGGGAAGCAGGATACAAGGTGACTGGATGTGATGCAAACTGTTATCCACCAGTAAGTGATTTGCTTGCAGCTAAAGGGATAACCTGGACTGAAGGTTATGATGATACTACCTTAGCACTGCAAGCAGATTTGATTATTGTGGGCAATGCAATAAAAAGAGGTATGCCCGTACTTGAAGCAGTAATTGAATCAGGTAAACCATACACTTCTGGGCCACAGTGGCTGGCTGAAAATATTTTATCCAAATATCAAGTGATTGCAGTTTCTGGTACCCATGGCAAAACGACTACTACGTCAATGATTGCCTGGATTTTACATCAAGCAGGACTCAATCCAGGTTTTTTAATAGGCGGAGTATCCTCTGATTTTAAAACAAGTTCATGTCTAGGATCAGGCAAATGGTTTGTGATAGAAGCAGACGAATATGATAGTGCTTTTTTCGATAAACGCCCCAAGTTTATGCATTATCGACCCAGGATTGCTATTTTAAATAATCTGGAATTTGATCATGCCGATATTTATCCTGATTTGGCAGCGATTCAATTACAATTTCATTATCTACTAAGAACAATCCCTGCAAGCGGCGTTGCAATTAAGCCGCGAGATGATAAAGCACTGAATGAGGTTATTGCTCGTGGCAAATATTCACGAATTGAAGAACTGGCTGTGGATAGCGACGCGCAATGGTCAGCGCAATTGATCGAAGAAAATGGTTCAGCATTTAAAGTCTTGCATCATGGTAAAGAAGTGGCGGAAGTCAGATGGCCTTTGATTGGACGTTTTAACGTAGAAAATGGTTTAGCCGCTCTGGCTGCAAGTGTCAATGCAGGAGTCAGTCCCGAAGTAGCTGCGGAGGCTTTAGGGCGTTTTACTCCAGTAAAACGTCGTTTGGAGGTTCGAGCAAATAAACATGGCATAACAGTTTACGATGATTTTGCACATCATCCTACAGCCATTATGCGAACGGTTGACGCTTTAAAACGAAGTAACCGACATCAACGTATTTTTGCAGTGCTAGAATTTGCATCGTATACAATGCGTACAGGAGTTCATGCTGATGAAATGGCTCATGCCTTGAAACCAGTTCATGGTGCATATGTTTTAGAGCCACATGATTTTAATCTGTATGAAACTCTAACAAACTGGACTTGTCCTTATAGGGTTTGTAAAAATCATGATGAAATTATTAAAGAAGTAACGAATATAGTGCAAGAAGGAGATGCCGTTTTAGTTATGAGTAATCGAGGTTTTGATGGGATCCATCAAAAATTAATCAATTCCATAGATGAACGATTTTCTAGATAATTTGTAGCCTGGGTGCAGCGAAGCGGAACCCGGGAAATAGGATGACCGCTTTAATCCCGGGATCCGCTTCGCTGCACCCAGGCTACAATGTTGCGTTAATCCGGCTACAACTCTTATTTTATAAATACTTTTTTATTTAGCTCTACTGAGTTATCCTCGAACGTATTGGCCATAAAAAATCAGAAAAAAAACTTTTAATTCTTTTTATGTTCAATTAGTTAAATTAATAGTTGCAATATTTTTTATAGGTTGCTATAAAAAATGAAGGCGTTTACATTTTTGGACAAAATGACGCGTTGCAGTTATTGCGGGTCAATATTTGCAGGAGGGACGCAATGACAAAGTTTGCCGAATTTCAGCAAAAAGCAAAACAACTAGCGACGTGTTTAGCAAGAACTTATGGACAACATGTAGGGTGTTTCAGTTTTTTTTCACTACTCATCCCTAATCATGTTGCCATGGATGATGCGATTACAATAAGTATGTTGGCTCATAGCTTAGATGAGACATATGACTTAATCCAATATGTTAGGCTCGTTAAAAGAGATCCTCAGCTCACCCTAGATGATTTCAATGAATTTAGAAGAAAGGTTATTATTGGAATATATTTGATAAAGTGGTTTCAGTATGATTCCTTAGTAAGCAATTATCTTCATCAATCGTTGATTGATTTATTTCGAAGTCATTTAGGAGTGCAATCCATTGAGGAGATAGATCAGGATTTTTTTAACTCATGCCTAAGCGAACTCAGTTACTATTGTACTTTTGTGTATGAGCATCGCGAAGAAAAAACATATTTTGATCTAAACAAGCGATTAGGAGCGACAATTCAAAAAGACATTCATGAGGTAAAACACTTTTCGTTTAACAAAGATTCCTCGTCTTTATGTGGGCTTTATAGAGGAATCATGAATTCTTTAGGAATGAGTATGTATTAAGGAGGATGTATGACTTTTATCCCGCCAGCATTTGCAAAACTTAGAGTCAATACACTCAATCTGGAAATTAAATATTCCACTTTATTAGGAAGGTATAAAGTAGTGGATAGCCAGGTTGGTGAAGGGTCCTCAGCAGTACAACCATCTAGTCTTGAGGTACTGATAGCTAGAACAAATGACGTAATAAAATGTAAAACAGGTAGAGATTCACAGCTTGAGGTATTCAATTCATTAGTTAATGATTTGCGTCAAATTCCCAAAGAAGATAGAGAGCAAATCAAACAAGGTACTTTGTTTTTGTTAGGTGCATTAATTCATCGTTATTTTCGACTAATTAAAGAATACGAGAATCCTGATGGATATATTTCTTGGAACTTTTTTGGTTGTGATGTAACCACGTGTAAGTTATTCATCGCTATAAGAAGAGCTTTGAAGTTTAAAGAAATAGACGTTATTAAAAAGAGATATAAAGAGGATGATTTAAAGATTCTTGATGCGGTTACCGCAGTAAAAGCATTGGAGACTTTTCGTGACAATATGTTTATGGAGGACAGTGAGAAAGTTCCTCAATTTATGAATTATCCCCACTTTGCTAAAGATGTAAATTTCAAGCAATATTTGCAGGATATTATCAAAGAACAAACAAAGCGTGGAGAAGTTATCTTACATCGATTTAAAGCAATTTCGTTCATTCAATCTCTGGCAACACAAATCGAAAATGAGCGGCAACTGATTGAAAAAGATATCGAAAAATGGTGTAAGGGCGTGGCAAAAGAAAAAGAATATAAGGATTTTAATACATTTCGAACTTTAAATGATAAAAGCATCAATGAGAGTATCACGAAACACGTTGAATCAGAAAAAGCTAGAAATATAATATTCAGTTTATTTTATACCCCCTTGATTCAAGAAAATTTAGAGTCTATGGATCACGGCGCGTTTCTAATAAAAATGAAAGAATGTTATGACTTTACCTGTAGTTTTATGCTTTTTGGTGGTTATGCATTGTTACTACAACATGAACCAAAGATGTTCGACAAACATTTTTCATTTATTATGCAACAAGCTTTGGGACTGGAGCGATCTCTTGATGATTTGACTAAAGAAGATATGTTTAATGGGGTTAAGTTTCTCAAACAGTTTTTTGAAACAGAACCCGCTGTTGTCTTGGATTTTGAGTTTTTTGATGGAAGGGATAAAATGAATACTGCGCTCGCTACGGCGGAATCAGAATTGCACAGTTTACTCACCACTCCTCAGAAAAAAGAAACTGAATTAGCAGCGCTCACATATTGATTTGAGGTTTTTATAAGGTAGTCTTAGTCTGGATAAAGAATTCATAGAGAGTTCCAGTTCTGCACTCGTCCAGACTACATGTTATTATTTTTTATTATACTATTTAAAAAACTCATTTTCTCGTTCTTTGTAATCAAGATCTAAACAAAATAAATTAAATTTTGTTTTTTTATCATAAATATCAATTTGCTCTAATTTTTTTAGTTTATTAACCAAATTTATAGAGAGAGGAAGCCCACATAACTCCATAAATACCTTAATAAACCACATAGTAAACATCATGGCCATAAACACTGAATCAGGTACTGTTTTATAAAATGCAATGGTTGTGAAAATCATACTGTCGAGACCTGATGCCAAAAATGAGGATAGGAGAAATCGACCAGCCATATATCGTCCCTGAACTTTAATTTTAGTTTTGGCAATAAGATATGAATTGAAGGATTCAGAAATTAGGTAGCTGATGAGCGAGGCTAAAATAATTCTGGAATTAATGGTTAATAGCGCGTCAAAAAGGGCATTATTTGTTGCAAAACTGGGATTGGGCATATGGATTACAAGTTGACCATACAAAATGAAAAACAAATTGAATACGAACCCACACCAAATAGTACGGCGTGCGTATTTATAACCGTATACCTCTGTGATCAGATCAGAAAGTAAAAAGGATAATGGAAAGATCAATGTTCCAGCATCTGTTGTTAACCCCCAAATACTAATTAACCGTGGATCAAACCAATTGGCTAATACGATGATCATTGAATAGGTTAAAGTTAGATACCATAAATGACTTGAATGAATAATAACTGGGGCATTTTCAGATGAGGTATTTATTGTTGTATCCATTATCAAAGCTCTAATGAGAATGGATTGAAATTGGTTTTCACATCATAATGATCGACATTATCTTTTCTTTTTAAATAGTTTGAAACTTGATATGTAATTGGTAGAGCACATACTTCATACAGTACTTTGAGCAAATACATCGTTCCAATGATTTGCCAAATTCCTGCGTAAGGTATTATGAATAAAAACGCAATATGGGTAAAAAGCACTGTATCAATGCCAACGCCAATCACAGTACTTGTAATTGCACGCAGCCAAAGTCGCTCTCCAGATGTTAGTACTTTGAGTTTGGCCAAAATAATTGAATTGGTAAATTCACCGAAAAAGTAACTGATGACTGAAGCTAAGAAAACTCTTAAGGTGCCTTGGTAAACTGTTGCATAGGCTTCTTGATGAGGCCAATAGGGGGATGGGGTTAAATAAATGGTAATCCAGGTACCCAAAAATACAATGGTATTCGCGAGTAATGCCATCCAAATAATTCGCCTGCTCACTTTGAATCCGTACACCTCTGTTAAAATATCATCGAAAACATAAGTTAAAGGGAAAAAAATTAAACCGGCAGCAAAATTGATTGAACCCCAAGCAGCGATTTTAAACGCAGCTAAATTTGATAAGATTAAAAAAGTTGTAAACAGTATCCCTACACTGATAACGCTGGATTTGTTCGCCGCAGTGTGTTTCGGAAATTTTTTGATTAAATCCAGATTATTAGTTTGCTCGGCGGAATATAAAGCCGCAATATGTGCCACATCTTCGCGTGAAAAATTATCCAGCCAATTTTTTTGATACAATTCATTTACAGGTTTATCAAAAGTTGTTGCTTTACCAGTTACTTGGATTTTCACATAAACCTTGGCGGTGTTTTGATAATTGCCATCAACTGCGATAATCCTATACGCATTAGAAATAATTTTATCTGTTGGTATTTGAAACAGTTGTTTTATTTGCTGAAATAATTTATTGATCATGATTTTTAGATTGAGGAACAATAATGTCTGACTCGCTTATTATGCCTAAAAATAAAACAAAAGTCAGTATGCTTGTGCCCGAAATTCTGATTGGTACCACAATTCGAATGGAGCCCCTTTCCATAAGGCATTATGACTGTTTGCGTTCTCCAGCTGATGATGCACGAATTTGGACTTATATGCCAAATAAAGCGAACGGCATGTTTTATGAATCTTGGTTTCAAGATTGTTTGATGAAGCAGATGCAAGGCATGCAACTTACTTATGTCATAAGGCGACTCAAAGATAATGAATTAATTGGAAGTCGTGCATATTATGAGATAGAGCCACAGCATAAAAAACTGGAAGTTGGATACGGTTGGCTTACTCCATCAGTATGGGGTAAGCGATACAATCACGAGTCTTTGCTGTTATTATTTCAGAATGCATTTGAAACATGGAATATTAACCGAGTCCAAATCGCAACCGATCCTCGTAACGTTAAAAACTACAATACTTTAAAAAAATTAGGGGCAATTCATGAGGGAATTCTACGCCAACATATGATCCATCATAATGGCCAAGTCACAGATACCGCCTTGTTTAGCATTCTTGCTGAAGAATGGCCTGGGGTGAAAAAGAGGCTGGTGGAACGACTAAAACGTGTGGAATATTAATTGAAGCGCAAGGCAGAAAAAATCCACTTCATGCCCCAATGCCATATATTCAATCATAATTTAAATTTATCACCTATTTTTTGAATTAGATTGGATCTAAGGCTTAAAATCATTACAATAGTGTTACAGTGAAAACACAGTACGTCATTAGTCATCTGTTAAAGATCATTGTCCCTAACTTGTAAAAGTATATTGAAGTATATTGAAGTATATTGAACATATCAAAAATGAAGCAATGTAATTCTTGTGAGAATATACAAAGAGACTTATAATTGAGCACTTTTTTGAGTGAAATCACTATGTCTAAAAAAATTACAATATCTAAGAGTTCTTTTTTTGAAGATTTAATAACAAAACAACATTTTTTAACTCAGCCTGACGCTCCTTTTCTCTGGGACGAGATGGTTGCAGAGAAAGAAAATATAAAAAAAATAAAAAGAGAAAAAGACAGTGATGTATTTTTTGCTTACATTGAATCCCGATTTGCTTATGCTTATGCCAAGCTCTTTAATGCTAAGTTAATGGAAAGAAATGTAAACGCAAGTGATGAAGAACATTCAGAAGTTAAAAAAATCTTAGCATATTTCATTAGCGATGATATAAGTAGGCACTCTTCCCAAGTGTCTCAAATTAATGCTTTTCGTCGATGGATAGATACAGCCTTCATCTTGAGGAAAATGCATAATTATGAAGGATATTTTTTGGTGCGTGACACCTTAATGGAAATGGAAGAAGAACTTCAATTAACACAAAATAAAGCGTTTAAATCCCATCTTAAAATGTACAACCAACTCGTACAGATCAATGCCACACTAATTGATGAACAATTAAAAACAGATTACAGCAGAATTCCGTTGCAAGATTTTGCAAACCCAGACGGTTTTGCCAAGAGAGGCAAGGCGGGTCCAAGACTTAAAACGTTTTTTGAGGGTAGGGAGTACATAGAGTCTTGCCTTGAAAGAGAGATAATGGGGGCTCAAGGAGGCAATCAAATTAAGATGTTTTGTAAGTGGATTGATATAGCAATTGATCTAAGAAAAAAGCATAATTATGAGGGATATTTTTTAGTGATTACCAATTTACAATTGATCGATAGAGTGATTAAAGCAGGGGATCTTTCTCAGTCTTATCTTAAAAAATACAATCAACTTCTCGCGCATGCAAGTCCATTCGACAATTTTGGAAAACTTAGAAAACTATGGGGTAACGATAATTCTCCTGATAAATTAATCTCTACTTTCTACTGGACCAAGGAGTTAGCTAATCTTAATGAAAAAATGGAGCAGCAAGAAGGTAATGAGGATATACTCGTATTAATGCTTCGAGAAAAAAATAGAAAACTTGCTCTTATCGCTAAAGAGCAGCAAAGTTTTGCAGGTAGGGTTGTAAGTTATTCGACTAAGATACCAAAGCATTTGGAATCTGAATTTGCAACCATAGAGAAGCAATACAACAACAATAAAGAAGAAGTAGCACGAGCAAAATTTTTAAATACAAGAGGAGCCTAGTTTAGGTTTAGAAAATACTTTGTGAACCTAGTCGCCAATTGGAAAAAGGGACAACAATTACAGTGTGCTAAAGCTTCGCACACTTGCACGCACTTGTCATCCTCGCAAAGGCAGGGACGACAAAATTGTGCAGGGGTATATGTGTGCGAGATGTTGTCTACAGTCCTTGCACTTAGTGGCTTTTAAACTTCATTTCACCATCTTTATAAGTCACTTTAATTGTTTCACCTGACTTAAATTTCCCCATCAGTATATCTTGAGCGAGAGGATTTTCCACTTGCTGCTGAATAGTGCGTTTCAAAGGTCTTGCACCATATACCGGATCAAAGCCTGCTTCTGCTAAATGCGTTAGGGCTTCCTGAGTTACATCAAGATGAATATCTTGTTGTTTCAAGCGTTTTTGCAAATAAGCAATTTGAATCGCAGCAATTTTTGCAATTTGGTCTTTTGCAAGAGAATGAAAGACCACAGTATCATCAATACGGTTAATGAATTCAGGACGAAAGTGTTGTCGTACCATCTCCATTACTGCATCTTTAATTTGTTCGTATTTAAATTTATCACCCATCTCCTGAATTAGATTGGAGCCAAGATTTGAGGTCATTACAATAATGGTATTGCGAAAATCAACAGTACGTCCTTGGCCATCTGTCAAACGACCATCGTCCATAACTTGTAACAGTATATTGAACACATCGGCATGCGCTTTTTCTACTTCATCAAGTAATATTACTGAATAAGGTCTGCGACGCACTGCTTCGGTTAAATATCCACCTTCTTCATAGCCTACATATCCTGGTGGTGCACCAATCAGGCGAGCAACAGAATGCTTTTCCATAAATTCGGACATGTCGATACGAACCATAGCTTCTTCAGTATCAAAGAGAAATGAAGCAAGGGCTTTACATAATTCAGTTTTACCTACACCAGTGGGACCAAGGAACAAAAATGAACCTATAGGTCGATTAGGATCTGATAATCCAGCACGTGAACGACGAATGGCATTGGATACAGCATCTATTGCTTCATTTTGACCTATGAGACGATTATGTAGGACTTCTTCCATACGCAATAACTTTTCCTTTTCACCCTCCATCATTTTGGCTACAGGTATACCGGTCCACTTGGAAACAACTTCTGCGACCTCATCTTCGGTCACTTTATTTCGTACTAATTTGTTCTCATGAGACTCCACTTCAGCTACTTGCGCTAAACGTTTTTCAAGTTCAGGAATACGACCATATTGTAATTCAGACATACGGCTTAAATCCCCAGCTCGTCGTGCAGTTTCCATTTCAAGCTTTGCTTGTTCTAGGGACTCTTTAATTTGTGTGGCTCCCTGCATGGTTGCTTTTTCAGCCTTCCATACTTCTTCCAAATCAGAATAGTTATGTTCCAATTCGTCAATGGTATTTTGTAAATCATCAAGTCGTTTTTTAGATGCTTCATCATGTTCTTTTTTGAGTGCTTCACGTTCAATTTTCAGTTGAATTAAACGTCGCTCTAATTTATCCATACTTTCAGGTTTTGAATCGATTTCCATACGAATCAAGCTTCCTGCTTCATCGATTAAATCAATTGCTTTATCCGGTAGTTGTCTGTCTGTAATATATCGATGCGATAGAGTAGCCGCTGCGACTATAGCTGGGTCGGTAATTTCAACTCCATGATGTACTTCATAACGCTCTTTTAAACCTCGAAGAATAGCAATTGTGTCTTCAACACTAGGCTCATCGACCAAAACTTTCTGGAAACGACGTTCTAAAGCGGCGTCTTTTTCGATGTATTGTCGGTATTCATCAAGGGTGGTTGCACCGATACAATGGAGTTCTCCACGTGCTAAAGCAGGTTTCAACATGTTACCCGCATCCATTGCACCTTCAGCTTTTCCAGCGCCAACCATAGTATGAAGTTCATCAATAAAGAGAATAATCTGACCTTCTTGTTTTGCTAAATCATTAAGAACAGCCTTGAGTCGTTCTTCAAATTCACCGCGATATTTTGCTCCGGCAATTAAGGCGCCCATATCTAAAGAAAGCAAGCGTTTGTTTTTTAAACCTTCTGGAACTTCTCCATTAATAATGCGTTGTGCCAATCCTTCAACAATCGCGGTTTTCCCAACACCAGGCTCACCGATTAAAACAGGATTGTTTTTAGTACGTCTTTGCAACACTTGGATGGTTCGACGAATTTCATCATCACGACCAATTACAGGATCTAATTTACCTTGCTCCGCACGGGCGGTTAGGTCAAGCGTATATTTTTCTAAAGCTTGACGTTGCTCTTCGGCGTTAGGATCGTTAATGGTTTCTCCTCCTCGTAACTCATTAATAGCGCCTTCAATTGCTTTAACTTCACCACCTGCTTGTTTCAGGATACGAGAAAGACTACCCTCTTCACTTATTGCTGCTAAAATAAAAAGTTCACTGGAGATAAAATTATCTTTCTTTTGTTGCGCTAACTTATCCGTAAGATTTAATAAACGATTCAATCCGTTGGAAAGATGGATGTCACCTCCAATTCCAGATACTTTTGGAAGTTTATCTAATGCTTGATCTAAAAGTGTTCTTAGTAGAGGGATATTAACCCCAGCTTTACTGAGTAAAGGTCTGCAACTTCCTCCTTGTTGATCTAGAAGAGCCTTCATTAGGTGTTCTGGCTCTATAAATCCATTATCTCTTCCTAAAGCTAATGATTGGGCATCTGCTAAGGCTATTTGAAACTTTGATGTCAGTTTATCCATTCTCATAATATATAACCTTTTTATAATGGGTGTTAATTTTCTTGTATCTACCGTAAAATGAGGTTTAATTTAATTTTTTCAAGTGATTCATTATGACAAATGACCATTCTTCTAATTCTAATCCGGATTCTCAAGCTTTGCTGAATCAAATCATCATTGATTATATGAAAGAAGCAAAAAGGAAACGCAGATGGAAATGGGTAATGCGTGTAATTTATTTACTAATTATTTTGTTCATAGTTTATCGGGTGTCGTTAAGTACTAATGAAGACATAGGTACCAACATTAAACCTCATGTAGGTGTAGTAGATATTACTGGCGAAATGTCTGAAGCTAAAGCCAATGCAGATGATTTTGCTAAGGGTTTGGATTCAGCTTATAAAAATTCTGGGTTAAAGGCATTGATTGTTCGTATTAATAGTCCTGGCGGTAGTCCTGTTCAGGCTGAATACATGTATAACATTGTAAAATTTTATCAAAAAAAATATCCGGATATAAAAATTTATTCAGTATGTGTGGATGCTTGTGCCTCTGCCGCATATTATGTTGCTGTTGCAGCGGATAATATTTACGCCAGTCCCGCGAGCATGGTTGGTTCTATAGGTGTTTTGTATAATGGTTTTGGTTTTGTTGATCTCATCAACAAGATAGGTGTTTCACGTAGATTACAAACCTCAGGTGCTAATAAATCATTTTTGGATCCTTTTTCTCCTGAAACAGATTTTGCAAAACAAAAGTTGCAAGTTATGTTGGATCAAGTTCATCAGCAATTTATTAGTAGAGTAAAAGAGGGACGGGGGAGCCGCTTGCACATTGACGATGAAACATTTTCTGGACTTTTTTGGACTGGTGAGCAAGCTTTAACGATGGGGCTAATTGATGGTTTGGCGAGCAGCGGACAGGTCGCTCGTGATGTGATTAAAGTTCCAGAGGTTATTGATTACACTCATAAGCAAAATCTTTTTGATCGCGTGACCAAGAATTTGGGAACTGCGTTGGCTGATGAACTGCCATTAAGTTTTGGAGCGAAACAAGGATTTAAGTAATTTGTTGTCTGGATTAGCACAGTATAATCCGGGCGTATCCACAAATTTTTCAATCTACCTATCGCGCTTCATGCGCGATTTGAAAAATACGTGAATTACATCACAGAGATGCTTTGATAAGTGATGAATTAAATCAAAATAAAATTTTAAGTACTTGTAGTCTGAGTGAAGCGAAGTGAAACCCGGGTTACGGCTTCGCCTTCACCCAGGCCACATATATTGTTACATCGAGTAGCCTGGGTGCAGCCCAGCGGAACCCGGGATATAGGCTTGATTTTTATTGAAACCCGGGTTACGGCCTTTCACCCTGGCCACTTTTTAAGTTAATGTCATACATGAGCGGATACTAATAATTCTGAACAGCTGATTCTTTATTATTTCAAAACAGGTGAAATCGTTTGTAATAACGATTTAAATACCTTAGGTGTGCCAGCAACAATATCCCCATGTTTTAGAAAATCATCGCCTCCTTGTAAATCACTAATTAATCCACCTGCTTCTCTAATTAATAATGATCCCGCAGCAATATCCCAAGGACGTAATCCTAACTCCCAAAATCCATCAAGTCGACCGCTGGCAACATAGGCCAAATCAAGTGCGGCTGATCCTGTTCTTCTAACCCCAGCACATTTACCAAATAATGCTTCAAAAGTAGGCAAGTATTTTTGTGCCATAGTAACATCGCGTGATGGGAAGCCAGTTCCTAAAAGTGAAGACACAAGTTGAGTTTGTTTGGAAACACGTATTCTCCGATCATTCAATCGTGCTCCGCGTCCTCGGCTTGCAGCAAAACATTCATGGCGTAAAGGATCGTAGATAACCCCATGTTCGATTCTTCCTTTCATTTTTACAGCTATAGAAACGGAAAAGAAAGGAAATCCATGTAGGTAGTTGGATGTTCCATCGAGTGGATCAATAATCCAGATTGACTCGCCATCTCCTTCTTGTACACCACTTTCTTCAGCAAGAATACCGTGCTCCGGATATGCTTTATGAATTGTATGAATAATTGCTTGTTCGGCTTTAATGTCTACTTCACTAAAATATTCATGGTTATTTTTAGCGGTAATTTTGAGGCGATCCACTTGCTCCATATGTCGAATGATAATTTCACCGGCTTGTCGTGCCGCGTTAACTGCTATATTTAAAAGTGGTTCCATGAATATACTCTTTAATCTACAAAACCGGTGATTCTATCATATTTTTTTTGAGCAAAGAGAGTGAAATATGAAAAAAGCAAAAATCGTAAAAAAGGCGGTTCAATGATATGATATAGAGATCCCAATGCATTAATTAAAAGTTTTTTATGAATTTAAGTTCAATCCGTATTATTTTAGTAGCAACATCTCATCCTGGTAATATAGGCTCAACAGCCAGAGCAATGAAAACAATGGGATTAAGCTCACTGTATTTGGTCAAGCCTAAATCTTTTCCTGATTATAAGGCAAGAGAAATGGCGGCAGGTGCTGATGATCTTTTGGAGCGTGCCATTGTCACTGAAACTTTAGATGAAGCACTAATCGGGTGTCAGCTTATTTTGGGAACTAGTGCAAGACCTAGAGGACTTTCCTTACCAGGATTAATTCCTGCTTCCAGCGCGGATTTAATTAGTAAACAAGCTGAAAATACTCAAATTGCCATTGTATTTGGAAGGGAACATGCAGGTCTTACTAATGAAGAACTGCTAAAATGTCATTATCATATTCATATTCCAAGCAATCCAGAGTATGCTTCGCTTAATCTGGCACAGGCAGTACAGATAGTTGCTTATGAGTTGCGAATGAAATTATTAGCACCTAAGGCTGAAGTAGCATTGCGTCAGGATGAATATGCTACAGCAGATGAAATCGAACAATTTTACGAACATCTAAAAAAAGTTTTTATTGAGATTCAATTTTTAAAAGCTTCAAATCCGCGACGTTTAATGCAGCGAGTACGGAGGTTATTTAATCGCGTAAACTTAGAAAAAATGGAAGTGAACCTGTTACGAGGAATGCTAAGTCAAGTACAGAAATCGTTGGAATGGGCAGGTAAAAGAGGCTTAAGTGAACGGGATAATTAAAATACCAATCTATTTTGATTATATGGCTACAACGCCTGTTGACCCACGTGTAGTGGAGCGCATGATCCATTATTTGGGGCCGGATGGTGATTTTGGTAATCCTTCTTCTATAACCCATGAATATGGACGAGTTGCAGCTCTTGCTGTGGAACATGCGCGCATGCAAGTTGCAGATTCAATTCACGCATCAGCATCAGATATAGTATTTACCTCAGGTGCTACAGAAGCAAATAATTTGGGAATAATCGGTGCCGCTCATTTTTACCAGAATAAAGGGAAACATTTAGTTACAATGAGTACAGAGCATAAAGCAGTGCTCGATAGTTTTAACCGTTTGGAAAAAGATGGATTTGAGGTAACTTACCTTCATCCTGAACCCAATGGGTTACTCGATCTGGAACAATTGGCCCAAGTTTTAAGACACGATACCATTTTGGTTTCTATCATGCATGTAAACAATGAAATTGGCGTAATTCAGGATATTGAGTCCATTGGGGCTTTATTACGTAATAAAGGCATTATATTTCATGTGGATGCGGCTCAAAGTGCAGGGAAAATTCCTATCGATCTAACTCGTCTTTCTGTAGATTTAATGGCACTTTCCGCACATAAAAATTATGGACCCAAAGGTGTTGGTGCACTTTATGTTCGACACAAACCACGAATTCGTCTCCAGCCGCAAAGCTTTGGTGGTGGGCATGAAGGAGGCCTACGTTCAGGAACCTTAGCCACGCATCAAATTGTTGGTATGGGGGAAGCATTCGCATTGGCTGAAGGTGTTCGAGAAGAAGAACAATCACGACTTTTAAAATATCGCCAGCGTTTATGGGATGGCATTAAGCATCTGCCAGGTATTCAACTTAATGGAGACAAACAACAGCGGATTGCGGGGAATCTGAATATCAGCTTTGCTGGTTTGGATGGCGATTCCTTATTGTTAGCCTTGAACGAGTTAGCATTGTCTACTACATCAGCATGTACTTCTGCCAGTATTCAACCTTCTTACGTGCTGAGGGAACTGGGCTTAAGTGATGACTTAGCACAAAGTACTATAAGATTATCCATGGGACGTTTTACTAAGGAAGAAGAAGTGGAGCACGCAATTCGTGTTATTTGTACGCAAGTAACTCGATTGCGTGAAATGTCGCCGTCATGATGTATAATAGAACTGTACAAGATTGTTTTTTTTCACCCAGGCATGTGGGAGTTGTTGATTTAACAAAGCGTTTTGCAATCGTTGTTAAAAACAATCAAAAAGGCCAAGGAATTATTGAGTTTTACATGCAGTATAATTCAGAGGGTACAATTGTGCGGGCTTGCTTTAAAGCCAATGGTAATCCTTATGTCATAGCAAGTCTAGAATGGTTATGCAGGCAGCTGGAAGGGCAGACTATCAATACTGCCCCACAAATTGATTACCCATTAATTGTTAAAAAATTGGATATCCCTGTTGCTCAGTACCCTATAGCATTAAGAATTGTGGATGTTTATAAAGAAGCATTGCTATTAATAAAAGAAGATAAATCGAATTGAGAGGTAACATAATGAGCGTCGTAATGCATCATGTAGAAAGTGCAGTACCGGAAATCAGTTTTACTGAAGCAGCGATAAAACACGTAGTGTCTTATTTGCAGAGAAATTCTGAATATACTGGAATTCGGTTATCTGTAAAAAAAACGGGCTGCTCTGGTTTATCTTATGTAGTCGATTATGTCCTTGCTCCTCTGGATGGTGATTTAATACTTGCTTTGACTGAAAATTATAGTGTATGTATTGATAAATCCAGTTATCCCTTCTTGAAAAATATGAGCGTTGATTATGTAAAACAGGGATTAAATTATAAATTTGTTTTTAATAATCCTAACCAGACAGGACAATGTGGGTGTGGAGAGAGTTTTACTGTGGATTAGAAATAATACATTGATGGAACACAATACCGCGAACGATCAGATTTTACCTCCAGCTGCTTCGCTTTAAGCAGTCATTTTTGTGCTTTTGGACCTATCTATCCTTAAAAAATTATATGAACCCGTTTTATTAAGAATATTTTTTTAAAATAAATAAGCACTTACGATTTTTCTTTATTTAAAGAAATAAAAAAGCACAAATTTACTTATTATTATCCAACACTTAAGAAAAAATAATAAAGGTGAATAAATTAATTAATAAATTCGCCTTGTCCATTTTAGTTGTAAAGTGGTAAAATTTTTTTTTACTTAATATTTCCTTAAGAAATGAATATCATTAAAATAATATTTACACTCTTTGAGATGTTTGATACTATATAGGCCATAGTGTTCGGTGAGTGTATGTACTGGGCATAATTTTATTTGTTTATTTCATTAATTTGTACTAGGAGACTTAAATGAGCACAGATACAATGGTGCAAAGCAGCGAAGCACTGTCACATCAAGTAATTCATGCTGTTAAAGGTTATTTAACCAGTGTTAGTAATAAAGACTCTAACTTGAATTTATATCAATTAATCGTTGAAGAAGTTGAAGCACCTTTATTTCGCACGGTTATGGAATTAACCCGTTACAACCAATCAAAAGCTGCGCGTGTTCTTGGCGTGAGTCGTGGTACTTTGCGTACTAAATTAAAGCGTTATTTTGATGACGAATTTATCGGAACTCGTGATTTCTAAGTGATTAGAATAACTTGGTTTCGTCGGTTTTATCTTATTAAATTTGTTAATGTAGTGGTCTTTGACTAGGCACTCTGCTACTATTGATATCAGAGTTGGTCAGACAATCGCTCTTTGCTTTTTGCAAAGGGAGGAAAGTCCGGGCTCCAAAGGGTAGAGTGCCAGGTAACGCCTGGGAGGTGTGAACCTACGGAAAGTGCCACAGAAAATATACCGCCTCTTTGTAGGTAAGGGTGAAATGGTGCGGTAAGAGCGCACCGCACGGCTGGCAACAGGCGTGGCAGGGAAAACCCCACTCGGAGCAAGACCAAATAGGAGTCCATTTGGCTGAAAAGCCATTACGTGTGGCCCGCACGGGACTCGGGTAGGTCGCTTGAGGCATGTGGTGACACATGTCCCAGATGAATGATTGTCCATGACAGAACCCGGCTTATCGACCGACTCTTTTTATTTTCGTACTTATATCGCTCTCCTAAAATCTGGTCAAAAAACTTATCAATTCATGAAATGGCGTTGACTTAAGGATGTGGTCTGGGTGAAGGCAAAGCCGTTATCCGTAGGCCAGGCATCATTCAAGCTTGGATCCTGGGTTTCGCTACGCTGCACCCAGGCTACAATTTTCTTTTAGTTGACGCCATTAGCTCAATAGATCGAAACTTTTGTAGATTAATAGCCTAACTTTCTTATTTCTTTTAAGAAGTCATCAATTTGTCCTTAGTGTATATTGAATTTTCATTTAACTAAGAAATAATGTTATTAGTTGCTCAAATAGGTTATAATATGATCATCTTGTTTTAATGTGTCAAAAAATATTATGATGATTCAACAGCTACAGGCCATTTTTTCTAATCCAGAAGTAATCTCCATTAAGCCAGGTCTCCTAGAGCAAATTAAGGATCTCGCTGAAATCGGGTTTAGTGAAAAACTAAATAAATTCATTAGATCAAATAAAAAGAAATTTGAGTTATACAAGTCTACCAAGTTTGATGCATCAAAATACAATGAGAACTATTTGAAGTTCCTAAATGAGCTCATTGATGCCTTGTCTTTGACTAAAGAAGATATCGTTACAGAAACTATTCGTTGGAAATATGCTGACCTTAAGCATATTAACAGGTATGATAAAACTAAAAATCAGCTTACTCAAACCATTGAGGATTCTGATCTCGCTACGAATGTTATCATACGACTGGAAGCATTTAGAAAAAAGTTAGATCCCATTAAAAATCAACAACAAGTCTTCCAACAACAAATCTTTCAAGCTAAGACTTTAGTAAATTTAACAAACGATGATGTAGTTGCAAATCGGAGCAACCTGACCAGAATGCAAGGCGACTATCTTAATTTGCTGTCAAGTTCAGAAACTTCGCTTGAATCATTAGCTGAGTTTGACAGGAATTTTGATCTTTTGTTTGGTCAGAAAACTTCTTCCGCACTTCAGCAAGAGCTTGCTGAAAGAAAGCGCATTATGGGTAGAATCATAGAAGAATGTGTAGCAACCTCAGTTGAAGAAGGAATTAAGAAGGAGCAATCTAAGCTTAACGAACTCATAAAGAACACTGAATCGATTTTGGAGCAAGCCACAGATTTAAAAAAATTAAGTGAACTGTTTCAGCAAGTCAAAACTATTGAAAGAGTTGTCACACAAAAAGCAGCTGAGCTACTATCACCATCTGATGTTCAAAAACTGAAACAACTCATTCAATTTATTGAAGAGAAGGAAAAAGAGATACTGAGGATTAAAGAAGGGATTACGGGTGCCGAAAAAGTACATCAACAAACTATCCAGGCTATTGAGAAGATTGAGAAATCAATTCAGCAAAAAAAAGAACAAGCCGCATCGTTTTTAGAAGAAATGAGAAACTCAAGCAGTAAAGATCAACAAAAAGCAGTAGAAGAAGACCATGTTCCTGTAGAAGTGGATCAACGAACTGACCAGACTGTTGGGGTGATTGAACAACCCATTCAGCAAAAAAATGAACAAGCCGAATCATTTAAAGAGCAACCACCAACAAGAGAAGATCACCAAGACAATGGCGAGCCTCCTCCGGAAAGCGACCGGATACTCAAAGTAAAGAAAGCGCGACTACAAGAGGCAATCTCATTAATAAACGCATATAAAGAAACATTAGAATACGAAAAAAAACATTCGATAAAATTTTTCCATAGATCACGAAATCAAGCGAAGATTGACTATTGCAATTTATTAAAAAATGAACTTAGCACGAAAGTTGATGGTTTAAAGTCTGATAGCAAGTTACTTTCGATTATTAAAGAAGCCCATGAAAAAGCGATCAAGAGCTGTGATGCTCAAGAAGTCACCAAAGGGGGTAGTTATTTCGGTACAAGCCGCATGCTCAGTGTACAACGACTTTTGGGTATTGCAGAAGCCTGGGAAACGAAAGGGCGCTCCAAGTTTCTTGGATTCTCCAGGAAGTCGGATTTTCATGGGCTTAAAACCTCGGGTATCGTTACTGAGCACGAAAAAAAGACCGTGGAGAATTTTTATAATGAAGAAGCTGAAAGTAATGATGCATACCAGAAGCTAAAAGAACAGGTATTCCCGAAAGCAACCGGCAATAGTAAAACACTGAATTAATAAAATTCACTTAATTTGAACTCAAGAAAGAGTGCTTCTTTAATTTTGTAGCCGGATTAAGCTGCGCTAATCCGAGCTACAATGTTTGTATCAATAATACAAATGTTATCAATTTTTTATCCAAGATTACTAATTTTCTAGCAAGTGCTTTTTTAGCAGAGTATTAATTTGCTCAGGATTAGCCTTTCCTTTGGTTTGCTTCATGATTTGTCCCACGAAGAAGGCCAATAATTTTTCTTTCCCGGCTCTGTAATCAGCTGCTTGCTCAGGGTATTGTTGAATCAATTTAATAATCATTTCCTCCCATGCAGCAGTATCATCGGTTTGTTGATAGCCTTCACGTGCGATAATTGCTTCAATATCTTCCTCACCGGCCCATAGTAAGGCAAAAATAGCGCGTGCATTGTTTAGAGAAATAGAGTTGTCATGGAGTTTATCGAGAAGACGTCCCATAAGTTTTGCTGAGATTCGTGGTGTATCAAAAGTTAAATTTTCTTCATTTAAAGCAGCAGCGTATTGGCCTTTTAACCAATTAATAATCATTTTTTCCGGGGCGCTACATTGACTTTTAATTGATTTAAAAAATTGATAAGCGCTGGGTGAAGAAAGAATAAAATTAATGTCTTCATCATTGAGAGAAGGTGTGTTTTTTAATTCAGCATGTATTTTATCAGGTAAGTCCGGTAAATTATTCTTAACTTCAGCAATAAGGAAGCGGGTGATTTGTATTGGTAGCAAATCAGGATCAGGAAAATATCGGTAATCATTTTCATTTTCTTTACTGCGCATAGCATGCGTAGTATGCGTGTCAGGATTGTACAGACGCGTTTCTTGAATTACTTTTTGTCCACTTTCCAACAGATCTTGATGTCGTGATTGCTCATAAGCAATCGCTTTCTCAATGAAACGAAAGGAATTCAAATTCTTCAATTCAGTTCGTGTTCCTAAAACAGAAGCCCCTTTAGGTTTTAATGATAAATTGACATCACAGCGGAAATTCCCTTCTTGCATATTACCATCGCAAATGCCTAAAAACTGAACCAATTGATGCAGTTTTTTAAGATAGCTCACTGCTTCATGGCTTGAAAACATACAGGGGGCAGTTACTATCTCTAATAGAGGGGTTCCTGCTCGGTTCAGATCAATACCGCTATAGCCAGAATGAACCCCGTGCAATGATTTACCTGCATCTTCTTCTAAATGAGCGCGGGCAATCAAAATATCTTTTACACTACCGTCATTCAGAGTAAGTGCTAATGTACCATTGCTGACTATAGGTTTTTGAAATTGGCTGATTTGATAGCCTTTGGGTAAATCCGGATAAAAATAGTTTTTGCGCTCAAAAACAGATTGATCATTAATGTCTGCTTGAATCGCCAAGCCAAACTGAATGGCCATAATGACTGCTTCTTGGTTCAATACGGGCAAAACTCCGGGAAACCCTGCATCGATAAAGCACGTTTGAGAATTAGCGGCAGAACCAAAAGCCGTAGCTGCGCCAGAGAAAAGTTTCGATTTTGTTTTTAGCTGAATATGTACTTCAAGGCCAATGACTGTATCCCATTCCATAATTCACCTTTATTGGTTTGGACTGGCTAAATGCCAGTTGGTCTGTTGTTGATAATGATGAGCAATCTGGAGCAAGTGGCTTTCACCAAAATGTTTGCCCATGAGTTGCAAACCTATAGGTAATCCCTGAGCGAATCCTGTGGGGATGGAAATTGCAGGGAGCCCAGCAAGATTAGCAGCTACTGTAAATACATCAGCAAGGTAATTTTGAATTGGATCAGCAATTTTTTCACCAAGTTTAAAGGCGCACGTTGGGGATGTTGGTCCAAGAATAACATCAACAGACTTGAGCGTTGTGACAAGTTCTTCCTGGATAAGGCGACGAATTTTCTGGGCTTGTAAATAATAAGCATCAAAATATCCCGATGAAAGTACATGTGTTCCCGTAAGAATTCGACGCTTTACTTCTATTCCAAAGCCTTCACTGCGCGTATTGCGAATAAGCTCAGTTAGTGTTGATGCATGCTCACTGTGATAGCCAAATCGCAAACCATCATAGCGTGATAAATTGGATGAAGCCTCAGCACAAGCCACCACGTAATAGCATGGTACCCATAAAGGTTGCAGCTCCAAATTTAAATGAATAATTTCAGCGCCCATGCTTTCAAAAACCTTTACTGCTTCGAGAATCGCTTGTTGTATTGCGTGATCAACTTGGGGTTGAAAAAAACATGAAGGTAAACCAATTTTTAGTTTGGATAAGGGTTTATTCAGTTCCGCGTAATAATCAGGAATTGTTGATTCAACGGAAGTAGAGTCCTTAGGATCATATCCTGCCATTGCCTGGAGTACCAATGCCAAATCTTCAGCACTGCGCGCCAAAGGCCCGGCCTGATCCAAACTGGACGCATAAGCTATCATTCCATAGCGAGAAATAAGTCCATAAGTAGGTTTTATCCCACTGATTCCGCATAAGGCTGCAGGTTGTCGTATTGAACCTCCAGTATCAGAACCTATAGCGAAAGGAACTAAGCCAGCAGCTACCGCTGCTGCTGAACCTCCTGAAGACCCCCCAGGAACGCGTTCTTTATCCCATGGATTTTTTACAGCACCAAAGTAACTGTTTTCATTGGACGAACCCATAGCAAATTCGTCCATGTTTGTTTTCCCAATCAGCAGGGAACCTTGTTCGAACAACTTACTGACCAACGTTGCTTCATAGGGCGACTGAAAATGTGCAAGCATTTTGGAGGCACAGGTCGTAGGCATGCGTTTAGTACAAAACAAATCTTTTAATGCCATAGGAATGCCAGTAAGGATTTTGCCATGACCTTTTTTTAATTCTTGATCTGCTTTTCGCGCTTCATTAAGAATGTGCTCTTTATCCAAGCTGATAAACGCATTTAAATCTTGATGTTTTTGAATTTGCGTTAGGTAATGTTGGGTTAATTCAACACTAGAGAGTTTACCCTGATGTAACGCTTGGGATAGTTGTTTTAAGGATAAATTTTCCATGATTACTTACTCTGCTCTATAACTTGAGGCACTAAATAAAGATCCTGTTCAAATTGCGGTGCAAGGGCTTCTAATTCAGAAAGACAGTTTTCTTCAGTTACCACATCAGCTCTTAAACGTTGATTTAACGCAAGAGGATGAAAAAGTGGTTCTACTTTTTGAGTATCAATAGAACTTAGTTGGTCGACAAAATTCATTATCGCGTTAATGTCTTCAATGAGTTTGGGTGAATGCTCCATATCTGTATCCAGATAAGCGAGCTGAGAAATTTTCTCTAATTCTTTAGCCGAGATAGTCATAAAATAGTGCCCCATAGAGTGAACACCTCATTATAGCGAGGATGTGATAACTTAAAAATATAATTGTAGTCAGAAGTGTAATATAAGTAGTGATATTCTATTGCAAAGAGTATTCATAATGGAAATTATAGATACAATGGGTTGCGATAAATATGCAATATGATCTTAATCTATTGAGCTCTATGTCCCTCTCGGGACGAAGATAAAAAAATAGCGGCCTACGCTGCGTAATCAGGGCTACCATTGGGACTCTAGTCATATTACTTTTTCAGATAGGGAAACTCATCATGCAATAGTTGGATTACATCGTTTAATTGTTCTTTACTTTTTACAATGAGGAGTACGGTATCGTCACCAGCTATCGTACCTAATATTCCTGAGCTTTGAATGGATTGAGGTGAAAAGGATACGAATTTTCTATCAATAAAAAAAGCCAAACTGTTTGCATTTCCAGGATGAGTATGAAGCACAATAAGACCGTAATCTGACACCTGCATATTCAGCACCAAAGGCAAGTTAGGTATATTGAAGTCAACTACTTGATAAGTACCGCCTATTTTTGCAATTTTTAATTTTTTAAGTCTTCGCGATAGCGTCGCCTGAGGAATCGTATAGCCTCGTGCTTTTAAGCTGTTTTGTAAATCAATTTGTTCTGCAATTTTTTCTGTTTGCACAATATTTAATATATGCCCATCAAGAGCAGCGTCTTGGCTCATTCAATTCTCCATTATTAGTGCTTTTGTGAATATAAAATCATTATTTTGAAATTATATTCAAAATATCTTGACAGAGCAAGTCAAGATTGTTACATTTGAAAAACGCATAAAAACTGGATACATATTCAAATGAAACAATTATTTTTTATCATTCTAGTAGGATTTGCTTTGCTTATTTCTCTTTGTTACGCAAAAATTCCTAATGAAAATACTCAATATATTCATTTTGCTGTGGCGGCGGAATATCCACCATTTGAATACAATGATCATGGGGAGATCAAAGGGTTTGATATTGATCTTGCCCGATTGATTGCAAAAAAACTTGGTAAGGAAGCATTTTTTGATACCATGCAATTCAGCAGTATTTTACCTGCCTTAAGTTCTGGACAGGTTGATGCAGCGATTTCTACGATTACTATTACAGAGCAGCGCAAACTGAATTTTGATTTTACCAAACCCTATTATTACGAGAGTATGGCGGCTGTTTTTCCTGAAAAAAATCCAATTAAAGACGTGCAACAATTAGCTGGTAAAAAAATAGCAGTTCAATTAGGTAGTACTATGGAAATTTGGTTGAAACAGAAGGTCCCGAATGCCAATCTTTTAGTTATGGATAACAATAATCAAACCATCGCTGCCCTAAAAGCGGGTCATGTTGATTTGGTTCTAATGGATGGCGTACAAGGTGTAGTATTTAGTCAGAAAAACCCCGGGCTATCATTTGCTGTGATTGCCAAATCAGATGATGGTTATGGTTTAGCTTTAAAAAAGAACTCAGAATTAACTCAAAAAATAAACCAGGCTTTATATGAACTAGAACAAAATGGTGAGTTGGCCTTGCTCAAGAAAAAATGGCTGGAGGGTACACAATGGAAGAGCTAAAACAAAATATCCTCTATATTGGTGAAGGAACTTTAGTTACTTTAATCTTATTACTTGGTGGTTTATTCATAGGGACTTTATTAGGAACATTGCTGGCTTTATTGCGATATCAAGGGATTATGAAACCAGTAATTAATGGATTTATTTCAGTGATGAGAGGAACGCCAGTAATTTTACAGCTTAGTTTTATTTATTTTGCTGTACCGACATTAATCGGTGTAAAAGCTAATATCTTAATGGCAGGGCTCTTAACATTTGGTCTAAACAGTTCAGCATACATTGCCGAAATTCTGCGATCAGGAATAGAGCATTTGCCCAAGGGCCAGTTTGAAGCAGCAAAAACTTTGCAAATACCTAATTTTTATTTATGGAAAGATATTGTTTTACCACAAGTGGTGAAAAATATTTTTCCTGCCTTCATTAATGAAATGATTGCCCTACTGAAAGAAACAGCTTTAATTGCGACTATAGGTGGAATGGACTTGATGCGTAGAGCTCAATCTATTGCTGCAGAACAATTTACCTATTTTGTACCCTTGTGCACTGCCGGTTGCTTTTACTATGGGATGGTCCTTTTGATCGAGTTCATGGGCAAAAAAATTGAAGAAAGGGGGCTTTATGCTAGCAATTAATCAGGCATCTAAATACTTTGGCTCTCTGCCCGTATTAAATCACATTAGTTTAGAGTTACAGGCTCAGACGGTGCTGGGTTTGGCAGGACCATCAGGAAGCGGTAAATCCACGCTCCTGCGATGCATACAACAATTAGAAACACTGGACTCTGGTACGATTGAAGTAAAGGGTCAAAGCGGCTTTATGTTTCAGGATTTTCAACTTTTTCCTCATATGACTGTGATGCAAAACTTAGTCTATGCACCTCGCTTACAAAACAAAATGTTACAGCATGAAGAGCACGCGCACTCTTTGCTGCAGAGCTTAGGAATTAGTGATAAAGCTTCTGCTTATCCACATCAGTTGTCTGGTGGGCAAAAGCAACGCGTTGCTTTAGCACGCAGTTTAATGATGAAGCCCAATTTATTGCTTTGTGATGAGCCTACCTCGGGTCTTGATCTGGCGACGATTGATGAAGTTATTAGTTTATTAAATTCAGTGAAGTCTTTTGGCGTTACGATGGTCATTGCCTCTCACGATCTCGATTTTCTCAGCAAAATGTCGGATCGATTGATTGTTCTGAAAGGTGGTCAATTAGTCGCCGATGTGGTCCCTAAAGAATTGGCTGAGCCTATTTTGCATTTAAAACAATACTATCAGGAGTAAATCCATGAATGAATCGATTAAAAAAATTGTCCTTGCTTATTCAGGGGGACTGGATACTTCAGTAATGATCCCATGGCTTAAAGAACATTACCAACAGGCAGAGATCATCGCTATGGTTTGTGATTTAGGACAAAATGAAGATTTAGCGGCGATTAAGGAAAAAGCAATAAAAAGCGGCGCCTCAAAAGCCTACGTAATGAATGTTCAAGATGAGTTTGTTAGTGATTATCTGTGGCGACTAGTCAAAGCAGGAGCGCTTTATGAAAATCAATATATTTTAGGGACCATTTCACGACCTCTTATCGCAAAAAAACTGGTTGAAATTGCATTGGAAGAAAAGGCAGAAGCCATTGCCCATGGAGCAACTGGAAAAGGTAATGATCAGGTTCGCTTTGAATATACGGTCAAAGCCTTAGCTCCGGAACTTAAAATTATTGCCCCATGGAGAACTTGGAAGATTAAATCAAGACAAGAGGCGATTGAGTATGCCAAATTACATGGGATAGAAGTACCAGTTACCCCCAAATCACCTTATTCACGCGATCACAATCTTTGGTATATTTCTCATGAGGGCGGTGTTTTGGAAGATCCAGGACAACCAAGACCTAATGATTTATTATTAATGACTGCATCTTTGGAGCAATCAGCTGACAATCCAGAATTAGTGAGCATTGAATTTGAACAGGGGGTACCTGTTGGATTGAATGCTACAAAAATGTCCCCAGTCGAATTACTTGGACAATTAAATCAGATTGCAGGTTCTCATGGAATTGGGGTGGCTGACATTGTTGAAAATCGATTGGTTGGCATGAAAATCAGAGGAATTTATGAAGCACCCGCAGCCGCAGTATTGTACAAGACGCATCAGATGCTCGAAAGTCTATGTCTTGACCGTGCAACCTTGCATTTAAAACAGTCTTTGCAACAAACTTATGCCAATCTTGTTTATGAGGGACGATGGTTTTCTCAAGCCAAGAATGCGATGGATGCATTGATTGACGTGACGCAACAACATATGACTGGAACAGTAAGTGTGCAGTTATTTAAAGGGAACATAATTCCTTATGGAATGTATTCACCATTCAGTTTACATGATCCTGCCTTAGCGACATTCGAAGAAGATGGTGTTTATAATCAACAGGATGCTGAAGGATTCATTAATTTATTTTCCTTATCGGCACAAGTGTATGGCAAGGTACATAAAGGAGGTAAGTGATGGCCCATAAAACTTGGGGAGGGCGATTCAAGAAGGAACTTGACCCTCGTGTCATGCATTTTAATGCGTCTTTGGCTTTTGATAAGGTCCTTTATGCCCACGATATCGTTGGCAGTCAAGCACATGCAAAAATGTTAGCCCGACAAGGGCTTATTACTGACAATGAAGCAGACTCAATCTGTAATGGCTTGGAAGAAATAAGTCATGAAATAGAAAAAGGCATCCATGAATTTGATGAGACATGTGAAGACATCCATATGTTTTTGGAGCAATTGCTCATCAGCAAAATTGGTGACGTGGGTAAAAAACTTCATACCGGTCGCAGTCGCAATGATCAGGTTGCTCTGGATTTAAGGTTGTATTCTCGTGATGCTGGATTGCATATTAACTCACTTTTACACAATTTAAACCAGGTTTTGGAAGAGCTGGCCAAGGCTCATGCCGATGATAAAATTCCAGGGTATACCCATTTACAACAAGCCCAACCCATTTATTTAGGGCATTTTTTTGCTGCTTATCTGGCAATGTTTCAACGTGATTTGGGACGTTTGCATGATTGGCATACACGAATGAATTTTTCTCCTTTAGGTGCTGGTGCTTTAGCAGGGAGCTCTTTACCTTTGGACCGTATATGGGTTGCAAAAACTTTGGGTTTTACTGGGGTTATTGAGAATACGCTGGATGCAGTAAGCGATCGAGATTTTATCATTGAATTTTGTTCTGTTGCTTCAATCGTGCTAATGCATTTATCTCGTCTTGCAGAGGACTTGATTCTTTGGGCTACTCAAGAATTTGGCTTTATTACTCTGGATGATGCGTTTGCTACGGGCTCCTCTTTAATGCCTAATAAGAAAAATCCAGATGTTTTGGAATTAATCAGAGGTAAAAGCGGTCGAGTGTTTGGGCATTTAATGGGGATCCTAACTGTAATGAAAGGGTTGCCATTGGCGTATAACAAGGACATGCAGGAAGATAAAGAATGTTTGTTTGACACCGTAAATACCTTGGCAGCATGTTTGGAAATCATAACTCCTTTTCTGCGAAGTGTGCAATTTAATACAAAACTAATGGCACAGAAAGCCAACAGTGGTTATCTAAATGCTACAGCAATATTAGAGTCCTTGGTATTGAAAGGAATGCCTTTTAGGGATGCTCATCATCAAGTTGGTTTATGGGTTCAGGCTGCAATCGATAGGAATTGTTCGCTTGAGGAAATCATGAAAAGCGAGTCTTAAAAATGTAGCCTGGGTGCAGCGCAGCGGAACGGAACCTCATAAAAATCCCCTCTCCCACAAGTGGGAGAGGGGTAGGGGTGAGGGTTCATTAGCCACAATCAATACCCCCTCATCTGCCCTTGCGGGCACCTTCTCCCCAAGGGGAGAAGGGAAACAAAATTGTGCTGCGCTGCACCCAGGCTACGAGATTCTTGCAGAAGCCCATTTTTAAAGTAGAATGATGTACACACCATAATTATTCTATTGAGTTAGTCATTCATGTTGCAACATTATAAAACCCAAGGGGGCATTGAGTTAGAGTGTTTTCAGGTTTCTCTGGATTATCAACAAGGTATAGAAAATCTTCTTGAACATTTGGATTCACAAAGAGGAGCCCTATTTGCATCAAGTTTTGAATATCCAGGACGCTACACATGTTGGGATATAGGGTTTTATAATCCACCTTTGGCTCTTATTTGTAAGCAGAATTTAATTCAAATTGATGCTTTAAATCAACGTGGCAAGATATTATTAACATTCATTATTCCATTATTGAAAAATGAAACCTGTTTAGAAATCGTTGCACAAAGCGATGCATTGCTGCAAATCAAAATTAAAACTTCCGAAGAAGTTTTTAGCGAAGAAGAGCGTAGCCAGCAACCTTCTGTATTTACCGTGATGCGTCTAATCCTGGCTTTTTTTAAAGTAGAAGATGAGCCTTATTTGGGATTATATGGTGCTTTTGGTTTTGATTTGATTTTTCAATTTGAAGACTTAAAGAAGCATAAAAAAAGAGAGCCATCTCAAAGAGATATGGTTCTTTATTTACCTGATGAAATATATGTGGTTAACCACCGTAAAGAAGAAGCTATTCTTCGACGTTATGATTTCCAATTTCAAGGTCAATCAACAAAGCCTTTGGCACGGGAGGGTGTTTCTGCAAAATACCAATCACCGAATAAACCAGAAAAAGCATGTGATCATGCCCCAGGAGAATACGCGCAGGTTGTAGCCAAGGCCAAAGATCGTTTTGCTTGTGGTGATTTGTTTGAAGTAGTACCTAGTCAGACTTTTTATACCCATTATCAGGACCAACCTTCCTCTTTATTCAGACAAATGCGCCGTTTGAATCCCTCACCCTACGGTTTTTTTATTAATTTGGGTGATGATGAATATCTGGTTGGTGCATCCCCAGAGATGTATGTGAGAGTTCAGGGGAAAAGAGTAGAGACTTGTCCTATTTCTGGAACCATTAAACGGGGTGCCGATGCTATCGAGGATGCAGAAAACATTCAGACTTTACTTGATTCAAAAAAGGAAGAATCTGAATTAACCATGTGTACTGATGTGGACAGAAACGATAAATCACGGATTTGTGAAGCTGGCTCTGTAAAAGTAATCGGTCGCAGACAAATTGAAATGTATTCACGAGTAATTCATACCGTCGATCATGTTGAAGGGATTTTAAGAGAAAGCTTTGATGCGGTAGATGCTTTTTTAACCCATATGTGGGTTGTTACGGTCACAGGTGCACCTAAAATTTGGGCCCTTAATTTTATTGAGGAACATGAAAAATCTCCTCGTAAGTGGTATGGCGGTGCTGTAGGATGGTTCGGTTTTAATGGAAATTTAAATACGGGTCTGGTTTTGAGAACTGTGCGAATTGAAAAAGGAGTTGCTGAAATTCGCGTGGGTGCCACCTTGCTCTATGATTCGGTACCTGAATCGGAAGAGCAAGAAACACGCTTAAAAGCATCTGCTTTTTTAGATATGTTACAAAAGCGGGAGCATGCTGAAAGCAAGGTAATGCATTTGCCTTTAACTGGGAAAGGTAAGCATGTATTACTTATCGATCATCAGGATTCTTTTGTGCATACTTTGGCAAATTATCTTCGTCAAACTGGAGCGGAAGTTAGTACAATTCGTTTTGATAAGGCTTTGCATTATTTGCAAAATCAAAAATATGACCTTGTTGTTTTATCTCCTGGGCCAGGCAAACCAAGTGATTTTAATCTATCGCAAGCAATTGATATGGTTGTTTCTAAGGGTATTCCAATATTTGGAGTTTGTTTGGGCTTACAAGGAATTGTTGAGTATTTTGGTGGTATTTTGGATGTTCTAAAATATCCCATGCATGGTAAGCCATCAATCATAAAAGTGGTTGGTGAACCTAAATTGTTTTCTGGATTAGGGGAAAGTTTCAAAGCAGGGAGGTATCATTCACTTTATGCGCGTTTGAGTGCTGTACCCAAAGAACTGAAAATTACAGCTTTGAGTGATGATGGGGTTGTGATGGCCGTTTCACATCAGCAACTACCCATTCATGCAGTCCAATTTCATCCTGAAACCATATTGTCTTTAGTCAATCAAGCTGGATTAAAAATTATTACTAATTTAATGGGGATGGTTTAAGGCAATGCGCAATAAGATATTGATGCTTTATGCTGTATCTTTTGTTTTAGGCATTGTCGTAGGTCTTGTAGGTTCTACATTTCGACTGTCAATCGATGTGCTGAGTAATTTGTTTGATAACTTTTTTCATTTTCTTAGTGTTCATGGATGGCCTGCGGGTCTTATTTCTGGCTTGGTTTCTATGGTTTTGGTTTATGCAGCTTATTTTGCTGTAAAGCAGTATGCTCCTCAAGCATCGGGAAGTGGCGTCCCAGAGATTGAAGGTACACTACTTCATTTAAAAACCATATTGTGGCGCCGCTTATTACCTGTAAAATTCTTTTTTGGAATTTTGGCGCTTTCTGCGAAGATGATTTTGGGCCGTGAAGGACCCACGATTCATATAGGTGGTAGTTTGGGAGAAATGCTGGGAAGCTTGTTTAATCTGTCTCGACGTAGAAAGGATAGTTTGATTGCTGCAGGAGCTTCTGCAGGTTTAGCGGTTGCATTTAATGCTCCTTTAGCCGGGGTTATTTTTGTTATGGAAGAAATGCGTAACCAGTTCAACTATTCTTTTACCAGCTTCAGTATGGTTGTAATCTGCTGTATTACAGCTACAGTTATTCTTGATTTAATGATTGGCCCTCAACCAACGATTCCAATGAATGTATTTGAATTCCCACATCTTAATTCTTTATGGTTATTTGCTCTGTTTGGTATTGTGGTAGGTTTTGTTGGACTTTTATTTAACCTTTCTCTAATCGGGTCTCTAACACTCTTGGATAAACTTACTGCAAGACAAAAATCATATTACGTCCTAATCGTAGGATTTTTGGTTGGCTATTTAGCAGTAGATCATCCTGCGGCAGTAGGTGGTGGTATGCATATTATTCATCAGGCATTAACCCTGTCACCTGGATTTGGTCTTTTGTGTTTTCTTTTAGTGGTACGGTTTATAGGAACTATGGCGTGCTATGGAACATCTGTTCCTGGAGGAATTTTTGCGCCTATCCTTTCTTTAGGTACTCTTCTTGGTTTAGCGATGTTCCATGTTTTAGAGTTTTTACATATTGATTTTTTAATACAACCTGGCATGTTTGCCGTTGCAGGAATGGCTGCACTTTTTGCATCATCCACGCGTTCTCCAATAACTGGAGCAGTATTGGTGGTAGAAATGACTCATAATTATTATTTGATTTTTCCTGTGATGATGGCATGCATTACCGCAACTATAGTGCTGCAACTTACTCCGAATGGACCTATCTATGAGCAATTATTAAATCGTGCGCTTCGATTAGACGCTAAAAAAGTTACATTCAAGTAAGCAATAGTTTTTTATTAAAAATACCAGCTGGGTATATTGTAGCCTGGGTGCAGCGCAGCGGACCCCGGTTTTCTGGACTCGAATGAACTCCCCGGGTTCCGCTGCGCTGCACCCAGGCTACAATTCAGACATTATTTGATAAGTATTTATATAATCAATCTACATGAACCACAATTTTTCCAAAATGCACCCCTGATTGCATGTGCTGGTGGGCTTCTTCAATGTGTTCTAATTTAAACTCTGAATCAATGATTGGAGTTAATTTTTTTGTTCTTAGATGTTTCTCCCATGCTTTATGAGCTTCGGTCCATAATTTGCTTTTTTCCGCAATGGATTGAGAACGAAGTACAAAGCCAATAATTTGCAATCTTTTTCTCATAATCAGTGCCAGATTGCATTCCACGCTACTTCCTTTAAGACATGCGATTTGGATCAGTTTACTTTGGGGCTTTAATAAGTGTAAGTGCTTATTAAAATAATCGCCGCCTATAAAATCAATAATTAAATCAACGCTGTGATCTTCAATTAAATCTTCAAAATCTTGTTTATGGTAATTGATGATTTGATCCGCGCCAAGTTTCATTGCCTTATCTAATTTGTCATCGGTTCCTACTGTAGTGATTACGTGTGCACCGATTAATTTTGCCATTTGGATTGCTAATGAGGCGATACCACTTCCTGCACCATGAATAAGCAATGTTTGACCTGATTTTAGCTCTCCTAGATCAAACAAGGTAGCATACACAGTCACCAATGCCTCAGGAAGTGCTGCAGCATGTGAATAATCCCAGGTTTCAGGGATGTGCTGGGCTAACGATGCTTCAACAGGACAAAATTCAGCATAAGCGCCACTACCAACCAGTCCATAAACCTTATCACCTAGTTTAAATTGAGTGACATTCGCACCTACTTCAACTACTTCTCCTGCAATTTCCAAACCCAGAATATCAGACTCTCCGGAAGGAGGGGGATATTTGCCATAACGTTGCATAATATCAGCGCGATTTAGAGCAGTCGCTTTTACGCGAACTAAAATTTGTGATTCGCTGTATGCTGGTTTTGGGCCATTTTCGATGACTAATCGACTGTGTGGGCCAGGGTTTTCTATGTGTATGTAGCGCAAAATTTTTTCCTTAAATTAAATAATTAATTGTAGCCTGGGTGAAGGCGAAGCCGTAACCCGGGATAGCTTTTTACTCGACTCCAGAAAACCCGGGTTCCGCTGCGCTGCACCCAGGCTACGTATTACATAAGCTTCTTTACTATTTTATCCCTTTACTTAAACAACCAGAGCTATATAATTGCTTATACAGACCCTCTTATATATTGGGCAATGGCTAAATTTAATCATCAACGTTTTTATGCTTGGCTTTTTATAGTTCCACAGCTTATTGTTACCCTGATGTTTTTTATTTGGCCTGCATGTAATGCATTATTGCAATCTTTTTTTTATACAGATGCTTTTGGCCTACATAAAAAATTTGCAGGGCTTTCCAATTTTCGGGATCTTTTTTTTGATCCGAGTTACAGCAAGGCAATTGGAGTTACCTTTATTATTGCTTTTAGCGTGACGTTCTTCACGATGAGTTTAGGACTCCTTATGGCCATATTAGTGAATAATAGAGTCCGGACGCAAGGGGTCTATAAATCTTTATTAATTTGGCCTTACGCAATAGCTCCTGCTGTAGCAGCTATTTTATGGCGTTTTTTATGTCATCCAACTTTAGGATGGTTGACGCATTTTTTGCAATTGCTTGGGATTAATTTTGATTATGTAAATAATGTTAATCAGGCATTTACCGTGGTGATCCTTACCGCAAGTTGGCAGCAGTTCAGTTATAATTTTCTATTTTATCTTGCGGCACTTAAAGCAATCCCCTCATCGTTAATTGATGCGGCAATTATCGATGGTGCTTCTGGATGGCAGCGTTTTTGGCAAATTATTTTTCCACTTTTATCGCCAACAACTTTTTTCTTAATCATTATGAACTTGATGTATGGTTTTTTTGATACTTTTGGCATTATTCAAGTGATGACACATGGTGGTCCTGGTAATAGTACAACCAATTTGATTTATAAGGTGTATCAAGATGGATTTGAAGGAATGGATTTAGGAAGTTCATCAGCACAATCCGTGCTCTTAATGATTATTGTCATTATTGTTTCTTTAGTGCAATTTAAATACCTCGAAAAAAAGGTTCATTACGCATGAAATCATATTTCGCTCGTGTGCTATCCCATGGATTTTTATGTTTTTTTGTTATTTTGATGTTGTTGCCTATTTATTTGGCGCTTGTTGCCGCCAGTAATGAAGGCAGTGTTATGATGCAATCTCATATTCCTATGGTTCCAGGTACATTATTATTCAAAAACTTGAAGGCAGTTATGACACAGGGTCTGGCGGTTACAGGAGGTGAACCGATTACGTCAATGTTATTGAACAGTTTTTTTATGGCTATGGCCATTGCATTAGGTAAGATTATTTTTGCTTTAGGTTCCGCGTTTGCTTTGGTTTATTTTGATTTTCCATTTAAAAAGTTATGCTTTGCCTTGATATTCACTACGATGATGTTGCCTATAGAAGTCAGGATTGTGCCTACATTTCAGGTAGTTGCTTCTTTTGGCTTATTAAATTCATTTACCGGACTAACTCTACCTTTATTTGTGTCCGCTACAGGGACTTTTTTATTTCGCCAGTTTTTTAAAACCATTCCACCTGAACTTGTTGATGCGTCAAAATTAGATGGGGCAGGAGCTGTTCGTTTCTTTTTTGATATCGTTTTGCCTTTGTCCAAAACTCAAATTGCATCATTATTTGTTATTTTGTTCGTATATGGTTGGAATCAATATCTCTGGCCTTTAGTGATTACTACAGAAACAAAAATGGCTACAGTAGTAATGGGTATTCGCTATTTAGCCGGAGTGGCAGATCAAATCCCACAATGGCATTACATCATGGCTGTTGCATTGATTGCATTAATTCCACCTTGTATGGTGGTGATGTTCATGCAACGCTGGTTTGAAAAAGGGCTAAAATAAGTTATGGCAACAGTCAATCTCATTGAAGTGTCTAAAAGTGTTGGGCCTACAAAGATTCTGGATAAGGTAAACGTTAGCATCAAAAAAGGCGAATTTGTGGTAATTGTCGGGCCTTCTGGATGTGGAAAAACTACTTTATTACGTTTAATTGCGGGTTTGGATGATGTCAGCTCAGGTTCAATTTTAATTAACAATCAATGTGTTAATGAGATTCCCGCTGCCAAAAGAGACATGGCTATGGTTTTTCAAAACTATGCTCTATATCCACATATGACTGTATTCGAAAATATGGCTTATGGATTAAAAATGAGACGTTATAAAAAGGTTGAGATTAAAAAAAGAGTAGCTGAAGCAGCTCAATTGTTGCATTTAACCCCTTATTTGGAGCGCAAACCTCAAGCGCTTTCAGGAGGACAAAAACAAAGAGTTGCTATGGGAAGAGCCATGGTGCGATCCCCGGCTGTTTTTTTATTCGATGAACCTTTATCAAATCTGGATGCAAAATTACGAACAGAAATGCGTCATGAAATTCGTCGGTTACATCAACAATTAAATACAACCAGTTTATACGTAACACATGATCAAACTGAAGCCATGACTATGGCTGAACGTGTTATTGTACTTAATCAAGGTATTGTTGAACAAATAGGTACCCCGCAAGAGCTTTATCAAAATCCAGCAACTTTATTTGTAGCAGGATTTACAGGACAATACCCTATGAATTTAATATCTGGAATCTTCGATAAACGCAGTAACACTGTGCAAACGGATTTGGGAGTTAATTATCCTATTCCAGAGTTGATGTTTGATCTTGAAGATCAAGATGAATTGGTTTTGGCAATTCGCGCCGAACATATTTTGCTTTGTTCTGAAAATAATCCACAAGGTATTCCCATCCATGTCGAATTTATAGACGATATGGGTGCTGACCAATTGATTCATGCAAAATGCATCAAAAACGGTCAGTGTTTTAATTTGCGCGTTACTGCGGATCAACTACTGACGAGTGGACAACTCTGGGTTGAGTTACCTAAAATTAAATTACATCTTTTTCATCGTAGTTCTGGAAAGCGTATTGGAGAATGGCGTGCGTAAAGAAAGAAACAAACTAAAACCAATTGATACCCCGGTTTATCACTATTGGTCTGCATTGTATATGTCTTTTTATTCACGACGTCTTTATGTGGATGTTGGAAAACGTTGGAAAGGATTTGCTCTTCTTTATCTCTTATTGACCATAGCCTTATTTTCAATTCCATTTTCTGTAAGAATGAGCTTCAGTTTGAATCAATCTTTTAAAGAACAAATTACTGATCCTTTATCAAAAATCCCTGTTTTTTATATACAAAATGGTGAGGTTTCTTTTGATAAACCAATGCCTTATTTAATTAAGAATGATCTGGGGCAAGTCGTTGTTGCTATTGATACTACGGGAAAAATCAATGATTTTCCTCGAGATTATCCTTATCTTACGATTTTGATTAATAAAAACAAAATTTCTCTTAAAGTACCGAGCCTTAAACTTTTTAATATGGTGGATTCAAAGCCAAATAAGGGTGCTCCTATAGTGCAAACCTTTGATAAAGGGACTAACCTGGTATTTGATGGTAAAAAAATTGCAGAAGAAAATTCAATTCAAAAATTGAAATATTTTTCACAACTGATGATCTATCCTATGGTTGTTGCAATATTCTTTTCAATTTTTATTGTCTTTTTCTTAGTATTAGCGTTCCTAGGACAAGTATTTTCAACTATATTTTTTTCTTTTAATGTAAGCTTTTTACAATCGAGCCGGCTTTTAATTGTCGCTGGAACGCCTATGTTATTACTTCTGTTTATTATGCTCACACTCAATTCAATTTTTCAGGGGTCAGGATTCATTTTATTCGCCTTGCTTATCGCATATTACAGTTTTGCACTTCATTCTCTGCGTGCAGAAAGTAGACGTATTGTGACTTCATGAAAAAATGTTTTAATTCCTTATGGGGATATAGTTGGGGGTATTCTGGATTATTTATTGAAATTTCTACTGATAGGCAGATGCAAATGGTGACTTTATGAAAGAGTTGATTCATTTTGCGCATGGGAATGGTTTTCCATCTTTATGTTATAAGCAGATGCTAGATGGCCTCGAGAAAGAATTTGATTATTGTTTTATCGATAGAATTGGACATGACCCTTTATTTCCGGTTAGTGAAAATTGGCACAATCTTGTATCGGAAGTTATTTCCAGTATTCAAAAGCAGGCCAATCAACCCGTAATTGCAGTAGGGCATTCTCTAGGAGGAGTTTTAAGCTTACTAGCAGCAATTGAAAAGCCAGAGTTATTTAAAGCGGTGATCATGCTGGATTCACCTTTATTGGGCACGTTTAAATCAAGTATGGTTCGTTTGGCAAAAGCACTTGGCATCATTGATCGGGTTACACCGGCATTTAGAACTCAAGGTCGCCGTATGTATTGGAAAGATCACGAGCAATTAATTGGGTATCTGAAAACGCGAGACTTATTTAAAACCTTTACGGATGCCTGTTTAGATGATTATATTAACTATGGCTTAGAGTATAAAGAGGATGGATATTATTTACGCTTCGATAGACATATTGAATATCAGATTTATCGAACGATTCCACATGTTATTCCAAACTATGAAGGTAAGTTATTAATTCCAGCAGCATTAATTTATGGTGACAAAAGTACTGTGGTTGGTAAAATGGATGTGCGCTACATGAAAAAGTATTTTAATGTAATAAGTTATAAAACCAAAGGGACCCATTTATTTCCTATGGAATACCCCGAAGTTGTGGCAAAGCAAATAATAAAAATTGTATCTGGTTTAAACTTAAATAGTACCGGTCAGAAGGCCCAAAATAATTAAGGAGAATAATGTGCTACACGCTATTTTAGTGCTCATAGTCATTGGAGCTGCAGGGATATTGCTAACAAGGCAGGCAGCAATTTCGGTGTGGGCTATTAGCTTTGGTTTATTTAGTGCTCTTGTTTTCTATTATGGATCTCCTGGCTTGGCGACAAAAATCATTCTCGTTTTAGTCGAACTTGCTTTAATTGCTGGTGCTATAAGACCTTTAAGACGAACATTATTGTCCAAATATTTTTTTAAAGCAGTAAGCAAAGCTATGCCAGCTATGTCTGCAACAGAAAGAGAAGCGCTCGAGGCCGGCACAGTAAGTTGGGAAGGTGATTTATTTAGCGGCGCTCCTGACTTTTCTATACTGAGGAATGCACCTACCGTTCACTTGACTGATGAGGAGCAAGCTTTTATTGATGGTCCAGTAAACACCTTGTGTGCAATGATTGATGATTGGGACATAACCCATAATCTTACTGACTTACCTCAGGAAATCTGGCAGTTTATTAAAGACAATCGATTTTTAGGCATGATTATTCCTAAGCATTATGGTGGCCTTGAGTTTTCTGCCACAGCGCAAATGTCAGTTTTAGTAAAAATCTATGGCCGTTCAATTACAGCAGCTACAACTATATCTGTACCTAACTCTCTGGGCCCAGGTGAATTATTGCTTAAATATGGAACTGAAGAACAAAAAAATTACTATTTACCACGATTGGCAGATGGTAGGGAAATTCCATGTTTTGCTTTGACAGGACCTAATGCCGGTTCTGATGCAGCATCAATCCCAGATAAAGGTATAGTATGTCATCAAGAAATTAATGGTACTAAAGTATTAGGTATTCGGCTAAATTGGGATAAGCGTTACATTACTTTATGCCCAGTAGCTACAGTAATTGGATTAGCATTCAGGTTATTTGACCCAGAGAATTTGTTGGGTAAAGGTGAAGATATAGGTATTAGCTGTGCGTTGATACCAGCAAACACTCCTGGTATTACAAAAGGCCGTCGTCATTTCCCACTAAATACTGGCTTCTTGAATGGCCCAACTCAAGGAAAAGATGTATTTATTCCAATGGATTACCTAATTGGTGGCGTTGCTATGGCCGGTTGTGGTTGGCGTATGCTGATGGAGTGTTTGAGTGCTGGGAGAGCCATATCTTTACCTTCGAGTGCTAATGGTGGTGCCCAGTCAGCTGCTTTAGCTTCCGGGGCTTATGCACGTATCCGCAAACAATTTAGCCAGCCAATTGGCCGGTTTGAAGGGATAGAGGAACCTTTGGCTAGGATTGCAGCGAACACGTATATTATTGATGCTGCTTTAAGAATGGCTGCTGCTGCTATTGATAATGGAGCCAAACCTTCTGTAGTTGGTGCTATATTAAAATACCATACCACGGAACGAGCAAGACAAGTTTCGCTTGATTCAATGGATATTCATGGTGGAAAAGGAATTTGTCTTGGCCCTAATAATTATTTGGGTAGGGGATATCAAGGTTCTCCCATAGCAATTACTGTTGAAGGTGCAAATATATTAACTCGAAGTTTAATTATTTTTGGCCAAGGAGCAATCCGATGCCATCCATATGTGTTTAAGGAACTTGAAAGTATCAGAAATAATAACCTGGTTGAATTCGATAAGGCATTTTTTGCCCATGCTGGATTCATCATAGCTAATTTTACTAAGTCGGTTATTTTTGCCTGGACTGATGCACGTATGTCTAAAGCGCCTGTTAGTAGTGTGAAGCGGTACTATCAACTCGTACATAAATACAGTGCTAACTTGGCGTTTCTTGCTGATTTCTCAATGACGGTTCTAGGTGGTGATTTAAAGCGTAAAGAAAAACTATCCTCTCGGCTTGGAGATATGTTGAGTGCATTATATTTGCTTTCAGCTGTCTTGAAACGTTTTCATGAAGATGGGGAACCAAAAGCTGATTTACCTTTAGTAGAGTGGAGTTGCCAGCAATTATTGCATGAGTGTGAAATGGCAATGCACGGTGTTATCGTGAATTTTCCAGCACGTTGGGCGCGAGTCGTTTTACGCTTGATTATTAAACCACTGGGTAATCGAAGAAATAAACCAAATGATCAGCTAGGTCATAAGTTAGCCCGTATTTTAATCGAGCCTGGTGAAACACGTACACGTCTAACTCATTTAGTTTATAGTAAAGCAGGTGAAAATTGTCCATTGGGTCGCATGGAAGAGGCGTTCCATAAAATTTGCGCTGCTGATGAGTTAGAAAGAAAAGTAATGCGAGCAGTAAAAGATAATGTTTTAAAATCACTTACCTTGCTTGAACAGATCAATGAAGCTTTAGCATGTGGATTGCTTACTGAAGCAGAAGCGAAGCAATTAAAAGAAGCGGAGTTGGCAAGACAAGATGTGATCAAAGTAGATGATTTCAATGATGAAGATCTACGTCGCGCGCCATCAATAAAATCTACTCGAAGCAAAAAAGTCATTGTGAATAAGGACGATATAGAGTCAGAGATGATTTGACTTTGAATTTCTAGTCCTCATGGTAGTTTTTTTGCTTATCAAAAATACTTTAGCATTTGTGCCCCGGATTAACGCAGTGTAATCCGGGTTTACATGCAAAGATCCTCGATGACGATTGTGCTAGTCGGGCTACGATTCTACAATCATCCAGGGTATTTTAGTCTATACTTAGACAAGGCCATTCTGTCAAAGCGATGTTTATCGTCAGAAAAAATTATTCTTTAACTTTGGGAATAATTTGAAAATATGGAGGTTAGCATGAAAAAAAGTTCAATAAAGAACTGCATCATGAAGGCCATATTCATCGCTTGTTTTTTATTGTTAACATCCCTATCGACTATAACCTTCGCAGATCCCCCCAATCAAGTTGCCCGATTAAGTTATATTAATGGAACAGTGAGTTTTTTACCTGCAGGGGAAACCCAGTGGATAGGTGTAATGCTTAATCGACCATTAATCTCAAATGATCAAATATGGTCAGATACAGGAGCACTTGCTGAAATACAATTGTCTGGTGCTGCTGTTCGTATAGGAAGTCAAACCGCTTTAAAAATATTAAATCTGAATGATGAAATAGCACAATTTCAAATCACACAAGGAACTCTTGTTTTAAGTATCAAGAGTACAAACTCTCAGCAAGCTTATGAAGTAGATACGCCGAATTTGGCTTTTGTCGTTACTGAACCCGGGTATTATCGCTTCGATGTCATAGCAGAAGATGATATGACAACTGTTAGTGTAAGAATGGGGCAGGGGACAGCTTATGGGGAAAGTACATCCAATACGATTAGTGTTGGTAATTCATGTAGTGTAACAGGGACTAATTTAGATAATTTTCAGTGTACTACCCTTGGCATAGCATACGATGATTTTGAAGGCTGGAGTTTAGATCGTGATAAGATGGCAGGTACAGTCTCAACTCAATATATTTCTCCAGAAACTATAGGATATGAAGATCTAGGCAATTATGGATCTTGGACTGAAGATCAACAATATGGCCCCGTTTGGTATCCTAATAATGTAGAGCAAGATTGGGCTCCTTACCAAAATGGCCAATGGATTTGGCTAGGTCTCTGGGGCTGGACTTGGGTGGATAATCAGCCTTGGGGTTTTGCACCATTTCACTATGGGCGTTGGGCTTTCATTAGGAATCGATGGTGCTGGGTCCCTGGACCAATAGGTGTTCGTCCTATGTATGCACCTGCATTAACCGTATTTATTGGAGGCAATAATCCTCAATTCATGATAAATGGCGGATATGGTATTGGTTGGTTTCCTTTAGCCCCAGGAGAACCTTATATCCCTCCTTATTATGTTAGCCACCACTATTTTACTGCAATCAATCTGAGTAATACCGTTATTGATCCTGCTTTCATTAACACTATTTACAAAAACCAAAATAAGGTAATTAATTACAGAAATGTACGGTTTGCTAATGCGGTTACCGTTGTATCTTCTGATGATTTTATTAACTCGAGGATAGTGAATAATCTTCGTTCACGGGTTCCTAATCAAATTCTCTTTAATGCCGAACAAACTCATGTCGCACCTGTTGTGCCCCGATCTATTAGCATATTTGGGGGAAAAGGATTTACTCAAGTGATACCCCCTGCTGAAATAATATCAAGACCAATCATAACCAAAACTCAGCCTCCTTCAGCAACACCTTCTTTTTCAGAAGTAAAACCACTTTTATTAAAAAATGGAGGCAGGCCTCTTAGCCCAGTAGAAGTTAAGAATATAAACACTGGACAACAAGGTATCATTACACAACCACCTCCGGTAACAGTTCATCCAGTACCTGGCCAAGCTCCAGGTAAACAACTAGTTCCTAATCAACCTAATCCCAAAGCTCGACCAGGTCTAAATGTTCAACCCAACGAAAATGTTCAACCTGGTGTAAATGCTCCACCTGGTATAAAAGTTCAACCTGGTCCAAAACTTCGACCTGGCCCAAGTGTTCAACCGGGTCCTAATGTTCAACCAGGTACTGGAGCTCAACCAGTTCCTAATGTCCAACCAGGTGTTCAACAAGCTCCTATTATTCATCATGGTCATAAAATACATCCAGGTCCTAATGTCCAACCTGGCCCTAATGTTCAGCCTGGCCCTAATGTTCAACCTGGTCCTAATGTTCAACCTGGTCCAAGTGTTCAACCTGGTCCTAATGTCTATCATGGTTATAAAGTACATCCAGGTCCAAATGTTCAGCCTGCTCCTAATATCCAACCCGGCCCAGGTGTGCAGCCTAGTCCTAATGTCTATCATGGTTATAAAGTACATCCAGGTCCTAATGTTCAGTCTGCTCCTAATATCCAACCCGGCCCAGGTGTGCAGCCTAGTCCTAATGTCTATCATGGTTATAAAGTACATCCAGGTCCTAATGTTCAACCTGGTCCAATTGTTCAGCCAGCTCCAGTTATTAAACAAGGACCTATAGTTCACCCATCACCAGGAATTCAAAATCAACCCATGATCAAACCACAGCAGGTACCTCATAATATGCAAAAACCACAATATTAACAGGTGTTATTAGGACTTCGAATAACCAATTGACGTAAGAATTAATAAGATCTTTCAGAGATCTTATTAACCTATTTCTCAGGAGAAACAAATAAGTGGCAAGTGATCAAAAAAATTAAGTGGGTATTATTGATGAGGCACATAAAATTCCTCGTCTAGTTTTGTTCCTTTTTATTCAGCGTTATGTTTTGTAACTATTATTTACTTATAAGTTAAAAATCTTATGTTTTAGTGGGTTAAACCAAATGATGTTTTTTAAAGAAAAATTAATTGGTTAGGTTTAAACGACTTTTTTGGATAAAAGATATTTTTAAAATCTTATCTCTAAGATAATTGAACAAAAATAAAGCAAATAAAACTATTATGCGATCTCTTTAGTGTCATCCGGCATGGTGATGTTTAATTCAAGCACTGAATTGTCCCCCATGCGCTCAAGGTTCACACTAACCTGATCCCGTGTAACATGTACATACTTGGCAATAACAGCGAGAATTTCTTCCTGAAGCTTTGGCAGATAGTCAGGTGTATTACGTTGAGAACGTTCATGAGAAATAATAATCTGTAAACGTTCTTTAGCAACTGACGCTGTAGCACTTCGTCTACGCAAGTAATTGAAAATACTCATACCGTCACTTCCTCCTTGTTTTTACTGAATAAGCGACGCAATAATCCCTTACGATCATTACTTATGAAGCGCATTGATCTCTCTTCACCGAGAAAACGAGCAATTGCATCTTGATAGGCAATACCGGCGTCACTTGTTTCATCAAGTACTACTGGTGTACCTGTATTTGAAGCTTTAAGCACTGATTTTGATTCTGGAATAACACCTATTAATGGAATAGCCAATATTTCTTTCACGTCAGTAACAGAAAGCATATCGCCACGTTCGACACGCTCTGGGTCATAACGTGTTAACAATAAATGTTCTTGAATCGGTGTTTTATTTTCAATAGCTCTTTTAGTCTTACTTGCAAGAATTCCCAGTATTCGATCTGAGTCGCGCACTGAAGAAACTTCTGGATTCGTCACAACGATTGCATGGTCAGCAAAATACATAGCCATTAATGCGCCTGTTTCAATTCCAGCAGGTGAATCACAAATAATAAAGTCAAAATCCTTTGAAAGATCATTTAGGGTTCTTTCAACTCCTTCGAGAGTTAATGCATCTTTATCTCGTGTTTGTGATGCAGGCAGGATATAAAGGTTTGGAATACGTTTGTCTTTAATTAAAGCCTGATTGAGGTTTGCTTCACCATTTATGACATTAACAAAATCATAAACGACTCGTCGCTCACAGCCCATGATGATATCGAGGTTTCTTAAACCGATATCAAAGTCAATAACCACTGTCTTATGCCCTAAGAGGGCAAGACCTGAAGAAATAGCTGCAGAAGAGGTAGTTTTTCCTACTCCACCTTTGCCAGATGTAATTACGATTATTTTAGCCAACGCTGAACCCTTCCTATTTTTTTTGATTCAACACAATATTTAAACAACAGTGTACACGTTAATTGATAAATAATTCAAGTAGTGCAACGGTAATCTGTGGAAAAACATTTCCCAAAATTAAGAAAGTTAAAGATAATTTTTAACCTTTTTTGATGATTTATTGCTCCCTTTGTTTTTAAGAATATCGAATAAAAAAATTGAATGAGAAATTAACATGAATGTAGATCTGGAATTTTGAAAGAACTAACCAATAACCCCTATAATTAATAGGTATTATTTTTGTTTATTGTAAATTATCTGTTTAATTTGTCCACAATTTATAGTAAACTATTCGGTTAATTTAACCCCTGATAGCGAGAATAAAATGGCGCTTTCTATTGTGCAGCAATCATTAACCTTTGACGATGTACTTCTTGTCCCTGCACACTCTTTAATGCTTCCTAAAGATGTGTCACTGAGAACAAAATTAACTCGTGAGATTAACCTGAATATTCCTCTTGTATCTGCGGCTATGGATACTGTGACTGAGGCTCGCTTAGCCATTGCTCTGGCACAAGAGGGTGGTATTGGTATTATTCATAAAAACATGACTATTACGGCACAGGCTGAAGAAGTCAGAAAAGTGAAAAAATTTGAAAGTGGCATGGTTCGAGATCCAATTACAGTGACCCCCAATATCACAGTTAGAGAATTGCTTGAGGTAATGACTAAATATAATTTCTCAGGTGTTCCTGTAGTTGATGGAGAAGATTTAGTTGGCATCGTAACGAGTCGTGATATCCGTTTTGAAACTAATTTGTCCTTGAGTGTTGAACATGTGATGACTCCTAAGACTCAATTAGTAACCGTCAGCGAAGGTGCAAGCCGTGAAGAGGTACGTAGCTTATTGCACAAGCATCGAATCGAAAAACTGCTTGTAGTAAACGATGCTTTTCAATTACGTGGATTAATTACGGTTAAAGACATACAAAAAGCCAAAGAAAATCCTTATGCGTGTAAAGATACCGCAGAACAATTGCGTGTTGGTGCGGCTGTTGGTGTAGGAGAGGGTACTGATGATCGCATTGGGGCATTAATTGAAGCGGGTGTTGACGTACTTGTTGTTGATACAGCTCATGGACACTCACAAGGCGTGCTTGATCGTGTAAAGTGGATTAAGAAATTCCATCCCGAGGTACAAGTGATTGGTGGAAATATCGCTACAGCTGCTGCAGCTCGTGATTTATATGCTGCAGGTGCAGATGCTGTAAAAGTTGGTATTGGCCCAGGCTCTATTTGCACAACGCGGATTGTAACCGGAGTTGGGGTGCCACAAATTACTGCCATCGCAAATGTAGCAAAAGAACTTAAAGGAAAAATTCCAGTAATTGCTGATGGTGGCATACGCTTTTCAGGTGATGTTTGTAAAGCACTTGCTGCTGGCGCTGATACCGTAATGCTTGGAAGCATGTTTGCAGGAACAGAAGAATCACCAGGTGAAATTGAATTATATCAAGGTAGAACGTATAAAAGTTATCGAGGTATGGGATCAATTGGAGCTATGGCTTCATCACAAGGTTCCAGTGATCGTTATTTCCAAGATGCTTCATTAGGTTCTGAAAAATTAGTTCCAGAAGGAATTGAGGGTCGAGTTCCTTATAAAGGCTCAGCGCAAACAATTATTCACCAATTGCTTGGTGGTTTGCGTTCTTGCATGGGATATACAGGATGTGAAAATATCGAACAATTACATACTAAGGCTGAGTTTGTACAAGTGACTAATGCAGGAATGAGAGAATCACATGTTCATGATGTTAGCATTACAAAACAGGCACCAAACTATCAGGTGGATAATTAATAATGAATGACTTAAAGCAACATCCTATGCTGATTCTTGATTTTGGTTCTCAATACACACAATTGATTGCTCGCAGAGTACGTGAGTTGGGTGTTTATTGTGAAATTCATCCCTTTAACATATCGCAAGAAGAGTTTGCTTCTTTAAGTCCTTGCGGCATCATTTTATCTGGTGGTCCAGCAACGGTGACCCACAATGAGAACCCTCGAGCACCACAATGGTTGTTTAACGCAGGACTGCCTATTTTGGGGATTTGCTATGGGATGCAAACCATGGCAGTACAATTAGGGGGGGAAGTACAGTCATCTTCAGTCAGAGAGTTTGGTTATGCTGAATTGAAATTACATGGTCACAGCAAATTGTTTGCACAGATTGAGGATCGGCTCAACTCAGATGGAAATGCGTTATTAGATGTTTGGATGAGTCACGGAGATAAGGTGACGAAATTACCTCTTGGTTTTAAGGTGATTTGTGAAACACGTAATGCACCAATTGCTGGAATGGCTGACGAAAACCGTCAAATGTATGGAGTACAGTTTCATCCAGAAGTAACACATACACTACAAGGGATGCGTATTTTATATCGTTTCGTTGTGGATATTTGTAAGGCTTCAACTAATTGGACTTCAGATCTTATTATTGATGAAGCAATCAATAAAATCAGAGCTAACGTAGGAACAGATCGCGTTTTACTTGGTTTATCTGGTGGTGTAGATTCTTCTGTGGTTGCTGCCTTACTACATAAAGCAATCGGCAAACAATTAGTTTGTGTTTTTGTTGATACGGGTTTGTTGCGCTTTAATGAAGCCGACGAAGTCATGGAGATGTTTGGCAAGCACATGGGTATTGAGGTAATTGCAGTTCATGCAGAAGAGAAATTTTTTAATGCACTAAAAGGTGTTACCTGTCCTGAAGAAAAAAGAAAAATTATTGGACGTACTTTTATCGAAGTATTTGATGAAGAAGCACTAAAAATTCCTGGGGTTTCTTGGCTGGCACAAGGAACGATCTATCCCGATGTAATTGAATCGGCAGCAACAAGTACCAATGGTGCCTCAGTCGTTATTAAATCTCATCATAATGTGGGTGGTTTGCCAGAAACATTAAACTTAAAATTATTAGAGCCTATCCGTGAATTATTTAAAGATGAAGTACGTAACATTGGTCTTGAGCTAGGTTTGCCACATGATATGGTTTATCGCCATCCATTTCCTGGTCCAGGTCTGGGCGTACGAATTCTAGCAGAAGTGAAGAAAGAGTATGCTGATATTTTACGTCAAGCTGATGCGATTTTTATTGAAGAATTAAGAAAGGCGGATCTTTACCATAAAGTCAGCCAGGCTTTTGCTGTATTTTTACCGGTTAAAAGTGTGGGTGTAATGGGAGATGGACGTAAATACGATTACGTGATTTGTCTTCGTGCAGTTGAGACGGTCGATTTTATGACAGCGCATTGGTCGCAATTACCTTGGGAATTTCTTGGTCATGTATCCAATCGCATTATTAATGAAGTACATGGGGTATCTCGTGTCACTTACGACATCTCGGGCAAGCCACCGGCTACGATTGAATGGGAATAACTCTAGAAATGTAGCCTGGGTGAAGCGAAGCATAACCCGGATTTCCTACACCTGTTTCCCGGGTTATGCTTCGCTTCACCCAGGCTACATTTTTTAAAAATTTTTTTCTATAACTAATAATGAATGATCACTACTGGATGCAAAAGGCATATGAGCAGGCAATTCTGGCCCAAAATGAGGGAGAAGTTCCCGTTGGTGCCGTATTAGTAAGCAAAGATAATCAGTTATTAGGCTTAGGACGAAACGTCATACAAAACAGTCATGATCCATCGGATCATGCAGAAGTCCGTGCAATCAGGCATGCATCGCAACAGGTAAAAAATCACCGACTATTAGATACAACACTCTATGTGACTCTTGAACCCTGCGCCATGTGTGCAGGACTTATTGTTCATGCACGGATTAAAAGGTTGGTTTTTGCAACCCGAGATTTTAAAACAGGAGCCGCAGGATCAGTCTATAACTTATTGCAGGGTTATCCTTTAAATCATAAAGTTCAAATTGATGAGGGAATTATGCAAGCGGAATGTTCTTTATTGCTGACTGAGTTTTTTCAAATTTTGCGGTAAATTTTTTAAAAGTTTTTTCTATTGAGATTTATAGGTGCTTATGAATTACCGGAGATAACTATAAATTACAGAAACATTCACATGCTTAGATGATGACTAAATTTTGGATTGAGTAAATATAAAACTTATATGAACTTAGGTTGGTCTTTTTCATGTATCTCCTGTTGTTTATCCACTATCGTCCGACCCTTAAAAAATCTTAATGTATCTTTTTCAACGGGTGTCATCTTCTTATCAAAGTCCAGAATTGCTTGATAAAATTCGGTAGTTTCTGGCTTTTGTAACTTTTTGGGGCTACGAATAGCTTTCTCGGCAGCTGCTAGGATTTTTATATATTTTTCTGCCGAACTTAAAGTAGGGTCTGTTGCAATCTTATAAATACGCGCAACACGATGAGGAACTGTTTTCTCCTGTCCATCAATAGAAATAGTCTTGCCTCCTCCTAATCCCAAGAAGCCCGTCTTCCATATTCCTTTTTTTATTTCATTTTTGAGTAGATCAATTATAAAACTATTAAAAAATGCATGGTATTTTCTGTTGGGGATATTTTGGGGTATGTAAGTCCTTACAATCTCTGGATTTGACTCCCAAGGGGCTTCTACTTTTTTTAATTGATTGTTTTCGTCTAAGAAGTAAAAATTGATTTGTCCCCGTTCATAATAAGGTTTAAATTGCTCCCAATAGCGGTAAAGAAAGCGAAGTTCAGCAAAAGTTATTTTGTCGAATTTTTTGTCAAAACACAGCTTGTAATCTATTTTGTTCAAAACAAAATGCAGCTTATGTTCATTACTAAGCGTCCAAAAAACGCCCATCTTTGACATTTTTTTAATGAAGGGCATTTTGTCAGTTTGTTTTGTTAAGGGCGAAAGTTGTTCAATTTCATTGTTTAAAAGACTGGCATATGATTTAAATGTTTGTGCGGAGGCATAAAAGGGATTGGTTGGTTTTGCAAAACTGGGATCGAGAAGGGGGTCAAGAAAGGGATCAATAGTTGCATTAAATAGCTCATCTACTCTTGTAGCGAAAACATCTTTTCCTTGTTCTCTCAAAAAATAAAATAAACTAATACGAGAACCGCTTATTCCATAAACTAGATCTCCCTCCTCAAATCCATCTAATAGTGTATCTAAGTTTTCTTCAAGAATATTCGGAATAAATTCTTTTAAATAAAATGGATAATGAGGCTCAGATGGGTTTGAAATTACTTCTATAACATGATGACATTCCTCTTCTATTTCATCGGGAACTTCTTCTTCATCACCAAGATGTACTAAAGTATTATAACTTTTTTTCAGCTCTTCAATTTCATCAATATTGGAGTCCCTATAGGTTCGCAAAATCGAAGCTACCTGCCGTTTTTTCATATTACATCGAGTTAATTATTTGTTTGCTTCAATATAGTCAAATTTAGAGTGATATGCAAATTAATGCGGCATTTTGATGGTTTTTATTTCGCCTCATTTGTTATGATATTCTATATTTCTTGAGATGTTACTTTGAACTAACAAGTAATTCCTGAGTTAGTTTTTGTTTTAAAACTTCCTTTTCGTCCTGATTTAATGACTGATTTTGTTGATTTGTAATATAAAATGTATCTTCTGCACGTTCTCCGGCAGTTACAATTTTTGCATTATGCAAGTGAATATTTAAGGTTGAAAATACCCTACCTATAGTTGCCAGTAGGCCAGGTCTATCTCCAGTGACCAGGAATAATCGAGTATGGTGATAAGTCAGATCATCGTTGTAATGAATTTGAGTTTTGACATTAAAATGTGCCAAAGCTCTTGAAAGTCTTTTTCGAGCTATGGCAGGCAATTGCTCTGTTTTCGCTAAATGGGTACATAAAGCCTGTTGAATATCATGGGAGCGTTGTTTATTAAAAAATGCCTGATTTTGCTCATCTAAAATAATGTAAGTGTCCAAATCATATTGATTATCACAGGTAAGAATCATTGCTTCTTGAATGGTGACATTGTGGTTACTTAAAACAGTTGTCGCAATGGCAAACCGATCATCTCTATGGGGCATGTAGATAAAAACTTCAGTTCCACCTTGGCTATGATGAGGCATAATCATGACTAAGGGAAATTTTGTGCATGCAAGAATTGCCTTGGTATGTCGGGCTATGATTTCGGGAGATTCATGTAAAAAATATTTATCTTTAAATTGTTCCCATAAATCTTCAACAATTTTTGCTGATGTTCCTTCCGCAACCAATATCGACAAAGCATAGTGCTTACGTGCTTTAATGAGTTCTGTTTCATCCATTAATTCTTGTTCTTTATGTAACATATGTTTGGCAGCTCGATATAACTCTTTAAGCAGAGAATCTTTCCAAGAATTCCATAACGTGGGGTTGGTACCACAAATATCTGCAACCGTAAGCAGATACAAATAATCCAAATAGTGGGGGTGGGGTAAGAGTTGGCAAAAATTCTTTATCGTATTGGGATCATAAATATCTTGGCGCTGTGCTGTTTGGGACATGATGAGGTGGTTCCGTACAAGCCACACAAGCAAATCACAGTCTTCTTTTTCAAGATTGTGATTTTGTGCAAAATGTAATGCTTCAACTGCACCCAGTTCAGAATGATCGCCTCCTCTTCCTTTGGCAATATCATGAAATAATGCGCTTAGATAGAGTAGTTCAGGTTTGTTTAAAGTAGACATGATTTGTACGCAGAGGGGAAATTGCTCGGCATAGTTTTTTTCTTTGAAACGTGACAGATTGCGAATTACGAATAATGTGTGCTGATCTACTGTATATACATGAAATAAATCATATTGCATTTGCCCAGTGACCATAGCGAAACATTCCAGATAATGGGCTAGAACACCATATCGGCTCATTCTATGTAAGGCTTTATAAGGTCCATCCGCTGTTTTAAGAATACTCATAAATAATTCAGTTGTTTCTGAGGAAGCTTTAAAGCGCTTATTCATCAGATAAAGTGATTCTCTAATTAATCGAATAGTATTCGCTCGGACTCCTTCAATATCCGGGCGTTTTGCTATCCAGAGAAATAATTTTAATAGTGCTTGTGGATGGTGGATGAATATGCGAGTGCTTCTTACTTCGATGTAATTATTAGACAGTTGGAATTCATTATCTAGATGAAATAGTTTTTGTTTGGGGGAGTGAGCAATGATTTCATCAAACCATTGTAATAACATCTCATTGAGTTCTCTATTCCGTTTAATTACTTTAAAGTAATCTTTCATAAATTGTTCTATGGCTAATGAATGAGGTTTATCTTTATAGCCAAAAAACTGAGCTAATTTGATTTGATAGTCAAAAGACAAGCGTTCTTCTGCCTTTTCAGCTAATACATGTAAGGCAAAACGTACGCGCCAGAGAAAATGTTGACAATACATAAGTTTTTCATATTCTTTATCCGTAATGAATCCATAACCTATGCCATCCGCTAATTTTTTAATATTAAAATGACGTTTGCCAATACTGAGCAGAATGTGTAAATCGCGCAGGCCGCCAGGACCATATTTGACGTTAGGTTCCAGGTTATAAGCCGTTTCACCATACTTTGCATCCCGTTTTTTTTGCTCTTGGAGTTTCGCCAAAAAGTAATCGTGACTAGTCCACATATGTAGGGGGTGGATTTGATAAATTAATTCTTCCATTAATGCGCCGCGACCGCATAATAAAAACATATCCATGAGACTGGAAATAACCGCAACATCTTGACTCGCGAGTTCTGCACAAGAGGAAACGCTGGTGATTTGGTGGCTGAGGTCCAAACCTACATCCCAGCAATCCTGGATAAAGTTTTGTGCGCGTTGTAATTGTAATTTAGAGACTTTATCAGTATGCAGCAACAATATATCGACATCAGAGTAGAGTTGCAGTTCTCGACGTCCATAACTGCCAAGAGCGAGAAGACAAAAAACCTCATGATCCAATTGATTTTTAATGAATAGATTAATAACCAGTTCATCGATGAAGGTAACTAATTTACGAATAATGGTTGTGATATTGGTTTTGTAATCGAATTCTTCGCGTAGATGTTCTTTAAATTGTCGTAGAGTATTTTTAAGATGTTGTAATTCTAAGGCCATCCCTTTTTTTTCTGCATCCTGTAACTGTGCAAAGGGAGGAGCCTTTGTATGTTTATTTTCGTTCTTCATCGCGCAGAGTCAAAATTTCTACACCATCATCGGTAACCAATAAGGTATGTTCCCATTGGGCTGAAAGACTGTGATCTTTAGTAACTACTGTCCATTGATCAGGCAATAAACGCGTATGGTGTTTTCCCACATTGATCATAGGTTCTATCGTGAATGTCATACCGGGCTCTAGTTTCATTCCAGTGCCGGGTATTCCATAATGCAGTACTTGTGGATCTTCATGGAAGATACGACCTATACCATGGCCGCAATAATCACGGACAACCGAACAACGATTTTTTTCCGCATGTTGTTGGATTGCATGGCCTATATCACCTAAACGAACTCCAGGTTTTACTAGGTCTATTCCTATAAACAAACACTCATGAGCCACCTGAGTTACATGTTTTGCTTTGACTGATGGCGTACCAATAATGAACATCTTACTGGTATCCCCGTGATATTCGTTTTTGATTACTGTGACGTCAATATTAATGATGTCACCATCTTTTAAAACCTTTTTCCCAGGGATCCCGTGGCATACTACATGATTGACTGAGGTACAAATGGATTTTGGAAACCCATTATAATTTAGAGGAGCAGGAATTGCTTTTTGTACATTCACGATGTAGTCATGACAAATAGTATTCAGTTCATCAGTGGTGATGCCTTCTTGTACATGAGGTCCAATCATTTCAAGAACTTCTGCGGCCAGTTTGCCGGCAACGCGCATTTTTTCGATTTCATCAGAGGTCTTTATAGTAACTGCCATAAGGTGATCCAAAAGTGTTTATTTGATTTTGTTCCAATATATATAGTGTAGGCTATGTAAAAGCAGCATGTATTCATGGTCTTGGAACGAAGTCATCTTAGCATAATTGATTATGTATGTCATCGAATCCTGTGTGTAGTCAGATTAGTGAAGTGGAATCTGGTTTTTTTGTAATTCATATTTTATTTAACATGAATTTTTGTTTTACCTACTTTTATTTCGGGTACTATACTTTATTAAAATCTGGCCGCTTAACTCTAAGGAAAGAAAATGAAAGTATGTGCCCGCAGTTTAATGTTTGCTTTATGCTTTCTAATCAGTTTTTCTATTTTTGCTTTTGAGGGGCATGTTGGGGGCGGCTATCATGGCGCACCACCATCAAATACCGGGTATCACAATAATGGTTATTACAATAATTATCACGGTAATGATTATTATCACAACGAAGATTGGTATGGAGGTAGTGTTAATGTGAATCATGATGATATTTGGTATGATGATAACTTGAATGATAATGCCGATGTGGTTGTTGGAGTGCCTGGAGAGGGTTATTACGATCCTTCATGTCAAACAGTAGATGATTGCAGTTCAGGTACTTGTGTGTTAGTTAACAGTTGTGAATAGGGATTATGGATAAGAAAACATATCAATGGGCAGTGGTAGGTGCGGGTCCTGCAGGGATCGCAGCAATCGGTAAGTTATTGGATAATGGTATTTTAGCTGAAGATATCTTATGGGTTGACCCCCATTTTGACGTTGGAGATTTGGGTTTATATTGGCGTAATGTTTCGAGTAATACCAAGGTAAAATTTTTTAATGATTTTTTATTGGCAGTTCGTTCTTTTCGTTACCAAGATGCCCCTGATTTTCAGTTAAATCATTTACCAGTGGATGAAACATGTACTTTAAGTTTCATAGTTGAACCTTTGAAGTGGATTACAGAACATTTTTTACAAAGAGTTCAAGCAGTAAAGACAACAATCCACAGTATGTTCTTATCCAAACGTGTATGGTCTTTATGTACCGACTCAAAAAACTATCAAGCAAAAAATGTAGTATTGGCTACAGGTGCATTACCGTCAACATTAAATTATCCCGGGGTTAATGTAATTCCTTTTGATACAGCAATTGATAAAGAGAAGCTGTCTTCTGTTATTCGGCGTGACGAGACTTATGGCGTATTCGGTTCATCTCATTCTGCAATCATCATATTAAGGCATCTTGTAGAATTGGATGTTAAAAGGATCATTAATTTTTATCGGTCTCCATGCTGCTATGCTATAGAAATGGATGATTGGATCCTTTTCGATAATACTGGACTTAAGGGGCAGACTGCGGCTTGGGCTCGTGAACATATTGATGGGGTTTTACCGCCGAATTTGCTTCGCTATAATGTCAGTGAACCTAACATTGCACGTTTTTTACCTGAATGTGATCAAGTTGTTTATGCAGTAGGATTCGAGCAACGGAAAAGTATTGTAATTGGTGACTATGAAAATGCACGTCATAATCCCTATGTTGGCATCATTGGACCAGGGTTATTTGGTTTGGGTATTGCTTATCCAGAGACCAAGACTGATGTCTACGGTAATATAGAATCCCAGGTAGGTTTATGGAAGTTTATGGTGTACCTGAATAAAGTGATGCCCGTTTGGTTGAAGTATCCAACTTAAATTTTAATCCGAGATTAATAAACTGGTATGCTAATGGCTCCAATAATCCTTTATTAGGCTTCGATTATCGCACTTATGACCTAAATACAAGACTACTCAATCCCCACCAAACCTACGTCCTGCGGCTTGTCCGCGGAATCCATGGGTCTTGAGAATAATAAAACTTGGTGTACCTCTAATACACATCACGAATTACTATCAAAGATAAAAAAAAATTTGTAAACTATGCCAAATTTTAAGGAGATAGTTATCATTTTTAAAACAAGTCGTACAAGTTATTGGTCTAGCGAACTAATCACCTTAGTGTGTAGCCTTTTTTTTACCTTAGCATGTAATAGCTCTTTCTGGACGGAGTTACTTCAAGGTAAAGAGTTAATGAATCCACATACCTGGTTTATTATCTTTTGCACCGCAACCGCAATCACGGGTTTACAATGGTTTTTACTTCTTTTAGTGATTAACCGTTGGACTTTTAAATGGTTTACCATTGGTTTGTTGCTGCTTACGTCTGTTGCTGTGTATTTCATGAGTACATTTCATGTTTATATTGACCCAACCATGATTACCAATGTGGTGAGTACTGATTACCAGGAAAGCAGCGAATTTTTACAGTGGCGTATTCTTCCTTATTTTCTATTTTTAGGTGTGCTTCCTTGCTGGATCACTTGGCATATTAAAATTTATAAAAGAAGTCTTCCTTCCTATTGGGCAGGACGATTAGGGACTATTTTTTTATCATTATGTATGATGTTTGGTGGTTCATGGGCCGTATTTCACGAACTTGGTCCAGTTCTTCGCGAAAGAAAGCAAATTGTTTATTTAATTACGCCCTTGAACATAATTTCATCTTCAACAAAAGCATACTGGAGAGCGCGACATGCTCGAGTTGATAAAACAAAAATCAAAATTGGAGCGGATGCACATAAGCTTCCACGATCGGAAAATAGCAAACCTCGTGTTATTATCCTTGTCGTTGGTGAAACTGTTCGTTCTGTAAACTGGGGCTTAAATGGATATCAAAGACAAACAACTCCGGAACTTGCTAAGCGCGAAGTTGTTAATTTCAGTCAAGTAACCAGTTGCGGTACTACGACATCAGTTTCCTTACCCTGTATGTTTTCTCCTTATGGGATGCATGCATACAACAGTAAGAAAATCAATCAGACTGAATCTTTGCTTCATTTATTGGATCATACAAATATCTCAGTATTGTGGCGGGATAATCAGTCTGGCTGTAAAGGAGTGTGCGATGGTTCAATGGTTGAAAAATTACATGTAGATGCTCTATGTAAAAATAGACGCTGTTTTGATGAAATTCTTTTGCATCAACTTCAGGAACGAATTACTCGCAAAAAGGGGGATCAGCTGATCGTATTGCATATGCTTGGCAATCATGGCCCAGCTTATTTTGAACGTTACCCAGAACAATTTAAACATTGGACTCCTACTTGTGAGACAACAGATTTATCCACTTGTTCGCAAAAAGCACTCGTGAATACTTATGATAATGCCATTTTGTATACCGATTCGATATTAGCTCGCACAATTGATTTGCTCGATAATATCAAATCTTATGATACAGGGTTAATTTATGTATCGGATCATGGTGAGTCACTTGGTGAACATAATTTATTTCTTCATGGGTTGCCTTATTTTATGGCTCCTGATGAACAAAAGAAGGTTCCTATGGTTTTATGGTTATCACAAGGATTATCCCAACAATTAGCCATGAAAGAAGATTGTTTACGTAATAAGCAATCTGACCCTATATCGCATGATTATCTATTTTCAACTCTGTTGTCGCTTTTTGATGTAAAAGCAAAGGAATACGATCCAAAATTTGATTTGACATATTCATGTCGTAAATAATTGTAGCCTGAGAAATTTGTAGCCTGGGTGCAGCGCAGCGAAACCCGGGTTGTTCATGTCCAGAAATCCCGGGTTCCGCTGCGCTGCACCCAGGCTACGAGGCTTAAACAACGATACATTTGTCCAGATTATGTTTGGCGCGATCGGTAATTCCAAAACTTTGGAAAAGCCAGGCAACAAATAGTTACCCCGAGAATGCATAATACACCACCTGAAATCAGTGCTGTGGTAATACTAAAGCTAGATGCGATAAATCCGGCGCGGGTATCACCTAGTTTAGGACCACTTAAATAACTGATCATTTCGATGCCAGCTAATCTGCCACGATATTCTGTTGGAATGGTATTGTTCCATAAAGTGGTACGAAATATTCCACTTATGGCATCAAATGCACCAGCAAGTGCCAGGAAAAATAGGACAAGCCAAAGTGAACTTGATAAACCAAATCCAATAATGGCAGCTCCCCATAGAGCAGCGGCCATTGCAATTGCTTTACCATCGCGCTCTATTTTTGCGGTCCAACCACTGAAAAATGAAATAATCAATGCTCCTACTGCTGGCGCTGAATAAAGCAAACCTAAAGTTTTCGCTCCGCCAAACGATTGAGCTATCGCAGGAAGTAACGAGTTAGGCCATGAAAAAACCATGGCAATAAAATCAACAAGATAGCTCCCCATTAATTCTTGTCGATTCAATGCAAAGGAAATTCCTTGTTTTAGTGAAGATACAATAGAAGGATGCTCTTTCACTACGGGCTTGGGAATATTATGTAATCTAATTAATGTGATTAATGACATCAAAAATGTAATCAGATCAATTAAATAAGTGATGACAATGCCATATTGAGCAATAATAAGTCCAGAAATAGCTGGCGCAATAATCATACAAAAACTGAATTTAAAGGTAGCAAGCGCGCCTACATTTTTATAATCACTGGGATTAACAATTTGCTGGATAACGCTATCAAAGGCAGGACGATGTAAGCCGTTAATCGCTGACATAGACGCTGAAACAATAAAAATTAGGCTCAGAGAGGGAGTGGCCTGATAGGAGTTAAGTACAAGTATGCAACAGCCCCCTACAAGAAGTAATTCGCTGATAATCAATAATCCACGACGGTTGTACCGATCTGCAAATACCCCACCAATCAGAGCAGTAATTAGCAGAGGCAGTAATTGCACTAAACTCAATAATCCGACCATGAACGTTGACTGAGTCATTTGATAAATTTGATAGGGCAGTGCGACGCTGCTGATCATAGTACCAATAAATGAAATAAATTGACCAAAATAGAGTAGTCTGAAGTCACGATTTTTTTTAAGAAGAGATAGATCTAAGAGTTGGCTCATTTTGAAACATCCAAAGGTACATAATATAAGCAAATTTTATGCTTTTAAATTGATTCAGTATTGTACTAACTACCTTACAAGAACTCAATTAATTAGATTACTGAACCTAATGGATTAAAAGTCATTATTATCTCTATCTCTATTGTTATCTTTATTTTTGATAATCAATGGTTCAACAAAACTTAATGGGGTAGAGTAGGTCATCGGTATTTTCTCCTCATCAAGTGCTTTTTTAACGCTTGTGAGTACCTCATCAAGTGAACGGCGTTGGTGGTTAGGTTCGGGTTCTGTCCACCAATATATTTCAAAATCAATACCATTAGAGGAAAAAGAAACAACATAAATTTGAATGTACTTATCTTTGGAAACAGTTTCACATTGCTCTACTGCTTTGGTTATGACCGAGCGTGCTTTTTCCAGATCAGCAGCAAAATCAACACTACAACCAATTTTTTCACGTCTTAGTTTTGTATCAGTAAATACGTGTACTACGCTGGTATACATTTTTGAGTTGGGAACAAATACTCGAGTACCATCAGTTTTACGCAGATGAGTATTTTGAATTGAAATACGATGAACATACCCTTGTTGTGAATTGACTTCAATAAAATCTCCAATACCAAAAGGTTCTCTGAACAACAATAAAATTCCTGCAAAAAAATTTTCAAAAATATTTCTGAAAGCCAAACCGACAGCAACAGAGGTCAACCCTAAAGTTGCCATAATATTTGCCGTAGTTACTGAGGGAAATACTATAGCCGAAATAATTAACATTCCTATAAACCAAACTACTATAATGGTCAATTTATCAAAAATTGTTACTAAATTAGTTCGGATTGCCATTCTTGGTAGAAACGAACTGAGTATGCGACTAATTATTTTCGCTAAAAAATAGGTGATAATGGCGAAAAAAATGGCAATAAGTATATTGGGAATTAGCGAAATGAAATTTTGCGCAAATTTATCTAGAGTTTTTAGAATAAGTTGTAAATAGTTCATATTGAATTTCCTTATTCTATTTATTTAATGAATCAGATTAAGATAATAAAATGACTCCAAATTATTCCATCTAATGTTTTTAGTGTAGCAAAAATTGAACAGAAGTAATAATTTCTACTTAGTCATATCTCGAAGTTATAGAATGTGTAGCAACAGTGAGACTGTGAATATCCTGAAAATCCAGATTTTCTGAAGTAAGCCCTCGCTTTCCTTTAATAATTCATATACGATAAATTGATTTATCATATTGTTAATATAAGGAATTATGGCAATACTGCGACGTGATCCCAAATCCAAAGCCTCAAGAAAAGTTTCCATTGCCAGTTTGATTGGAACAACAATTGAATGGTATGACTTTTATCTTTTTGGTACTGCTGCTGCTTTATTTTTCAACACACTTTTTTTTCCTAAGATTAGCCCTGTAGCAGGAATTATGGCTGCATATGCAACCTATGCAGTTGGTTTTTTTGCCAGGCCGTTAGGAGGGCTTATTTTTGGTCACTTTGGGGATAGGTTAAGCAGGAAGAATATGCTTATTATCACTCTTTGTTTGATGGGTACATCTACTTTTTTGATCGGATTACTTCCTACGTATGACAAGATAGGGATATTTGCACCACTTTTACTTGTGATTTTACGATGTACTCAAGGAATAGCTGTTGGGGGTGAGTGGGCTGGGGCAGTAGTAATGTCTGCTGAGGTTAGCCGAGAAAAAGAAAGAGGATTCTATTCAAGTTGGCCAAATGCCGGAGCTCCATTTGGTTTAGTTATTTCCATTGCGGTATTTCTTATTTTTTCTGCACTCCCTAGAGAGCAGTTTCTGGCATGGGGATGGCGTATTCCTTTTTTACTCAGTTTTATTGTAGTTCTTGTTGGACTTTATATTCGTCTACAGATTATGGAGAGTAAAGTTTTTGTAGAAGCAACGAAGAATAAACGTCCTCCCAAAGTTCCAGCATTAGAAATGCTGCGTTCTCATTTTAAAAACTTTCTTCTCGCAATAGGGGCACGTTTAATTGAAAGTTCTTCATTCTATATTTTAACCGTTTTTATCTTAAGTTATGGAACGTTTAATCTGCATTTATCAAAAACACTTCTTCTTTATGCAGTGATGATGGGGGCTATTATTGAAATGCTCCTGATTCCATACTTTGGCATGGTTTCGGATTTAATTGGACGTCGCCCAGTTTATATTTGTGGTGCTTTATTGATGGGGTTGTTTGCATTTCCATTTTTTTGGTTGCTGCAATCAAAAAGCCCACATTTGATCTTTTTTGCTGTAATTTTTGGGATGTGTGGACCTCATGCAATGATGCATGGTGCTCAGGCTGCATTTTATTCCGAGCTCTTTAAAACACGGATTCGTTACAGTGGAACCGCAATTGCTTATCATTTATCAGCAGCATTGTCTGGAGGATTAACCCCATTAATTGCTACCGGTCTTGTAGCGTGGGCACATGATAAAACCTGGCCTGTATCAGTCTATCTAATTATCATGGCAGTGATTACCATCACTAGTGTTTATTTAGCTGCAGAAAAGGCGCAAAAGGATATTTCTTAATCACCTAACTTTTTATTTCCATAGGTTTTGTCGGGCCAAGGCCTGACAAAACCCTTGCTATTTACCCAATCAATTCGTTGTTTGTAATTTATTGGGCAAGCCCAATCATTGTTGGTTCCTTTTTTTAATATATCTGGAGTATTCTGTCAGCCAAGACCCGATCTACACTTGTTCATCTTGCTTATGCTCTTTTTGGAAGTGCCGCCGGGATGCCAGTAAGCAAGATGTAAAAAAAGCTTATAGACGTTTATTAAGCAAATTGATGGTTTGAATTTCCTATACCCATCGAGACAGTCAATTAGAAAATATTTATCTATAATGTATAAATAAAAATCAATCAAGAGATAAATATGTTTCTACGTGTTCGTTGCTACAATCAATATCCTGGATTATATAAAAATTTTGATGCCATGCGAGATGATCTTTCACGACTTAAGAGGATGGGATTTAAGGAAGTTTGGGCGAATCCATTTTATACACCCTGCCAACATAACCCTATTCCTAACATGGAGCATCGAGTTCATAGCCCTTATGCCATGCAAAATGAATCGATCTACCCTCGATATGCTGAGAGTGAAGAAAGCATTATAAAATACACAGAAAGAGCGGAACAACTTGGGTTAACACCGATGTTTGATTTAGTAGCAAGACATGTAGCCATTGATCATCGTTTTGTGAATGGAGATAAGTTTCTACTTGAAAAATACAATATTGATACTAGAACATGGTTTAAACGGCATCCAAATGGAAATTTGGTTATGCATAATATGGATGAAAATTATAATCCATTAAGCAGTAATCCTTGGTGTGATGTTGCTACATTTAACTATGATGACCCTGAGATTCGAAAACAAATTATCGAATATTTTTGGAAACCATTTATCGAACATAATATTGAGCACCTTGGATTTCAAGGAGTGCGTATCGATGCCCCGGCTATGGTAAATAATGATGTATTATTTCAGTTAGCAGACATTGCAAAACGTGCCTGTCAACGAAAGTTTAAGCACGATCCGCTTATTATGGCAGAAACGATAGGTAGAGGCTATATGGAGGAAAACCTTGCCTTGAAAGGCATAGTGACTCATACAATGAATAGTATATTCTGGATGCCGGGGCCTGAAGGTGGATATGGCTATCAATTTGATTTATGGAAGCAAGATGACAATTGGTTTACCCAAAATAAAGGACTACTACAACAAGCTGGACCAACTGTTGGTTTTCCAGGTTCTCATGATGAACCTCGATACGTTCAACAATTAATTGATAAAGGAGTTGTAGACGATGATGTACTTGCAAAACGCATGCGTGAAAAAATTGCCGTAACTGCATTTGGCTCTGATGGCGGTTGGATTTTACAGTATGGCGATGAATTTGGTGCTACCAAACCCATTAATGTTTTTGATCCAACCCCTGTGGAGTATCATCAAAAAGATAGTCTACAACGTTTCGATCTTTCTGATTATATATGCGAAGTTAATACAATCGTTGCACAACTACCCGAACCTCAGTTTCCTGAGTGGGCTCAACGTGTATTTCTTGCGGACCATCCTGATCTGGTGACTTTTATTGTTCATCAAGGGTGGGGCTATACAGGAAGCTCATTTGTTGTCGTAGCTAATACAAACCCATCTCAGCAAATTACATTAACTACAACCGATCTTGAAGAGATAATGCGTGCTAATGGACGAAATGATACAGCGGAAAAACAAGTAGATCCTACAACACTTTATTTATGCGGCGCACTTAGCGCTTCCTCTGGATTACAAAAAGTAACCAATGTTATTACATCCAGTCTTACTACAGGCGCTGAATCCCCTCGCTTTTTTAAACAATATCAGGGAAAAGATCAGCAAAATGGCTCCGACCCAGTTTTTGTAAAAAATAAATGAGTTCCTTTGTTTCGTTTTTGTCATCAAAATCAAAAAACCTTAATGCTTAGATATTGCTACTCAGCTCTTTTATAAACGTATCTATTCTTTTTCTGATTTCTGCTTTTTCTTTAACTTTGATCCTTTTTTCTTTGAAGGATAAACATCAGCTAAAGAAACAGAGGTACCGTGTTCTGAGACGATGCGCGCATGATGTCTTCTTAGCTCCCTGGGTTCTTCAACGCCACAGGAGTGGCAGATTAGGCCAACTTCAAAGGTAAGATTTTTGACATAATGATAAACGCGGACAGCTTTATTTTTGGGGTTTAAACCTCGAACCAGCCATTTATTATGTGTCGTAATCCCCGTAGGGCATGTATTTTTGTGGCATCTCAGAGCTTGTACACAACCCAGCGCAAACATAAATCCACGTGCTGAATTAACAAAATCAGCTCCAACACAGAGGGCCCATGCGACTGTTCCCGGGGTAATTAATTTTCCAGAAGCGATGATTTTAATTCGATCGCGTAAATCGTACTCTACTAATTTATCAACAAGAACTGGGAGACTTTCTGCCAGGGTTAACCCCATATAATCTGCGAGTGTTAAGGGGGCTGCTCCGGTTCCTCCTTCAGCCCCATCTAATGTAATAAAGTCTGGTGCATATTCGATTCCTCGTTTGATGATTTCCTGACATAATTCATCCAACCATTGATAATTACCAAGAACCACCTTAAATCCTGTGGGTTTACCCGTTACTTCCCTGACATGATGAATCAAATTAAGTAATTCAAATGAATTTGAAATCTCAGGAAAACGGTTTGGACTAATGGAGTCTTCATGAGGTTTAATTCCTCGAATTTTGGCAATCTCTTCTGTTACTTTGACAGCAGGTAATATTCCACCTTTCCCTGGTTTTGCACCTTGGCTTAGCTTGATTTCAAACATTTTGACTTGAGGATATGCTGCTGCCTCTTTTAATTTCTCATCAGATAAATTGCCATCTTCATCATGATAGCCATATTTGGCGGTTCCTATCTGAGCAACCAAATCACATTCTCCTGTTAAATGATAGGGTGATAATCCTCCTTCACCAGTATTTAGCCAGCAACCTGCTTTTTTGGCACCATGAGATAGAGCAAGAATTGCATTTTGTGAAATTGATCCATGGCTCATTGCTGAAATATTGATTAATGAGTTCGTTGTGTAGGGATGCCTGCAATGTTGGCCAATCGTAACAGAATGAGCGTTGACCACATCTCTTTTAAGCACGGGAAAAGGGGAGTCAACAAAATATATGGTGTTTAGAGGTCTTCGATCACGAGTTGTGCCAAATCCTATAGTGGTGTCTGTATTTTTGCTTGCTTCGTAAACCCATGTTCGTTCTGTACGATTAAATGGCAGCTCCTCGCGGTCTCGAGCATAAAAATATTGCCTTAAATAGACTCCCAATGACTCAGCAATATAGCGTACATAACCTATGATAGGAAAGTTTCTTAATATGGTGTGTTCTTTTTGAAATACATTCCAAATTGCTAACAAAATGACTAATACGAGTAAACCAGTTAATATCAATCCTAGCAAACTTAAAGAGTGGAAATAATGTTCTTTCATAATTAGCGTCCTAGCTAAAACCTAATCAGAATACACTACAAGAGTATTTTTCAGCAACTATGGTATTCATTGGTAAATATGATCGATCTTTGTAGTAAAAATAAAAATCAAAATGATTTAAAAGTGTTGGTTATTGGCATATAATAGTCATCTTGTTTAAATTAATTAAAGAGATGATATGACAACAAATACGAATGCTCACAATCTTAGTAATGAAAATGAAATCTCAGAATCAGTCACAGAAAATGATCCACAAGTTTTAAAGCCTAATCAAATAATTAAATTATTAAAATCTGAAACCCGCAGAAAGGAAGCAAAAAGCGTTTTTTTATATGCTTTTGCAGATATAGATCCAAAAGCAGTATTGGATTTAATGAGCAAACTGCAAAAGTATCCTATAAATACTCCGGACGAAGTATGCGCAGCAGTAATTCATCAATGGTACCATACGGTTGGAATGGAAAATAAAATTGGATTTGTAATGACTGATAAGGAATATCAGACTTCTAAAGCTGCAAATATTGCTCGTATTATTACATCAGGTTTATCACCACAAAAGAGAGAGCGGTTGAAGGGAAAAGCACTTCTCGATATAGGTGCTGGTGATTGCGCTATGACTTATTTAGTAAGCAGACAACTTCAGATGGAAGGAAATGCAATTGATATTCAATCTGATATTGATTGGGGTGGTGAAAACAGTAGTAAGAAAAAAAGAGAAAATGATTATATGTCACAAATTGATCATCATTATGTCTATGATGGGAGTGATTTACTAGGCGCGCTTAACGGGAAAAAATTTGCAGTTGTGATGTATAATCATTCATTACATCATTTCCCCTCGTTCCAAGCTCAATTTGACAGCTTAAAACAGGCAAGTCAACTTTTAGAGCCAGGAGGAGTTCTCTTTTTATCCGAACATGCGAATTGTTTTGATGATGATATTTTAGATCTCTCCCATATTTTATTAAACCTTAGGTATAGCATTGACAAAAATCAAATTCCTACTCCTGAAGAGGCCATGAAGGCTGTTTCAAAATTTAAATCTGAATATCAATCGCATTATTTTTCTAAAAATATTCTTGATGTGATTATGGGGCAATTGGGATTTACTTTGGTTAAAGAAGATGTTCGTTCTAATACGGACGTAGCTAAAGCAACGTTTTTCTGTTTTGTTAAAAGATCAACTAGAGCAGAATTAACCTATTCACCATACTTCTTTGATATGGATAAAGCAAATAGGCTTCATCACCATATAGAAGATTCAGATCATGATGAATTACCTCAAAGAAGATATTCTGCAGAATCAATTAATTAATATTCTGAGGCCAACTCTAAATGAATAAAACGATTCAGGAAAGGATTCCCTTTACTTGTTAAGATCAATTTTTTAATTAGGGCTTTGCCTGTATTAATTTTTTAAACTTAGGTACAGGCAATGTTCTATTAGTATTATTTAGTGTAGGTAAATGAACGGGTTTCATCCGTTATTAGAGAAGTATCCTTATCAATCGCTTTTAAGGCTTCAGAAGAAATATTTTTATATTCAGGAAATAAATTCGCATAAAAAGTAAGATCCTCGCGTGCCTGCTCGATGGTATTTTTCCTGTATTTCTGAACATATTCTTCATCTTCAAACATAAGAGATTGGCGATCTAAATTGGACAAAACATTCAGCACATTTTGTTGATAGGTTTTAATTAATTCTCCAACATTAGCTCGGTTTGCGAATAAATTTTGATCTGATGAGCTATTGCGAATCGTTGTATCTAATACTACAACAGTTCTATTCCAGTAATCATTATACCGCTCTTCAAATAAAGAATTTTCAAATTTCATAGTAAAAACCTTTTATTAACACGGCTGATAAATATATAGACAAATTATTAAGAAAATATTAAGAAAGCTGATTTCTAAGAGTGACGAAAAAAAGTTGAAGTAACAGGATGTAGGGTGTTGAACCATAAGTTTCAAAATTTATTTTTCTCTTCTAAATGAGCCTTTAGAGGATATTTCGTCCCATAATTCATGAATAAAATCAGTATCTTGTAGTTCATGTATGGTAAGTTCTTGAGGTAATGCAGGATTGAAATTAGCGAAAAGATTTCTTACGGGCTCTCCTTCTACAAGGCCTTCTAAATTAGTTACAAAAGCAACGATTCGATCCTCAGTTAAATTTTCAATAATTGCTTCATTCTTTTTGATAAAATCTGCTACTGCATTAGTCGCTTCTTCTTGGTTTAAACCAATAAAATAATCGCATAAAGGTTCATATAAAGAAGATAACTCGATTACTCTTTCAGGAATGCCCACAATTAATCCACTCTTCCCATTTTCAATTTTCTTATCTTTTAAAAATCCTGTGAATAAGTTTTCAAGAAGAATAGTTCCTCCGTAGGCTACAAGCGGTTTGTTTGTCGATATGTATCTAGCTAATGCCTCAATAGTTACTCTGTCAAAATTACCTCTGGTTGGTAAACCCTTCTCAGGACAACCACCGTGAATCCTATAATAAGGTATATTATGCTCTATTTCTGACGCTAATTGAGTAATACCTTGAGGTTTTGTTTTGAAAAGACTGAATATATTTTTTCCAAAACTCATACCAATACTCCTAAAGACAACATTCTTTAAAAAACAAGAATCAATTAGTGTAAAGCAGGTGCGCAACTAAAGATCGCCTTGATTTAAGTATAGACATTATTTGGCTTTGGAAAAAAGAAATATGTTCATAATGTGGCAATGGGTAAGACATCATCTTATCCTTGTTGCTTGCATATTGACACGATTCGATTATTCTAACTTTGAAAATAATAACAGCTTTGGGAGTTCAATGGATGAAAGCACTTGTTTATTACGGGCCTCAAGTACAGAAATGGGAAGATAAACCAGAGCCTAAAATTTGTTTTCCTACTGATGCAATTGTTCGTATGAAAAAGACCACAATTTGTGGTACGGATTTGCACATCATGAAAGGTAATGTACCCACTGTAGATGGTGGTCGTATCTTAGGACATGAGGGGATAGGGGTAATTGAAGAAATTGGGCCCGGGGTTACGGAGCATCAAGTCGGTGATACAGTGCTGATTAGTTGCATTACTTCATGTGGGAAATGCGCTAATTGTAAAAAAGGAAGCTATGGCCACTGTCTTGGTGGTGGTTGGATGTTAGGGAATACCATAGATGGATGTCAGGCTGAATACGTACGTATTCCTCATGCGGATAACAGTCTGCATCAAGTACCAGCCGATGCTGATGAAGAAGCATTGGTTATGTTAAGTGATATATTGCCGACAGGACTAGAGGTTGGGGTTTTAGAAGGTAAGGTCCAACCGGGTTGTACTCTTGCTATTGTTGGTGCCGGACCAGTTGGTCTTGCGGCACTACTCACAGCACAATTTTATTCTCCAGCGCGCATTTTTGTTATTGATAGAGACCATTACCGTCTCAAAGTGGCTGAGTCTATGGGGGCTACCGATTTAATTGATAACAGTAATGGTACCGCAATTGATGAGCTCATGAAATTAACCCAAGGTATTGGTGTTGATGTGGTGATTGAAGCAATAGGGACGCCCGCTGGATGGGATATCAGTGAAAATAGTGTTGCAGCAGGCGGAAATATTGCGATTCTTGGCGTCCATGGCAAATCAGTGACCCTGCATTTAGAACGCATGTGGAAGAGAAACTTCACCATGACGGCGGGGCTTGTTCATACAACAACGATTCCCATGTTAATGAGGGCGGTTCAATCTGGGCGTATTCAACCAAGGAAATTAATCAGCCACTATCTTGGTTTAAGCGAAATGACTCATGCCTATGAACTTTTTGGTTCTGCAGCGAATCATCAAACTCTAAAAGTCATGATGACTAATGACATTTCAAAAGCACCGATAAAAAAGCGCCACACAGAGTCTGTTGCAACAGTGTAAGGATAATAAAATAAGGAGATGATAATAAATGTCGAAGCGTGTAGCAGTTATTGGCGCAGGACCTTCTGGGCTTGCTCAACTTAGAGCATTCCAGTCAGCACACGGTGCAGATATTCCAGAAGTCGTTTGTTTTGAGAAGCAAGCGGATTGGGGCGGACTTTGGAACTATACTTGGCGTACTGGCTTGGACGAATATGGGGAGCCTGTTCATTGCAGCATGTATCGCTACTTGTGGTCTAACGGGCCAAAGGAATGTTTGGAATTTGCTGACTATACTTTTGAGGAGCATTTTGGCAAAGCAATTCCTTCTTACCCTCCACGTGCAGTGCTTTGGGATTATATTAAGGGACGAGTTGAAAAAACAGTGGCAAGAGATTGGTGTCGATTCAATACGGTAGTTCGTTTGGTCACTTATGATGCGATAAAAGAAACGTTCACTGTTGTTGCAGAAGATCTCGCAGCAAAGAATACTTACTCAGAAGTTTTTGATCATGTGGTTGTTGCGACAGGTCATTTTTCCATACCGAACATGCCTTATTTCGATGGTTTAGATTCCTTTAAGGGGCGAGTGCTTCATGCTCATGATTTTCGTGATGCAGTGGAATTTAAAGACAAAGATATTTTAATTGTTGGTACGAGCTATTCTGCAGAAGATATTGGCTCGCAATGTTGGAAATATGGGTGTAAATCAGTAACAGTTAGTCATAGAACTCAGCCTATGGGATACCACTGGCCTGATAATTGGCAAGAAGTGCCGTTGTTGCAAAAAGTTGAAGATAATATCTGTATCTTTAAAGACGGCACGAAGAAGCGTGTTGATGCAATTATTCTTTGCACTGGCTATTTGCATCATTTCCCCTTTATGACTAATGAGTTGAAGTTGGAAACCAATAATCGTCTTTGGCCTTTAGGTTTATATAAAGGAGTAGTATGGGAAAATAATCCCAAACTATTTTATCTAGGCATGCAGGATCAGTATTACACATTTAATATGTTTGATGCGCAGGCTTGGTATGTTCGTGATGTAATTATGGGACGTATTGCTTTACCTTCTGAAACGGAGATGCGCAAAAATTCAGCGGAATGGCGTGAGCGAGAGCTTGCATTAGCAGATGCTTCTGAGGGAATTTATTTCCAAGGGGCTTATGTAAAGGAATTAATCGCTGCAACGGATTATCCGAAGTTCGATGTGGATGCAGTCGATCAGACTTTTATTGATTGGAAACACCACAAACATGAAAGCATTATGACTTATCGAGATAATGCTTATCGCTCTATAGTAACTGGGACTATGCAGCCAACACATCATACACCCTGGGTTGATGCTTTAGATGATTCGCTCGAGGCTTATTTGCAGATAAGACAGCCGGCTTTAGAGTATGAGAATGAATTAATCAGTTAATTGAGTATCAAATAGATTCTTTCCTGTTTATTTTGTCGGGCTTCGGCCCGACAATTCCTTTGACTAAAGCGCCTTAAAAAATGTTTTTTTATCGTCATGTTTCTAAAAATTAACACTTTGCCGCAGTATAAAAGAGAGATACAATGCGCAAAATTATTGCATTGCTGAGGGTATTATGCCTAGTCCTATTTATGGTGGAAGTTATGTTTATTATTATAATTTTCCAAGCCAGCTTGATTTAGATTTTGTTCCGCTTTCACCTCAAGAGAGATATCCCACAATTACCTCAGAAGAGGATCAATATTCCATTGAAAGCACACGGTTTTCTGAGTATTTAAGTAAAATAAAAATTGAATGTGGTGATAAAATGGCATGGCTGATGAATGCAGTTCCTGCTGCATTGGAATCATTAGAGGATGTGATTTCTCTGAAGCAAATATGTAATTATTTGAATACCAGTGATTTTTGGAAAAAAGATGGCGATTGGCCTGAACAAGTAGATGAGGAGCAGTTAAGATCATTTAACATCGAAGTGGTTAGGAATTGGCTTTTTCAGAACACAGCACGACATTTTTACGAGCAAAACCAAGATACGCTTCCAAGTGTAAATGCATATAAAATGCAACTGGCTATTTATCTAGAACAAATAAAGCAGGGATTATTAGCTCTTGATGCGCTTTATTTGATGAAATCCCACCTAAATAGCTACCTTGTTGGACTTTGGGAAAGTTTTAATCCAGGTAGTAGACTTGATAAATTTAAAGTATTTAATATTTCTGCAATTACAGAAAAGATAGAAGAAAAAGGGTTATTTCCAAACACCATGCAACTTATTATTCATTCTGGTGATTTTGAATATTGGCAACAAGTACATCGCGAGCTGGTACATGAATTAATAATAATAATAAATCGTTCAATTCTTGATGAGTTGAAAAAGAAATGCTCATCACATGGCTTTAAAGTTCCCTTTGAACAATTATATACAACGTATTGGCCCACCTCTAAACGTTTAGACGACTACTCTCCACCATTACGTTCATTACCTGAGATTAATGAGTTCATGGAAAAAGTAGCATTAGCTGAGCAAAAGCGACTCAGAATAATTGAAGAAAAAAGGAAAGAATGGAACGGTTCTCCAGCTGGCTTTGAAGTTGCTATGGAGAGAGCCCAATCTATACTGGGGTCTAGAGATGCAAGTCATGCAGATTTGATGCAAATATTCTCAGAGCAGTTGAAAAAAATTGCTGCCGAAGACGAAGTTGTCGAATCTCTTTCATTAGTTAATAAAAATCCTATAGAGATAGTTACAAAAATACTGCATAAGGAACGTGTTGATGAGGTAGCTACGTTAGCTCCTGTAATCGTTCGCGATATTCAACATGTAATTGAGCATATGCCCGATAAGCCTACATTTGTTGATTACTCGAAGAATGTTCAGGCACTGGATCAATTTGTGGTGGGTGTGCGGTCAGCCTGTAATCGTGCAGCTTTGATCGATCTTTATGATCGTTTGGAGCAAAGTACGAACAAACAAATTGCTGAAAAAATGATTGGCGATTGGGATGTGGTTGGAACTGACATTCGCGACAGTGAACGAATGATGACAGAATCGGATAAACTTCGCATTATTGCTTATGCTCAAGGAAAAATGACAAAACAAGAATACAAAGAAGAAATGTCTAAATTAAATGTAAAACTTGAGCGAGGTGAGATCACCGCTCAAGAAGAAGTAGTCATTAAAATGTTTCCTAAGCTCAAGCGAGCACTCACTCGGTTACCTAAAGAATATTTAGAAGATTTTTCTCTCGTCTTAAAGCGAGCATTTGTACATCAGCAAATTACCCACCCCGAAAAATTTCTCCAAAACCCTCATGAGGCGGCTGTTTTCTCTGCGCTTGGTTTAGACTCTAGCAAAGTTAAGGTGAATAAAGAGCTTGTCCAACAAAAAATCAAACATGTGATTCAAAATGCAGTACTCAATGGCCAGTCAGAACATGAATTCCCTACATTGAAAGAACTGCAACATCAGATTGAACTCATGGCTTTGAGAGAAAAAATTAGTGCTGCTGGTGGTGATCCTTCATTAGCTCCTTTGATTCACAAAGTAACCAGTGCAAGGCAAGAAGTTCTCACAACTGCAACTCATTTGTTAGAACAAGCATATGAGCATTGTAAAAAGGAATTGAATGATGCGAATAAAAATATTTCTCAGCACATAGACAGTTCTTTGAAACAAGCAAAAAGTAGATTATTGCGTACATTAAGTCGCTCGATCGATCAAAAAATTAAAAAAAACCAAGACAGTCTTATTGCATTAACGGATCAATATGAGAAAGTTAAAGAAATGATTTCTCCTCTCAATGATCAGTCTTCAAGTACATTCCATGCAAGTTTGCTAAGCGATGTTAAAAAAGATATTAATTTTTTTAATCAATGGGGCGATCCCATTCAGTATGAAAATATTCAAGGATTTATTGGCGGAATTAGCGAAGTATTAGGAGATGGGGCGTGCCAAGCAAATACCTATAGAGTAATTACTCGAGAAATGACCAGTTTGGGCCGAAATAAAGAACTCTCTGATTCTCAATGGAACGCAGAAGTGAAAATTTCACCACAAGATCGCTATAATCAAGCTTTATATCAAGTAGATGCACGGGATGAAGCGAACAATGGTTTATCAAAAGCAGTATTAAAACGTCTTCATTTAAAGAAAATTCAAGCACTACATAAAGATTTTCATTACGCAGATGAACCTGCTTTGAGTTCTGACTCTATTTATCAAGTACTTTTTCAGGCGGTTAATGAACAACAGAAATCCAAACTCAAAAATTTTGGGATTGTAAAATTATCTATTGGGCATCATGCAACTAAAAAAGACGGAACTCAAGCCGCAGATCAGGAGACCTGGGGGCATGCAATTTATTTGCGTTATGATCCAAAGAAAAAAATTGCCTATTTTTATGATCCGAATCATGGACGAAGTATTAATTTTTACACTTGGAAAAAATTGGAAAGCGATACGGATTTTAAAAAGATGGGTCAGAAAGAGCAGGATGAGACGGTTTTAAATTACATGCTTTTATGCTTTTCGCAAATGATGGTTAATGACTTTAATGACATCAATACCGTCAGATGCTATGAAATGGAAATGGATTTTAGTTTTATTGATAAATTAGTTTCTGCCGGTAATTCGCTCATTGGCGGTCTAAATAATTTCTTTAAAAAGAAAAAAGAACCTGATATTCAAATTGAAAATATGACTGTAAACTTTAAAAGTCCATGATATAACGTAGCTAGCAGTCGGGCCCTGGTCCGACTTTTCTCATGTTTAATGTCGGTTTTGATCTGGATTCAGGTCTCTAAATAAGCAGTGTTTATTTTTACAATAAATCGAAACTTGCAAACTAAAAGTACCATCGCGAAAACGGTGAGAGACATAGCCTAGTAAATGCTCTTGTTTCGTGTCGGATGTTTTGTACAACGAATAACCGATGCCCGCTTGATCGCAACCTTGTTTTTTGGCAATAACCAGTTGTATCTTCTCGCCAGGCAAAATTATATTTAGAATACACCCCGACTCAGGCCACATTCTTGTTTGAGATATGAAATAAAAAAATACTATTACTTAGTAACTCATTTACAGAAATGTTGTATTGAGAGTATTTAGGTGCACTTCAGACTTGATTTATTAATTGCTACGTATTGATGCTTTAAGGGAGGTTAACATATAGTAATTATAGTAATCACATGATGAAGGAAATATTCATATGCGTAATAAATTATTGGTCCTGCTCACAGTAATTGCTCCTATCTCTTGTCATGCAGCCAGTCAGTACCCTTGCGCACCAAACAACACCAAAGAAATAATCCGCGCAATTAAAAATTACATTGTCAAAACGGATATATCGTCACAAGACGTTACTATTTCCGCAAAAAAATGTGTAGGAAACTACGCTTATGCCGAAGTGATCCCAAATAAACCTGTTACAGATAATGCTATGGTTTATTTACATAAAGATAGCAACGGTTGGACAGTTATGAATTGGGGGACAAGTTTTGATGAAACATTCCTAGCTAAATTGCCTAAGGAATTGAGAAAGCCTTAAGTTGTTCCAATTATCAGGGATCTATGGGGCAGGGCTTGTATTCTAATGAAGCAGTAACGATGAACTTGGGTTTATTACTATAGTCCACTTAATCGTGTATATCTGTTGGGATATGAATAGTAAATTAATCCAAATTCTTACCGGGGAGCTACTAAATGTTTGCTATGCGTTTGATGGTTTGTTTTTCTATATCGATATTTTTTTCTACGGTGTGGGCTGGGAATGGAATAAAAAAAGTCAACTTTTATAATATTGAGCTCTCAACATTAAAGAACGCTAAACTGGTTGGACCACTGGATTCCCAACAAGTGATTACGTTTACTGTTTGGCTTAAACTCAAAAATAAAGAGCGGCTCGATCAATTCATAAACGAATTATATGACCCCCAAAGTTTTAAGTACCAAAAATTTTTGACAAAAGAAGAATATGAGGCAAATTATGCTCCCAGTGCAGACGCTGTAAAAGCGGTAGAGAATTATTTCCTCGCACAAGGAATGAACACAAGAAGGGTGTTTACTACGATACAAGTCACTGCAAAAGCAAGTAAGATTGAGGAAGTATTACAGATAAAGCTAAATAATTATTTATATAAAAATAAACTTGTTTATGGTAATGCGTCTGAGCCCAGGATAAATTCTGATATTGCTCAATACATATCAGGGATTAGCGATCTGAGTAATATTGCCTATGGATATCCTAAAATCCATCGCCAATCCCCAGAAGAACTAAAAGCGGTAACAGAATCACAAATTAATAAAAAGACTGAAATATTAAATTTGGTATGGGATTCTTTTGTGCCGCAAGCACTACCGACCACTACTTCTTTGCAAGGCTTTACAGGGCAACAAATGCGGATAGCTTATAATATGAGTGGCATTGCTCCTGTGAATGGCGTAACGCTTGATGGTACAGGACAAACGATCGTTATTATTGATGGTTGTGGGACACAAACCCCGAACCAGATTAGGAATGAGGCAAATGTCTATAATACTGCCAACTCCTTGTCTCAGCTTAGTGCGAGCAACTTCACTGTAGTCGATTATACTGGGTCGCCCTATGTTAAAGGATCTATGGTTTGTGACGATGCTTCTAGCTGGGATGGTGAAATCGCGCTTGACGTAGAAGCGTCGCATACAATGGCGCCAGGTGCCAACATTGTTTTAGTTATGACAAACAATACTAATAATACTCAGGCAGCAACAGCGATCCAAACGATTATTAATAACCAGTTTACTCTAGGCGGCTTTGCCAATGCTTATGTAGTTTCCAACAGTTGGGGTAGTGCTGACGACTTACAAAATGAACCACTGGATGCAACCTTGCAAACTGCTGCGGCAATGGGGTTAAGCATTAACTTTGCAGCAGGGGACTGTGGGGCTCAAACCTATCATAGTTTGTGGCCTTGCAGCAAGGCGAGCAGTGGACTTTCAATAGGGTATCCAGTTAGTTCTACTTATGTTACTGCAGTAGCAGGGACAAGTCTGTTTGTTGATAATAACTATAATTATGCATTTGAATCAGGATGGGGTACCTTCAAGAATGGGACTATTTATTCAGGCAGCATGGGCGGAATTAGTCAGTGGCGTGCTTTTCCATCCTGGCAGGCTCCCATTAGTAATTTTATTGCAGGTGGTTATGGTGTTGTCGGTAATCACAATCGTGCGGCTCCTGACATAGCTATGGATGCAGATTATTATACGGGACTGATTATTTATCAGGGCGGAGTTTTTTTTAAGACAGGTGGAGCAAGTCAGTCTACTCCATTATTTTCAGGCGTACTTACCCTGGTTAACCAAGCTCGTGCACTCTTAAACGGAGGAGCGCAAAAACCAATTGGCTTGGCGGCACCCTATTTTTACACGTTCAATAATCTGTTGATCAATAACAAAGCGATTAATCTCATTACGCCGCCACATCAGATAATAAGTGGTGCTACACCAGTTAACAATGCACCGGCTGGCTCTACTCCACCTAATTCTGCATTTAATATTACCGTTAGTGGCGATATTATTACTTTTAATTGGGATGGTGTACTGAGTATTATTGAGGATCAGTTTTGGAATGATGTTGTTGGTGTCGGTTCTCCAAATCCCCCTAACTTTGTTAGTGTAATGGCGAGTCTGTAAGCTTAAAAGCAAATAGGTTGGATCGTTTTGATCCAACCTATTTAAAGTGCACTGCTCAACTAAGGAAGTTGATTCATTAAGCTTAGAAATCTATGGGGCAGGTAAAACTGGATGGATTAAAATGTATAAAAAATTAAGAAAATGCATAAATTATCTCTCTGTATTGTAAATGCCGGCATTTAGGTTAGTGCTCAATTAACCCCATCTATTTTTAAAACCAAGACACTTATTTGAAACAACTTTATCTATAAAAATGCTAATTTAAGGCTTCGTATGAATTAATGCTATAATAATTATATTGAGCTTACGGAGAGACAATATGCTTGATGGTCATCTTACACCTATTATTTCATTAGTTGCTGGAATTTTAATACTGGTTATGCCTCGATTGTTAAATTACATTGTCGCTATTTATCTGATTATTGCAGGCATACTAGGCTTAGGATTTTTGCATTAAGAAGACTTATAGATCTGAGGGTTATGGGTATATCCATATTTTGGACCACATCTTAGATTTTAATTAATCCATCCTGGGTCGATATGAGTCAAGTTATAAACTTATGTGTTTTTGATACTCCTTCAAATACGCGTTAAATCCGGATACCTTAATATAAATTATCGCCTGCCGGACCTACCTTTTATAGTGAGTACAAGCTGCGTTACTCTGTAAACCAAAAGGTGAAAAAAGTATAAAAAAGATTAATATAACAAATTTATGCTGCAAACCCAGATCAAATAGTGTATAATATCTGACAATTTTTTATCCATTTTAATTTTTATATAAGAGTGCTATGGCTGATTTAAATTTATACAGAAATATTGGTATCTTCGCCCACGTTGATGCAGGAAAAACCACCACTACCGAGCGTATTCTTAAGCTCACTGGTAGAATCCACAAAATAGGCGAAGTTCACGATGGTGAATCAACGACTGATTTCATGGAACAGGAAGCAGAACGCGGTATTACCATCCAGTCAGCAGCAGTAAGTTGCTCTTGGAAAGGTACTCGTTTCAATGTTATCGATACCCCAGGACACGTAGACTTCACTGTAGAAGTATATCGTTCACTGAAAGTGCTCGATGGCGGTATCGGAGTATTCTGTGGTTCTGGTGGCGTCGAGCCTCAGTCAGAAACCAACTGGCGCTATGCGAATAATTCAAAAGTATCTCGTTTGATTTTCGTAAACAAACTTGACCGAATCGGCGCGAACTTCTTGAGAGTGACTGAGCAAATTAAAAAAGTATTGGGTGCACATCCATTAATTATGACTTTGCCCATTGGTTATGAAGACAGCTTCGTAGGTGTTGTCGATGTGTTAACTCGTCAAGCGTATATATGGGACGAATCTGGCCAGCCAGAAAATTACAAAATTACTGATGTGCCTGCTGATATGCATGATGACGTTGAAATGTATCGCGCGCAATTAATTGAAACGGCACTTGAAATGGATGATGAGTTGCTGATGGCTTATTTAGAAGGAGAGGAGCCTTCAATAGAAGAGATTAAGCGTTGTATCCGTAAAGGTACGCTTGAATTAGCCTTCTTCCCAACTTATTGCGGTTCTGCCTTTAAAAACAAAGGGATGCAGCTATTATTGGATGCTGTGGTTGACTATTTACCTGCTCCCCATGAAGTTAATCCACAACCTTTGACCAATGCTGAAGGTGAGCCAAATGGTCAATTTGCTATCGTTTCTCCAGATGAGCCATTCCGTGCCTTGGCATTTAAAATCATGGATGACCGTTTTGGCGCGCTTACGTTCGTACGTATCTATTCAGGAAGACTAAATAAAGGGGATACTATTCTTAACTCCTTTACTGGTAAAACGGAGCGTGTCGGTCGTATGGTTGAGATGCAGGCGAATGAGCGTAATGAATTACAAAGTGCTGAAGCTGGCGATATTATCGCGATTGTAGGCATGAAAAACGTTCGAACCGGCCACACTCTTTGCGATCCTAATCATGAGTGTAACCTAGAAGCGATGGTTTTCCCTGAACCTGTTATCTCCATTGCTGTCGCGCCAAAAGATAAAGGTGCTACAGAAAAAATGGCTATTGCTATTGGTAAGATGGTTGCAGAAGATCCAACGTTTAGAGTAGAAACTGATCAAGATTCAGGTGAAACTATTCTTCGTGGTATGGGTGAATTACATCTTGATATTAAAGTAGATATTCTCAAGCGTACATACGATGTTGAGTTAATAGTAGGTCAGCCACAGGTTGCTTACCGCGAAACGATAACCAAATCGATTCAAGACAGCTATACCCACAAGAAACAATCAGGTGGTGCTGGTCAATACGGTAAGATTGATTACACTATTTCCCCAGGCGAGCCAAATAGCGGATTCACTTTCATCACATCTGTTGTGGGTGGAAATGTCCCTAAAGAATTCTTCCCAGCAATTGAGAAAGGGTTCCGTTCAATGATGGACACAGGTACGTTGGCAGGTTTCCCTGTATTGGATGTTGTAGTGAACCTCACCGATGGTGCTTATCATGCCGTTGACTCTTCAGCGATCGCATTTGAAATTGCTGCAAAAGGGGCTTTCCGTCAATCGATACCAAAAGCTGCTCCACAACTGCTTGAACCAATTATGAAGGTTGACGTTTACAGTACCGAAGAAGATGTCGGGAATGTGATTGGTGACTTGAACCGACGTCGCGGCATGATTTCGGGTCAGGAGCCCAGCGCAGCGGGTGTCCGTATCAAGGCCGATGTTCCTCTTTCAGAAATGTTTGGTTACATCAGTACATTACGTACCCTTACCTCGGGCCGTGGTCAATTCTCTATGGAGTTCTCTCACTATGCTCCTTGTCCAAACAATGTAGCTGAAGCTGTAATTGCCAAAGAAAAAGAAAAGAAAGCTTTAGCTACTGCATAACATAGATAGTAACTTAAAAAAGCCCTGTCAGTTTGTTCTGATGGGGCTTTTTTATTTAAAGCCCAAATAAACCAGGATGGTGGCAATAAAATCATGGCTGTTTCAAAAATAAGACCAAATGCTTAAAATTTAATGGTTCCTTAATAATCAATCTTTATAATTAAAAGTTTGATAAATTATTATTGAGACATAGTGCTAGATTTTTACGTTTGGAATCCACGAAACAAAGACAAAAAGAACATTTATGGGTCATTAAAAGGTATTACAAAATCTGTAGTTCAAGGTGGCAATGTGGGGCATATGAGCCTAGCAGTGACGATTTATGAAAACATGCATGACTTGAATTCACTGGATAAACAATTTAAACAACTTAAATTTCAGCAGGCTATGCCGATTTATGAAACACTCAAAACTGGTGAACAAAAGGGTATTGGTTTTTATCAACGGGGAAGAAAATTAAAAGGTCTTAGTGCTTTCCTGAGTCTATGGCCAGGCGATCAAGGTGTTACAAGATTACGTGCTATTCAAAGTTTCTTCAGAGTTGGAGGAAAAATTAAAGCTGCTTTTAATGAGAAGCTTCAAAGGGATATGTGTGAGGAATGGTCAGAACCTGCTTCTGAGGATGCCTCACATCTAAGCCGTATTATTGAACATCACCGAGGCAACGAATTTGAGCTTTCAGAACTATCACAAAAAAAGCAGGTATTGGATAAAAAGATAGAGGAACTTGAAAAACAAAGAAAAGAAATTCGGTTTGAACTCGAACAAAAAGGACGTTTTCCAAAAACAGCTTTGGAAAAAAAGTTAGAAGCGATGAATGAGAGAAAAAGATTGGGGAAGCGAAATGCCCCTGATGTGTTTAAGCTCCTCTCACAGAAAGATAACAAAAAAGCGGAAGGAGTTTCAATCCAACAAAAGCAAGAATTGGAAAAAGAACTTAAAGCATTAAAATTGGAGTTCCACAATTTATTGTTAAACGCCGGCTTAAATGACGAGATACCTAAAGCTTATGCATATGTAGATGAATATCGTCAATTAACTTCTGAGTTTAATAAGATCAATACTCTTTATGAAGACGCACCTGATAGCAATAAGGTTAGACGTCATCTTTTGCTCTATTTTCAACGATACCCTGATAATGAAAAAGCACAACAGTTATTGGTGTTGCAGTCTCAAATCACTGACAAAATGAACAAGCTACGTGATATTGAGAAAGAGGAGCTTAGAATACATGAACTGTTAACTCGGTATGAAAACATAAAAAAAGAAGTGGAAGAGTTAAATAAAGAAAGAAATGATATTGAACTTGAGATCGAAAATAGAGAGGTTACTGAAGGCTTAAGTCCGGATTATGCGGTGTCACTTCCAACAGGCGAAAGTGGTCAACCTTATTTTATTGATGAAATGGAAGTATTAGAAAAGATGGAAAAAATAATTCATGATCCAAAGTATAAATATGACTTATTCGGTCAAAATTGCGCTCGGGCTGTTAAAGAATGTGTCAAGGCAGGACTTTCACCAGCAACTCGCAAGGCGATTGAAAATTTACCTGATTTTTCGAAACATTTTTTTGATTCCAAATTTTTTGAAACACCGGTATCGGTGATGAAGTGGATTTTTAAATTAAATCATTATCTCGATGAGCTTAATAAGGATCCTAAGCTACGGGCGACAACGGCAAATCATAAGGGCTCCTAATTCAAAGGGCGCTTTATGACATTTTTTTCAGAAGGAAATCGCTAATTGACCAAATCAAAAAATTCTGATCTCTTATCAGAAATGCTACTATTCATTTCAGTTTTTCAAATAAAATAATATCCGTGCCACGGATATGCGATATTTTTTTTGCTGTTGTTGATGTTTCCTGTAGGATTTTTTGTATATCTGAAAATAAATCAAAACCATGATGTTTTAATGGTCGTAATAAAAAATAAGCGTTACCGTTGTTTGCAAGCGAATTTTCTAATGCTCGTATATAACTCTGAAAAGAGCTGTCTAAATAAAATCTACACCGATTTTTAAATTTAGAAGGGGAAAGCATTCCGTGGCCTGGTTGGAAATAGGGTGGATTACTAATAATCAAATCAAATTGACCTTCCCATTTTTTTTCATGTAATTCATCATAATTTAAAAGATGCCAGCGAAATTGTAATTCAGGTCGATTGACACTCGCTATGTTTTGATAAAAATATTCAGTATAAATATCCTGGATCTCAATAAAATCAATCTGACGGATTGCTTGTAGATGCCACGATAGTTCAATTCCAATGACTCCACAGCCCGCGCAGAGATCTAATACTCGCAGTGAACCAAGATCTGGGTGGGATTTCAATTGTGATGCGACAAATCTCGCCAAGTGAATTGAATCAAGACTAAAATGATATTCGCCAGGTTGTTTGTAATTATAAGTAAAATTTAAGTTTAGTTCGTTCTGCATTGTATCAATCATTCTGAAATTATTTTCTGTCAATTATAGCTTTAAAGTATTTTATTCCGTTGCGTGTTTCACCTCTAATCAATTTTTCAAATTTATTTCTAACTCTTAGAGATAGGCAGGTAAATTATGTTTTTCTCTTTGCTCATCAACTATCTTTTTAATTTCTGTATTTAATAAATCTTTATTTGCAATCAGAGCATCAACAGAACGAGAAAAAGAGCAGAATAAAACAAATGCTAGAAACTGACTTAACGTGTTAGAGCAACTCATGAAATCCCTCATTCAGTTGATACGCTATGGCGTTGTCACACTTTTGTATTGTCTTCACCCCAATGATGAACTGAAAGTCCGAAAGGATTGAAGGGCACTCCAGAAGTTCTCTTGACTTTCGACATTTTTATTCAAACTCTCATTGAGAATAGAATATAATTGACTGTGACGAGCTGAGCTACCAATAGACTGATATTCTCTTTTAATTTGATCTTGTGCCTCGACTACTGCATTAAATTTTTCTTGCAGACTTAAACTGTCATCTTCTAATTTACGGATTATTGCGATAGCCATTTGCACTCTTTCATCAGATGTTGACTTAAAAAATCCATATCTAGGGTGTTGACGAGCAACATATTGTTGTAACTGATCAATTACTGTTTGAGGATCAAAGTCTTGTTCGGTTATATTTCGTTTTTTGAGTTCGAATTTGTATTGAGTTAATGAAGCAAACTCTTCCTCCGTGCAATTTAATTTTTTCGGATTGAATTGGGTAAAAATAATTTGACGAAGTTCGTCTGATTGAAATAAATCGACAATTTTTTGCAGTTCTGGAATTGTAAAAACAAACGAATCAAAAGCAATTGTCGATAAAAAGCGTTGATGCGTACTTCCAGGCATCAAAGTCAAGCTTTGTTCAAAGAGCTCTTTTGAGTTAAGAAGAGAGTGAAATTTCTCAATCGCTTTTAATTTATAGCGGTTTTTCGTTTTTTGTAATAGAGAAAGTAGTGCATCGCCATCTTTAATTTCATCTTTAAACTTCAAAAAAAGTTGATCTAATAGATCAGATTGAAACTCATGATTTTTCCAGGCGACATAGTGTGTAGTCCATTCTTTAAAGGAAGTTATGCGACTGCTTATCTCATCAACCATAATACGATGTAGTTCTGCTGCGTCATAGATTAGTAAAGATTGATAAAATGAATCGTAATTATCGGGATTTAACCACTGATATAAATTAGGTTTAACAAATGCTAGAACTTTCTTTCTTTGGTTACTGAAGAGAGAAAGTGCTTTAAGTATATCTCGAGTGTTATCATAGCTGTTGAGCAGTACTGGATATTTATCTTCTAGGGATGCGAACACTTCATCAAGTAACTCAGAGCTTACTGTCTTACTTAACTGCAAAAAATCTTGACACGAAGTAATTGACGGTATTAGCTGGGCTGCATATTTTTTTCTAAAACTACTTTTTGCAGGATCTACAAGGTTGGCCATTAATTTTTGATATTTCGCCTCAGTATTATATTCCTGAACAAGTGCATTAAATTGAACATCAACAATAAGTTGTTGTTGTTCTTTAGAGAAGAAATGGATCAGCTTATCGATTCCCGCTACTGAGGTTAGCTCAGCAAAACGAGGTTGAACAAGTGCTGCTACTTCCTTAAAAAGTTCAGAATTGGCGGTCAAATTGCTGAAATCCTGAAAGCTCTGAATAAACGGTTCTATAAAAGTGGCTGCTGTTACACTATGATATGTTGAACTTTCTCGTATCAGTTGAATCAATTGACCAAGCAAGCCTTCATCATTACCATCCAACATTTGGGGACGATGTGCCAAGACTTCTAATACCTCATCCAACAAAGGACCCAAGGATGGTAACTCTTCTTTCGCTTGCGTTAGCTTCACTTCGATGGGAAGTTTATAGAGGTCTGGATATTGATTGAGGAACTCAAAAAGGCAATTGGAAATTTGATAGGCACAAGGAAAAATGTTTTCTTTTTGTTCTCGCTTAAATTCTTCGTCAGTGAGCGTACAATCCTTATGACGAGCAAATAAAGCCAACAAATAACTCTCAAGAGTAAGTTCTGCACGCCCATAACTTTTCAGAGAAAGTTGGCTAATCGGGGTATTTATTGGATGAGGTAAACAAAGGCCGTTGGGGAGATTTCGCCAAAGTTCATAAAACGTTTTAATTGCTCCTGCGACAACCTCGTTATCTGCCCATTCCTCACTACCTGAATCGGCAACTGATGCTTTTTTAAGTTCTAAAGCTAATTTATATAGAGAAAAACCGATTGAATTGTTATCATATTTCTCGCTGTGTTGTTTCTTCAATACTTGAATAAATGTTTCACTGGCCTTGCCGGCAACCTGCTCTAGATTGAGCATGTCTCTGCCGCCCAATTGATAGACCACTTGATTATCAGCCGGTTGGAAATCAGCAATCACCAGATTGCTATCAACCTTCGCTGTTTGAAAGATTTCCGCTACTGGTATCAGTCTATTATGAGCCTGATTAATAACATAATTCTCAAGTTCAAAATGCCCTTCACTTTCTGTCTCAAATTTAAGTTCAGCACTTTTTCGATTCAAACCAACAAGACCTGGCATTAAAATTTGACATATTGCTTCCTTAGGCCCAGCAATCGCTTCAGCAACTTTAAGACATAACTGATTAGCAGGTAAAAAAGGATGACGGGTATAGGCAAGATTCGATTTTTTCAGATGTGCCCAACGAATTTTTAAATACTTCCTGATAATCATGGAGTCTTTGTCAAGAGAGGATTCTTCATCCCGTGCTTGAATTAATTGAGTAAAGAATGAGAAGGTATAGGCAGCTTCTTGCTGCATAATCTTCAGTGTCTTAGCATCCAAGTTTGGAGAAAAAATTGCCTTTTGACTTTGATAAATATCGAGAAGTTCTTTTAATTGTTTTACTGTAATCATAAAGACTTGTACCAAAAAATAATTTTGTGCAACTATAAATTAATCTGTCCTTTTTTCAATAAAAAGATTTATATTATTGTTATAGTAAGAGTGGGGCGGCCTTGGCCTGACGTATCTTCACCCATTAAAGCTATATATCTCTCATTCAACGTCCCGCGGCTTGTCCGCGGGACGTTGAAGTCTATAGAGTAAACAAATTAAAAAGTGATGATCCCTCAAGGCCGTGAACATACCATTATTGCAGTAATAGCACTCTCTTCTTCTTATATGTATAATAAATTAACTTTCTAATGAACTTTGACTAAAAGATATCTGATGAACTATTCTTCATATGTGTGTTCGGTTTGTGAGAAGTCCTTTCCTCAAAATAAAATGACTTCTGGTAAGTTAATTCGTCCAGAAATTAGTCTGGAGATTATTCGCATCTGCCCGGATTGGAATGATCAACACTTCATATGTCATAAAGATTTAGAGGTAATGCGCTCACGCTATGTTCGTAATTTGCTCCTATCTGATCAAAATGAACTTACAACCTTAAAACATAAAGTTCTCAATCGGCTGGACGACAAAGAGTTGTTGTCTATAGATATGGAGCCTCAACTCGATCAAAAATTATCACTTGGAGATCGTCTTGCGGATAGTATGGCCAGCTTTGGTGGAAGCTGGAAGTTTTTAATCTCTTTTTCCATTTTTATGGCGTTTTGGTTAGGTGCAAACTCTTTGATTTATTGGTGGCAACCAACTGATCCTTATCCCTTTATTTTCCTAAATTTAATTCTATCATGCCTTTCTGCAATTCAAGCACCTGTCATTATGATGAGTCAAAATCGAAAGGAGGCAAAAGATCGCATTCGTGCTCAGCATGATTATCAAGTTAATTTGAAAGCAGAACTTGAAATTCGTATCTTACACGAAAAAATCGATCATCTTTTATCACACCAGTGGGAAAAAATGATGGAAATTGAAAAAATCCAACTTGAGTTATTATCTGAGATACGCTCAAACTAAATTAATTCTAAGCCCCGACACGGTGTTTTGTTTATGTTCACAAAACACATGTTAAATTCACGTTGTCTAAACATCCACTTGCCTACCAATTTCTACGACTGCATCGGGAGAAAGCTGAAAATATTCACTTTCATGCAATGCATTACGCTGCATGAAGGCGTAGAGCTTACCTATCCATGTAGGCAATCTATTTCCTCCCTTAGCACGCGAGATAATTGTTGCATGTCCTACATAGTAGATAATGTCATCAAGGACAAGATTATTTTTGCTAATGACTTGTCTAAGCACTCTGGGTATATTCGGGTGCTCCATAAATCCATAGGAAGCCACAACCCGCCAGACATTAGGATAAATCTCATTTAAGATGATTCGATCAGTGCTTTTCACCCAAGGAATTGACTTGGTTTCTACCTTTAAAATAAAAACATTTTTTTGCAAGGCACGATTCTGCCTGACATGCCATATCAACACCGAAGGCGCATCTTGAGATGTTCGTGTTAGAAAAACAGCTGTACCTGGCACCCGGGCAATTTGTTCTTCTGCTATCTGTGTCATAAAGGCATTGATAGGGCGTACTACTTGACTAAGCCGTTCCGAAACTGCTCGTGTTCCTATGTGCCAAATGAGCATAATTGCATATACAAAAATAGCAAAAATAATCGGTACATAGCCGCCCTCCATGAACTTTGACAAATTAGCGACGAAAAATGCTGTATCTATTATTAAGAATACACCGATAATCATTCCAGCTCTCAGAACACTCCAATTCCATATTTCACGAAAAGCAATAAATAGCAGTGCAGATGTTGCAAGCATCGTTGCCGATACGGCAATGCCATAAGCTGCCGCCAAATTATCTGACTTTCTAAACCCTATAATAAGGCCGACTGTTGCTATCATAAGCACCCAGTTGGTAACTCCAATATAGATTTGTCCATATCCTTCACAAGAGGTCTGAGTGATACGTAATCTTGGCAGCCATCCTAACTGAATTGCTTGACGTGTCATAGAAAATGTACCGCTAATAATTGATTGACTGGCAATAATCGTTGCAACAGTTGCTAATATTACAAGTGGTATCATACAGATGTGAGGACATAGCCGGTAAAATATATTATCTGATACTGGCACGCCTTCTAGCACCAATGCCGCTTGTCCTGCATAGTTAAGGACAAGGCTTGGAAACACAAGTCCCAACCACGCAAGGCGAATTGGTTTCGCCCCAAAGTGACCCATGTCTGCATAGAGAGCTTCCGCTCCGGTAACACATAAAAATACACCACCTAGCACTAAAAATCCTTTGAAACCATGGGAAAGTAGAAAGTCAAGGCCATAAGAAGGATTAAGCGCCTTCAGCACTGAAGGATGTTGAAGAATTCCCCATACTCCTAAAATACTAAGAGTGAGGAACCATATTCCCATTACGGGGCCAAAGATTTTTCCAATATTGGCTGTTCCTTTGTACTGAATAGCAAAAAGTGCAATGAGGATGGCAACAGATAAGGGTAGAATATAGGGAGTAAAGGAAGGTGTAATTATGTTTAAACCTTCTAGTGCGGACAGGACGGAGATTGCTGGAGTAATGGCACCATCACCGTATATAAGCGCCGCTCCAAATAATCCCACTGCAATAATAACAGGCCTAGTATGGAGCTTTATACCCAGCAATGACATTAATGCTAAAATGCCTCCTTCACCATCGTTATCAATACGCATGGCAAAATAGACATATTTAATTGTGGTCACTATGATTAGTGTCCATGCAATAAGTGAAAGAGAGCCCAGTATTGCATTTGTGTTGAGATTACCGCCAATGAGCGTTAACACTGTTTTGAAGGTATAAAGTGGACTCGTACCAATATCACCAAAAACGATACCCAAAGCTGAAAAGCTAAGTAAGGCTAAATTGGAATTTGAAACTGAATCCCTCATATTTTTAAGTCCCTTTATATATAAATCTATGGATAATTATGATAACACCTTAAGATTTTATCCTTTATGTAATTTTTCTAAAATCTTTAAAGTATATTTTTCAATGATGGTCAACTTTTTTTGTGCTTCTTCGGTACTAAGACAGTGGGATGCCCGTTGTAGATGTTCCTCTTTGCTAACCATAAAATTATTTTTAAATTCAGGCTCAAGTTGTTCAAATAATTCCAACCAATGCTGAACAAAAACGTGCATGGTGAGATCACTTAAGAAAGCGAATTGTTCTTTATTTTTTTCAAGGCTGATAAGAATTTGAGTTAATGCCGATAGTTTTGATTGAGTATTTAATAAAGAATGCACTATTGCATTGAAATAAATGAGGCAACCTCCTGGCATGCCCGCTTCAACATAAAGTGCAATCTTGGAGTTTTTATTCAAATAATTTAGTTCATCCTCTGGTTTTATCCGCTTTTCTGCTGGCAGTAAATGAAGTACAGCAATAAATTGTGCAATTAAAGCAAAACGAATGAGATGCTCTTTTCTAAGCTGAGATGAAAAGTGAGCAACCTCTTGTGTTGAAAGCAGTAGATTTTTTGATACTCCGTTGATGCTTTCAGAAAGAGCACCCCATACCACTTCAGCTTCCCACTTATGACTGTACGCGTTTAAGGTGTCGTAATTTCCTCGTTCTAAATCAATTTGATACTCAGATAGTGCATTTAAGAGTATTGATACCTTATCATTTATCAATTGGGATTTTAAAAACATCATTCCTCCTGTCACTTCCATTTTTTAATCTAAAGAATGTTGGTTACTGGTATCAGGATCAGTATTCGGATCCGCATCAGTATTCGGATCAGCATCAGTTCCAATGCCTGCGGCCGCAGTATCTAACTCATCGTTTGGATGTTTCTCCAACCTCGCAGCTGCTATCTGCTTATCGTATACTTCTTTATATTGCATAAACTTAACCAATTGCTCATTCGCACTTTCTGTTTCATATTCATCTTTATAGTCATAAGAACCAACACCTGAACTGGATCCCACGGCACTGACCACGGTGGTACCAGTACCTATCCGAGCAGCACTATAACTGGCACCGGTACCGGTCACAGCAGTACCAGTACTGACCCCATTGGCACTGTAACCAACACCAGTAGCACCGTAATAACTGGTCACGGCAGTACCGTGATGAGTCAATGATTGATCATCATCAATATTCAACACATCATTTTTATCACTACCAAACAATATTGCTTCCGCTTCATTATAGGCTGCTTTATATACTGCAAAAGTCCTAACATATTGCTCATGCGCCTTATCTGCTTCGTCTTCATTATCTTCATCAGAGTACTCCTGGTACCTAACATATGCTCGGTATGCTGCTGCTCGATACGCATACTCGTCAGGCATATATCGACGCATGTAATTATGGACCCTATTTCGCTGTCGGGCTGTTTCCTCTGTAGCAATCGTGAGCCCTGGTATTTCTTGCTCAGGACTCGTTCGGGCATTATGGACACTTAAAATATTCGGAGAAAAATCTTTCTTAGGTAAAAGAGAGAGTTCTGCAAGAGCCATTTCTCCCTGATGAAAAGCATTTGCTAATTCGTATGTATCTGCTTGCTCAAGTAAACCAGCAAAGCTTTGTAGGTGAGGAGGGGCCAAATAAGCACACCTATGGATCCCTAACTTTTTTGCTTCTAAAATTGAAAAAGAACCTGTTGCCATCGAATACTCTGCGTCTTGCAAACCTCGCATTAAAATTTCTGTTGTTGATGTTCGAGGAAGAGAATACGTTGTTAAGCCATGCTCTCTACATAATGCATCCCAGCTTTTATAATTTTCTGTGTTTCCGTTTCTCTCTTTTGTTCCAATTAAAAGGACGGGATAATTTTTTTTCTTCTTTACCACAATATCCTCGATAAACTCACGACCTTTGTGTCCAGGATTATCTTTACTGCAATAAATGACGATGAGCTCATCTTTTGCTGTAGTTGCTGCAGCTGCAGCAACGTTCACTTTTATTAATCTTGGAGTGAGTTCTTGCAATTCATTTGCAAGTAAATACTTTATCCAATCATCTCGTGTTTGTTCTCGTTGTACTGCAGCTAAAGTGGTGGACGTTGAGGTAATTAGCCCACCAGCTGAGTAGACTCCTGGTTGCAGACAATAGACATTTTGATATTGATTTTGAATGAGTGCCGCTTTCATACTTATGCTTGGTCGAAGGCCTTTGCTTATATTCCTGTGATCTATATAACCACCAGGAGGAGCACACAGTAAAATTTTTGCAGTTTCAGGGACTTTTAACATCTTTTTTATGTGGTCAGCCCCATTCTCGTTAAGTTGATGTGCCCATCCAGCAATAATGAATAAATCTAAAGTAGGTTCCCTAAGTTTGGTGGGTTTAATAAATAGGGTAATTGTTAGGCCAGATGATTTCTTGACTGTATTGGGAGGAGTAATGCATTTAGTGGTTGTTTGAATGCATTTAGAAAGAAGCGCTGTACCTTGTTCTTCTTTGTATTTTGACTTGTCAACAGGGACCTCTTGAAGCCAAAATTTAATTTTATCAGGACTAAATCCCATCGCCGTCATTTTTACGAGCAACTTATTCACCGCTTTTTGAGCACGTTCCTCTGATTTTTTATCATATGCAATATAAATTCCAATTTCTGCGTCTTTAGATAAACCTTGAATAACCGCGCCATGGATAATTTCTAAAAATCGCTCATCCCCTGCGGTATTTCCTTCAAATTTGGTATAAAAGAGCACCTTTTTACTGGTCGCTTGCGAATTGTTTCCACCCACCCGATTCCTGGATGTGTCAATTTCAATAACTTTCTCTTTATCAGACTTTGAATGCATTTTAGTTTCCTTACCTAAGCACCTTGTGATCAAGTGGCTACAAGGGGCATTCTCTTTTGTTTAATTATAGCTCGAGTAATAAACACAAAATCAAAGAGAACAATGTAATCCACTGATGTTAGAAATGCTGACTGATGAACGTCTTGAAAAAAGGGGGACAAGGGAACAAGCAATAGACACGCCAACTAAAGAGCAAAGAGAAGAAACAGTACAACATCAATCTGGTTTAGTATATCACGGACCATCTTACACCTTCTTTGAAAATCATCCATCACCAGATTCAATGAGTAGCGAAAGTTTGTCAGTCCAACACACAAGTGACGAAACGGATGAAGAGGACACGATCGAAAAAGGCACTCAAGAAAAAATTCTCCAAGGCCCTAAATAATATGAATATCACTTAATGCTTATTTGGAAACTGCTGCTGAGTAAAAATTATATTCCGGATATGATAAGCTTGACTTTATCACCAAAGAATTAGGCAAAGATTGCTGTTCACCAAAAAGGAGTTTATAGAAGATGTTATACTTGGAAAAATTATTTTCAGTCGAAGATAAATCTGTCTTAATTACAGGTGCCGCTTCAGGACTTGGTCAACATTGTTCCGCGTTATTTGCAAGATTAGGCAGTAAAGTCGCATATGCTGATATTAACTCAAAGGGTTTAAATGAAACTGAATCAGTAATCAAAACATCGAAGCATCATCCAATCAAATTGCATCTAGACATTACTGATGAAAAGAAAGTAGAACAGGCTGTGGTTCAAGTCACAGAAACTTTTGGCTGCATTGATGTATTAATTAATTGTGCGGCTGTAATTGATTACAGACCGTTTATGGAGGTGACTCAGTCAATTTGGAATAAAACATTTCAAGTTGACCTGCTAGGAACCTGGATCGTTTCAAAAGCAGTAGCGACCAGTATGATTAATAAAAAAGTCGCTGGGTCTATCATTAATTTATCTTCCTCGCTTTATCATCGTACTCAAAAGGATTTAATTCCTTACAATTCAATTAAAGCAGCTATTGCACATATGACAAAAAGTATGGGATTAGAGCTTTTAGAGCATAATATTCGGGTTAACGCAGTAGCGCCGGGTTTCATGAAAACCAAAATGGTTGCTGAATTCTTAAAAACTGAAGACGGAAAAAAAGCGATAAAATCTGTTCCTTATAAACGAGCAGCTGAGTTGGAAGAATTGGATGGCTGTATTTTACTGCTTGCTAGCAACGCATCGAGCTATATGTCTGGTACTATTATAAAAGTTGATGGCGGACTTGCTTTTAATCATATAGAAATCTCAAACGACTAGATAACAATTAAGTTTGGTCATTTTGACCCCTTGGCTACGTGCATTAGTACCTTTTATTTCAGAAATCTCAAATAAAAGGCAGTAAAAACCAAAACGATGCCTATGTTCGCCATCAGTCGCTCCCAGAACCGATCCATGAAGAATAACAGATCAATGCCGACGACTACAGCGATTAAGATCACAATATATATTACAATCAAAATCTGTTTTGTCATAACATACAGAATAGAGTTGTTTTAAGTAAAGATCAAAACAGCTTATTTGCATATGAAAATTAAATGGACTATAATTTCATATGAAATATGAGGGAAAGAGGTATTTATGAAAACTTCCTTAAAAATTGATCATCAAAAAGAGCGAGTTTTAACTAAGGCTATTTTAAAATTAGCTGATTTTTATAATTTAACTGGTAAAGATTTACATAGCATTATTGGAGTTAGTGAGTCCACCATAACACGATTAAATCAAGGTAAAGCATATATATCGCCAACTACCAAAGAAGGAGAAATAGCATTACTTCTTTTAAGAGTATACAGGGGATTAAATTCATTAATTGGAAATAATCACGAAAAAGCAAAATTATGGCTAAATAGTCACAATAAATATTTCAACCAAAAGCCTATTGATCGGTTAAAGACGGTTACTGGCTTAGTCGAAGTAGTAAGTTATATCGATGCAATGCGTGGAAAGCTATGAATATATGGAAGTTGTGTGAGGGGAATCAATTCATCAGTACTATTTCTGTTGAACCATGGAGAGTAGTAGAGGATCAACATATTTTAAGTTCCCGTGATTTAGTTGATTCCATAGAAGAACATGATCTTTTAGAAGAATTAATAGAGGAATCAAAACCATTAATTGAAAAAAGAAAAGATTATTTAATATTTACTCCTTTTCGATATCCTCCATTAAAATACGGCTCTCGTTTTGGTAGTACGTTTGAACCGTCACTTTGGTATGGCTCTTTACAACTTGAGACAGCTTTTACTGAGGTCGCTTATTACAGATTAAAATTTTTTGAAGATACTAGTGCTGATTTAGGTTATGTTGAAATTTCTATGACTGCATTTACTGCCTTTATAGTCAGTAATAGGGGAATAGATTTAACAGATAAGCCATTTAATCAATACACGCAATATATTTCCGACAAAAGCACCTATGATTATAGTCATTTATTAGGCACACACATGAGAGAGGATAATATTGAAGTATTTATTTATAGTTCCGCGCGAACGGCTGAAATGACTAAAAATATAGCAGCATTTACGCAATCTGTATTTCAACGTAAAAAAAATCAATATGTTAATAATGAACAAAAATGGAAATGTTTCGCTAATAGACACAGTATAGAATTTACACGTATGGAGCTTAAGGGAAACAAAAGATTTTCTTTTTCTGAAGATTATTTCTTATAAATGCTCTAAATCAAGACCTTAAATTGAACATGCTGTTGACAAGTTGGCTTAAATGAGTTGAAATTTTTGGTTTGAATTTTAAATCTGAGAATGAAGTTATTAATTGAGATTTGTTATGTTTACAATTAAATTTAATGGAATTGTTATTGGTACTCTTGAGGATCATGCTGATGAGCATAGTTTAAATCTTTTAATCGGTCGTTATCTATTTGGAGAATTTGCAATCGGTCGGATTTCAAATTCTGTAGAACAATCCTCTGGTTGGCTTACTTTAAAACCCAAAGCTTCACTTCATATTGATTATAGAGTTACCTTTCCTGTTGCCTCTCCTGACAGAAATATTAAGGGAAAACCATTAATTCAATATTTCACAAAAGAGGAATTTAAAACGGGATTAGAGATTACTATACAACATAAAAAAAAGGAGTACATTTACATTGAAAGTGACATTTTGCAGCAAAGGAAAAATTTCATAAATCAACTCAAGGTTACTCTGTTTGCATTGGCGAGCAATCGCCTTGATTCTCTGCCCCTTCTTCCTATTGAACTGATTAAACTTATTGTATTCAAAGCAAGCCCACGTACAGTGACCATGGAAGATATAAACAAGTGGACAGAAGTTATTTTAAAAAGAGATATAAAAATAGTTGAATCATTGCCTGAGCGCGAGAGTAAAGATATTACTTTTTTTAGACCTAAAAACAGGAACTCCCAAACTACATGTGACAATTTTTTGAATGTGAGTATTGTGACTCTCGGTGCCATAGCAGCTATTGGAAGTATGTTATCGTGAGATAGTAATTGGGGAAAGCCTTGCTTTTTTCCTAAAGCAATATTGAACTGTACAATCAATATTTAGAAACTCTAAAAAAACCAATTAATTAGTCCCTAAGCATTACGTATTTAAAAGAATATATTTTACACATACGGTATATTTGATGTATATTTTCTGGGATAATATAAATTATCAAATGAATAGTCATGCTCACCAAAACAGAAAACCCAAACGAAACTTTAGAAATTGAAATAAAGACCTTAACAGGTAAAATATGTATTATTGTTTTGTCAAAAAAATCTTCAAAATCTCCCTTAGATCAAATTTATGAACAATTGGTTGCCAAAAGGGAACTAAAAGAAAATGAAATTGATAAATATATGATTTTTGATTTGCAGTTATTTGGTGGAAGCCTAAATCTAAAACACGCAACTACTTTTGAAGACTTGGTTGCTGCTTTTGAAAAACGAAAACCTACGCATAGAATTTTTGGCCTTAGATTAAGCCCTGGTTTGCGTGAAGAAATAACAAAAAATGCTAATAAATTGAGTTTTTATTCAGTATCTATTATTAACCTCTATCTTCAAATGTTTGATATTTGTGATAGAGATAGAGGCTTAAAGAATTATGCAAAAGGTGCTGAAGAGACCTTTTTAAGCACTGTTTTTACGCTTCTATATGATCAAACAGAGCGCGAAGCTTTTTTGCTTGGTGATCGAGAGTATCTTTTCCAAAATGAGGATCTAAGAACTCTTGTAACTTCCTTTTTACTCAGTAATTCCGAGTTAAAATTAGAAAAAGACTTTGCAATAGAACAAAAAAGACATATGAGAAGAAATTTCTCAATGTTTATTGAAAAACTATTAAAAGATGTTACTAATATTGCTGTTAAGGAAAAAGAAGAAGGATCAATAATATCAAGAACAGAGGATGTCATTAGCAGAAAGTTAAAACCACAAGAGTTAATATTGACGCAGACTAAGGCTGTTGGGCTTTTGCAGATAGTAAACGGGGAGCGTGAGCAGTATGCAAGCTTGGAAACACCAATGGAAGAAGTTCTTCCAGGCCTTTATCTTGGGAATCAAATAGCGCATGAAACTATATTTGATTTAATACAGAGGAATGAAAGTTCTTTTACGTTTAATTTAGATTGCGGATCTCAGAAAAAGGATAACGATGCAAAAACCACTGGTTATTTAGCGATACCTCTAGCTGATACACCCGATGTATTTATTTCACCAGAAACTTTTTCCAGAGGCATTGATGCAATTGAAAAAGGATTAAAAACAGGTAATGTTTTAGTAAATTGCCAAGCAGGAACTGCGCGCAGCGCAAGTATGGTGGTTGCCTATATTATTAAACATTTTAGCACTGAAGAAATTAGACAAAAAAGCGCTAAAGAGCTAGTAGACACGGCAGTTGCTGTTGTGCGGAAAAAGCGCAAGTGTGCATTTGTAGGTCAACAAGAGAAAGCTTTAATAATCTTTGCAGAAAGTATAAAAGCAATTGAACTGAGTAAATTTGAACAAAATGAGGTCAGGGCTATTATTGGTGAATTAAAAGCCCTTGATAATACACGTGATGTTCACCTTACCCCAGGAGAGAGAGAGGCAGTCCAACGTCTGATTAATACGGCAAACGCTGTCTTAGGTAATAATTATCAAGAAGAATCGCTATTAAAGAATGATGATGTTGATGTTTTACTTAGTAACCCAAGGATTAGCCCCATAATTAATTTTTTCGCTCTTGCATTCCAAAAGATAATGGATTTTGCCGCTGAAACGTTACACGTCAATTTTCAATTTTGCCCATCGGTTTTGAACTGATTTTTGTCGGAGTCAAGTTGTTGGTGATACGGGAAACAGTTCTATCAACTCGTCGCTGAAGCATGACTTCAACCATTACTGTCTCATTCGGATGAAGAATTTTGTTAATATCCGCAAGCGAGGAATGAAAATCAAGTAACCTGTAATAGGCAAGGGCTTGAGTACTTGCTTCGGGGTGTGCCTTAATACGAAACCCCAAATTGCCTTGCATTTTTGGCGTATTAATCCCGGCTTCCATGATGTCGTAGTTAAGAAAATAAGTCAGTTTTCCTAAATCACGCTGGTTTCGCTGGCGGTCCGCGAAGAAACCTGTAGGAAGCGCATCCTCGCTATATTTGGGGCCAGCAGTTAGATAAAGATCATAATCGTCAAGACGATTGCCCCGGTCATCAATAAGTCGGAATATAATCATAGAGTAGCGATTGGTGATGTATTCGCGCTTATAGATAAGCGTCTTTACAAGTTCTGTTTGCTCATTGATCTGGGTTTCTTTAGTAATTTTATCGAGCTCTTTTGCTAATGTATTATAGGAGTCACGGTTTTTTACTTGGAGGCATCGCAAGACCCATATAGCCGTAGGATGAGTGGCGGCATTGGCCATAGTCACACTGCGGATGATTCCCATTTTTTTACCGGAATGTGAGCACCCAGGCAGAACTCCAAATGCCATTGGCCGTGTCCGTCTCATTTTGGCGACAACAAGATTTTCACCGTTAGTTCCTTCCTGATGTAACTTTAATAGACTGTAATTCATATTTGCAGAAGTTACGCGGACCACCCCATCAGATCCGGCTTCTCCCGTGTAGGAGTTAACCGCATCATAAAGTTGGCGGTCAATTTTTTGGCCTGTAAGTACAAAGGAATAGATGCCATTAGTAGTGCAATCGTAATCAAGCCAACTTTCATTAAGTTGCCAGCTCATATCGCTTCCGAGCTCAAGCCAATCAAGTACATGCTGTCCCGGTTCAATACCTTCAAAAAAACTTTTTATGCGGCCTAGCCGGGATTTACCAAGTTGAGCAAGCGCGGAACCATGGTTGGCGGGAGCCAGCATGATAAGATGACTCAATGGGCATTTTGCAAGATTATTCTTAAAGTATAAATCCATCCATTTACGAACAACGGGGCCGCCGGTAGAGTGGGTGATGCAAGCAAAACGCTCCCCATCTCGCAGCTTATTAGCAATTTCATCACGCACAGCCTGATCAAATGCACGCGCTATATCGTCGACTGTTACTGTATCGTCAAAGCTGATATAGCGCCCGAGATAGATATTACCAACTTGAATATTCAACTTTCCGTCTTTGCTCTGGCTTGCAAGCCATTGAGGAAGCTCTCCATAAGTATTGGTATGTGTGACACTCCAACCATGGACGAAAATAACAATCATAATTTTCCTTAACTATTGACACTACAAGAGGAACGTGTTGAATAAATCGATGGTATTGGATTATTTTACAATAAGATAGCTAAGTCAAATTAAAAAATCGAGGATTGAACCTTATTGTCAATAATTGACTCTGACTGTTGTTGCTCGAATTCATAAACCCTTTTATAAACTATGCATAATCAGTTTTTCAGTTAGCCTTTTAAAGCATAATTGATCTATCCGTGATCAGTTGGTATAATTTTACACTATTCCTTCTGGAGTAAACTTAATGGTGTTAGAGTGGTGTAAACTAATTAAGAAGTTAGGAGCTGGTAAGTTTGGCTGTGTTTCTTTATACGAAAACCATTTAACTCATCAGCGATATGCTGTGAAAGAGTTTTTCCCTAGAAAAGCTAGATCAACAGAATTTTTATCTACTGCAACATCTGAAAAAGAAAATTTTAATCATTTTATTAATATAATGAAGATTCCCGCAGGGCAAGCAATTGTGGAAAACGGTAAATTAATCATGCCCTTTTTTACTGGGAAGGAGCCATCTTGGGAAGAGATTCAAGAGTATTTATTAAAAATGTATAAAAGTGGATTTGTTATGGCTGATCCCAAACCAAATAATTTTATGCACACTCAATATGGTTTGATGCCTATTGATTATGGTGCTGTTTTTGATATTAATGATCCAGTGTTTATGAAGAACCTTTTAGCTCGCAACTTCACAGTGGATGCGGTACTCACTTATTCAAAAGCCTTTAAAGCAGGGACAGGGCTTGCAGAGGCTTATAATAAACTTCATTCTGATGAGCTAATAGTGCTCGATGATGAGGATGATGAAGAGGAAAGTATTGTTCTTACTTTACCTGCATTTTTCACTAAGCTCTCAGTACAAAGTACAGCGCAGCCTACTTTAGTGATAGGAGATGTTACACAGAAGAAGTCCGATTCATCAAGCCCTCACTCTTTTTTTAAGAGTCCTAGTTCTGAGCCTGCTTCGGCTCCGGCTTCGCAACTTGCTATCAGTACTAAATAAACTCTTAAGTTATCCTGGTAATTTGTGGGGTAAGTCCGAATTTTAATTTTTAATACAAAATTCAAGACTTGATCCTAGGCTCATTGGACTAATTAGAGTCTACCATTTTTTTCCTATGAGAGTATTTTTAATCAGTTCGATTCCACGTCGAATTTTTTGTTCGGGTCGAGGTCTATATGAAATCCCTTTGAAAAAATAATCTTCACCTAGAGGAGATTGTTTAGAAAAAAAATAGTTAAACACACAACATCGAGGAGCGTCACATCGAACTTCATTAACAGCATGCCAAGATATTCGATTTGTTTCCATTACCACTAATCGATTAAAAAAATTAGGGACGACAATGTGATTTTTGATTTCACTGTCCCAAAGTTCATAATTGCCGCCATTTTCTATCTGCCAATTAGGAGACACATAATACAGTACATTCACTGTTCGGTAATGTTTTCTGTTTACATCATGCGAAAGGTCTAAATGAGGATTAATATAATATCCTTTAAGTAGTGTACTAATTCCACCAGCATACTGGGTAGGATCAGGAATTTGATTTTTAATCTCTGTGATCTCTTCTATCACAGCAACTATTCTAGGATCTTGAATCGCAAAATTAATATCTTGCAATAAACTGGGCACATCCCTTAAATGACTGTATCTTAATCTTAATTTTCCAGTAATACTTAATAAATGCATTTGGCTTGGTTTGGGAAAGCTAGCATATATTTTTTCAGCCAGTTCAATTGGAAGAAGATTATCAAGTGCAAAATGACGACCAACTTTTATAGGATGTTCAAAAAAAAACTGCTGTTTCAAATCCTCCTTAGCTTCATTTAATCTTTTTAGGATCAGATCGGTTAATTGGCTTCTCATATTGATTGACATTTTCAACTCTCTATATCTGATATTACTGAATATAATCGGATTAATTTAGTATTGTTCAAAAATAAGCTGCATTCGTTTTATATGGAGTACTATCCATATATTTAGAATAGCAGATGATTTATGACACTATGGCCTTATCTATTAAAATGATTCAATCAATTATTTTTATTTGATACTTAATCAAGATTCTTGAGTTTAAAATAGTATCAAAACCGAACCTTAGGTAAAATAGTTTTTTATTTAACTTATTGATATATATAAAAAAAATTAGATATGGTTTTTCTATAAAAAAACAAAAAACCATTTTATAATAGTACTTATTTTATTCTTCATGGCATTTTATGCTTCGATTTTTATTTTTATTGTGCTTTGCCTTCCTAGCTTTCGCCCAATCCCCAAGCTCTTTTCCACAATCTAAGAAAAGTGCCGCACAATTATTTCAGAAACACCCACAACCCCTTTATTGCCAATGTAGTTATGAAGATAAAGAACTGAATTTAGTCTGTTGCGGTATTCAGTCTGCAGATTCAATGCAACGAGCGCATCGCATTGATTGGAAGTATGTTATGGCAGCTGAGCATTTTGGACGGCAATTTGAGTGTTGTCGTAAGCTAATCTGTGAGGATGATCATGGCAAGCCGTATAAAGGGCGTCGTTGTTGTGAGAAAATCGATGAGCAATTTCGTAATGTGGAGGCCGAGCTTTATAACTTATGGCCAGAAGTAGGCATGATGAATCAAGCACATTCGCACCATCAATTTGGTATGTTGCCTCAGCAAACGGATGCGATGAAAATTGATAGGGTCTCTCACCGTGTAGAGCTACCAGATTCAGCTAAGGGTATTGTCGCTCGAGCTTATTTATTTATGAATGAACATTATGGGCTTACCTTAAGTCCGTCGCAAAAAAAATTATTTATTGCTTGGAATAAAGCATTTAAACCCAAGGCATGGGAAAAACAATGGGCATTACAAGTGGCTTTGATTGAGGGGTATGAAAATTCATACATGACTCATTGGCAAGTGAAGGCACATGTGGCGCTTTAAGAGACTATGAAGCCATAATACTACCTTTATATTGTTTTTTGCCACATAGACCGAGCCATGAGAAATCAATCAGAGTCAATTCGAACGACTATTTTTTATCAGCATAAAAAAGTGTGGAGAATTACGTAAAATTTCTTAATTTTAAATTTTCGATTCAGAATGTTTAACATATTGAAGTTGCGATCGTTATGCCCTAGAAAAAAGTTAGGGACATTGCCTAACAGAATGAGTTTGACTCTTTGATATTCATAAGTTTTTCTATATGATTTGCTAAGAATACTCATGAAACATAAATACAAAAAGGATATTTTACACGATGAACAAAATTGTATCATTGACCTTAAGAAGCCTGTATCAAATCATTTTAACAATCTGGGCGCCAGGGGTCAAAGTTACTTTTTACACTTTCCTATGTGTATTTTCTGCATTTGCCTTAGCAGCTACAGAGCCCGCTACGCCTTCGAGTTTTCATTACTTGGTTGATTTAAGCTTTGGACCGGCTTGGATCAGTGGGGCAACACAAAATCCGCAAACATTCAATTGGCATACAGATTTAGAAACAACGTTTCTTCATCATGGAGGCAGCAATTCTCCTGTATTTAATGGCGCTCAATTTCTTGGAGTTCAAAAAAAAGTTACATCAAACCTAATAGGTCAGATCGGCTTAGTTGTAGCCGAAACCAGTACCATTGCTGTAAATGGAAGTATATGGAGTGGGGTTGATTCTAGTTTTCATAATTTCAACTATAAATTTAGGCTAAGTCATACCGATATGGGGGTCAAAGGGAAACTGATTTATGATTCAACATTAATTATGAATCCTTACGTTAGCGCAGGTATCGGAATAAACTTTAACCAAACTCAAGGACTTGGGATTTCTTCTCTTAACAATGAAGAAGTATTTAATCTTTCTGTAGAAAATCAAAGTTCAAATTCGTTTATGTATCAGCTAGGCGTGGGGTTGCATGAGGCGATTAATGCCCATTTGTTATTAAGTATAGGTTATCAATTGAAACATATTGGTCAAACCCATCTGAATGTAAGCGGAAATCAATTAAGTAGCGGCACTCTATATCTCAATATTGTACAACTTGAAATTGCTTATTTAGTGTAAAGCACTAATCTATTGAGTTCCTTTCTAATTTTAATAAAACCACATTGGTTACATTTTTGTGTTTTTTACCATTATTGATGACGCCTGTTTTGTATCTTATCATAAGGAGAAAAGTACCAGGCTTTTACTGAAGTGAAATTGGAAATGAAAGTATTTAAGTTATATAAACAACCCTATTTTCAAATACTGTTTGCTCTATTCATTGGCATTGTATTGGGATATTTTTACCCCGATCTAGCTACAAAAATGAAACCGTTAGGTGAGGGGTTTATCAAATTAATTCGTGCTGTAGTACCGTTAATTATTTTTTCTACTGTTGTTATGGGTATTCTAAAGTTAAAAAATATAAGAGAAGCAGGGCGAATTGGTATAAAAGGATTAATATATTTTGAGGTAGTAACGACGATAGCAATGTTTTTAGGGCTTGCTGTTGCAAATTACTTTCAACCAGGGGCAGGTTTAAATATTGATATTCATTCACTAGATAAAACAAGTATTCCCACTATCCCAGCTCATACTGCTCCATTTAATTTGACCGATTTTATATTAAGTATTATTCCAGATACATTGATTAGTGCTTTTACTCAAGGGAATACGTTACAAATTTTATTTGTTTCTACTCTTTTGGGCTTTGGTTTATTGCGGGTTAAAGACAAAACCCAACCAGTTATCAATCTCATAGAACAATTATCTGAGATTTTATTTTCTATCGTTGCATTGATCATGAAAATGGCACCCATTGGGGCTTTTGGTGCCATCGCATATACCATCGGGACACATGGAACACATTTTTTGGTTATGCTGAGTAAATTATTGGTCTGCTTTTATCTTACGTGCATATTTTTTATATGCATAATCTTAGGCTTGATTGCTAAGTTATTTAAATTTAACCTTTGGATTTTTTTAAAACATATAAAAGAAGAACTCCTTATTGTATTAGGTACAGCTTCAACTGAAGTTGTTTTGCCAAGAATGATTAGTAAGCTTGAAAAAATAGGATGCAACAAATCCATTGCAGGATTTATCTTGCCAGCAGGCTATGCTTTCAATCTTGATGGAATGAGTATCTATCTTACAATGGCGCTCATGTTCCTTGCTCAGGTCTTTCATCTTCATTTTGATTTTCAACAACAAATCATGATAGTTGTTATGCTGATGTTAATTGCTAAAGGAGCTGCTAATGTAACTGGTGGAGGCTTTATCGCACTGGCTACAGCTGTGACCAGTATGCATATTATTCCAGCCGAAGGATTGGTACTATTATTAGGGATAGATAGATTTATATCAGAGGCTCGCGCCTTAACTAACCTAATAGGTAATGGTGTCGCAACAATGGTTATTGCCAAATGGGAGGATGATTTTAACTCTCCTCTTAATTCACATTTTAAGAATGAGCTATCGTCCCAGGAAGGCGGGGCTCCGTTCTTTACAAAAGGTGAGGATCTTGCTTGATGATCCCCCCTTTATTGTAGTGATTAACGGCAATCTGCTTCTTTTTTATAGGGGTCCGTCCCGGACCGTCCCCTTAATTGGAGTGTTTATGCAAAGAAAATTAAAAAAGTATATTTTTATAGTGCTTCTCTTACCAATTTTATTCACGTTTAGTGCTAGTGTACAAGCAAATGAACGTTATGTTGTTATTCTACCTGCCTGTCTTAAGAACGGTTTAGAAGTTAGTTATAAAACATTATCTTCCTCTAACACTCTTTCGCTCATAGAAGTTAATGAACGAGCTATTGAAAAACTTATAGAACTAAAACAACAAAATCGTGCCCGTCACTGTGGTGGATTTATTGATGTCACAGAAAGTTGGAAAAGTTTTCAATTAGAAAACCCTGGCATACGTTCAAATGCCACCGCTTTTTTAAATAGTTATAAGACTACCAACAAAAAAAATCACAAAAAATCTTCATACAGCATCAAATACGAAAATAAGATAAATCCACTGCTTGAGCAATTAAGTACTGAGAAAATGATCAATAATCTTACTACGCTAACTAATTTCACCGATAGGGATGCAAAATCACCCAATGGTCTTAAAGCGGCTCAGTGGATTAAAGAACAAATCGAATTATTGGCAAAACAATACAATAGGCATGATATAACAGCTTATATGCTAGATACTGGTGGTAAGTATATTCAACCTTCTGTAGTTGTTCGATTGGGAAATTCACCTGAACCTGGAATTATTATAGGTGCGCATATGGATACGGTATCTGCTAAAAAGGAAAACAAACCGGGAGCGGATGATGATGGTAGCGGGGTTGTAACTCTATTTGAAGTCGCCAGGATACTGTTTGCCAATGAGATGCATTTTAAGAAGCCTATTTATTTTATTTGGTATGCAGCGGAGGAACCGGGCAATCGTGGCTCAGAACAGGTAGTCGCCGATTTTTTAAGGCAAAATATTTCAGTTGAAGCAGTATTACAACTCGATATGACTGGTTATGAAAACCAGGCAGATCCTACCATATGGTTGCTTGATGACTATGTCGACAGCGAATTAAACAGTTACATTGAGACTCTGGTTAAGACTTATGTAAAACAACCTGTAAAATATACTTCATGCGGTTATGGATGTAGTGATCATGCTTCTTGGTTTATTAAAGGCATACCGGCTGTTTCCCCTTTTGAAGCAGAAGTAGGAAAAGAAAATCCGTATGTGCATACGGCTAGAGACACGATGGATATATTATCGTGGGATCATATCTTGGATTTTGCTAAATTGACTATGGCATTTACTGTAGAATTAGCTGAGCCATTTGATTAAACATTATTGAATTTGTAATTAATCAGAAGCCACAGTTATGCGACAATTTATGACAGAGTTTTTTGCTTATAATTAATAAAAAAAATAAATAATTAGGTTTCGTTTACAAATAAAACTATTTGACCAAATGATTTTATCATGCAAAAATAGGCGGAATTTTAAACAAATTGCTCCCCATATGAATAAATTTTTTTATGTGTGCTGTTTATTAATAGTTCAAATCCAAGCATATGCAAGCCCTGAAGAAAATACTCAAGCTTATTTTGATTCCATTAAAACAACTCCCAATATATTAAAAAAATTTTTAACTAATATGCCTAAAGGGGGGGATTTGCATATGCACGAGAGCGGTTCATCATTCGCTGAAAATCTAATTCATTATGCTGAGAGGGATAATTTATGTATTGATAATAACAATTGGTCTGTTTTTATCAATCCTGCATGCGATACAGAAGATTATTTAGATACCGCCTTATTTAATAAAAGGTTATACAATTCTTTGATTGACGCATGGTCAATGCGCCATTTCGATAAAATGGGAAATGAATCAGGACATGATCATTTTTTTAATGCTTTTGGAAAATTTGGCCTCATTACCAAAATGCATGGAGGAGAAATTTTAGCTGAAATGACTCAGCGTGCGGCTGTCCAAAATGAACTCTATTTAGAAATCATGACTACACCGGACGGTAATGAAGCCAGTGAGCTTGGAAAACAACTGGGGTGGGATCCTAATTTAGAAAACCTGCGCAATCAATTGTTAAGTGCTAATTTTAATCAAGTAGTGACTAATATCTCCCATAATTTGGACAAGGACGAAGCTAAAAAGGATGCATTACAACAATGCGGCACTAATAATGAACAAGCTGGTTGTCAAATCACGGTTCGTTATTTGTATCAAGTTCGTAGAGAACAGCCACCAGAGATGGTTTTTGCACAATTACTCGCGGGATTTGAATCTGCTTCACAAGATGCGCGTATTGTAGGCATTAATATGGTCCAAACTGAAGATGGTACAATATCAATGCGCGATTATCGATTACATATGCAAATGGTAGCTTTTTTGCATACCCTCTATCCTAATGTTCATATTACGCTACATGCTGGTGAGCTTAATTCTCAATTAGTAAAACCAGAAGGACTGACATTTCATATTTATGAAGCAGTAGAAACTGCTTCTGCAGAACGAATTGGACATGGTGTTGACATTCAATATGAACACAATGCCTCCGAATTAATAAATAAAATGGCACAAAAAGAAGTACTGGTTGAAGTCAATTTAAGTAGCAACGATTATATTTTAGGCATCAAAGGAAACGATCATCCATTAGCTTTATATTTAAAACATGGAGTACCTGTAGCTTTATCAACTGATGACGAGGGAATAAGCCGTGAACCATTAACTCGTCAATATGAGCGTGCCGTTGAAGAACAAAAACTTTCTTATCTTACTCTAAAACAATTAGCACGAAACAGTCTGTATTTTGCTTTTTTACCCGGCGACAATCTTTGGCAAAATTCTCAATATAAGACAATGAATGCCGCTTGTGCCCCAATTAAATCAGAAACAGAACAACCAACACCTGCGTGCCTGAATTTTCTAAATGTTAACCAAAAAGCTAAACTTCAATGGAAATTGGAAGAACAGTTTGCCAAATTTGAATCACAATATTGACATCAGATTTAATTATTGGATATCTCCGCTAAATGGAAAGATATCTCAGCCTTAAGTAATAGCAGAGATTTGTTGACTAAATTTCCTATACTCGGTTAAGAACAATCTGTTCAATAAAGCCTAAAAGATTTTGATCTATTCTAACGATTTTGCCTTTGTCCGCAGTTGAAAAAATTATAGTCTGATGATGATTTTCCCAGTCTGTGGTAGAATGCGCCCCATAGCTAAATATTTAGCTATGGCGACCTCAAGGATGGCAGGAAAACTGGAGTTTCCTAGTCTTAAGAATTAGCGGGTTTGTCGTCGAGATAAAGGTTGAGAACAGACAAATTCTACGGTGCTTTAGTTTCGCCACAATACTTCTATTAATAGCTCGCAAGCACCATTTGATCTTGCCTCTTATTTTTAGGGGGCTTTTAAACGTCAACAAGAAAGAGCACTGAAAGCAGCTAATGCATCAAAAGAACAAAATAACTTAGAAATTCTTAATGAGGCTTCTGCATTACTCCCTGAAGAAAGACCAATTCCTGCAGCCGCCTTAGCCCATATCCCTGCGAAAGAAACGAAAGAACCAGCAGCCTTTTGCCAGAAGAAGGTAAAACTGCGGATGAATTAGAAGAGGTACAATTTATCGATGAAGAGTTGCAAAGATATGCTAAAGTAATTGATGGCTTTAAACCTCTTCTTTTCTTTAGTTCTAAAGAAGCCGGGAATTCTAATAACGTTGAAACTTTAACTCTAACTCTTTAATAACAACAAATGCACTAATCCTTCTCTTATCAAGGGCGGGTAGTGCATATTTATAAATAAAAAAAGGCAGCTTAATCAAATTTGCTTTGAAGAATTGCAACTTCGCGGTTTGGGTTTGATGCCTATCCTGCCGAACTTAATTTATCCGAATGATTAAGTTTCTACATACTGAAACTCATTTTTAACAAAGGTAGCATAGCCTTGATGAAGCATTGTGTAATCAAGGCCATGCTAGCTTGATCGGGAACTTACTTCCGCTGCAAGCTCATGGGTTGCTTTTTATATTTTTTTTAGCCACACCTACCTATGACTTAGTATGACTGACGCCATCTTCACAAGTACACGTTCCGCTTTTTGTGGTGATATCAATGATGCAAGACTTCATCCCTTGATGTGCTTGACAAAAACGGCCGCAGTTTTCTTGCTGTTTGGCATTGCACATTTTCATATCATCCGCTACTGCTAAAAAAGGACAAAAATACAAGGCAAAACCAAACAAAGCAATTACCGGTTTAATAAACATTTTTTCCTCCAGAATAAATATTAATCACCATTATTATAGCAAGCGTACCAATCTTAGCTTGATGAATCATCAGCGAAATCAAGTTGTTTTTTTGCATAGCTGTAATACGGGGGTTAACCTTTAAAAATAAAATGCGTTATAATACCTAGCTCATGAACTAATGATTAACAATAAATGCTGAATCTTCAAGAAAATGTTGATTTAACCCCTTTAAATACCTTACATCTAAAATCAACTGCATCTCATTATGTAGTCTTAGATCATATTGAACAATTAGATGAACTTTGTTTGCTTATATCTCGCTTTCCACAGTTTTTTGTTTTAGGTGGTGGCAGTAATTTAATTGTTCCTCCAACATATCAAGGTTTAGTCATTCATAATCGATTGCATGGAATTAAGATTATTAAAAATGGGAAAGAACGGATTGTTACAGCAATGGCAGGGGAGAATTGGGATGAGTTTGTGGCTTATTGCACTGCAAATGGTGCATTTGGGCTAGAGAATCTAAGCTTGATCCCTGGTACTGTAGGTGCATCGCCTATTCAAAATATTGGAGCGTATGGGGTCGAGGTAAAAGATTTTATTGAAGAAGTTTTAGCTTATGATCTACAAACTGCACAATTAGTTACACTCAGTAATAATGAATGCAACTTTAGTTATCGAAACAGCCTATTAAAAAATAATTCACGCTACATAGTCATTAGTGTAAGTTTTAAACTATCCAATCAATCTGATCTTAATTTGAGCTATGGAGATGTAGCACAAAGAATTGCTTCTATTACTAATCCTACGCCGCATGAGCTACGTAAGATAATTATTGGTATTCGGCAAAGCAAGTTGCCTGATCCGCAAGAGCTTGGCAATGTAGGAAGTTTTTTCCATAATCCTATTGTGCCACAGGATTATGTGCAGAAACTGCTTATTCAATATCCCAACCTTCCCATTTTTGCCACAGCTAATCTTGCGTACATTAAAATTTCTGCGGGTTGGCTTATTGATAATTTAGGACTAAAAGGATTTCGGCATGGTAATGTAGGAATTTATTCAAAACAAGCACTGGTATTAGTTAATTATGGCGGAGCTTGTCAAACAGAATTGCTGAAATTTGCAGAGTGGATTCAGTCTCAAGTTCAGAATCATTATGATTTGCAACTTCATATTGAGCCTATTATTTTAAAAGGGCATGCACGTACTCATCCTGGATGAGCCAATAAAATGAGTTATTCGAAATGTCGGTTAAAAGAGAGCAAGTAATCTTGTTAAATTTTTGTCATTTCTTTGGGGGCCTATTCCCTGGATGATTGAAGCAGCACTTCTCTTATCTGCAATTCTACAACACTGGGAAGATTTCTGGGGTTATCTTTTTTGATGTTGGCACTTAATGCCGGTGTGGGTTTTTGGCAACAATATCAAGCAGATAATGCCATTGAAGCTTTAAAAATGCTAAAGACTATTTTGAGCTGTCTTTGTCAATGATCCAAACCTTTATTTTTACCTACAGAGCAAACAAAAGAAAAAATTGAAACAAGAGGGCCTATTAAAGGACCCCCAAATTTTGTTCACACTGGATGAGATTGAAGAAAAAAAGAATGCCAAAAGTCTTTTGGTACCCATGCAGCCAAAGCACCAGCAATAATTAATCCAACAACTATATCTTTCCAGATAGCAGCCCAATCTATGATAAAATAGTGACTTACTGCTGTAATTCCTTTCTTTGAAAAAAGCTTTTGCAAAAAATTTCCTTCTTTAAGTGAACATATCCATATGGGCATGAGCTTCCATTTTGCCAGCTAAATTACGATCCGCATTTTTAGTTGCACTGGACTCATCACTTCCTTTAAAGAAACTGTAGTATTTGGTTTTACTGGGTAAGTCGCTGTCATCGTATGAAACCTTTTTTTGGGTGTTTTGCAACCATGTTTTATCACACTGTATTCTAATATCACACCCTGCCAGTTGAATTTTTTCCTCGTAGTCTCCCGGCGATTGAATGGCGGCAAGATTTTCCCTAAAGTTACTTTTGGTTAATTCTTCAGAGGGAAATGCTTCCATTTCATTTTCAGTATAAGGGGAAGATTTTTTCTTATCTTTATAAAATACGAACTCCTCAATTGCATCACAAAAGGAATTAACACCGGTGAGACAAGTGTTTGCTCTTCTTTTATTAGTTTTTGTTGAAGTTCCTTGAACAAAAGGAAATCGTTTGGCATCCTGTTCTGTCGCAAACTCATAACCCATTGAATATTGTGCCTTATGATTTTTAATTTCTGATTGGACAACACCGATCAATTCTATAGCTAACTTCCGTGTACTTTGTTTAGAATTCTTTTTAACCTTTAACAGAGTTGTATACTGATCAATTAGGTTATCAATCGCTTCCCATACCTTAGCTTTATCATTCTCAACAGATTTTCGTGTCCTTTTGGGCAAGTTATTTAAATCCATTTCATCAAAATTGACGTTATTTAATAAATGAAGTTCAAAGGACTTGTTCAAAAGCTCACTCATAAAATTATTTTGAGCATTTTTATCACTAGTTAATTTAGATAAAAAATCGCGTTCAAAGGTGCCTAACGGTTGCTTTAATTTATCGACAATATCTGTAAAACCGTTTTTAAAAATCACCGGTTCTGTTTGCAACTGAGCATATCTGTTCAACATATGTTTGATTGTTACTCGCAAAATAGGATGGCGAGGCACAACGCCAAAGGCATCATTGTTTCCCTCAATTTCGAGAGGCAATTCAATGCCAAAAAGCCTGGCGTAATAACGCTTTTCCTCCGGGTGTTCAAATCGCCTAAAGTGACCGATTATCCCAAATTTAGGTTTATCTGGTACAAGTGTTGTCGACTTATTCACTAGTGCTAATAAATCGGTGTCCAGATAGTAGCCGCCAAAGTAATATAAGCTACAATACCTAATTAAATCGCTTACCGCTGCTAAATTCTTGTTTCCTATAGCTTCATTTAATATGTGTAATAGTAATGCATTAGTTTCTTTGTCTGAAAAAATTGGATCGTTTTTCAGCCGAGATACCAATTCATTTATATTTCTGATTTCTATATGACAATTTCCTGCATTAATAGGAACATCTAAAGTTTCCGCAAGGGATGGTTCTCGCGAAACCTTGTCTTTAGGATGTCTCTTACTAGGAGCTCTAAGGGGTTTTTGTGATTTGCCAGAACGGTATTTGATTGAAGACTCTTGTAAATCCAAACGGCTCAATGGCTTGTTGATAATTTTTTCATCATCTGTCCAAATGATGGTTTTATTAAAACAATTTCGATAGGCAACCCCCGATAAATCTTTTATTGATTTCAGGTAATGAGGTTTAATCTCGCCACCTACCCAGACATAATGAAAGACCGGTGGGATGCTTTGGAGGGACTTCATAAAAAACACTCCGTGATAATATTCTGCAAATTGGGTAATTATTTTACGCGAAATGAATTTTTAGAGAATATACTCATTTGGAAAGTAATAATTTCGAAATTAGCAGATAGTACAATTGATCTTTTGTATGCTTCACCAACATGCTACTCAATCAATCAAATTGAAGCTGCCATGGGTTGATACCAGTATGTTGACCCTTGAACGTGTTGGCATTGAAAGTTTTAGGCGGCACGATTTGAGGCATACCTTGGCAAGCTGGCATGTGCAAATGGAACTTGGTGGGATGGTCCAGTTTTGAAATGGTTTTGCGATATGCGCATTTATCTGGGGATCTCTTGAGAAGTGCAGCTAAGCGAATTAACTCGTTAGGTTTAGTTGAACATTTTGATTTTGAAAAACATAATCGTTTTTATCTTACTAACCAAAAATATCATAGTGAGACTATTTAGAATTTAGTTTATAGAATTAAATTTAAATGATACCAAGATTCAGGGGAGGGAAAGATTTGTCGTTTACTTTGTTCGCTCCTCACCGCTTTGTGGCGCACTGAAGCACGTCAAAATGCTGCTGCTGTGCGCTCTTCACTTCGCATTGTGTCGAACCTCCGCCCTCCTGGTTCGTAGCCTTCTTCTTGTGCTATAAATCTCTTATTTTTCAATGCGTTGAGATGTATCAAAATCATGGAATACGCCTAAAACAGTTGAGTGCTGTCACTGCTATGCCACAATTTATGACACAGACATTTATTAATGCGACTAATACCTCATATACATGCAATGCATGAGTAGTGTTAAAATATTTAACCAAATTTGGTAATAAAGGCTTTAAATATGTATTCAAAAGTAAATGCTTCATCTATAAATCAAATCGATCAATTACCATCCAGAACACATAATGAAATTGAGGATATGAAGGGTAAGCTAAACAGTCAGCGAATTGAACTGATATTTGGCTCTTATGGGGTAGAGGTAGTTTTACAAGAAAATAATATTCGTGTTTCCAATTTACATTCAAATGGTGTAATGCGAACTTTTGCAGTTGTTAATTACTCCTTGCCGGTCCCAGATTGGTTTCAAAATACACATGATAAAATTTATCAAGGTGGATCTATTGGTCAAACAATAAAAAACGATGGATTTTCATTAATCAAGGAAGATGTCTATTTTGGTCTTACAAAATTGCCAGAATTTGCAAAAGAAAAAATGCAAACAGATAAAAAATCTGTTGCTGTTTATATATACCGATTGATTGTAAAAAATCAGGAAAACTCTGAATCAATAGATTATTGCACGGTCACTGAGATTTACAGTCCTTTATATTTAACTCTTGGGGACCTACAGCTGTTATCTCCAGAGGGAACTCAAAAACACCAGGTTATATCGGAATCAGTGCAGAAATATCTAGACGATATAAGTGCTCTAGATCAACTACTTATGCCAGAAAATCATGGGGTAAAAGCATTTAATGAAGGTAATTATGAAAAAGCTAAAGAGTTATTTCTGAGGGCAATTGATAAAAAACAAGAGACACCAGAAAGCTATTTTTACTTAGGGAAATGCCACTTCTTTTGTGATGAAAAGCAACAGGCTATTTCTCCTTTAAAAACCTATATTAAAAAAATAAATAAACTAATTGAGGTAAAACAAAATAATTCAGATGATGTTGCTAACCTTTCTTATGCATTTGATGTATTGGGGCAATGCTATGAAGCTGAAAATAAAGGTACTGCCGCATTAACCTGCTATGAGACAGCAACTAAGATTTATCTATCTTGTGCTTCTGCCTGGAACAACATGGGGTTGTTTTACATAAAGTCTGCTAAGTCTTATCTTGAAAAAGAAGACCTAATGAACGCTGTTAATTTTTTTGGGAGAGCGCTTGTTTTTATCAAAAAGGCACTGGAACTTTGTAGTGACAATCCTGTATTTTTACATGGTGTGGCGAGTTGGTATGAGCAATATATAGAAGTTCTTGAAAAGGTTATTGGGGATGATGAAGCCGTTCAAAAAAAAATGACTAATAATTTTAGTCATGCATTGCAATATTATCTGAAAGCATTAAATGCGTGCAAAGAAGATGATTTCGTTCTCAAAAATATTATTTTAGGCAATTACATCGAATGTTTAGCACAATATGGACATCATATGTATAAAAATGAACATTATAAAGAAGCGCAAGAAACTTACTTAAAAGTTATTCAATTTGATCCAGATCACCTTCCTGCGATTAATCAAATGGGAATGACTTTGTTCAAACAGAATTGTTTCTCTGAAGCAAGAAAATATTTCTCTTCTATCTTGGAAAAAACGAAAGATAAACAAGAAATTGCTGATGCATGGTTAAATATTGCGTGCACTTATAGATTTGAGAAAGAATGGTATAAGGCTCAAGAAGCACTTAATCAAGCAAAAACATTCTCGCCAGAAGATTCTTCTATTACCGATGAAGAAAAAAAATTGAACGAGTCAAAAGCGGCCGCTATTCTTATATCTACACCTCAAATATTATTTGGAAATTCAAATTCTACTGCTCAAGGAATTGAAAATAAACCATCACAAGATACAAGTTTTCAATTTCATTGAAAATTACCTATGAGTAAAAATAAAAATTAGGTGTCACAAAGGTGTAAGACTCATACGTTCTTTAATCAAATTGATAATCATATCTTGTGGTGGCATTACAATGAACCAAAATAGATTCTTTCAGGAATTTTGTAATTGTTACATTCGTGCTTAGATTTTATTAATTTCCGGAGTGACTTTTGTAATTTGATTAGATAAGTGGGCTTGGCGAGTGAAGGATAGATTCGTCAGTCACTTTGTTTCCTCATCACCGCTTCGCGCGCTCTTCTTCGCATTTTGTAAAAGAGAAAAGCGGTGGTGGCTTGAACATACAGTTTGGTAAATCCTTTGCTCTGAATTGTCCTTAGAATGCTTCTTGATATTTCCAAGCAGGTCCTTTAAGCTGCATGATATCTCCTCTAGTTAGACTCTCTATCTCAGCACTTTCCAACGTGTTTTTCAAATCTCTTATTTTCTTTAAATTTTCTTCTCTATAGTAATCTCTAACTAAATCGATGTTACTATAACTAATTCCTGTTTTTTCTTCGATTACAGTTAATATACGATGAAGGTCGCCATCTGGTTTCATCTTTTTATTATCTATATTTTTCTTTATTTCTTGTAGGAGTTTTTGTATTTGTGCAGTTGGAGAAGGAGAAAAATCAACAATGTTTTCAGTATGGGTGTTTAAAGTTCTAATTATATTCCCATGCAATTTTTCAGTATAATATGTGCCAGCACCTCTAATAATATGTATTTCTACATCCATGCCATCTATCCTTTCATGATAATCCTCTCCTACATATGAGTTCATATTCATGTAGTCATCAAAAGATTCATAATGTATGGTATGCAATGCCTTCTCGACAGCGCTTCCATGATTTGTCCCCCATCTACCCCACAAAAATCTTCCAAACATACCACCCCAAGCATAGGGCTGACCTAATGGAGTGTGTGCAAAAGCGCCTGCATATTCAAAAAGCATTTTTTTTACTGCATCAAGTTCATTATTGCATCTAGCCAAACCATATTTATTTTTTTTAAAAAAACTTTCCCATTTTTTTCTCCAATCCGAAAGACTTTTACCACTCATAGAAAATACCCCAAAAAAGTGAATAAATTATATATATATTTGAAATGTTGCTCAATAAAAAGTCCAGAAGAGATTCGTCAGTTAAAAAAAAGGAGGGGGAAAGCCTTCTCCTAATGATTTTGTAACTGTAGTCTCTAGTTATGCTGATGTTTTAGGGACTATGGCTATAAACCACGCTAAATCTAAAAGAAAAGCAGTTAAAGATAAATACGTTGATTCTCAAGATTATCAACGTATGTTTTCTAATGCTTTTAAAAAATGTAACAGATTTAGATATTACTGCCATAAACGGCCTGAAACAACGGGGGTTATATGACACTTTGTTACAAATCTGTTACATTATTCAGAGCTTTAATAATCCTTAAAGCGATTGGCAGCTACATTACTCCACAGCCTCTTTTAAAATATCTTTATAAAATTGTTTGCTAGCTGGTCTGAGCAGTATCGTTTCTGCATGTGCAGTCAAATGATACGATATTTCAAGTTTTCTGCGGTTAAATAACTTGCCCTTGATACACCAATAATACGCCAAAAGGATGATTTTCTTTTTGACGAGCTAACTGCGCAAGTTGAAACGTTTTATTTAAAAAGTGTTTTATGTTTTTCAGGCAAATCAGAAGCAAATACTTGTAATGATAATACAGCCAGGAAAAAACGTTTAAGTATCTTTGCAAATTTGTTTTTCTATTGCTCTTTCACATGTTTGCTCCCATTGAGTATCGCTTTTCCTAACCAGAAAAAGCATACTTCATGCGTCATTTTTTCTGCATTTTTTTCTAAAATCCAAGATTCAACTTCCTGCAAAATATCACTATTTATATTTTTTTTGTCCCATTGTAGAAAAAAAGCAATGAGCCATTTCATCTCCATACTGCCTTGAGAAGGCATTAGAATAGATGTTGTTTTAACCTCCTTTTCAAAAGGTATATTTAGGTCACGCAGTGCTGACTCTATATCATCTGCAGTATAAAATTGCTCATTGTGGTTGCCTATATAATCCTTGAAACGTGATTGAATTTCATAAATTTCAAGGCGTCCTCTCAAGACAATTAAACCTGACTCTCCAGCATCTGTTATTTTTTTAACGATATATGGTAAATCCAAAGACCAATAAAGGCATTGGGAGGCGATAACCCAATTGAAATAGTCATTGCGTGGGTTTTTTAAAAAATAGCTTTCAGCAGTTCCAACAAAGGTGTTTGTTTGAACGGGAATGCTAAACTGGTTTTTGGAGTATTCTAATAAAGCATCTGCGCTTGGTTCTACTCCTGTTATGCTGACTTTCGCTGGCATTTTACTGGCATAAGCATCAATTATTCTTATAATTAATTTGCCATCATGACAACCTAAATCCAAAATATTGACCTCAGATGTGGAGGGAGAAAAGCGAGTACTTATTAAGTCAATAAGTATCGATTTTTCACTTGCATTAGCAAAATAGGTTTTGAAAAACTCATTGTTATCATACATAGACATTTTTTTATCCTTATCTGTTTAAGTCAATATAAACATGGTTTGGAGGCTGTAACCAATTGCTCTTTGGATAATTCACTCCCAAGGTTTCAATGAATTGAAAAGATAGCGCTTTGCGCGAATAGCTTGAATTATTTATTGGGCTGCAATGAACAAAATTGCCATGAAATAATAATGCATCCCCAGCTTTAACCTCCAAAGGCGTATAACAATAATTCTCGCTAACAAAATCAGGAATATGGACATCATTTAGTGCCTCAAATTGTCTGGTTTTAAGTTGGTGATTTACCCGTGAACCCATTTCAAGGGCCAACGATTACTGCCCATAACCCCATACATGCACCCATTTTCTATAGATGCATCTTCTAAAGCTAGCCATAAAACAACTACCGAAGTTGGTTCAGTATAGGCAAAAGTTGATTCTTGATGTGGCCTGACTTCACTGCCTAAACCATGAGGGTGCTTAGGAATATAAACACTTAAATGACAAATTGGTTTTCTAAATCCTATACCTTTAAAAATCGATTTAAGCATGGAGTTTTTATAAACCGTGTGTTGCATCATTGAATATTTTTCTATGAGATGCATACCATGCCCAATTCTATTAACGACTCTTACATCATCTATCACTTCATAAAATACATGTGCTTTGTGACTGGATGATTGAAAATATGGTTTAGTGACATATTCTTTTGGTTCTGATTCTGGTTTCAACGGATTTTTAGAATAAAAGCAAACGATTTCATTATTCCAATTTTGCGCGATATCCAATTCCGCATCGTTTTGGATTTTTTCAATTTCATTCAATAACTCAGGTAGCTCCACCTGATTAAGGTACTCTTTAAGAACAATAATGCCATTTTGGTTATAACTGTTAATTGCGTGATTTAAATTAGATTGAAGATCAAAAAGAGTATATTCTTTTAATGCATTTGAATTGCTACTTGTTTTCATCGTTACCCCCTATTTGCAAGAGTAACAAATGGACGTATAACTTTTATGTCCAAATCAGGGTGTTTTTCCCGCTTTATGGTGTGATTCAACGGGATAATCGCAATCTCCGTGGATGCACTAGCTTCCGCACTAATGAGATGACCGCCAAAAATTTGGAAATTATTATCAGCTACAGCTGCATGAATGTGTACAAACAAATCCTCATTAGCCAAGGTTAGATTGCCCGTCAAGGAAGCAATTTCATAGGTTCCCTGAAACAATCTCTTGGTATGTTGTTGCGTATTGCGATGATAATAACCCAAAGTGATATTGGATATCGCACCAATAGCTGTAAAAATTGCGGATTTTAAATTAATAGAATGTGAATAATTGATGATGCTTTGAAATAAGTTTTCGCCTTCTTTTAAGCTTAATATAAAAGGCGAGTTTTCGAATTGATACGCGATGATGCTCCTATTGAGTTAACAATAAAGAGCCATCACCAAAAATCTAAGTGACGTGTTCGATCAGGATGGCTTAAAGAGTACCGAACACTAATGATTTTCTTAAGCCAGATTTAATCAACTCTAATTTCTTATGTCAAGAGCTAATTAAGCTTAAAGCAAGGCCTTTGCATGCAATACTTTCTTGATATTCTCAAAAAGTTGTGAGATGCCAGAAATCCTGCTCACTAACCTCAAGTTACTATTTGTTCAAAATTGGGTTGCTTGTGCTCTACTTCGCACCTTGTTGGTATAACTGATTGATTTACAAGGATTGTCCTTATTGAGACATAGGTAACACTTTTTTCTTTTAATGAAGCTCAGAGCAAGAGCTGGCGTAGCAAAAATTTTTGCATTAAAAACCACAAAATGAATTAAAATAAAGACAAATTTTTCATTGTTTCCTACTTTATAATTGAATAAGCAGCCTTGTTGCGCTAAGGATGCAATCCATAATTTCCTGTTCTTTTTTGCAGTATATTGGTCATGTGGAGTCCTATTGTAGATATTTTCCTTAAAATATTATTAACCCAAATAAATCGAAACAGCATCATAAGCAAATCTCGTATCATGAAGAACAAATTCACTCACCATTGGTGCGACAATTATCTTGGACGCATAACTTAATCATACTTGCGCAATGTAAAAGTAGAGAGGAGATTAGACGATGAAAACGAGAAAAAAACTATAATAACAATTGGTTACCCCTAACATGGGTTTGGGGCGCTACGCCTCATGGCATCTGAACCTAATAGTTAATCGCTAATTGATAATAGGATTTGAAGGTTAGAGGCTTATTTTAATATAATACGTTATTTAAGATCCTCAGTTGGGAGCACTGTAGTGTAAGCGAAACTTTCTTACAATGTAATGTTCTTTTATAGTTCACAGTATTGCAATGAGTCAGATTGTATAATCTTTGCATCTGATTTGAGCATTATACTCTAATTGGAGAAGCGTTTTTCTGGCAGATAGCTTTGAAATGTGAAGGCAATTGTCTAGTTGAGGTACTTAATTCCGATCTTACCAATGGAGCATTTGAAGTTCCTCAAGGGGGGACGTCGATTGGTAATTGGGGCTTTTAAGGACGATGGCCAAGCTTCTTTTTAATTGGTTAATGTTATATTGTAACTTGGGTCAAGCGTAGCTTAATCCCGGATCGGTGTTTGGTAGTTCATCAGATTGTAGGAGACATTCAAATGAAAATAGTTAAAGCAGCACAATATACCGAAATAGAATTACTCAACCTTTTTAAAGAAATCCATCATGATGCTCTCAGTATGAATAAAGAAAATTTTATAAAAAAATATGAATCTTTTGAAATTCCTGAGCAATTAATCTCATTTCAATTTGAAAGTAAAAATCGAGAAACAATACTCCATATACTGATGAACGAAATAGCCTTGGCTTTAGTTCATTCTAAGGAGATTATGAACTTAGTATATTTTTTCAAATTCTTAATCAATAATGGGGCAGATATAAACAGAATGTCTGATACCAATGATGTCCCATTATCCTATCTCTTTAAGTATAAAGATATGTTTCAACTCTGGAACTTAAACTACATAGTAGATTTTTTTAAAATAATTAACCAATCGGGGCTCACAATAAATAATCGTACTTTTGAGCGACTAGTAGGAAATGTCTTCATAGCGGATAGTGCATCTGAGGACCAAAGAACCCGTGTACTTGACGTTCTCATTTCTTTTGGTGCTGAATTAACAATGTTTCATGAGGCTGCAAGCAGTTATGATAATTTTTATAAGCAATATAAAATAAAATATAAGCAGTACAAATTATCCCAGGAGCAAGAAAAATTAACGGAGCAACTTGCTGAACATAAAGTGAGAATTCAGCGTTTAGAACAGCAAAATAGTCTTCTCTTAGATAACATAGCAAAACTGACTAAGAAAGTAGAATCTTTATTAAATAATTCAGAAAAAACTGAAATAGAAAATTCAACAAATGAATTCACTTTTTTTGGAAGTTAGGAAATAAAACTCTAATTACACTGCACCACATAAAATCATATAATAAGTCACAGATTTCCATTAATTCTAAATAATCTGATTCATCCAATGCTCTCTTTTGGCGACATAAGACATCTTGTTGCCAAAAGGGGGCTTATTCAGAGCCAGAGCTACCAGCAGCTTACGAGAGAGTTCAATGCCTGCCCCCTGAGGTATCTTAGTACTAAATTAAAATGATCCCAAGAGTCCGGGGAAGGATAGATTTGTCGCTTACTTCGTTCGCTTCTCACCGTTTCTCGGCGCGCTGAAGCGCGTCCAAAATGCTGCGCTTTGCGCTCTTCGCTTCGCATTTTGTCGAACCTCTTTCGGTTCGAACACTTCCGGGCCAATGACATTGGATGCCTTGGCAACTATTTCGGAGTGATTTCTTCTTTTGTGATTTATATTTGGAAATGGCGCGCCCGGAAGGATTCGAACCTCCGACCCCCTGGTTCGTAGCCAGATACTCTATCCAACTGAGCTACGGGCGCGTTGACTGGCGGAGAGAGAGGGATTCGAACCCTCGATGGGATTTCTCCCATACTCCCTTAGCAGGGGAGCGCCTTCGACCACTCGGCCATCTCTCCAATCAATGGCTGGGCAGTATATCAGGTATTTTCATGGCGTCAATATGCATGATTTATAAATTGAAACAGAAAGTTGGCGAAGTAAAAATTTTGGATGCATTAATATTGATCTATAATTAATCAGTGTGCAGTTAATTGCTTGATCAAGCTTATTGTACTTATTTTTTCAAAAAGTTAGTTTAATAATTTTATATTTTAATGCTTTATAAAAATTCCAAATTTTCATGATTGCTGCTACTCTTTATCATTCATAAATCAGAACTAATATCAGTGAAGACTAATGGCGTTAAGTTAAAAGATTTTGGTCCTTTTGTTATCTCTATTAAGGACATGCTCATTGAGAGCGTTACTCTTTTAATGAAATATCGTTGCAGTGATGTGACCGCAATTTAAAAATAAGGAGGATCGATGAAACAGAAGTCGAATTTACATGGTCGAGAGGTGTATGTAGTTGATGGAAATCGCACACCATTTCTCAAAGCCAAGGGAATAGGTCCTTTTTCTGGATCTGATTTAGCGGTAGCTGCAGGGATGACCTTATTAAATCGCCAACCTTTTGCGCCAACTGAGTTGGACGAAGTGATTATTGGCTGTGCTATGCCTAGTCCAGATGAAGCGAATATTGCACGAGTAGTTTCCTTGCGTTTGGGTTGTGGTAATAATGTACCCGCGTTTACAGTGATGAGAAATTGTGCTTCTGGAATGCAGGCTCTCGATAATGCGGCTATCCAAATTGCGAGTGGTCGCAGCGATTTGGTTCTTGCAGGCGGTACGGATTCAATGAGTCACGCTCCTTTATTGTTCAACCAAAAAATGGCATCCTGGTTAGCCAATTGGTATGCTGCTAAGAGTATGGGTCAAAAATTAGGTTTAATAACGCAATTTAGACCGGCTTATCTGGCTCCTGTTATTGCTTTGCTGCGTGGTTTAACAGATCCCATAGTTGGCATGAACATGGGGCAAACAGCAGAGAAAGTTGCCTACCGTTTTAATATTACTCGTGAACAAATGGATGAGTTTGCCAATCAAAGTCATTTAAGACTGGCAAAAGCCTATAGCGAAAATAGGATGACAGAAGTATCACCAATTATTGACTATAAAGGAAAAGTTTATCCGCAAGATGATGGTTTAAGAGCAGATTCAACCGTAGAAAAATTAGCTAAATTAAAACCATTTTTTGATAAAAAATATGGTATGGTCACCGCAGGTAATAGCTCACAAATAACTGATGGGGCTTGTTTATTATTATTAGCGAGTGCTGATGCAGTAAAAAAACATGGATTAAAAGTAATTGGTCGAATTGTCGATTCACAATGGTCTGCACTTGATCCGTCACAAATGGGGCTAGGTCCTGTTCATGCTGCAACCCCCATACTGCAAAGACAAAAGTTGACGCCTGAAGATATGGATTGCTGGGAAATCAACGAAGCTTTTGCAGCACAAGTTCTAGGTTGTGTCGCAGCATGGAATGACGAAGAGTATTGCCGTACTCAATTGGGTTTAGAAAAACCTTTAGGTGGTCCTTCATTAGAAAAACTCAATCGTGATGGAGGAGCAATCGCAGCTGGGCATCCAATAGGTGCAAGTGGTGCGCGTATTGTTTTACACGTTTTAAAATCATTGGAACAAAGAAATGAGTCGCGAGGAATGGCTTCTATCTGTATTGGTGGAGGACAGGGCGGGGCTATGTATCTTGAAAGAGTGACTGAGGTGAAAGGACATGAATAATTACAAACATTGGGACTTGCAACGAGACAGTGACAATATTCTGTGGCTAGCCCTGGATAGGAAAGATACTTCTGTGAACAGTATTAATGAAGAAGTACTGGATGAACTTAATAGTCTCTTGCACGAAATTTCACAAGATAAAAACGCCATAGGTTTGATTGTTTATTCGGCTAAGGAAAAAGGATTTATCGCGGGTGCAGATGTGAATTCATTTTCAAAATTCGCAACCCCGGCTCAAGCTGTAGATTTCTTGCGAAAAGGACAAGCAGTGTTTGCTCGATTACAGGCACTTACAATTCCTAGTGTTGCTATGATAGACGGTTTCTGCATGGGCGGAGGTTACGAATTAGCTCTTGCTTGTACCTATCGAGTTGCTAGTGATGAAAAAGATACTCGTATCGGTTTACCCGAAGTGATGTTGGGTATACACCCAGGTTGGGGTGGTTCTGTACGTTTACCTCAATTAATTGGTGGCTTTAACGCTTTATCACAAATTATATTAACCGGAAGTGCAGTTCCTGCTGCAAAAGCCAAGAGCTTAGGCATGGTTGATGATGTAGTTCCTGTACGTCAATTAAAACGAGCAGCAGTTTATTTTATTAAAAACAAACCACCGCGACATAAACCTTCGTTCGTACAGGGATTAACGAATAAGGCATGGTTGAGAAAGCCCATTGCTGCTTTAATGCGTCGAAATGTGGCTAAGCGTGTACGAAAAGAACATTATCCAGCACCTTATGCCATCGTTGATCTATGGGAAAAAGAAGGTGGTATGGGAGATAGGGCTTATTTGAAGGAAATAGACTCTGTAGAGCATTTAGTCTCAACTGGAATTACTTCAAAAAATCTAATCCGTGCTTTTTCTTTACGTGAACGTTTAAAAGGTTTTGCAAAAGGTAGTGATTTTAAAGCGAGCCATATACATGTTATAGGTGCGGGCGTGATGGGTGGTGATATTGCTGCCTGGTGTGCACTACGTGGATTGCGAGTGACTTTACAAGATCAATCTTATGCCCAAATTGCCCCTGCGATTGGCCGAGCTCATGCTTTGTATAAGAAAAAATTGCGTAAACCACGCCTTATACAAGCTGCAATGGATAATTTAATCCCTGATCCCGAAGGGCATGGTATTGCAAGAGCTGATGTCATTATTGAAGCGGTTTTCGAAAATCTTGCGGTAAAACAAGAAATTATGAAAGCAGTTGAGAAGCTCGCCAAAAAAGATGCCATCATTGCTACCAATACTTCAAGCATACCACTGGATGAAATGAGTAGTGTAATGAGTAATCCTAATCGTTTGGTTGGAATTCATTTCTTCAATCCGGTTGCTAAGATGGACCTGGTCGAAGTAGTGAGCAGCACAAAAACCTCCAAGAAAGTTGAGCTTAATTCGTGCGCTTTTGTTAATCAAATTGGCAAACTCCCATTACCAGTTAAATCCAGCCCAGGATTTTTAGTAAATCGAGTGTTAATGCCTTACCTTATGGAATGTGTTCAATTATTGGATGAAGGATACAGTGCTGAGACTATTGATGAAGCCGCACTATCATTTGGTATGTTCATGGGACCGGTAGAGCTGGCAGATACAGTTGGACTGGATGTTGGACTAGCTGTTGCTGAAAATTTAACGAGTCATTTTGGCGGAACTGTTCCACAGAAGCTACGTGACATGGTTAAAGATGGCAAATTAGGTCGTAAAACAGGCAAAGGGTTTTATCAATATAAAAATGGCAAACCAATTAAGAAACAGCCTAATAAGCCAATTGATCCACATATTGCAGACCGGTTAATCCTCAGAATGGTTAATGAATCAGCTGCCTGTTTGCGTGAAGGTGTTGTTGCTGATGCGGATTTACTTGATGCAGGCATGATTTTCGCTACCGGGTTTGCTCCATTTCGTGGTGGCCCAATGAACTATGCTAAGGATTTTGGTGCAAATAATTTAGAAAATTTATTTAAAACTCTTGAATCCAAGTATGGTAAACGGTTCAAGGTAGACGAAAGTTTGTGATTTGATTCTGTTTTTTATGCAACATGTAGCCTGGGTGCAGCGCAGCGGAACTCGGGCTTGAAAAATTTTATTGATGTTACAAACCCGGGTTCCGCTGCGCTGCACCCAGGCTACAAAATTTAAAAACAAATCAGATCATGTCACTACATTTATGGATAATTCACTACAAATGATCTTAACCAAGCAAAGATTATTTTTTTTGATTTCTTTACAATTTCTTTGTGTGTTTATTTCTCATGCAACCACTCTGGTTTTACCTCCAGCAGGGGATGTTGTTGGAGAAATTCAATACACACTATCCGAAGCAAATGAAACAATTGATGAGATAGGAAAACGTTTTGATGTTGGATATTATGAAATTGTCAGAGCAAATCCTCAAATTGACACTAAGCGTGTACTAGTTAATTCACGACTCGTAATTCCCGCCCAGTATATTTTGCCTGATGTTCCTAGAAAGGGAATTGTTATTAATTTAGCTGAATATCGGCTGTATTATTTTCCTGAAAATGAGAATGTGGTAATTACTTTTCCCGTTGGTATTGGTCGAAAAGGATGGAATACACCTTTAGGGTTAACTAAAATTATATCAAAAGAGGCAAATCCTAAATGGCGCCCAACAGAAAATCTGCGCGCCGAAGCAGAGAAAAATGGTGATTTTCTTCCTGATGAGTTTCCTTCTGGGCCTTACAATCCCCTTGGACAACATGCTTTGCGGCTGGGGTGGCCAACTTTTCTAATTCATGGTACAAACAGGCTTGATGGGATTGGTATGAGGGTAAGTGCCGGATGTATTCGTATGTTTCCGGATGACATTGAATATTTATTTCATATCGTTCCAACAGGAACTCCGGTACGAGTAATCAACGAACCAGTAAAAATTGGAAAACAAGAAGGGAAATGGGTAATACAAATACATCCTCTCTTGAGTGAACAACACAGTATGTCGCTGCAAGCAGCACTACAAAATCAATTAAGAATTAATAATCTTTCCAACTTCATTAATAGCAAAGTAATCCAAAATGAGCTTGCATATCCTACGGGCTTGATACGAAAAATTTAATATATAGTCACTGCTCTAGCAAACTAGGACTGCTCTTGACTGCAGTATTTTAAAAGACAATAGCTTATGAATAATATGATTAGCGCTCCCACAATATCGGTTAAATAATGCCACCCCAGCAAAACACAGGATGCAATAAGTAATAAATTAATTATCAACAATAAAAAACAAGGAATAGGCCATTCTTTAAGTAAATTTACGCACAATATTGCCCAGATTGTATGAAAAGAAGGCAGAGCGATTAATCCTCCTTCATTAGTCGTTGGATTAATATAATGGTGGATTTGTCTGAACTTAAGGCCAGTATCAATTTGTTCGGCGGAGAATAAAGGACTGCTGATGATACTTGCAGGAGCAGTTGTAGGGAAAAAATAATAAACAATAAAACCAATTAAAACCGTAGATAACAGATAAAAATAATACTCTCTAATCAGATGAAAACGACATGTAAAAATGATCAGTAAAGGTAAAATGCTCATTTGATAGGTCAGGCTATCATAAATGATACCCAGCACATATTTAAAGTAAGGATGGTTATTAGTCCAGACTAATATTTTTTCCATCTGGATATTCAAATGTTCTTCAAATCTGATGATGTATGGATCAACTATTGGAAAAGGAGTTAGCTGTACTGCATTGGTTGCTATTGCGACAACACTCATTACTATAAAAAAATAAATCAGTTCTCGACCAGCATATCTATATTTATTTCCTGGGGGAAAATAAAGGACAAGTCCAAGGTTTAAAAGAATTAATGTTACTATTAAACCTGGGATACCTTCAGGAAAGTAGTTATTACCTGGATATCCATAAAAAAAATGGTTTATTAAAAAAGCGAAAGAAGATAATGCCAGAATTAATCCGGTAAAAATTATAATTGAACGAGATGATACTTGACTCATTTAATCGATTATTCGACCGTTTCTAAAAGCTGTTGCTTTTGCTTAATTGCATGAAAAATCTCTTCTCTATGCACATTAACTGATCTAGGGGCGTCAACACCAAATTTAATATTTCCATGTTCTTGTGTTTTAAAAGCTAAAATTTTAACAGCAGCATCACCAATATGAATTATTAAAGGTTCTTCAAACTGAAGAGAAATTATATCCATTAAAAACCCTCTGTAACTTTTAAATAAGTTAATTGTAAAATCAATAACATTTGTTTAATGCACGGTAACCTAATTTATGGATACTTGTCACTAAAAAATTAATACAAACTCATAAAAAATCAATTTACTCTGATTTTCTCTAGTTTTATTTAGAAATTTCATCATTTTAATTGATTAATAATTGTATGATGTAACCAAAATGGTTATAATTGGCAGCTTTTTTATAAACCTTGCCTTACTGTTGTTTTTTTGATGACAGAAGGCTTCATCCATAAGGAGAAATCATGAGACATTATGAAATTATGTTTCTTGTGCACCCTGATCAAAGCGAGCAAGTACCAGCAATGGTTGAGCGCTATGAAGGGATCATAAGCAAGCACAGTGGTGTGATCCACCGCAAAGAAGACTTAGGTCGACGCCAATTAGCTTATCCAATAAGTGATGTTCATAAAGCGCATTACATTCTTATGAATATTGAATGTAGTCTTGAAGCTCTGGAAGAAATAAAAAATGCATTCAAATTTAATGATGCAATTATCAGAAACTTAATTACTCGTCAAAAACAAGCGATCACTACTGAATCTGTTTTGATGAAGAAAGAAAAAGAAACCAGATCTGCTTAAGAGGAGCCTTATATGTCAGCTTATTTTCGTAGAAAAAAAATGTGCCGTTTTAGTGCTGAAGGCGGTAATGAAATTGATTATAAAGACATCAATTTGCTGAAAAATTATATATCTGAAACCGGTAAAATTGTACCAAGTCGTATTACTGGCACACAAACTCGTTTTCAAAGACAATTGGCAAGAGCAATTATGCAAGCCAGATTCCTTGGTCTGTTGCCTTATTGTGATAGCCATAAATAAATAATAATGATGCGAGCAGGCAATTTTATAACAAGACAATGTAAGCTAGTACTTGAAAATAAGCAGCAAGCAATTCTTTATGCTGTTATTTTTTCAGTGCTACCTTTTGCATCCTGGATTTCAGTTGCTTTAGTTAGTTTAGTGACATTAAGAAAGGGTGCGAAATCTGGTTTTGATGTTTTGCTGCCTGCGCTTGTTATTCATTCAGTTCCACTGATAATGTTAATACCATTATCCGGGGCAATAATTAATACTCTTATTGCTTATCTTCCATGCTATTTTGCTGCATTGAGTTTGCGAAAGACGCAGAAATGGCAAGCAGTGGCTGGAGTATTTTTTATACTGGCATTTTCGGGATGTCTGTTTCTTCAACTTTTAGTACCTGGTTTTATCGTTGAACAATTTAATCAGTTTAAAATGATTTTGACACAATACCAGGAGTTGGTTGATTCTGCTCTTAATGGCATAAATTCAGTAATTTTGGCGCAATTGTTTTTCGGAATTCAGATATTAAGTGTAATTGTTTCTGCAACAGTTTCCTTGATGTTTGCTCGAACGATGCAAGCCAAGTTATTTTTACCTGGTGGTTTCAGGAATGAACTAATGGCATTTCGAAGTGGCAGACTTTCATTTTTAGTTTTTTTAGGAGTTTCGTTAGCAACTTTTTATGAAATTCCTTTGGCTATGAATGTCCTTCCAATAGTGCTGTGTTATTTCTTGGCTTCTGGATTTGGTCTGGTTTATTTTATTTTCTCTCGTAAGAGAAAAGTTAAGGTATTCATTTTATTAATGTTATTAATGTTAGTGAAACCAACTTTTGTATTATGTGCCTACATTGTTCTTGGTTCATTAGATAGTTTAGTTAATTTTAGATCGTATTTCCCTTCAAGGGTTGGCGAATCAATTTAAGGGGTTATTAAGATGGAAGTTATCTTATTAGAAAAAGTGAGAAATTTAGGTAACCTGGGTGATAAAGTAAATGTAAAATCAGGTTATGGTCGTAATTTCTTGATACCACAAAATAAAGCGGTATTTGCAACACCAAAAAATATCGAATTGTTTGAACAGCGCCGAGCTGAGCTAGAGAAAAAAGCACAACAATCATTGGCTGTTGCTGAGCAACGTGCTGCTAAATTGAATGATACCAATTTGGTTATTAGCGCTATGGCGAGTGATGAAGGTAAATTATATGGCTCCGTTGGTGTTAATGAAATCAAAGATGCTTTAACTGAGAAAAGCATTGAGGTGGTCAAGCGTGAAATCGTAATGCCTGAAGGTCCTCTTCATTCAATCGGTAGTTTCGTTGTTGAGATACATGTTCACAGTGATGTTATTGCCAAACTGCATGTTGAAATTGTTCCAGCTAAGTAAGCGTCAATCGTATCGCAACCTGGGTGAAGCGCTAGCATAACCCAGGTTTCTCTAGCAAATAAGCTTAAATATTTAACACAAAGCTATCTTTTGTTGTACATACGCTACATTAAAATTATTCTATAAAGTGCAAGTAAGGCAATTACCGTATTCAGAACAGCCCAAATATAAGAGGCATGTAATCCTTTATGTCCGCTGTAGAAAGCATATATAGCTACAAACGAACTACCTGAAAAAAATATCCATTTATCATTGTAGGCAAACCCCATAGAAAGCAAGGCAATTCCAAAAACCCCCAAAATTAAAAATATTTTATTTTCTTTACCTAGCATTAAATAGAACGTAAGCAGCTGGCAGCACAATAATATAGGTAAGAAAAATTGCGTATAGGGTCCACTACCTAATAAAATTGCTGCATGCCCTGCAATAAGTATTAATTGAAGAGCTATGAAGTAAAGCATTCTAAAGTAAATAGCAGTTACAAGTAATGCAACCCCACCAATAAAATAATAAAGTTGAGAATGAAGTTGAGGAGGCGTAGTTCCAAAAAACTTCAAAAGACCACATACTATTATAAGTGAGCCAAGGCACCCCAATAGGATAAATATTTTTTTAGCCACATATCACCATTTTAAGTAAATCCCTTTTGCTACTGATTCTTGTATAATTGCACCTTGGGGCTTATTAAATGAAATCCAATAATTTCCCATATTACTTAGTGCGAACTTAACTCTTGGGTATTGGCATACGTCTAACACATTACGGCAGTCAACAAGAGTAGTGTTTTCATCAACGCGCTTATAACATTTAAAATTCAAATTTTTGACATCAGAAGCAAATGCGCCCCAACTCATTGGATCTAATGTAGCATGTAACGGAGGACTCATAAATGCTTCTTCAGTATTTACACGCTCCAATTCAACTCTAGAGTCAGAATGATTTTGTATTAAATAATAAGATTGATTTCCTGTCTCATTTAAAATTAGATAATTTTGACTATAGCCAAAACCTGTAACTTCACATCCTCTTGGAAACATACTAGCAGCCTGTGTTGAACTAATTAGTATAGCGGATAACATGATCGATTTATTAATTTGATGGACTAAAGACATAATTACCTCAATAAGTAAACTTTGGGGGTTATTTTAATCATAAAAAATGCAAAGTCTATCCCGCAATAAAAAAATAGAGGCACTATTCCTTATGTGCGGAAATTTTTGCCTTAATCATTGGGTAATAGGTCCTATAAAAACTTAAAAATAAGTACATACCAACATATGACAAAGAGAGGCCAAGGCAAATAATGTTTGTATTAGGGTAAGTAATAAGTAGAAAAATAGAACTAATTGCATAAATGATAGAGCAAACATGCATAAGCACTTTTAATACTTTCGATTCAGTTAAATAGTCTAGTCTTGAAGGGTATACATATTTTACAGGTACAAAAATAAGGATGGAGAGGATAATTAATATAATGGCATTCGTTGTAGCTGAGGTGTTAAATATAAACATATATAAAATGGTAATATTCCAGTAGCATGGAAATCCTTTAAAAAAATGGTCTGGTGTTTTCGCATCAGATTGACAAAATTGATAAGCAGAAGTAATTGAAACCGCGGCAATCAGGAACACCGAGTAGTTAGGCGGAAGCATGTCGGGTCTGACGAGTAAGAAGAAACAAGGGGTTATCACATAATTCAAATAATCAACAATATTATCAAGAAGCGCGCCGTCTATTTTAGGTAAAATTTTCTTAATGTTGAACAACCGGGCAAGACTTCCATCAACAGCATCAATAACAACTGTAATCAGCATAAGCCATAAAGCAAAAATATATTCGTGTTGATACATTTTTACTAATGAAAAGATACCAATACAGGCTGCACTTGCAGTAAAGACATGCACTGACCAGGCCGCTACGTATTGTAATGGATGGAATTGCTGTTTGCTTAAATTCATCAATTATCCTAGTGTTAATAAAAAAATATTGCTTAAAAGCATTCTCTCTTAAATAAATATGGATTTCTAAAAATATTTAATAGTTATATTGATATATTGAGTTAAACTATTGTTCTTTTATAAAAGTTAAAAAACATAAAAATAGTATCAATAATCAAAAGTAGTGTGCAAGGAGAGTTGATAACTTTAGTTAAATATACTTTATTCTGTATGGAGAGATCATGAAAATTCAAACTGTAAATCCTGCGACGGAACAAATACTTCAAAATTATGATTGTCTTAATGTGCAGCAAGCTCATGAACGACTCAACAAAGGGCATGAGGCATTTCTGGCATGGAGAAAAACACCTTTTAGTAAGAGAAACACGTTAATGTTGCAAATGGCGCAACTTTTAAAATCAAAAGCAGACGAATTGGCGCATTTAATGGCATCTGAAATGGGTAAACCTATTACTGCAGGTAAAGCCGAAATTAATAAATGCGCCTGGTTATGTGAACATTATGCAGAACATGCAGAAGAATATCTCGCTCCAAAAATAATCAAGACTGAGATGAAAAAAGCAAAAGTATGCCATCTGCCTCTTGGAATTGTCTTTGCAATCATGCCATGGAATTTTCCATTTTGGCAGGTTTTCCGTTTTGCTGTACCTACTCTAATGGCTGGAAATGTAGCGGTTTTGAAGCATGCGCCTATTTCAACAGGAACAGGGAACAAAATCGAAGAATTATTTTTGGAAGCAGGTTTTCCGGAGCATGTGTTTCAACATTTAATTGTTGATAATGATGGAGCGGCTAAGATTATAGAACATCCAAATGTTATTGCAGTTACCTTGACAGGTAGTGGGCGTGCTGGTAGTGCTGTAGCAAGCCATGCAGGAAAGTTTTTAAAAAAATCTGTGTTAGAACTCGGTGGAAGCGATCCTTATCTTGTTCTTGACGACGCAGATCTTGATCTGGCAGCAGAGTGTATTGTCAATTCAAGACTTAATAATTCAGGTCAAGTCTGTATTGCCGCTAAACGTATCATTGTTTTAAAATCAGCTGAAAAAGAATTGGTACAAAAAATAACGGAGCAAGTGTCCACATTTAAAATGGGTGATCCACTTGATTCGGAAACGAAGCTTGGTCCATTAGCTCGTTCAGATCTGCGTGAAAACTTGCATATTCAAGTAGAAAAATCACTGAAACAAGGTGCTAAATTATTGCTAGGTGGTATAATTCCCGAAGGAAAAGGTTTTTATTATCCGCCAACATTGCTCACTCAGGTAACACCAGGCATGCCTGCTTTTGATGAAGAGTTATTTGGCCCTGTTATTGCGATTATCACAGCCAATAATGAGGAAGAAGGTATTGCTTATGCAAATCAAAGCCAATATGGGCTAGGAGCAGCGGTTTTTACCCGCGATTTGGAAAGGGGAGAGCATATAGCTACTCATGAAATAGAGGCTGGAGCCTGTTTCGTTAATGCTTTTGTGGCTTCTGATCCCAGATTACCATTTGGTGGAATAAAAGAATCCGGCTATGGTCGTGAGCTATCGAAGGAAGGTATATTAGAATTTGTAAATACAAAAACCATAGCGATTAGTGATTCATGATATTAGGGTTTGTTGGCTTTGACTACAGAAGTAGATGCCAACAAGCACTTAGTATAACATATTTTTTTTGAGCCACCCTCATTTAACTAGTATATTTACTGGCTAGGTGAGGGTGGCTGGTTATTTTTTTTAAACAACAATTCTCGCTGTAGAGCTGAGGCAAAATCGACGAGGTAAAACAACAATGTCTTATAAGTTTGAAGAGGGTAAAGATCTATTAATTGAAGCCATTGTAGATAAAATTAGAAGCTCTATGGTTGGTGAGCAAGCTGAGTTTTGCGCCGAATTTGCCAAACAGTTATATGGTACCGTAGCGATGGAGGATCTTAGTACATGGACTATCGATGATCTTTATGGTGCTGTAGTAAATTTTTGGTCTTTAATTAGTGAACGTGCACCACATGAGACGAAAATTAGAATCTATAATCCAGAATATGAACGTCATGGATGGCAAACAACGCATACTGTAATCGAAGTTATTTGTGATGATATGCCGTTTTTAGTTGACTCAATCCGATTGGTAATTCATCGAATGGGGCTATCCTCTCATCTGACCATTCATATGGGCGGTATTCGCGTTAAAAGAGATAAAAATAATCGAGTCTGTGAGATCTTACCTCGCAATCAAATGTTAGATGAAAAAGATGTAATTCATGAAGCGCCAATATTCATCGAAATCGATCGACAAACTGATCCTAAGGTGCTTGAAGAGTTGCATAAAGGATGTGAACGGGCTCTTGAAGATAACCGAGTTGTTTATGAAGACTGGGAAAAAATGCGCGCTGAAGTTCGAGAAGCAATTTCAGAGATTGATAAAGTATCTTCGATACTCGACTTGGATGAAGTGGAAGAGACCAAGGCATTCTTACATTGGATTGAAGACCATCATTTTACTTTTTTAGGGATGAGAGATTATGAGTTGGTAGAAAAAGGTAAAGAAACAGTGTTACAAGCTGTTCCAAATACCGGATTAGGACTTTTGCGTGAAAACGTCACTAAATCAATGACACGTAGTATTTCTGCGATGACACCAGAAGTACGTGAATTTACCTTATCTCCACGTATCTTAGTGACTTCAAAAACAAATACATTAGCAAGTGTTCATCGTGATGCTTATACGGACTACATTGGAATTAAACGATTTAATGCACAAGGAAAGGTGATTGGCGAAAGAAGAATTATCGGGCTTTATACTTCTGCTGCTTATCATACTAACCCCAAGCAAATCCCATTCTTGAGGCGTAAGGTAGCGCTCATTATGGAAAATTCCAAATTAAATCCACGCAGCCATGCAGGTAAGGTTTTGTTAAATATTCTTGAAACTTTGCCACGAGATGATTTGATTCAAGGAACAGAAGAAGAGCTTCTGGAAATTGCAATGGGTATTTTTTACATGCAAGACCGGAAGCGTATTCGTTTGTTTGCACGTGTTGACGTTTATCACCGTTTTGTTTCTTGTTTGGTATATGTCCCAAAAGACAGGGTTAATACGGAATTAAGATTGGCTATGAAGAAAATTCTTGATGAGAGTTTTAACTCTATTGAGACTACTTATTCACAGCAATTTACTGAGTCCGTTTTGGCGCGCGTTCATTTTATTATCAAAATTAATCCGAATTTGCCACTTGAATACGATTTAAAAGAAATTGAAAGAAAACTGATTGAAGCAGGTCGCTCATGGACAGATGATTTACAAACTCATTTATATGAGACTTATGGGGAAGAACAAGCAAATAGCCTCTATGCTCGTTATAAAAATGCATTTCCACTTGCTTATAGTGATGTATTTACTGCAAGGACAGCGGTCTACGACATTAAACATATCGAATTGCTTACACCGGAACAGCCATTAGGTATTAATTTTTATAAACCATTAGATGAATCAGAAAACAGTTTTAGATTAAAAGTGTATCAACATGATACAACCATTCCTTTATCTGATGTTTTGCCAATATTAGAAAAGCTGGGTTTACGTGCGATTAGTGAACGGCCTTATCCATTAAAATTTGAGGGTGGCAATGTCGCATGGATTAATGAATTTGCAATGCAATATAATAAACCAATTGAGTTTGATCTTGATGAAATTAAAGAATTATTCCAGAATGCGTTTGCTAAAGTTTGGTTTGGACAAGCTGAAAATGATGGATTTAATCAGCTCGTTTTAGCGGCAGGTCTTAATTGGCGTGAAGTAGCTGTTTTGCGTACTTATGCTAAGTATTTTAAACAAATTGGTATTACCTTCAGCCAAGACTATATGGAAATGGCGTTAAATAATAATATTGCCATTGCTAAAAAGTTAGTGAGATTATTTGAAATTCGTTGTAATCCTGTTGATGATCCTAACCGAGAAGATCGTTTTACCGATTTATCCATTGAAATATTAGGTGATCTTGATACCGTATCAAATCTTGATGAAGATAAAATAATCAGGCAGTACATTCATGCTATTAGTGCTACATTACGTACTAATTTTTATCAATTAAATAAAGATGGGCATCATAAACCTTATATTTCGCTTAAGTTAAACAGTAAGATTATTCCTGGTGTACCAAAACCGCATCCTATGTTTGAAATTTTTGTTTATTCTCCTCGTTTTGAGGGAGTTCACTTACGTTGCGGCAAGGTGGCTCGCGGTGGTTTGCGCTGGTCTGATCGCAGAGAAGATTTCCGTACAGAAATACTTGGTTTGATGAAAGCACAACAAGTAAAAAATTCAGTAATTGTACCTAGTGGCGCTAAAGGAGGTTTTGTACCTAAGCTGATCCCTGTAAATGGTACACGTGAAGAAATAATGGCTGAAGGAATAGGCTGTTATCAATTATTTATTCGTGGGCTACTCGATATTACCGATAATTACGTTGAAGGTAAGGTTGTCAAACCTGAACATGTTATCTGTTATGATGAAGATGATCCTTATCTTGTAGTTGCTGCCGATAAGGGTACAGCAACTTTTTCCGATCTTGCTAATGCTATTTCATTAGAATATGGTTTTTGGTTAGGCGACGCTTTTGCCTCAGGTGGTTCAATAGGTTATGACCATAAGAAAATGGGAATTACGGCCAAAGGTGCATGGGAGTCTGTAAAACGTCATTTCTATGAATTGGATATAGACATAGAAAATAATGATTTTACTGTTGTTGGTATAGGAGATATGGCAGGAGATGTCTTTGGTAATGGCATGCTGTTGTCAAAACACATCAAGTTAGTTGGTGCTTTTAACCACATTCATATTTTTGTCGATCCAGATCCTGATGCAGAAGCCAGCTATAAAGAACGAGAGCGTTTGTTTCATTTACCTCGTTCAAATTGGACAGATTATGATAAAAAACTTATTTCCAAGGGAGGCGGTGTATTTAATCGTAATGCTAAATCAATTCCAGTCAGTAAAGAAATGCAAGCAGTTTTCGGAATTAAACAGACAGAAATTGAGCCAAATGAGTTAATTAAAGCAATTTTGAAAGCTAAGGTGGACTTACTTTGGAGCGCGGGAATAGGAACTTATGTTAAAGCCAGCACTGAATCCAATGCGAATGTTGGTGACCGAACCAACGATGCTACACGGGTTAATGCAAAACAATTACGTTGTAAAGTTGTGGGTGAGGGCGGTAACTTAGGGTTAACACAACTGGCACGCGTTGAATACGCGATAAATGGTGGAATGGTATATACCGATTTCATTGACAACTCTGGTGGTGTTAATTGCTCTGATAAAGAAGTGAATATTAAGATTCTACTTAATAGCATTGTTGCAGTTGGCGATTTAACCCCAAAACAACGTAATGAACTGTTAGTTGAGATGACTGATGAAGTAAGTGAATTGGTACTTCGTGACAATTTCTTACAAACACGAGCAATTAGCTTAACGGCAGCACAACCTTTACAAGCATTAGATTTGCAAAGTCGTTATATAAGCGAATTGGAGCGTTCAGGGAAAATCGACCGTAATCTAGAGTATTTACCTGATGATAAAGTCATCTTAGAACGTAAATTGATGGGCAAAGGCTTGATGCGTCCTAGTATTGCTGTATTGATGTGTTACAGTAAAACAATTTTGAAGGAACAAATTCTGGCTTCCGGTGTTCCTGAAGAAAGTTATATGACGCAATTCTTAATTAGTTCGTTTCCTAAACCTTTGCAAGAGCGATTTAGCAAACAAATGCAATCTCATCCATTAAGAAGGGAAATTATCGCAACTCGATTAAGTAATATCATAGTAAATGAAATGGGTTTTACTTACGTTTACAGATTGCAGGATGAAACCGGCGCTCCAGTTTCAGCAATTGTAAGAGCTTATATGATTACTCGTTCAGTGCTTAATTTGGAATCTGTTTGGAAACAAATCGAGGAGTTGGGCACCAAGGTTAGCGCTAAAAAACAAATAGAAATGATGATGCTTTATTCCAGATTGTCACGGCGCATTACACGTTGGTTCTTACGTAGTCAACGTCGATCCTTAGATATTTCGGAAGTAGTAAAACTTTATGCGCAAGGGGTTGTTGAATTAAAGATGTGCGCCCCAACTGTCTTAAATGAAGAGCGACGAGCAAAATATGAAGAACATAACCAAGAGCTTATTGATCAAGGTATTCCTCCTGCTTTAGCTCACGAGTTAACTGTAACACGAGGCTTGTTTGCAGCAACAGACATTATAGAAATCGCGCACAAGAAAAATATGAAAGTAGCTCAGGTTGCTGAAATTTATTTTGGAATAGGTGAGTTCCTGGATCTGGCTTGGATAAGAAAACAAATTATTATGCATCCAAGTGAGAATCATTGGGAATCTTTATCTAGAGAAGCTTTGCGAGACGATTTGGATTGGCAGCAACGCGAACTTACTGCCGGACTGATCAACTATGATGGAGATAATCCAGATTTTCAAGCACGTCTTGCTTCTTGGGGAGAGTCTCATCGTGCACTAATTCAGCGTTGGCGCTACATTTTGGCAGATCTAAAGGCAAGTACGGTACTGAACTACACGATGTTTTTTGTTGCAATCAGAGAGTTGTTGGATCTAACTCAAACTACTCTCCAATCCTATGCATTAGAAGAACAAGAAGCATAATATTAATGTGTAGCTGACGAAGAACATGTGTAGCCTGGGTGCAGCGCAGCGGAACCCGGGGTTTCTTGACAACAGATTCCCGGGTTCCGCTGCGCTGCACCCGGGCTACACAATTAGATAGGTTCTGGTAATATAATGGAGGAGACGTCTATCAAATCTACTGACTGATTATGCCCTTCAAGAAACACAGTTCGATTCGCTTCTTTTAATATACTTGCTGCGATTAAATAATGCTCAGGTCCAAGAATAGAGAAGTCAATCAATTCACCGACTTCTGTTCCTTCAGATTGATTTAGTATTTTTTGTCCTGAATAGATTTTTTGCTCTGTTTTAATTTCATAAATTTTCATTTGGTGTTTTAAAGTCGCTTTGTAATGCATTCGAGCAATAATTTCTTGTCCCTTATAGCAACCTTTATTGAAACTAATGTATGGGGTCTGTTGTAAATCAAGTCTATGAGGTAAAAATAGACCTCTAGACTCAGGATAAATCTCTATTTGTCTTTGATACAGTCTTAAAGTGTGCCAGGTTAAAGAGCCAAGAAATTGCTCTCTGTCTATAAAGCGTTGCTTTATCTCATCGGCATCATCAGTTAAGGCGAGAAAAATATAGAACCCATGGCCTAAATGATAAAAGCAAGAACGAGCATTATATGTTTGGGAATAAAGCGCGCTTGGGAAGAACTCGGTGTCAGGAATTATATCTTTTTGATTTTGTAAGTAAAATCCAAAGACATTAAAACCAGTTTTTATTTTGAGTGAAACACGAGAGAGCAAAGCATATTTATTTAATGAATTTATAGATGCTTCTTGTAAATCATTAGGAAGAATTAACTTAATACCTTGCCAATTGATGACATCCATTAAAGCAAGAATCCGTCCTTTAAGATTACACTGAGCGCCTTGGGCCATTTGTATGTCGGATATGGACAGTAAGTCACAAGTTAATTGTCCTTGCAGAAAATCAATGGCTTTATCCCCTACAACATCAATAACACCCAGGTAGGATAAATCAAATAAATAATTGTTTTGTGGTAAAAGTATTAACTCTTTCTCTAAGTCTTTGAAGGTTGTTAATACTCTGCTATTAACAAGATGTGTAAGAATTTTACTCATTATTACTAACCCGAAATAAGCAGTTACTTTCAACAACGAATAACTGTCAAATTGAAATTTTGGAGAGTGTATCTGATTTTTTAAACGCTCCATAGTAGGGGCTGTTTACAATTATACTATTTTGGCTCAATCTAGCGAATTGTAAAAGTCCTTAGTGTTGAAAATATAAGATTTAATGATTTCCGTTTATAAAGCCACTAGTGTATTATTTGCCCGTACCTCATTCGTAAAGAGACATCCCATGCTAGATACCAAAGAAAAAGCAAGATTTGAATGGCACTGCCGCCGTGGTATGTTGGAATTGGATCTAATTTTACACCGTTTTCTTGAACAAAAACTTGAGTGTTTGTCGCCACAAGAACTCGATGCCTTTAACTCATTATTAAGTTGTACTGACCCAGAATTGTTTGCCTGGCTGATGGGGCATGAAGAACCTCAAGATAAAGAGCTTAAAAAAATTGTCACTATTATACGAAATAGCAATTGAACCAGGAAAGTCAAAGACTTATTTGCGTTTCACTTTAGTAGTTTATCTCATTACAGTTGCTTTAATTTTCTATTCATCAGTATATCTTTTTATCAAAGCAATTTTACTCGGCTTTATTGTTGTTTTGCTAAAAAAGGATTGGTCTAAACAAAACCCATGTTCTTCAATTAGGAAAATTCACTTTACAGGCAACGGATGGGTTTTGGAACCAACTCTGGGTAACAAAAAAACTTATGTTCAAGCAACTATCCTGATTCACAATCCTTTTTTTCTGCTCATTGAATTTAAAAGCTACAGTCAAAAAAAGCATCTCGTTTTATTTCTTGATCAGATTACAAACAATCAATTGCGGTTATTATTTCTTAAAACACATCAAAAATAGTATATAATTATACATGTGGTATAAATAAAGATCAGTCATTCATATAATGGAATTATGAGGAAGTGATGAATAAAGAAGCTTCTTATAGTGATGAGGACTTGATTAATTTGGCTAGACAGGGGAGCATGGAAGCTTATAATCTGTTGTTGTCACGGTATAATAATAAAATACAGCAAATTATTCACTTACATATTCAAGATCGAGCGAATGTTAGTGATCTGGCTCAAGAAGTATTAATTAAAGTTTATCGCTATTTACATTATTTTAATGAGAAAAGCCAATTCTCAACCTGGTTGTATCGTATTACACAGAATACAATCAAAAATCATTATCGTTCAGCTCACTTACGTACGGATATGGAAGCTGAATATGCAGATAATTATTATCCGTCGGTTCAATTATCTCCTGAATATTTATTAATGAATATCGAGTTTGGTGAGCAATTGGAAAACATACTTTCTACTTTATCTGAAGAATTACGTCTTTGTTATGGAATGCATATCCTTGATGGTCAATCTTATGAAGACATTGCAAAAAAAATGGATTGCCCCATTGGAACAGTACGATCTCGTATTTTTAGAGCTCGTAAATTGGTCATGGCATCAATAGATCAATTGTAGTCATTTTTTTCCGCTTACAATTATGATATAAAATAATTTTTGATTATTTTATAATCAGTTATCTTTATAAAAATATTTTTACAGAGCTCTTTTATGCCTAATTCTTTAGAAGAACGGTTAGTTAGTTGTCATAATAAGCTTTTACGACTTTATGAAGAAAATGAACCTGAACCAATACTTTTACAACATTTAAACGATGTTGATACGTACTACAATACTTCATTCAATAAATCAATTTATGCTCGTAAAACCATTGTAGAAAGTTATGAATGGTTTGTTGATAATCTGATTAAAGTTAAAAACGGCGGACTTTCTGCAGATAAAGCATTAAAAATGATTCAAGATCAGACCTTTAATCGAAAATTAGGCATTGCTTTTTATAATATAGTCAAAACGCTGGAAACAACTTTCTGGGCAGCAGCAAGCTCCATTTTTTTTCTTTGTGCTACTACGATTACCGCTCCAAACGCATTACTAGGTTTTGGCTTAACAATTATTGCAGCTGCGCTACTGATTAAATCAATCAGTAATTTTTTGCAGTGTATTGATGACTTTAAATCATATACTCGATTAAATGATGAAGATGAGAGAGAGCGATATTTAGTAACTTTTTTTAAACCTCAAAATTCTGCCGCATCGGGTTCAAGAATGGAAATTTTTGATGAACAAATTACTGAAAGCATAACTTTAGCAGTACAGTAAACTGAGAGGGTAAAGTTACATTATCTTTAATCGTCCATTCAATTATGATATAAAACAAGTGATTACTTGCTAATCAATATAACTGCTATTTCTTTTACTAGGGAAGAATTATGTTTAATCCACTTGAAGAGCGTTTGAAAGAATGTGATAAAAAAATTGATGCATTGTTTCTAGGATTGGCATTAAATGCACAAATTAGAAAAGATTTAGATGCTCTTAAAGCGTACTACAACAAATTGTATATTGATGCAACTTTTAAAGAAGATGAGGAAGAATACGTACAAGCTTATGAACTTTTTGTTCAAGGTCTTGAAGAGATAAAAAATGGAGAGACAACAGCTGATGAAGTACTGAAGACTATGGAAGATATAAAGTCTCTCAGAAAAACTGGTGTTGTTCTTGAGAACATTTTGAATGCACTAGAGTTATTATTCTGGGCTGGGACAGCGTGTGCATTTTTCTCATATACTGTTTTAATGGCAGCACCACTAGCGACCGTTAATCCTTTCTTTGCTCTTGCCGTCCTATCAACTTCTGCTTTGGGAGCGATATTCTCAGTGGTTAACTTCCTCAATTGCATTGATGAATTTAAATCGAGTTCTCCTGTTGAGGAGGAATTTAATCGTGAAAAAAGTTTAATCACGTTTTTTAAAGCAGTTGTACAGTCTTCAGAAACACCTTCTAAAGTATCTGACGAAAAGACCTATCAACCTGAGAGGCCCTATTCTTACACAGAGGGCATGACCTATTAATTAGAATAAAGTAGTCGCGAACGCAGGCAAAGCCCTTATCCGGGACTACCATGGTTTCCAGCTTATCGCTGTAAGCTCACGAACGATTAATTTTTTGATTTTCTCTTCATAAACGCAACAAATAAGCTGCGATTCAAAAAACATATGATAAAATAACTTCATTCGCCGAACCAATAATAAGAACTTTATGCTGGAAAGTGACCGCTTAATCAGTACTCAAAGTATTGCCTCAGAAGAGGCGATTGATCGTGCTATCAGACCTTTGAGTCTTAGTGAATATATAGGGCAGGATGCTGTGAGATCACAGATGCAGATTTTTATTGATGCAGCGAAAAAGAGAAAAGATGCTCTGGATCATGTCTTAATATTTGGTCCTCCTGGCCTTGGTAAAACAACTTTAGCAAATATTATTGCTCATGAAATGGGTGTTAATTTGCGACAAACTTCTGGGCCTGTCATTGAGCGTGCAGGGGATATCGCAGCAATACTCACTAATTTGCAGGCAAATGATGTTCTATTCATCGATGAAATTCATAGACTTAGCCCTGTCATTGAGGAAATACTCTATCCAGCGATGGAAGATTATAAACTGGATATTATGATTGGTGAGGGACCTGCCGCACGTTCTATCAAATTGGAATTACCACCGTTCACTCTAATTGGCGCAACAACACGAGCAGGCTTACTTACTTCTCCGCTTAGAGATAGGTTTGGCATTGTACAACGCCTTGAATATTATACTGTAGATTCATTAACACAAATTGTGGCGCGTTCTGCGCAATTACTTCATGTAAAAACAAAACCTGAAGGAGCGAGAGAAATCGCTTTGCGTTCAAGAGGGACACCTCGTATTGCGAATCGTTTACTCCGTCGCGTTAGGGATTATGCAGAAGTTAAGGGGAGCGGTGTCATTAGTGTTGATATGGCACAAAAAGCCTTGGAAATGTTGGATGTGGATAAACATGGTTTTGATCTCATGGATAGAAAATTACTGCTCGCAGTAATTGAGCAATTTAATGGGGGGCCTGTAGGTGTTGATAGTATTGCTGCAGCAATCGGCGAAGAAAAAGGCACAATTGAAGATGTTTTAGAGCCATTTTTAATACAACAAGGATTCCTTATGCGCACTCCAAGAGGTAGAATAGCCACACCAAGGGCTTATCAGCATTTTGGTTTAAACACAGTAGAGCAGGACTAATTTCATGGATGCCACAACCACGTATCAACATTCCTTTCGAGTGTATGCTGAAGACGTAGATTACATGGGGATTGTATATCATGCGAATTATCTTCGTTATTTTGAGCGAGCTCGGACAGAAATGCTAAGACAAAATAATTTGATCCTCTCTGATTTGATGAAACAAGATACACTTTTTGCGATATATGATATACATATTCGTTATAAAGCACCTGCTCGGTTGGATGATTTAATAACAGTTAATACTCAAGTACAGCAATTAGGAGCTTGTAGTTTTTTATTTGAACAGGGCATGCAAAATCAACAAGGAAAAATAATTTGTGACGCTAAAATTCAAGTGGTTTGTGTGGATAGTAATTTGAAACCCAAACGATTTCCACATTGAATAAAAAAATTGTCGTGGCCCAGGTAATAGTAGCCTGGGTGCAGCGAAGCGGAACCCGGGAAAATAAAAGCAGAGTCCTGGGTTACGGCTTATGCCTTCACCCAGGCTACAAAGTATGACTACGACACATAGATAAGATTCTTGGTACTGGAGATAATATAGATGAGTAATCAAGCAAATGTATTAATGTACTTTATGCAAGCAGGTTTGGTTGTTAAATCAGTCATGATTTTACTCGCTGCTGCATCCATCACGTCATGGACATTAATATTTCAGCGAGCATGGTTTTTTAACCGAAAAAAACAGCTTACAGAGGCTTTTACCCGAAGATTCTGGGACAGTGGTGATTTAAGCAGACTATATGCTGATATTGATAGTAATTTAGATGAACGACATGGCATGGCAGCTATTTTTCATGCTGGTTTTAAAGAATTTGTTCGGGCTAGAAAGCAAGGCAATGTCATTATTGAACCAATACAACGGGTGATGCAAATTACCCATGTCAAAGAAGCTGAAAAACTAGAAAAGCATTTACCCTTTTTTGCTTCTGTGGGTTCTATTGCACCTTATGTAGGACTATTTGGTACTGTTTGGGGTATAATGACTTCTTTTCAGGCTTTAGGTCATGCCCAACAGGCTACTATTGCTATGGTTGCTCCAGGAATTTCTGAAGCGCTAGTGGCTACGGCTTTGGGTTTATTTACTGCAATACCTGCGGTTATTGCGTACAACCGATATACAACACGTGCTAATGATTTATTAAATCGATTTGATTTATTTCAGGAAGAATTAATATCGCTTATAGAACAACAAAACAGTGATACTGTAAGAGGGTAAAATTTGAAATGATCAGAGCAAAAACCAAACGCGAACGCCCCATATCAGAAATTAATGTTGTGCCTTATATCGATGTGATGTTGGTTTTACTTGTTATTTTTATGATCACAGCACCTATGCTGAGTCAGGGAGTAACTGTGGACCTGCCAAAAGCTGCAAGTCAAACTTTGGCCCCTACCGATAGAGAACCGATTATTGTTTCGGTAAATCAGCAAGGTACTTATTTCCTTAATATCAGCAGCACACCTGCAGAACCAATAGAGTCCCAAGCTTTAGTTGTTCGCGTTGCTGCAGAATTGGAATTAGCAAAGCAATCAAATCAAAAGCTTAATGTATTGGTTAAAGGAGACCAAGGTGTTGCATACGGAAAAGTCGTTCAAGCAATGGCATTACTCAAGCAAGCCGGTGCGGAACAAGTAGGATTATTAACCGATTCAGGGGCGGAAAAAACAGAGGGGCAAGCATGATAAGCAATCCTAGTTATCGTAAAGCTTTTTTTGCTGCGCTTGGATTACATCTTTTTTTAATCGTGATGTTGTTAACTGACAACTCAAGTCAACGGCCTGTTTTAACAGCCGAAACTAAAAATACTCCAGGAGTAGACCAGCCCATTGCCGTGACGCCACAAACTGAAGTAGTAAAGGCTGTCAGTGTTGATAATAGGCAGGTAATGGAAACGGTTAACCGTTTAAAACAAGAACGTGAGCAACAAAAACGAGCCGAAGTCAATCGACAAAATGAGCTTAAACGACAGGCAGAAGCAGCAAGACAGCAAAGAATAAAGGAACAGCAACAAATTGCGCGACTTAAAGAAGAAGCCAATAAAATAGCTATTGCACATAAGAAGCAAGCAGAAGAAGAAAAGAAACGCTTAAAGAAGCTTGCTGAGCAAAAAGCATTGGAAGCGAAGCGTGTTGAGGAATTAAAAAAACAAAAAGAAGAATTAGTAAAACAGCAGCAATTGGAAGCTAAAAAGCTCGACGAACTGAATAAGAAAAAAGTGGCAGAGAAAGCCCAAGCTGACAAAGAAAAGGCAGAAAAGAAAGCTGAGCTGGCAAAAAAAGCTGAAATGGAAAGAAAAAAACAAGCAGCGGCTGATGCTGCTGCAAAACAAGCACAAGCAGCTCAAAATGCTGAAAGACAAGCGCGTATCGCTGGTGAAGTTGACAAATATAAGGCACTTATTGTAAATGCCATAGGAAGAAATTGGATATTGCCTGAAAATGTTGACAGCAGCTTATCGAGCCAGTTCAGAATACGTCTTGCTCCTGATGGAATGGTATTGGAGGTTACTTTAACCCGCAGCAGTGGCGATCCATTACTTGACCGATCAGCGCAAACAGCGATTCGTAAGGCTTCGCCGCTACCTGTACCTGCGGATGCAGAAACATTTAACCTGTTTCGCGATATAAGTTTAACCGTTCGACCAGAACAAGTGAGGGGGTAAAACTCGTGATTAACCGAATTATTACACTATTTTTATTACTTTTGACGCAGCAAACTTTTGCTCTTGATTTGGAGTTAACTCAAGGGATTAACTCAGCATTACCGATTGCAATTAATTCTTTTGGTTCAGATAGAACTGCTCAGGAAATCGGGCAAGTAATCGAAAATGACCTAAATATATCAGGGCAGTTTCGAATTGTTTCTGGCCCACAAGGAGCAAACTCGCAATCGTCAGTCGGTACGTTAAAACAATTGGGTGCAGACAGTGTTGTAACAGGTCGCGTAAGTCAGGTTGGGAATCATTATGAAGTGAGCTTTACCCTAGTTGATGCTGTAGCTAATGGGGCAACGTTATTGACAAAAACGTATCAGATTAGTGCGAACCAATTGAGACCGCTAGCACATCATATTAGTGATGAAGTATACCAAAAATTAACCGGGGAGAGGGGAATATTCTCTACCCGTATTGCGTATATTTCTGTTCAAAGAACTGCAAGCAGTACTCGTTACTCATTGGAAGTTGCTGATGCTGACGGACATAATCCTCAAAGTTTGTTAGTCTCATCAGAGCCTATTATGTCCCCAGCTTGGGCACCTGATGGCAAAAGTATTTCTTATGTTTCCTTTGAGAAGAAAAGAGCACAAATATTTACTGTTTCAGTTGAGACAGGCCAAAGACGTTTAATTACCAGCTTCCCAGGAATTAACGGTGCTCCTGCATGGTCGCCTGATGGAAGAGAACTCGCTGTAGTATTATCTAAAAGTGGAACACCTAAAATATATAACATCGACATCAGCACAGGTACTATGAAGCAATTAACCTTTGGTGATGCTATTGATACCGAGCCACGTTATGCTCCGGACGGTAAAAGCTTATTATTTACCTCGGGTAGAGGCGGCTCACCGCAAATATATCGTTTGTCTTTAGCTAATGGTCAAGTGACTCGTTTGACTTTCGAAGGCAACTATAATGCGCGTGCCTCTTATACTCCAGACATGAAAAATATTGTTATGTTGCATCGAGATGACAAGCAATTTAACATAGGATTACAGGGTGCAAACGGCGGACCGGTTGTCAGCCTAACGTTCTCTGGTCGTGATGAATCTCCGTCTGTTGCGCCGAATGGTCGTTTAATTCTTTATGCGACCCACAATCAGGATAAAGGTGTATTAGGTATCGTTTCTCTTGACGGTAGAATAAGAATGAGACTGCCCGCACGTGAAGGAGATGTACAAGAACCTGCGTGGTCTCCCTATTTAGGTTAATTATGACACGGATTATTTATGCACTTATTTTTTGCTTGGGCACTTTAAACAGCTATGCTTGGAATGCGGCAGGCCACAGGATAGTGGCACAAATTGCCTATGATAATTTATCACCCAAAGCCAAGGAAATGTGTCATAAATATCTCCGTTCGCGCACGGATAACACGCTTAATTCAAGTTTTGTAAGTGCTTCAACTTGGATGGATGATATCAGATGGAGAGAAGTATATTGGTATGATGTAATGCATTATATCGATATTCCTTTTTCCAGTGACGGAACCCCAGTTCCTCCTGTTGAAAGCACCAATGCCATAAAGACAATTAAACAGGCGGCTTCTGTTCTATCTTCTAAAAAGACTACCCCATCGGACAAGAAGCTTGCATTACGCATGTTAATTCATATAACCGGTGATATTCATCAACCTTTACATGCTACAACTAGAGTCAGTGCCCAGCATCCTAAGGGAGATTTAGGTGGTAATTTATTCCTACTCGGAGTGAATCCAGTAGGCAAAAATTTGCATCAATATTGGGATAATGGGGCAGGTTTTTTTCTTGGAACGTATGATGAGGCGCGAGTGAAAAATACAGCCCATCAATTGGAAGAAAAATTACCCTGTACGTTTATTGATAAACAAACAAGACCTGCTAAATGGGCAAAAATGTCTTATAAGTTGGCTTTAAAGAATGTTTATCAAATGAACCCTAATGAAACTCCTAGTACTAAATATCAAGAAAATGCCCAGCAATTAGCGCAAAAGCAAGTTACGTATGCAGGATGCAGGCTTGCTGCATTACTTAATAAAATTGCCCAGACATAGCATCAAATAGCAGATTTTTTATAATGAATGTAGCACGTATTTTAAAAAAGAGTATTTATTATATTGTTAGTATCACCCTGATCTTTTTACCTTCGTTTTGTGCGGCCTCATCCAACAACTCAGAACACTATTTAGTACGATTACAGCAAGAGTTGAACAAAATTGAACCGACTTTGAAAGACAGTATTATTACTATTTCAAGTAGATACGGCATTTTTTCATATTCAGGCCGGAATATAACGGATCAATCCCAATTTTATATTGGATCACTTACAAAACATATGACTGCTTATATGTTGCTTAGTTCATTGAGAAGAAAATATGCTCATCTCGATTTAACGCAACTGTTAGAGCAAAAAATTATCTTACTATTCCCGAATTCTACATTTTTAAAAAATGTTAATAGGACTTGGATATCTGAAATTACCTTATTGGATTTATTAACTCATCGGTCCGGTCTTTCTGATTATATTGATTATTATCAAAGTGAACTGATGCAGCCCCAAGCTTTGAATAATCCAATTAACCCTGTAGAAATCATGCAGTCGGTACATTTTAATCCTGAGAAAACCTATCATTATTCCAACACAAATTACTTTTTACTGGCAAAGTTACTTGAAGAATTAGAACAATCATCTTTCGAGGATATTTTCAATAAACTAATTAAAGAACCTGGTGATATGACCTTTTCGGCAGCTCCAGTTAAGGATAATTACTTTGTTTTAAAAGAAGATTTTCGATTTCCTAAATTAGTTAAAAATTTGAATAGAGAAATTTTCATAGACATGAGTAATGCTGTTGGAACTGGAAATATCATTTCATCCAGCGCCGATTTAATTAGATGGACTAATTATTTTTATACCAAGGCAGAGCATGAACTTCGATCAATAATGCTTAAAAATTATTTCGAGGATGAGGATGGAAATTGGGAACATCTTGGTTTGTCGACGGAGTTAACTTCTTTAGGCCCATTAATTGCATTTCAAGGAGGGCAAGACAGCTATCACAGTTTTCTTGGATACTTGCCTCATCATCGAATAACAATAGTAATATTAAGTAATAACGAGGACGATTTTGATAAATTAATGAAGATCTTAGATGATTTTTTTATTTATTAAATTTGACGAATAAAGCAATGTATAAATATTGTGCTATATTTTAGAGGCAATTCTTAAAAATAGGATTTTTCTATCCTCAATATAAAAGGAATTATTAAAATGAACAAATTATTTGCAAAGATTGGTATATTTAGTTTATTAATGAGCGTGTCGTTATTTGGTTGGACAGGACCATGCAAAGCTATTGCGATCTCTTGTATGCAAAATGGTTACTTCAAAGGAGGGCAAGGGGCAGGTAAAGAATTAGTCAAAGACTGTGTTTTACCTGTTGCAATGGGGAAAAAACAATTACCCAACACCAATTTTAGTCCAGAGCAATTGCAACGATGCAAAATGAAAATAGCTGAAAAAGTAAAAAGTAAAATACAACAAAAAATGCAACAATAATACGTTTTTAATTGTAGCCTGGGTGCAGCGCAGCGGAACCCGGGATCAAAGCGCAAATCTTGGTTTGACCCCGGGTTCCGCTGCGCTGCACCCAGACTACATTATTTAAGAGAAAGGAGTTTTACTATTCCTTCTGCAAGGATTCCATCACCGCCCCTAAGAAACGAGTTGCTTCGCCTCCAGTGACTGCTCGGTGATCAAAACTTAGTGATAATGGAAGTATATTATGTGATTCTATGGTTCCTTCAGTGTTAACGACAGCACCCTGATAGAGTCTACCTACAGCTAAGATGGCAACCATCGGTGGAACAATAATGGGACTTGCAAAACGACCAGCAAATTTTCCAAAATTGGAAAGAGTTATCGTAGCACCTTTCAATTTATCGGCAGTAATCTCTCGATTGCTCACGGACTTTTTAAAGTCGTTGATCATTTTTCGCAGATCGGCATCGGAAAGTTTTCCTGCATCATGAATCACAGGCACAAACAATCCTTCTTCATTATCCATGGCTAATCCAAGATGTACCTGCTCAAAACATTGGCGTGCGCTATGTTTTGTATCGAACCATGCATTTAATGCGGGCTCTTTTTTAGCAGCATAGATCATGGCTCGGATTAAACGAACCGTAATATCAGTACCTGGTTTCCATGCATTAAGATCTGCCTCATCAAAAATACTTACAGGAACTACTTCCGTGTGAGATTGCACCATACTATTGAGCATAGCGCGTCTTACTCCGCGTAGCGGTTCAAAACCAGCAGGAACTTCGGAGTTTTTATCTGCTTGTGCCTGAACATCATCACGAGTGATGACACCAAATTCTCCAGTTCCTTTAAGTGTGGCTAAATCAATACCCAGTTTTTTTGCAAGCATTTTAACCGCAGGAGTCGCTTTGATTCGATTTTTAGCAGCGTGTTGAGCACCAATAGTAAAATTATCTTCGGAAACTTCACTACTTTCTTCTAAGTTACCAACTACAGTTCCTTTATCTGCAGGTTTGGCACTGGTGGATTCAAAAGCTACCAAAGGTTCTCCTGTTTTAATTACATCGCCAGGTTTTCCATATAATTTGCTAATCGTTCCAGACTGAGGACATGGTACATCCACTACTGCTTTTGCAGTTTCCATTGAAACCAAGGGTTGATCGGCCACAACCGTATCGCCTTCTTTGACAAACCATTCATGTATCTCAGCATCTGGTAGGCCTTCACCCAAATCAGGTAGATTGAAAATATTCATTATTACTCCATTATGCTCATAACGCTGTTTTTAATACGTGTAACACTAGGTATGTATTGTTTTTCCAGTTGGAAATAAGGCATTACAGTATCATATCCGGTTACCCGTTGGACTGGAGCCATTAAATCAGCCATGGAATTTTCCATAATCTGTGCTGAAATTTCGGCGCCGACCCCACAAGTTTTTGCTCCCTCATGAACGATAACACATCGTCCTGTTTTTTCTACTGAGGCTAAAATTGTTTCAATATCCAATGGCTTGATGGTTGCAACATCAATTACTTCACAAGAAATTCCTTCATTACCCAATTGCTTCGCTGCTTGTTGGGTTTCATGGATGCTGGCACCCCAGCTTATTAATGTGACGTCATCACCTTGTTGCAAAGTAAAACATTTACCAATAGGAAGCGCTTCTCCATTATCTTCTACAGGTTGCTTGACCAAACGATAAATTCGTTTGGGCTCAAGAAAAATGACTGGATCGGGATTTCGCATAGCCGCTAAGAGCAAGCCATATGCTCTCTTTGGTGAAGAGGGAATGACAACTTGTAACCCAGGAATATGAGCAAATAATGCCTCAGTACTTTCTGAATGATGCTCAGGGGCGCGGATACCTCCACCAAAAGGAGCTCGAAAAACGAGAGGACAATGTAATCGACCCCGTGTTCTATTACGCATACGCGCAGCATGCGAAATAATTTGGTTCATGGCAGGATAAATAAATCCCATAAATTGAAATTCAGCGACAGGCTTTAGTCCTTGTATGGACATACCAATCGCCAGTCCAGCAATCATGGATTCTGCAAGAGGAGTATCAAATACTCTTTTTTCACCAAAGCGTTCTTGTAATCCAACTGTGGCTCGGAACACCCCTCCGTTTTTACCAACATCTTCTCCGAAAACGACAACATTTTCATCATGAGCTAACTCATAAGCCAAGGCCTGAGTTACTGCCTCAATCAAAGTAATATCAGGCATGAGTTGCTTCCTCCATAGCTATTGCACGTTGTTCCACTAAATACTCAGGTAATTCAGCATAATGATAATCAAAAATACTACTGATAGGCTGTGTTTTCATACTCAGATATTCATTCACTGCTTTTTCTACTTCTCCAGCACAATGGATTACTAAATTTTCTTCATCTTGAGCATTCCAGATTTTTTGCTCCATAAGAAATTCTTTAAATCGTGATATTGGTTCCTTTGGCTTGGCCTTTTCAACCTCTTCACCAGGTTGATAGCGGGTAGCGTCATCCGCCGTAGTATGATCGCATAAGCGGTAAGATAAGGCTTCAATTAGAGTAGGGCCTTCACCTCGTCGTGCTTTTTCAATCGCATCGCCTATAACTTGTCTTGTCGCCAATATATCATTGCCGTCGATTTGTATGCCTTCAAAACCTGCCGCTATAGCTTTTTGTGCAATTGTTTTTGAGCCCGTCTGCTGGTCTCTGGGGACAGAAATAGCCCATTGATTATTGTTTACCACAAAAACAACAGGTAAATTCCAAGTGCCTGCAACATTCATCGCTTCATAGAAATCGCCTTCAGAAGTTCCACCTTCACCAAGACAGACTACAGCAACGCGTGGTTGATTTCGGTATTGGAAAGCGAATGCAACGCCCGTTGCATGCAAACATTGAGAGGCAATGGGAACACATATTGGTAAGTCTTCTGCATTAGAAGAAAACTGACTACCGCGTTCATCGCCACCCCAAAATGCTAAAATTTCAGACATTTTCACTCCGCGCTGAAATTGGGCAGCATAATCACGGTAATAAGGAATCAGCACATCCTCTGGACGCATTGCATGACCAATAGCCGTTGAAATTGCTTCCTGTCCGTTAATAGGAGCATAAGTTCCCATTTTGCCTGTTCTTTGCAAGGCAATGGCTTTTTTATCAAAGGTACGTGTAAGAACCATGATTTTATAAAGTTCTTTTAACGTAGAATGATCATGGGCAAAAGCGGGCAATTGACCGACTAATTTTCCATTCTCATTTAAAAATTGGGTATATGTAACATCAAATTGAGCAACTGTTGCCATACGAGGCTCCTTGTCAATAAAGCGTTTGCATAGCATACTCACAAATTAATTCAAAAACCAGAGAATTCGTGTTAGATGTAGCCTGGGTGCAGTGCAGCGGAACCTGGGAATTACTAAATATTGGTTCCGCTGCACTGCACCCAGGCTACATAAATTTAT
>NZ_LNYZ01000002.1 GCF_001468065.1 Legionella steigerwaltii
TAAAATTATGAATTTTTTTAAGAAAAATGAGACTAAATATGCTGCATGGGAATAATCAACTTTTAGACGCCAGGGTAATAATGTGACTTCTTTTTCATCTTTTGACTCAGCCATTTATTTTCTCCTCTTTTGATTGGAATATTGCTACAAAAGCCACAGATGTTGACTCATTCAGCAAAAATGGACATAGAAGATTGCAATCTATATGTGCAAATTATACGTTTTTTTGTATCTTTATAGGAAAGATTGATTATTATTTACACATTATTTGCACTAGTTGGAATAAAATGAACATTAATGAGTTGACTCAAAGACTTTTTCTTAAAATCTTCGGGATCAATGGGTGTTATGTGCTTTGTAGCCTGGGTGCAGCGCAGCGGAACCCGGGAGATCATGTTCACTTAAAACCCGGGTTCCGCTGCGCTGCACCCAGGCTACGATTAATTTAGATTTTTATCTCTCAGCTTAATACGCTCTTCAGCCTTGGCAATTGCCTTACGAATCGCTTGTGCTTCTTCTGATTGCTCTGGTGCCAATTTTAATAAGCGTTGCCAATAATCTATTGCATCTTCATAGGCATGACTTACAAAAGCATCCATCGCAAGCATCGCGAGTGCATCAGCTTGGTTTGGATTATTTTTTAATAACCGACTCAATATCTCTGTGATCTGCTCAGTAAATTGCTGGTTATTCAATACCCACAAGCTATGTGCATAATTAACCGCATATTGTTCATCATTCGGATTAAACTGATAGGCTTTCTCAAAAGCATTCACTGCGTTTTGCTTTTCATTTTGGCTGCTGTACAAACGTCCTAAGAGGTACCAACCTTTAGCACTCTTGGGGCTATCATCCAATTTTGCTTTTAATTTATCAATTAACTCCTGAGGGCTTTTAACCGACTCCAGCATTTTTTTAGCTTGTTCTTGAGATTGCACGTGGTGAACATATTCTTGCCATCCGCCAAAACCACCCCAATAAAAATATCCCGCAAATGCCATCAAAAAAACAGTAGGAAACAATAACAAACTGGCAATAAAACGGCGTTTGAATGGGTAAACCATGAAGATGCAGGCTAAGCCAGCAAGCCCAAATAGTAATCCCAGTAACCACCATTCATTCATAAGAAACTTCCTTCTTTCGAGCAAAACAAGTCCGCCAGAAAATAACAAACCCCAATAATAAAAATAAAACAGGTCCAAACCACAACAAGAAAGTTACTGCCTTAACAGGAGGGTTAAACAGAATAAAATCACCATAGCGAGCAGTCAGATAATCACTGATTTCAGTATCACTTTTCCCTGCTTTAACCATTTGATAAACCTGGGCACGCAAGTCTTTAGCTAATTCGGCATTAGAATCAGCCAAATCTTGATTTTGACAAACCAAGCAACGTAAGTCTTTGAGTAGGTGATTAAACTGGGCTTCCTTTTGAGCGGAATCTAAAGGATAAGTACTGTTCGCCCAAGTGGCTGGGCTTAGAAAAATCAAAATCCCCAAAAATACGAAATATATTCGAGCCATTATGCTTGCTCCAACTGTTTCATTAAGGGTGAAATCTCTTTTAGCCATACTTCCTGCGTCATGATGCCTACATGTCGATAACGGATTATTCCTTTTTTATCAATTACAAACGTTTCTGGTGCTCCATAAACACCCAAATCGATAGCAACTTTCCCACCTCGATCTTCAATCACGAGTTTATAGGGATTTCCCCACTGCTCTAACCATCGGAGTGCATTGACCGATTGATCTTTATAATTTAACCCATAGATTGGCACGCCCTCGCGTGCTAATTGCAACATTAAGACCTGCTCATCAATACACGCAGCACACCAACTCGCCCAAACATTCAACAAAATAACCTGACCACGTAATTGCTTGGAACTAAAAGAAGAATTCGGATCATGCAACAGGGGTAAGCTAAATTGAGGTAAGGACTTACCCAGCTGTGCTGAAGGTAACTCATGCGGATTTAAAGACAAACCACGCCAAAGAAAAACGCAAAGCAGCAAAAAAAGAGTGATTGGCGCAGCCTTCCATCCTATTTTTCTCATGCCTGCAACTCCTGAGCACGCACTACTATGGTCCTTTTTTGATAATATCGTCTATCCGTTAGCGCAAAAAAACCTCCTGCTAAAATCATAAATCCGCCGCCCCAAATCCAACGGATTAAGGGTTTATAATATAATCTGACCGACCAAGAATCATTAGCTAATGGCTCACCCAAAGCAATATAAATATCTCTGAAAGGTGTTACATCAATTGCCGATTCAGTCATCGCCATTTGACCTATTGTATACAGTCTTTTTTCAGGATAAATCAGTTTCGCTTTTCCTTCATGACTTATTTTAAATTGTGCTCTTGTTCCTTTATAGTTCGGTCCAGATAAGGGCTCCTGATGCATAAATTCTATAGAGTAATCCAGCAAAGCCACTTTTTTTCCGGGTTCCATTTGCACATCATCTTGCACCCCATAAGCAGTAGAAACCGCAATACCAATTACCGTAGTTGCAACGCCCAAATGTGCCAGAATCATTCCCCAATAAGCTTGTCCTACTTGCGATAAACCCCGATCATAAATTCGTCTGTAGGCCGCTTTGACGGTACTTAAAATCACCCAGCAAGCTAAAATTAACCCCATAAAAGCTGAACCATTAAACTCTCTAGTCGTAGCAAGGAGCAAAACTAGAGGGATTAAGAAACTAAGTACAGCGAATTTCCAGAGTTTTCTTAATACACCACGCCAATGATCACTATTCCATCGGAGGTGAATACCGATTCCCATCAACAACAACATGGGAATCATCAAAGGAATGAATACCGAATTAAAATAAGGAGCTCCTACGGATAGCTTACCTAGGCCTAAACCTTCAACAAGTAATGGGTATACCGTTCCCATTAACACGGTGAGCATAATGACGACTAAAAAAACATTATTGAGTAATAAAGCACTTTCCCTAGAAAATGGACTAGGATTACTGCCTGAATGTAAAGTCTGTGCTCTAAAAAGAAATAATAATAATGAACCACCAATAACGAACAATAAAAATCCTAAAATATATAATCCACGCTGCGGATCTACAGCAAATGCATGAACTGAAGTTAAAACACCGGAACGTACAAGAAACGTACCAATTAAACTTAAAGAAAATGCCGCAATTGCAAGCAACATAGTCCAAGCCTTAAATTGTTGACGTTGTTCCGTCACAGCTAAAGAGTGCAATAACGCGGTTCCAACGAGCCAAGGCATAAAAGAAGCATTTTCTACTGGATCCCAAAACCACCACCCGCCCCAGCCTAACTCACGATAAGCCCACCAGCTTCCCAAAGTAATTCCAGCAGTTAAACAACACCAGGCAGCTAATGTCCAAGGTCTAGTCCATTTGGACCAACTGGCTTCTACCTTACCCGCCCAAAGTGCTGCAATGGCAAACGCAAAAGCAACAGAAAAACCAACATAGCCCATATACAACATGGGTGGATGGAATAAAAAGCCTGGATCTTGCAATAAAGGATTCAAATCACGTCCTTGAGTATCCAAAACTTGGAATTGACGCAAAAAAGGATTGGATGTAGTCAGCAAAAACAGGATAAATCCAATGCTTAACCAACCGAGAACAACTAAAACTCTTGTACGCATTTCCTTATCCAAACCCGAACTGCAAAAAGTCACAAGCAATGTCCAAAAGCTAAGGATAGCAACCCATAACAACATGGAGCCTTCATGTCCGCCCCAAACCGCACAGAGTTTGTAAAACCAAGGTAAGGAAATACTGGAGTTCCTCAGCACGTAAATTACTGAAAAATCATCCTTTAAAAAACAAAGAGTTAGAAAAAGATAGGACAAGGCAATAAAGAAAAACTGACAAACTACATAAGTACTAGCAGCATCCATCCAGTTTGTACGTTTTAATTGCAGTCCAATGAGTGGAATTAATGCAAGCATAATGGAGGAAAGCAAGGCCAAAATTAAAGAAAAAAGTCCTAATTCTGCAATCATGAGCGTACCTTTTTGGCTAAAGCGATTTTCACTTCCGGCGGCATATAATTCGCATCATGTTTCGCCAATACTTGTGAGGCGCGAAAATGTTGACTGTCAATCAGTTGTCCTTCAGCAACCACACCTTGCTCATCTCGAAATAGATCGGGAAGAATTCCGGTATAAACCACAGTTATAGTTTTATCAAAATCAGTTATCTTAAATTCTACATCCAAACCTGTTTTTGAACGGATAATGGATCCTTTCTCTACCATACCCCCTATCCGAATGTTATGCTTTTGTGGTGCTTCTCCTGTTACAACCTGGCTCGGAGTATAAAATAAGCTAATATTTTGTCTCAGTGCATATAAAACCAGCGCTGCAGCTATGGATAAAATAGAGAAAGTGAATACTAAGAGTGTTATCTTACGTCTGCGTGCTGGAGTCATTTTTTTATCGCTTAAACCATTGTTGTAATTTTTGGCGTGTCTGTTTCTCTTTCCATTTCATACCTAACATATTCATGACCAAAACAGCACAAACCAAACCATAAGCTGGCCAGACATACATGGAGTATCCTCCCATTGCCAACCACTCTAAAAATTGATTCATTTAAATTCCCCTTCAAATTGAATCTTAACCCAAGATTGTCTTTTTTCCCTAAGTAATAATTCTTGGCGTGCTTTCTCTAAAATAATCCACAAACAATATAAAAAAAATCCAACCAGAGTTAACAACAAAGGATACAACATGCTGCCATCGATCTTTGGCTTGGCAAAGACGGACAAAGTAGACCCTTGATGTAACGTATTCCACCAATACACTGAATAATGAATAATCGGTAAATCAATAACCCCAACTAAGGTTAAGATGGCAATGATTTTATCTCCATCTTCCTTGTTTTTTACGGCATAGTGTGTCGCTAGAATTGCGGCATAAAGCAATAAAAGGATTAATTCAGAAGTCAGGCGAGCATCCCAAACCCACCAAGCCCCCCACATGGGCTTACCCCAAATGCTCCCGGTTACTAGAGCAAGAAACGCCATGCTAAGGCCAATTTGAGCAACAATACTGATTAAAAGACCTGCTATTTTAATACGCCAGACCAAAAGCAATACCGCTAAAAAACCCATCCAGGCATAAAGCATCATCGACAAAAATGCACTGGGAACATGCACATAAATAATACGAAATGCCTCACCTTGCTGGTAATCGGGCGGAGTAAATGCCAACCCCCAAATTATACCAACAAATAATGCCACGAAAGCACCCACAGCCAAACTTGGAGTAAGGCGTCCGGCGAAGTTATAAAAAAACTTTGGTGATGCCAGCTGATATAATAATTTCCACATAGGAATAATTGAAATCAAAAAAAGCGGATTTTAACACGCATCCACCCATTCGCAAAATCCCATAAAATAAAAGTAGCCTGGGTGCAGCACAGCGGAACCCGGGATTTTATCGCATGGAGTTCCCGGGTTCCGCTGTGCTGCAGCCAGGCTACAATAAATTCATCTACTTTTATTATTTATTCGACGTGGCTGATGCGTATTATACCGGCGATTGCGTAAGGTAAAAATCCCATTGCAACGATTGACATTGCCAATAATAGGGCCAAATAAGCAGTAATTGGCAGACCTTGCATGGCAATAGTTACGGTTCCACTTCCAAAAATGAGTACAGGCATGGTTAAAGGCAACAAAATCAAAGCCATCAAAAGGCCTTTTTGATTGATTCCCACGCCAAATGCCGCAGCCAGAGCACAAAGAAATAATAAAGCAGGAGTACCACAAATAATGGTCAGTGCAAGCACTCCTGCTTCCCAAGCACTTAATGAAAAAAGTAAAGCAATTAGCGGACATAAAACGAGTAAAGGCAGTAAATTAAATAACCAATGAGCAATTACTTTTGCAGCAACAAGTAAAGGTAAAGACTGCCCCGAAACGATCCATTGTTCAATGACACCATGCTCATAATCTTGTTGAAATAAACGTTCTGCTGAAAGCAGCAAAGATAAAAGTATTGCCATCCAAACTAAGCCAGGAGCAATGGTCCTAAGCAATATTACTTCCGGTTTTACAGTCAAGGGAAACATAAAAAGAAAAATTAAAAAAAACAGGCATGAGTTCACCAAAAAACGAATTTGACGCATCTGAATGAGTAATTCACGCCTGCATTGTTTGGCAAAGATAGAAAAAGAGGAACTCACAAACAATACTCCTCATAATCAGAGGGATTGAGTGGTAATTGCTGGTGAGAAGTCAGTAAAACTGAGCCCCCATGTTTTCGATGAGTCGCTATTTTATCCATGACCTGTGTCATGGCATGGTCATCTAATGCCACTAAAGGTTCATCAAGAAGCCACAATTTAGAGCAAGAAAACCATAAACGTAACAATCCAGCTTGTCGGCGCTGCCCGGAAGATAATACACCACAAGGAACATCGAGATGATGTTCGAGCTTAAATATTGAAGCCAGTTCTTCTATTTTCTTCAATCGATCTTTTTTTGTACGTGAGGCTAATGAGAATGCACCTTGAAGATCAAAATAACAATTCTCTCTTAAGGTTAAATTAGGATTAATACCGGCTTTGTGTCCTACAAAACACAACTGACGTTGATAAGCGGAATAGTCTTTAGCTATATTTTGGCCAAAAAATTGCACTTCACCTTGATGCGGATGCAATAAACCAGCAATTAATTTCAACAAGGTTGTCTTGCCTGCACCATTTCTACCACGCAAATGAAGCAGCCCCCCTACAGGCAAATGAAAAGCTACCTTATTCAATAAAGGCTGATCCTGATAATCAAAATCAAGGTTAATCACATCAAGCATAGGTCAATGATATACTGTAGGTTGAAATTTAGGTAGCCTGTGTGAAGCACAGCGGAACCCGGGGATCTTGAGGTTGAAGTTTTCCCGGGTTCCGCTGTGCTTCACCCAGGCTACATTTTAATAAAATAGTACTCGAACTGGAAAACAAAACAAGTTTTATTTTATATGTTTATTTGCAAAGACTTTTCAAGCTCTAGATCTCTTCTCCGCTCCGCAACCATTTCTCTAAACGCTTTCACTGAGGAGGTATCGAGCTTAAAAAACCAGGTTACCAATCCTTGGCTTACAGCAAGTACTTTTTCGTATTCAGGTTTCGCTTTTAATTCATCTACTACTCGATCAAAATTTTCTGAAGTCGCGTTTTCAAGTCGCTTTTTAAAATCCAAAAGAATTTGGCTTTTTAAAAAATCCCCTTTCAAGCCTTTATATTTTGGATCTAATTCATCATTACTTTGAGCATTGAACAGATGGAATCTATTTTTTGATGAATCTTTTACTTCAGCTTCATAATGGGTGCCTCGTAGCGAGAGCTCTGGCTCATCAATCATCGAAACATGATCAATTATATCAGTACAAATAGCAATTCGCTCGTTAATAAGCGTTAGATCTTGTTCATTAGATATTTTAAATAGATTTGGACTCAACATACTGCCCAAATTTTTGGAAGGCATTCTAGTTGCTGTATTTTGTGCTACATGCCCAAGCATTTTAAATAATAAAAAAGAAATTACTAGATTACTTTTCGTCTGGTCGTTGACTTTCAATATATTCTTTATTTCTTCTAAATAGTTCTGATTCGATTTCTTTGCATTCTTTAATTTTTGGAATTGAGAAGAGCTAAAGAGAGGATTATCTCCGTCTTTCAAGGTACCTAAAACTCCCTTTAGGAGTTGAGCACACTCGGCCAGTGATATTTCAGTCTGATCATTTATCTTAGTCTTACCTTCCTCTATTTCTCCAATTAATTCTTTGCGTCTTGCATCTGAGTACGGGCATGTGCGAAAAATTCCTTCTTTTATATCAGTATTATTCGTATCCTTTAACTTCCCTTCTATTAGTTTAATTAGAGTCAGTGCCGCATCCTGTAAGTTCTTAATTTCATTTTGGCTTAATTTTTTAGATGTCATAAATATCCCCCTTCTTTACAACTTATTAAATCTACTAAATAGACCCTTGCTAAGTACCCTATTGATCGCCATAATTTGTTTTTATTTTTTTAAAGGTCAACAATGGAATTTCTAACTCAATATGGTCTATTCCTTTTAAAATCAATCACTGTAGTTATTGCCTGCCTGATTGTATTTGCCGGTTTTTTTTCTATGAGTCGCAAGCCGAAGCCTAAACTGGAGGTGATCTCTCTAAATGAGCATTATGATCATATCATATCCACAATGAATAAAAAAGTTCTTGGAGAAAAGCCACCTAAGAAAAAGAAAAATAAAGATAAAAAGCCAACCCTGTATGTTATTGATTTTCATGGTGACATTAGAGCCTCCCAGGTAGAACAACTCAGAGAGGAAATTACTGCAATTCTGTGTACTGCGAAACCTGAAGATGAAGTTTTAGTTCGTCTGGATAGCCCTGGTGGTATAGTCAACACTTATGGGCTAGCTGCCTCACAATTGCAACGCATTCGCGATAAAAATATTCCCTTAACAGTGAGCATCGATAAAATGGCTGCCAGTGGAGGTTATTTGATGGCTTGTGTCGCCAATCAAATTATTGCGGCCCCTTTTGCAATTATCGGCTCTATTGGTGTAGTAGCACAAATACCTAATTTCCATCGTTGGCTTAAAAAACACGATATTGATGTGGAATTGTTGACAGCTGGAGAATACAAGCGAACGTTAACCCTGTTTGGCGAGAACACTGAAAAAGGAAGGGAAAAAGCGCAGGATGATCTGGAAAAAATACATGCTGCTTTTAGAAATTATGTAGCGGGTAATCGAGAACAATTAGATATTGATGAGGTTTCTACAGGGGAACATTGGTTAGCCAAAGACGCTTTTGCTCTGAAACTTGTAGATAAGTTATGCACAAGCGATGACTATCTCATAGAAAAAATTGCTAACTATAAAGCATTCAAACTTAATGTTCCTCCCAAATCATCTCTGACTAATAAATTACTTAAGCCAGCGATGCGATTGATGCACCCATGGGGCTAAAGAAACAGTAAATCAATTTTGGCAGTTGAATCATCATAATGATTCCTAAAAAAGCTTTAATATTCAAAATGCTGGATGAACTGCCGAATTCGAGATAATAGTATATAATTAATTTAGATTATATTATGGAGTGAGCTATGAGTGACTTTAAATCAAAACTACCTGATCTCAAAGAGTTAGCTTCAATGACAGGTAAATTATATACTGACATCAAAAAGAGCGTGGGTGAAATCGTTCAAAACTATAAAGAAAATAGAGCACAACAAGAGGAAGAGGCCAAACAAGCTAAAGCAGAGCCTGTTACAGAAACCAAACCCCAAAAAACTGTTGAAGAAAATGCAACTGCTACAGAACCTACTCCTGCTGAAGAATCAAAACCTGATGACACGAAACAATAATAACTTCATCTAATTAGAAATGTAGCCTTGGTCCAGCGAGACTGAGCCCAGGAATGAAAGCGCGCTCCTGTCCAGAATCCTGGATTTCGCTTCGCTGGAGCCAGGCTACCATTTAAGTTAACCATTACGAAATATCTGCATAAAGTCGCGTTTTCAGACCCGCTCAGGACGGGTAAGTCCATATTTGCGCATTTTTTCAACTAAAGTCGTACGTCGCATATTCAAGTAACTTGCAGCATGAGCAACTACCCAATCTGCTTCATTTAAAGCTTGGCTAATCAGAGCTAACTCAGTTTTTACTAAATGTTCTTTTAAATCGATACCTTCAGTACTGGTAATCTGTTCTTGACTCATTACATCTAATAAAGCTTCCCGTTCAGGATTTGAAGTATCAGATTCAGTATATGAAGGTTTATATTCACCTCGTACCTTTTGTGGTAAATCGTCTTTGCCTAAAATTCCTTTGGGATACAAAATAGTTAAACGCTCTACTAAGTTAGCCAATTCTCTAATATTACCTGGCCAACTGTACTCGCTTAATGCAACCATCGCGTCTGACATTAAGCGCACACTAGGTCTGTTTTCACTTTCAATGCGTGAAATCAACTCATTAAATAACAATGGAATATCCTCTGATCGCTCTCTTAAAGGAGGCATTTCTATAGGGAATACATTAAGTCTATAAAATAAATCTTCTCGGAATTTCCCTTCTTTAATCGCCTCCTCTAAGTTTCTGTGAGTTGCGGCAATGATCCTAACATTAACATCGATACTTTTATTGGAACCCACTCGCTCAAAGCAACGTTCTTGCAATACCCGCAATAGTTTTACTTGCATAGGTAACGGCATATCACCTATCTCATCAAGAAATAAAGTGCCTCCATTGGCTAATTCAAATCGACCTTGTCGCGAAGTAATGGCGCCGGTAAACGCACCTTTTTCGTGACCAAACAATTCACTTTCAAGCAACTCTCCGGGAATCGCACCACAGTTAATTGGGATAAACGGCTTACAAGCTCTTGAAGATAGAGCATGGATGTTACGGGCAACCACTTCTTTACCTGTCCCCGATTCTCCTAGAACTAAAACACTGGCTTCAGTATCAGAGACTTGCTCTATTAGTCTGCGAACATTACGGATGCCAGCGCTATTACCTACAAGACTACGTAATAAAGGATTTTTTTGGTTACTGATAATAATGGAGTTGACTGCCTCTTTCGCAATTTGGCATTGATGCAAGGATTCCATAATTTGAGCATACGTAAATGGAAAAGGTTGGCAAGCAACCACATTACGCAAGAGGCATTGGGTATTATTTAATTTTTGCCCCACCACGATAATCGGCACTTTGACAAACTTGTTTACCAATAAATCCAGTTCATATATAGTTTCCTGAGTGAGCTCACTTGCACCAAGTAAAATCACATCTGGATTTATATCAGCAATTTGCCACTCGCTATACTTACTGACTTCAGTCGATTCACCGATAAATTCAAGTATCGTGCGTAACTTGTCACTACGACCCTCATTATTATCAATGATAAAAACCTTGTCATTAATACTCATAAACTTATCCTTAAGTTTTTTATGCTTGCACTATCATTTCTTTCTCCCCAAAAGCGAGGAAAGATTTTCAATAATTAACTATCGGTAACACACAATCAATTTAAAAGCATTGCACTGATTACCAAAACACAATTCTTGACTACCAATTGTTCTAGTCGCACTTACTTGGGTTTCTTTCACAAAATATTTGGCTTGTAAAAAACCCATACGACTGCAAAAAGAGTTAGCTGCTCGTGAGCCACAACCTTGTTTTTGGTCATAACACCAATCCACGCGATAATCATTAAAACGAGGAACTGCAAACTGTTTTTCCCGATAATGATAAGGTTTTGGAGGGGTATGCGATAAGCTCGTGGCACAAGCAATGGTCATAAACCCATTGCAACGCCAACCTTTGCAACTCTGGCCAGTTGATAAGTAATGTGTTAACCCTATATTGTAGGCGATTTCATTATCGCTGGAATAATCATAGCCCAGCATTTGGCAATAACGATCTGCTACAATTTTGCCGCACTCCTTGCCATCCACGGTACAATAATCGAGACGCTCCCCAAGAAAAGTAGGATGCCAAAAATTTCGAAAAGCCTTATTGTGCTTTCCGTTTGTATTTGAATGGCTCGAAAAAGAGCAAAATAAAAAAACTAAAAACATAAAGTAACGAAAATTGATCATTAAAACAATCCTTTAGCGATTATCAAATCATGTTAGCTTATGACGCCTACTGGTACAAGAGCTGCATGAGGGTAAATCACTATTGATTTATTAAATGTAGCACATTTCATTTCACTCATTTTTCAATAATGATTATTTTTGATAAAAATAGTTGATCTGATAAAATAATGGCCATGAAAGCTTTTTTGATATTTTTTTCAATACTCCTTGTGAACACCTGTATACAATAAGCAACAAGATAAGCGCCCCTCGCCACGTGGCCACTTCAGCAATTGAATCTACAAATCAGTGTCTGCAAAAAACATCCTTTACCAATTTTATTCGCTGTAATCTTGGACAGACCTATGCCATACCTACAGTATATCGCTTATCAAAAAGCGCTTCATTCTTGGGATTGCTTTCTTTTTTTCTATTTCTCCTATCCCTATGCGCCGGGTTTAGTGCGCGAATCTACAAACCGCTCGTTTTCCAATAAGTAATTTTGTTTCAAGTCATTCATGCCGATGATTTTTTCATTAGATGGAGTAAGTATTCAGTTGGAAGTTCTGGATAATCAAAGTCCTGAAAGTTTTGAACCAGGTGATCATGGCCTACATTTACTGTAGGTGATATAGAACCTTTGCACGTCATCCATTAACAAAAATAAATGTCGTAGCCTGGGTGAAGCGAAGCGGAACCAGGGTTCTGAACATGGTGAATCTCGTAACCCGGGTTCCGCTTCGCTGCGCCCAGGCTACATATTTTTTTCTCAGGTTTCGTTTGTTAGCTAAATAGGATTATCACTATCAATAAATAAGTGTTCTAACTCAAACTGAGAAGCTAAATGATTCCCTAAAGCCTGAATTCCATAACGTTCTGTTGCATGATGTCCACAAGAATAGTAATGAATGCCTAATTCTTTTGCTTGGTAATACGTTCGTTCTGATATCTCCCCACTTATATAAGCATCGACGCCTAAACGATATGCATCCTCAATAAAATCCTGCGCCCCCCCACTACACCAAGCAATGTGAGTAACCGGCTTCTCATTACCCGCAACAAACAAAGGATCACGTTGTAATTTTTTTGCCAAATACTCAGTAAATTCTGTCGGTTTCATGGTCTGAGTTAACTTTCCTGACCAGAGTAAATTGTCAGTATTCCCTGCGCGGTGCATATGTACCAAGTCCACGTCTAATAATTTAGCTAAGCACGCATTATTTCCAAGATCAGGATGACAATCCAAAGGAAGATGGTATGCAAATAAATTTAATTCATTGCATAATAATTTATAAATCCGTTGACGTTTCATCCCTATTATCATTGACGCCTCACCGCGCCAAAAGTAACCATGATGAACCAATAACGCATCGGCACGCCACGCAATTGCCTGAGAAATTGCATCCTCAGAAGCCGTCACGGCAGTGCAAATACGTATTATCTGTTCTTTGCCTTCAACCTGCATTCCGTTTGGAGCATAATCATTGTATCGGTCACATTCCAGTAATTGATGCAGGTATAATGATAGTTCTTCTTTAGTAATCACCGGTCAGAAACTCGCTTGATGTCAGCACCTAATAAAGATAATTTCTCTTCGATGCGTTCATAACCTCTATCTACGTGATAAATACGTTCAACGGAAGTTTCACCTTCTGCAACTAGCCCAGCTAAAATCAAACTGGCTGAAGCACGTAAATCAGTTGCCATCACGGGTGCACCAGTTAATTTTTCAACCCCATTAATTATTGCCGTGTTTCCATTGAGTTGAATCTGCGCTCCCATGCGTTGTAACTCCTGTACGTGCATAAAACGATTTTCAAATATCGTTTCAACTATAGTTGAAGAACCAACCGCTACGGAGTTCATGGCCATAAATTGAGCCTGCATGTCTGTTGCAAAAGCAGGATAAGGTGCAGTAGAAATATTTACTGCCTGAGGGCGTTGATTGTGCATATTAAGACTTACCCAATCCTCCCCTATGGTTAACTCGGCGCCTGCCTCCTCAAACTTGCACAGTTGTGATAATAACGTATCAGGGCGTACTCGTTTTACAGTAACATGACCTCGAGTTAGAGCGCCAGCCGCTAAATAAGTACCTGCCTCAATCCGGTCAGACATTACAGAATATGTGCCTCCTGAAAGGGACTCAACTCCTTCAACCTCAATTATTGAAGTTCCAGCCCCAGAAATTTTTGCACCCATTTGGATTAAAAAATTAGCCAAATCAACTACTTCAGGTTCACGTGCCGCATTTTTGATAATTGTTGTCCCTTCAGCGAGGGTTGCTGCCATGAGTACGTTTTCAGTTCCAGTCACAGTAACTGTATCAAACATTAAACGCTTACCTTGCAAACGACCACGTTTGCAACGAGCATTAATGTAACCATTTTTTACTGTAATATCAGCACCCATAGTTTTCAGCGCTTTTAAATGCAAATCAACAGGTCTTGTCCCAATAGCACAACCACCAGGTAAGGATACATCCGCCTTACCAAATCGAGCAAGCAAGGGGCCTAATACTAAAATTGAAGCACGCATTGTCTTAACTAAATCATAGGGAGCAACAAACTCATTTACTTGGCTGGCATCAACTTGGACATTCATTTTCTCATCAACGATTAAATGAGCACCTAATTGACCTAATAACTCCATCATCGTAGTGATGTCTTTGAGGTGAGGGACATTGGAGATGGTCACATGATCTCTTGCAAGCAAACTTGCTGCCATAATAGGTAAAGCCGCATTTTTTGCGCCTGAAATAACTACTTCCCCATTCAGTGCTTTACCACCATTGATTAATAATTTATCCATGTTGCTTTCCCCATTCTTCTTTGGTCCACGTCTTCATGCTAATCGCGTGTAGCTTGCCAGAAGTAATTAATTCTTTCAGCTGTGCATAGACCCACTGCTGTCTGGCTACTTTGGATTTATTTAAAAAGACGTCACTTACTACGGTTATCTGATATTGATAACCATCCCCCTCCACTTTGATGTAGGAAACATCATCGATGGCTTTAAATTTTTGTTCGATTTCTTCATTACTTATCATTAAAATTAGCTCACAAATTGAAATAAATACAACTTTTGGTAACAAATTTATCTAAGACAGAACACAAGTTTTCCTTAGTGCTCTATTGTCCTGAAATAAAAAAAGAAAACCCGGGTTTCGCTACGCTTCACCCAGGCTACAATTCATAATTCTCAAAAGTAACCACTCTCCAAAAACTGGGCTTTCCTCATTGAATTATCAGAAAATTATACGGCCTCCAAAATACCCTTTACACCACAAAATTCTGCTAAGGATTGGGTTTCAACAGGAATTCCAATAATTTCAAAAGTCTTGTTATTTTTTTTACATAATTTCCTAGCCTCGATAAGCAATGCCAAACCAGCACTATCACAATGCCTTACATCACTAAGATCCAAGCCAAATTTGCCACTTTTATCTTCCATCATAGCCTGATAAAGCTTTGCTCGTACGGCAACAACAGACTTAAATGAAAGATCCACACCAGGTTTAAAATAAACTGTACTCACAATTAGGAAGCCCTTTTAAGTTGCTTTTTTTCCATTAACTTGATGACTTCATCAATACTGGAATTTTGTAATGCCGCTGCGAACTGTGAGCGGAAACTTTGCAATAAACTCACTCCTTCCACGCTAATATCATAAATTTTCCACTGCCCATTTTTAGCAACAAGACTATAAGATAATGGAATGTTTTGACCTTCAGCACGAACAATGATGCTGTTAACCCGCAAAAAACGGGAGTTCAGTGAACCCCTTAAAGGCAAAAATTGTACGCTTTCATCAGTATACTGCGCTAATGGGCTAGAATAAGTACGAATTACAAGACGCGTAAATGCTTTTGAAAATTGAGTTCTTTGCATATCGGTTGCCTTGTTCCACGCTTGTCTTCCCAAAACTGAACGCGACATACCTGCAACATCAACAATAGGCAACAAATTTGTTTCTACGGCCTTATAAATGATATTAGGATTATTTTTCAAACTAGACTTATTTTCTTTAAGAGTAGCAATGATGTTATTGGCAGTTTGCTCCAACATAGGTATAGGAGAGTTTTGCGCATTCATTACAGGGGATAAAATCACACTGACAACTAATAAAATTGTTTTTATTATTCTCATGTCTCTGACCTTATTTTTTAATGTTAAATAATAGTTGACCAATTAAATTTTCAAGAATAATTGCTTCTTGAGTTTTTCCAATCACATCTCCATTTCGCAAATAAGGATGGTCTTTATTGTCCTCATCCTCAAAACCAGGAACAATACTAATATAATTAGAGCCAAGCAAACCCTCAGTCAAAATTCGCGCTGAAGCATCATCGTAAGGTATTTTTTTATCACTTCGTAACCGCATCGTGACCTTGGCATTAAGATCCCCCGGTTGTAACTCAATATGAGCTACCTCCCCAATTTTAACCCCTGCTACAGTTACAGGTGCACGTACTTTTAAACCACCAATATCAGTAAAATCAGCCGTTACGTCATAACTATCATGAGACATAAAACTAGAAAGATTGCTCACTTTCATCGTCATGACCAGTAAAGCCAATATACCAAGCAACATAAATAGGCCCACACTAAAATCTACGTAACGTTGCTTACTCATTTACCAATCTCCAATCATCATTGCGGTCAACAGAAAATCAAGCCCTAAAACAGCAAGCGATGAATAAACAACTGTTTTAGTCGTCGCTTGACTAATACCTTCTGCAGTAGGAACACATTCAAATCCCTGGAATACAGAAATCCAGGTTACAACAAAAGCAAAAACTAAACTTTTAATGATACCACTGAGTACATCAATACGGAAATCCACAGCTACTTGCATATTGGACCAAAAACTTCCTGCATCCACACCAAGCCAATGCACGCCAATAAAATAACCACCAAAAATTGCTACAGCTGAAAAGATTAAGGCCAAAAGCGGTAAAGTAATAAAACCTGCAATAAAGCGAGGATAAATAACCCTTCCTAAAGGGTCAACACCCATCATATCCATGCTGGATAATTGTTCTGTGGCTTTCATCAAACCAATCTCAGCGGTTAAAGCAGAGCCCGCGCGTCCTGCAAACAATAAAGCACTGATTACTGGTCCAAGCTCTCTTGAGATGCTTAACGCCAATAACTGACCTAATTGGCTTGAAGCACCAAATTTTTGCAGAGTATTATAACCTTGTAAACCAACAACCATACCAATAAATAATGCGGAAACAACAATAATTAAACACGAGAGAACCCCAACAAAATAGATTTGATAACGCACCAAAGGCCAAAGTCTTGAAATGTCAGGTCGTCTGAATAACATAAAGAACAAGAATAAGCCAGAACTTCCCAAATTTTGCAAAACCCTTGAACCGCGATTACCGATTCGTGTGATGAACTCAAGCATCTAATAGCTCCTCTATATACGATCTGGCGGGATAATGAAAAGGAACAACCCCATCCGCCTCACCATGCATAAATTGTTTAATTTGAGGTTCAGATGATTGAATAAGTTCCGTAGGAGTTCCTTGTCCTATGATTTTTCCACCAGAAATAAGGTAAACATAATCTGCTATAGAACAGGTTTCTTCAACATCATGTGAGACTATAATTGTTGTTGTATGCAGCAATTCATTTAACCGTTTGATCAAACGAACTAAAACGCCCAGAGAAATCGGATCCTGCCCAGTAAATGGTTCATCATACATCATAAGCTCTGGATCCAAAGCAATAGTACGTGCTAAAGCAACTCGCCTAGCCATTCCACCTGACAATTGATCCGGCATCAGATTTGCAGCACCTCGTAATCCCACCGCCTCTAATTTCATCAATACAATGTCACGCAACATGGATTCATTTAATAACGTGTGCTCTCGCAAAGGAAATGCCACATTATCAAATACAGAAAGATGGGTAAATAAAGCGGAGCTTTGAAAAAGTAAGCCCATATTACGCCTTGCTTCATACAAAGCCTTGCGAGGCAATTGATGCATATTTTGGCCATTGACATGAACCAAACCACTGTCAGGTTTTAGTTGAGCACCAATTAGCTGTAATAAAGTTGTTTTTCCGGAACCACTAGGCCCCATAATTGCAGTAATCTTGCCTCGCTTAACCACCATATCAATACCATTGAAAATGCAGCGACTCTCGCGAGTGAAGATTAAATTTTTGATTTCGACCCAATTTTCAGGCATGCTCACTTTCCGGTTATTGCCAAAAGTAGAAGTATACCCAAGATACTTCAAAATGCTAAGCTAAAAATAGCATTTTGAAGTATCTTGGGTATCTATAGGAGGTCGTTTCCATTTCGCTAGCTTGAGCCAAAATGGCCTGATTTTCGAGTACCGAAGCGCAGCATACACGCAGTATGTGAGCATCGGAGCGCAGAAAATCAGGACAATTTGGCCAAGATAGTAGAAATGGAAACAGACCAATACTGGATCACAAAAAAATGAAGTGTTTAATCCTATTTATTCAAATGTTTTTTTGTTAGAATGAAAAATAAACAAAAAACCTCGAATGATCTATGAATTTTTGTACACTTGGACTTGCTGTTATTGAAACCGAAGCACAAGCTGTCTTTGAATTATCCCAAAGAATCGATAGCCGATTTGAAAAAGCATGCGAACTGTTGCTCGCCTGTAAAGGACGGATCGTAGTAACTGGCATGGGAAAATCAGGTCATATCGCGAATAAAATCGCGGCCACCTTATCCAGTACCGGCAGCCCTTCATTTTTCATGCATCCAGGCGAAGCAAGCCATGGGGATCTTGGTATGATTACACGACAAGATACAGTGATCGCCATTTCTCATTCAGGCAACACGTTAGAACTAGTCACCCTACTTCCTTTATTAAAGCGACTGGAAGTTCCACTAATTACCCTGACTGGGAATTCTGAGTCCACCTTAGCAAAAGCAGCGGATGTGAATTTGGATGTCAGTATTAAACAGGAAGCATGCCCACTTGGCCTTGCTCCTACAACCAGCACCACTGTTGCTTTAGTGATGGGCGATGCGCTAGCAATCGCTCTTTTACAGGCCAGAGGATTTAGTGAAGAAGATTTTGCATTATCGCATCCTGGAGGTTCTCTGGGTAAACGACTTTTACTACGTATCGATGAGCTCTGCCACCATGGGGAGCAATTACCCCTTGTTCATGAAAATGCAACTGTGAGTGAAGCCCTAATTGAGGTAACTGACAAAAAGTTGGGCATGACGTGTGTTATTGATCATAAAGGCTACCTTGTTGGGGTCTATACAGACGGAGATGTTCGACGTACTTTAACCCGTCAATATGACATTAACATCACTCCAATTAAAGAAGTCATGACACGTAATGCACGTACAATTCCCAAGGGAATGCTGGCTGCAGAAGCTTTGGCAATTATGCAAAAACATAGTATTACTTCATTAATTGTCATTGATGAAGAAAAACGACCCGCAGCTGTTCTTCATCTCCATGATTTATTAAAAGCAGGTGTTTTTTAAATGAATCAATTAATTGAACGAGCCAAAAACATTAAATGCCTTATCTGTGATTTGGATGGTGTCCTTACTGATGGCCTCTTATATATCGATAACCACTTTAATGAACTAAAAACATTCCACATTCAAGATGGAGTGGGCTTAAAATTACTGATGGCAGCTGGAATTGAGGTAGCTGTTATTACCGGTTCGCGTAATGCAGTAGTAGACCATAGAATGCAGCAGTTAGGTATCGTTCATTATTCTAAAGATCAATTGGATAAACAAGAAACATACAGGCAACTAAAAAATAAATTAAACCTTCAGGATGAACATTTTGCATACATTGGCGATGATCTTCCTGATGCACCAATTATGCAGCAAGTCGGCCTTAGTGTTGCAGTTGCCAATGCAGTACATCAAATTAAAGAAATTGCCATGTGGCAGACAGCGCTACCGGGCGGTCGTGGAGCCGTACGTGAATTATGCGACCTTATACTCAATGCACAAAATAAAATGGATTTGGCTATAGCAGGTTATCTAAAATAATGAATGCAGCAAAACAACTCATGTGGCTTTTTTTTACTTTGATTATCCTGGCATGTACAGGATGGTATTATGGCCATTCAACAACCAAGATTCGTCTGGATCGAGAAACTTTAGCAAATTCAGTGGACACGACAATTTCTAATGTCACAGTACGTCAGTTTAATCAACAAGGAATACTTGCCAACATACTCACCGCCCCATCGATGCAACATATTCAAAATGGGAATGTCTATTTATTTCAAAATCCACATATTATAGTTAGTCAGGAAGAGCAGCCACCTTGGGATATTAGTTCGAAAAATGCCAAGTCATTTGAAGGTGGTAAACGAATCACTTTTACAGGTAATGTCATAGTACGCCAGCAAAAAGGAAGTAAATCACAAGAAAGTACTCTAAAAACAGAGGAAGTAACTTACTTCCCTAAAGAGAAAAAAGCCAGCTCTGATTTGCTTGTAACCTATGAGCAACCAGGTAATGTCATTCAATCGACTGGAATGAATGCTTATCTTGATGAGAAAAGAGTAGAATTACTCCACCAGGCAAGAGGAAGTTATGTTCCAGCGAACGGTTAACTACAGTCTGATTCTTCTTTTAATGGTTACTTCTTCTGTTCTACATGCTTTGACAGAGGATAAAGAAAAAGTAATGCATGTCATGGCAGATTCAGCGAACCTAAGTCAACAAGAACATAAAGGGGTTTATACTGGCAATGTTGAGTTAGTACAAGGAACAACAAATCTGCAAGCGACCAAAGCAGTAACTCTTGGAAATGAAAAAAATCAACTTATTGTTGCTATAGCCAGTGGAACAGCTGGAAAGCAAGCGCATTATTGGACAATCACGGATCACAACAAGCCACCAATGCATGCCTATGCAGATACCATTCGTTATTATCCATTACGCCATTTAATTGAGTTAATAGGAAATGCTCGAGTAGAACAAGGAGAGAACTCTTTTTCTGCTGCAAAAATAAGTTATGACACTGAAAAACAGCATGTCCTGTCTCAAGGTAATGGAAATCAAAGAATAACTATTATTTATCATCCAGAAAAGAAACCATCATGAACATCCTCGAAGCGCGCAATCTAAAAAAATCTTTTAAATCGCGAACTGTGGTTAATGGCATCAGCATCCATATTAAACAAGGTGAATGTGTCGGTTTATTAGGTCCTAATGGCGCTGGAAAAACCACCTGCTTTTATATGATAGTTGGCCTGCAATCATGTGATGAAGGTCAAATTCTCTTGTCAGATCAGGACATAACTACCAATGCTATGCATCAAAGAGCTCGTTTAGGCATCAGCTATCTTCCTCAAGAAGCCTCTGTGTTCCGTAAACTTACTGTTGCAGAAAACATCATGGCCATTTTGGAACTTAGAGCTGATTTAAATGAACAGGCACGTGAAGAAAAACTGGATTTACTACTTCAAGAATTCCACATTACGCATCTGGAAAAAAGCCTAGGCATGGCTTTATCTGGAGGAGAACGACGACGTGTCGAAATTGCGAGGGCTTTGGCTATTGAACCTTCCTTCATTCTTCTTGATGAACCTTTTGCCGGAGTCGACCCTATTTCGGTTCTTGATATTAAAAAAATCATTCAACATTTATGTAACAAAGGCATTGGCGTTTTAATTACTGATCACAATGTAAGGGAAACCCTAGATATATGCGAACGAGCCTATATTGTCAGTCAAGGAAAAATCTTGTGCGAAGGAACCCCGGAGATTATACTGGCCAATCAACAAGTCAGAGCCGTTTATTTAGGCGAAGAATTTACTTTGTAATATTTTGATTTAACATGCTACTCATTATCGACAATTATGACTCATTTACCTACAACCTGGTGCAATATTTTCAATGCCTCAATCAAGAAGTATTAGTTTATACCCATGATCAAATTAGCATAAACCAAATAAAAAACCTTGCTCCAGATCATTTGGTTATCTCCCCAGGCCCAAAAGCACCAGATGACGCGGGCATTTCTATGGAGGCAATTCGTACATTTCATCGAACTATTCCCATATTAGGCGTTTGCCTTGGACACCAAAGTATTGCTCAAGTTTTTGGTGGCCGAATAATCCCTGCACCAGAAATAATGCATGGAAGAACATCAACTATAGAACATAACCAACATGGAATTTTTAAAAATATTCCGAACCATTTCAAAGCAACCCGCTATCATTCCTTGGCAGTAGAAAACGACAGTCTTCCAGAGTGTTTCTCTATCGATGCCTGGGCGAATGATACAATTATGGCAATTTCGCATCGTCAATACCCTGTTTTTGGTCTACAATTCCATCCAGAAGCAATATTAAGCCAATATGGGCTGCAATTATTAGAGAATTTCTTACAATATGAAACCCAATCTACTGTTTGAACACTTGATCGCTAAAAAAAACTTAAGTCCAGAGCAAATGCATACAGTCATTCATGCGTGTATGTCAGGTGAATATAATGAGGCACAAATCGCAACATTTTTAGCGCTCATGCGGATGAAGGGTGAAACAACAGATGAGTTAATTGCCGCAGCTGAAGTCATGCAGCAATTGGCCCATCCCATAGAATTGGGCGAAAATCTAATTGACATAGTTGGAACAGGTGGTGACGGAAAAAATACGTTTAATGTATCTACAGCATGCAGCTTTGTGGTAGCAGCAGCAGGTTTCTCAGTGGCCAAACATGGCAATCGCTCTGTCTCAAGTCGTAGTGGCAGTGCTGACCTACTAGAACAGGCAGGCTTCATTTTGAGCCTTACCGATCAGCAAGTACGAACCTGCATTCAACAATGTGGCTTGGCATTTTTATTTGCCCCCCACTACCACCCTGCCATGCAATATGCGCGAACAGCACGCCAACACTTGGGCATTAGAACTTTCTTCAATTTACTCGGTCCTTTAATTAATCCCGCCCGCGTAAAGAAACAAGTTGTAGGTGTATTTTCAACAAATTGGCAAAAACCTATAGCTTCAGTTCTTGCTCATTTGGGGAGTCAGAGAGCCTTAGTGGTATGCTCCCAAGATGGTTTAGATGAAATCAGTATTGCAGCACCTACAGATGTAATTGAATATCAAGCAGGAACTTTTCATCATTGGATAATTAATCCAGAAAACTACGGCATCAAACATTATTCTTTAGATGAGGTTATTGTTGATTCACCTCGCCGAAGTTTGGAATTAATTCAAGAAGCATTTTCTGGTAAGCAAGGCGCTGCGCGAGATATGGTTTTATTGAATTCCGCCGCAGCAATTTACTGTGCTCAGGAAAATATTTCTTTTGCCGAAGCATTAGAGCAAGCTAAAATCGCAATAGATAGTGGTAAAGCCGGCCAATGTTTTACTCAACTTAGTCAACTAACGCAAACTTTAAATAAAGAATCGCATCATGAATAGTGTGTTACAACGTATTGCCGAACGAAAGCAGGAAGAAGTTACTCTTGCAAAAAAAAATAAACCCTTAAATTTTTTAGTACAACAACCCATTATGGAGCGACGTGATTTCATTGCTGCATTGGCCATTGAGCAAAGCCCAGCAATTATTGCAGAAATTAAACGTGCTTCCCCAAGTAAAGGCTTAATCAGAGAGGATTTTAATGTCGAAGAGATTGCAACAATCTATGCGCAACATGGTGCACGTTGTCTTTCTGTACTTACTGATGTTGATTTTTTTCAGGGTCACCCAGATTATTTAGCGCAGGCAAAAAATCATTGCAATTTACCAATATTGCGCAAAGACTTTATTATTGATCCCTACCAAATTTATGAAAGCCAGGTACTAGGTGCAGATTGTATCTTACTGATTGTTGCCCTACTTGATGATGTCCAACTCACTGATTTTTGCCAATTAGCACATGAACTAGAAATGGCAGTACTTGTAGAAAGCCATAGCAAAGAAGAATTGGAGCGTGCATTACGTTTACCAACACCTTTAATAGGTATTAATAATCGTAGTCTTCATACTTTTAAGACAGACATCCAGCTCAGCATCCATTTAAAACCGTACATTCCCCAAGACAAAATAATCATTACTGAAAGCGGTATTAATACACATACCGATATAAAGCTGATGCAATCTCATGGGATTAATACTTTTCTTATTGGAGAAAGTTTAATGAGGGCTAAAGACATAGGGAAAGCCCTGGATCATCTTATAAATGGGGACTAACGTGATTCGAGTATATTGTAGCCTGGGTGCAGCCTAGCGTAACCCGGGAATAATCTATTCTGATAACCCCGGGTTCCGCTACGCTGCACCCAGGCTACAGAGCTAATCCAGGCTACGTGATTACTCCCAATTAGGCTCAGAAGGTTGTGAAGGCTCAGGCTCAGGAGCACCAGGATCATCTGGCTCATAGGGCTCTGGCTCTGAAGGATACTCATCAGGTTCATCAGGGAACTCATAAGGTTCTGGTATTTCGCCACCGTTTTTCAAAAGAACACCCTTATGTTTGTGGTATTTATAAAAACATTATAGCAAAAGGAAAAAAAATGAAAGTAGCTGCAATCACCGGTGCTGCAAATGGAATTGGCTTAGCATTAAGCCAATTCCATTTGCAACGGGGCAATACTGTAGTTATGGTGGATAAAGACAGCATTAAACTCAAACAAGAGGTCGAACGATTATTGACCCTATTCCCAGGAAAAATTCTGGAAATTCCTTGTGATGTGACTCAACCGAACGAAGTAGCTCTATTGGTGGAACAAATTGAGAGCCAGCTGGGACGAATTGACTGGATCTATAATAATGCTGGTATTATAGGCCAGCTGGCCCCTATCTGGGACTTATGTCCTGAACACATCCAAAAGGTTATGGATGTTAATCTATATGGGATGATTCATATAATTCAGGAGTTTACTCCTTTCTTGTTTCGCCAAACATTTCGTTCACATATTATCAACATAGCGAGTTTATATGCTCTGTGCACAGGGTCACAAACAGCGTCTTATGCTATGTCAAAACATGCCGTACTTGCTTTATCAGAGTCCTTATATTTTGATCTGGTGCGCCTGGAAAAACCAGTAGATGTCTCAGTGGTTTTTCCATCTTTTACAGATACAGCTCTTTTATCCCATACAACCAGTACAAACTCTTCTTTTCATGAAGCATTAAAATCTCTTCTATCCCATTCACGATCTGCGATCGATATAGCCGAACATATAGTTCATGAAGTAGAGCAAAAAAAATTCTATATTTTTCCAGATAAAGAAGTAAAGGGATATTGTGAAGAACGAACCCAGGCAATGATACTTCAAGAAATGCCACATGTTACTAATATTGAAAAATTAATGTGTGCACTTATTAAGCGGCAAGAATCGAGAAATTAATCGTAGCCTGGGTGCAGCGACGCGGAACCCGGGGTCTTCAGCCGTCATCCCGAGTGTAATGAGGGATCTCCCATCAGATAGCACTGCTAGCATGGAGATCCCTCGCGACACTCGGGATGACGGGGTCTTAGCTCGCACCCAAGCAACAATTAATCACGCTTCTAACATATCCAACAACTCTCGACGGAATTTATGATAATCCACTTCTACTGCATGTCGTATGTGTGATTTAAATCGATAATGAGGTTTATTCATTTCCTGGAGTACTTTTTCGTGTAATTTATCAGGTCGTTTCAACGTTCCCATAATGATGCGAGCCACTATTTTTGACTGATAATCAGCGAGCGGCCAAATACATCCTTGAGGTTGGCACAAACCAATAAAATATAAATTATCATAGTCTGGATGCATCATTTTGCGATAAAGTGGTATTTTGGTTGAATTACTAAAGTCAGCAATTTCCTTATCTATAAATGGAAAACTTATTTTATAGCCTGTAGCAAAAATTACTGTATCAAACTCTTCATGATGACCATCGGTAAAATAAACTCGCTTGCCTTCGAAATGAGTAATTCCTGGACGAGGAAAAATTTCTCCGTGCCTAATAAAATAAAGCAATTCTGAATTAATGGTTGGGTGGATTTCTAAAGGACCGCAATCAGGCTTCATTAATTTATATTTAGCATATCGGCCTTGCAAAATACGAATAAAAAAGCTCAATACTTTCTGCCTTAGCCAGGAAGGCATCCATCTGATTTTAGCCACAGCATCATCAGTCGGTTTACCAAAAACAAATTTAGGAAAAATATTATAACCTCGGCGCATACTGATACAGGTTCTTGGGGAAATACGCGCTATCTCAACAGCAATATCACACGCGGAATTACCACCCCCAACGACTAAAACACGTTGGTCCTTAAAAACAGAGGCTTTTTTATATTGATGTGAATGCAGTAATTGTCCAGAAAACTGGCCTGGATATTCTGGCATGAAAGGATCCCAATGATGACCATTAGCGACCAGCAAATAATCAAAACATTCTTCATGAGTACCTTGATCATTTTCAAAAATAACATTCCATTGATGTTGGTCAGTATGTTTTACTTTTAAAACATTGGTATTAAAACGGATGTATTTAGTCAAATCAAAATGATTTGCATAGCTTTTGAAATAATCTAAGACTAAGGTATGTGATGGATAATCAGGAAAGTGCGCCGGCATAGGAAAATCTTCAAACTCAGACCAGCGCTTAGAACTGATAATATGTGTAGTTTCGTAAATACTGCAATGATTATTTTCTTCATCATATACCCAGTTACCACCGATTTGATTATTTTTTTCAAATACGGTGATATCAGTTACTCCTTGTTCTTGCAAATTTTTAATTGCAGCAAGCCCACTTGGACCAGCTCCAATAACGCAGACACGAGGACAATCTTTTTTACCCTTTTGCTTTATTTGCATTACTCGACACCTTTTTCACTTCATCCATTATCATTGCTTGTACAACAGGATCTTTATCAATCGTGAAATGATTCACTTCAATGCCTTTTATCGTAGTAACATTTATATTGTCAATACGAGTTTGTTCCGGATTTACAGCCCTGAGCTTCAAACCACTAAACATGGGTACAAAACCAGGTTTGTAAAAATTCATCGCATGTTTCACATTAGGCGGTACAATTGTTTGAGATACAGCATCAACAGTAACCAGTAAATCCACAGGTATACCTAATTTATCCAGATTGCGTGCTACTTTGATTTGTTCATTCGCCCCCAAAGAATGTCCTACTAAAATAATAGGCCGATGCATCTTATGTTTTTGATAATAAGTGACAATGGAACGTGTCACATCACCCGCGTTGTACCACATATCACTGGGTGCTGGTATATTACATTCCTCAACAACAGTACTACTAAGTGTTCGCATACCCGTACTAAACAGCCCAAGTCCACCTAACATAGTATGTACTTCACCATGGTAGGGTTGCGATTGACTCACCTTCACTTTCTTCGCTGGTTTCACTGCTTTCTGAGATGCAGATTTATGAACCACAGACTGAGCAGTCTTTGGTATTGGCTTTTTCTCAGAGGCCCTACCCCCTGATAAGTCAACACAACCAGCCATGCTCATTGTTATGAGCAAAAACAAAAATGAGCTGAAAGCACCTAAATTTCTATTTTTGAGAAAAGAGTTCATTTTATTTTTATTCTTATTTTTTAGAGGAAAGATCATAGCCTATTCTTAGAAGGTTTGCCAAGATGGCACATGCATGAAGTTCAGTCTTTCGTGCTGTAAGTCTGCGATGAATTTTGGTACTCTGCATCTTAGATAGAACACTTTTTTTGTTTAAAATTCAATCTAAAAGGATTGTTTTCTACTTTTTTGTCATTTTTATGGGATAATCTGAAACTGATCATGGAAAAACAAAACATAATTCTTACTGTCACTCAGTTAAACCGACAAGTTAAAAGCTATCTTGAAAATGAACTGGGAATAGTTCACGTTGAGGGAGAACTCTCTAATTTGAGCAAACCCTCATCAGGACATTTTTACTTTACCTTAAAAGACAGCAGCGCCCAAATTCGTTGTGTTTACTTTAAAAATCGACATGTCAGCGCGCTCACAAAAAAGCTTGCTGATGGTCAACACATAGTCGCTAGCGGAAGATTAAGTCTTTATGAAGCTCGTGGCGATTATCAATTGATCGTGGAACAAATTACCGAAGCAGGTCTGGGTGCACTCTACCAACGTTTTGAAGAATTAAAAAATAAACTTGCGGCAGAAGGTTTATTTGATACAACTAAAAAAAGACCCATTCCAGTCATGCCTCGTGTCATTGGAGTAATCACGTCAACCACTGGGGCAGCAATTCGCGATGTATTATCCACTCTTGCTCGAAGATTCCCTTTAGCAAATGTATTAATTTATCCCAGTGAAGTTCAAGGTTCTGGTGCAGCACAACAATTGATTAAAGCATTACAACAAGCCAATAAAGAGAAACGATGTGATGTGCTTCTTCTTGCTCGTGGCGGAGGAAGTATTGAAGATCTTTGGGCATTTAATGATGAACAATTAGCGCGTCACATTGCAAACAGCTCGATCCCAATTGTATCTGGAGTGGGACATGAAACAGATTTTACTATAGCTGACTTTGTGTCGGATTACAGGGCAGAAACCCCTACAGCAGCCGCCGCAGCAGTGACGCCTGATTGCAATGAATTGTTTAAATTATTAAATCATTCCATCTCACGCTTGCATGAAGCAATACACCGATTTCTGCAAAAATACCAAATCAAATTACAGCATTTAACAGAAAAAATATCCTCACCACAAAAAGCAATTGCTGGTTATTGGCAAACTGCCGATTATCTGGAGCGGCAATTAATTGCTCATATGGTCTATATTATCAAACGAAAAATTCATCAATTGCATCTGTGCATCAATCATCTAAATGCCCAAAATCCCAAAACACAAATTAGACAGACACAAATACTTTTACAGAAAATTACAGTGCAGTTAATCCAGTACATGCAAAATAAAATGAACCAACTTAAATACCAATTAAGAACACAATTGTCCACCTTGCATGCGGTCAGTCCCTTGGCTACACTGGATAGAGGATATGCAATTGCAACGAAAAAAAATAAGGTATTGTTTTCCAGCCAACAAGTAATCATTGGCGATTCGATCGAGGTACTCTTGGCACAAGGTAATTTAACTTGCGAAATCACTCAAATAAACGAGTAAGAAAGTATCTGATCAGAGGTAACTTAATCTTGAGGACAGGTTGGATTTGAACATAGGTTGCGCGAAAATGATGCAGAGGAAATATAGCATAAATCAGTATGCGAGGCTTCAAGAGTATCATTTTCGCGCAAGATGAGCCAAATACGGTCTTTCGTGTATGGCCTTGATGAACGGATACGTAAAAAATGCTTGAAGAATTAAACAATAGTCTGGCCTTCATTATAAGCCAAACAAAAAATAACATCCCTATATTGGAAATTATTTTGTTAATACCCTGGCTTTTCTTTTTTGTAAGTCTGTTCTATAGAAGAATATTATTGCTCGGTATTGTCCCAAGACATGTCCGTGGCTTGTCTGGCATTATATTTGCTCCACTCCTCCATGCAAATTTCAATCACATTTTCTTTAATTCAATTCCTTTGGTGGTTTTAAGTAATTTCATTTTGATCAATGGGCTTAGCTATTTCATAGTTGTTACATTAATGATTACCATTTTAAGTGGAATTGCGATTTGGTGTTTTGCTAAACCTGGGTTACATATAGGCGCTAGTGGTCTTATTACTGGTTACTGGGGGTTTTTAGTGAGTAATATCTATCAAACGGGTACATTAACAACCATAATCTTGGGTATCATCAGCGTCTACTATTTTGCAGGTATTTTCTTGGGCATTTTTCCTAAAGAAAAAGGTATATCTTGGGAGTCTCATTTATTTGGTCTTCTAGCAGGTTTAGCTGTCAGTTATTTATTTGGACTTTACCCCGGGTTCTTACAGACAATTCCAGCTTTATCTAATAATCTTTAAAAATATTAGAGAGCTTTTACAATTCGTTAGCTTGACCAAACTGGCCTAATTTTCGAATACAGAAACGCAGAAAATCAGAACAGCCTGGCTAAGATAGTAGAAATGTAAACAGGCTCTATGCTATTCTAAACATAGAAAAAGAAAAATAACTCGAGAAATCAAAGATGCAATCACTTAAAACTTTTTTTTACGCAAGTATATTAAGTATTCTGATCTCACCCGCATATGCCTCTCAATTTATAGCCAGTTGTTGCAGTGGCATGGGCGGAATTAGTTATTGTGACTCATCAGCTGGTCGGCTTGTATGTAAAAATGGTTTTTATTCCACATGCTATTGCACACCACATGCGGTAATGGATTTACAACTCTTTCGAGGTTGCTGTTTATGGAAAGGCGGTCCTGTTACCACTTATAGTATAACAGGGTTCGTTGTATGTAATGATGGTTCTGTATCTGAAGAATGCTCTTTGCGGCCAGAAGAGAAAATTGCAGCTTGGTAAACTTCCGATATATACTTCATGGTTTTTGCTAATCTGTGAAGTATAATCATCAGGAACACACATGCTCGACCAGATCCAATCTACTATCACTTTATTAAAGAAACAAAAACCCTTAATACTTTGCCTAACCAATTACGTCACTATGGACTTTATGGCGAATAGCCTTTTGGCTTTGGGGGCTGCACCACTTATGTCTGAATCTCGAGAAGAAATTGAAGAATTAGCCAATCTCAGCCAAGCCATATACGTCAATATAGGTACTGTAGATGATGTATTTATGGAAAAAGCCCTATTCGCAGCCCAGGTTGCAAACTCTATAGGTAAACCGTTAATTCTTGATCCTGTTGGTGCAGGTGCAAGCAAACTCCGCACCTCATCAGCAATGAAATTACTTCCTTATGCTCAAGTTATCAGAGGAAATGCTAGTGAAATCCTGTCATTAGCTGGTTCAAATGGGACGACAAAAGGAGTTGAAAGTGCAGATACAGTAACCACTGCAATTCAAAGTGCGCAATTGTTGGCGCAGTCGCAAAAAACAGTAGTGATCAGCGGGCCTGAAGATTTTATAACGAATGGAATAGAGAATAAAATCCTGCCATTTGGTTCCAGCTTTATGCCACTTATTACTGGAATGGGTTGTACAATGACTGCCGTTCTTAGCGCATTTATTGCGTGTCATTCCGATTATTTTCAAGCGACCATCCAGGCTACTGCTTATTTTGGTTTATGCGGGCAATTAGCTCATAAGCAAGCAAACGCACCGGCCTCATTCAAACAGGCATTTATAGACAATCTGTTTCACCCTGACTGGTCTTTAATGTCACAAACAATTGAGAGAGTATCGCAAAATGCACTATAAAGCATTATCTATAGCAGGATTTGATGGTTCTGGTGGCGCAGGAATTCAAGCAGATCTCAAAACCTTTTCTGCTTTAGGATGTTATGGTATGACTGTTCTTACCGCCTTACCAATACAAAACACTTGCGGTGTCAGACACTGCTACAACATTCCATTGCAAGCTATAGAAGATCAGCTTAACACTCTGTTTGATGACATTAAACCCGACAGTATAAAACTAGGTATGCTCTTTAATAGCGAAATCATTGAGCTGGTTTCCGCATTTCTTAAAAAAAGAGCAATAGATATTCCTATTATTATTGATCCTGTAACTGTAGCGAAAAGTGGTGATCCTTTATTATTGCCTGAAGCTGTAAATTCATTGATTACTCGACTGATGCCACTTGCTACGTTAATTACCCCTAATCTTCCTGAAGCAGCAACATTCACAGGAATGAATGCAAACAATGAAGAAGAAATGTTAGATGTCGCTAAAAAGCTACTTGATTTTGGTCCGAGGAATGTTCTGCTCAAAGGCGGACATCTGCAATCCCAGGAGTCGAATGACTTATTAATAGGAATAAACGGAGATACTCATTGGTTTGCGAGTCCAAGAATTGACTCTAAAAATACTCATGGCACTGGATGCACCCTTTCCGCAGCAATAGCAGCTTGTCTTGCTCAAAAAATTGATTTAATCACATCATGTCGCATTGCAAAAAATTATTTATTCCATGCAATACACGCGGCAAAAGAAGAGAGTGTTGGTATGGGAAATGGCCCCGTACACCATTTTTATCATCTTTGGCCAGTGCAATTATTAGATATTTAAAAAATAGCTTGGTTTTTTGTAGCCTGGGTGAAGCGAAGCATAACCCGGGAATCTGTAATAGGGAAACCCGGGTTACGCTTCGCTTCACCCAGGCTACAAAGTATCCAAACAACAATTCTTAAGAATTGACACTGAGGTCATATTTATTCTTAACTAATGTGTTGAGAACTACACGTTCTTCATTTTTTTCAATTAATTCACCAAAACACAATGCGCTGAAAAGAATTAATAAATAGCCTATTGTTGAATAGCAAAATACAGTATCTGAAAAAGATAAGATACAAAAAGAAACCAGAAGGCCTAAAAGGAATGGTTTCATTTTATTTAACTGCATTGTAGTAATAAATAGCGTGCCTATAAAAAAAAGGAAAAGAACAATCCCTACTAAACCAAGTTCTGACAAGGTCAGCCAATATTGACTATGGGGCTCATTAAGCTTATGGCCCCAAGAAGGAATAGGTTGATCTTTAACAAAGTTATACTGAAATCCTCCGGTACCCACTCCTAAAATTGGATGCTTTTCAAATAAAGATTGGGCATATTGATGAAACTGGATTCTAAAACCTAAGGAGGTGTTCGCCTGATTGTTTTGCAAGAGTTTGATTTCATTAATCATTGAAAGAGTTCTATCTTGCATTACGGGACTTAGAGTATAAACCAAACAAATTGCCCCAAAAAATACCACCATCCCTAATAGTGCTTTTTTGGGTGTAAATTTTTGTAAGATAACCAAGGACATTAAAATTCCATAAGTAACATAGCCTGTTCTTCCAGTATTAATAAATAATATTTGATAACTTCCCACTAATATCATAAGTAAGTAAAAAAAGCGCATCCAACTGCTTTTATTATTCTCTAATACTAAAATTAGGGCAAAATAAACTCCTAAGGCAATCATAAAACCAGTAACGATATGATTGTAAAAAATATATCCCGGATCTTCAGTATTTATCACAAAAAGTTGTATCTCCTTAAGACATGAAAGAATGCTGGTGAGTAACATCACCAATATATAAGAATTTAAAACCCATAGTCTTGTCTTTGGTTTAACAAACCCCACAGCAAGAATGGGTAAGAAAATGAGTTTAGAATATTTATCAATAACATTATATTGTAAGGAAAATGGAGCTTGAGACCAGAAACAAGCAATAAGGACAAACAAAAACAAAACAAGTGCGGAACGAGCCCATAATGTATTAAATGCATAAGGTAAAAATTGTCTGTAATAAGGAGTTAATAGCAAAGCAAGCAAGCTTAATATCAATAAAATTGATTTAATACTGCTACTTATAGGAATAAAAAAGACCAATAAAACAAGAAAGGTTGGTGCAATTAAATTAATTTTTCCTTCTAGGAAGCTTCGTATCAAATTAATTCCTCTGCACTTTTTGCCAAAGAAGGCAATTGTTCCATATCAATATCTTGATACAATTGCTTAATGCCACGATAAAAAGTTCCTTGTGCATTAAATACTGCAAATAAAAAACCTATTCTGCCATCCAAAAAACCACATTGCAAGATATAGCATCTGAAGAACATCCATGAAGTACTTGCCAGCGTTTTTATAAAGCTGGGAGTTCTTTTCTTTTGTATATATGTTTTTGCACTATAAGATGAATATTTATTCATTTTATAAAGCACGTGACTTACATCTTTAAATGAATGATGCATAATAGTATTTTTGATTTTACCAATCCGAACTCCCTCTGGAAGCACTATTTTTTCATGCACAATATCGTTGCTAAAATGTGCATTAGCTCGTTTAAAAAGACGAATGTGACGCTTAGGACTTGAAGAATACTTTAGTGGTTGATTATAAAAATACATTTGAATTGCTATCCTGAAAGCATCTGCTGCATCGGATGCCATAGCATCTATGATTTCTCGTTGCAATTCCTCACTCACTGACTCATCAGCATCAAGATTCAATATCCAATCACCATGAGCTTTCGATAATGCTCTTTGTTTTTGAGCACCATAGCCAGGCCAGTCAGTAGAGAAAACGTGTTCGGTATATTCTTTGGCAATGGCAACTGTTTTATCGGTGCTTCCCGAATCCAGAACAATTATTTCGTCAGCAAATCGAACGGATTCGAGACACCTTCTAATATTCCTCTCTTCATTTTTGGTTATTATTGTTACAGTCAACGTCATTTAAAAAACACCCTCTCTATGATCATGACTATCGAAATGTAACTTACCGTCTTTAACTTTTAAGGTGACATGACCACCATGCATTAATTTACCGAATAGCAACTCATCAGCAAGAGGTTTCTTCACATTCTCCTGAATCAGTCTGGCCATTGGTCTAGCCCCCATTACTTTGTCATAGCCATGTTCAATAAGCCATTCACGAGCCATTTTATCCACATTAAAGGTAACCCCTTTATGGCTTAATTGTTCGTCTAATTCCATAATGAATTTATCAACTACTAAACCAATCGTTACTGCATCCAATGGAGCAAAATTAATGATCGCGTCAAGTCTGTTTCTAAATTCAGGGCTAAATTGTTTTTTAATTACTTCAAGGCCATCATTGCTGTTGTCTTGTTGTGAAAAACCGATAGAATTTCGTACTATCTCTCCTGCACCGGCATTAGAAGTCATTACCAGGATGATGTGTCTAAAGTCTGCTTGACGACCATTGGTATCGGTTAAAGTGCCATGATCCATGATTTGCAACAACAAATTAAATACATCTGGGTGTGCTTTTTCTATTTCATCGAGCAACAACACAGCGTGCGGATTTTTAGTCACAGCCTCTGTCAGCAAGCCACCTTGATCATAACCAACATATCCTGGAGGAGCACCAATTAAACGGGAAACTGTATGTTTTTCCATGTATTCAGACATATCAAAACGGAGTAATTCTATGCCTAAAACATTAGCTAATTGTCGAGTTACCTCTGTTTTTCCAACACCTGTTGGTCCAGCAAATAAGAAACAACCCACTGGTTTTTGCGGATCTCTCAGACCAGAACGACCTAATTTAATTGCAGAAGCCAATGCTGTAATTGCTTGATCTTGTCCATAAACTAAAAGCTTTAAATCACGCTCTAAATTACGTAAGGTATCTTTATCACGAGCAGATACTTTCTTAATTGGAATGCGTGCGATTTTTGCAACAACACTCTCAATTTCAGTGACACTAATTATTTTTTTACGCTTGCTTGCTGTTAATAAATTTTGATAGGCACCTGCTTCATCAACAACATCAATTGCTTTATCGGGCAAAAATCGGTCATTAATGTATTTTGCAGACAACTCAGCAGCAGCTTTTAATGCAGGAATCGTGAATTTCACGCCATGATGTTCTTCCAATCGCCCTTTTAACCCTTTCAATATTTCAAAAGTTTCATCTACTGTAGGCTCTGGAATATCAATTTTTTGGAAGCGTCTTGCTAAGGCTCTGTCTTTTTCAAAAATACCTCGGTATTCCTGATATGTTGTAGAACCAATGCATTTTAACTCACCATTTGCCAGCAAGGGTTTAATTAGATTTGATGCATCCATAACACCACCTGATGCTGCACCAGCGCCAATAATAGTATGAATTTCATCAATAAATAGAACGGCCCCTTCCTGTTGTCCTAATTGTTTTAACACTGCTTTTAATCGTTTTTCAAAATCACCACGGTATTTAGTACCAGCAAGTAACGCACCCAAATCAAGTGAGTAGACGATACAGTCACGGATCGCATCGGGTATTTCACCATCCACTATACGCCGAGCGAGACCCTCCGCAATTGCGGTTTTTCCAACCCCTGCTTCACCAACGAGTAATGGGTTATTTTTCCTACGACGACACAAGACCTGAATTGTACGTTGTATTTCTTCATGACGTCCGATTAAAGGATCAATCTTTCCTTGTTTTGCACGTCTGTTAAGGTTTGTACAATAGCTTTCTAAAGGTGACTCATTACCTTCTGACGAACCCATATCATCTTCCATGGAGTTCATGTTTTCATGCATGTCATTGTTTTGATATTTAGACACACCATGAGAAATATAATTAATCACATCAAGTCGTGTGATATTCTCACGACGTAAAAAATAAACTGCCTGGCTTTCTTGCTCACTAAAAATTGCTGCTAAAACGTTAGCTCCAGTTACCTCAGTTTTTCCTGCAGATTGGACATGAAATACTGCGCGTTGTAATACACGTTGAAAACCTAAAGTAGGCTGGGTTTCTCTATCTAATTCATCTTCAGGAATTCTAGGAGTAGTTTCATCAATAAACTCAATTAAATCACGACGGAGTGCTTCAATATTTGCATCACAGGCCTGTAATACACTTCCAGCCGCGGGGTTATCAAGCAATGACAACAACAAATGCTCAACGGTCATAAATTCATGACGTTTCTCTTTTGCTTCCTTGAAAGCTAAATTCAAGGTGAATTCAAGTTCTTTATTTAACATTGTCGTTGCTCCTCTTCAGCCCATAGCAAATTACTCGGGTTCCATGCTGGATAGCAATGGGTGCTGATTCATTCTGGCGTACTCATTTACCAGAGCTACTTTTGTTTCTGCTATATCTCGTGTAAATACCCCGCACACGCCTTTTCCTTGAATATGAACCTGTAACATCACCTGAATTGCAGTCTCTTCATTAAGATGAAAAAAATGCTTCAGTACATCAACTACAAAATCCATAGGTGTATAATCATCATTAAGCAACACCACCCTGTACTTTCTAGGCACCCTAATCTCTGAGCTCAGTTCCGGCTCAGCTACTTTATGCCTAACAATTTCCTCTAGATTTTGCCCAGTCATAATATACAACCTCTATATTATTTTTATAGACTCACTATGCACTTTTGGCCAGTAAAATCAGTTATTTTTAATGAAAAAATTAGCCTTTGAAATAATCAAAAACATATTGGTTAGATAGCATTCATTAAGGCATAAACTGAAAAAAGGTCGAAATTGTAGCCTAGTAAAGCGAAGTGAACTCAGGAAACTGTCTTCGTACTCCCAAATTACATCGACATGTTACATCGGCTACATCATACCCTTACAATTTACATATGCTTAATTATTTCATCTCCAAAACCAGAGCTACTCACTAAAGTAGCGCCAATCATCCCACGCTCAAAATCATAAGTTACAGTCTTGGCAGCTATGGCACCTTGCATGCCTTTGATAATTAAATCAGCAGCTTCATTCCAGCCCATATGACGTAACATCATTTCAGCAGAAAGAATAATTGAACCGGGGTTTACTTTATTCTTGCCCGCATATTTGGGTGCTGTTCCATGGGTTGCTTCAAATACAGCAACTTTATCACTTATATTCGCGCCTGGAGCAATACCAATACCACCTACTTGAGCTGCCAAAGCGTCAGAAATATAATCACCGTTTAAATTAAGTGTAGCAATTACGCTGTAATCTTCTGGTCTTAAAAGAATTTGTTGTAAGAACGCATCCGCAATTACATCATTAATGATGATTTGCTTACCTTTTTTAGGATTCTTGATTTCCATCCAGGGGCCGCCTTCATATTCCTTGGCGCCAAAAACATCACGCGCAACTTGATAGCCCCAATCTTTAAATGCACCTTCGGTAAATTTCATAATATTTCCTTTATGAACCAAAGTTACCGTATGGCGGTCATTATCAATTGCGTATTGGATTGCAGCTCTTACTAAACGCGTGGTTCCTTCTTTAGAAACAGGTTTAATTCCTATACCGCAGTGCTCCGGAAAACGGATTTTTTTAACCCCCATCTCCTTCATTAAGAATTCAATTACTTTCTTTGCTTCAGGAGTATCTGCTTGCCATTCAATACCTGCATAAATGTCTTCTGAATTTTCCCTAAAAATAACCATATCTGTTTTTTCTGGCTCTTTAAGCGGACTTGGAACACCTGTGAAATAACGAATTGGACGTAAACACGTATAGAGATCCATTTCTTGGCGAATTGCCACATTGAGCGAGCGAATTCCACCACCAACTGGAGTCGTTAAGGGGCCTTTAATTGAAACAACATATTTTTGCATCGCATCTAAGGTTTCTTTTGGCAGCCATTGATCGGAACCATAAACTTTAGTTGCTTTTTCTCCTGCGTAAACTTCCATCCAGGCAATTTTTCTCTTATCGCCGTATGCTTTCGCAACCGCAGCATCAACAACTCGAATCATAGGGGGGGTTACATCAACACCAATACCATCTCCCTCAATAAAAGGGATAATAGGATTATTAGGTACACGAAGTGATAGATCTGAAGCAACAGTAATCGCTTCACCCTGTGAAGGCACTTTGATTTTATCGTATGTCATTGACAACTCCGTAAAATTAGAGAAAAGGCAATGATAGCATGTGATAACTTGGAATCCCAAGTATCATTTCTATTTAATTACTGCACTTGGATGCTTACTAAGCAACCGAATTAAATACCTAGCATTTTATTCGATTGACTTATGCATGTTGCAACATTTTGATTTGCTCAATCAGTTGATCATATCCTGCCTCAACATTGATATAATCACTTTTTGACAAATAAATAGACAATGATCCATCATCTGTTGCAGAAGCTTTTTGCAACACTCCATTATAGCCTTTGCTTTTTAAGCGAAGGAAATCATTGATTTTGGTGACTAAATAAAAATTACGAAAATAATTTTCAGGAATCATATGAATGGCCTGCGCATCATTTTCTAAAGAATTTCCTGGAAGATAATCTTTAAGTGAATAAGATGAGTTATTATGCACGGCAACTACTTTGCCTTTTGGCAGTAATTGTTTGATTTTACTTGCCAATTTATTTACTTCTTGATGCGCTTGGGGAGTATATTGGCCAAACTGAGATAATGTTTTCTTAATTCCGTTATCTGTAAAAATACGATTTGGATCAAACTCATAACGTTGGTTATTTAAACGAAATACGATGTTGCGACCTCCAGAATGGACTAAAGTAATAAGACTTCCGCCTTCCTTTTGAATCACTAATTGAGCTGCTTTTAGAGCCGTTTGTTCATTATGATGCACATGAATATAGGTCTTTCCTCGGCCTACTAAATGCTTAATTTCTACTTTTTCATCACCAACCATAACAATATGATTCATTGCATAGGCAAATTGGCAAAATAAAAGCGAAACCAGCATTGTGTACTTCATAACTCACTTTCACCCAAGTGTCATTTTTACAGTGCCGACTATTGTATAATAATTAACCTATAAAAACAATGAGTTGACTGAGGGAATTGCTCGTAATGTAGAAAACACCTACTATAAGCGCACTCAACTCTTTTATAAATAGCTAATGTCTGAAATTATACTATTCAATAAACCTTATGGTATCGTCAGTCAATTCACTGGGGATGAGCCAGAACACACATTAGCTGCTTTTATTAATCAACCTAATTTTTACGCAGCAGGTCGATTAGATAAAAACAGTGAAGGATTATTATTATTAACAAATGATGGTTCATTGCAACACCGACTAACTCATCCCAAATTTGAAAAGAGGAAATACTATTGGGTTCAAGTAGAAGGAATACCCTCTGAAACAGATTTGCAGCCTCTTAAAAAGGGCTTGGTTCTTAAAGATATTCGCTTTTTGCCCGCAGAAGTCAGACTCATTAGCGAACCGCAATTATGGCCCCGAAATCCTCCAATTCGCTTCAGACAGAATATTCCCACCTGTTGGCTGGAAATAATTTTAAAAGAGGGTAAAAATCATCAGGTTCGCAAAATGACCGCAGCAATTGGGTTTCCCACATTAAGATTAGTACGGCATCAAATTGGCAATTGGAAATTAGACAATTTACAACCTGGCGAATATAAATCAATACATCACCACTTCAAATAATGTAGCCTGGGTGAAGGCAAAGCCGTAACCCGGGTTTCGGTTAAAAAATCACGCTTCTATATCCCGGGTTCCGCTACGCTGCACCCAGGCTACAACGATCACAAGCAACCTAAATTAAAGTTAGATAAAATTTAAATGCCTGCACGATATTCTCTCCTATCCAGCTTCATTATCAAATAAGCTCCAATTAATCCGCCTTCAGAGTTATGAATATATGTCAATAGGCGAAGTTTACCGATGTAACTATATGAGTACACAAATAAAATTAGGCGCGAATTTAATCAAACAGGAAGAATATTTATAAATAAGCTCAATAAAAAATCTTGGTAAATTTTAACCTTTTTCTTTCATTTTAAAAAACCGGAGAAGTATATGACTATACATGTTACTGTTAAACTTGATGACAACAAGATAAGAATTTATTTAAACAGTAATGATGCAACGATTGAAGCAATTGAAGATTATTTAAAAAATAAAGGATATAAGAACGTTGCTTCAGAGGTAGGAAAGGCAGAAAAAACACATGCGAAGAAGTCTCATGGTTATACTTTAAATCCTTACTCTCTTGCCTATAGTGTCTCCGGAAAAGAGGATAACGTGAACATGCAAATTGAGGCCTGGTTCACTATAAGCAAGCACTATACCGATAAAACCTTGGCTTTAGCAATCGATACTTTAATAGCACCTGTATTACCTGCTGTTGCTGACGATGCAACTCTTCCCGTGCCTAATATGAAGGTGGAAAACTTACGATCTCGAGTCTATGTTACTGTCTTTGAAGAAAAAAATGCGGCATTAGATAATGTTTTAAAGTTGATAGGTAATTTGGAATCATGTGTGCAGGGAGTAAGGAAACAAGCCGGGCTTAAAGGTGATAAGATTGCAAGTGAGATAGTTATCTCATTTAATGATAAAGTAACACAGGCACAACATGCAAAAGGCTTGTCTGTATTTGGCTTAATGCCCGCTCCACAGAGTAATGTACCAGCGAGTAATTTTTATTTTTCTTCAAATGTATCTCAGGTCAGTAATTTGCCTTTCGTTAAGTAACAAACATAGCCTGGCTGCGAGCAGCTGGGCTACAGAGTGGAAATCCCTGTACGTTCAAGACGACAGGTCATCGATAAACCAATCGCTTCAATAGAGTATCTTCTCCAAATAAGCGAATCCATGGCCAGAGAAACATGCCCACCAAAGCACTTGCTAGAGGGGTAAATAAATTATAATTAAAGCCAAGTAGCGCTGTGATAATAGAAATAATCGATTGATATAATAGACAGAAGAATCCAATTAAGAAAATTTGCTGCATCATAGAAAAAAATTGAAATCTTCTTGATTTGCTGGAAGCAATCCAGGTTACCAAAAGTAAAGCAAATGAATGTTCGCCAATGACCGTCGCAAGTAACACGTCCAAGAATAATCCAACAAACAGCAATGTAGTCAGTCTAAAGTTACCCGGTAAAAAATATTCGATATAAAGTACTAGCAATAAAACCCAGGGAGGTCGAAAAGCAGAGATTAATTCCGGCATCGGTAATATGGACAAAAGAAGAGCTACAATAAACCCCAAGCATAAACGTACGCGAAGATTTCTCATCACATAGTCTCCTTGGCATTTAAGCGCTCATTAATTTGTGTATTCAATTGCTCTTGCTCGGCATCAGGCCAGATCAGTAATACAAGTCGGTTACGATTAAGAAGAGCAACAGGTTTTACTTTCACTTTAACAAAATCTTCACCAGGAATACTATTCACCTCTTCCACCAATCCTACAGGGTAACCCTCTGGATAATGTCTATCTAAACCCGAGGTGACTAACACATCACCGGGATGAATTGAGGACGTTTTGGGTAAATTAATTAATGACAATTTCTCTATATCATTTGTTCCAACAAGAATTGCCCGTTCTCCAGTGCGATTGTTTCGCACAGGCACGGCACTTTTGGAATCAGAAATAAGTAAGACTGTACTGGTTATAGGACCAACATTAACAATTTGCCCCATAACACCTTTTGCATCCAATACAGGCTGGCCTACATAAGCACCATCACGCTTCCCTTTATTTAAAACAACTACTTGACGTGAATTGCTGGTATCAACAGCAAGAATTTGGGCCGCCATTGCTCGCATTTCTGCCTGTGATGAAGTAAGAAGCAACTCTTTTAGCTGTGAATTTTCTTTTTGAATAATAATTAACTTTTGTAATTCTGCTTCCAACATGGCTTGTTGATAACGCAATTGCATATTTTCTGCAATTAATGCTTTTTTCGCACTGACAAGTGACTGCACCCAGCCAATTACTCGTACAGGATAATCTACTGCATATTGCAAAGGAGCAACAACTAAAGAAAAGCCACTACGAACACTATCTAAATAACGATAATGATAATCAGAGAACATTAAAAAAACAGAAAAGACAAGAGCGAGTACAAATCCTGCAGAACTGTACCCGCTCCTACTAAATAATCTGTTATACGTTTTATTCTGTTGAGAGGAAATCACCGCCACGCAAGTCCATGGTTTCTAAAGCTTTACCACCACCACGTGCTACACAGGTCAGCGGATCTTCAGCAATTAATACAGGTAAGCCAGTTTCTTCCATCAGCAGAGTATCTATGTTTTTCAACAAAGCGCCACCGCCAGTTAGAACCATACCCCGCTCAGCAATATCAGCTGCCAGTTCAGGTGGAGCCAACTCTAACGCTGCTCTAACTGCACCAACAATACCCGATAAAGGTTCTTGAAGTGCTTCTAAAATTTCTGCACTGGTCAGGATGAAACTACGAGGAACACCTTCAGCAAGGTTTCTTCCACGAACCTCTATTTCAAATAAATCACGACTTGGGAAAGCTGAACCAATTTCATGTTTAATACGTTCTGCCGTAGTTTCACCGATAAGCGTACCGTAGTTGCGGCGAACATAAGATACAATAGCGTCATCAAACTTGTCGCCACCGATACGAACAGACTGGTGATAAACAATACCACTTAAGGAAATAATAGCAACTTCAGTAGTACCACCGCCTATATCCACAACCATAGAACCACTGGCTTCTTCTACTGGCATTCCAGATCCTAAAGCAGCCGCCATAGGTTCTTCAATAAGAAATACTTCGCGCGCTCCAGCACCCATTGCAGATTCACGAATTGCACGGCGTTCAACTTGCGTAGAACCACAAGGAACACAAACAAGAACACGAGGGCTTGGTCTTAAGAATTTATTTTCATGAACTTTATGTATGAAATGCTGCAACATTTTCTCAGTAACAAAAAAGTCAGCAATCACACCATCTTTCATTGGCCTAATGGCATTAATGTTGCCTGGAGTCCTTCCCAACATCCGCTTTGCTTCAAGACCAACAGCTGCAACTCGTTTTTGTCCTGATTCATTACGCAAAGCAACTACGGAAGGTTCGTTTAAGACAATCCCTTTATCTCTTACATAAATCAATGTATTAGCTGTTCCCAAGTCAATCGATAAATCATTGGAAAACACGCCCCTTAATTTTCTGAACATAAGCCGCAATATCCTGTTCTTCTTTTTGTGCGCTACTTTATCCTAAATTTGGATAAAAATCGACAGTTCTTATGCAACAATTTAAAATTAAAGAGTGAATTTTTATACATGAAGGTAATTTTGCATTTTTGAACTGAAAGCAAAAATGAAAAAATAGCTTTTAACACAATATACGAAACAAAAGATAACTGGCAACGAAGTTGAATAGAAATGGTCCCAATGCTTTAATCCTTGCATGCTGCGCGGCTTGTCCGCAATGTTTGTTGTTGTCAAAATACTAGATACCGCGGACAAGCCGCGGTACGTAGGGCTTTCTTTATTCTATTTTATTAACAACAAACACTTGATTTAATTTATCTCGATTCGCAGTCACAAATCGCTGCCCTAAGCCCTTCACATCAGCAAGCTCCTCCAAGGATTTAAAGCCGTGATGGCTTTTTCGATAGGCAATAATTGCTTCAGCTCTCTTTTTGCCTATACCTTTTACTGAACCGGTAAGCATTGATGAATCCGCAGTGTTGAGATCAATTTTATGAATTACGATAGGAGGCTTTTTCTTGACAGAAGATTCTTTAGGAATGACTGCGTGAGCAGAAAGAGTAGTTACAGATAATGACAATACAACAGCAATAAATTTTGCTTTCATAATTTTCTCCTAATTGTTGGACTATGTGGCTCGTTCCAGAGCCGGCAAGAGTATCCCAAGATTTTGGCTTACTGTCGAGAGTTTTTTTAATTTTTTGCTTTAGGTTCAATGAGTAACAAAATTTACCCTCATCCACCCTCCGGGAACCTTCTCCCCTGAGGGGAGAAGGGAAATTGATTTAACAATGAAGAAAAATTAAGTCTAATTAGCTGTTCAGGAGGTATTGTTTGAATCTTGGGGAACGGTTGGATTTGAGTGTAGGTTGCGCGAAAATGATGCCGAGGAAACGTAGCATACATCAGTATGTGATGCTTCCGAGGTATTATTTTCGCGCAAGATGCGCAAAATACAGTCGCTCAGTGAATAGGGCTCGATTGCTTAACTCGCGTGATAAAGTACGTAAGCAACACATGCAGTTAATTTTTTTACCATATCCAAGTGTAGGAATTCATTAGGACCATGTGCATTGGACTGAGGTCCTAAAACTCCAGTAATCATAAATTGTGCATTGGGAAATTTCTTTCCTAACATTCCCATAAAAGGTATGGTTCCGCCTTCTCCAAAATATGCAGCTGGCTTACCATAGTAAGTCATTGATGCTTCATTAGCTGCTTTTTCCAGCCAAGAGGCAAGTTGGGGTGCATTCCATCCTTGTGATCCATCACCTATCTTAAAACTCACTTTAGCATGGTAAGGAGGATTTTTAGTTAATGCCTCATCAATCGCTGTTGCAGCAATTTTAGGATCGACTAAAGGAGGGAGACGCATAGACAATTTTAATGCTGTATGAGGACGCAAAACATTTCCAGCATCCGCTATGGCAGGAAATCCATTGGCACCTGTGACAGTTAAAGCAGGTCTCCAAGTTCGATTTAAAATTAACTGTTCTCTGTCCTTTGTAACAGGCTCTACACCTGCATATAATGGAAACTCAGCATAAATTGAATCGCCCAAAACTTGGGCACACTTCTCTGCTTGTCGCGTTCTTTCTTCAGGGATGTCGCAAAATAATTCGGGTAATTTCACCTCTCCTGAAACTTCATCTTCGATACGGCTAATTAATTGCCGCGCAACCCGAAAACTGTCTGCAACGATACCACTTGCTGCCCCAGAATGAACTCCTTCACGGATTAACTCAATTGATAGTTCGCCCACCAAATTACCGCGCAATGAAGTAGTCATCCATAATTGCTCATAATTACCCGCCCCAGAATCAAGACAAATAACCAACTTAGGCTTGCCAATCCGTTCATTGAGCAATTCAATATAATAAGGCAGATCATAACTTCCACTCTCTTCACACGCTTCAATAATTAAAACACAACGTGGAATAGATAACCCTTGTTTCTGTAACGCGCAAATCGCAGTTAGCGACGCATATGCAGAATAGCCATCATCTGCAGCACCTCGGCCATATAGGCGCCCATTTTTTAATACCGGTTTCCATGGGTGCAAATCGTCATTCCATCCTGACATTTCGGGCTGCTTATCCAGATGGCCATACAACAAAACAGTTTCATCAATCTGGCCGGGAACCTCGATAAAAATTAAAGGTGTGCGCCCCTCCAATTTCATAACTTCAAGCATCATCCCTTTAGGAGCATGGGCTTTACACCAATTAGCAATATGTGCAACCGCCTGCTCCATTAATCCATGTTCCTGCCATTTAGGATCAAAATGAGGTGATTTATTAGGAATTTTTATGTAATCACATAAGCTAGGGATAATTTCCTTTTCCCATTGGTGACATACAAAATCATACAGTGCTTGCGGATTGAACATGAACTTGCTCCTCAATAATAGCTACAATTTGGTCCGTAGCTGACTTAATATTTAGTGCATTGATTTTATTATTAATATCCGTTTTATCTCGTTCCAGTTCATGCAAACTTTGCAGCAAAGTGTCTGTATTTAATGCTCGATCTTCAATGACGCGGCTAATGCCCAATCCTTGGAAATATCGGGCATTTTGAATTTGATCGCCTCGACTAACCTCAGCCGGTAAAGGAATTAAAATATGGGGCTTACCTAAAGCCAAAATTTCATAAAGAGAATTAGCACCAGCTCGTGAAATGACAATTGACGCTGCAGCAAACAAATCAGCTAATTGTTCATGAACGTATTCAAATTGTTTGTACCCTTCTCGATCAATTAAAGAAGGTTCTAATTTCCCTTTCCCACATATATGGATGATTTGATATTCTTTGGTTAATTGATCTAGGGAATCACGAATATTTCGATTAATAGAACCAGCACCCAAACTTCCACCAATAACTAAAAGACATGGTTTATCTAAATTAAATCCACATAGCTCAAGTCCGTGGTCACTATTACCTGCAAACAACTGCTCACGGATAGGAGTACCGGTCACTTCTATTTTATTTTGCTTTTTAAAATGTTTTCTACCTGCCTCAAAAGTCAAACAAATTTTATTAACAAAAGGAAAACAGAGTCGATTTGCAAGCCCAGGACTCATGTCTGATTCATGAGCAACAACAGGAATCCGATTTAACCAAGCACCTACTACCACCGGAAATGCAACAAAACCACCCTTAGAAAAAACCACATCCGGTTTTAACTTATTAAGTAAGAAAAAAGATTGCACAATACCCAGTACGATCTTAAAAGGATCCAATAAGTTTTTTACACTTAAATAACGTCGTAATTTACCGCTGCTTATGCCATAAAAAGGGATTTTAAGTGGCTCTATCATCTGTTTTTCAATACCAGTTGCAGAACCAATATAGGCAATTTCCCAACCTTTATGACTCAATTCATGTATCAACGCCATATTAGGCGCTACATGTCCTGCGGTACCCCCTCCCGTAAAAACAATCATTGGCATCATAAAGTCTTCCTAATAAGTAAACTCAAGTCTATGGCTTGAATTGATTTGGTAATCGCACCAACGGAAATAAAATCAACACCTAATCGGCCTATTGCATCAATATTTTCCAGAGTAATTCCTCCGGACACCTCTAAAGTACAATGCTTTGGCTGATTCATTCTCACTGCTTTTTCAAGCATATCCTGACTAAAATTATCCAGCATGATTCGATCTGGATGAGCACAAATTGCTTCACGTAACTCATCTAGAGTTTCAACTTCTACCTCAACCAAAATTTCCTTATGATTTTGCCTTGCCAAAGCAACCGCTTTAGCAACTGAACCACAAGCTGCAATATGATTTTCTTTAATTAAAACAGCATCGTAAAGCCCCATGCGGTGATTAAAACCGCCCCCGCATGTCACTGCATATTTTTGTGCGGCTCGTAATCCTGGAATCGTTTTACGAGTATCCAGTAATCGAGTCTGTGTGCCATGAAGTTTTTGTACATATCGATGCGTTTGTGTTGCTGTGGCTGAAAGCGTTTGTAAAAAATTTAATGCTGTACGCTCTCCTGTTAAAATACTTCTTCCGGGGCCATATAAAGTACATAGAGTAGATGGTGCTGCTAACCATTCACCTTCAGCAACACACCACTCCAGTTTGATTTGGTCATCAAGCTGGTTGAATACCTCATTAACCCAAGCTTGACCACATACTACCATTGGTTCCCGAGAAATAATTTCTGCCTCAATCTGAAGCTGGGGAGCCAACAAAATCGCAGTAACATCGCCATCACCTACATCCTCAAGTAGTGCACGTGTTACATCGGCTTCTATCTTTAACGAAGTTTTATTCATGTACTCGTTTCCTATCCTTCGCTGCATAACGCGCTTTTAGTAACAAAGGAGCAATAAAAGTGGTAATCATAACCATTAAAACTATTGCAGAAAATAAATCATCGGAAATAACGCCTAAAGTGCGGCCAATCGAAGCGAAAACTAGACCCACTTCACCACGTGGTAACATACCAATACCAATGAGCAATCGATCATCTGAAGCACGTGCTCCATAACCACTAAGTAATTTGCCTGCTATTGCTGCAACAATTAAACCACTCGCCAAAATAATTACATGCCAATGATAAAAACTTTCTAATTTAACCTGAATACCAATCACGATAAAAAACATAGGTGCCAAGATTGATTCCAAAGGGGATAATAAATGATAAATACTACGATTTTCTTGCTGGCTCAAAGGTTCGCCATCAAAATAGTCATCATGAAGGATTATTCCTGCCGTAAATGCACCAATAATTGTTGCAAGTTGCAGAACTGAAGCTAACCAAGACAAAATCATAATAAATAGAAAGGAAATAAATAATTTTGCTTCCCAAGGTTCAAGAAAACGAAAAAAATGGATTGCCTGACGTAAAACAATTGGACCTAAGAACAAAGTTCCTGCGAAAAACAATACTGCGCTCACAATAATGCGCAATACAACCATCATGTCTACTGCACCACTAATTACTAAAGAACTGACAACAGCTAATATAATTAATCCCAATACATCATCTAACATTGCTGCGCCTAAAATTATTTTTGCTTCCCGAGTACGTAATTTTTTCATTTCAGTCAGTACCCGAGCTGTAATTCCTATACTGGTCGCACTCAGCGTAGCTGCAATAAATAAATCGGCTTGATAGGAACCCTCTGGCATTAAGATATAGGCAACACCAAACCCCAGGACCATAGGTGCAATCACGCCTATCAAAGCGACAAAAAATGAATCACGACCTGTATGTTTCATTTCTGCTATTGAGCTCTCCAAACCAACCATGAAGAGAAGAAAAATAACCCCATACCGCGAAAAAATATCCACGATATAAGCAATTTTCAGAAAATCGGCTCCGTGAGGCCCACTTAAAGCATTGGCTACTTGTTGCCCGTAATTTGGGTTAGGAATAATTGAAGTAACTGCTTGATTTAGCGAAACTCCATTAAGTACTTCTCTGACTATATCAAAAATTGAAGAGCCTTCTCGTAATAAAATAGCTAATGGAAATCCGTAATAATAAAATAAATTGCCAATAAGAATTCCGATTACCAACTCACCAAGAACACTAGGCTGATGTAAGCGCCTTGCTGTATAACGCCCAATAATTGCAAAGAAAAAAATAGTAGTCACACCGAGCAATACAAACGCAACCGGATCAACATGATCGGGCTCAGCAGAGGCAAAAGCCATCGCAGGGCATATTCCTGCAAGAAAAAGCCACCATTTTAAACGCTGCATTACAGTTCCATACCCCGCAAATTTTTTTGAAATGATTCACCACACTCGCCGAAAAGCCATATTTGGCGCAGGTTGAACGAAAATTTTAGCCGTAACCCGGGTTCCGCTACGCTTCACCCAGGCTACAATTTTCATTTAACCTGCGATCAAAATAGATATATTTTTTTATTGCTTTGCTAAAAATAAACACGTTTCCAAAACAGAATCCGGATTAAGTGAAACACTCTCTATCCCCTCTTTCATTAACCACTCTGCAAAATCCTGATGGTCTGAAGGTCCTTGGCCACAAATACCTATGTATTTATTAGCCTTTTTGCACGCAGAAATTGCCATATGTAATAAAGCCTTTACTGCATCATTACGCTCATCAAATTGAGCTGCGATCAATCCTGAATCTCTGTCTAAACCTAATGTTAATTGAGTTAAATCATTAGAACCTATAGAGAACCCATCAAAGTGTTCTAAAAATTTTTCTGCTAACAATGCATTGGAAGGTAGTTCACACATCATGATCACGCGTAATCCATGCTTGCCTCGCTCAAGACCATGTTGTTTTAAAACCTGAATCACATTACTTGCCTCAGAAACAGTCCTTACGAAGGGAATCATTACCTCTACATTTGTTAAGCCCATTTCTTCCCGAACTCGTCGCACCGCTTTACACTCCAAAGCAAAACATTCCGCAAATGATTCAGAAACATAGCGTGATGCACCTCTAAAACCCAACATTGGATTTTCTTCATGTGGCTCATATAAGTTACCACCAACAAGATTAGCATATTCATTTGATTTGAAATCTGATAATCGTACAATGACCGGCTTGGGATAAAACGCAGCAGCGATTGTCGCAATTCCCTCTTTTAATCGTTCAATATAATATTCAACCGGAGACGCATAAGCTGCTGTTTTTTCAAGGATAAATTGCTTCAATTCTTTATCTTTTAGACTATCAAAATCCAGTAATGCGCGCGGATGAATACCAATTGTATTGGAAATTAAAAACTCTAAGCGAGCTAAGCCTACTCCTGAGTTGGGAATGGATTGGAAGGTAAAAGCTCTTTCAGGGTTACCCACGTTCAACATGATTTTCATCGGTAACTCAGGCATAGTTTCTACATCGAGATGCACTTGCTCATAAGGTAATAAACCTGCATAAACATAGCCGTTATCCCCTTCGGCACAGCTAACAGTCACCTCATCACCATCACGTATGGTTTTCGTGGCATCCCCACATCCAACTACAGCAGGAATACCCAATTCTCGCGCAATAATAGCAGCATGACATGTTCTACCACCACGGTTGGTCACAATAGCAGAAGCACGTTTCATTACTGGTTCCCAATCCGGATCCGTCATATCTGAAATCAATACATCGCCTGGTTGTACGCGATCCATCTCGCTAACGTCTTTAATAATTCGTGCTTTACCTTGGCCTATGCGTTGCCCAATACTGCGCCCCTCGGCCAGTACTTCGCCTTTCTTTTGTAAGGTATAACGCTCCAATATTTGTTTATTGTCACGACTTTTTACTGTTTCAGGACGAGCTTGTAAAATATATAGTTGACCATTCAAACCATCTTTTGCCCACTCTATATCCATAGGTCGGCCATAATGCTCTTCAATAATCATGGCTTGGCGTGCCAAACTTTCAACTTCATTGGGGGTTAAAGAAAATAACAACCGGTCTTTCGCGTCAACGTCTACGGTTTTAACTCGTTGTTTCTTGCTGGGATCATCACAATAAATCATCTTTAACGCTTTACTTCCCAGATTCCTACGAATAACCGCGGGTTTACCTGCTTTTATCCCAGGCTTATGTACGTAATATTCGTCAGGATTGACGGCTCCTTGAACAACCATCTCCCCCAAACCATAAGAAGAAGTAATAAATACTACCTGATCAAAACCTGATTCAGTGTCCATAGTAAACATCACACCACTTACAGCCAAATCACTACGAATCATCTGCTGAATACCTGCAGATAAGGCTACGTCATGGTGTTCAAACTGATGATGTGTGCGATAAGTAATTGCTCTATCGTTAAATAATGATGCAAAAACATGCTTGATTGAGAGCAAAACTTCTTCAACTCCCTTTACATTTAAAAAAGTTTCTTGCTGGCCAGCAAAGGAAGCATCGGGTAAGTCCTCTGCTGTTGCTGATGAACGAACGGCCACGCTAAAGTTATCATGGCCTATTGACTTCGCCAATTGTTCATAAGCAACGCGCACTGAATGCTCAAACTCAGGAGTAAATGGCGTATTGACGATCATTTCTCTGATTTCTTTCCCTACCACAGCGAGTTGCTGCACATTATCTGCATCCAGGTTTGCTAATTTTGCATAGATTTTTTTATCTATATTATTCTGGGACAAAAACTCTCTAAATGAATCCGCAGTTGTTGCAAACCCGCCAGGAACTGCAACCCCTGCTGAGGATAAATGACTGATCATCTCTCCAAGAGAAGCATTTTTCCCACCAACCTGCTCTAGGTCGTGCATGCCAAGATGTGCTAAATCAATAATATGTGTTTTGACCGTCATAACCACCCCAAGCCCATAAAATGATAAGTCGTCATTTTACTGAAAATGTGCGGTTATGGGAAATAGAAACTTTACTGTCAGCAAAATTTATGCATTACTTGCAGCCAAAGCTTGAGAAAAATCTTTATGGAAATTCGCGTCACCCAGAAGTTTAACAATTCCCCCTTTGCGTAGTTTTTCCTCTACGCGTGCATTAGCCCCACTTATAATCACTCTCACTTTTCGTTCTTGTAAATCTTCAATAACTTCTTCCAAAGTTTGCAACCCAGTAACATCCATAAAAGGGACCCAACGCATCCTAATAATTAATATCTTGGGATCGGTATGGGTTACTGCTAAAGCATGTTGGAAAGCTTCAGCGGCAGCAAAAAAGAAAGGCCCTTCGACAGCATAAACTAATACGCCATCAGGCAAAGTATCCATATTTTGTCGTGCTAATTCATGTGACAACTCTTCCTGAGTCATTTGTTGTACTTCAACACTAGAGGCCATGCGTCGTATAAAATGCAACACTGCAATAATTACACCTATGTTTACTGCAACCACCAAATCAACAAACACAGTAAGGAAAAAAGTCACTAATAAAATCACAACATCAGCTTTGGGAGCACGTTGTATTAATTTAATAAAATGTTTTACTTCACTCATATTCCAAGCGACAACAAATAAAATTGCAGCCAATACGGTAAGCGGTATATTGACGGCCAAAGGTGCTAAGAAAAGAATAATTAAAACCAAAGTGAGCGCATGGATTACCCCTGCTAAAGGACTATTACCCCCATTGCGAATGTTTGTTGCTGTACGTGCAATGGCTCCTGTTGCCGCAAACCCTCCAAATAAGGGTGTCATAATATTAGCTATTCCTTGACCAACAAGTTCTTGATTGGAATTATGCTTTGTCCCTGCCATCCCGTCAGCAACTACTGCGGACAAAAGAGACTCTATAGCACCAAGCATAGCAATAGTAAAAGCAGGCCCTATCAATTCAATCACCCTATCTATGCTCAGATCGGGTAGTTTAAATTCAGGTAAGCCTTGAGGTATTCCTCCAAATAAGGAACCTATGGTCGCCACTCCAGAAAAATGATAGATCGACTGCAATACGGTTACGGTTAATAAAGCAACAAGCGGACCCGGAACACGCTTTAATCCAGGAACTCTATTTGAAAAAATGACGAGGAATAATGAGAAAAAGCCCAAAAGAGTTGTAGGTACATTAAGTTGTGGAAAAGCGTTTAATAAATACCATAATTTTTCGTGAAAATGACCACTCCCTCCTGAAGGAAGGCCAAAAAAGTAATGCCATTGTCCTACCCAAATCACTACGCCGATTCCTGCAGTAAAACCAATAATCACAGGTGCAGGTATAAACTTAATAATGCCGCCTAAACGAGCAAGGCCAAAAAATAACAATATAAACCCAGCAATCAGTGTGGAAATTTGCAAACCGGAAACCCCGTATTTTGCAGTAATACCTGAAAGCACAACAATAAAAGCACCTGTAGGACCTGCAATTTGTAAACGGCTTCCGCCCATAACTGAAACAATTAATCCAGCAATAATTGCTGTATAAATCCCTTGCTCCGGCCTAACACCTGAAGCAATAGCGAATGCCATTGCCAAAGGCAATGCGACAACTCCTACAATAATTCCTGAGATAATATTTTGCAACCAATATTTCTTATGAAACAGACCTGCTTGATACGATTCAACAATGGTTTTCATAAAATGCTGTGACTTATTTTTAATAATGAGATCATTATACACAAACATATTAAAAAAATATCAATTTTCTGATAAAATTCCTTACTTTAATTCACATCTGGTCGCGCATCTAATATTATATGTGCTTTATCATTAGGGCTAGCTACTTATGACTCTTACTGCTTTAAATGCGATCTCACCAATCGATGGACGTTACATTAATAAAACACGGGCTTTGAGTCCTTATTTTAGTGAATTCGCCTTAATTTATTATCGCCTGACTGTAGAAATTCGCTGGCTTGAATCTCTAGCTGCGAATAATTCTATTTCTGAGGTCCCTCAATTAAATCAGAAAGCCAAAGATTTTCTCAATGATCTTATTGCCAATTTTGATGAAACTGAGGCGATCAAAATTAAAGAATTTGAAAAGCAAACAAATCACGATGTTAAGGCAATAGAATATTACCTAAAAGATAAATTCCAACAAAATGACAGTTTGAAAGCAATTACTGCTTTTATACATTTTGCCTGCACCTCAGAAGACATAAACAATTTGGCTTACGCTTTAATGGTAAAACAAGCAATTGCACAAGTCATTCAACCTACCCTTGCTGAAATCATGGGAGGCATTACTCTTCTAGGAAAACAACATGCCGATGTATCTATGTTGTCTAGAACACATGGACAACCCGCAACACCTACAACGATGGGGAAAGAACTCGTTAATTTTGTTGCCCGTCTCAAAAGACCGCAACAACAATTATGTGAGGTCTTGATTCCTGGCAAATTCAATGGTGCTGTAGGAAATTACAATGCTCATGTTGTGGCCTATCCAGAAGTAGACTGGCGTAAACACTGTGCTAACTTTGTTACCTCTCTAGGTTTATCTTTTAATGCGTATACTACACAAATTGAGCCACATGATGGTTTGGCAGAAGTATCACAAATTATGGTACGCATTAATAATATCTTACTGGATTATACTCAGGACATCTGGAGCTATATTTCTCTTGGCTACTTTAAACAAAAAACTGTAGCAGAAGAAGTCGGTTCATCCACTATGCCCCATAAAGTAAATCCTATTGATTTTGAAAATGCAGAAGGAAATCTGGGGATGGCTAATGCCCTATTCATTCATTTTGCCAATAAACTGACTCAATCAAGGCTGCAACGCGATTTATCTGACTCTACTGTTTTACGTAATATAGGTATGGGATTTTCGTACAGCTTAATCGCCTACCTCTCGCTGGCCAAAGGCAATGATAAATTACAAATCAATAAGCGCGCTTTACAAGACGATTTAAAATCAAATTGGGAAGTGCTTGCTGAAGCAGTACAAACTGTGATGCGTCGATATAATGTGCCTGATGCCTACGAACAATTAAAAGCTTTGACACGAGGACATGGAATTGATGAGCAAAGTCTCAAACTATTCATTAAGGGACTCTCTATACCCGAAGAAGCTAAAGAACAACTGCTTAAGCTTACACCAGAGAACTATACGGGGCTAGCAACCCAGTTAGTAAAGGCCTTTTTATGAGTGATACACTCTCTCAACAAGGACAAACCTTTGAGTTTGATGTTCTTGTTATTGGGACGGGACTGGCAGGATTGCAATATTGTTTGCAACTCCTTAGCCTGCAACCACGTTTAAATATTGCATTAATTAGCAAGGCAGAATCTATTGAATGCAATAGCCGTTACGCTCAAGGTGGGATCGCTGCTGTTTTTTCAGCAGAAGATTCCCTGGAGTCCCACATTTCAGATACCCTAATTGCCGGTGATGGATTGTGCTATTTACCTGCAGTTGAATTCATTATTCGCCAAGGCCCGGAGACAATAAAACAACTGAGTCAATATAACGTTCATTTTAAACAAGACGGCAAGGGCAACTTTCATTTAGCACAGGAAGGTGGGCATTCTCACCGACGTATTTTTAATTGTGGCGATCAAACAGGTTTATCTATAACTCAAACAATGAATCAGCTTGCTTTACAAAAAGAACAAATTCATTTTTTTGAGCATCATGTTGCTGTGAACCTAATTACTCATTACCATCCCCATCGTACCGACATTCAAGGAGAGGTTTTAGGCGCTTATATTTTAGATTGTTCAGCAAATCGAATTCATACTTTTTTGGCAAATTGTGTAGTACTGGCCACCGGAGGCGCAGGTAAAACATACAGATATACGACCAACCCAATGGTTGCAACTGGGGATGGTGTGGCTATGGCTTATCGTGCAGGAGCACGTGTTGGCAATATGGAGTTCTATCAGTTTCACCCTACCCTATTGCATCATCATTCTTTAAATAATTTCCTCATCTCAGAAGCGGTGCGTGGTGAAGGGGCTTTACTTAAAAATGCTGAAACAGGGGAGCGGTTTATGAAACATTACGCCCCAGATCAAATGGAGTTGGCAACACGTGATGTGGTTGCACGCGCCATTTTTAGTGAAATTGAACGCAGTCAAATGGGATTTGTTTATCTCGATATTACCCATCAATCCAAAGAATTTCTGAAGAAACGTTTCCCTCAAATTTATATGACTCTGTTATCCATTGGTATTGATATGAGTCAAGATATGATTCCTGTTGTACCTGCAGCGCATTACCAGTGTGGAGGAGTACTTACCGATATTGATGGCCGCACGGATTTAAAACGTCTTTATGCTATAGGAGAAGTCGCTTTTACTGGTTTACACGGTGCGAATCGTCTTGCAAGTAACTCCTTACTTGAAGCCTTAGTCATGGGTTCCAATGCAGCCCGATGTACTTTAAAAGACGTTTCTGATCCATGGAAATACACCGATCATATCCCAAACTGGAGTGCTCCCAGTGAAGTCAATGCACGACGTGCCAGTCAAATTAATGCACAGTGGCGTGGTTTAAGAGGAGAAATGACTTCTTATGCAGGTATAGTCCGGACTGAGGCAGGACTTGAAGATCTGCTACAATTAATAATAAAACGAAAAAAAATAATCGAAGGATATTATTGGAAGCATTGTATCACCCGAGATTTTATTGAATTAAGAAACATTATTCTCAATGCTGAATTAATTGTAAGAGCTGCTCTAGCAAGGCGAGAATCACGTGGCGGCCACTTCCGTGAAGACTACCCTAATAAAAAAGCTGAGGCACAAGAAAGTATTGCCAAACTTGGACTATTGGATACTTCACCTGAATAAAAAGATCAATGTAGCCTGGGTGCAGCGCAGCGGAACCCGGGGATTGAGATGACTATTCATGTCCAGAAAATCCCGGGTTCCGCTGCGCTGCACCCAGGCTACAATATTCTTCACCAAAGCAACACATTAAAATGATTTGAGGCAAAATAGATGTTTAAAAACTCCACCCTTTATACACCTGAAACTACATTAATGCATATCAGAAATGATATGAGCATTTGCCAAAGTGACTACCCGATCGACTGGTATCAAGAAGAATTTATTCCCTATGCCCAAGAATACCAAGCATTGCCAGATCGTAAGCTAACCACCGTTTTGGCATGGATGACTCCTTATCTCAAAAAAGCACAGGATCATTTTGGAGAACGATTATTACTCTTGGCACATTATTACATGGGTGGTGATATTGTCCGCTTAGTCGAGCAATTCGGTGGGCTTATTGGTGATTCCTATCAATTAGCCTTGATGGCAGCTGAGCATCCTGAAAAATCCGTTATTATTGAATCTGCAGTACATTTCATGGCTGAATCAATCAGTATTTTAGCAAATAAAAACCAGCAGGTTTACATTACTAATCCTAAATCCGGTTGCACTATGGAGATGCTTGCGAAAGATTTCATGGTGGAACCTGCTTTCCTTGATTTAAATGAACGTTATGATGCTGAGAATATTTTACCGGTTTGCTATATGAATACTTCAGGTCGAGTCAAAGCGCTTACTGGTGCCCAAGGTGGGGCCGTATGTACCAGCTCAAACGTAAAAAAAATATTCCAATGGGCACTGAAACAAAATAAAAAGATTCTCTTTATTCCCGATCAACATATGGGAGAGAACGTAGCTTATTGGTTAGGCATAAAAAATCTTGCTTATTGGCCAGGTGGAACTGCAGGCGCTCAATATTCACTTGCGAATCAAGATGCAAAAACACTGAAACAGTTTGATGACTCACAGCTCATTCTATTTGCCAGTCAATGTGCCGTACATACGCATTATCAACCAGAAATGTGTGATTATTGGCATAATCAAGGGTATGCTACGATTGTTCATCCTGAATGTCGCAATTCAGTAATCAAAGTCGCACAACACTCGGGCTCTACAGCATTTATCTGGGATTATGTGGTTCATGATCGTGCTAAGACTAGACGTTATGCTATTGGTACTGAAAATCATATGGTAGAAAATCTAAAACAACATTGTAAAAGCTTAAATATAGAAGTAGTCAATCTGGCTGAGGCACCTAAAAAAGAAAATGAAAAAGGTATAGGATGTGGTTGTGCCACCATGTCACGCAATGATCCCCCACATCTAGTCGCTCTCGTCGATTTATTAAGACAAGGAAAAACCATGTCTTATAATGAAGTTAAAGCAGGTGATGTGGTCAATGAATTCACGGGAAGCAGGCATAGATTACCGGAACAGGATCAACAATGGGTTATAGCTAATGCCAAAAAATCCTTGCAGATGATGATAGATATAACAGAAGAACGCATTTAATCTTGTGGCCCGGATTAGCTAGAAATAGATTAAAAAAATGTAGCCTGGGTGCAGCGTAGCGGAACCCGGGTTTGTCTGAATAAATTTCCCGGGTTCCGCTACGCTGCACCCAGGCTACAAGTTACCAAGCAGCCGGGTTATGAATACATCGAGTTAATGGCAAGCACAAGTGGGTGATTGCGAACCATCTTTACAGGTTAGATAACCAGTAGATTTATTGCATTGACCTACCCCACCATGCTTAGAACAACAACCTTTGTTATTTGTACCATTGGTTGTCGTACTTTTAGTTGTTGTAGGTTGAGTAGTTGTCGATTTCTTATTCCACCAGTGGGTTTTAGGTTTCGTTGTAGTCGTGGTAGTATTTGTTGTGGTGGAAGTAGTAGTTGTCGTTGCTTTTTTGGTAGTTTTTGGCTTAGTCGTTGTCGTCGTTGTACTCTTTTCTTTCTTGCACTTACACGTTGGAGAGGCGGTACCATCCTTACACATTTGAAAGCCAGTAGCCTTATTACACGAGGCAACCCCACCATGTCCTGAACAACATGCTGCATATGCACCAGCTAACGGGCTGCTCAATAAAAAAAGAACAGCAATAAGCTGGTTTACCCATCTAGAAGCCTTATTAGTATTTTTCATTTGAAACTCCATTTTCGTATTTGACATTAAATAATATAGACCATATTTATTAAAACTACATAAAGCTCAGGTGCAACTACATATGAACATGCAAAAATTAATATCCATGAAATAAATTACAGGCATGATTTACTTTAAATTTTAATGACTATCTTTAAGTCCAAAAAGTCCCTTAATCTTGGCAAAAAAACCTTCAGCCTCTGTTTCAAGCTCTTTTAAGTCACCAAATTTTTGAACGATACCCATTTCCTCTTCATTGAGTTCAATACCAATTTTGCTTAATGCTTGTTGGGGATCGTCTTTTAACTCACTAAAAAAATTTGGATCATTTTTTATAGCTTCTATTACAGCCATCACTTTAGGGCTTTGGTTTGCCAGTGTATTCAAATCCATGATCATAACTCCTTTTCTCGATGATTTAGAAAAAATATAGTTAATCTTAGATCATAAATCAACCGATGTGATCAGCGAAAGATCATATATTCCTTGATTTAAATCATGCTGTATCAAATTGGCATTGCTCCAGTCCTTGAGTACAAACAAAACCATTTAATGACTCGATCCAATTGTAATCCTGACGTGAAGGGATTTTAGTAAGAGCCTGCCACCAAATTGAGTACTCACCCCCTGAATTTCTGTAGGTACAAACCACTCCTTGTCCATAGCCTGCAACTAAAATATTTGCTCGTACAAAATAGGTGTTTTTATCTCCTTGAGGAGGATTAGGTGAATAAGGATTCACTGTCCAAGGAGCTGGTGGAACACCCCATTTTAAAGAGGTTGTTTGGGGATCAGGACAATTCGTTGCATGACCAATTGCATCAAATTGCGCAAGAGAAAAACTCAAAATAACAAAATTATATGGCTTCATAAAACTCACTTTAATAATTAGCTATTTTTTAAATAATAATATACTAAAACCCATTGTGAGAATTTTTTTCTTTGTTATAATGGCCGCTCAAATGCCTGGGTGGCGGAATTGGTAGACGCGCTGGATTCAAAATCCAGTGGTGGTGACACCGTGTGGGTTCGAGTCCCACCCTAGGTACCAAAGATATTTATAATAGTTCTTAAAAGCCGCAAAAGTTTATACCCTACACAACCTACATCTTATTTATTCAGCCCATTAATATAAGCGCGTTTCATAAACCAAAAAATAAAATCAGCCTATACTATAAAGAAGCATAACAGAGCTCAATACAACTTAAGGAACAAAGATGTCGACTAAGTGGATTAAGAGTCATCTGACTTTGATAGCAGGATTGTCATTACCCATTTTACTTATTCTTGTTTTTGTTGTTTCTAATATTTCTTTTTTCAAAACTGATCCACCACGTTATGGCCTCTTATTTTCTATATTGGACTCTTCGTCTGGCTCTTTCCCAGTACAAGTAAATCTAATCGTTAAAGATGACAAATTGGTAGCTCAATACTCAAAAACTCAAAATAATTATTGGGGAATAAAAAAACTCTACTTCTTTGATGCAAAAACACAAAAAGTACGTGAGCTCCCTTTAAATTTCCCAAAGTTTAAAGATAACTCAAGCTTTAAAGAAGAACCGGTGGAGTCGGCCAAACAATTTAAGCTGGATACATCACTGGAGTCTCCCGATGGTTATATTCTGTATACAGACAATAATAATTTAAATACAGGATTATTGTCTGATCTTCTGATTGGTAATAATTATAGAAATAATTATATTTGCCTTAAAAAAGACTCTACGTGCTTTAAATTATCCAACCTAAATTTAGGACGCTATTTTACTTTGAGTAATGTTCAATTTATTGGTTGGGTTAAACCATGAATAAAGAACAAGCGTTACAAAAAATCGTTGATCTTGCCAAACAATATCAAATCGAAATCAAAGAAATAGCCTTAGCATTGAAGCCGAGTCAATCAACAAGCACCACTGATCAAACCAGTTGGCTCAATAAACTCTACAGTTATCTAGGTGGTATCTTAATCTTTGCGGGTATTTGCGCGCTAATTATTATGAAATGGGAAGACTTCAACATCTACGAGCGTGTCACTCTGACTCTGGGTTTTGGCTTCTCGTCATTTATTTTGGCATTTGTATGCTTAAAGCACCCTAATTACCAAAAGGCTGCCACACCATTATTGCTAATCGCCTTATTCCTTGAACCAACAGGACTCGTTCTCATATTGCAGGAATATAGTCCGCTCCTACCCATATGGTGGATATTAATCATAGCAATTATCTACTTTACGCATCAACATCTTGCAATTTTATCAGATAAGATACTCATTCTTACAATCACTACTGTGGTATTCGGATGCATTATTTTTTCCTGTACAACAGACAACAATCGTATTATTTTAAATTTAGGCTTTGGATTTTTAACTTTTCTTCTAGGTCTTTACTATCAAGACAAGTCATCCAAAATTTCCATTTCTTTATTTCTTGTTGCTGCAGTTCTTGAAGCAAGTGGCTTACTCACTCTTTTATCCCAATACACTTCAATACTGATGCCAACATGGGGTGTACTCATTGTAAGCTTCCTTCTCTTACTTCAATTTGGCATCACATTTATAAGCACCCGACAAACCGTACTGGCTTTTATTACCTTGCTTTTTCTCTACTCCTTTTTCCTGGCAGCATTTGAATTACTTGGGGTACCAGAGCGCTTAAAATGGTTTGTGCTCAGTAGTTCATTATTAACTGTCAGTTCGTTTATAAATCATTCAAAATATCAAAGCATTGCTGGATTACTCTTTTTTATATCATCAGTGACACTACTTTCAGTAACCTTCGATGTTGTTAAAGATAAACCTTATGAAATACTCTATTTGGGATTAGCTTGTGGATTAATTTATATGGCCATTATAGAAAGCAGCCGTGTCTTACTCTTCATCGCGAGTTTGGCTACATTATCCTTTATTTTGTATTTTTCAAGTCAACACTTTCCTCATACCATAGGCTGGCCAATTACATTGATTATAATTGGACTACTCTTAGTAGGGGTCAGTGGTATTCTTATCAAATTAAATAAAAAATATATGTAATAGATATCTACCTAATGGGATTCAACTCGCCCTCTTTCTCTACTTCAGCCAAGTTTTGTCGATTCTCTTTAGTTTGCTCTTTAATCATAATTAAAAAAGGAATGAATATTAAGGCAAATAAAATTGAGAGTTGATACAAACCTACCCAGCCTATTGTCATTTGAATCGTTGCTGCAACAGGTCCAGAGATAATACGAGGTAATGTAGATAAAGCAACAAGCATTGAAAATTGAGTCCCCGTATATTGCTTGTCAACTAAACGCATGAATAAAGCAACAAGTGCTGTAGACCCCATTCCTGCTGCAAAATTGTCGAAAAATACTGCGATCGCCAACAAAGTAACATTTTTTCCTATCATTGCTAAAGCAACAAAGAGAACATTGGTCAATGCTTGTAACAATCCAAAGAAAAGCAAGGAGCGATACAAAGAATAGCGCATCAATAAGAATCCTGCGCACAAACCTCCAAGCAAAATAGAGCCAACTCCCAGCATTTTATTGATGTAACCAATAGTCTCTAAAGAAAAACCAAGCCCTTGAATTAAAAAAGGCATGACAATCCCACTAGTAGTCGTTGTAAATGCCTCACCTAATTTGTAACAAAAAATAAAGAGTAAAAGAGGGATAATTCCCGGTCGGAATATCAACTCTTTGACAGGAGCGAGAAACGATACAGCAAAATTACTCTTTTCTTGAATTCCAGCACTGGGTTCTTCACTCAAGAAAACAGCAAACATGCCAACAATCATCATGAAGCCCATAAAACGATAGGTAAAAGCCCACCCCAATTTCTGTGCCATAACTAAAGCCAAACCGCCTGACAACAATAACGCGATTCGATAACCCAATACGGCTAAAGAAGCCCCCATAGCATGTTCACTAATTGGTAAATATTCTGCTCTATGTGCGTCAATTGCTACATCTTGGGTGGCAGAAAAGCACGCTAAAATCAAAGCCAAAAAAGCCATTAATTTAGGATATTGATCTGGAGTAAACCAAGCAATTAAGTTAAATCCGATAAGCAATAAAAATTGCATACTCAAAATCCAACTTCGTCTTTTACCCATGCTAAATAGAGAATAGCGATCTAGGATAGGTCCCCAGAAAATACGATAAGCATAAGGTAAACTAATTAAACTTAATGTCCCAGTAGCAAAAACTGACATCCCGCTGTATGCAAACCATGCCTGTAAGGTACTGCTGATTAACGCCATTGGTAAGCCTGAGGAAAAACCTAAAATGAAAACAATAAATAGTCGTTTATTCATTTTGTGGATCTCTCAAAGGCAAAAGAGTTTATTTCTAAAGAAAACCTCACCCCTGCTTCCAAGAGTGAGGTACGATAAGGAGGGAGATTCCCTTCTCATTAATTAGGCTTTTTTCACAGAGATCAAATGAATTTTGAAAATCAAAGTTTCATTTGGACCAATAGGACCACCTACGCTACGTGGGCCATAAGCTAAGTCTGAAGGAACAAAAATTTCCCAAGTAGAGCCAGCAGGCATTAATTGTAATGCTTCAGTCCAACCGGGAATCACTTGTGATACTTGGAATGTAGCAGGCTTGCCTGTTTTCTCAGTGCTATCAAACACAGTACCATCAATTAAAGTACCAGTATATTCAACAGTTACTGTATCAGATTTACCTGGTTTGTTTCCTGTACCTGCTTCAATAATTTTGTATTGTAAGCCACTTGGCAATACAACTACACCAGATTTTGATTTGTTAGATGATAAGAAAGCTTCGCCTTTAGCCTTGTTCTCTTCAGCTTTTTTATTGAACTCAGCGCTACGTTTTGCCATCAAATCTTTCTGAAATTTGTTCAGAACATCTTTCATTTGTTGTTCGGTCAAAATCAATTGGGCACCAGACATTCCATCTTGCATTCCTTTAGCTAATGCGTCCGGATTAATATCAATACCTTGATTTTTGAAGTTTTTTCCTAAATCAGCACCAATACTATAAGATAACTTATCTTTATCCGTAACAAGCGATGTAGCATCAGTAGCAGCCATTGCAGTAGACATTGCCAGCCCCATAATGGCCGCAGTGACCAATTTCATCTTCATAAAGAATCCCCTTGTAGTCTTTCTGTTGTACATATCTTCCCACTTTGCTATAGAAAGATACTGCATTCTAAAATGCATCATAATTCTGCCTAAATTCACATGAAATTACCAGTATTTAAATGCGATTAATTGTAATTATATTATAAAACTTATTGCTTTTTAGGTTCCTCAATGCATCTTGGTTACATAACTGGGGAGCCGCAAAAAATGCATGTCAAACATAAAGTCAATATGTTCACTATAATTAAAATAGACAAATAATTAAGATCCCTCTACACTTTGCACTAATTGTAACAAGAGATTAACCCACATGAACATCAGTGTATTTGATTTATTTTCTATCGGAATTGGTCCTTCAAGCTCACATACTGTCGGGCCTATGCTTGCTGCTAATGCCTTTTTAAAATTGCTTGAAGAGAAACAGCTCTTAAATCAGGTACAACGAGTCAAAACGGAACTCTATGGTTCACTTGCTTTAACAGGTAAAGGCCACGGAACAGATAAAGCTATTTTAAATGGATTAGAAAACAAAGCGCCTGAGACTGTAGCTCCGGAATCCATGGTGCCGCGCATGCATGAAATTCTTAACTCGCATGCACTCAATTTAGCAGGCAAGAAAAATATTAGCTTTAACGAATCAACCGATTTTCTTTTTTTACAAAAAGAGCTCTTGCCAAAACATTCAAATGGAATGCGGTTTTCTGCTTTTGATAACGAGAATAATTTATTAATTGATCAAGTTTATTACTCGATTGGTGGTGGTTTTATTACTACCGAAGAAGATTTTTCCAAAACTACTGAAGATACGAACCCACCTCCGTATCCATTTTCAACTGCAACTCAACTCCTGGAGTTGTGTCAGAAAAACAATTTAAGCATTGCCGAATTAATGCTTATTAATGAAAAAACATGGCGCAGCACTGAAGAAATTCATAATGGCATTTTGGCGATTGCCAAAGTTATGAATGATTGTATTGCAAATGGCTGCAAACATGATGGTATTTTACCCGGAGGACTGAATTTAAAAAGACGTGCTCCTGATTTATATAAAAAACTCATGAATGAAAAAGGAGTCAAAAGCATTTTTGAACAATCAGATATCATGAACTGGTTAAATCTTTATGCTATGGCAGTCAATGAAGAGAATGCAGCGGGTGGGCGTATTGTTACAGCACCAACTAATGGTGCTGCAGGCATTATTCCTGCTGTGCTTAAATATTGTCAACATGCACATGATAGAATGAGTAATGAAGACATATACACCTATTTTCTCACTGCAGCAGCTATAGGCATACTTTATAAAAAAGGAGCTTCCATTTCTGGAGCTGAAGTAGGCTGCCAAGGTGAAGTTGGTGTTGCTTCTTCTATGGCTGCAGCAGGCCTTACAGCAGTTCTTGGCGGTACAGTAGCTCAAGTGGAGAACGCAGCAGAAATTGCAATGGAACATCATTTAGGAATGACCTGTGATCCGGTTTTGGGCCTAGTACAAATACCTTGTATTGAACGTAATGCCATGGGGTCAGTAAAAGCAGTGAATGCAACACGAATGGCTCTTATTGGCGATGGTCAACACCAAATTTCTCTAGATAAAGTTATCAAAACCATGAAACAAACTGGAATGGACATGCAAAGTATTTATAAAGAAACATCTATGGGCGGGTTAGCTGTTAATTTGCCTGAGTGCTAGGAGCAGTGTAATCATCTTTTTTGACTTTTTGCAGTATCAATTCTTCTGAACCAAATAAACGATGCCGTAACCTCATCAAATAATTGAAGCCCCTCCTCTAAAACTAGAGGAGGGCATCTCACTTACAATCCCCCAAATTTTTCCATCTTTTTATCGACTCTCATATTTCTATACTGATTATCTCCAGTTCGATCTTTAACAAAAATTGAAATAATTTCCAATGAATGAGACAAAATATATTTTTTATTTTCAATCTGAATAATACTTGAATTTTATGTTTTATCATGTACTATAGCGCCTCTTTTTAAACCAGAGGTAATAATAATAATGAAAGTTAAAGCATACGAGTGGATGAGTGAAAATGGTGAACTTAATCTTGCTTCAAAATCTCAAAAAGAATTAGCACAAAATCCTAAATCACAAGAAGTTCTCTCTCAATATCGCTTCTTCAAAGAAAATGGTTTCGCAATTGACGCACAAAAAATTAGAAAAAACGTGAATCATGCTATGGAAATTGCATATGAGCGAGATGCTGGATTCGGCCCAAGCGAGCACTTGGACCATGCAAACAACACGCTTGGTTTCTAATAAGTTTAGTAAAGACTTAAAAATTCGGTGAAAAATCCCTTCTCCCACTCGTGGGAGAAGGGAGCATGAGCAACAATCAATTACCCTCATCCGCACCTTCTCCCAAGGAAGCAGGTAAATTAAAAACTATTTACAAAAATCCATGCATCTGCACATTCTGCAGAAAAGAATACATCGCTCATTGCATAACCAACTGCTGCTGCAAGCGTATCATTAAAATAAATCAAAGGAATTCGTTCTCTTAACCAAGGCGGAATGCCCCACTCTTGAAATAATTTTTTTAAACGCTTGGTTTGCCCATGCCAGCAAAATACCTCCCCCCCTTGCCTAAATCGGACAAATATTTTCGCATTTGGAGGAACAACTAGGCCTTGATTGCATTTTTTTGCCAGTAGATTAATCCCTGCATCAACGATTGTTAGAGGCAAAGGAAATACTGACCATTCAACGCAAGAAGGTAATTTATTAGAATTTTTTCTGTCTAAATATAAATGCTTTTGATAACGACGCACAATGACTTCTGCCCAACTCACCTCAGGAATCGCATCCGATCTTGCAAAGATCATTTCATCAATCAAACGTCCAAAAGTAACTGTTGAAGGCAATTGCACTCGATTATTTTTCAACCAAACCCTGAGCACATTTGCGATACGATCACGGCTAAGTTCTTTTAGTGGTGTTATCAATAAAAAATTGTTTGATAGTACATCTGAATTTTCTTCCAATGGGGTAGACTTCTTTCCAAACTCTACTGCGGAGGGAAGAGATCTAGCATCTTGTGCTGCAAGCATGTCCAAATTTCTTTTGGCCTGCTGGCAATGAAGTGCCGTTCTAGCAATATTACCCACAACTCCAGGCCATTTCTTTTGCAACGAAGGTATTATTTGCTTGCGTAGGTAATTACGTGAATAATTGACATCCTGATTACTCTCATCTTCAATCCAACTTAACTGATGCAAAACAGCATAATGTTCCAGTTGCTCACGAGAATGACTTAAAAAAGGTCGAGCCATTCCTCCTAATCCGAATTGACCCAAATCAGACATCGCAGCCAAACCATCTACTCCCGCACCACGAAATAGTTGCAAAAGTACTGTTTCCGCTTGATCATCCAAATGATGCCCTAGAATTAAGCAATTTTGTTCGGTCATCAAAGAAGAAAAAACAGCATAACGAGCAATGCGCGCTCCCTCTTCAATATTGGCAGAACGATCAAATTGCACCGATTGGGTTATAAAAGGAATAGCTAAATTGTCGCAAAACTGCTGGCAGTGTGTTTGCCAAAGAGATGCACGCACACTAATCCCATGATTAACATGCACTGCGACTAATTTAGCGAGCAAGGTCGGGTGGGAAGCAAGAACATGCAAAAGCACTGTTGAATCAAGCCCACCACTAAACCCTACAATTAATTTATTAAAATGACTTAAGCGAGAAAACCACTCGGTACTCAATAGACCACTTTCCAAACTAATCACTTGCTCCCATAGCCATAAATTTTTGGTATCTGTTTTCGACCAGTTGGTCCAAAGGCAACTTCTTTAAAGTGTGTAATTCGTTAAGCAATATATCTTTTAAACGTGCAGCCATTTCATCGACATTACGATGTGCCCCACCCAATGGTTCAGGCACTACCATATCAATTAACTTATTTTCCAAAATCTTATCTGCCGTGATTCTCATCGCTCGAGCAGCTTCGCTCGCTTTAGATGCATCTTTCCAAAGGATCGAAGCACAGCCTTCAGGGGAAATTACTGAATAAATGCCGAACTGCAGCATTAACACGCGGTCACCGACACCAATTGCCAATGCACCTCCTGAACCTGCCTCTCCTGTTACCACACAAATAATTGGAGTTCTGAGGTTTGACATCACAAAAAGATTTCGCGCAATTGCTTCAGATTGATTGCGTTCTTCGGCACCGATTCCCGGATATGCTCCTGCAGTATCAATAAAAGTAAAAATAGGTAATTTGAATTTTTCAGCCATTTTCATCAAACGCAGCGCTTTTCGATACTCTTCTGGACGAGCCATACCAAAATTACGATATACCTTTTCTTTAGTACGTTTACCTTTTTGATGGCCAAGCACCATTACTGGCTGACCATTTAAACGTGCCAAACCACCAATAATTGCAGGTGCTGAAGAACAGCTCCTGTCTCCATGTAACTCCTGAAAATCAGTAAAAATACGCTCAATATAATCTGTAGTCTGTGGCCTCAGTGGATGCCTTGCCATTTGTGCTATTTGCCAAGGCTCCAAGTTCGAGAAAACTTGTGCTGTTAAATCAGAGCATTTTGCTTGAAGTCGTGCTATTTCATCACTTAAATTCACTTCATTATCATGACCTAACATGCGAAGTGCTTCGATTTTTTGATTCAACTCTTCGATAGGTTGCTCAAAATCCAAAAATTGTCGGCTCATTGAATACTACTCTTTGGTGAATTAAATATCATGGTATATGATAACCTTAACCGACAATTGATGCCAGATTCAAACAAAGTATATGATCATTACAGGATTCAACCCTTTAAATACACAAAACTGCGTCTTAAATGAGGCTCGAATTGATCTTTGGCAATTTTCTTTAGTGCATGAATTAAACAATGCATACGAATTATTAAATCACGAAGAACAAGCACGTGCAGAACGATTCTATTTCAGTAGACATAAACGCCGTTTCTCTACTGCCAGAGCCACTTTGAGAATTATCTTGGCAAGTTATCTAAATATTCCCCCTGAACAGCTGGAATTTACTTATAATGCTCATGGAAAGCCAGAGGTTATTAATACGTCAAAATTGCAATTTAATATAAGCCACACGGGCGACTTAGCACTGCTTGCAGTGGGAAAAGGCTTTCCTTTAGGCGTAGATATAGAAAAATACTCCGCTCGTCCTTATGAAGGAATTGCCAAAAGTTTATTTTCCGATCAAGAGTATGAAGAATTTATTAAAGTACCTCTAGCTCTAAAACCTGCTGTTTTTTTTCATGTGTGGGCGCAAAAGGAAGCATTTATTAAAGCTTGTGGTTTAGGCCTTTCTTACCCAACCAAACATTTTAGCGTGCCCATATCCATACCAACGAAACAGTTGGTGAATGATCCATTACATAATATGACTTGGCAATTGCGCTCTTTTATGCCAGAAGTAGCCTGTAGCGGCGCTTTATGCCATCACCCCACGGTAAGAGAAATTAGACATGGATTGATTCATCTGCAACAAAATTCCAGCTTAATTTTTTAGGTTTCTAGCAATGCACTTTACCCCTTCACAACTCAGATTATTACAATTACTCGGCGATGGAAAATGCCATAGTGGCTCCGAATTGGGGGCGACCCTAGGTATTACACGTTCAGCGATATGGAAACAAATTAATCATTTAATTGAATCAGGAATCCCTATAAAACGTATAAGACACCAAGGGTACCAGCTCCCTAACCAATTGATATTATTAAATAAACATAAAATTATCGAACATCTTGCGGCAGAAAACCAAACAACTCCTTTCAAGTTACATCTATTGACTACCATTGATTCAACAAATCGCTATCTTAAAGATTTACCTCTCTCAAATTCCGTTGATATTTGTTGTTCCGAAATACAAACACAGGGTAGAGGCCGGTTTGGAAGGCATTGGCATTCACCCTTTGGGGAAAATATATATTGTTCGAGTCGTTGGAATCTCAACTATGATTTCGCCAAGCTTTCAGGATTAAGCTTAGTGACCAGTTTGGCCATTGTAGCAACATTAAATGAATTAGACATATCATCCAATATCAAAATTAAATGGCCCAATGATATTTTATGGGCTAACAAAAAATTATGTGGGAGTTTGATTGAAATATTGGCTGAATCGAACGGCAATGTTCAAGTCATTATAGGTATTGGCTTAAACGTCAATACGGATACTCAAAACAATCCTCTTCCAGATAAACCTTGGTGCTCCTTATATGAAATAACCCAGAGCCATTTCGATCGTAATTTCCTTATTGCAAAACTGATTGCTCACTTAGAACATTATTTAATCAAATTTATTCATTATGACCTTATTTCCTTTATGGATGAATGGAGTAAATCGGATTATTTATTTGGAAAAAACATTAAAGTTACCCAATCTTCAAATACCTTATCTGGACTTGCATGCGGAATTAATGAGTTGGGACAATTAATATTACAGGATGAATTAGGTATAAGGCACTTTCTCTCTTCGGGAGATACTTCGCTTCACGAAAAATTATAAATCACAATTGAGGGAAACTAAATTTGTCCCGAGCATTTTTAAGTGCTCGGAACCGGATGAGCTGCGTGGAAATCGATTTATACTGATTCTTCAGACTCGTCTGATTGTTTTTCTTGTTGTATGCGTAAATAAATTTCTTCGCGATGGACAGATACGTCTTTAGGTGCATTAATACCGAGACGAACTTGGTTACCTTTTACACCTAGCACGGTGATATTAACATCATCACCTATGATTAAGGTTTCACCGATACGCCGAGTTAAAATTAACATAAAAATCTCCCTAACAAAGCAGCTACCTATTCCTCCACAGAACGCTATCCATGGTATTCCTGATAGCCAAAACAACGACTAAAACAAATTTATATTTGTTATTCGAATTTAATTTTACACTGTGATTATTAACAGAGTATTAAGAAAACAATTAATTTCCTCTTTTCGCTTGAAAAAATCAGTTTTAACTAAATAGAGTTAAGAGGTAAGTGTTGTAGGATACATTATCTATAAATTTTTCCTTTATCACCAGTCGCAAATTTCCTCAATTTAAGGATATACTTACAAACCCTCTTAAACTGGAATTTTTGCATGTCCTTGAAGGCCATGTACAACGATATTGCTGAAAACTATGCTATGGCCAATCGTTTTGGTGCGATTAGCCAGAGTCATCAAGTAGCCATTGAACAAATGAAGCGTTTTTATTTGGGCATGAAGCCCCATTATAAAGTTCTTGATTTGGGCGTTGGTGATGGTGCATTTCTAAAAGAACTGCAGCAAATAATGCCACAAGCAGAATTTACAGGCATTGATGTTTCTTCTGAAATGTTAAAACGAGCTCGTGAAACGTTACCAGTGATTACTATAGAAGGCAGTGCTGCACAAGCCGATAAGTTCTTACCGCCCCATAGCCAAGATTTAATCCTGGCGCACTTTATTAATGCCTATATCCCCATTAAAGTTTTATTCAATGAGGCTAAATTACTGACCCGCGCAAATGGCCACTTTTCAATGATTACCACAACCTATGATTCATTCCCGGTAGCGCAACAGCGCCTCGCTGAATTTATTACTGAAGACTCCATCTTAAGCAGTGTCGTTGGCCATTATTATAAATCAATTGTAAAAAATACCACGGTTGCTGCAAATAACAATGAATTGATGCAGGCTTTCCAACAACATCAATTCGAAGTCATTGCGCATCAGCGTTTGGAAATCCCTATAACTCTGAATACTATTGACGAATTGGCTCTTTTTGGAATTGAAGGCACCTGGTTTCTCAATACTTTATCCATTAGGATGCTACCAAAAATATTTTTAATTCAAAGACTTAAGCGACTTTTTAGCAAAATATTTACTTTCCCCTATCATGATACACATATAATTGATGTCGTTCTTGCCAGAAAATGATAATCTGATAATTATCTTTAGGTGATGAGGTGGGAAAAATGATTTCTCAAGAAGTAAAAAACTATTTGCCTGAATTAGCCCTGCGACAAAAACAAGCCAATAACATCATATATATTACCTTTTGGAGCCAATTTTCTGTATACGCGCTTAATACCATATTGGTTTTATTTTTAACTCGTCCCGTCTGGTCTCAAGGTTTGGGTTATAGCCAAGCCAAAGCATATGCTTTCATTGGAGTAGCTCATGCGATGGGCTATTTAATGCCTATGCTTGGAGGTTATATGGCGGACACGGTAGTCGGAATTAGACGATCGATACTTCTCGGAAGTATCATGTTGGCTACTGCTTATTTGCTCATCATGATTAGTGGATATACTGTAAGTTCTCTGGGGGATACTTTTTTTATTGCTGCCTACGCATTTATTCCTGCGACCAACTCCCTTTTAATGGGAACCTCTTCAAGCATGGTATCACATATTTATTCCGATGATGCGGTTAAAGCAAAATCGGCCATGACTTACTATTACATAGCAATTAATGTGGGTGCATTATTAGCGACTTTAATCGCTCCCTTACTCTTTGAAAGCCGTTATGGCCCACTTTCTATTCTTACCTTATCTTTTGTAGGTAAATCAATTGCTGCCTTAAATTTTGCTAAACGCTACTCCATTTATGAAAATGTTATTTGGGGAAAAGATCAATCTAAGCTTTCTCAATCAGGCATCCTTCGTTTAATTGCCTACATAGTTACTATTTATGCACTGACCTTATTTGCCTATTCTCATGTCTATATTGCAAGTACGATTATCGCCTCTGGTTGTGGGATAGGAATTGCATGGTTTTTAAAGAAAACGCTAACCCTTAAAGGGAACACACGCGAAAAACAAATGATTGCTCTTTTACTCATCGTTGAAGCAGTTGTGTTTTTTGTTATCTATAATCAAATGAATAGCACATTAATTTTATTTGCCGAAAATAACTCTGATCATAATTTATTTGGTTTAACTGTTTCGCCTGCTCATTATCAAATACTCAATCCATTGCTTATCTTAGCTATTGGTAGTCAGCTACCTCGTTTTTATAAACTTTTCCCTCATTTCACTATTCCCTATCAATTTGCTGCAGGTACTGCACTTGCTGGAATTGCACTTTTGGTTATGGCATTTGCTGCTTCGACCACTACTGATGGAATAATTAATGGCAACTACATTGCATTAACCTATATTCTTATTTCAATCGCGGAATTATGGGTCAGCGCCATTGGTTTAAGCATGGTAGGTCTGTATTGCGATAAAAATTCAATCGCTTTTGCCATGGGTGTATGGTACCTAGCAAGTTCTCTGGCGCATGCTATATCAGGCAGAATTGCCGCTTGGGTTGCGATTCCAAACACTGTTCACTCTGCCATAGAAAGCCTACCCTACTATAAAAATTATTATTTAGTTTTAGGCATAACCGCTATGGTACTTGGCACAGCCATGTATCTTTTCGCGTACATTTTACAAAAAATCATGAGAAAAAGAGGAGTTATTTTAGGTTAAATGTATAAAGATTTTTATTATCTCAATATGAATGTCCAAGATATTAGTGCACGCAGGTTGTACCATTTTTAATCTTAAAATCAATAAGGTACTTGCTTGTTTCTTACATAATTCGTACTATGTTTTTTTTTGATCATAGTGCCGATTATATGAAGATTTATTTTCAAAATATTACATTCCAGGGTAGCCCCTTAGTATGGGAACTGAATGAAAGTACCCACCAGGCTACTTGCTTATTATATTGTATTAAAAAAGAGGCTAATTCTCGATTTGAACCTAAAATAGACTTTGAAATGTTTAAAGGGTTTCCTGGGGTAACTATTGATGATGGGAAAATTTTTATTAAAGATGTAAGAACTTTTAATGAAGCTTATCAAAGTTTAGAGCATCTTGATGAGTTAAAAGAAAAGATTCAATCCAGAACCGCTATGCTTAGAAAGCAAAGTACATTTTTTCAACATGGAAAAGATCAAGCACTCCAAGGAGCTACCTCTTCTAATACTCGCAGACGCAGTGCATCCGCGGCCACCCTCCCCTTATATAGTCACATCATTTTGGATGAATTAATCAAAAATGATCAGACTAATTCTTCCTTATGGGGAGATACAGTGTCCTATGAAAGCTATTTCGAGAAAAAAACAAGTAATGATGCCAAAGCACGTGAGGCTATTTTTTTAAAATCAATACCTTCTTTTTATATCATGGTGCAGTATGAAAAAAATCAACACCTTTATCCTTTAAAATCAAAGCTGATTAAAGAAATTCGAAAATTGTTAGATGAACTTGATCCAATTTACATGACCTGGTGTACCCAGGAAATGACTTATACTAGCAGAGAATCAGTTTTTCATTATTTTCAAGATGCAGTGTTAGAAGCCATGTTGAATGGAACATTTAATAATAAGGCAACTGAATTTGAAGCACCCGAACTAGAAAAGTTAAATCCTGCACTAAGAGAATATGCAATAGAAAAGGCCCGTGCTTTACGTGCTGAGTTAATGCTAATGAAATTCAATATATTAATTAATCCGGAATTGCCTTCGGAGCTTGCACTTAACAAAAAAGAAGCAAAAAAAACTCAGCCTGAAATTACTTCTTTTCGTAAGTTTATGCTTAAACAGCCTATAGAAGCCATTGAAGAGATAAAACAAAAACTAAAAAAGATGGCTGATTTGATTATTCAATCCGGGATTGTTGAGGAATCGAGTCTAAAACTAAGTACACAACTAAATCATGAATTAAGTAGTAAAGCACCGGTGATCATGGGTTTTCATTCATTTCAAGCATTATTACACATTCAATTGGACAAGCAATTGACCAGTAATAAAAAAGAGTTAATCCCTGATATTACTACTAAAGTGGCAAAAGAAACGATAATTCAAATAAATCAAACTTTTGGAACCTCACATAGCCAATATATTGCACCATTATCAAAAGTGGTGGATAGTGATTTTTACTTGTGCAAAGAAGGGGCTGAGCAATTAGCTGTTGAATTGGCAGAAATTAAGCTGAAACATCCTAAGGATGAGAAAAAAGTACTTGCTTATGGCCATGCTATAGCGGATAAGGTAGTGAGTTTCTTGCAACATCAATTACATGAGTATATTCCGACACAAGAACAACCCGAAGCGTCAAGAATGTCTATGTAAAGCCATTGCTCGCGTACTATAGCTTGGGGCATGCACCCAGATGTAGTAAACTGTCTTGAAAAAACTTTCAAGACAGTTACTACTTTAAATTCAGTACCGAGCACAAAAATATAAAATTAATCGTCTAAACCCAAATTATCCTGCTTAAAGATTCTATCGGCACGATAACTTGAACGAACTAAAGGACCTGAGGCTACCTCAAAAAAACCCTTCTTCAATCCGATCTGTCTTAGCTCAGCAAAAGTTTCAGGAGTCACGTAACGCGCAATAGGTAAATGGTTTTTTGTGGGTTGCAAGTATTGTCCAAGAGTAAGAATATCTACATTATGTGCTCGCAAATCATCCATTGTTTGCACAATTTCTTCATCGGTTTCACCCAGGCCTAACATCAAACTAGTTTTTGTCAATACATCCGGTCTATAACGCTTTGCGTATGCAAGTACCTTTAATGTCTGCGCATAACCTGCTCTATTATCGCGAACTGGATGAGTCAAACGCTCCACGGTTTCTACATTTTGTGCAAACACATCAACACCACTATCCAGTAATACTGCAATATCTCTTTCTACGCCTTGGAAATCAGGAGTTAGTGCTTCTACTTTGGTTTTTGGAGAACGTTGTTTAATCGCTTGTATCGTACGTGCATAATGATTTGCACCCCCATCAGGCAAGTCATCTCTATTTACAGAGGTTAATACTACATAATCCAGATTCATTAATGCTACGGTATTTGCTGTATTTTCTGGCTCTTGAACGTCTAACCAACCATGAGGATTACCAGTATCTACAGCACAAAAACGACATGCACGAGTGCAGACAGCGCCCATTAACATGATTGTTGCAGTACCATGTGACCAACACTCAGAAATATTAGGGCATTTTGCTTCTTCACAAACAGTGGACAGGCGGTGTTTTTGCACTTGTTCTTTTACCTGGTGATATGCTGGAGTAGTATGGTTTACCACGCGTAACCATTTAGGTTTAGGCAAACGCTCATATGCATCTCCTGTTGCTTTTACGCCATCTTTAATCGCTGTTACACCATGAGATGTTTTATATTTTTGTCCGCTCTCTACAACAACGGGAATATCAATGAGCTTACTCATGTTATCACCTGAAAAACAAAGGTAAGTGCTCAGCCCCTATCAGGGAACGGTCGTATTTCTCGCAACCCGAACTCAAATCCAACCGTTCGAATAAAAATTGACCCAGGGGCCAGAGCTATTACAAACAAAGAGAGATGATAATCCCAAATCATCAAAATAAGATCAAGTCAAATTTAAAAAGTAACCACAAACCATCAAGATAAATAAAGTCAGCATTGATATTCCAAAGCAAGACAATACATAGGGATAAGCAATTAAACTGACAGCAATCGCAATCATAAACAATAAGCCAATGTTCACTAACTTTGTCTTTAACGCAGCAAAACGCCCTATCTTAAGTAAGGCAAAATAGACAACTAAAATCAAAATTAAAGGAAGTATGTACACGCCCTGGTAAAGCAATTGATACATGCTTGCTTGCCAAGTTGTTACATGTTGATCATTTAACCATTGTTCGAAGATAGTGGACCAGTTCATGACGCAAGTTTGTTGATAGATTGTAGTGATTAATCCTAATAAAAAAGCCAATAAAAAATATAAAGTTCCAGAAGCCTGTTTTTTTAAATAGTACATCACGAAGTAAAGAGTCATTATACCTAATAAAGCAGCAGGAATACGCAACCAGGGCAACAATTCAAAAAAAGCATTGGTATAAACCTGTTGAAAATAATGAACTACTGCCACCGAAAAGATAAATAAAAGACTCGCGATAAGCTGTTTTTTCTTCTGGGTTTCAATTAAAAGAAAAGCAAGAAATCCAGCAAAGCAAAAGAATGCGCAAGGGCTAAAAGAATCCATAAATGCGATGGTAATTGTAAACCGTAGCCTTGAAGGCTTTTCTATCAATCCAGTAATAAATCGATTTGCATTGGCCAAATGCCGCAAAGCATTCACTGTTGCCTGCGTTAACGTACCTTTTTTTTCAATTTGTTGTTTGCAATAATTAATTGCCTGTAATAAATCTTTTCCAGTGGTTTCTGCTGACTCAAAGCCTACCCAACGTGAATTACAAAAAAAGATGGACGGAACAGAAAAATCATCCATTTGTTGTTCGCTTAATAATTGATAAAAACGAGTCAATGCATTTTTATCCTGATTAATGTAATACCGTTGGATATGGAGATCAGGATGCTTCGATTCTATATCACGAAAAAATGCATCCGCTTTCTGACAATGGGGACAAGTGGATGACATAAACATTTCTATATTGATAACAACCTGGTTATCTGCGCTTTTAGAATACCATGTGGGCGATAATTCAGTAGCCCACACAGGAGCATGGAATATCAGGATAATTAAGAGCAATCGGAAGACTGTTTTCATATGAGTCATAAGTGCATTAAAAAAGATACTATATCATCCCAAAAAAAATTCTGTTAATAGGTATGAATGTAATTTTCTAAATGCTCAATAACTCTAGCCTTATCTTCTAATAAATGATAAAGCACGTCACCTATGGATAAAATGGCTATAAGCTCATCATTTTCATCACGAATTAACACATGTCTTCTTTTTGTTGCAGTCATTGCCTGCATCGCTTTTTCAACAACATCATTAGGGCTAAGAATAGTGATGTCCTTGTTGACTACATCAGAAACTTTTCCTTTCTCTAGATTAACGCACTTGTGCAGGCAAGAGCGTACTATATCCCGCTCACTCACTATACCTACTAATTTGTTATCATTATCCACTACAACCAATGCCCCTATATCGTATTCCGTCATTATATCAATACTTTTTTTCACAGAATCGTCTGGATGGATATAGATAATTTTTCGTCTCGGCATTGGCAACGCATTATGAATTAGGTCAGCCATTTTATTCTCCATTTGAATACACTTAACCTATTTTATAAATATAGTACAAATGGAGAACATTTAAGCTACGGACGAATAATTATATTATTTTCGACTGCTCGTACACCTGGGACCTGGCGCGCTATCTGCTCTGCGATATCACTTTGGCGAATTTTCTTTACGTATCCAGTCAAAATCACAACATCTTGTCTTGTTTGCACACGCACATGAGCGATCGCTGGATCCTCATTACGCATCAAAGCTTCTTGTACAGTTTGCCCTAAATTTGCACCCGAAGTAATTGACGGCGTAAAAGGTCTAAATAAATTGGAAGTTGCCTGATTTGACTGACAACCAGCTAATGAGAATAGGAAAAAAACAACCAGCGTATTAAGTAAATACTTTTGCATAAAAGTCTCCAATATCAATCCAAACAATCTATCTATACTTAGTGCAATGATTTATTTCATTTCTATAGCCTTGGTAGCTGTAGTGGTAACACAAGTAAAGTGAGTAGTATGTACTTTAACTGATTAATATACAAATAAATATCTAAGAGACTATACTATTTTATAAGAATAACAGTGATAAGACTGAACCCATGAAAAAAAAGGCTCATGTTGTTCCAAAAGAAAATAAGTCATCACAAAAAAGAAAAGCAAAAAAGGGACACGCAACGCCCCTAAATCGCAAAAAAAATGCAGCTTCTACATATGATATTTTTAATTTAATCGATAAATATTACCAAGCCAACCTGGGGAAATTTACTGCAAGTATTAGCCCAGCTTCAGTAGCAACCTCATATTTTTCATGGGGAGCCCAACTTTTGCAAGCTCCAGGCACATTCATGAAATTAAATTTTTATCCTTTTTTACATTGTGCTGATTTTACTAAACGACTTATAAATCATGATAAACCCGGCAACGGCGAAGATGTACGTTTTCATACGGATAAATGGAGGCTCTATCCCTGGCGTTTGTGGGCAGAGCAATTTTTACAAATTGAAGATTGGTGTTTAAATGCAGCAAATGAAATTCCTGGATTAAATGAACCCAATCGACGCATAGTCTCATTCACAATAAAACAACTCCTTGATGCAATATCCCCCTCCAATTTTGTTCTCACTAATCCAGATTTGTTGCAAGAAACATTAAATTCATATGGAGAAAATTTAATTCGTGGAACGCAATTGGGTTTGCAAGATTTCTTTGAAAAATTAACGGGTACTCCCCCGGCTGGGGTTGAGCATTTTATTCCTGGGAAACACGTTGCACGGACAAAAGGTAAAGTTGTCTTTAAAAATCATTTAATTGAGTTGATACAATATGAAGCACAGACCCAAAAAGTGTATAAAGAACCTCTATTAATCATCCCTGCCTGGATCATGAAATATTACATTCTTGATCTTCTTCCTGAAAACTCACTAGTGAATTGGTTGGTTCAACAAGGTCATACTGTATTCACGGTTTCCTGGTTAAATCCAACCTCTAAAGATAGAAACTTAGCGATTGATGATTATTACCGACAAGGAGCTATGGCTGCGATCGATAAAATATCAGCCATAATACCCAATACAAAAATTCATTTAATGGGGTATTGCATTGGTGGAACTTTGGCTCTGATTACCGCAGCAACTATGGCTAAAGACCGTGATAAACGACTCAAAAGTCTTTCTCTGCTCGCCGCTCAAGGCGATTTCACCGAGGCAGGCGAATTATTACTTTTTATTAATAACAGTCAGGTATCTTTCCTGGAAAACATTATGTGGGAAAAAGGTTATTTAGATACTAAACTCATGGCTGGAAGTTTCCAAATGTTGCGCTCATATGATTTGATTTGGTCAAAGATGGTACAAGATTACATGCATGGAACGCAAAGAGGAATGATTGCTTTACTTGCCTGGAATGCGGATACAACACGTATGCCTTATAAAATGCATAGTGAATATCTTGAAAAGCTATTCCTTAAAAATGAATTCTCTGAGGGACAATACACTGTTGAAGGAAAACATATCGCACCAGAAAATATCAGATTGCCCGCTTTCGTTGTCAGTACTGAAAAAGATCATGTGAGTCCTTGGAAGTCTGTTTATAAAACTCATTCATTGATTAAGCGGGAAGATATTACTTTTGTTTTGACTAATGGAGGTCATAATGCAGGTATAGTAAGTGAACCGGGGCACCCAGGACGAAGTTATTTGATTCGTGAACAAAAAAAAGAAGAAACATATATTTCACCCGAACATTGGTTAGAAATTGCAGAGCATAGGAAGGGTTCATGGTGGATTGCCTGGCATGAGTGGTTGGTAAAACAATCTAATGAGATGAAATCACCGCCTCTGATTGATAAAAATTTACCTGATGCTCCAGGAGAATACGTGTTACAAAAATAATAAAAATAATTTTTAAATTGAGTATAAAAACATGGATAAAGACTATTACAAAATAATGGGAGTAGGTGAAGATGCCACCGAAAAAGACATTAAGATGGCATATCGAAAGCTGGCTCGAAAATATCATCCTGATATAAGTAAAGAACCCAACGCAGAAGAGCAATTTAAAGCAATGGGGGAAGCTTACGAGGTTTTAAGAGATCCTGTAAAAAGAGCAGAATATGATAAGTATCGAAAAAACAAAGCGTTTTACCAACAAGAAGCACATAACCAATGGCGTCCTGAAGGCTCCGATCATTACTACAGTGGTCCATTAAATGAGGATTTATTTGAAACATTATTTGGTCATTCCCGCTACCGCCAGCAACCGATGGCAGGCCAGGATTATCATGGAAAAATAAATATTAGCTTAGAAGAGGCATTTTCAGGAACGGTTAAAAACATCCAGATTCCTATCGCACACGACTCACAAGCCAGCATGCAAACTTTAAAAGTGAAAATACCAGCAGGAGTAAAATCAGAACAACAAATTCGCCTGGCTGGCCAAGGCGCACCAGGCATACATGGAGGTCCTCGTGGTGATATTTACTTAACGATACATGTTGATAAACATCCTCTTTTTGATGTAATGGATAGTGATATCTATCTCACGCTACCTGTTACCCCATGGGAAGCTGCTTTAGGAACAACCGTAGTAGTTCCCACTTTGGGAGGAAAAATCGATTTAAAAATCCCTCCTGGATCTCAAGGAGGACAAAAATTAAGACTGAAAAATCGTGGTTTACCAGGAACAACCACTGGACATCAATATGTCCTTCTAAAAATTATTACTCCGCCGCCAACAACTGAAGATGCAAAAGAGCTCTATGAAAAGATGGCACAGGTAATGCCTTTTAATCCACGCGACAAGATGGGGGTATAAGCATGAAACAAGACAATACAATAATTGGCGTGCTTATTGAAGAAACCACAACTATTTCATTCAATGAGGTATGTCAAAAATATCGTATACCTAAAGAATTATTGCTTGAAATGGTCGAATATGGCTTATTTTCAATCAAGACAACACAAACAGAACACCTGAAATTAAATCAAAAAGATCTACGTAAAATTGAATCTGCCTTTCGTTTACATCAAGATTTAGGAATCAATCTACCAGGAGTAGCACTTGCATTAGATCTATTGGAAAAAATAGATCAATTAAATGAAGAGCTTAATATTTTGCGCAAACATTTTTGATTTGTTCCGCTTTATTAAGTCTAGTTGCTTGCACTGAACCTTCTACACATCTCTTAAAACCCTGTCCAATCTGCTCCCCGACGTCTCGCGGCTTGTCCGCGGGATCCAGGAAAACTTCACTACTAGACCCCGAGGACAAGCCGCAGGGCGTAAGCAGAGAAGCAATCAAGAGTCAGCTGCTTGCAGCCAGGCTACAAAACACGCAAACACTATTTTTAAACGTTTCTTAGAATAACAAAAAATCATATAAAAATTACGCAAGCAGATATTGCTACACATTGCGAAATGGTAATACAATGGTTAAAGGACACTCTTTTAACTAAGCAAAATCTATGCGCCCTTTGTTTATCATTTTGATTGTTTCTCTGGTTGTTTTACAACATAAGCTATGGCTGGGCGATGGAAATTTGATTCAATGGCATAATCTTGAAAGAAAGCTGGCGGCTCACGAACAAGAAAACAATAAGCTGGCAACACGTAATCGAGTACTTGAAGCAGATATCAGAGAATTAAAGAGTGGCGATCAAGCCTTGGAAGAGCAAGCTCGCTATGAACTGGGAATGGTAAAAGCGAGTGAAATCTATTACCAATTCGTAGATTAAAATAACTCATTATCAGTATTTGTTCAGGGTGAAAGGTTGGATTTGAGTGCAGGTTGTGAAGCGCCAAATACAGCTTATCATAAGTATCTATTTCGGGAGAAAGGCTGGATTTGAGCGCAGGTTGTGAGAAATTTTTTCTAATCAAGCGCAGCATACATCAGTATGTGAGCATTGATTAGGAAAAATTTCTCGCAAGATGTGCCAAATACAGCTTTTCTCAAGCAGTCAATAATTCGAGATGCTCAGATGGTTGCTTGTCCCAAAGACTTAATACAAATCCCCCTCCCCCAGATCCTGTTGGTTTTACGGCGAGAGCTCCTTCTGCAATCAATCGATTCATATGTTGTTGCAAACTTTCACTAACTAGATTCCATTGATAAAAACAATCAGCAGCCTTATTAATTGCCTTGGCCAAAGAGGTTATTGCATCCGCACCACCCTGCTCTAAAGCATTTCTCGCTTTTTCAACTGCATCAACCATTTGTTTATCAATATGTTGAGCCAATGCAGGATCATTAGTCCATAGGTTTTGAACCTGGTGAATGCAATGTGATGTAATTCCAATTTGTTTGCACGAAGATAAAAAAAACTTAGGATAAATTTTTTGTTGTAATGGAACAATACTTCCTGCTTTAAAATAAACCCCTCTCTCCGCAGCAACCCCCGCAACATCAAGTCCGCTGCTCTTTCCATGGAATAAATGCTCTAGTTCTTTTGCAAAGTCATTGCATTGATTTAGGTCTATCAAGTTTTGTGCACAAAACCAACGACTCATTGCCACACAAAGAGCTGCTGAAGCCCCCATTCCTGCACCCACAGGAATTGTACTGTCTAAATGAAAATAACCACCTATTTGATTTAAAGAGCGTCCTAATAATTGCATGCCATGCTCCAGCACGCTCCAAAATAGAAGGTGCATGTCAGCACCGCTGCTACCTGTGTAATCCGCACCTAAAGAAGTTTCAGCCGCAGAATAACTTAAAGTTAATTTTTTTTCCTTAATTGGAAATACCAAAGCTGGATGTCCCCGTACTACAGCATGTTCACCTGCTAAAATCCATTTGCCAAAAGTTGTGGTTTCAAAATCAAAGAACGTCATAATTGCCTACTAAATAATCACTTTTAAATTCACGCGCTAATTCTTCCTGGTCGGAACGGTATAATAAATGAATGTTTGGTCCAGCATCCATAGTCACTATGGGTCCATCACCTTTTTTATCCCAAAAACTTTCCAAGTGATGCAAGAGATCAATACAGCTTTCCGTCATGTACGAAAAAGGTTGTTCACAAGTATTAAACAAACGATGCATATCTTGAAACTCTCTCCAGCATATCTGATATGCTGTAGTCCAGTTTTTGGTCATTAATGCGTTCAATAAAAGCTTTAAGTTCTCTCTTGCTCTTTGGCTGCGTGTCTCATAAAAAGGACTGCTCTTTACTCGTTGATGTGCTTCACTGGAAGGAACTTCTTTCTTTTTATTACTAATCACGACACCTTGGTAAATTAATTCTTGATAAGGTAAATCTACCGCTTTCACTTCATTTTCATCCCATAACGCCCAAGGAGAATAAAAAGACCGACACGATGATCCTGATCCTAAACGACTCAACTGAGCTTGCTCATCAATAGAAAGCGGGGGTTTATTAGTTAACTCACTCAAAGCAACTGCAGCACAACGAGTTAACGCCGCAAAACTTGAGGCAGAACTTGCCATGCCACTACTGTGAGGAAAGTTATTGCACGATTGCACCAAAAAACCGCCGTCATAGTCAAAATATGCTTTTATACGAGCTAAATGATCAAGAAATCTTTTTTGTCCTTCTGTGGACAGAACGAATTTTTCAATACCACCAGGTATAATTAGCGGCTCCCAAATATCTTTTTTTGAGCTCGCTTTTTCAAGTCTTACAGTACTTATGAGATTATTTAATGTATAAGATAACGACGGGTTATCAGGACTATTTGAATTGTCATCCTTTTTTCCCATATATTTGATCAAAGCAATATTAGCTGGGGCATGGGCTAGCCAATACATAATTTTCTCCTTGGAATCCATAAACTATTTCAAGTAGCCTGAGTGAAATGCATAAGCTGTAACAAGGGAAATCTGAATCGGAAAACTCGAGATTCGCTGCGCCTTACCCAAGCTACAATTTTTACAAATTTTAGAGCTACGTATAAAAAGTATTATTAGGGCCTGTTTGCATTTCGTTAGATAATAAAAAAATAAGCAGGACCTAATCATATAGTACGTAATTTTGAATTAGCCAATTGAGCAGTAGGTGTACCAGGATAAGCTCTTACTACTTGTTGCAGGAATTTCTGAGCCTCTTGCTTATTACCTTGTGCAGCATAGGCATAACCAGTCTTTAGCATGCTTGCTGCAGACTTACTTGAGGTGGGAAATTGTTGTAAAACTACGTTAAAATGATCTATAGCTTTAGGGTAATCTTTCTTAACTAAATAAAGTTCTCCAAGCCAATATTGAGCATTAGCAGTATACCCACCCCTAGGATATTTTTGCACAAACACATTCATAGCACTTACAGCATCATCATATTGCTTGTTTTTCACTAATTCATAAGCTGCTAAATAGCTGATTTGTTCGTCAGCGGGATTGGCTCGCGAAGCAGTAGAAACAGCAGGTACTGGAACCGGTGCAGAAGCTGATTTACTTGTTTGAATATTAGATACCGGTGTGACTGTTTTAGGAGTAGGTTCTTTAGAGCCAACTGAAAGATCCAATGCAGGTTTATTAGCCGATGTTTTATTTGGCGCTAATTTAGCAGAACTGGTTCCACTTAAGCGTGCATCTAAATCTTTATAAAAAGCAACTTGTTGTTGCTGTAACAATTTTAAATCGTGAGCTTGTACTTCTAATTGGCCGCGGAGCTCTTGTACTTCTTGTTGTAAGCTTTGAATTTTATCAATCAGCTTCGCATTATCCGTAATATTATTATTGGAATTATTTGCTTGATCATCTTTAGCAAGCGCAGGTTCATCATCCGCTTGAGAATTATCGATTGTGTAATTCTCATTCCGGGCTACATCAAACTGTCTACTCTCAATTTGTGGCTCACCATACTTTGAGCCAACAGGCGCTTCATACGCCTGTTGTTCCTCACTAATTGCAAAATTTTCACTATCATCGATCACAGGCGCCTCTGACCAACAGGTCAGGGGAAGTATTAACATAAAGCCAGCAGCGATAATGTGTTTTTTGCAATTAATCATCTTGTTGCCTCATAAGTAAATTCAACACGTCGGTTTTGTGCGTGTGATGCTTCATCATGCCCTAAATTAATTGGACGCTCTTTACCGTAACTTACTACTCGAACTTGTTGTCTGTTAACACCCGCCATACGTAAAATATCAGCTACAGTGTTTGCACGGCGCTCGCCAAGAGCTACGTTATATTCACGGCTACCACGCTCATCAGTATGTCCGGCCACTAACACACGAGCACCAGGATGTGTCTTCAAGTATTCTGCCTGAGCATTAACAGATGGTAAATATTTAGGAGCCAAATTACTGTCATCATATGAGAACAAATACAATTGATTATGAGGTGCCTGGGTTGTATAAGACTCACCTGGCTCTTGACCTGCAAAATGAGTAAATTGCCCTAAACCTTGAGCAGAAGCCTCGCCTTCGCTCACACCTACTCCAGCACTGCCTGGTGTTTTAGAACAAGCAGCAACTAAAACAGCACTCGCTACAAGCAGACCTAATTTACAAAATGATCCGGCTTTCATCCTCAATCTCCTTCGTTCTTTTTATTATTAATAAATTTCAAAATCCCATACAGGGCTCATGGGGGCACATTGTACAATTCTTTTTATTTTTTGGCTACAGTATTCATCGCATCAGCCTGCACCAGTCTGCAATTCTAATGCTCTTTTGTTTGAACATGAGCCACCACAAAACGAGCCAAACTTGCGGTAAACAATTGAGTTGCTTTATTGGCTGCGATTACACCACCATAAGGGGTATCACTAGGACATGGAATCTGAAGATTTATAATCCGCGAAGCAAGCACTCTATTATCACTAACATGAGTTAAAACCATTTTGACCGAGAACTCTATGACGCTTGGTTTTTTAAGAAAGTTTTGTTCTAGGGCAAGTAATTGGGTATCCAAGCGATAATCTACACCTAAGGTATACGCATTGGATGTAACTGCTTCAAAAAGATTTGTCCGTTGTAAGCTTTGTAAAATTAAAGGATAGAGCATATCAGCCGGTGGATTTGCCCATGCATTTTTTGCAAAAGGTTCAATTTCAAAAGGTTTTTTAGTATAAAGCATTTGTTCCGTTTGATACCCCGCAGCAGCTTCAGGTGCGGTAACCAACAAAGTAATGGGCATAGGTTTCTTAGCCAACTGTTTGGTGCTGAATGCACTCAATTGATATTGATTTTTTACAGAAACCTTTACTGCTGAGCACGCACTGAGCAACACCGCGCTTAAACTCACAAGAAAAACAGTCAACTTTTTCATCATTTATTCTCCAGGCCCAGGTTGTGGCGGCTTACTTCCCCGAATAACCACAGCAGGGTTCTGACGCATTTCACTGCTCACCTTTTCCAAATTGGCAGAAATAGCATTTAATCGTCGCAATAAAATTACGGCCGGTGGAAGAGCTTCTTGGGAAATTTTATCTAATGTACTTTTTCCTGACCCCATAGTTTTTGATACACTATTCCCGGCCTTACTTAAACTTTCTGCCATAGTATCAAACTTAGAAATTCCTACTTTTAACTCATCGAGTATGTGCGGAAAATCGCGACTTGCCTTGGCCAGATTATCCATAAAAACATTAATATTCTTGCCATTACGCTCAAGATCTTTAGAAAAATGATCGATATTAGTTAATATGTGACGTATATGTTTTGCATTTTCTTCGTTAAATATACGTTGCGCTTCAGTACTTACAATGCCTACATCTTCAGACACCTTCTTTAAAATACTATCTAATTGATTAAAGACAGAAGGTTTTGAAGGAATAACTGGAAAAGGTTCGCCAGGCATTTGTTGGATAGGAGTTAAATCAGAGGTACTTGCACTCAAACCAATATAAGTAACGCCAGTAATTCCTTGAGAATTTAATGTTGCATAAGTACTTGTAGTAATTGGTGTATCTTCTTCTATATCCAATAAAATTTCGACTTGTCTTGGATCACTTTGATTTAATCTTATTTCTTTTACATAACCCACTTGTACCCCATTGAATTTTACAGGAGCATCTTTTGTTAGCCCCGAAGCCGCTTCATGCATGTAAACAGTATAAGTTGTATATTTTTTTTGATTGAAACCAACAGACAACCACAACATGGAGGCCACCAGCCCCACCAGTAATATGAGTACAAAGATACCTACAATGGTGTAATTGGTTTTCGATTCCAAGTATTCTGTCTCCAGTTATGCTTACACTTTACTAAAATAACCCGCAATTGTTTTATTCTTATTTTTCATTAAATCATTAATTGGCTCAACACTTAAAATTTTTCCATCCCCAATAAAGGCTACGCGATCTGTCGTTCGTTTTAAAGACTCTATATCATGACTGACCATGACTATAGTGAGCTTTAATGAATCTCTTAAAAAAACAATCAACTCATCGAAAAGTCTCGCACTCAATGGATCCAAACCTGTAGTTGGTTCATCCAAAAACAGCAATTCCGGATCCATAGCAATCGCTCGTGCTGCTGCCGCTCTTCTTTGCATTCCGCCACTCAACTCAGAGGGTAACTTACCTGCAGACTCTTTGGGCAATCCTACTAAAGCAATTTTTAGCAAAGCCAATTCGTACATGAATTCATAATCTAGATTAGTAAATTCTTGCATGGGGAACATAACATTTTCTAAAACGTTCATTGATGAAAATAGAGCACTGTGCTGAAAAAGCATTCCCCAACGACGGCGAAGCGAGAATGATTGTTGTACATCAAGATGGCTAATATCTTGACCAAATACTTTAATATCCCCTGCCGTAGGTTTCATTAACATCAACAAACTACGAAGTATCGTTGTTTTTCCGCTCCCAGAACCACCAATAATCGCTAAAATTTCCCCTTTTTCTACGGTCAAATTCACATCAGAGTGTACCCATTGACCACCGAGATAATTTTTTAGGCCTTTAATTTCGATAATGGGTTCGCTCATCTATAAATGCATCCGGCTATAAATAACTGAATAAATTGCATCCGCAATAATAATCAGAAATAATGCCTGAACTACACTTTTAGTAGTTTGGCTCCCAATATTTTTTTCCGTACCCGCTTCAACTCTAAATCCTTGAAAACAACCAACCAAGGCAATTAACAATGCAAATGCCGGTGCTTTATAAAGTCCTAAATTCAGCTGTGATAGTCCAACCGAGTCTCTTAATCGTTGTAAAAAATCAACAAAACTAATGCCTAGCTGACTTTTGGACATCATCATTGCACCTAAGATACTAAAAACATCAGACCAAAAAATCAATAAAGGAAATGCAATCAATAATCCTATCACTTTAGGTAGCACTAATAGTTCGGTAGGAGAAAGCCCCATGGTTAACAGCGCGTCTACTTCCTCGTTTAGTTTCATACTGCCAATTTGGGCAGTAAATGCAGAACTGGTTCGTCCGGCAACAATAATTGCTGTAATTAGTGGTGCAAATTCACGAAAAATGGCCATGCCTGATAAATAAGCAATGAAGATGTTGGCCCCATACGTTTGCAATTGCAGTCCCATTTGGTAAGCCAAGACTACACCGATTAAAAAAGAAAGTAAGGCGAGAATAGGTAACGCAGTGACGCCCGTAGTGTGTACATTCGAGATAATGCTTGGTAATTGAAATCGGCGCAAATTACCAAATGCTTCAATAATTTTAGTTGTTAAATCTCCAACTAAATTAAGAAGACCATCTACTTGACGTAATTTGTTTTCTGATTCTTTGCCCAATTGATAAAATAGGTTCTCTTTTGGCTCGGAAGGAATTTGGTAGCCTAAAAGTTCTTTTTTTGATTTAATTAAATCCATAAGTTGTTGTTGTGCTTCAGTAAAATCAGTCAACTCCACCTTATTTTCTTGTTGTTCGAGGGTATCCATGCATTTAATTAGCGCCAGAGCCCCAGCACTATCAAAATGACTAATTTTTTCACCGCTAATGATTATTTTTTGTTTTTTGGGCAATTCATCTGTTCTAAATCTTTTTAATAAATCGCCAATTTGCAAAACAGACCATGCACCTGTACAGTGAAATCTGGCAAGTTCCTTATCAAAAGTGATTTGCGCGCTGCTTTGTGCCATAGTCATTTTTTTTGAAAAATAACCTCAAAAGTAATATGAATGTTCTATAAGAGCAAAAACAATAGGACATGGTAACACAAGAATAAGTTATTCGGGTAGGGTAAAATGCAGTCTGGGTGGACCAAGCAAAACCCATACTGCATCATTTGTCATTCCTACAATGGCGGGATTTTCAACAACGCTTTTTTACAGAAAATTAAGCTGTAAGAGAACTAATTGAATTAGTTAGTTCATCAACTTTCTTGCCCCCATCAGCTGCAGGTTTAAACATCGACAATTCACTCACCCGAATTGAAGAACCAACTCGATCAAATCCTCTATTAATGAGATCGACGAAACCGTCTAAGAACTCTTCCCACCATCCACGATGTGACTTTAACGTTTTTACGTTTTCCTTATCGCTTTTCAGAATTTCTTGGCTTTTTAATTTAAACAATTCCAAATCACCATCAACAAGGTATTGATTACAAAGTTCAGTTATCTGCTCGTGAATACTTTTTGCAGCAACCGCAGCATCTTTATATTGCTGTTCTTTTCTTTGATCTTTCCTACGGTATTCTTTCGCTTTCTCTTCATATTTTATCTGTTTGGCATGAAGTGTTTTTAATTTTAAATAAACCTCAGAAAGTTGTGTAGTCCTATGCCTTTTAGCTCTCGATTCACCCACAACATGATGCTTTTTGTCAGTTTTTGAGGCTTCTCCAGATTGTGTTGCCTCATCACTATGAGTTTTAAATTGTACACTTTTTCTTATTCCTCCATGACCGAGCTCCTCTTCATTTTTTCCTTTTCCAGATGTTTTGAGTGGGACTTTAGACTGGGTCCGTAGCGATGCAGCGTTCAATTCTTCTGTAGGAATTTCAACCGAAGTGTCCAGGCTCTGTTTTTCACCATTTTTTTCACCAAAGTCTTCGGGTAACACTTCAACAGTACCTTTTTCTACCTTTTCATGTTGTTCATAGGTACTCGTCGATGGCTCAATTTGAGCTACAGGAGAAAACTTTTGATTTAAGCTTTGGATTAAACGGCTTATCTCCTCATCCATGTCACTGATAATTTTTTGATGGTGCTGTGTCAAACTAACCCTTTTGTTTTTACCTTTTTTTTCCTCATATTTTTTTAAAAATCCTTCCAAATCTTTCGCAGAATTACATTTTTTTTTCAATTGATCAATGAGTGTCTGTCTCATGCTTTCAGCTGCAGTAAAAGCCTTTTGTTCTTGTGTGTTTTTTCCCATAACATCTCCCAACAATTAATCCAATCAAATGTGCGTAATTTACACTTCGTGGCAAAAAAACACCAGAATAATTAAATTAAAAAACATAATGCTGGTATAAAAAAATATTTTTAGTATCTATATTGAGCGCAAAGAAAAAATAACGCCCACAAGAATAACAAAATGATGTAATTTTTATTTCGATAAACTGATTACCCTTTAATTAGATTAATGATGGTCTGAATACTGGATACATTGTTGCACAGCAGGAAAGCTTAATAAAATTATGCGGCTTACGATTTTCAGGTAGTTTGCAGTTCAGTTTTATGATAAAATTACTATCATTTTTTTCAAGACAGTAAAATCTAGGTATGCAAGACAATTACAGCCAATTTGAACAGCGCAAACATGGCATTATAAAACTTGCGTTAATGCCGGCTACTCAAAGGAGAAAGCATGCCTTTAACTTCTAATACCGATGAGCTTTTTCGCGGATTTTCCAAACTTACACGGGAAGAACGATTTAAACGTTTGTTAGCCTTAGGGGCAATAAACTCTGAAGACATTGCATTTCTTAAGAATGGCGGCGTTAAAGACTTGAATTTGGCAGACAAACTGATTGAAAATGTAATCGGTTATTTTCAGCTTCCTCTGGGCGTAGCCACTAATTTCAATATTAATGGCGAAGATTATGTAATTCCAATGGCTGTTGAAGAAACATCGATCATCGCCGCTTTATCTAAGTCCGCCAAATGGATTAGGCAATGTGGCGAAATAAAAACATGGGTTCATGGTGAATGCATATTAGGCCAAATCCAATTGGCAAAGGTTAAAGATTTTCCTAAGTTTTCTCAGATTTTTCATGAAAACCGCGCATACCTAATCAATAAAGCGAATAAAGATGTAGCAGAAAACATGGTAAAGCGTGGCGGTGGTGTCATCGATCTTCAATTACGTCAGCTCAAAAGAGAAGATCAACAAGACATGGCGGTCATTCATTTAACCATGAACAGTTGTGACGCTATGGGAGCTAACATTATTAATCAAGTTCTTGAATACTTGAAAACGCCTATAGAGCAGTTAACAGGTGAAGAAGTCACCATGTGTATTTTATCCAATTTGAATGATCAAAAGCTAACTACTGCTCAAGTTACTATCCATACCATTGAACCAGAACTCGGCCAAAAACTACATGAAGCATCACTTTTTGCCGAAATGGATCCCTATCGCGCAGCGACTCACAACAAAGGGGTAATGAATGGCATTGATCCCGTCTTAATTGCAACCGGCAATGACTGGCGTGCAGTTGAAGCTGGAGTACACGCCTACGCGGCACGAGATGGACAATATCGAGCAATTACTCGTTGGCGTTATCATGATGGAGTACTTACAGGACAACTTACCGCGCCGATTATTGTAGGAACTATAGGTGGTGTTACTTCATTACATCCAACTGCAAAAATGTGTTTGCGAATGATGAACATTTCTTCAGCAAATCAATTATCTCAAGTTATTGCGGCTGTAGGTCTTGTACAAAATTTAGGTGCAATTAAAGCATTATGCACGGAAGGTATTATTCAAGGCCACATGAAATTACATATTGATAATCTGCTTTTGGCTGCAGGAGCCAATGAAAATGAAATGCCAGTACTTAAAGAGCATTTACAAAAATGGTTGGATTTGCATAAAAGAATTAGCCTAAACAATGCCCATGACTTACTGGCTAAAATCAGACAAACACCAATTGCTGTATGAAATGGTTAATTCCTGCAAAAACCTTTTTATTAGGTGAATATGCTGCCTTAGCAGAAGCCTCCGCTCTTGTTGTTACGACCTCTCCTTGCTTTGAGCTCACGCTTACATCACAAGAAAAATTATCTGGGATTCATCCTGAATCTCCAGCTGGACTTTGGTGGCTAAAACAAAATTCGAGACAAGGGCTTTTATGGAGTGACCCTTATGCCGGCCAAGGTGGTTTAGGCGCTTCCAGTGCGCAATTTTTGGCAAGCTATTTGGCGAGTTGTTTCTTAAATAACTCCATAGCTGATATGAATCAGATGCTTTCTGCTTATTATGAATCTTCGTGGTCTGGAAAAGGCTTAAAACCAAGCGGATATGATGTAATCGCCCAATCACAACAAGGGTGTGTATACATTAATAAACAACAAAAAATAATAAAGCCCTACAGTTGGCCCTTTCAGGATCTGTCGTTTTTTCTCATTCACACTGGCGTGAAGCTTGCTACCCACCATCATTTACAAGACACTACCCTACCGACTCAGATAGATTATTTATCCTTCTTAGTTGATGAAGCCCAACAAGCATTCGAGCAGGTAGATTCTCTTAAATTGATTAAGACCATCAATGATTATCATCAAAAATTAGCTGAATTAAATTTGGTAGCAGAACACAGTTTAAAATTGATTAATGAGTTTAAAAAATATCCTGAAATACTCGCAATTAAAGGTTGTGGCGCTTTAGGTGCTGATGTTTTATTGCTTGTTACCTCGGTTGATAAAGCTAAAACTCTTGCTGATCAATTAAAATTGCGACATTGGACAATACTGGCTACGGAAAAAAACCTTTATCTTCAAATGTCACAAATTAAAAACTCCATTTTATATTAAACAACTTTTGCCTAAAAAGAGTATTTATGCTCAATAAAAACAACAAAATTATGAGAAACATCATAAAAAGACTTGAAATTCTGTGCTAATCCGGTATTATTCCAGCCTCTTTAGGGCCGTTAGCTCAGGTGGTAGAGCAGGAGGCTTTTAACCTCTGTGTCATAGGTTCGAATCCTATACGGCCCACCAGTTCTGGTAACTAACCTCCAATATAAACCAGAAAATAACAGGGCAAAATATATTAAATCCTTACCCCATTGCGCTCGTAGCTCAGCTGGATAGAGTACTTGGCTTCGAACCAAGGTGTCGGGGGTTCGAGTCCCTCCGAGCGCGCCATTTAATCCTTATAAATCAAGAACTTAAATTTATAGGCTCTTCCCCATTTCCGGGGGCACTAATCTGGCTCATCCCCATTTCCGGGGGCACTAATCAAGAACACAAAACTTTAACCCTTAACCTGTAATTTTCAAAATTTCTAAATCCATAAGCACGACGTTGAATCAGTTTCATCTTACGATGAAACCCTTCTGTAATGCCGTTGTTTTTAGTAAACCGCCACATTCTAACCACTTCCTCTCGCCATTATCTGTGCTTTGAAATGCATCATTCAATACATCGTAATTTCTGATTTCCAATTTGGAAATCGGAAATTACGATGCTATAATTCTAATAAAATAGACCGGAGCTTTTCATGCTTAAAGGGCAAGACATAGCTATTCTCATTAAATTGCTTTTAAAAAATAATAATAAAGAAAAAATTGAGTTTAAAAGCATAGCACATGAGCTTTATATCAGCCAATCTGAAGTGACTAAAAGTATTAAAAGGCTAGAGGCTACGAAACTTTTAACGCGTTATTCGGATGATAGCATTGAGTTACATAAGCACGAGCTTATGGAATTTTTTGTCCATAGTGTGAAGTATCATTTTCCAGCGGAAATTAATATAGCAACACGCGGCATGCCAGCGGCCTATAGCTCCCCTCATTTTAAAAAATTAATCATGAGCGAAGAGTCCTATGTATGGCCCTATATTAATGGTGATACAAAAGGTCTAGCCTTAACACCGATATACAAAACATTACCCAATGCCTTGGATAGAAGCCCTGATGAGAATTTTTATGCAATTATTAGTGCACTTGATCTGATCCGATTGGGTGGGAAGCGAGAAAATAAAATTGCAAAAGAACTGTTGGAACATTTTGTATGGAATCAATAAGAGTTAAACAAAATATTGAAGCACTTTATAAGGCAGCGACTCTTTTAAAAGATCTAAACGAACAAGTTGTTTATGTTGGTGGTAGAATCGTAGGGCTATTGATCACTGATTTAATAGAAGATGATGTACGACCAACCTATGATATTGATGTCGCTCTGGATTTAGGACGAACTGATATTGTTGCTCATTATTCTTTACAGAAAAAACTGGAAAGCTTAGGGTTTAAGCCGGATGGAAATGTCAATTGCAGATATGTGTTAGATGATTTTATGATTGATGTCATGTACACCGATGGTGTTCTACAAGGAATCAATTCAAATTGGTATCAGGCGGGTTTTGACAATGCACTTGAGATTCAAATTAAAGACAAAAAAATTAAAATACTCAACGCAGTCTATTTCATTGCCACAAAGCTTGAGGCATTCACTGATAGAGCCTATAAGAATAATGATTATTGGGATTGTAAAGATTTGGAAGATATCATCAATGTTATCAATGGCAGACCTGAATTATTAGTAGAAATAATGAACTCACCGAAAGATGTTGTCCAATTTATTTCAGGATACTTTAAAAAGCTCATCGAAGATCCTAAATGGTTAGAAGCAATAAAAGCAATCGCTCGGCTTGAACGCTCTAGAAATATTGTTTTGAGTGCAATAGAAAAAATTAGCGCCTTGTAAATGAACTATTCAAAAATCTCTATTTGATTTTATTTAAAACAAAAAGGTTAATTTTTTTCTGCGACCCAAACGTGTCTCAACTGTGGCGGTACTCTGCTGTAATAAGCTGTTTTAGGCAGTAATTAGTGAATTTGACGCTTCACAAGATATTGATTTATAACGAATTTCAAACAAGAGCATCCGGCTTCGAACCAAGGTATCGGGGTTCGAGTCCCTCCGAGCGCGCCATATAAGCCTACAGAGCAAGTGCCCCCTTATTTGGTGTAGAGCCAACAAGTTGTAATTTTTTTATTTTTTTACGATTCGCGACACACAGGTCATTCCATCTCTAAGTTACAATTATTCCATGATGCATGGTATTTTGATTAAAAAGGGCGCAAAGCGCCCTCAAAAAATATTAGTCTAATGAATTTGTGCTGGATTGATTTTCATATGCTGTTTTGTTAGTAATTTTTTCTTCTTTAAAAAGAGAATTAGCACGCAGTTTCGATGCTAAGTCACTTGGCGTCTGGAATCTCTTGTCTCCAAAATTTGAATCTACTTGTTTAATTACCTTTTTTGAGGACGTCACGCAGTTGTGTAATTTAGTTTTCTTTAATTCTTCGGGCAGAGGTTTAATGTCGCGCTCTGAAACTGTACCGCCAAATGGATCTTCGTTATGCTCATTTAATTTGCACTCTGAAAAATTTTTTAGAGAAAATGATTCTCTAAAAGACAAAAGCGTCTTGGACCACGAGTTTTCTCCAGAGAAAGAATATAATATTTCATTGGTTTCAATTTTTTTTGAAATTTTTTCTTGTTTTTCTAGTGCACGGTTATATTGCTCTTGGGTTAGGTCTGTTTTGAAGGCTACAGTTGCCTGTTTTTTATCATCTTCCGGACAAACGGCATTTATAGCTCCGATAGGAAATGAAAAAATATTAAAAAAACCACCAATACCTGGTTCCACACTAGTAACAGTTTCACGCCCCTTACCATCATCCAAAATGACAGTAGCATGCCCGCAAATACCGTCTTCAGCTTTAGTCTCTTTTATTAAAACTGTCATTTGTGGTGTACCAGTTTTATTTTTTTCAGATTTTGATTCCATATTGCCTCCAAATTATGATCAAGTGTTGAACTATGTGTGCATTTTTTTCATTTTAAACCAATTTGGTTAACAAATTATTAAGTGGGATAATTTTTTGACAAAAATTTCCTCAAATTAACTGTTACCGAAGGGAAACGAATATGGGAGAATTGAGTGGCATCGTTCAAAACATATTATTTTAGTAAATACTGAATGAAATCTGACCATTATGGGTTAATGGTATTATCACCCTTTGTGTCTTCATCAAGTTTTTCTCACTCTGGGCAACTAAATACATGATCTTGCTTTTTTTTACTGGTTATCTTTGAAGCTTCATCTACTGTATTAATCGCTGCATTTATAACTCGTTTTGGTGTTTCTGAAAAAATAACCAGCTTGGATAGTAATCTCACCTTATGCACATAAAGCTGCTTGACCGTTAAAAATCCTTAAAATCAGCCCCTTCATTTTATGGAGGAAACGAAATGGCTATGTTTGATATTTATACGGATTATTTGATTTGCCAAAATAAACATGCAACAGCAACTGGGCTATCGGAGATGCTGGCAGGTGAAATTGCTCATGATCAGGTAACGCGATTCTTAAGGCTTAATGAGTTTAGTTCAAAATCACTATGGAATTATGTCAAAAAGCCAGTTCGAGAGCATGAATGCGCTAGCGGTGCATTGCTTCTGGATGATTCGATAGAGGAAAAGCCATACACTGATGAAAATGAAGTCAATACCTGGCATTATTTTCATGCCAAGGGGGATGTGGTTAGAGGATTAATATTTTAACTTGCATGGTAAATTATGACGATTTCTGCGTTCCCATTGGCTATGAAATCATCAAGAAGGATGTTGCTTATTGCGATATTCAGACTAAGAAGACACACAGAAAGTCCTCTACCACAAAAAAATCAATTGTTTCGTAATTTGATTGAGCAGGCGGTTAAAAACAAGGTGCCTTCACTATAGATCCATATCTATTTCATACCTTATTTTGGGGAGTGATGATTTTTCATGGATGGGTAAGCCAGGTTTTTCTAGTGCTCTCTGGCTTTTGTTGTATGCTGCAACTAGTTAATTTACGTTTTTGCTGTTGTTAATAGTAACAGCACTGTCTTTAAGGGAAGTCATTTGACTGTGGCTGAACTTTATAGATTTCATTTGTACAAAATCGACAATAGTTTTTGGTAGTTCAATTGGCTTAAAACAAGTCTGTGAGTGGTATCTTGCAGTTTATGCTGATGCGTATGAGTGGGTAGAACTCCCCAATACCCTAGGCATAGCACTTTATGCCGATGGGAGCAAGCAAGCCCTATGCCGCCAGTGGAAAAAACATTCAACGCATGAGTAATTTTTGTGAATCATGCGCCTATGATCCAAATGTTTTATTGGGAGAGAAAGCCTGCCCCTTTAATGCACTATATTGGAATTTTCTGAAACAAAATGAAGACAAGCTGAAACATAATCCCCGATTTCATTATGCTTACATGAATTGGCAAAAAATGGCCCCTGGTAAAAAATAAGCCATACATACTCAGGCACAAGAAATATTATCTTCTTTAGATTCAGGCCGTCTTTAGGCTTACGTATTAAGAATCCAAATGATCCCATTGAGATAACTTGCAAAAATAAGCCAGAAAAAATAGGGGATTAGGAGTAAGGTAATTTCTTTTTGCTTATTTTTGATGGTTATAAAAATAATGGCTGCATTTAAAGCCACCATAACTACTATCCATAAAAAACTAAATCCCAACCAATGCAGTTGAAAAAAAAGTGGTGTCCATATCCAATTCATAATCAGTTGAATTAGATAAAGACGAAGCACTGTTTTATTTTGAGGCTTATGCCGATTTTGCCATAAGGTAAAACCAACAATCGCAAGAAATGCATATAAGATTGACCACACCAGTGAAAACACCCACCCAGGAGGAGTTAGAATTGATTTATGTAGCCCTTCATACCAAGAGTGGATATTCTCTTGGGTCAATAAACCTAAGAAAAATCCAATTGCCTCAAAAAATAAAATCCAAACAATCAGTTTAATTCCGCTTTCTTTACGCAAAATGCTCTCTCCATAGTTGCATTAGTCCCTCCCGAAATGAAGGATACTGTAAAACAATATTAAGTTCCTTTTTTATTTTTAAATTAGACACACGACGATTGCTCAAATAGAACTCTTGCTCTCTTGGTGATAATGAAGCTTCTTCAAACGGAACTAAAGGCAATGGCGATTGGTTCAATAACGAAGCGGCATAAGCATCAACCTCATGCGATGCAGCTGGCTCATCATCAGCAACATTGTAGGTAGATAGAGGATGTGGATTCTTTATTGAAGCAAGAATCACGGACACAATATCATCAACATGAATACGCGAAAAGACCTGGCCTTCTTTAAAAATACTGTACTTTTTCCCCGATATAATTCGCTCAAGTGGATTTCTTTGTGGTCCATAAATTCCTGCCAGTCTGAAAATATGCAATGGGAGTTGGTTGCTTTCTGCATAAGAAAACCATGCTTTTTCTGCGTTCAAACGTAAAATTCCAGAAGCGCTTTTCGGCCTACAAATACTTTCTTCATCAACCCAATTTCCTTGATAATCACCATACACCCCCGTGGAAGAAAGATAACCTAACCACTCAATATGTGGAGCATGCCGCTTTATCAATTCTGAGTAATAAGATAATACAAGATCCCCCACACCTGCTGTAGGTGGGACACTAATCAAAAGATGCGTGGATTGACTGAGGTAATAGTCAATATCTGCGGCGTTAAAATCAATAAGTGTGATTGCAGAATAATGATTCGTTGTTCTTTTTCTTTCTTGACGTGTTGTACCAACAACGTCAAAACCTAACTGAATCAGTCTCTGCGCAAGTCGATTCGCGGTATACCCAAAACCAAAGATAAAGAAAGATGGAGTCATTTCATATCCTTCTTTTTTAACTGATTGTAATAATTTAAAGCCCTTATTCTTGCTTCATGATGATTAATAATGGGTTTGGGATAATTTGTATTTAAATAAAATCTCTTACAATCATTAGATTCCCAAGGTGCATGAATTGACTGACTGTCTAATTGAGAAAGCTCCGGAACCCAATGACGAATATAACCGCCATCAGGATCAAATTTTTGACTTTGTAATACTGGATTGAAAATACGAAAATAAGGTGCTGCATCAGCGCCACTTCCTGCCACCCATTGCCAACTCGCACTATTATTTGCTAAATCTGCGTCGACAAGAGTATCTAAAAACCAATCGGCGCCCAAACGCCAATCAATGAGTAAACCCTTGGTTAAGAATGATGCCGCAATCATTCGGACACGATTGTGCATATAGCCTGTTGCCCATAACTCCCTCATCCCTGCATCGATTATTGGATAACCGGTCAAACCTTTTTGCCAGCAAGCTAATAATTTCTCATCGTTGTGCCACGGAAATGCATCAAACTCATTCCTGAAATTCTCGGATGGAAGTCTTGGGAAATGATACAGTAAATACACTGAAAACTCTCGCCATCCCAGTTCTGAGAGAAAATGTTCCGCTGATGATAAATCACATTTCGGATCGAGTTTTGCTAGTTCAATTTCCCGTACAATTGTCCATGGGCTGATTTCACCAAAATGTAGGTGTGGTGATAAACGTGAAGTTGCATTTTTTATTGGAAAATCTCGATTTTTTTTATAACCATTAAGTTGATGTTCTACGAACTCAAGTAATTTTTGTTGCGCACCATCTTCTCCTGGAGTCCAATATTCTTTAAATCGCGCAGCCCAATTGATCGCAGGTAATAATTTCCACTCCAAAAGCTTAGCGCTTTTCACTTCAATTCCAGCAGGTCGATGTTCTAAGTGCATAGACGGTTGTATATTAAGATTTTGTTTACAGTGGTTCCAATAGGGAGTAAAAACTTTAAAATAATCACCGTTTTTATTTTTAATTGTCCAAGGTTCATGAAGCAAACTTCCGTTAAAACTTAGGACTTCGATACCCTGTTCCAACAAAGTTGCTTTAATCTTTTTATCACGCAAAATAGCAGCGGGCTCATAACAACGATTCCAGTATACTGAGCCGACAGAAATTTTCTTTACCAAGTCTAAAATAATCTCTAGGGGCTCGCCCTTGCGAAGAATAAGATTTAATCCAAATATTGCAAGGGAGTTACTTAAAGAGGTAAGACTATGATGAAGCCACCAAGCTTGTGCTCCTCCCAAGACACTATTTTTTTCATCATAAATATACAGCGGAATCACACACTGATGCCGAGAACAAGCCTCGATAAACGCAGGGTTATCGTTTAATCTTAAATCGCGGCGAAACCAGACTAATGCAATAGTCATATAAATCTCAAACAGAAAACGATAATTTCAAATGTATCAATTTATCTAATAAATTAATAGAAATACGAAGAACCTTAAATCAATATCAAGAATGTATTACTGGAATAACGTAAAAAAAACGGTTTGAGTTTGAAAAAATTTCATAATGAAAATCGCTAGTCTAAAACCCATCACAGCAAAATTACATTGAATTTTACTAGAGTCCAACCAGCGACATTCAGAAATGGATCAATGCGACTTCCATAGCCTAAAATTTCCCTCCATAACGCCCTATCAACAACGAAAGCTCATAATGCTGCAACTGGTAATTCATTTGAGGAAATGGGCTCAATATCCCAATTGGTTTGGTGTTGTATTAATCCTTTTTCAAGTGCTGGCGCGAGAAGCTGGGATAAATGGCTTTCCTTATAGTATTTTATGAAACGAGAAGCGTAAGCAAATCGTTCACTATCAGATATTTTTTCATCACTAAGATACTTAATAGCTTCCGAGCTTTCCGTACTAGAAAAAAACCAATTTAATCTTAATAGGCCCGATAAACCGCAACATCTTGATGATTTGTACTGATAATAATCTTTAATAACAGAAGCGATTTCACCAAGTGACAGTTTAGGATAATTCTCTTTGCTGTTATACATGAAACACCTATCCTGTTGTGCTTGCTCTCTAAATAGTTCTAATTTTGTTTTTTTGGTTCGGTCCGCTCGATGGAAATTTGATTTTTCTGCCAGGTTATTGGAGAGGAATTGAAGCCTGATTGCTCCGTTTTCGTGTTCTTTGTATTTTTTGAGTGAGTTTAAAAATGAGTGAGTCATGATGGATGCTTCTTTTGTGTTGGCATCAAGATAAATAAGGTTAATCTGTAGCCTCCCTTTAAAGTCATCAAGCAAGCCATCTTCTTTCATTTTATCAGCCACTTCAGGGACTAATATTGAATTTTTACTTTCATCAGTGACCCTTAGGTGCAAGGACAAATTTTCAAAAAACCTTAAGGTTTCAGTTTTTACATGCTCAAGCCCTTGAAGGAGAGACTTTTTACCAGGCTTACCCGAGAATAGTACAGAAACTTTGCTGTTGTTCGGTAATTGGCTTAATTTTTTCTCACCATAGTAACAAACTATAACCTCATGATTTTGCTTTGCTTCTAATAATAACCATTCTTCGATGATTTTTTTTAGGTTTGGCGGAACTGCTTTCTTTTTAAAAGGAACATATAAATAATGACTCACTAAAACCACCTCTTCAAATGTATCATTTAAGTAAAGTTTTGTAATAATTATACAAAAATTAAAAGTAGATGTATAGGATTAGACCTGAATGAGATAAAGATAAGCAATGCTGTTTGGAGTGAACCCTAACTGATGCCCCATTTGAAAAAGGCTTTTGCACTGTTCGTCTGCATTACGTTTACAGCATTCACTCTAATTTTGAGATAAATTGGGGTTGGTATATCCTCTATCCTAAGAATATTAGTTCACCACCTAAAACCATGTGCCAATTACTACAGTCTAATACACGCCCTTGTGGGCCTTTGATGCGTGATTTTTCGAGGTGATTTAAATAACCACTGCTTTGCTGCTGCGCTCACAAATTTTCTCAGTCACTTCGCTCACTATGTGATGCATTCTTCTCTGCTCTGGTAAAAATTGACTCATAATCCGAGCAAAATGATGAATATCGACTGCTTCTTGTATTTTCGATTTTACTTTTCCAAATTCGTTGAGGAAAAGAAACGTACCAAATCCTTTAACACTTCCTGTTGCACTTGGGCATTTATCCAATTAAGTTTCACCTGGGTAGTTAATTGCTCTCGTTGATTCACAAGGAACAAAGTACTGTCCCCTTCGGTGAATTTTTTTGTCTCTCCCTGTTGCACCTTTAGTGCCAAAGAATATTCTTTTTTTAAGAAAGCGACTTGTTGACGCATTCTTCTTATCCCAATATAAAGATTGGTGAGTTCATTTCTAAGCTGCTCATACATAAACTTTTTTTCCGCTCGTATTTGCTCCAGCTCACTTTGGGTACGAATTAATTTTCCTTTGGCTTCTCGTCGTAATACAGGAAATTTGAAAGAAACTCCGATAAAAGCTGCCTGAGGAATTAACGCAGGATATCCGCCACTACCGTTTTGCTTAAAAGTAGATGCAGTAGCATCCAAATTGGGGAGCAACTCATTTTTCGCTAAATCACGCTTCAGTCTTATTATTTTTGAGTAGTTTCGCAGTTTCTGTAATGCAGGATGGCGAATTAACTGAGGGAATCCTTGAGCTAATTGACGTTGCTGCATCCAAATCTGGGAAGGCAGACTTTGTTCCGATGGAATTTTGGGGTTCCCTCGTTCATCTCGATAATACAAAGATAAATTTATTGCAGCTTGTTCGAATATCATTCTCCCTTGATTAAGCAACTGCTCTCTTTGGACTATTTGTTGTGTGTTTTCAGTGATTGCAAGTCGCGCGAGATCGCCCTGATTTGCTTGCTGCTCAATGGCAACTTGTCGCTTTCGCGCTAATTTTAATAACTCTTTAAAGGTTTTTAATTGCCACCCTGCTTCTACCCATTGCCAATAGGCTTTAATCGTTTCCTGATATATCTTAATTTTTATTGCTTCCATGTCGTGTTTTTTCAACTCAATGGACTCAGCGGTAGTTAATAAATCGGTTCGCTCCTTATCAATCAATCGATCTCGAAGTAAAGGTAATGATAAACCAGCTCGGTATTCTCCACCTGAATTCGTTAAGTAATTTTGATAATAAATAGGCCAGTTTCCATTGCCATTTCGATACCCAGCAAATAATTGGACTCCATTATAAAAAGTAGGAACACTAATCTGGGTATCTCCGTAATTATTGATATAACCACCCGCTGGCTGGGATCGAGTGCTTGCATCAAGAGAGGGATCGAACTTTCCCAACGCACTCAAATGTGCGCCTTGAGCCTTTGTAATTTCCAAACGTGCTATTTTAATTTTGGGATAATACTCAGTAACGCACTGAAGCACCTTATCCAGGGTTAATTGAGGGTCTTCACTTGCCACACTGACAACCGAGGGAAGACAACACATCAAACCTAGAATGAGTTGATATTTAAAACCACTATGAGTAAAAAGTCGAATCATGACGGATTCTTCCCTGGAGTACTTAACGAATTCTTCTCGGGAGTACTTTCGGGCGGAAAACCATTAAATTGGCGCCACAATTCATACCATAAAGGGACTTCGCCTAATTGAACCCAACCATGAACACGCACGCCTTGTCTTAAAAATCGAGGTTGAGGCCAAGGCTCATCCGGGACAATGACGGCACGAAATAACCCCATGCCATTGTCGGTGGGATCTATAAAGGCTACCGTGCCACCAAAGGTGCCTACAGCAATTTCTGGCCAACCTCTAAATTGGATTGCAGGCCAACCTTCAAACTGTAATCGAGCTTTTTGATGAAGTTGAACAAACGGAATATCATTGCCATCAATCCATAACTCCACCGCGCGCGATTGTGTGTCGGGAATAATTTGCGCTAAAACATCTCCTGCTTTAATGACGACGCTCTCTTGACCTGTTAACCGTTTAAAAATTACTCCCGCGACATGTGCTTTTATGAGTTGTGTTTGCTGACGGGCGATTCGCACATCAACATCGACTAGATCAATATTTGCTTGTGCTAACTCACTTTGGTATTTCGAATATTCAATTTGTGCCAATTCAAACTGACGCTTTGAATTAATTCCTTGCTGATACAATCTTTTTTGACGTTCTAGATTGGCTTTTCCAGCGATTATGGATTGCTGTGCTGCCTGTATGCGCAGTTCGATAGCTTTTTTTTCTAATTCCAATCGCTTTAATAATTGAGGATCAATATCGCTGATTTCAACGATAAGATCGCCAGGCTGTACCTTCATTCCCTCATCAACATACCATTTTTTAATGCGTCCATTGATTGGTGAGTTCAATGTATGAAGTCGCTCAGTTGGGGAATAAGCAATCACCTTTCCATTGCCAAGAGCAAACTGTTGCCAGGGAGTAAAAATTAAAAATAAAATGAGAATCAAAGCAATAAGAACAATGATTTTGGCGATTTTTTGGGGCTTGGGGAGTTTGGCGATCATCGTATAGGCATGTAATTTCATGGAAGCACCGCGTAATTTGATATTTCTTTAAATTGATGAGCTTGGCTAACTAAAATCATCAGGGTATTTTTTAAGTTCAGCAATGGTGCCATGAGCAAGTCAATTTTATCGCGCTCCAGTCCATCAAAAGTACGGTCAATAATCAGTAACTGAGGCTCAAGCAAGATAATTCGTACTATCATCAGTGCAATAAGCTCAAACTCGGTAAATTCATTTTGCCAATCATAAATAACCGCTTTTAAACCTAGCGGTTGATGTACTATTTTTTCAGAAAGTCCGAAATGATTGAGCTGCTCCATAACCTGTTTAGGAGAGATATTCTTATGGTTTAGTACTAAGTTGTCATAAATGCTGCCTACAAACCATTCAGGTCTTCGTAGCAATAAGCTGTATTCTCGAAGTGCTGCTCGATGCTTTTCATTGCATAATTGTTGATTGACTTGAACGTGCATATCATATTTTTTCCCAAATCCTAGCAGTGATTCAGAAAATGTTTTGCAACTCTGTGCATCCTGAGAATAAATAAATAGGGGTTTATTCAAAGAGGCAATTGCTTGACTCTTATTTGGGAATTTTATTTCTATGGTTTGGATAGGCACAAATAAAGCATTGAGATCGATTTTAATTTCTTCTAAGGGTAAATTGAGGACTACATCAATCTTATTCTTGGAGGCAATTAAATCATAATAATTCTCAAGAAGAACACCAAATCGTTTAAATGCATAAATCAATGCACCAAGAACAATTTCAGCGGCGACCAGTTGTCCTAAACTCAATTGATTTTTAATCACAAGATATCCTCCTAATCCCAAAAGGAGGCTACTTGAAAACGCAGCCAGCAGATAAAAACCAATTTGATGCTTAATCAGTTGTTTAAAATGAGTCTTTCTTGCATTTAAAAAAGAAACCAAATGCTTGTCGGATTGTAACGTGGCGTAGTGATTATAATTACTAAACCGGAATAAAAATCGATTGATTAGAAGTTCTTCAAGCCAGGCACCCACTTGATGCTTTTCGGCACATTCTTTTTTTGCACTTTCTAATCCCTTACGAAAGGGGATAAAAATAATTAACAAGAGACTGAGAATGATAGCTACGTCAAAAATGATAAATAGGGGATGATAAATGAGGAGAAGTAATAACCCCAAAAAAAGCTGTAATCCTAAATTAACCCCATAAAGCAAAAGACTGGCAAGTGATTTATTGATGGTAGCCACTTCAAAAAAACGATTGACCAGTTCAGGACCATGATGCGTTGAAAAACTATCAAGCGACAGACGGGTAAAATGATTGGTGAGGTTTAGACTTATTTTCACCATCAATTTTTGCTGAATGACTTCAAGAATTACAGTTTGCCAAACATTTAAGGCACCCAGTGCCGCCATTAAGATGAACACAATCAGACTCAAGGTCAGTACGGGCTGCATTAATTTACCAAAAGCAATTAAATTGATTAATGTCTGTGCAGCAATCGGAATGCTTAATGTGAATAAGCTTGCTATTAAGCTAATGAGTGCAATCGATATCAGTGTTGGTCTATCTAAAACATCAGTAATTGAATTCATTTCTTTACTTATTATCCTTTTTTAATCGTAAAAAACTAGTGTTTTAATTTTTTCAATAAAAAAAACTCAAGGGACTCGATTGCCTTATTGTGCTCTTTCTTTTTTAGCAAGGATACATGAATATCGTTTAATTTAGGTAAAAAATCCTCATCAAGTCGGTCAAGATCATTAGGAATCATGCTGCGTTGTATGGCAGTAATACCTAACCCTGCGCGCACTGCAGCCATTTTCCCAGTGTAGCTTTGACTACTGAACACAAGACGCCAGTTTAAATGGTGACTCTCTAGAGAATCAATCACGTTTCCACGATAAACACAAGGTGTTGGTGAGAGCACCAGCGGAATTGGTGTGTTTTTATTGAGTTGAGTGAGAAGCTCTCTCTTCCCCACCCAATCGACTGACTCATTCCACACATCTACACCCTCAGCAATTTGATTTCTTTGATTCGTTTTAATCAATATCAAATCAAAATCGCCGTGGTTAAAACGTTCGATTAAATTAAGAGTCAGTTCACACTCAACATTCAGCATCACCCGTGGATGCAGTCGTGAGAACTCCACCAACACATCCGATAAAAACATTGACGCAAAATCCTCAGGCAAACCAAATCGAAGTTCCCCATGGAGTTCTGGAGCCTTAAATCGGTCAAGTGATTCGCGATGCAGTTCATAAATTCTTTTGGCATAACCTAAAAAAAGCTCGCCATCAGGGGTTAGCGACAACTCGCGTCCGCGAAGAATTAAGGGTTTTTCAATCAACTGCTCCAGTTTTGCAATCTGCTGACTCACTGCGGATTGAGTGCGTCCAACACGAACGGCTGCTTTTGTAAAACTTCTGGTTTCTGCAACCGCCAAAAAGCATTGCAAGGTTACGGTATCAAGGCTCATTAGAAATCCTAATCAAAGATATAAAAATTATTAATTTTACTAATATAAGTTTATCTTATATATTTCCATTGTAGCAAAACATTTTCTAATGAGGAATGCTGTGAATACAATAATACTTTTTTTATCTGGCGCGCTTTTGGCATGTCCAACCCTCGCCCTGTTCATTAACTGTTTTAGTGGCAGGAAAAGAGCTGCATCTGCCGCTCGCTGGGCAGGTGCATTGATTGGTTTTGGATTTGTAATCGGTGTTATTTTGTTAAGCTGCTTGCGCTTTTCAGAAATGCCGATGATTTATCTACTTACCAGCCTGAATACCTTAGCCCTGTTATTATGTACTTTAGTTTTATTGGTGAGCTTTATTGTTCATCGATTTTCACTAAGGTACATGGATGGCGACCGACTCTATTCGCGTTATTTTTGCACCCTCTCAGCGATTACGCTTAGTGCTGTAGTTATGGTTCTTGCCGATAATCTTTTTCTGTTTTGGTGCTCCTGGTCGCTAAGTAACCTGCTATTAATTGCTTTAATGGTTCATAAGAGCGAATGGACTGCGGCAAAAAATTCAGGTCGGCTTGCCTTCAATACTTTATTAGTAGGAAGTATCAGCTTGTTAGCCGCTTTTATCTTAATCACCTTAAGTACTGACACTGCCTCCATTCAAGCTATAGATCAGAAAGATATAGCAAGTTCAGCCGTATTCATGCCAGCGATGACGTTGATGACACTCACGGCATTAACTCAATCTGCCATTTGGCCCTTTCATCGCTGGTTGATTAGCTCTTTAAATTCACCAACCCCGGTTTCCGCACTGATGCATGCAGGTCTTGTCAATGGCGGTGGCATCCTGATTGTCAAATTTGCCCCGCTCTTTGCAGCATCGAGTCACTTACTCATGACTGTATTCATTCTTGGAACCCTCTCAGCATTTTTAGGAACCTTTTGGAAGCTCATGCAGCATGACATCAAGAAAATGCTGGCGTGCTCTACCTTAGCACAAATGGGATTTATGATGATGCAATGCGGTTTAGGATTATTTGCCGCCGCTGTGGCTCACTTGTGTTGGCATGGTTTATTTAAAGCCTATTTGTTCCTAAATTCGGGCTCTGTCATTACTCAAAAAAGCAATGAACCTAAAGCCCCTGGATACAAACCGCTTCTCTTTTTAATTGCGTGCAGTGGCGGCTTCTTAGGCATGCTTGGTTTTGCGTTCATGACGAATAAGCCAATCCTGTCTCTGCAAGCAACCTCATTCTTACTGGTATTTACATTCATTGCAGGAGCACAACTGATGCTCACAGTAATGAACAATCGCTTGTCTATCATTAATATGATACTTGGACTCTTGATGTCTTCCTTAGCTGGTTTAATCTATGGAGCAAGTATTCATCTGATTGAAGCTCTTCTTCCCAACTTAATTCAGTTTTACTTTCCCAAACTATCAATACTGCATCTGATTTCTTTAGTTCTGCTTGTACTCCCCTGGCTGCTGTTTAACCTTGGGTTTATGAAAAAAATTAAAGAATCGAATTTCTGGTGCTGGCTCTACATGAATTTATTCAATCAAAGCCAACCCGCCCCAAAAACGGTAACCACATTACGGTCTGATTATAAATACTAATTACCCTGAGGAGTAACCATGAGCAGAGCAAAAGCAATGGCGAATGAAGAAAAAATAAATGAGCGGCCTTTGAAAACAACGGCCTCAGTCAAAACGCCAAACAAGAGACTCGAAGTCCGTGCATTAGTGGATAACGCTGCCCAACGGATTGCCCCGGTTTGGCCGCTAGAAACGTTTATCGCATGCAACCCCTTACAAGGGTTTGAAGCGCAAAGTTTTGAAGAGGCTTTAGCGCAAGGTGGATTTCGACGAAAGGATGTTTCCCGCAATCGGGCTTTAGAAAACGTCAACCTGCAGATGATTAAATGGTGTGGCGGTTTTTTTGATGCTGGACAAGGTGCTATTGAAATGCCCTATCGAGACAAAGGGTTCTATTTTGGATTTTTGAAACTAGCGTGTTTTGACAAAAAACTTCATGATCATAAGAAAGAGGCAAAACAATGGCTAATGAGCCTGCCTGAATCTGCTGAAGAGGCAATTATTCTTTGCCTGAAAAAACTGAATGTACCCACAGAAAAAGCAGAAGAATTCATCACTCAAACCTTTCTTTATCTGCCAGGTTGGGCGGGTTTTGTGAAATGGAAAACCCACTGGCACCATCGAACAACAGCAGACAAAATACCGGTTACACTCACTGACTTTCTTGCGGTGCGTCTCGTTATTACCTGTTTGCTCTGGCCTGAGGCAGGCCTGGAAAAAAAAAGCGAAGGAGATGGTTCTTTGGTTCAGGACATTCTTAAAAAAATAAAACGCAATGAAAAGCACTACGAGCAGGCATTGCTAAAAACACTGTTGCCTGAAGTTAATCAGTCGGCAACAAAGACTCAAAGAGCAGATGCGCAACTGGTGTTTTGTATTGATGTCCGCTCTGAACCTATTCGCAGGGCTATAGAGAAGCTGGGAAATTATGAAACTTTAGGATTTGCCGGCTTTTTTGGTATACCTATTCGTGTGCAAGAGTTTGAGAGTGGCAAAACAAAAAACTGTTGCCCAGTATTATTAAAGCCACGTTATCGTGTTGATGAAAAACCAAGCGCAGCAAATAGGGCCTTTATTGAACAACACCAACAGGGAAAGACGATTAAGGCCCTCCTTGGCAAGGTCTATCGAGAATTAAAATATAATTTTGCAACGCCTTTTGCTTTGGTTGAAACCCTTGGGGCCTGGTGTGGTCTGAAGATGGTGTTGCAATCGTTCGCTCCTAATTATACTAAGAAAACCAGTCGAGCCTTAAATCATTTAATTGTCCCCCAAATCCAAACAGAGCTCTCGTTTGAATTAAATGAGGCTAATTTAGAGCAAGGCATCGCTTTAAGCGAGCAGATTGACTATGCCGAAACGGTATTACGCCTCATGGGGCTTTCTTCAGGTTTTGCAAAAGTCATTGTTCTTTGCGGTCATGGAAGTTCCACCGAAAATAATCCCTATGCATCCGCTCTAGATTGTGGTGCCTGTGGTGGGAATCATGGGGGCATTAACGCCAAGCTATTGGCAGCAATTCTTAATAAAACGGAAGTAAGAAGGGCTTTAGAGGATAAAGGAATTCACATTCCAATCGATACCGTGTTTTATGGTGCTCTTCATAACACCACTACGGACTCTATTGAGCTTTATAAGCTGAAATCGAGTAAGGTCATTTATCCAGCTCTGCTCAATCAGCTACTTGCCGATTTGGAGGAGGCAAAATTGAGCAATAATTTAGAACGTGGTCGCAAATTAAATTCAAAACATGCAGAAAAAGACATTCTACGAAGAAGTCAGGATTGGTCTGAAACACGCCCTGAATGGGGTCTTGCCCGCAATGCTGCTTTTATTGTGGCGCCCCGCTCTTTAACCAAAAATATCAATCTTGATGGCCGATGCTTTTTACATTCCTATGACTGGGAACAAGACGCCGAAGGAAGTTTCCTGGAAACAATCCTCACTGCACCCATGGTGGTTGCTCAATGGATTAATACCCAATATTTATTTTCAACCCTCGATAATGTTGCTTACGGCAGTGGCAGCAAAATCACCCACAATGTCACGGGTAAAATGGGCATCATGCAAGGCAATGGCAGTGATTTAATGCATGGACTTCCTTTGCAGTCAGTGATGAGAAGTGATGAAACCCCTTACCATCAGCCACAACGACTGTTGACTGTAGTCTATGCACCCAAAGCACTCGTATCAAGCATCATTGAACGTCAAGCGGTTTTAAAAACTTTGTTCTTCAATGAGTGGGTTCATCTCATCATCATTGAACCAAGCGATGGTCAAGCCTACAAAATGAATCAAAATGGCACGTGGATTTTAGCTCGCTAATGAGGAGAAAAAAATGAAGGTGATTAAAGTTCAAGAACGAAAGGATATTGGCATTAACCTCCATCCCATGAAAAAAATAGAAATCATCGTTTCTGGTGAGCATGAACAGCTCATCAGCTCGATGATGGAAGAGGCAAAAGTCACAGGGTTTACCTTGTTTCGAAACATCTCAGGTAAAGGCCATAATGGGTTTCATGAAGGAAAAATATTATTCAACGACCGGGCGTCGCTGATAATGTTTCTTGCCGTAGCTCCTGAAGAAGTCATAGCAACCCTTGCCTTAGGAATGAAAACCTTATTTCAGCAGAATTCGGGGGTCATGTTTGTTTCCGATGTTGATGTGGCCCGAATGGATTATTTCCATTCAATCACTGGAGCTTAATCATGCACTATCGCAATCAGTCGGTTTTGCTTGCCTCAAAACATGAGAAAGAAAAAGCAATTGCTAAAGTATTTTTTGATAAACTCTCGTGCAAACTGGATGTACACGATTTCGATACCGACCAATTTGGGACTTTTACTGGTGAAATAGCAAGGACATTAAGTCCCTATGATACCTGTATTTTAAAAGCAAGGCGTGCTGCAGAGCACCACGGTTATGAATTAGCAATTGCTAGTGAAGGAAGTTTTGGTCCGCATCCTGCATTTCCCTTTATTCCCAGTGACCATGAAATCATGGTGTTTTTAGACCGCAAAAACAATTGGGTGATTGCTGAGCAATATACAACAACCAAAACAAATTATCGCATGATGACCATTACCCCACAAACAGAGCTTGACGATTTTTTAGAAAAAGCCGGTTTTCCCGAACATGCTCTAACCCTGCAAACCAACAAAGATAAAACGGTTATTGCCAAAGGAATCAGAGACAATGAGACTCTCAAGACCGTATTGTCTCTTGGCTTCCAACAAGAAAATGAACTCTTCCTTGCAACGGATATGAGAGCCATGATGAATCCATTAAGGATGCAGGCGATTTCTGAACTCGCAGAAAAACTAGCTCATCGAATTCAATGTTGTTGCCCCAATTGTGGTGCTCCTGGTTTTGGGTTTAAAGAAACCTCAGGCAGTCTTCCTTGCAATGATTGCACCTCACCCACCTCCTTCTACCATCACGAAGTTTGGGGCTGCATTCAATGTGATTATCAGGAGACTCACCCCAGGAAAGATGGGTTAGAAGCAGCTGAGCCGCAATATTGTGATTATTGTAACCCTTAAAAGAGTAACCCGATTAGGAGTATATTGAAATGCAAGAAAAACCTTTAGTTGGCATCATTATGGGCTCTCAAAGTGATTGGCCGATACTTTCTGAGAGCGCAAAAACATTAAAGGGCTTGGAGATTTCTTTTGACGCAGACATTGTATCGGCACATCGAACACCAGACAAACTCCATGACTACGCACGAAATGCGCAAAAACGAGGAATACAGATTATTATCGCGGGGGCTGGAGGTGCGGCTCATCTTCCTGGAATGATGGCCGCAATGACCAGGCTTCCTGTTTTGGGTGTCCCAATACCTTCTTCTTTACTTGATGGCTTGGACTCACTGCTTTCCATAGTACAAATGCCAGCAGGTATACCGGTTGGTACATTAGCAGTCGGCAAAGCAGGCGCAATTAATGCAGCACTTTTAGCAGCCGCAATCCTTGCCAACAATAACCCGGAGATTTGCGAACGCTTAAATCAATACCGGGCACAACAAACCCAAAAGGTTCTTGATAACAACAAACCCCAATTGGAGTCATTATGAAACTCGGTATCTTAGGTGGTGGGCAACTCGCAAAAATGCTGGTTTTGGCAGCCCACTCGTTAGGAATTAGTACGGTATGCCTATCCCCCGATCCTAATCCCTGTGTTCGCCATTTAACTCGCCTAATTTCAGCATCATTTGATGACGAAAAAGCACTTACTGCGTTTTGTAATGAAGTTGATTGCGTCACATTTGAAACGGAAAACATTCCCCTGACTTGTGCTGAGTTCATTGCCAAAAAAGTTCCATTTTATCCCTCTACCAAAGCGCTTCAGATAACTCAAGACCGCTTTTTGGAAAAATCATTTTTAAACTCATTAAAAATAAAAACGGCTCGTTTTACTGCGATTGAAACGCATAAGGAACTGCAGGATGCCTTTGTCAGTTGGAATAGCTCTGCCATTTTGAAAACAAGACGATTAGGCTACGATGGCAAAGGACAATATGTTATTCATGAGCTGTCTGACTTAGCAACAGCCTGGGAGTTGATGCAGTCTCGTGATTTGGTTTTGGAGCAGTTTGTTCCTTTTGAGGAGGAGCTGTCGCTTATTGCGGTGAGAAATCAGCAAGAAGAGATTCAATTTTATCCCCTCATAAAAAATCAACATCATCAGGGCATCCTTCAATGGTCCGAAGCCCCGTTAGAGAATAATTTATTGCAACAAAATGCCCAAGACATTGCCAGAAAGATTATGGATTCTTTGGGCTATATCGGCGTCATAACCATCGAATTTTTTCACAATAATGGCGAACTGATAGTCAATGAAATTGCTCCTAGAGTCCATAATTCTGGGCATCTAACCATTGAAGGGGCAATAACCAGTCAGTTTGAAAATCATTTACGTGCGGTTTTTGCTTTACCCTTAGGCCTTACGGAGCTTATGAGCAATTGCTTTTTAGTCAACTGTCTTGGCAAGATGCTCCCCATCCAATCATGCCTTAAGATACCAGGAGTCCATTATCATGATTATGGTAAAAATCCATATCCTCAGCGTAAGGTCGGACATATTACTTTAGTCGATAGAAATTGTGACCGATACCAAGAAAGCAAGCTTAAGCTTATCAAAATGCAAACTGAGTACACCCTTGCTGCGAGTGGTTGACCCATTTCACCTATAGACTATGTTTTTTAATAGTGAGGCTAAAATAATTGATCTATCCTTTGGGGATTTGTTGGTTCGATGCTCATCCCCTATGACGACTTATTAAACCAAATGCTCATCATCTCGATTATAATTGGTGTTGCATCAGGTGGACTTAACCGAAAAAAAACCAACGACCTTCGCTCCAATACAGACAAGCAAGAACTTCTAGGCGTGTATTGCTATAAATAATGCTTGCCCAGTATACATTATTTATAGTCTGCATCATTGCAGGTTATGGACTGAATGAGGAAAAATTACTTAAATTTCGAGTCCCTTCGAGCGCGCCATTTAATCATCCATTGTTATATTCCATATAATTATCTAATTGGGATGGCTCTTTTTTCTCTCCTCTATTACCAAATAAGCCTGGGTTAAACTCTCCTGAGAAATTCATCTTTTTTGTTGGTGTTTTTTGAAGATCATTTTGGTAAATTTCTTCAATCACCTTTTCGACTAAAATATTCGAGTAAAGATTTTTTGTTTGTTTATAGCCGTAAGGCGCCCCATCTGTTGGTGGTGTCATTCCATTATGATCAGCTAAATATTTTGTAATCCATGCCTCTTCATATGTTTTACCATCCACTGCAACTACAGGTTTTTTAAATATTTCGTTAGTTTCTTTGCAAATCAAACATGGAGGGAGTTGAGAAACATCAACCCCAGGACATTTAAAATGCATTAATAAATCCTTTACCAGAAGATTGGGAATAAAATCGTCCTTTGTTAATGGCTGGCGTGATACAGGATCTGTTTTTAATGTAGTTGCTGTTTTTATATCGTAAGTAATGCCAGTAGGAACAATAATGGGCTCTTCAATGGGATAAAATGATACTGAATCTTCAAATAGCTCTTCTACTTCGGAAGCCAATTTACCAAATTTAGATAGCAAAGGATTGATAATTTCCGGTCTTCCTTCTGTGATTAACAAAGTAAGAATTTCAGTTTGTTGCGTCTCAATTAGTTTTTTGAAATATTCTTCACCCTCTTCACGTGTAAAATAGGACATCGGCGCGCCAGCTTTTAACAGAGCTCGAGCTACTTCGATTTGATCAGCCTGTAATGCATGGATCAAAGGAATATCATATTGAGAAAGCATGGTTTTATCATTAGGATGAAAGACAGCAATTGCCCCAATGCAGTTCCAGGCTTTACAAGTCACTGCCAGTTTCATGGGTGACAAACCCGATTTATTCAACATCGTCAAACTGGCTCCATGATCGAGTAGTAGTTTGATTAACTCAACATTCCCCTCTTCAACTGCTTTGTGCAATCCGGTATTCGCATTGGCATCGAGAAGAGTATTTGGAGAAACTTTTGCCTTTAAAAATTCCTCCAATGCTTTTAAGTTTTTTTCAGCAAATGCTTTTTTGTAATTTTCCCTATTTTTTTCTTCTAATACTTTCTCAAGAGAGTACTTTTCTTCAATTAACGTTTTAACTAAACGATTGGGGTATAAAGGTCTATTAAGCTGTGGATGGCCACCAGGAGTTATGTTATTGTTTTTTTGCAAATATTCAGTAATCCACGCTTTTTCATAGGTGAAGCCATCACCAGTAACAACAGGCTCTTTATAAACCTCTTGCGTCTCGGGGCATATTAAGCAAGGGGGCACTTCCAAAAGATTCACATTTGGATGTTTATAATAGGCCAGCAAATCATAGACGATCAGGTTTGGAATCAATTCACTTTGCTGCAATGATCCTCTGGTAATTGGATCATGAACCAGCTTTCTGATATCTTGTTCATTATAGGTTGTTCCCTGCTTCGTGATAACTGGGTTTGTTAACTCTTCACCCATAATAATTTCTTCAAAAAAGTCTTTTACCTGATTTGGTAAAACACCAAATTTCATTCGAAATTCTTTACTTCCTATTAATAAAACATGAATCATATCATTCCATTGATTAGCAACCATTCGTTGGTAATCTTGTACACTTTCATCGGTATTAAAATAACTGGGAAGTACTTGCATACCTTGTCTTAACAATATCCGCAGTATGTCTGGCTGATTCGCTTTTAAAGCGTGCATAAGAACTAATTGATATTGATCCCTATTACTTTTATCAAGTGGTCGTTTTTCCAAAATAATTTTAATGAGATCCCAGGACTGCAGCTTCAAGGCTAACTCAATGGCTGTTAATTGATCCATGTCTCGAGTAGTAAGCTGAATTTGGTTATCTAAAAATAAATGAACCATTTCCGCTCTCTTATTCATAATGGCGATATGTAATCCCGTCTGTTTGTTGGGACCCAATCGAGCATCCACAGAAAAGTCCTTTCTTGACAAAATACCTTCAACCGCGAAAAAGTCGTTATTACTGATTGCAACTACGTACATTAATTCTTGAACCACCGGAGATATGGATAAAACGGCGAGCATTTCATCCTGCTTGTTAGCTACCAGTTTTTCAAAATAAAGTTTACCTGCAAGCGTAGTAAAATAGTTTAGCGAGGCACCTGCATTAATCAAAATCTGAACCAACTCAACCTTATGGGCACGTAAGGCAGCGAGTAAGGCCGCATCAAGAGATTCGCTATGTACAGGATCATTTTCGACAATTGTTTTAACACAACTCCAGGCTTCATTCTCCAACGCCAACTCTAAAGGAGTTTTACCTTGTTTATTTTTACGATTTGAAACAGCTCCATTTTGCAGTGCAAGCCGTATTAATTCTAAATTTTGCGTTGTGACACCAATATGCAAGAGGGTATTGAATTGCGCATCAACGACTGTATTAACAGATACCTTATCCGCTAACAGTTGTGCAATTTCTGCAATATTACCCTGCTGAACCGCCTGTTGATAGGCCTTTCTTGGAGATGTTTTTTTCTCGATCTTGGGTTCATCTATCTCCATTATGTTATTATTATTTAATGCTTCCCGCTTGCTCGCGTAATCAGCAATGAGTTGATAGCACTCCCAAGCTTCTATTTCTGCTGCCAATTGAAGTGGTATTCTCTGCTTTTTATCGGCAAGATTAAGATTAGGTCCATATTGTAATAATAACGCAATTAATTTTTTATCTTTTTGTTTTATCGCCTGATGCAGTGCTGTGCTCGACTCATTATCAATGATCATGTCGATCGATGTACCTGATTCAAGGCTTTGTTTTACTTGGGTAAGATCCCCTCTTTTCACAGCCTCTATGAAGGGATTTGCCACCGGTCTGTTCTGATTGGAATGGAAAATTTCTAGCAAATTCTTATCAGCTGCATCTAATTTCTCGTTGTTGTTGAGTAAACAAAAATCAGCAATGATTGAGATGCCTTCATAATATTCATTAGAAGCCGCTAACTGAATAGCGGTATAACCCTTTTTATTTTTTAGACTAATATCCGCATTATATTTTAATAATAATTTGAGCAAATCTTTATTTTGAGCCATAACGGCGTGATGTAAGCCGGTATTGAGCTCTTTATCGCGGATATTAGGGGAAACTTTAACACTTAAGCAATGTTCTACAATGCTGGTATCGTTATTGGCTAAAGCAGTTAAATACATTTCACGTATAGTTTGAGTAGCATACATAGTGATATTCTCTTTAAAAATTGAATTACTGAGGTAGACTTTCTGCAGTCCACCTCAAGGAGTTAGTTTCTATTTTGATGACAATTAGCAACCCATTTGGTTTCCTTTGTCAGGTGATGCCTCATCTTGAGCCGACGTTTCATGAGCGTTAGACCTTGTGAATAATGAATCAACCTTTTTCCCGAAAAAAGCCAGTTTGTTCACAAAACGATGATAATTCTGACTAATATCCTCCATATATTCAGCCATGCGAACGGTATTTACTACCTGGGATTTGACTTTTGGATTGATGGCTTCACTGGCATTAACCTGTTTTAAAACATCCAATAGTTCTTCAGTTGACAATTCTTTTTGAAAGTCCCGTAATGCCAAAAGTCCTTTCCTTATTCGCATTAAATAGCTGGTGGGCTCACCCGCTTTAAGCGCTTTTCGAATATGCTCTGTTAACAGCACATCAAAGTTGGTATGAAACAATCTATTTTTTATTGCCGCTATGGGAACATCGGACAGAACCTTCGCTAATTGCCTTAACTCCACTTCAGTGGGAGGTTGCAAAGACATCTCACCAAAATCATATAATCCCAGCTGATGGTTTTGATGGCGCAATTGATTACCGTGCCGGTCAGAATCAAAACATCCACCCTGAAGAATGTTAATGAGCTCCACCGTGATGACTGCTTTAGCAATGGCTCGACGAATTTCCTTATCCTCCGGCGTCTCGTTAGGAAGCTCATTAAATTCCGTTCCATAGACACGTTCGATAAATCGATAGCCTTCGCCACTTTGAATCAAGTGAGCTGGATTCAGATTAAAAGTATGTGACTTATCATTAACTGTCACTGTGATGGAGCGAGCGTACAGTTTGGCTGCAATCTGGTTTTGCTGCTCGCTTAACTTTCGGTCCATTTCAATTTTTGACAGTTCTCGGGCTTCGCTGATAATCGATAAAATACTCTCCCGAATGGGATTCATATCGGCATGCGAGCAAGTTTCAATGGTCTTTTGCAAATGCATAAAGCCCTCTTGCGCATTTTTTGCTGCATTTTCACGCAACATCAAGAGCACCACATCCTGACCATTCTCTAACTCCACTTCAAGAGCTAAATTATAAGAAGCCGAGCCTAATAGTGCTCCGACACGTCGAATCGTTTTGCGATCGTCACGGGAAACCACTTCGCGCAAAAGTCGCCATAATTGCCAGCGATGAGGTGGGTTTGCTCGTCCTTTCAAGTGATCCAGATCGCGCCGAATATGCTCAGGCGTATTCGGATGACTATGAACTGCCTGAGCGAGTTTGACATAGGCAGGTCCCATGTGTTCACACAACATGGCTAATTTTTTACCCGCGCTTGGTGATTGACCAGACCCATTCGCTTGATTGGTGGCTACTAACATCCCTGCTAATAAATGGCTGCGAATGTATTTATCTGCCGAGTCCAGATAAGCTTTCAGTAAGGCGTAAGCAAAATTTTCTTCTTTGTCTGTTTCAGCATGAGGGAATAATTTATGAGCAACGTAGGAAAAAGCCTCTTCGTATGCATCTTCAATCTCATAAGCAGTTTTTACTTTGCTGACAGGAATAAGCAAGTGATCCACAATAACCGCTCGCTCTTCCAGGCTCAAATCCCAGAACTGCGCATATAAAGTTCTTAACATTAACGCAACAGTTCCTGGCTTTTCCTTTTCAATCTCTGACAAATTATCACTATAGCCTAGCAGTTTTGCCAGTTCGTTTATTTTATAATGGTTTAATAAATAGCTGGAAAATTTATCCGTTGTTTCACGACTAATAGGAGAAGAAATAAATTCCAAAAATTCCCTTATGTCGTTCTTGTCTTCACTAAGTTTCTGAGAAAATGCGGCCAGTCTACTGATAGAAAAATCAATCTTTTCCTGTTGATCAGTCGCTAAATATTTATCAGGCTCTAACAAAATGCCCAAATGTTCCGTCACCTCCCACTGGGATTCGATGACGTTGGCCAATCGTGAAAGTATTAATGTGACATCTCGTTTTGCCATATTTTTATAAAGACGATCAATAACGGTAATCATCTTTTCTTTATATTCCTGAGATTGGTCATCCTGACCATATTTATCTCTTAGGTCTTTGACTAACTGTTCGATGGCCTCATTACGAAGTGGAATATAGCTAATCGGAAGACTGAGTTTATTCTCCACGAAGAGAAGCTCTTCCAATGCCTGGATACGTTCATCGCGTTCTGAAATTCCTTTTATCCGTTCGATAACCAGACGAGAAAAATGCTCTTGCACTTCAGTGGAGGGAAATATCAGTTGAGAATCAAACATGCGATAAATAAGAATTAAATCATTCGCTGTTAAATGGTTTGTTCCACTGGCTTCTTGAGGTAAACTCCAGAGGAATGATTTAAATATGTCGGCACGATCAACCGGATTCCGAACAAACTGAATAGCAAGCTTCAGTAAGAGTATTGTTTCTTTAGTTAATACCTCATAATTTCCATTTTGTTTGATATGCTCCTTAAACAAGCTATATGCAACAGAATAGGAGTTGAACCATCTTTGCTCTTTAGCTAGTTTGAGTAGCTGTTCTAGACACTCCAGATTGAGTGTTTCAAAAGGCAACCGAAAAATATGAATATACGTCTGAGCCGGGATTTCATAAAAATACATTGAGATCGTATCAAGTAATTTCAGTTGTTCTTCAGTGGTAAATAAATCAAATTTTTTATCCTGAAACTGCTGATTTACAAAAAATTGAACATAGGGCGTGTTAAAATGTAATGTCGATTTCGTTTCATTAGAAACTTCTTGCAAGTGCTCCAGATCTCGTTTATCTTCTCGTCCCAGGAAAAAGCTTTTCACAACGGCTTTATCTTCTGGAGTCCCGCTCATTGCGATATTGGTAAATTCAGCAAGCAAAAATTGAATAGCCTGGTTATCAATATTACGATTCACAAATTCTGAAGGCTTGATTAATACAGGCCAATTTAAATCATAAAACTGCTTTAATTTATTTTCGAAAGAGTCCTCAATAAAAAACATATCGAAGTTGACGTTAAAGTTCTGAAGCACATTCTCAGATAAAAATCCCAATATTCCTTCACAATAATCATCACTCCCATATGCAGCTAACTGTCGAGGCAATTTAGTTACGGGTTTGTGTTCACGAGAATTAAGAACGAAAGACAATAACCTTTTTTCAGGTATCAAAGACCACAAATTTTGATCGCTAGTCACGCCAAGACACCATAATGTTTCAGCAATAATAGAGCTCTCATCTTTTTTTGCCCATTCAAGATGACTCGCCCAGGGCACTTCAGTAATATTCTTCTGCGGTGCAAAAGTATTCCATTCAATGTGGTCACCAATAAAAGAACCAAAATATCGCTCGTCTCCAACAGGCATGCGCTGATGCGCTTGTTCAAATCGATAGGTATGAGCTCTTGCCCGAGAAAACGAGTTATTAAGATGATCGATATATTTTTCTCGTAATGATTTGAATGCCTCAGCTGCCTCTTTCGCTTCCTCTAAGCTTTTTGCTTTAACAAAGGCGTCTAATACATTGTTTATGGTTTTAAAAAATCCAAGTGCCGGTAGCCGGACATTCTCATCCAAATAATTTTTCCTCGTGAAGTGTTGATGAACAAGTGCGAGATAAATATGTTCAAATGCCGGGATCCGCAACTCACAAGCTCGGTCAATCAATTCTTCCGCTGCTTTTTTCACTTCCGCATCGTTCAAATTAATATCCATGGAATACAAAATAAGACAGAAATCCCTGACCTTAATTCCAGTACAATGGGTTACTTCATACGGTAATAATTCAACCTTTAGCTCTGCTAATTTGGACTCTAAAAATTTGAGTTTCGCTACGGTATTCTCACACTCATTTAATTCTTTAAAAAAGAACATTTCTCGCCGAATCGGAACAACAGCTTTTAAAATGTTATCGGGTAAAGACGTTTGTGGTTTTTCATCACGTTCATTTTCTTTGATAGCAAGCAAGGTTAACAAATTTTTAATACGTTGATGATAATCAGCTGATGTCGCTTGTCGATAATCAGGAACCAAGTAAGATTGATGGACGTTACTCACATCCCAATTAAGTTGCTGTTGAAAGTGAATGCTTTTTCTTAAATAACTAATACCTGCTTGTATATTATGGCATTGTTCAATCGTTAATTTATCGAGTTTGAATTGTTCATCGGCTGAAATCCCAGAATAAATTCCAACACCTTCGTGCTTCACGTAAAGTAACTCATTGGCTAAAGCGAACTCTAATTCTTCAACTGTATAAACCCCATCTTGCATTTGCTTAAGAAAAGAGCTGTGAATGACAATCGCGGGTTTAGAAAATCCGGCCAATGAACTAACCAGTTTATCGCCTGTTGTTGTAATAAAAATTTCGAGGGGTTCATTGAAATTATTGGGACGTAATTTATCAATCAGTTCAGTAAGAAATGACTTGGTCTCTTCCAATCCTGCTTCATCCAACGAATGTAATTGATGCTCTTCCATGAGCAGTGGTCTTCTTTTTTCTATGTCGCCGTTCCCTGTCATCTGATAATATTTGTTTGCGTCTTGGAGTTCAGAGCGCAAAAAATAATCAGCATCGGTAAATTGGATTGATTTCCATGTAGCTTCTTTCGGATAGGAAATATAGTAATTAGGTAAGGAATCATAATCCTCTGTAAGACAGGCTATCCCATTCCATGGGTCTAAAAGGATGCCTCCCCATTGACTCATGTCATTGAGAGGACTATCGGGATTCCGATCAATGACCAAAAACGTGTGACCATCTGCCGGGTTACCATCATCATCGAAGTAATGAATACTAATTTTTTCAACGACAGTGTCACTATCAATTAAATATTCATCATATAACCTTTTAAGAGCAATGGAGGCGTGTTCATCACAAAAACCCGTATCAATTTCTGGTTTATCAAAATATTCTGCGGTGGCAAATACATGAGTTTTTTGGATGGTTTCTACAACCTTTTTTTCACCCCCTTGTTGAAAAAGGAAGGCATTTTCTCGGTTAAACTGAGTTTGGCAGGCTTCGCGATGTTCAGCCAATTCATTACTTTTTTTAAACCGATAAGCCAAATCTTTATCGGTAACCGTTAACTCTTCTCCTTGGACTAAAATTTGGATGAAATCATCAGCATGTTCTTCAAGATAGTCTTCCATTGCTGTGACGTTAATATCACTGCTTCCCCTTCCCAGCAGTTTTTGTGTTCTTGCAATTTTTTCACATAAAGTTGAAGATTGTTTGAGGATAATTTCTTTGAAACTTTGCTTCTGATTATTGTTAAGATTCTTCGGTGATTTTACCTGCTTATCGAGACAAAATTCTTTGAACTGCTCATTGATGAATTTAAAAATATAGTATTCGATTTCCTTTTGTTTTACATAAATTTCGTACGCTTCATATTTCTTATCATGCGCATCAAGATATTCCATTTCGTAGATGCATGATTCCAATTGCTTCTCTTCAGGGGTATTTGCCCTTCTGGCCTGTTCATACTCTTGTATTTTGATGCGCTCAATTTGCTCAAACTGTTCATATCGATTCGCTGGCAAAGGAATTTTTTTATTAATTGAATCTTTAATCTCAATACATTTCTTTAATAATTTGATTCTCTGTTCTTTATCTTTCATATGAGTCCCCGTTAATAGTTAGTTTACAAAAAAGTAATTTGTTAAATTTTTGAGTACTTTGTGTATAAATAAAAACTATTAATCAAATATTAAAAAAATATTAAGACCCATATAAAGGTATCGTTCGCCTTTGGCACTACGTTTCATTTTCATCTTATCAACCTAACTTACTGCATGTTTAAATCTTTTTGTTATGATATGGATACAGTTGTTATTTTTATCTTCGATAATGAGAGAACGTTACACGCTATATGAAAAAATTGACTTTGCAGAAACAGCGACCTCTTTAAGAAGATCACTAGCTATGCTGTCTTAGGTGATGTACGTGACTCTCAACAGAACATATTCCAGTTGAGACTTAGCTAATCTCAGACTAGAGAAAAGACTTGAATGTGTGGGGGTCGGGAGGAGTTGTAGCTATTCTAGCGATGTCAATAACTTCAAAAGATGGAAATTGAAATAAATGTCTTCCTCGAGAAGAAAGAGTAATGCTGTTATCTATGTTTCGCTTATACATTTTTCTATTTGAAGCTTCAATTTGAGGGCTTTTAGCTATAACAAGCTCAGAATTAGAGCTACTAATTCCTAAGCTGCTGGAAGCTGAGTTTAAAGCCTTTAAAAATATAACATTCATATAAAAAACATATTTACGAACCATTTTGGCGAAGTATTACACAAATAGAGTAATTTAACAATATGAGAAAAAGCTTTTTTAAAATCACAATAAATTCAACAGAATGATGATTTTTTGTTCGGGATCTCATACCTTTTATATGAGCCTAAAAAAATTTTGAGGCCATACGTGAGTGATGTTATTACATTTTTCTTAATCTAAGGATAGGGAAACTCAGATTCGTTTAAAATACAAATACACCATTTTTTTAACCATTATGTTGTAATTATGATCGGAAAATTTTAATAATATTAAGACATTCAACTTAAAAAATTAAATGAGTTAATATTTCCTTAAGGATTTAATCATGCTATATTTGCAATTTTTGAACTATTCATGCGGATAATTACCAAAAGCGACATATCAGCATGAGCGGAGGACTGGTACAACTTAGGCAATCTTAAATCAATAAGCTGGAATTGTGTTGAGATAGATTTTTTAAGTTTTCAGTACTTCGTTAAAGAAATAGTCCGATTGAACAATAAAAATTAAGAAAGCATAGTATTTTTACCTTTCATCAAACTTCAAAAACACCTCTACATAATCAAACTACCTACAGCAAATTATTGACATGATTTCCAGAGCTAGAAATTCATAAACTAATTTTATCTTGAATTGACATACTGGATAACAGCTTTTGCTGGCTTTCCGCCAACAATTAATTTTTTAGCAGGTGTTACATGAAAGACAAACAGGACCGTAGCCGACAAGAACAAATGACTTTGATAAGAGTAGAACCATCTCATGATGTGGATGAAAACAATGCCTCAATGAAGCAAACCAATACAGAGGAACATGAAGAGAATATAAACGAATCCAATCCATTTTTTACACTTCCTGATGAAATGATGATGTACATCCTTGGACAAGTACCGCCACAGGATTTGCTCAATGCCCGATTGATGGCGAAATCAAAAACGGGCGTAGTTGATGCCACCCTTGATCTTTTAACCAAACCTCGTTTTATTATCGATTATTTAAATCGAGTGGATGGGATTTCAGGCCATCAATTTACTGCGTTCTATCAGAAAACTCAGCGTTATCAGGAACTAAAGCGCAAAGTTCTTGAAAATAAGCCACTCACCTCCGAAGAAGCAATTTGTTATACCCTCACCCGTGATTGCATTGCATTACCCGCCCAATTAAAGCAAACCATGGAAGAAATCGCATTAGATGAGAATATGAGAGAACATTTAAATCTGATTATTACTCTAGCAGAGAAAGTCATTGAATTCAAAGCAATACATGAAGATTGGCTTCAACATGGTTTCTCATCAACGTTCGCGAATTCGATATTAAATTCTGTAAAAACCAAGTTATGGGACCATTTAAAGCAGTATCATCATCATCCGCATCAATTCGTTAATTTGCTTGCTGGAGTTGATTTGAGTGGATTGAAACTCCATCATCCGCATCAATTCGTTAATTTGCTTGCTGGAGTTGATTTGAGTGGATTGAAACTCACAGATATGGATTTCTCTCATCTTAATCTAAGAGGGGTAAAATTTAGTGAGTGTGATCTCACTGGAGCAGATTTTACAGGTGCTTGCCTGGAAGGTGCTGACTTCACTGGTGCACTTTTAAGTGGCGTTGTCTTTACGGATGCTGAAGTAAGAGGCATGCAGTTAAATAAAGCAAAACTTGATGGAGTGGATTTATCCAAGACGAACTTGGAGGGAATAGATTTTGAATGGGCTTTAATTCACAATGCCAGATTGCTGCCGGTAAGCGCATTGAATAGTCCAGAAGAACTCAATGATGCTTTAGCCCAATTTGAGAAAAGTATAACAAAACATTCTTCTGAAAGTAGGCGTAAATTGCAGGAACACATCCTAATGGAAATTGCGCATCAGTTGGAAATATCCACCGATCACAGTAAGAAGGAAAAAATAACCTTATTAGATATTGCTTTATCAAAAATTAAGCCAGACGATCGAGCTATATATATATTCCCATTCCAAAATGCATGCCTTGATTTGAAGGAAAAAATGGATTCATTTAAACACAAAAAAAGGATTCCGGAACATCCACTGAAAAAAGAAGCTCAGAAAATTATCAAACGAATTATGGATATTTTTAATGGAAAAAATTTAGATGCATTAAGAAAAATAAAATATGCAAAAAACCACATAGAAATAGAAATTGATTCGGATGTTTATAAAAAGGAATTCAAGTTATTATTGAAATGCATCAGGAAATATCCTGAATTAAACGACAGCCTTAAGGTTACTAAAGCACTAGGAATTAGTCTTGAATTGTGGCATATGTTTTATCTTGTCCACCCTGAGCCCCCTTCCTCGCTACCGCCAATTTTAGTAGATTACGAGCGAGAAAAGCAACAAACGAGTGAAGGAAAAAAATATTATGCCAGCGAGGTATTTAATGGCCATATGTTTGCTATTGAAAAACTTCAAAAAATACAGTTAAAGGATTTAGACCAACATTTATATGAAGAAGAAGATTTTGTTATCATCCAAGACAATGGACGTACGGAATCGCGTGTCAAACTGGGTGACTTATTCATTACCTTTTCCCCAGGTGGTAAAGGAAGTGTTTTTTCAAATATTGAAATCATCGATTTTGAAAAGCGCCAGCTAAAACCTGCTTTCTCTGTTGATTTAAGTCGTTATGGACAAGTACCCTTTGAAGCTTTTGTTCCTTTAAATCCTTATGTTAATTATTCTGCCGCAACATTCCCCGGCCAGCATCTTACACTGGAAGACGTGAAAAATTTCCAAGAAGCTTATAGAGTAAAAAAACAAATAATTGAAAGAATATTAGCTTCAGAAAAAATAAATCGTAACCGTAAAAACAATCTATTTTTTTCAATTTTTGAACAACATGAAGAGCAAGAGACAAACCAATTGGCTGCTTTACCAGTAGAGCTACTCGATAAAGTGTGTGCTTATGTACATTTTAGCACGTTCAACAAGCGAGAAAGAACTGCATCTCCTCTTGTCGAAGTAAGTAAATTACACGGATTATTTTTTGCTGAAAAAATAAATCAAGAACAGGCAAAGAATCAGAATGGAGCACCAAGTTGCTCTGCAAAAGGAAAAGAGAAGAAGGTTTCAGGAAAGGAAAATCAACAGCCCAAATCATTAAAACGTGCAGTAGCAAAAAAACAAGGTTTATTCTCGGCCTCTCAAAAGGAAGTCGCTAAGAAAAGCTCCTTGCCTGTGGAACCTGCAGAAAATCATAAAATTACTTCAAATCAAGGATTAAGGATGTTTCCTGAAGAACAACGAGTTGAAAGTAAGACTAAAAAAGAAAACGGAAAAAAATTACGAGCAAAGCGGATTATAATCGAAGAAAAATGCTCCAGAAGGTGTTTGATTTCATAAATTGGGGACGGTCCGGGACGGACCCCTATAAAAAAGAAACAGATTGCTATTAATCACTACAATGAAAGGGGTCCGTCCCGGACCGCCCCCATAGTTTGCTACCAATAAATTCAACTGGATGATTTTTTGCTCATGTATCTTGTTAATTAAATAAAACTATGTCCACTTTGAGCGTTCCATAGTGCGTCATAAAAACCACCAGCATCAATTAGCTGTTTATGGTTACCCATTTCGATAATTTTACCCTTGTCCATAACTAGAATTTTATCCATAGACAAAATGGTCGATAATCTATGGGCTATCACGATAACCGTTCGGTTATTCATTGCAACATGTAATGATTCCTGGATTAGCTTTTCGGTTAAAGAATCCAGTGAACTGGTGGCTTCATCTAAGATCAAAATAGGCGCATCTTTTAAAATAGCTCTTGCAATCGCAATTCTTTGACATTGTCCGCCGGATAATTTAATCCCTCTCTCTCCAACATGAGTGTCATATCCTTGAGGTAAGTTGACAATAAATTCATGTGCATGAGCCTTTTTAGAAGCATTAATAACCTCTTCATAATTGGCACCAATTCTGCCATACAGTATATTTTCATAAATAGTTCGATGAAACAAACTGGGGTGTTGAGGTATAAAGGCTATATTTTCGCGTAAATTATGTTTGTTTATTGTGCTAATATCTTGCCCGTCTAATAGTATTTTTCCGTTTTGGACATCATAAAGGCGCATGATGAGTTGAACCAAAGTACTTTCCAGCCCCGCTGTATCCAACCAAACCGACTTTAGAGCCTCCTGGTATATGAATGCTTAAATCTTTAATAATAATATCGTCAGATTTATATCCAAAACGAACGTGCTCAATGATAATTTCACCATGAGTTATGTTAAGGGAAGGGGCTTCCGGATTTGGTTTTTGATAATGCTCTGTAAAAATGGTATCAATAGCTTGTTGACATTGCCCTGCTTGTTCCTCCACAACCAATAAGCTCTCGGTAAGAAACCAGATCTGATCAATCACTGTAATTGCCAATATAAAGATAAATACAAAATCCCCAACAGAAATTGTTCCTCTATTACCAAGAAAAAGCAGTAACAGTATCGATGCCCCTTGTAAAATCCAGGCAAACCCGCCAAGCAGTGACGCATTGAGCATATTTTTAAATTGCATGGATTGATCAAGTTGAACAGCCCTGGCTGTTGTTTTTTCTAAGTAGCATGCTTCATAGCTCTCTCTGGCAAACAAAAGCATATTGAGCACGTTAGAAAAACAATCAACAATGTTTCCTACATTTTTTGCTCGTGCTTCAGCATAGGCTTTGGCATAAGGTTTAATACTGTGTGAACAATAATATGCCGTAGCAATAAACGCGATTGAGATAAAGAAAAAAATCAAGCTGAAATAAGGACTCACCAAACCCACCATTGCGATAGAAAGAATAATGGTTAAACCTTGCCGGGATATATTTAACCAAGTATTAACAATATTCTGAATGTTACTTGCTAGATCGGAAATTTTTGCACTAATTGAGCCACTTAAATGATCTTGAAAAAAAACGTAGGATTGATCTCTTAAATATGCGGTAGTAGCAGCAATGATATCTGCTTTTATTTTTGGCAATGACCGCAAAACAATATAATTATAAAGACGCCATATAAAGGTAATGACAAATCCCAAGAGAATCAGTAATAACGCAGGCTTTAAACTCACATCAAGAAATTGTTTCTTTTCAGCATGAGCGACTGCATCTAAAAGAATTTTTAATACATAGGGCTGTAACACATTATGAATAGATGAATAGATACCCACAAGCAACATGGCAAAAAACCACCACCGATAAGGGGTCGCCATTTCGAAGAAAAAACTACGAAAATTTTGTGGTCTATTTATTTTTTTTGACATTAAGATCCTGTTTAAATCTTTATCTTAACCACTGAAAGGAGGAAAAATTACTGAGATTGGTTATAGTATAGCAGCTCTTAACCAGAAGATTTAAGAGATGAGACATAAATCCTCAAAACTAAAATAGCGTCTTTACCCCCCTTGAGCAATCGTTTACTCAATATTTTTGAGTGCAGTAACGCCAAAAAAACTGGCGTTACTATGAAGAAGCTTGGTCTCATAATTTCTTAGAGTACTGAAGATGCCGCAATTGATTTTTTGAAAGTAACAATTAAATTTGAATCTTTCATTTTTGTAGTCATAGAGTTCGGATCATAACCATGTGGTAATTGAAATGCTTGACTGTAATTGCTCTGAGCATAGCTTACACTTTTGCTATTATCTTGTTCTCGCGTAATTTTTTGTGTTACGTTTGAGCTCACTATTAATTGTCCCTCTTTAACAGAGACATCGACTTTACTATCAGTAGCTTTTGGTAATTTTATTTTATAGATAATCTCATTTTTACTTTCTTTAATTTCAATGGTATTTGAACTACCAAATGGCATTTGATTGGGTTGATTTACCAAGTTATGTTGCATTTGTGAAAATTGGCTTTTCATAAATTGGTCCATAGCTCGTTGCATTTGATCCATTTGCTTCAAAATATCATTAGGTGATTGAAAGAAAGGATCGTTATCAAAGGGATCCAAGGTTACTTGTCGATTACTCTTTTGCACTTGATTATTTTGTTTCGCCTCAAGTGCTATGGCCCCTGCAGATATCAAAGTGATAAGAGGAACAGAGATTAAAATTGGAAATAGTTTCTTTTTCATCTGAGTATCCTTTCTAAATTGGGACATCAAAAATTCAAGTTGCTCGGACAATCACTCTTCTAAGGTAATTGCTATTTTTTTCTCAGCAGCTGCTTCCTTTTTAGGAATGAAATTTCAAGTACTCCATGTGCATAACGTGCCGTGATTTTTGAATCATCAGCATCGATGTCCTCTTTTTTACACCAGGAATATCAGCAAGCACAAAAAAGCGGTCTTTTTCTTCTTTGATGTCCACAAGAGTTAAACAATTCTTACAGCTAAACTCCTGCTATATCTATAGTATTCATTTGTATATCCATTTGCTTATTACCACGCACAATGGAAACAGTCACTTTATCACCTACTTTTATTTCCGTAAGCATATTATATAAAGCATCATAGTTACGAACTGCGTGACCATTAAGCGCTACAATAATGTCACCTAATACGATTCGTCCCCAATCATCCCGATGAGTACCTCTTAAATGTGCTTGAGCAGCGGGAGTATTCGGTAAAACATCTGCAATCAGGATCCCTTTATGTATACCCAATTGACGTGCAATAGTAGATGGAACACTTTGTATACCTATCCCAGACAATACCACTCGCCCATTTTTGATAATTTGCGTTACGATACGTTCAATATCATCAGCAGGAACAGCAAAACCAATTCCAGCAGATGAACCTGAATGAGAATAAATCATGGTGTTCATTCCAACTAACTGCCCAGCACTGTTCAATAATGGTCCACCAGAATTACCAGGATTAATTGGAGTATCTGTTTGAATCATATTTCGAATCGTAACCCCACCGATCCCAGGAACTTTTCTACCTAACGCAGAAATAACTCCTTTAGATAAGCTATGATCCAAGCCATACGGATTACCAATTGCAATCGCCTTTTGTCCCACTATTAAATCATTAAGATGTACTATTTGAAATGGTGTAAATTGCTTTAATAAAACCAAGGCTTCCGGTGCTTCGATCTTTAAAACCGCAATATCTTTACGAGGCTCTGCTCCAACCACTTTTGCCGGGACTGTCATTTTGCCCAAAGTAATTGCCAACTTATCCGCTCCCTTAATAACATGATAATTCGTGACAATATACCCGCTGTTATTCCAAATAATCCCAGAACCAGCCCCATCTTTAACGTGCATTTTCTCAAAAGAAGGATTGGTGACTGTTGCCAATCGGTGAACATAAACTACCTTAGGTGATGCATCATGAAAAATTTTTATCGTATTTTGCTCATCGGGAAGAAGCGTGTTTAGATCTAAACTATGCCCTGGAAAAACCAGAATAAAGTATAAAACAAAAGAAATACAATATATAAGCCGTTGTTTTGCCATCGATATATCTCCATCAATTAGCTTAAGACCTAGCGTTCTAGCAAACCAGCATTGAAAAGACACTATAATAGAAAAAACACCTAAAAAAGAAATGCCTGAGGATTTCGAAGATATTTTTTCTTAGATCTTTTAAATGATGGCATTTATTTGTTTGTATTTTGTAGCTTCACTAACTAATATTTTCGAAAATATTTTGCAACGTATTAGAAACACAGTCAACGACCAAAATAATGATAATTTATTTTGAATAATGTGCATTATTTGTTGGGGTCCGTCCCGGACCGTCCCCATTTTAAATGCACGTCGCTGTTAGAGAAGTATCTTTCTCATTATTTTTGAGAGCGTCTAAAGAGTTTTTTAATTCCATTAGTGTTGGCCGTTTTTTTGGATCTTTCTCTAAGCAACTATCTATCAATGATTGTATCTCAGAAGATGGATTTTCTAGTAAATCATGCATCAGTACCCCTAGACAGTATATATCCATTTGTGGGGTAGCTAATACGGCAGTAGGTGCTACTGACCAACATTCTGGCGGGATGTGCCAATATTCCTCTTTGTATTTCTCTACGATCTCTTGATTTGATTTCTGAAATGCTAAAGGATCGATAGTAGTTCCTGTAGGTACAGAAAGGCCTCCATCAATTAAATAGCTTTTTTGCGTACTGGAATCGTAATAAATGTTATCTGTTTTCAGATCAAGCACAATCATCTTTTTATCATGACAATCTTTTAATGCTTGGATAGCTGATTGAAAAAGTTTTTTTTGTAATTCTGGGGTATCAATTATAAGCTTTTCATATGGTACAAATTGAATGTAGGGTACAACAAGCCTGTAATCCGTTCCCATCCGAAATAAATGAGATTGCTTATCAGAATAAATTGTTTTGAAAAACCTGTGTTTAACAGTAGCTTCTTCAATATCACCGGGTGTCGAAACTGGATTTAAAACAGCAACCAATTTATTAGAGAGAGATTTAAACAGTCTAGCCTGGGCATAACCACCTTTTCCAAGGGGTTTTACGGGAGAATACTCTGTTTCTCCATCAGATTCGTACCCTGATTCATAGCCACTATCTTCCGAGGTTTTTTTAGTATTGATTTTGTAACGTGCCATAATGAATCTCACAATAAGTTTGCTTGATAATATAGATTTGACCGATTAAACCAGAGAAAAAATATATTGGGTCGTATACTTAAATGAAGGTGCATCTTATAGCACCATAAATATTTTTCACGAACACACATTACCAAACATTGTCGCACTTGAATTGTGTCAAATTTGGTAACATCAAAGTAATATTTTAACATTTTTCTCTAAAAAAATGTTAAAAGCAAACAAAAAATTAACAATATTCCCATGAAAAATTCCGCGAATTGTAAAACCAGAAGGATCCTATATTTAAGTCGCACAGTTTAAATATTGGCATCGTCAAGTCAATAATTTTGGTTAGAAAAGGATCTGAGGTGTGATATGTGGGCAAAAAAGTCATCACCCTAACAGGGCGATGACGGGTCCGAAGGATTTGTTTGCAAAGTCATTATGCAATAAGTCTTTCGATTTTTTGAGAAATATCAGAAAATCTGTTAAAAAAACCGTTATCCGCATAGTCAGAAGAGCTTTTCCCTTCTGATATCTTTTTAATCATATTTTCTGTAATTACAAAAATATCCATTAAAGATGTAACTTCCAATTCACTATTATGTGGATAAGGATTATCCGCTCTTAGTTTTTTATATTTATCAATTTTCACTAAAATGCGTGTTTTTGCATCCAAATCCACCTTTTTTGACAAAAAGAATTGTTCTTCCTTCTTGTTACTAGAAACAAATTTTGTCGAAACAAGCACGTGTTTGATCTCATCTACTATTGAATCTAGTTTTTTTAATAGCATTTGAAGTTCTTGATTAGCTTTGCTCATAATATACTCCCAGTTATTTTTTCATTTGGCTAACAAGATAGGCAGTACCAGCTACAGCCACGGCAATGCCAACGCCAATAGCAAATTTACCGAGCGTTGATTGAAGAGCACTTAACAAATAGGATGATTGTTCCTCATCTGCAGGTTTTGTTGCAGTAGCTTCTCGACGATCAGCAGCTTTTTCAGCAGTCTCAATGGCACTTTCAAGCTCCTTTTGTTGAGAGTCACTGACTGGTTGTTTTGCAATTTCGCGCGCCTCTTTAAGCTCCGGACTATATCCACGCAAGCCTAGCTGTTCCAATCGCGTATTCAGGCTGCACAATTTGAGCGGTACTTTCGGATCGGTCGAGTGATTGGCCAATACACGACACAGCTCGAGTGATGCTATCGTGCCACCTTCACCCTGGAGGGCTGAAATCATATCTACAGACTTAGTCGCAGCATCTTCGATGCTTTGGGCCTTATTCAAGAGATCTTCCTTGACAAGTTTTATTTCCTCTTGAGTGAGTGTATAAGTAGTCTTTCCGTCCAGGCTTGATTCTACCCAGCCACTTGGTCTATCAAATTGATCCAAATACTTAGCAAGACCTCGAAGAGCTTGTGCGTGCAGATTCATATCAATAACGGCTTTCGGTCCAAGGGCTCCGTGCGTTGGGTGTGTAGTAAACGTGCTTAGAGGCTGGAAAATTTCAACAGCAGAGTGGAATCCTGCAGTGATGAGGCCTGCAGCTGCTAGGGCTCCGATAGCCGTCACCTGATCCTTATGTGCTGAGGGGATTGGTTGACCCGAGGGATTTTGCCAATCGATACTTTTGGGATCGGTACCACAAAACAGGTTCATAGTGACTGCCATCTCACCAAACGTACCGGACACGTGCCCAGTTACTGGCTCAACGACATCCTTAGTAACAGCCTCGGATACAAGGTAACTCGGCCAAGCAGCATCAACCAGCGTTTTTTTATGGCTAGAGTTTACAGACTTAAGTCTATCCTCTGCCAGATTGCCAGTGTTAAGCAGCCCTTGTCGCTCTTGGACATCCCATCCTATCGGGGCGCGTTCTTCTTTTTTGCGTGCAGTATGTACCGGTGCGGAAAGACCTCCTCCTTTCAATGAAGTTTGTTGTCTGGCTTTATGGAACTCTTCTTCAAAGTCTTTTACCCACTCATCAAGAGCTGGTATTTTTAGACCTCTAAGTTTGCGTTGGGCATCGCAAAGTCCTGCAACATAGGTGTTATACACATCTTTGGCGTCGCAGAGAGGACCTTTGTATGCCGCCCCAAATCCTGTTTCATGTCGTTCTATTCCTCCGAGGTCACCCATAAATGACAGGATGCCTTGACGCGCAAGAGCACCTTCAGGACCAGGTTTTTTAGCGGTAGTTGTTATTTGAGCCATGTTAACTCGGCACTCTTCAGCAAGTGATTTGACTCCCTCGATGTATGTAACTGAACTTGGGTCCTGTTTTTTCATTTCCACAAGCTTGGCGAGCCTGTCGTTGAAACCTATAATACGCCCGGTTCCGCCGTCAGCCATTAACCTGGTGCACATGCTGATTAGGATTTCATCTTTAGCCAGATCTTTGTCGGCATCACCGTCGTGCTTTAGACGCCCCATTACGCAATCGATCCCATCGGCGGATTTAACCATAACAGAAAGACTCGCCTCATTCGGGTAATAGAGTAAGTGTCGTGCCGCTGTCGATTGGTCGGTTGCCAGTTCGATTGTCCTCGGATTCTGCGATTGTTCTGGATTAACGCCCTTCTGCCCGTCTGTAACTCCCTTAGTAATGTTGAGTCCTTCCCTTGGAGGTGACTTGCGGTGTGGCGCTTTAGGTTCGATGTTCTGTTTGTTCTGCATAATATATTCCCCATGTTAGGCTTGTTCATTTTTTTACTTTACAAACCATGGCCAGAAGAAAATATAATGACCATGTTGTCCTTTAATGATACAAAGCGAGGGTTAGATAAAAATTAACCGTAGACCTAAAGCTTTTTATGGGCGTATAAAATATTTAGGTGTTGGGGACGGTCCGGGACGGACCCCTATAAAAAAGAAACAGATTGCCATTAATCACTTCAATAAAAAAGACGCTGATTTATGACGTGGTATCGTTGGTTAGAAGGTGAACGTAGTAAATTGATAAGTGGCGTGCGCAGGTTTGTTATTGGACTGGTTTCAAGCAACCAGGGTTATAATCAATACCTTTGGTGAACACATGACGGCAGCCATCCTTTTTTCTAAGCGCGACACGAATACCACATTTACAATTCCGTTGAAAACATTGCATAATCAGTGTGCTATGAAAAGGACTCCAGCTCTGAAAATTAATAGTGAACCAAGCAGTTTTTAAAAACAAAATAGGAGATTTAGATGCACCAAAAGGAATACAAAGGGAGTTTTATCCGTCATATAATAAGGGGAATGATAACCTCTTTACTCGTTATTATTATTCCCTTATCTATCGTAGCTTGTGATAAAGGATCCCCTCTCAACCATCCTGTCCCAGGTGGAGGATGTCAAACAGGGACAATTGCATGCAATGGATCCTGTGTCAATACACAAACAGATAACAATAACTGTGGCGCCTGTGGAAACGTTTGTTCCACTGGGTCAACTTGTAGCAGCGGCCAATGCGTGGCTCAATGTATTGCGCCTTTTACTCTTTGCAATGGTACCTGTGTCAATGCACAAACAGATAGCAATAACTGTGGCAGCTGTGGAATCGTTTGTCCCTCCGGGTCAACTTGTAGCGGCGGTGTATGTCTAGGATAATTAACAGTGGAGTAATAATAGGGGGACGGTCCGGGACGGCCCCCTATAAAAAAGAAACAGATTGCCCCTTAATTGCTACAACAAAGGGGGCTGATTTATTACATAAGGACTGGATTTTTCTGATATCCTCCTGAGATAGAGCCGTAAATAAGCTTTTGTATAATTCCTTTGTCTTCATTTGATGCCATAGATAAATATAAAGAATGGGTTGAAATTATACTAACAGAGGCAAAGGATATTATTATGTTAATAAGGATTTTTCTTTTCATTCTATCTTTATGGGGCATTGGTGCCCATGCGACAAAAACACCGCCAACTCAATATAAAGTAATTATTATTGGCTCAGGAATTGCAGGTTTAGAAGCCGCGCATTATTTACAAAAACATGGAGTCGATAATTTTATTATCCTTGAAGCACGTGATCGCATTGGGGGCCGTGCCAATACTGTATCGCCTTGGCCTAACTGTGTGCTGGAATTAGGGGCCTCCATGATTCATGGCGATGATCCCAGCAATCCCTTGATGAAATTGGTACAAAAGTGGAATTTAGCCACAATGCCGGTTTATAACAAATCTGCTGCGTTTTATGATGTCAATGGCAAAGAAATTTCAGACTCATTAGATACATCCTTTCAAAAGCTTTATGCTGAGTTCGAAAAACTGGTGATGAAAAAGCAAGATGATCCCGAGCAAAATGCTAACACGTCTATCTCTGATGTAGTGATAGAATTTATTAATTCGCACCATCTCAATAAGGAAATGCAACACGGATTTTTGTATGAGGTTTCTGATAAAATAGAACAGGAATATGCCGCAGATATCCGCGCGCTCTCCGTGGTATGGTATGACAATGAAAAAGCTTTTCCAGGACGTAACCTGCTTCTGACCCATGGCTATCAGGACATTATTAATGGCATCGCAAAAGAGGTGAGTCCTCATATTTTATTGAAGCAAATTGTCACCAAAATCGATTATCAAAATAAAGAACATATAGTAGTCACTACTGCCGATAGCAAGCAATTTACTGGAGAGTATGTGATTTGCACCCTTCCACTTGGCGTTCTTAAAAGTGGTAGCGTGACTTTTGTCCCGCAATTGCCACAAGATAAAATTTTGGCAATGAATCATCTTAATATGGGAATTATGAATAAGGTGTTTATGCTATTTCCTAAAGTCTTTTGGGATACTGAACAATACATCAGTGTAGTTTCTCCTGCCTATTGGTCTGGTAAAAAATGGATTGATAAAGGTGTTTGGATAGAGTTCGATAATCTTAATGCCTTTTTCCATCAACCTATTTTAGCCGCGATTGTTTCAGGAGATTTTGCTCGAGATTTGGAAAATAAAAGTGATGCGGAAATTATTCAATCAGTGATGAAGCGATTACGTGATGTTTATGGGGATAATATTCCAGAGCCAACGGCCCATGTTATTACTCGTTGGGGAAAAGATCCTTTTAGTGTTGGCGCTTATTCTAGTATCCGTCCTGGGTCTTTAGAGGATGGTAATGATTACTTGAACTTGGCAAAAACTGTAGAGGGCCATCTTTTATTTGCTGGGGAGGCAACGACTAATATTTATCCATCAACGGTATATGGCGCTTATTTGAGTGGAGATAGGGCTGCTCAGGAATTATTAAATCATCTCAGTGCGAAATAACGTGCCGCATTCACGGATTAAGCAAGAGACGATCTGCCTGGAATCAGTGGCGTATTAGCTCGTCCCCGTGCGAAGGTGATACAATCTGCATACTTTCTGCAGGGGTCCGTCCCGGACCGTCCCCCTAATCCAGATTTAAACAATTTGCACACCTTCTGCAGGGGTCCGTCCCGGACCGTCCCCATATTTTTTTAACGCTCTGAAAATCGTCCACTATCAGACGTTCCGTCTTCATCTACAGAACTTGGGTTATTTGATTCGGCTTTAATAAGATCAAGAGAGTGTTTTATTTTTTGTGCTTTTTGTGACTCTGATTCGGAAGTAGACGAAGTACTACTTGGAGTTGGGTTGTGAGAGTGTAATAATGAATCCATGAAATGAGCGACTTTATATTTAAATGAGTTCTTTTTTACTGCCTCTTCCAAGTCGGTCAACACACCTTCAGCAAATTTCATAATTAACGCTTTTTTATCCTCATAAGACTCTGTTCCATCACCTAATCCCAGCTCTTTAAGAACATCGTCAAAGTACTCTTTATCTAGGGGTTTCCATTCAATTTTCTTAAGATCTTCTTTCATACGCTTTATTAAATCAACATTTAAATGTTTCACTGCTTCTTGATAAAGAGGGGCACTAGGATCTTTGCACGCAAGTAAACATTCAATATTAAACTTAGGGTTAAACCATGCAGACTCACTATGGCAGTCGTATTCAAATGTTGATAAAGGCTTATTTTTTACTTTATTCTCATGAGTCGGTTGAAATGGACTGGCACCATAACGCATCAGCAAACGCGCAATTTGGGGATGACTAATAACATGTCGCGTAAAAATCAAACCTTTCGCATTGGGATCTGTTCCCTTTATTTGAAGAATTTTTTCTATTGTTTTTAAATCCCCATACTGAACAGCATAATAAAGCGGCGTACGACCTGATTTATCCGCTTTATTTGGTTCTTTTTCTGCCATTGAAATAAGCTCTTGATTATGCTCATTTTTTATTTTTTCATATTGTTGCCGTACCTGTTTGAATTGTTGCTGGATTTCTGGCGTACTACCCTTAATAACTTCTTCAATTTGCTTTAGATTATTGCAAACTGATTCCCTGTATTGCTTAACGATCGTTGGCTGATTAACTAAGAATTGTCCCCACTCGTGCAATATTTCTTTCAATCGAGCTTCTTCGGATTCATGATGCAACATTCTCTTAGGGTGGCCATAAATAATGTTCCTAATAATATCGGCTAATTTGTCAGCTTCCCCCTTATCATCAGTTTCTGCTTTTAAAACGGTTACAGTATTTTTAAACACAATACTCGCTGCACTTAATTGTCTTTCTATTCTCTGTTTGGGATCGTCCAATTCTTTTAAATTCCACGAGCCGTCTTTACTTCTTCCATAGAGTAAGAATGAACTATTTTTATCAGATGAATCGCTCGTTTTACATATTATTACCCTGGCGTCTAAAAGTTATTGATTTTATGTGATATTCTACGCGCTTTTGACTAAATCAATTTGTTGAGATGA
>NZ_LNYZ01000003.1 GCF_001468065.1 Legionella steigerwaltii
TAAAATTTTTAGACCCTAGCATCTTAAATCTGTTACCTATCAGCCCGGTTTGAAATGTTACCTATCAAACCGGTTGCACAAAAACAAAATCATCTCTTCCCCAAAGGGGCGAATTAAAAAAACACTGTCAACAAAAATCGCCTCTCCTGCTTGCGGGAGAGGGCTAGGGTGAGGGTATTAAATAGTTTTCCTTAGGACGTTTTGTAATCAGGAGCATATAAACCCAGATTACGCTGCGCTAATCTGGGCTACAAAGCTTTCGGGGATAAGAGAATACTTTAGACTATTTCTTCCAGATGTGGGATCAATTCTTTGCAATGTCTCATGACTCTTTGTTCCACTGGAGGTAGCTGCAAATAATCACCATATTGTTGGATCAAAAACGCTTCCGCGTTCTGAGGAATATTAAATTCTTTTGTTTCAAACGCAACCCGTTGTAAAGGATAAATTTCATCTTTTTTAATTAAATTTTTGCCTACGCAATTATAACCTCGTCCTATATACGGGCTAAGACTGGAATTCGCTTGATGGATAATTTTTTGCAAACAAAACTCAAGCAGGGGTTTAGGCAAAAATGAGGCGATAACCTTATAGAGGGTAGGATAATGTCCTATTTTTACTTTACTGTATTTAGTGCTTAATAAACGTGAGAGTTTTTTGGCATAGAATTTATATCGCTTACGTTGTTTAGGGTCCACTGGCATGCTGTCGTAGACAAAAACATCAATAAAGATACCTTGAACATATGGCTCATTACCTTTTTCATGCTTTTCAATAAAACGACTGGATCGATCCCTGATTTTTAAAGGGGTCGCCATATTAAAGTAGCCCGGGTCACTATGGATGGTTTGTAGCCACATCCAACTGGGAACTTCGGCAGGAGCAACACGTAGGAATTGTTCATAGCTGGCGCGTGGCATAGCAATATCCACATCATCATCCCAAGGAATGAATCCTTGATGACGAACAGCGCCTAAAAGAGTGCCTGCGTCAAGCCAATAATCCAAATTATGTTTTCTGCAGATGGAATCGATTACTTCAAGCATAGCAAGCATTTTGAACTGTGCTTGACGTAACCTGCCATCATGAAATGCAGTATCCGCTGAATATGGATTTGAATTTTTTGCTAATGTCATGAATTATTTTTCTTCTTATAATGACAACGGAAGCTATATTAGCAAAATAATTTTGAATCATTAACTATTATGGGCAAAAATTTATAGGTAGTGGTTTAAGACATTGTGATTAATGTGAATTGTAAAAGAAGAAACTGCTAATGCGATTTAATAGTAGATAATTGACTAAAATTCTTCTCCATTTTTTGGGCTCCTGCAGCAGACTCTGTTTGATTAAAAAATCTAAACCTATCCGTTGCAAGATAATGAATAAAACCAACTATGGGGTAGAGAACAATAAGAGAACACAGCGCTACCCCAATTTCAGCCCAAATGTAATTATAATCTCGATGAATATCAAGTAATTTTTTATTATCTTTCAAGGCTTCTTTGCAGTATTCATTGCAGTCTATTAAAGCTTTTCTTTGGTCTTGGGAAGGCATCATAGCGGCTTGATATGTTTTCTGTCTTAAGTTGCGGGCCCAAGCACAAAGTTGTTCTCCTTCTAATTCTTGAGGCGTGTTCTTCAGGGATTTTCCTTTATTTTCCAAAAGCCTAAAATAGGCATCAATATCATTAAACAGCTTTTGTTTCTCTAAATCTTCCATAAAAATCGGATAAGGAAAGGTGTTAAGATCAATTTTGTGTTGCTGCAATTTCTCAATACATTGATCGACGGCTTGCCTCATCAAAGCCAAATTATTCGGCCTAGAGTCTTTTAATGCGGTTAATAGATTAGTTCGCAATTCCCGAGCTAAGTCTTTGTTCCCCAACCAATTTAAATAGACAAACATGCGATCCAATGGTTCTTGGGATTGGGAGGTGGGGGATATAACTATTTCATCAAGACAAAGGTAATGTAGTATGTTGTTTGATCTTAAATACAATAATTGATTAATGTACTTAGGTCTATTTGATTCATTTGCCCAAATCCATTCTAAAAGCTCACATAATGAAAAAACATCATAATTTTCTCGATGGATAGTTAAATTAGGAATATAACTTGCAAGCCCATAGTCAATAATATTTACTGTAAAAGGCTTTTGTGAGGATTGGGGATCATATTTTATTAAAATATTATCTCCGTGAAGATCCCTATGGATAATTTTTCTATCAATGAGTTGTTCTTTAATTGCATTCGCCAGCGCTATAGATAGGTCTAATTTTTGTTGTCGGGTTAGAGAATATTTGCTTAAAAATCTAGATAGTGTTTGGCCTGGCATTTCTTTCATGACCAAGTAGTTCTGAGTTGGTGCTTTAATATGTAAATGTTCGGCATAACGTGCAACTTCATACTCACGCAAGGCATTAAGAGGGTCGAGAAATTTTACGACTCGATGTTTGTCTTTAGCTTGGAAGGTATTTGTTTTCCCTTGGCTGATTGTACAGGAAATGCGAAATACTGATCCAAACTCCCCTGAGCCAAGTCGCGCTGAGGAGATCATTTCATAAGCGTATCCTTGTTTAAGATTTTTTCTTTGTCTTGCAAAAACGGTTTGCTGAAATGTGTAAGAAGTGCCGTTATAGGTAAATACTTCATTCGGCTTCCAAATCTCTTTCCCTATGAGACGCTGAGACTCTAGAAAATCCCAAATCCATTCATTATTTGCAATATTCTGCGAATCAATAATAAGAGGCATAATGAAAGGAATAAAATATGGCCAAACTGTATTTTAATTTGTTTTTCCTGGGATGTATTCTGATTTTACATTTTTGTTATAAACTGAGATTCATTAAACATCGGATAAGGAATAATCATGGTACAGCTATTTACGGATATTGGTCCAATGTTGCTTCAATATAAAGCAGCCAACACCCAAGGTCGACATACCATGATGCTGGATAAAATGGCTGACATCAAAAAGCTTTCGGGTAAAGTGACTCATAAGAGTCAAGTAAAGACGCATTATGTGGTGTTGGCTTATGCAGCGACGTTAATTAACTACGCGGATGTATTACACCGTATTGAGAATCAACAGTATTTTGAGGTTTTGTTCGATTTTTACGGTATGGAGATGGATGAAGAATTAAGTGCTTGGTTTGAGTTTGGTAAAACTCCAGGGCAGATGAGATTGAAACATCCACTTCATGAGTATACGTTAGAGATTTGGGAAAAATTTCGTACAGCACAAAAGAAACACTTGGAGAAAACGAACAAATCTCATCTTTTTAATTTGGATCAGCTTGATATTTCTCATCCCCCCGCGAATCAATTATATCCTATTCAGATTCAAATGGGGGGAAAGCTTGAAAATGAAGCGGTAGATAGAATTAATGTTGATGCACAAGGACGAATTCGCTTTGCAAAGCATCACGGTTTTTATCTATTGCCAGGGGGCGGGATGCTCGAAATAACCAACGTCGCCAAAGTCGATGATTGGGAGCGAAAAATGTTGGAGGAGCATCTGGAGGAAGAGCATGCGAATCTTTTTATAAAAGCTGCCGAACTCTATGATCAAGTAACTCCAGATGATTTTAATGCCGCATTAGCAAAAGCGTTTTCAAGCAAGCAAGCACAATCATTAGATCCTGAGTTATGCGGTTGGTTACAAGAACAAATTTTAACAGAAGGAAATAATTCGACTCATTTACACAAGATAGTAGTTGAACTGGATCGTCAAATAGAAGCAGCGAAGAGGAGTCTACGAGATAGCTTTGGGGAATCTAAAGAAAGGCAAGTGACGAATCAAAATACGCTTAAGTCACTGATTGAATTACGTGCCATGGTGCAAGTTAAGCCATTTGAATTGACTCCGTTATTTATTGACGCATTTGCCTATCTAAAGAAAAATACTCTTTGTGTTGATATTCAGCAGTATTTGGATACCCGAGTACTAGGTGGTTCGCAAACATCGCACACTTTTATCATGAAGGGACAGCCTTTAGAGGATTGGTTTGCAGCGAAATTTAAGGGTGTTGATGGTGAATTTGGCGATGATATTTCAGGATCTGAAATTGAACGATTGACCTTATTAGAAGCATTGAGTAAGTTTAGAAAAATCAAATTTTCTCACTTATTAATTGGACTCGCTGCTTATGAAGAATGCCTTGATAATGGAACATTACTTGTGGAAAATATCTGGGATGAGGCTCGATTTGAACAGGTTCGTAAGGTGATACTTGAGGAGGCTGTCAATTTTTCTGTTGCTTTGTAGCCTGGGTGAAGCGCAGCGTAACCCGGGATTGTTCTCCTCATCTCAATGACGGAGTTCCAGAAACCCCGGGTTACGCTGCGCTTCACCCAGGCTACAAGATGGTTGGTAATTTTTTAATACAGTAAGCATTGATTTATCAAAAATTAAAAACGAAAATAACCGTCCAACTTTTCTCTAGCAATTATTGTGTGAAATGAGCTTCCTATGTCAGACGTTTTAAATCGTTATTATCTACAAGCTATGGGAATCGATCTCTGGGAGATGCGTAGCCCGCACGCTTCGTGTGAGCAAGGATTATCCACTTTGGCTAAAGAAGTGGCTGCATGCACTCGATGTTCTTTACATAAAACCCGAACCCAAACCGTTTTTTTTCGTGGCAGTCCAAACGCAAAATTGATGATTATTGGTGAAGCCCCTGGTTTTTATGAGGATCAACAAGGGTTGCCTTTTGTAGGAAAAGCAGGAAGTTTATTAAATCAAATGTTGCAGAGCATTGAGATGATTGAAAAAGATGTCTACATTGCTAATGTTTTGAAATGCAGGCCACCAAATAACAGGGATCCTCAGTTGGATGAAATTGCTCAATGCAGCGCTTATCTTGCGCGGCAAATCGAGCTGATTCAACCGCATTTGATTTTAGCTTTAGGACGTTTTGCGGGTCAATTTTTACTGAATAAACCACTGGCTCTGAAACAATTGCGTAATACACTCCATCATTATAATAATATCCCTTTTATTGTAAGCTATCATCCTGCTTATCTTTTACGAAATCCTGCCGATAAGAAAAAAGCATATCTTGATCTATTAACAGTAAAAAAAATGTTAGTAGAAAAAGGTAGCTAAAAATTTTTTGTACAAAAAAATCCATATTTGATACGTATTTTTACGTATTGATGCAATTTAAATACGTTTTTATACTATAAGTAGATTCAATACTTATTAGAAGCCACGTATAGGAGAGAGAATGATGAATCAGCCTAAACGTATTTTTATTGTCGGACTACCTGGCGTTGGTAAAGGCTTGTTCGCAAAACTTTTGGCTGAAAAACTTGGCTGGCAGTTTATCGACGCCGATCTTGGAATAGAATATCATGTTGGACGTACTTTGAATGAAATTTTTGATGCAAAGGGCCAAAAAGATTTTTATCAATGCCAAAAAAATATATTGAAAGAACTGCAAGCTAAAGAACATATTGTAGCAACCACCGATGCAAGCATTATCTGTAATGAAGCAATTCGACAATTGTTGTCTTCAGAGTTTGTCGTTTTTTTACAAGTAAATACTGCGATACAAATAGGACGAATTTCGCGAAATCCTTTGCCATTATTAACTACTGATCTCAAAACTTTTTTTGATACGCTTCACATGGAACGTGATCAATTATTCGAAAATGTAGCGACTATCTCTCTTGATACCAATGATAATGCATTGGAAGAACATGTATCTTACACACTGAAACGGGTCACTGAAAACAAAACAGAAGAACCCAAACCAGTCCTATTAAATGAAAAGGATATGGTTCTGTTTCATAAATCGTCTCATTTACCTATTCGTTTATCAGAACAACAAGCAGTCTGTCTCAGATTACTTGCGCAAGGAAAAAGTTCTAAAGAAATTGCACGGGATATGAATATTTCATATAGAACTGTTGAAGGTACTTTAGCTAAGACAATGGAATTATTGGGCTGTTCTTCCAGTAAGGAACTGATTGTTTTATATCATGATAAGCCTTGACCAGGACTTACTCACTTCTCTAGTTGTAGTTTAGAACAAGCAAAACTCGAATTTGCACCCAGACTACTTTTATTCTCAAGGATATTGTAAATGGAGTTAACGCAAGGAATACTATTAAATATTGATGTAAATAAATAATGACCATGCAATGGTGCAACCCCAAGTTAACCACATGGATAGATTATATCTTTGCGAAAAATAACATATCCAACCAGCAATTAAACTGAGTATCAGCTCAATTGGAAATAACATGAGCATCATTACGGCTAAGGAGCTCAGTATACCATTACACGAAGTGGGCATATCACAAGCCATAGGAGCCATCATAAATCCCAATCCACCCCCTGAAAAAAAGAGAATGGCTCCTCCTATTATGGTAAATAAAATCAGAAACAGTAAACTGATGCCTTGATTATGCGCGTCATGTTTCATAATTGAATACGCTTCGCTCTTTATAAAACTTATGTAAAAGGTCAATCTATGTGCAGTATAGTAGATAAACTCTGTTTTTGACTTTTCAATCTCAGACACTATAGTTGTACGAAACGTTTTCGTTTTATGGGTATATTACAAGCTAGGGCTGTAAACAGCCCCTAGTTCCCTAAGAGTCTCTATTTAGTTTTGCGACATATAATGAATGGCCTGAATAAATGCTTCATCAGAACAATTTTTCTTGGGTACATTGGCTTCCTTACATAAGCCACCATGAGGCATTAATCCTTTGCCACGCTTCATGCTGTATAATAAATAATCCATGGCGGTTTTATATTCTGTAGGATTTTTTTTGGCTTCCATTTCAGCATTTTTAAAGTGTATATCCCATGCTTTTTTATCAAAAGCAGCTGGAGCTTTTATTCCAGTAGCAAATTGAGGTGCATGACAACTCTTACACGATATTTGATAGGTCGATTTACCCAAATCATCAGCAAAAACTGATGTATGAAACACAAACAATAAAGCAATCCATAGTTTTTTCATTTTTTTCCTTATTTGATTTGGTTTATTCCTTTAAGCATACTCTAATATTCAATTGACTCAACATCCATGTTCCTTGTCTGTTTTTGTAATTCACCCACTCTATTGAAAATAATACTATAATTTATAGCAACACGTTACTTAAATCACCCATCATTGCTGGAAGGACCCAAGGATACTGACTATGAAAGGAACTGAGAGGACTAAGGCTTCAACTCGATTACGATCAAAAAATGAATCCACAGCTCCAACGGAGGGCATCATTAAACCTCAGTATGCAATGTATAAGAATCAATTGGATGATTTTTTCTATTATATCAATAAATTATATCAAGCAAATCTTGGTAAGATTACTATGGGAATGAGTCCAGCTGTAATAGGAGCTGCCCATTGTGCTTGGCTTTTACAATTAGCTCAATCACCTGGGCATTTATTGGCATTGGCTTTTTATCATCTCATACATACCGATGAGTTTCTTACTCATCTGCTGTGTGATAAACAACCAGCACAAGGAACAGACGTTCGTTTTCACAAAGAAAATTGGCAATTGATGCCATGGCGTTTTTATGCTGAAGTTTTTCTTCAAAGTGAAGAATGGTGGGGCTATGCAACACGGAAAGTTCCTGGCCTTTCTAGTCGAGCAGAGCGTACTGTTTCATTTTGTATTCGTCAGTTACTTGATGCCTTATCACCTTCCAATTTTGTAATGACCAATCCTGATCTGTTTTATGAAACAATTCGCTCAGGTGGTGTCAATTTAATTCAAGGTACAGAGGTTGCGTTTGAACATACTTTAAGACGATTGGCTGGCTTGCCTCCTCCAGGTGCTGGAAAGTTCAAACCAGGAAAAAATGTTGCAATTACCCCTGGGAAGGTCGTATTTACTAACCATTTGATTGAATTAATTCAATATGAACCCCAAACAGAAACTGTTTTTAAAGAGCCAATACTTATATTACCTGCATGGATAATGAAATATTATATTTTGGATTTATCCCCTGGAAATTCGCTAGTTAAATGGCTTGTTGGACAGGGGCATACTGTTTTCATCGTCTCATGGCGCAATCCGGATGAGAAGGACAGTGATTTAGGAATGGATGATTATTATCGTCAAGGTGCAATGGCCGCAATCGATGCAGTGAGTGCTATTTTACCTAAGAGCAAAATTCATTTAATGGGATATTGTCTTGGAGGAACTTTAGCGATGATTACCGCTGCTGCAATGGCGCGAGATAAAGATCATCGACTTAAAAGTCTTTCGCTTTTGGCCGCTCAAGGAGATTTTACAAAAGCAGGTGAGCTTATGCTGTTCATTACAGAGAGTGAAATAGCATTTCTCAAAAATATGATGTGGGAAAAAGGCTATCTTGATCCCAAACACATGGCTGGTTCTTTTCAAATGTTACGTACTTATGATTTGATTTGGTCAAAAATGATTGATGATTATATGACCGGTAAAAAGCGCGGGATGATAGACCTGCTTGCTTGGAATGCTGATGCAACGCGTATGCCTTATAAAATGCATACGGAATATCTTGAAAAACTATTTTTGCAAAATGATTTTTCTGAGGGACATTTTCGCGTCGAAGAAGAGGTTGTAGCTCCTAAAAATGTTCATTTACCTATTTTTGCAGTAAGCACAGAACATGACCATATTGCGCCTTGGGAATCTGTATACAAAATCCATCTGATGATGCATTCGGATATTACCTTTGTGTTGGCAAGTGGTGGTCACAACGCAGGAATTGTCAGTGAACCCAATCATCCTGGGCGTTATTATTCTATTCTGGAAAGTAAAAAGAAAATGCCTTATATGGGGCCAAAGAAATGGATAACTAAAGCAAAAAAAAGAGATGGCTCTTGGTGGCTTGCATGGCATGATTGGTTGGTCAACAACAGTTCACAAAGGCTTGTTTCACCTCCTCATCTTGCTTCATCGTTACCCTCTGCTCCAGGAAAGTATGTGTTGCAGAAATAAAGTAGCGTCAAATACTTAGCGATAAGATCTTGGTTGCTAAAATGGAATGTGTTAAATTTGATTTTTAACACTTTTTTCGGTGCTCTATGATAAATAAAATCTCAACTGCGGTGATAGCTTACGTCATTCTCTTGGCTTCTATCCCTTCATTTGCAAATGCATCTCACATTAAGATTAATTTTAAGAAAACTTATTGTGGTAATCAGGAATATTTAGGAAACCATGCAGCAAAACGCCCTCATCTGCATTGCGGCGAGACTTTTATCTCTTACAAAAAAGCAACTGGCGATCATATAAATATTGCTGAACCAGGAACTTGCAGCCGAACAAACTTAGTTTTTGATGACATCAAATCGAAAAAAGATGCATTTGAAGATTATGATAGTATCTATAATGCGTTGGTATCCTACCATCAATCAGGTTGTCCTAACCAACTGGCTTCTGAATAAAATATATTGAGAATGATAAGAATGTAGCCTGGGTGCAGCGCAGCGGAACCCGGGTTGAGCAATTCGTTCATAAAACCCGGGTTCCGCTGCGCTGCACCCAGGCTACAAAACCGACCTACGAGCAAGCAGTTACTCAAATAATTCCAGGACTTTCTCAGGCGGACGTCCAATGACCGCTTTGTCTTTATAGGTGACAATAGGGCGTTGCATTAATATGGGCTCTTTGAGCATCGCGTCTAATACGTGCATTTCATTATCCAGCGACAATTTCAGTTCTTTAAAAACATACTCATCAGTACGAACAAAATCCTGAAGTGCAAAGTGATTCTTTAAGTCGTTTAATTGCTTCAAACTAAGAGGTGTTTTAAGGTATTCGATAATAACAGGTTTAAACCCTTTGCTTTGAAGAAGTTCTAAAGTTTTTCGTGATTTAGAGCATCGAGGATTATGATAAATAGTAATTTCTTGCATAGTTCTTTCGTTTTGTCTTACTGAGATAGATTGTGCACTATAACATGTTCTTGATGCATTATCTTTAAATTCTAGCCCGCCATATAACCAATGGTAATTGTTTATTGACTCAAAGAGAAATCTCCTTTTTACTACCTTAATGTGAATTATTTAATAGACTCTTATGCAATTTACTATTGTTCCTATCCAAGAAAAACATATTGAAGCTTTTTGGACCGCTGTAGATCGTGTGGCGCGTGAACGCAAATTCTTGGCTTTTTTAGAAGGTCCTCCGATCGAATTAACTCGAAATTTTGTTTTAGAGCATATTAACAAAGACTGGCCTCAAGTTGTCGCAATGCATAAGGAGCAAGTCGTTGGTTGGTGTGATATCAGCCCTCTTGATCGGCCTGTTTTTGCTCATGTTGGTGCTTTAGGAATTGGTGTACTTGCACCCTACAGAGGGCAAGGAATAGGTGAGGCCTTATTAAGCACAGCATTGCAAATGGCTAAGTCAAAAGGGTTAACACGTATAGAACTTACTGTGCGCGAACATAATAAAGCGGCCATTTCGTTGTATGAAAAATATGGATTTGTCAAAGAAGGGATACATAAAAATGCTGTTCGTATCGATGGAGTATATGAAAATCATATTTTTATGGCCTTGCTTTTTGAATAACTAATAGAGTCTGTTTCCATTTCGCTGGCTTGAGTCAAAATGGCTTGATTTTTGAGTACCGAAGCGCAGCATACATAAAGTATGTAAGCATCGGAGCACAGAAAATCAGGGCAGTTTGACCAAGATAGTAGAAATGAAAACAGACTCTAATCATTGAGTTTCTCTTTATTTAAGGGAAGAGGAACTGGCTTTGTATAATGTTTATAAATGTTCCACCTTTTCTCAGAAAATGCTTTAGGGGTTGTTTTTAACAAGAGAAAGGCTAAAAATTCAGCGCAGACTGCAGGAGGTATCAAGGTTTTTTCTTGATATGCTTCTTGAAACTCGACAGCCAATGGAAACTGTTCTATAGGGCATTCTCGCAAATCTTTTTGCATCCCTGTGTCTACTTCACCTGGAATAACATCAGTAGCTACTATTTCATAAGGTAATTCTGCCTGCAATATGCGCGTCCACATGTTGAGAGCTGCTTTGGAAATGCAGTAAGCGCCTGCACCTGGAACTACTTTTTCACCAGCTACTGATGTGATATTTAAAATGCGGCCACCATTCTCTGAAAAGAAAGGAAGTAAACTTTGGGTGAGTAACAAAGGCGCGATAAGATTGGTTTCAATTATTTTTTTTATATCAGCAGGTACTGCCTTATGTAATTTGCCAAGAGGGTAAATAATACCAGCATTATGAATCAAGTAATTGATCTTTAATTGCTTTATTTCATGTACAATTCTTTCTAAGCCCTCATCGGTAGTAATATCAGCAGGTATACTCCTGATTTTCTCCGGATACCTATCCTTTAATTGAAGCAACTCATTGTTATTTCTTGCAATCGCGATTACCGTGATCCCCTGAGAGGCCAGCTCTAAAGCCAATGCATGTCCGATACCACCGCTCGCTCCTGTAATCACTGCAATTTGTGACATAGGTACTCCATTACTTGCTTGAATTTAGAAATCTATTGATTTATCTTCATGCCTAGGGTCGTTACCTAGGCATGGGTAGTTCTTTTAACTAAAGTAACAACTCAGAGTTTTCTCATTATGGGGTTGTTGTTCCAATCCAGTTTTTAAGCGCGTCAATTCAGTTTTCATATCGATTAAGATCATTTTTACATTTTTAAATGTTTGGTCATAAAATGTATCTTTTAAAAAGCTATTTAATTCTTTAATTTCATGATTAAAAATTGTCGAAACTTTAGTATAAAACTCATCATCAGTAAGATTTGGTTTATTTAGAAGACTGATAATCCTGCGCTCTCTTGGGATCATATCTTCTAAGTCACAAAAACATTTATCAAGAAGGATATTACAAATTTGTAAATCCATTTCTGCAGTTTCATCCACTTTTATGGCGTTAATTTTTTTTTGAAACATGTCGAGACATTCTATTTGAAAGGGTGAAATTTTGTCTTTATGAGCCGTTATTGCTCTGTTTAAAATATGTAATAACATTTCTTTAGAGGTGGGCATAATTTTATATCAATCCATCGGTTAATTGCGTGCCCAAATCATAACATTACTGAATATAATTTTCACTTTAATGGTTTCCTGTTCTTTTCTCGAATGATTTCATAGAAAAACATCATATATTTTTTTACAAAATGCGCTTTGTTTTTGCCGTGTCCTGGCAGGAATAGCGGAGGTGTATATCATCTAGCCAGTCATGAACATAATTTTTATGTGAAAAAATCTCTTTGTTAATCAATCCTTAAGCTTACTTGTTTTACACTGATAAAAAGTGAAGAGGAGACTGCTATGTCAAACAAAAAATTAACTGAACGTTTGAACTATGAGCTTGATGAATTAGGTGTTCCCGAATTAATGACAGAGCGCGTCCAAGCATGTTCAAAGATGTTTCAATTGCCTAAATTTAAAATTGAAGCGTTACTTTATGGAGTTGCATTGGATGACAATACGATGCAAAGAATTGCCGATGAGCTTGAAGTGAGCACCGATTGGCTATTTGGCGCTACCAAAGAAAAAACAAGACACTGAAGAAGTAGAAAGCATATTAGAAATAAGGTGACGTGGGATGTAGAAGTCTTGGTGACTATTTATTCTTGTAGCCTGGGTGCAGCGGAGCGGAACCCAGGGCATGGAACATAATTACCCGCCGAAACCCGGGATCAAAAACTTATGTGGGCACCGACCCCCGGGTTCCGTTACCGCTGCACCCAGGCTACAATTTCATTTTTTAATTGAAGCGCCAAATCGGTAATTGCATTTTCTACGTGTAGAGAAAGTGTCGTATCGAAGGTAATTACATCAATTTCGATTCCATAAAATAAAAGATTATCCGGTAATTCATTGAGAGCACTTGCTAATTGCAACGCTTGGATGATGCCCAGGTCATGGGTTGAGAATCCAGGTGCAGAATCAAGAAGAGCCTCTTTTTGAAAGCGATGGATCGTTCCTATGGCATTGCCAGATTTGACTGCATCAATAATAAAAACAGTATTGAATCCACTCATTAATTCAATAAGCCGAACGCCGGGGCGATCACAGCGTTCAATAACTACGAATGGTGATACATCGGTATCTATTGAAAGCTGATGTTTTAACTCTTCGACCACCTTCCAACCTACCTGATCATCGCCAAAAGGGGAACCAACTCCTAGCACTTTAATGATCGTCATTCTCGATTCACTTTAATCGTCAAAAAATGTGTAGAACATGAAATACAGGGGTCATAATTGCGGATGATCATTTCACTATATGAACGTAACGACTCTTCATCTTGGTCAAGGCCATATTGCACCAAAGAACGACGTAAATCGTCTTCAATCCGTGCCTGATTTTGGCTGGTTGGAGGCACGATACGGGCGGATTTTACTTCTCCATGGGCATCTAATTGAATATGTTGCCACAAAGTACCCCTGGGCGCTTCGGTACACCCAAATCCTGTTCCGGCACGTGGTTTAATTTCGGGATGCGACTCTTTTGGGATTTTATATTGTTCCATAATGCGTATGGATTCTAGAACACAAAAATAGATTTCAACTGCGCGCGCAAAAATACTGTGATACATATTACGGGAGGGAAAGTTTATATTTAAATCCTGTAAAAGAAGATGGATGGGAACGGGAAGGTGGCCAAAACAATTGTTCACTCGCGCGAGAGGTCCTACCAAGTACGGTTTATTTTGCAATAAACAATGCAAGGCAGTGGAGTAGGAGACTTGGCTTTCTTTGAAGTAGGCATCAAATTCCTCGATGCTAATGTTTAAACCATGATTGGAAACCAGTCTTCCCTCATTGAATGGATATTCTGTAGGATGATAAAGTGAGACGTAGGTGAATTCGTGAGAGTTATCTGGGAAAGAACGCTCAGCAAGCCAGCGAATTAGTGCTTCACAATCTTCAATGCGTGCTTTTGCTTTTTCTAATAAAGTATTGATTTGCGTCAGAGAGGGTGCTTTATAAAATCCTCCCACGCAGGCACCAACGGGATGAACCGAACGACCACCAAATAATTTGATTAAATCATTACCAAACGATTGCAAACGGATGCCTCGTCGTACTTCTTCAGGATAACTTTTTGCCATTTCAGGTGCTGATTTAAATCCTAAAAAATCAGGTAATGCTAAAAAATGAATGTGCATGCTATGGCTTTCCAGCCATTCACCGCAGTAAAAGAGGCGGCGCATCTCGCGTACCCAAGGAGAAGGCTGTAGACCAAAACACTGTTCGATTGCCTGAGTCGCGCTCATTTGATAAGCAACAGGACATATCCCACAGATCCGCGCTACAAGATCCAGAACATCGGTATAACTTCTGCCTTCGAGAAATTTTTCAAATAATCTTGGGGGTTCATAAATTTTTAATTGGAGTTGGGTGATTTTACTGTCGCGAATATGCAACTCAAGCGCACCTTCGCCTTCAACGCGCGCCAAAATAGGAACATTAATGGAAATCGTGTTACTCATTGCTGATTTTAATTCCCTTAAAATAAGCTCCAGCTTTGTTAAACGCAGGAGCTTGATTATTAATATGCAAAAATTTTTGTGCGATGGCTTCCTTAGTTAAGCCGAGTTGCTCAAACCAGTTCCCCAAAGATTGAGGATTAGGATTTTCTTTTGGACCATAACACGCATAACATCCTCGTCCTACTGTGGGACAAAGAGAACCGCATCCCAATTTGGTTACAGGGCCCATACACGGTTGTTTTTGGGTAACCAAAACACATATATTCCCTTTACGTTTGCATTCCATACACTCAGAATCTTGTTTGATGCGAGGAGTCGTATTGGATAATAAGAAACGGATTGCTTCTAATACTTGATTGCTATTTACCGGACAGCCCCATAACTCCCAATCCACTTTTACGTGATGTGAAATGGGGGTGGAAGTACTTAAGCTTTGAATGTATTCTGGAGAAGCATAAATACTACTGACCCATTCTTTAGTGTCCGCAAAATGACGTAAAGCCTGCACACCTCCCGCGGTAGCACAAGCACCAATGGTAATGATGAATTGACTGTGTTCACGAATTTTTTTAATACGTTCTTCTTCATCTGGAGTGGAGATGCTGCCTTCAACAAAGGCAATATCTACTTTGGCATCAAGATCGACTGCTCCTGCTTCCGAAAAATGAACCATATCAACTAATTCAGATAAAGTCAGTAAGGCCTCTCCGGAATTTAAAAAGGCCAATTGGCATCCATCACAGGATGTAAATTTATGTACCGACACACGTGGCTTCATCGTCGCTAAAATCCTGGTTCATTAAATAATTCTTTGATTTCTGAATAGGCGAAAACAGGGCCATCTTTACAAATAAAAACTCCTCCATATTGGCAATGACCGCATTGTCCTATACCACACTCCATATTTCGTTCCATGCTTAAATAAATATCATGCTCTGCAATTCCGCGTTGCGTAAGTACTTTGACTGCAGTATTCATCATCATTTCCGGCCCACACATCATCACGATTGTATGTGCAGGATTCAGATTGAGCTTATCAATCATATCCGTAACATAACCTATAGCCCATGGCCATTTAGGCCCGGCTTGATCGGCTGCGACATGAATTACAGTATTAGGCGATTTTTGCCAAATTGCATACTGTTTCCTAAAAATAAAATCATCACTGTGCTTCACACCTTGTAGGATGCTCAAATGACCGTATTGTTCTCGGCGTGCCAATATGTATTCAATAATGGAAACCGAGGGAGCACAACCTAATCCCCCAGTAAGCACTACAACATCTTTGCCTTGTGCTTGGTCAAGCGGCCATCCACGCCCATAAGGTCCGCGAACACCGATTCGATCTCCGGATTGGAGTTTTTGTAATGCTTTGGTCACTCGCCCAATGGCGCGAATGGTATGCGTTAAAATATCCTTTTTCTCGGGATCTGAGACAATAGAAATCGCGACTTCACCTACGCCGTATAGATAGAGCATATTAAATTGACCTGGATAAAAGAGAAATCGCTCATGATGTTCTGGGTCAAGAAAGCGCAAATGCAAGGTAAAAATTGAAGAGGACTCCTCAGTTTTCTCTACAATGATTGCTTCAAGTGGCAAATAGGGATCGGCAATCGATTTAATCACTTTCTTTCATCCTTACATTGGATTCTCCAGAAATTGCCGCGAGTTCTTCGGTGATATCAATACCCACAGGACACCAGGTAACACAACGTCCGCAGCCTACACAACCACTGCTATCAAACTGATCAAACCAACTGCCGACTTTATGAGTCAACCATTGTTTGTAGCGTTTATGCGTATCATCCCGAATGACTTTTCCGCTTAAATAGCTATGGCCTGCGGTAAAACAAGAGTCCCACTCGCGCTGATGCTCGCTGCTTGTGCCATCTAAACTGGGTTTTTCTACTTCACTATGGCAAAAACAGGTAGGGCATACTGAGGTGCAATTGCCACATGATAAACATCTTTGTGCTACATCGTCCCATCTTGGATGATTTAAATTGGCAAATAATAAATCGCGTAAACCCTGTTTATTCTCTAAGGGAATTCTTTTTGTTTGCATTGCCGCTGCGTGTTCTACATGGTTACTGGCCTTTTTACATTGAGTTGCTTTCGCTTTAGGTAAATGTAAATTGGCAATAATGGCTTGACCACGTTCGCTGCCTGTTTTGACTACGAATCCATCATCAATTTCAGTCATCAGAATATCAAAAGGATTTCTTACTTCTGGTCCAGTTCCTGCTGAAACACAAAAGCAATTGTTTGAAGAATAAGAACAGTTGACCGCAACAACAAATAACTGCTCACGACGTTTTTTATAGCGTGGATCAGGATGTGCACTCTCAAGAAACACTTTATCTTGGATACTCATTGCCGCTAAGTCACAGGAACGGGCACCAATAATCGCAATGGGTTGTTCTTCGGCCGGATGTGGTTGAAAAATTAATTTTCCTTCCTGGTTGCGTTCTACTTTCCATATTGTTTCTTGGGGCTTGAATAGGAGCGGTTTGATTGCTTGTGGGCCATTTGCAAAAGCAAATGCTTTGTGTTCCGTAATTTTTTCTAATTGGTAACCCCCCGGGGTTTGTTGATCTCGGATGCCCCAAGGTAATTGATCGACCTGTTGTAACACATCATAAACAATCGCCCCATCGCGTACTTGAGGGCCGACACAGGAGTATCCTGCATCGTGCAGGGAGTGCAATAAATTCTGCAATTTTAAATAAGGCATGAAATGGCTTTTATTCGCTGTCATAAAATTCCTTGTAGGGAATGCATTACCTATCCCGGGTTCCGCTGCGCTGCACCCAGACCACATTAAATAACATTAACAAATCCGTGGCAATTGTTCTCCTGCCAACCAATCGACAATTCTCCTGCCTCCAAGTTTTGTTTTAAGCTGCACAAAATGGCGTGGATCTTCGACCACTTCACCAATGATTTCTGCATGCGCTCCCAAGGGATGTGCTCGCATTGCAACTAATAATCTCTCTGCATCATGAGGAGCACAAACAGCGACTAATTTTCCTTCATTTGCGACGTATAACGCATCAAGTCCTAATAACTCGCATGCACTGGCAACTTCGGTGCGAATCGGGATTTTATTTTCTTCAATAATAAAACCAACATTGGATTGTAGTGCAAATTCATTTAATGTGGTTGCCAGGCCACCACGAGTAGGATCTCGTAAACAATGAATGTCAGGTACCACATCAACCATGCAAGAGACTAAATCGTGGAGCGAGGCAGTATCTGATTGAATTTTGGTTTGAAATTGCAGATTATTTCGATGCGCCATAATTGCAACCCCATGATCGCCAATATGCCCGCTAACCAACACACGATCGCCTGGTTTGGCTCTGTTTCCGGAAATATGGATTCCTTCAGGGACTACACCTATTCCTGTGGTGGTAATAAATACTCCGTCTCCTTTTCCACGTTCGACTACTTTAGTATCACCTGCAATGATAGCAATATTAGCTTGCCGTGCAGCAGCAGCCATGGCTTCGACGATTTTTTGCAAGTCAGCTAATGGAAATCCTTCTTCGAGGATAAAACTGGCAGATAGGTACAAGGGTTTGGCACCGGACATCACAATGTCGTTGACTGTACCATGAACGGATAAGGAGCCAATGTTACCGCCCGGGAAAAACAAGGGAGAAATCACATGAGCGTCAGTAGTCATGACCATTCGACCTGCAGATACTGAAAAGCAGGCCTGATCATTTCTCGCGGCCAGCCAGTGATTATCAAAGGCAGCTAAGAACATTTGTTCGATTAATTGAGTCATCGCTCGCCCACCGCTACCATGGGCTAAATTAATGATTCCTTCTCGAACATTAAGTTTTGGGGTTTTTGATTTATTCATTATGATTGCTTCAGTCATCCATTCACCCTTCCATAAGCATATACTGCTGCACATGCGCCTTCAGAAGACACCATGCAGGACCCTAATGGATTCTCTGGAGCACATACTTTGGCAAATAATTTACATTCCATTGGTTTTTTTACCCCACGAAGTACTTCACCACAAATACATTGTTTGTGTTCTTGAGAGATGAAATCAGGAATAGTGAAACGTTTTTCAGCATCGAACTCAGCATATTCTGCCCTGATTTTTAAAGCACTTTGAGGAATAAATCCTAAACCACGCCATTCAAATTGATCCCGTACTTCAAATACTTCAGCCATTATTTGTTGGGAGATTAAATTTCCGGTGCGATTTACGGCCCGTGTATATTGAATTTCTACTTCACATCGTTGTTCATTGATTTGCTGAATTAACATTAAAATAGAATGCAGCACATCCAAGGGTTCAAAACCAGAAATCACAATGGGTTTGTTGTATTTTTTACATACTGCTTCATAGGATTGACTGCCAATGACAATGCTGACATGAGCCGGACCAACAAATCCATCGAGTTTGACCTCATTTGATTGCAGCAAGTGGTCCATCGGGACCGGTGTTAAAACATGATTGCAAAAAACACTAAAATTGTTGAGGTGCAATTTACGAGCCTGTTGGATAATTGCCGCTGTGGGGGGCGTTGTGGTTTCAAAGCCAATGGCAAAAAAAACAATTTCTTTTTGCGGGTTTTCTTGAGCAATTTTTAGCGCATCGCTTGCCGAATAAATCATCCGTACATCAGCCCCTGTTGCTTTGGCGTGCAATAGATTTTTTTGTCCTGAACCAGGGACTCGCAGCATGTCCGCATAGCTGCAAAGAATAACATCAGGTAATGATGCTAAAGCGATGGCTTTATCCGTAATTGCCATGGGTAATACGCAGACTGGGCATCCTGGTCCATGGATCATTTCCACATTCTTTGGTAATAGGCTCGGAATTCCATAGCGATGAATGGCGTGGGTATGACCACCACAAAATTCCATAAACTGATACTGTCGATCTGGGGCAACTTGTGCTGCAATTTCCCTGGCAACTGCTTTTGCAAAATCAGCATTCCGGAAGTCTTCGATGTATTTCATAAGGATTCATCCTGCGTCATCTGCGCAAATAAATTTAAGGTTTTTTGAGCTTCATGTTCATCGAGTCGTGTTAAAGCGTAGCCAACATGAATAATGACATAATCATCTAGAACGACTTTATCTAATAATGCTGTGGAGATTTCTTTAGTGATGCCGCCTATATTCACTATGGCTTTGTCATCATCAAGAATTTGAGTAATTTGCGCAGGTAACGCCAAACACATAAATTATCCTTTTATTCCGTAGCCTGGGTAAAAATAAATTCCCCTCTCTCACGTGTGGGAGAGGGGCGGGGGAGAGGGTTTCTTTTTTCCCTCATCCGCCCTGCGGGCACATTCTCCCCTTTGAGGAGAATGGATTTTTAAAATTCAAGTTATAAATTCCCAGCAATCCAGGCTTGACCGAGGGAAATTCCTCCATCATTGGCTGGAAGAGCACTTGGTAAAAAAGAGGTGATACCCGATTCACTTAACGTGGTGATTAATCCTTCAGCCAATATTTGATTCAAAAAACAACCTCCGCTTAATACTACCACATCAATATTCCTTTCTCGACAGATTCCCTTAATCCATGCTGCAAGCCCAGCAATGAGTGTTCCATGAAAAAAGTTTGCGCCAGTTATTGGATCAAATCGGTTAGCCAGTAATTCTAGGGCAGGCATCATATCAAAACAATTTTCTTTTATTTGCCATCCATTAGGGATGATTTGTACTTGGGTGACCAAACTTTCTAAACGCATTGCAGCTTGACCTTCGTAGTGTGAGATCAATTGAATTCCTATTAATGCACTTACTGCATCAAACAAGCGACCACAGCTGCTCGTGCCCGGACTATTTATTTTTTTATCCAGTAGTTGATGGATGATATGTGCTTGTGGATAGTCTGAAAATCGTTGGGCAATTTCATCGCTGCGTCCTAAATGATGCAAAACACTTGCAGCCATTCTCCAGGGTTCCCGTGCCGCAATGTCTCCACCGGGTTGTAGCAGAGGTGAAAAAGATCCCACTCGAGTGCCTGTTGAATTTTCTAATAAAAAAAGCTCACCACCCCAGGATTCACCATGGATACCGTATCCATACCCGTCAAGTGCTAGTCCTAAGACGGTTTTTGTAATCCCGTATTCGGCTATAACAGAAGCTAAATGCGCATGATGATGTTGGATGGCAAAAGTAGGAATCCCATAGTGTTGCGCAAAACGTGTTGTGTAAAAATCAGGGTGTAAATCATGAGCAATTCGTTCTGGTGTTACATCGAGAAAACGTAGCAAGTGATTTAATGATTCATGGAAGAACTCAATAGAGGCTTTATTATTTAAACTGCCGATATGTTGAGAAACAAAGGCTTCATTACCACGAGTAATACAGAATGTATTTTTTAAATGTCCACCTACTGCTAAGGTTGGTGGAATCTCATGAGGGAGTTGTATAGGCGTAGGGACAAAACCTCGAGAGCGACGAACAAACCTAGGAGCATGATGCACGACGCGTAGCACCGAATCATCGGCACGAGTAACAATTTGACGGTTATAGGAAATAATTTTATCTGCGATGTGACTGAGTTGTTGTTCGGCACTTTGATCTTCAATAATGAGGGGCTCGCCGCCTATGTTGGCGCTGGTGACTACTAATAGGGTGTCTTGAATCTCATTCAACCACGCACAACCATTTTTATTTCCAGCAAAAGCATTAAAAAGTAAATAATGTAACGGGGTGTATGGAAGCATAATTCCCAAAGTGCTTAAACCTGGAGCGATTGCAGAACTATATTTACTCAATTCATCATTTTTTTCGAGTAACACAATTGGACGAGCAACGCTCTCTAATAAATCGCGTTCTTGCTGATTCATTGTGACAACTCGTTCTGCACTTAAGCTGTTTGCGACCATAAGAGCAAAAGGTTTTTCGTCTCGATTTTTTTTTGCGCGTAACCTGGTTACTGCCACTTCATTGCGTGCATCACAAATGAGTTGATATCCTCCTAAACCTTTTAACGCAATAATTTCGCCTTGCATGATACATTGTGCTATTTCTTCCACGGGTAATGATAGTTGGGGACCGCAATGAATACATGCTGTAGGTTGGGCATGGTAGCGTCGGTTTTCAGGGTCGCTGTAATCAGCTTGGCAAGCCAGGCATAAAGGGAACAAATCCATTGCGGTTTGACTGCGATCATAAGGAAGATTTCGGGTGATTGTGAATCGAGGGCCGCAATGCGTACAATTCAAAAAGGGGTAGCGGAAATAACGGCTTTGCGGATCGAAGAGTTCCTGTAGGCATTGAGAGCAAATACTCGTATCCGGGGTAATGATGGTTTTGACTTTACCTTTTTGGCTTTCAATAATTTCAAAGACTGCTTCATTGTTTTTTAAGGGGATTGTTTCTGATTGGATCTGATCTATTTTGGCCAGTGGCGGTAAATTTTCTTGTAAGTGAGGAATAAACTGACAGACCAAAACCCCTTGTACTTCGATCAATACACCTGAAGCATTATTTTGGATCCAGCCAGTGAGTGTCAGTTGTTTGGCGAGCCGGTAAACACAGGGCCTAAAACCAACACCTTGTACTTGTCCTTGAATGATTATCCTTAATCGTTCCATTAAATCACACGAGTGTCTCTTTGTTTTTGCCTTAGCCATTCATACCAATCAACCAAACCATCACCATTCATCGTTGAAAGGGTTTGTGTTTCAATTGAGGGTTTAATTTGGCGTGCATATTCAATGCATTGGTCGAGATCAAAATTCACATAGGGCAGTAGATCCGTTTTCGTGATGAGCATTAAATCAGCACAACGGAACATATCAGGATATTTCAATGGTTTATTTTCTCCCTCGGTCACTGAAAGAATGACCACTTTAAATTGCTCTCCTAAATCGAATAAAGCAGGGCAAACAAGATTGCCTATATTTTCAATAAACAAGAGTGAATTTTCTTTTAGAGGAAGATCTTCCAGCGCATGGCCAACCATATGGGCATCCAAATGACAGACTTTTCCTGTATTAATTTGTAAGGCATTACCGCCACTGGCCTTAATTAATTCTGCATCATGATTTGTTTGTTGATCGCCAACTACAACGGCGATATCCAATTCATTTTTTAAATCCTGAATGGTTTTTCCTAAAAGGGTTGTTTTACCGGATCCTGGGCTTGACATAATATTCAATGCCAAGATATTTCTATCTATTAAAAAATTTTTATTGGCGCGGGCAAATTGTTGGTTCTTAGCTAAAATATTTTGTTCCACATGGATTAGATGTTCATCATGGGTGTGATGCATCGATTCATGGGGATGCTCATGAGTATGTTCATGATGATGTTCCATTTCATTATGTTCTTCAGTACAACCGCATATTCCGCACATTATTCAACCACCATTGATTTAATTTGTAATTCTTCACCGTGAATGACCTTTAATGCATGACTTCCACAAACTTGGCATGCATCGTAATATTGTTGCAAAGGACTTCGTTTTTGGCACGATTCGCAAAGTGCTTCACCCGGAATATCGATGATGTGAAGCTCAGCATTCTCCGCTATTGTTCCTTCCGTAATCACGTTGAAACCAAAAATTAGGGCGTTTTTTTCAATTGCAGCAAGTTGACCAATTTCTAATATAATTTTTTTTACACGAGTACACTGTGTTGCAGCTGCTTTCTGCTTGATAATTTCGAGAATACTTTTACATATCCACAATTCATGCATGAGACAGCCCTAAAATTTCTAATTATACATTTTGATAAAATTAATCATACCAATAATCAGACTAAATGATGCAATCATAAAGCCGGCCAGTCGAGAGAATAAAAGAGATACTGAATCAGCACGTTGGATTAAAGTTGAAACAAATAATCCATTTAATCCGTCAGAAACCATCATCCCGCACATAAATATGACGCCAAGCATCCCTGAAAATAATCCTCCGGCCATGGCTCGGGCGGAAAGAGAAAAGAGGACGACTTGACTTACTGTATCAAAAGAAAGGGCAAAGAGCGCGCCAATCAATACAATAAAAAATGGATTAACCTGTTTGCGGATTAATTTTCTTGAAAAATAGTTTTTTAAACTGGTTGGCAGAGGCGATTGAGATGGGGTCCCGAAAATATTCCAAAGGTTTAACAATCCAAAAACCAATAAAAATATAATCGATATACTATTCCCAAGTCCATCTAGCCATTGAGGAACTATTATGGGTTTAACCCTATTGCCAATAATTAAGCTGATTAAAATGACTACTAAACCATGTCCGAGAGAAAATAAAAATCCCACAAGTTTTGCTAGCGTTCGACGTGCACTGACAATCCGTGCGACTGAGTCTATGGTTGCCAGATGATCCAAATCAAAACCATGACGGATACCTAATAGAAATGCCATTGCGATTAAAAATAATCCCGAATTTTCCATGGGCGTATTCTCTATTTTGCTACTTTGAAGTAAAAAAAATCCCCTCTCCCAGAGTGGGAGAGGGGTAGGGGTGAGGGCGTTTAATTGTTCCCCTCATCCGCCCTTGCGGGCACCTTCTCCCTTTGAGAGGAGAAGGGAAGTTAATGACATTTTATAGTTTTTAGTATTAATTACAATTCCCATTAATAACGCAGTTTACCAAACTGGTCGCAAAGTGATAATTGTTGCTTTCGTCATGAATAATTTCCCAGTCAAACACTCCTCCAAATCCAGGATAAGTTCGTGGTGGAATGTAGGTATCACAACTTGACGCACTAGCGACCCCAGTGCGTAAACATTGTATGGCTCGTTTGATTGTACCAATAACTGCTGCAGGTGAGCCATCGCTTTGCCCTGATGCATTAGGTGCAGGATAACCTAATACCACTTGAGATGGGGTTAGATAACTAATATAAGGTTGGAACCCAGTTTGCTGTCCTGTGCTGGTGACTGCAGGCCAATTTTCGAGTAAATCAGTCGCCATAGCGACTGACGCATTGGGACTACTTGTATTGTTTGGATCATAACAAATTAGGTCGATGCCAAAGGTACAACCTGCGTTATACATTTGAATTCCGACCCAAGCTAAAGATTGATGGGTTTGCATCACCAAAGAAGCATAGTTCCCCCATGTCGCATCAAACCCTGAGGTGGCGGCAATATTCGCAGTTTGCGGCGCTAAAGTAAGAAGCAAATTAGGATGATTCGTATGCATTGTATTGATAATATTGGCTAAAATAGCGATATCACCCGTAGGATTGCTGAAAGTTCCGCCCGCATTTAACCCACTTTCAATATCAAAATCAAACCCATCAAAATTATATTGAGTGAGTAGGTTTTCTAATGAACTAATAAAAGTTTGCTCAAATGCTGTAGGTGAAGAAGCTGCTGCTAATACCTGGTGAAAATCTACCGTTGTATTCGCAATACTTGATGATGCCCCACCTAAGGAGAGTAATACTTTAATGCCTGCATTATGCAAGGACTGAATGTAACTTGCTGAGACGGTATCGAATGCAGAAGTAATTTGGCCAGGATTTGTAGTACTAAAGACTCCAAATGCTACAAGAACATGGGTATAACCTGCGTTGGCTAAAGCGGTAGCTGATGGCGGGGTATCCCATCCAGGCAAGTAACCTATAATTCTGCCTCCAGTGGCTGTATTTTGAGTATAGTTAATGGTTTCAGTAGCAGAGGACGATGCAGTTAAAGGTTGGGGAGAGTAGCTTACCGTATAACCATTTACTGATGTTGCGCTTACTGTGTAAACCATTCCGTCCGTTAAACTCACATGAGCTGTCCCTGTTCCATTGTTTAATGAAATAGTTTCATTTACAGGTGTGCCATTACCGCTTGGAGTAAAGGTGACATTAATGGAAGAAATAGAAGCGGGTGCTCCTGTTACGGTAACGGGAATACTGTCTTGAGCTACTTGAACGCAACTATAAGCAAGTTGCACTGTGGGTGCAGTAGTGGCTGCAATAGCTGATGTGGGGGTAAATGTTGGGGTACAGTTGTATCCATTATATGTTATTACTGGAGTAGAAAAAGCATAGCTGACTCCATTGGCTAACTGACTGACTACGTTAATGGTGTTCCAACTCACTTGAGCATTGGTTGCACTCTGATTATCCATGCGGGTTAAGGTTACGGTTGGATTACCCGTGTAACCAGATAATTGAGATGGCAATGCACCTAAAGTGATGTTGATGTTCCCTATTGTTTGCATTGCAGAATAGGTAATTGTAGAAGAAACAGTAGTACCTGCTGAAACGGTTAGGCTTACAGGATTTGCTACTCCTTGATACACGACTCCATTACTGTCCGTTATATTAGTTGGCGAAACGGTATAAGTTCCGGCAGCCAGCCCAGATATTTGTTGTTGTCCAGACCAGGGAACCTGCGCGCTCACAGTTTGCCCATTTAGAGTTAAATTAACTAGAGCGTAGGTTTGGGTTACATTGGCAGGTTTTGCTGTAGCGTTAATTAAATTGATAGTGCCAGTGGATACTGGAGAATTCAAATAAACTGAGACGCTATTGGCTATATAATCTGCGGTTGGTTCCCCGTAAATAATAGTAAAAGAACTTCCTTTGGGAAGTTTACTGTTGGCTCCTGGATATGTAGGAAATTGTAACGAGAGTGAGGATAAATAGGTGCCACTTTGAGGTTGTGACGTAATTTGTAAGGTATTGACTGGATAGGACAAGGGTGAAAAATTTCCCCAAAAAGATGTTTCCAGATTACTGCTATTAGAAAAAGTTATGGTTGAGTTTTGAAAATCTACCGTTTGATTGCAATTGTTGGTTACTTTCAACGAAACGGTTTGCCAGTTACTTGTACCTGTTGAGCTGAAGCTGCCTGTAATACAAGAAGTTGGTTGTGGGGCAATAATTGGTGTTTTGGCAAAACCATCATTTAAGAAAAACAAAAAACTGACTAATAGTCCTATTTTTTTCATAAATTCCCTTAATTTTCATAAAATTAGTAATTGGGGAATTAACAATAAAGAGCTTTAAAGGTTAATGCAAGGAATTTTTATAATAAAAAAAGCACAGCGATTGTTGTGCGTCTCTCATAGGATCTATATCTAAAAAATGCCGTTGCTGATTTAAATTGAAGCGTCTTTATCTTTTATTTGAGCCCATTGCTCATTTGCTTTTTTAATGTTGCCTGGAATGTCTTTTAACCAAATCGCTTGCACTTGTTTATTCAGATTAAGATAAAGTGTTCCGTCCACAATTTTCCAAGCTAGGGGATCGCTGACGACTTTATGACCGGAAGCTACTCCATAAGCGCAATAACCACCATAGGCAGGTAAATATTTTTCAGGATTTGCTGCAAAAGTTTTTTTATTTTCCGTGCTTGCAAAAATGTAAGCAACACCATGATGCATTACGACATAGTTCCCACTTCCTCGTAAAGGTCCACTTTTTTGTTGATAGGATACAAGATCATAGCCTTGATTCCCAACCAGACTGATGGTGTTATCTGTCTCAGCTTTTGCAGACAGAGGTAATAAAAAAAATAAAAAGAAAAAAGATAAAAAGCGTGAATGTAACAAGTTCATATTTATAACTCCTGTATTGAATTTTCTTCTTTTCAAACATTACAAAACTAGGAGTCTGTTTACAATTGGAGCGCATAAAGTCACGCCATTTTGGTCAAGATAGTAGAGCTGTAAACAAGCCCTAAAGAAAGTCATTGTGATCCATTGCCAGTAATTGAGATTCTTTGTTGTAGTTTTCTGAAAATGAAATTAGTTCAAATCGATTTTTTTCACACCATCGAATTGCAGTAATTGTCGGTAGTGTGTCTTTATTGTTTAGAGCAGACCATTGGGCATGTTCTAACAATAGGCTGGCCGCATAAGTTTGTGCCAATGCATATGCAAGGTGTCGTGCACCAGTTTGTTGCTCTTCAATACTCATCTGAGGCATGGACTGAATGTGGTTTTTTAGTTTTTGCATCGCGTGCTGGGTTTTTACTTTAGACTGAATGAGCCCCTTATGATTGATATGGCTCAGTCGATTGTGAATGTCATCAAGAAAAAATACTGCGGCATTCTCTTTATGAATCGCTCGCAAGGCATCAAGACTTAGAATATTCGTTGTTCCTTCCCATATTGAGAGCACTTGGGCATTTCTTAATAATTGTGGAAGACCCGTATCTTCAATATAACCTGCCCCACCAAAGGCTTCCAAAGCTTCGCTTATCAAGACGATTGCCCGTTTTGCTGTATAAAGTTTGACGAGAGGAGTCAAAAGCCTCAATACAGCTTGTTCTGCTTCCGTTGCTTCGTTTAATTCATCTTTGCCCAACAGTTCAATCGCATGGAACACTAGATGAAATGAGGCAGTAAAGTCTATTTGCATGTTTGCCAATGTTTCCAGATGGAGTACATGCTTTGACAAGGTGTGGCCAAATGCGACACGTTTTGTTGCATAATCACGAGCAAGTGCAATGGCACGACGCATATAACCAACGGCGCAACAGGCATTATAAATGCGCGTAATATTAAATAGGGATGAAATTTTTTTAACCCCATCACCTGCTTTCCCAACAAGTAGAGCAGGGGCATTTTCCAGAGTTAACTCTGCAGTGGGTAGGGCACGAGTACCTAGCTTGTCTTTTAGGCGATTGATGCGAATCCCATTCAGTTTGCCCATTTGATCTCGAAGCTCCAGGTAAAACAAACTTAATCCTTTACTGCCTTCAGGTGCACCCTCAATACGAGCAAGAGTCATGGCGATTTGGGACGTTGTGGCTGAAGTAAACCATTTAACGCCACTGAGGCGAAAATGGGTGCCATCTGGCCTGGCAATGGTTGATGTACCACTGACATCAGAGCCACCTGTACGTTCAGTCATCCATTGGCCGGAGGTCCAGAAATAGGTGGGGTCTGAAGAAGTTAAATGGGGAAGCGCATGTTTTTTTAAGGATTCATCTGCATAAAGTTCTAATGCACGCGCAGCTCCATCAGTCATTGCGAGAGGGCATGTATAAATTGCTGATGAAGGATGAAATAAATACAATTTGGCAAATTGATGTATGCGTGATAGAGCAGCATGTTTGCGTTCATAACCAATGGCAATTAATTTTTCTTCTGCAGAGATTTTGTCGAGTTCTTTCCATGCGTGGGAAACCGCGATGCGGTCAATGCGCTTTCCCCAAGGATCATAAGGTATATGTCGAGGTGGACATGCTTCAGCTTCTTGTCCTAATTTATAGATGTCTTCAATGACTCGTTGACCTAGGTGATGCAATTCAGGTTGAATTTCGGTCAGCATGGAAGAAGGAAGCTTCCATTCTAAATAAGTCTTTAGAACTCGATCTTCATCGTATTGGTTACCCAAACTTGGGGGAGTTTGAAAAAAATCACTCATAAATCTATTCCCTTAGATTTTTAAATTTTATCTATCTTAACCGGTCTAAAGATAAGGGGCAATCTGCTGAGTCTGATACACAACCTGCACTCAAATCTGACTTTTCCCCAAGATTTTTTACTTGTGAGTAAATAAACCCTAGAAAGCATTTAATTTTTAACAAGAAAATAAAAATAAATTTGAACTTTTCTCGTAAATCTGACAAGGTAATTGCTGAGTTTTAAAATGAAGCGCACTGAAATGAAGAAAGGAGTCTAAGTTGAGTAATTCACGTTTATTAAATAAGGAGTTTGCAGTTGCTGTTGTAATGGCTCAATTTTTTGTTAGCTTACCAGCATTTGCAGGTGGTTTTCAGTTGAATGAAACCAGTCCAAGTTTGCAAGGTTCCGCGATGGCCGGTTCTGCGGCAGCGAATAATGATGTTTCTGCATTATTTAACAACCCAGCAACATTATCTACACTACTGCAAGACCAGATATATGTTGGAGCAAGCGAGTTTGTTCCACAAATTAGCATGCAAGATGGCGCTGCTACCCATACATTTAGTGTACCAGGCATGCCACCATCAAGCATTGTTGGCGGCGTACAGGGAGACGCATCAGAACATAATATCACCAATGCAGTGTTTATCCCTCAAGGTTATATTGGCTGGCGTACTCCTATCGATAGGTTAACTCTGGGGTTAGCTGTTGTTGAGCCCTTCTACTTATATAACAAATATTCAGAAGACTCTGTTCTACGCTATGCATCCGTAAAAACCGAAATAAATTCTGTTGATATTAATCCTTCACTTGCTTACCAAGTTAATGAAAAACTGTTTGTGGGGGTTGGTTTTCAAGCCCAATATTTAAAAACAATTTTCTCTCATTTTGATGGAATCAACACAGGGGTTCCTCCTATTGATGAATTGATTGCCGCAACAGAACCAACTCATTTGAAAAGTAATGGTTGGGGTTATGGCTATACTGTCGGTGGATTGTATCAGTTCGATCAGATGACACGTTTAGGGGTCAGTTATCGTTCGGAAATCAACACAAACCTGAGTGGTAACGGCGAACAATTTACAATTATTGGTGGTATGGTCCCTCCACCTCCGTTTACTTTTTTGTTCAATAGTGAAACCTCTGTAAGTAATACGCTTAGAACTCCCGGTGTATTAACTATTGGCCTTGCTCGTGATATCAATGAATGGACTCTTAAAGCAACAGCTCAAGTGACCTTCTGGGATTATTTAGGTGATATTGTTGTTTCAACCCCAGATGCTTTTGAGACCGTTTATACTGTTCCTATGAAATGGCACAATACATTTTTTGGTTCTTTAGGTGCTGATTATCGTTACAACTCTTCTCTAACTGTACGTGGAGGATTTGCCTGGGATCAGTCACCAATAAATTCTGAAAATCGTACTCCGCTTATTCCTGACTCAGATCAATATTGGTTGAATTTTGGATTGACTTATTTAGTAAACAACCATTTCTCGATCGATGGAGCTTATTCACATATTTTTATTCATAAGCAATCTGTGAATGTCACTCAGGTCAATGAATTTATTCCTGATATGACGGCACCATTAGAAATTAATCAGGTTAGTGCCGACTACAAAGGTTCGGAGAATATCTTTTCACTGGGCTTACGCTACAGCTGTTAAGTCATTATAAGGAGATAATTGAATGTTAGCCAAAATTAGAAAAATGATATTACATGCCAAAACACGGATGACGGTGTTGGTGGGTATGTTTTCATTATGCTGTACTCTGCCCAATATCGCGCAAGCAGTTCCATTTAGTGAAATTAGCCAGGTAGTATTTTTTGGTGATAGTTTAACGGATAGCGGTTTTAATAACACTTTTACAACTGCAGCTGGAATTCCTGATAAAGCTCCTACTTTTACTACCTTTAATGGCTATACTTGGGCTCAGTATGTTGCGAATGATATCTTAGGGGTTCCTCTTCTACCTCCAGGCACCTTATTCCCAGCACTTAATGATAAGATGACCAACAACACAACCCCTCTCTTTATGGACCCAACCAAGCCGCCTTTTCCACCCCCCGTGCTGCTACCTAATGGGTTTAATTATGCCGCTGGAGGGGCTAGAACTGCAGAAGAACCTGGCGTAAGCATTTTTTATTGGGCTCCATCTGTTGCACGACAAGTTACAAACTACTTGAGTACCGCACCACAAAAACTGGATCCCAAAGCAATGTACTTCATTTGGTCAGGTGCCAACGACATACTTTTTGGAATTCAGGAACAACTTAATCCAATTGCGTTCATGCAGTTGATCGACGTTACTACAACTCAAATTAAAGAGCAGGTTGAGGCACTGGCTGAACGAGGTGCTCAAAGAATTGTAGTCTTGTCTCTACCTAACATCGGCGTTACTCCATTCATAAACGGATTGGCTGTAACAATAGGGGATCCAACGCTTCCTGGAAATATAAAAAATCTCAGTTATATGTTTGATTCTCTGTTAAAACAAAAGCTAGGTACTGTTTCGAAGCGTTATAAAAAGCACCATGAAGTAAAAATTTTATATTTTGACACTTATACCGCTTTGGATAACTTAATTAGTAATGCAGAAGCAGGGGAGCCCACAGTCGTGAGTGGAATACCTTTTTTATTTGAGAATGTTACAAGTCCTGTCTGCACTGCGCCAATAGCTATTCTATGTCAGCAGACCTCAAATAATTTTCTTTTTGCTGATGGTGTTCATCCTACTGATATGGCCCACCGCGCATTATCGTTGGAAGTAGAAAATCAAATCAGACAATGGGCATAATGTAGTCACCCATCACCCCTAGCCCCTCTCCCATTACTGGGAGAGGGGAAGTTATTTTTAAAGAAAGCTATTAATTAAACAAAGCTCTCTTCTCCCCGATAGGGCGGATGTGGGAGATTCTAGAAACTTTGCTTCGGAATAACAGTCACGTTACACTGTATTTTTTATGTAGGGTAAACATTGATGAAACTGAGAACACATAATCTTTTAACTTGGATTCCTCATCTTTTCTTGTTTTATAAAGAAAAAGTATTTCGAAAATTATTGCCCATCACAATTTTTATCATCATCTATGCCGTAATCATTGCTAGTTTTTTTGAAAATGCTACCCGTCATAATCTAGGTCAATTTCATCTGATTTTTAGCTTTATCCTGACTATAGTTATTAGTTTTAGAGTAAACGCAAGTTATTCGCGTTGGTGGGAAGGAAGAATTTTATGGGGTTCAATTGTTAATAATTGTCGAAACTTAGGTCTAAAATTTGATACTTTTATTGGCTTACATGAATGCCCTGAGTTTTACGAATTGTTGAAAAAATTACCGATTATCATCAAAGCCCATTTACGAAAAGAAAGTAGGGAGGTGCAAACAGAGTTGCTTTCTTTGTGCATTCATGAATTTGAGGGGAAACATCCAGTTCTACTAGTGACTAAAAAAATGTATCAAATACTTAATCAACTACGCCAAGAAAATAAGTTACAACTGGAACAATACCTGGCTTTGGACACTCATATGGCCAATTTGATTGATATGACGGGAGGTTGTGAACGAATCGCAAATACCCATGTGCCACCAGCTTTTGCTTTTTTTGTAAAACAAGCATTACTTTTTTATACCATTATGTTCCCTTTTGGTTGGATAGATACATTTGGATTTTTTATTATCCCGATGATGGTTATGATTGTATATATTTTATTGGGTCTGGAAATATTATCTGAGGATTTGGAGGAGCCTTTTGGTAAGGAAGACAACGATTTACCATTAAGTGCTATCGCAAAAAATATTGTTAAAAATATAGAGCAAATCGCTGAATCCTAGATGAGATTAAACGTCCAGCATACTTTCTTTAGAAGGAGGCGTGCTCTTGAAAAAAATAAATGCATAGGTTAATTTTTTAATAAAAACAATTTATTACCTATATTAAAGGCAGGCTTCATATATAATCCCTGAAGCGGCATATTCATCATGAGATAAGGAGATTCAAATGACACGTGAAAATACATCTGTTCAAGAGCATTGTCACATACATCCAAATAAACGCATTTCTTGGACAGCTGTTTTTGCTGGTGCATTAACCGCATTAGGACTCAGTTTTTTATTGAATCTTTTGGGAATTGCGATAGGACTAAGTGCCTTTAAAACCATGAGTAATGGTTCAGTCATCGCGGCTGTAAGTGGAATGTTGGGAATCATTATAGGTGTTGTGATTTCTTCGCTTGTTGCAGGATATACTGCTGGTTATTTGGGACGTTTGTATTGTCCAGAGCGTAATTTAGGGGTCGTTTATGGTTTTATTACTTGGGTTATTGCACTAATCTTAGGAGCTATATTGATAGGACTTTTAAGTCAATCTGTAGCAACCTATACCAATTCCATTTCCCGTACTGTAGTGGCAGTTCCAGTGACAGTGAATCAAATTTCAACTCCAGTAGGTACTACCAAAATTTCTTCTGCAATGAAAAATGGGCAGAATGAAGCTGTTGTAGAGGTTAATGTGACACCCACTAATCTTACTTCAGGAGCATTTATAATGTTCACGCTCTTTTTCTTGGGTGCTATCTTCACTTGTGTAGGGGCGAGTTGGGGAATGCGTTGTAAGAGAGATGATGACACAATGTAAAATAATCAACATTTCTGCCTACATTCTTTGGAATGTAGGCAAAGAATTTTTATTAATTGTTGCAATTAAAATCATAAGGAAATACCACGGAAACACTATTATCTGGACCATTTAAAATGACCGGTCCTGCTTTTAAAACACATTGACCAATAATAGGTCCTTGAAACAAAGAGTTTAATGGCGTTGAATATAAGGTTGCGCTGATGGTTAGAGGAGCTGAAGAACAAGGTATTCTATCTATAAATTGAGGTGCTTTTCCACCACCCAGAGTAAGCGATCTGCCTAATCCAAATTCATTAGTCACATTAAATGCAACATTTTGATCAAATTGCACGGGTGGGGTAGCCACTGCAACTTCTACTTTGCAACTCAAATCCTCATTGGCATATGCAGGAAGAAAAGCAGAGAAACTAATAAGAGACAATGTGGCTACGATCACTTTTTTCAACATAATAAACTCCTCATGGATTTGGATTTAATTGAATCTGACAATGATACTACTTAACACGCGAAGATCTTAGAATGATTTATAACTTTACAATGAATTGACACTCACGTAACCATAAAATAAGCAATAGACCCAATAATTTAACATATGGATAATTATTGGTCAGTCACGATATACGTTTAAAATGAATAAATTCTGCGCTTACATTGGAAAGATTTTTGAAACTGTTATATTAATTCAATTGAATCATAATAGGCCCTAATAAAATTTGAAGAAAGGGGAATAATGGCTACTATAACCATCCTTAAAAGCAACCAATTTACTCGATTCATTCTGACGTGGGTCATAGGATTGATTGGCATGGCTCAAGCTTATGCGTTTGTACCCAATGCCAGCAAACAAATCCATGAAGTATCTTCCACATCGCAAGTTAAACCAGAACATCATCGGGAAATCGTCGTGTTAATCCATGGTTTGATGCGTACATCGCTTAGTATGTGGCCATTAAAAAATTATTTGAAAAGGCAAGGATATGAGGTTTACTCCTACAGTTATCCGTCTCCAAAATACAGTATTGAAGAGCATGGGGTCTTTTTAAATCAGTTTATTAAAAATTTATTAGAAAAAAATCCGGGTGTTAAAATTAATTTTATCACCCATAGCCTTGGAGGTATTATTACTCGTCAGGCCTTATCCGACTGGTCGCCAAGACAATTAAAAAATATAGGTTGCCTCATTATGCTTGCACCACCAAATCAAGGCTCAAAACTGGCAAAACTGTCTACTAAAATATTCCCTATGTTTACTTCCCCAATAAAACCATTGGCTGAATTGAGTTCCGATCACGCATCGTACGTACACCGCGTACCTGTGCCAAATATTAAAATAGGAATTATAGCAGGGCGCTATGATGCGAAAGTCCCTCCTGAGTCGGCACGTTTGCAAGGACAAAATGATCCGATTATTGTTAACTCCAATCATACCTTTATTATGAATAATGCAAAAAGCAGAGAATTAATCATGAGTTTTTTAAAAACAGGAACATTTGCACAAGTAGCAGAGCGTTAATGCTAAAAAATTGTAGCCTGGGTGAAGGCAAAGCCGTAACCCGGGTTTCGGATAAAAAAAATCACGCGCCTCTATCCCGGGTTTCGCTGCGCTGCACCCAGGCTACAACGATCACAGGCAACGTAAATTTTCGTTAAAAGACTGCATTTAAAGACAGTATCTACATTTAATTTGATTTGTTGTATTTGAGCTTGGTGGCTACCAAATGGTCATCGCCATTTCTAGGTCTTGTTCTTCAGTTTCGGTACCCCAATCATAATCTGTTCCCTCATCATAACCTCGAATCATAGAGCTCAATGTACGGAGAATAAAAATAACTGGATGAATAACAATACTGACAGTACTGAGTGCACAACCTACTAAATCGTCGACAAGCTCTAAGGCGTGACCTGGTAAACTGGGCCAAGAAAAAGGATTTAAAAGATAAAATGGGGTGATCAATACTCGTAATAAAAATGCAGATAAATCATATAGAGCACGCAATATATGGCAAAAAAAGCTGGTAATTGCATCGAGATGAAAACCGAAATTATAATAAGGATAAAGTTTGAACTCAGCATAAATTGCTGAAGCTGCTATGCGTGTTGCACTAAAAAAAGTACTCAGAATAACTCTCCTGAGAAACAACAAAGCGCCCATCTTATCTCATTTTTGCTCATGACGCTACTTATTTGACTTCTGAAATCAAAGGTATATTTACTATTCTAAACAAGTACTTACCAATGAAGATTTGAATAATTAACTGGCCAATAATTTATAGCAAAATATTAATAAGATTTTATTACTAGGAACCTTAATCTTAATAATTGGCCAAGATAGTAGAATTGTAAACAGACCCTTCTCTAACCTCTGACCAGCAATACAGGGGTTTTGGAGATTCGAATGACTTCCTCAGCCACACTTCCTGTAAGGAGATGATGAATTCCTCGACGACCATGAGTCCCTATAACAATTAAATCAGCAGACAAGCTTGTTGCTTCATCAATCAGTTTTTCCGCAATTTGAGACTTTGATGGGATTAGCTCAGAAAGTTTCATTTCAAACTCTACTTTCGCACGACTAAGTATTCTCTTCATTGAATTTAAAAGTTCCTGCCCTTTATTCCTAGTTAATTCAACAAATGCGTCGCGATCGACATCACCTTCATACAGTGTATCAATTATATGAATCACATAAAGTTTGGAGTTTTGGCTTTTTGCAAGTTTAATGGCTTCTTTTAAAGCTAAAGTGGAGGCTTTGGTGTCATCCACTGCTACTATAATTTGTTTGTACATAGATGAGACTTCCTTGCCAGTAAAATGATTTATTTTATTTATTTAATAATACCCTAGCTTTGCTTGCTTGCAATAATACATTCTACATATCCGGACGTTTAATCCAATTGATAAGCCATTTTCCTTCATTTGCTCGCTCAAGGCAGGCAACCGTTCCCGGGATAAAAGCAACAAGAGCTTTGTCCTCATCAAGGACAACAAGTTTACCAACTAATTTACCCATAAAAGGCATGTGTCCCACATACATGATATTGTGTTGTTGCTCATTTACTTCAGCTACAAGCGGATCCACATCATCTAAAGGCTCCAGACCTTGATGAAACTCTATTTCTCTGGGAAAGGCTAAATTAGATGCCAGGATTGACGCAGTTTGTTCGGCTCTACGTTTGCCGCTGTGGAATAGATGAGCAATTTCTATTTTTTTATGACTAAGAAAATGACTTAAATGCTCAATGTCAGTTATTCCTTTTTTACTCAGTGATTGTTGGGGATCAATTTCTTTTCCCAGGCTTTCCCCATGTTGAACAAGATATATTTTCATTATGGTTCCTTCCTAACTAAAATTGTAACCTAAGTATAGTTAATGAAAACAAGCTTAATTTGTAGTTCAACATAAAAAATAACTTTATTTTTTTATGTTGATAGTTCGAACTGGAATAACGTTCATTTAGTGTTATAAAAGCCATTAAAATTCCGTTTATATCGAACTTACATTAGTCTAATCTAGCCGAGTAATTCCAAGCATTTTTAAAATATATTTCTCATATACTGGTTCAGATAAACCATGTTTCACTTTATAGCTAAAATACTTTTCAAAAACTATTTTAGCTAAATGCACCCATTTCCCTTCTTTGGCCCAATCTGTATTTCTGGGTTGGGTTTCTGGAATCGCGACGAATGCAATTCGTGTATTAACCCATATCAGCAAGGCAAATGGCTCTTCTTGATGCTATGGCTACAGTGGGCTTGCAGCAATATTTTCCACTATGGCTGCCGTCATGGTTTCAATCATATATCCTGTTTTAGGGACACCTGTTGGTACAAGAGTTGGTTCCACCGGAATCGTAATGCAGAGCTTCTCCGTTAGCCAGGTAAATATTATTCTGTTCTGCATCAATACAGGCTACTGGTTGCGCAATAAAATCAATATTTCATTTTTCGAAATATTCCTTCAGGGGTAAATTAATTGCTTCACGTGAACGCCAACCGATATCTATCCAAACGTTAGATGGAACAAATTGGAAACAATCAACCTCATGGATCACCGTGATTTTGCAGGTCGTCACAAGTTTTTCCTAAGGCCATAGGCAGTTGAGACACCCGCAATTCCAGCACCTATAACTATGATGTGAGCCATAATCATGCCCTCCCTGATTCAGTCCTGTTTACTTGCTGCCGACACCCAATTTGTTCAGAATTTTTTCTAAAGGACAAAACTGAGTAAACCCACTTTGAAATAAATTGGCACCTACAAAAACAGTAACCCAAAGAAAATAGTTACTGAGATAAAGGGGACTTTGCGGCACACCAAATGCTAGAGAAAGTAAAATAAATGTTCCCGCAACAATACGAACAATACGTTCAGTGTTCATGAGAAACTCCTTGTCAGCATGCTAAGAATTACGCCATTTCCACCAACCCAAATAAATTAAAGGAATGAGGAATAATGTAAGTATAGTTGAAGCAAAGGCTCCAAATATTAATGAAATGGCAAGCCCGCCAAAAACAGGATCAGATAACATCACTGCGGAGCCTAAAATAATTGCAAAAGCTGTTAAAAGAATAGGCAAGAGCCGAACCACACCGGATTCTGTGACAGCAGATTCGATTGAAGATCCGGCTCGCTGGTTCTCCAAAATAAAATCGATGAGTAATAAAGAGTTTCGTACAACAATTCCTGCCAGAGCAATCACACCAATCATGGAAGTCGCTGTAAACGGTTGATGCATAATCCAGTGGCCGGGAAATACGCCAATAATTGTGAGTGGAATAGCGCCCATAATAATCAGCGGTATGAAAAAGGATCGATAAAACCCTGTCAGTAATATATAAATAAGTACAATTGCTACTATAAAAGCCGAGCCCAAGTCACGAAATACGTCTAAAGTTAAACGCATTTCACCAAGCCAAAGTAACTGATTTTTAGTAATATTCTGCGGTTGCTCTTCTGCAAAGCCAAGATTTCCAACGGTTAAATGGATGTCGTGAGGCAGTTTTTCATTGTGCAGCATATGAGTTACGGTTGCTACCGCATAGGCTGGGCTGGAGTGCAGCATCTCACCTGTGACATAAACAACTTGATGTTGATCGCGGGTGAAAATGGGTTTTTCTTGGATTACATTTTTAAAATCAACTACCCTTGATAAGGGGACAAGTTGATTTTGCTGATTTAATAAATACAATTTTTTTAGAGATGTAATATTATTTCGCGTGATTCTGGGTAAGCGAAGTATGATATTTTCGGGTTCAAGAAGGCCTGGTCTGTGGCCATTACCTACATTAACCCCTTTAAAATAACTACGTATCTCATTAGCCAGTGTATTAGGAAGCAGGCCTGAGAAAACAGTTGCGTTTCGATTAATCAAAATGCTGTATTCAGTTAAATCTTCAGTGACTGAATTATCAATATTTATCATCCCATAGATCTTGGGATAAATTGTACTGCTGATGTATTGTCCTAGCTCTCTTAAATGATCGTAATTTGGTCCATACAATCCTGCTTCCATTTGTGAGCGAACCGGAGGTCCTGGAGGACTTTCAAAAAGTTTGATATGGGCTAAAGGATAAGTATGACGAACATCCGATAATGAATCGTAAACGTGTTGCGCGATTTCATGAGATCCAATAGATCGTTCGCGTTTATTGACTAAATTGACGCGAATTTGCGCGTAATGGGTGCCACTGTTCATTGCATCCCCTCGAACCATAGCTGCAAAATCTTCGGGGGCAGCTTGACCCAAAAAGAGCTGATAATTGGTTATAAAATGATTTTTGGCAAGAACGTTGGAAATATCATCTGTAATCTTTAGGGTTTGCTCTAACGAGGAACCGGCTCCAGAGTTCACCTCAAGTAAAAAGGTATTCACATTATCATCAGGAAGCATTTTAAGCTCAACACCTAAGGGACTCAACGGGCCATTAGTACCTGATGGTCGGATGAATTGCCATAAAGGTTGCAACATCACCAGAAATAAAAGAACAACAATAAAAACGTAAAATGAATATCGTAACCATCGAGATCTTAAAAGCGCAGTAAAAAGATAAATATAAATTTTATGTATAAAGCTTAAGTGGTTTTTTTCTTGAGAAATGACGAGCTGATTCTCTGAGTGCAAATAAGACCGGTGTTTCGTTTTTAGCCATTGATAAGCCAAATAAGGAACAACGGTATAGGCAATAATAAGTGAAGTAAGCATGGCTAGAGGAGCATTAAAAGGGATAGGAGCCATAAAAGGACCCATCATGCCTGATACAAAAGCCATGGGAATCAACGCAAGAATGACAGTAAAAGTAGCGATGATGGTTGGTTTTCCTATTTCATTTGCTGCATATACGATCAACCGAGTGAGGTTATGTTGCGCTTTTTGCATCATATGACGATGGATATTTTCAATCACAACGATACTGTCATCTACCAATAAACCCAACGACAGAATTAATGCGAATAAGGTGATCCGGTTAATCGTTTGTCCTGATATCCATCCTATCCCAAGTACAATACAGAGAATCAGTGGTATGGAAAAAATCACTATAGATGCCTCACGCCAACCTAAAAACAGCATTAAAAGAAGTACTACGGAGGCAATCGCAATCCCTAAATGTTCAATCAAGGTATTGACGGCATCATTCGCATCGTCACCATAATTGCGTGTTACAGTGGTTGTTACATCGCTGGGTATCATGTTGCTTTCTTGAACGAGTTTTAACCGCTCAAGTATTGCATTGGCGACAACCACCCCATTGCTGCCTTTTTGGCGTGCCAGTGCAAGCGTTACTGCAGGTTTGAGCACTCCGGCGGACTGATTTGAGGCGCTTGGGCCGAAGGCAAAATAGGAGCGGATGTTTTCATCCGTTGGTGCTAACTCAACGTGAGCAACATCTTTTAATAAAACAGGCTTACCATTATCTACGCCAATGATGATTTTATTCAGGTCCTCAGGTGAGATGAGATTTCCCTCGACACGTAAAGGAATTTCACGCAGGTCGGGCTCCAACTTCCCAGCATTCAGGCTGATATTGTTCACCTCGAGCGCTTGTTTGATTTTTTGCAATGGAATGAAATGCGAAGCCATTTTATCAGGGTCTAACCATACACGCAGCGCGGAAGGTGAGGCGCCCATAACCCAGCTTTTTCCTACTTGAGGCACACCGCGTAATTGTTCGAGTACTTTGGTTGCCATGTTCTGCAGTTGGATTGAACTGTATTGAGAGGAGCTAAGTGTAATCGTCAACAGAGGGACATCATACAGACTGATTGATTGTATCAAAGGCATTAATGTGCCCGAAGGCATTTTATCCATATTGCTGTTGATTTGATTGTATACTTTAACCAGGCTGTTTTCTTCGTTTTCGTTTACTTTAAATCGTACTGTGACTAATGAATTGTCATTAATTGCCATGCCATAGGTATGATCCACTCCAGGAATAGATGCCATGAGTCCTTCCAATGGTCTTATGATTTGATGCAACATTTCCTGAGCATCACTTCCTGGACGATTCACGGAAATTGCGACAACAGGAACTACAATTTCAGGATTATAAGTTCTCGGTGTGAATTCTAATGCAAGCGCACCAAACAGCAGGGAACTCAGAATAATGAGCAGCGTGAGTTTTGAATGAATAAAGGCCCTAGCCATTTGGCCTGCACTGTTCAATAGAGGTTTATGTGGGGTATTTTTATTCAAAATCCATTTGCTCCGATGCATTTTTTGTGTTGAAAGAGTTGTAAAAACAACACTTATTTTTCAATAATTACACTATCTTATTTCTCAGATGGAATTAACTCATTCGTTAGCATTAACAACCGTCCTCGCGCAAGAATTTGATTATATTGCGATTGGATGCAGCGATTTTTTGCTTCGGCCAGTTTCATTTGGCTTTCCAATAATTGCCCGAGTGGCACCAATCCACGTCCATATCTTTTGCTAAGATGCCCCACAACTTCTTTTGCTTGTATTGCATTCGCATGATTTGCTTGATATTGAATTTCTGCAAGTTCTTCAGCACGTCGTGCCTGGATGAGTGCAAGACGCAGTGCATTTGCTGTATCTTCTAATTGAAAAGTAGCTTGTTTCACCTCCGCAACTGCTTTTTGGACGGCTCCTGAGTGTTCCCCAGAGCTGAATAATTCCCAATTGACGCCCAGGGCAATGAGATTTGATGGAAGTCCAGCACCTACAGCATTCCCATTCCAATCCTGCCGTAATTGCAGGTTTACCTGCGGTTTATTTGCTGAATTTACCGCATCAACATGGGCACGGCCTGCCTCTATGGTTGATTTGATCGCACGCAATTGCGCATTATGGATGAGTGCCTTTTGAGTCAGAGTGGCAATTGTTCTTTTTGTTGTGGGAAACTGAACGGAATTACTTGGAACATACAAATGTTTTTGATGGCCAACTAAACTGCGGAACTCATCAAGATGGTTTTGCCATTCTGCTTGCGCTGCTCTTAAAGATGTTTTTACTGTCCTCAAATAAGTATCCGCAAGTAACAAGTCACTTTCTATAACAAGAGACTGCTTAAAAAGGGCTTTAGTTGTTTTGAGATACACGGTAGCCGCATTGACTTCTTCTTTCGCAAGAACTACAAGTTTATTGGTCGCAAGAACGCCCTCATAAGCCTGGAGAATATCATAAGCCAGTTGCATACGTGCTGCTTGATTCCCGTGTTGCGCAGCACGAAGCAGGGCATTGGTATTCCTCAATCGTGCTATGGTTTCACCCCCCGCGTAAAGGGGTACGGTTAATTTAAATCCTGCGTTGTAATTGCTGTAATACCCTGGCGAATTCAGTGCTTGCGGTCTTAAATTAATTGAATCGGGGCCTGTGAATTGTCCCAGACCAAAATCAGCAAATGAAACATTACCCTGACTTAATTTATAACTAAAAACGTTTAAGGGATTATCACTGCGAGCAGCATTCATTTCTATGCCCAGCTTGGGTAATCCGGTTCCCCGTGTTTCAATAATTGCTGCTCTGGCTGATTCAATTTGAGCTTGGCTTGCACCAATGCGAGGATTGCTGCTGAGTGAAAGACGTACTGCTTCAATATAACTGATGGGTTTCACCATTTCAGCACTTACTAAAGAAGACGCCAGGAACTGGCTTAGTCCCAAGAGCAGTAATTTTTTTTGAACAGTTCCTCGAGTTATCACACTATACCCTAATATAAAGACATGCAATTGGGTTGACAGAGTTTCAAATCTTTCCCTAAATTTCCTGGAGAACTCGTTGGAGGCGCGCTTTTACCTCCTGGGCTAAATGTTTAATTTCTGGTTTATTAACCAATTGAAGTATTGCTTCAGGATCCATAAATTCAACATGTACTTGCTGGTCATCATTCTGTCGGACAACAACATTGCAGGGAAGTAACAAACCAATAGACGAATCGGCTTCCAGGGCACTATGAGCTAGCTGAGGATTACATGCTCCAAGTATACGATAAGGCGGGATGTCTTTATTCAGTTTGCGCTTCATGGTTGCGGATACATCGATCTCGGTAAGAATCCCGAAGCCTTCTTTTTGTAGTTCATTAGTCACGTGCTTAAGTGCTTGCTCAAATGAATAGTTAACTTTTTTGCCAAATCCGTATGAATTTTGCATGCCCAAACCTTAATTTTTATGTTGATTTTCTAATTATAAATGATTTGCATATTAAGTTGAAAGAGAAATAGTGATACTTCGATGATATGTGCCTACGAGAGGTTTTTAGGAGGGTTTACTGATCGATTATAGTTTGTTTATGGCATCTATATATGATTATACCTGTGGCAAGTTCAATGATTTCTCCTTCTGCCCCAGAATGTTCTAGATCACATTGTTCACTTAAATGTACCTTTAAAGCATCGATATTTTGTCCAGTTGTTATAGAGATAATTTGGTTCTCAATTTTAATTCTGGCTTCATAAGGGTCTTTCTGGCTGCGTGAGTTCATTATCTATACCTCCAATTTTTTATACTCCTATATACATTATAGTTAAACGCCTTCAAATAAATGCACAGTTGGGGTTAAAATTTGTTTCTCGACTATTAATACAATTCAGCTGACAGCAACAGGGGGTAAATCAATTTTAATTTTGCCGCCCCATGCGAGCCTTAGCGCATTAACAATGGCAATTGCATCAATTACTTCCTGAAGAATGGCGCCAGTTACTGGAGTGATATAACCAACTGCTGCAAAGCTCATCCCAATGACACTGAGTAGCATTCCTCCTACAGCACTTTGTAATGCAATCTTGCGAGTATCCAAACTCAGATGAATTAATTCATCTACTTTTTTCAAAGTGTTTTCCATGATTACGACTCCGGCAGCTTCCGAAGTGATATTGCTGAATTGACCAAAGGCAATTCCAACTGTTGCTGCAGTGAGTGCTGGAGCATCGTTAATCCCATCTCCCATAAATACTGTAGGCGCTTTTTTTCTTTCTTCCCGCACAATGGCAAGTTTTTGTTCTGGGCTTTGTGACGCATGAATTTCTTTCAAATTTAACTGGGAGGCTAAATATCTTACTTCTGATTCGCGATCACCAGACACAAGCATTATTTTTTTAAATTGGTGGGAAGGGGATAAATGGCCAATAAAGGATTTCCCCTCTTTACGTGGTGCATCATGAAAAACTAAGGAACCTACAAATTGTTCGTCATAGAGAATAATACATTCTAAGCCTTGTGATTCAGGTGGAAGTTCGCTGGCAGATTCTGGCTTATGAAGCAGAAATTTATTGCGGCTGGTAACATGAATCTGATGACGTTCAATAATACCTATTAGTCCTCGCCCTGGTTTTTCAGAAACTTGAGAAGCATCAAGCAATTTTAAATGACGCTCTTCAGCAGCCTTCAGAATTGCAGGAGCGAGAGGATGCTTTGAATAACGTTCTAAACTAGCTGTGTATTGCAAAATGTTATCTGAATTTAGGGGAGTGTTTTTGGCAACATGGATTTCTGATAATGCGGGTTTACCATAGGTTAACGTTCCTGTTTTATCGAAAATTGCAGTTCTACAGGTTGGTAATCGTTCAAGAACTGTTGGGTCACGAATAATAATACTTTGTTTTGCTGCCATAGAAATCGCACTAATCAAGGTAATGGGAATAGCAATAAGTAAAGGACAAGGTGTTGCGATGACGATTACTGCGAGAAAGCGCATCGAATCCCCACTGAGATACCAGGCAGCGCAAGCAAAGATTAAGGCTAATGGAGCAAAAATGGCCCCAATCTGGTCTCCTAATCGTCGTAAAGAAGGTTTTTTTTGTTCTGCTTCTTTAAGTACCTCAACAATCGCTGCATAACGTGAATCGGAAGGGAGTCTGACTGCCTGGATAGTTAACGGAGATTCACCATTGATTGCACCAGAAATTACAGGAGTTCCAGGCGCTTTGGATATCATATAAGGTTCACCAGTCAGATAGGATTCATCCATCATGCCATGCCCCTCCACAACGTTGCCATCGACGGGACAAATTTCATAGGGATAGATCACAATGTCATCATCAATATGAATATCATCTAATGTGATGTCTTCAATTTGATCTTTTGTTTTTCGATGTGCTTTAGTTGGCATACGGGCGGCAAGCGCCATTAAAACAGAGGACGCTTTACGCATGGCATATTGTTCCAATGTTTGTCCACCTGCTAACATGAGAATAATGAGGGCAACAGCCAAGTATTCATGGAGGAAGGTACCGGTGACTAATGCGATAGCGGCCAAAGAGTCTGCACCTAAATTCCCTTGAAACAATTTGCTTACAATTTGCAAAAATAAGGGAATACCTCCAATGATTATGATGATTAATAAAGGAATTTCCGCGAATTGAAAATCCATTATTTTCATAAGGAGATATAAGAAAATAGCAATCAATGACAGGAAAAGCACAATCATTTTCCATTTCGATACTATGGGTAAAGAGAATAGGTTCATTGTTTTGAGTTGAGTTTTTTTTAAATAATAGTCAAGGAGTTATGGAGATTCAAGATTTGTACGGTGTTAGTTGTAGCCTGGGTGCAGCGCAGCGGAGCCCGGGAATTGGTGATTTAAAACCCAGGTTCCGCTGCGCTGCACCCAGGCTACAAGGCACTCAGGTTATAAAGATTAGTTGCATAAGCTCTTATACGCTGCAACCAAACTATTGGGATTAGAAACAGGTAAGTCGGTATCAGCACTCCACATAATGGCGCCTTTGAGTTGTTTGTTCTTGATAAATTTGCATACCTCTTTAACTACCTCTGGAGATTGATAGCCAACAAATTGTTTGGCTGTTGGACTGTAGAGATAAGAACCAGTAATAAAAGGGGTATTATTCTCATCAAAGGCATTGACTCGATAGTTCTTATAATTGAGTTGATTTATCAATTTATCAACGGATTTATAAGGCACTAAACCATCTTGTATCGAATATTCAGAGGCAAAATGGCTTGCACCGGTCCAACGTTGTTCAAAGCCTGGAAGATCAAGGTTTTCACCAGATTCTACCCCAGAAAATCCCCGACCATAGGCCGCTAAACCCACTTGTAATTTTTCTTTGGGCATCCCGTATGCAAGAACTTGTTCTGTAATGGAATCGGTTGCGTAGTTAATAGCAAACTCATCTTTATGATTGGTATCCGGTTGTTTTAAATAGGCATGAACTGCTGTATAGGGATCACCACTTTGTGACCAAGGTCCATGTAAGTCATAGGTCATTAAATTAACACTGTCGACATAGTTTGCAATTTGTTTAAACCAACCTCCATCAACAGATTGATTGATTAGTTCCAAATAGTCCTTATTGACTGTGATGGTTACAGAGATATATGCCTCTTTGCCTAAAGTTTGTCGACTGGCTTTGACTAAATCAAAAAGATGTTTGTAGTCAGCAAGAGTGCTCGCATCAGGAGGTAGTTGGCCGCCTGTTTGCAGATCAATAGGTGGTTCAAAATCATAATCAATTCCCTTTAAATTTTTAAAATGATTCATCCAGGATTTAAATTGATTTAAAAATTTATCTTGATTGGCGAAGATGGCGGCAAACGTAGCGGTGCTGATTCCTTTATTATCTGTCGTATTTGCACCACCAACTGCAATGATGCGCTTTGCGGTATATTTATTGGAATTAATGAAAGCACCAAAACTGTTGAGTTGTCCCACGCCTTTTTGGTCTGTGTAATTAAATAATTCTTTTTGACCCGTGTTGCCATTCATTTGCACGGAAGAACATGCACCTTGATTTGCTGTACAAAAATCAAGGAAATCTTTCGTTTCCGGCGGTAAAGGTGAGATCCAGGAACCTTCTAAAGGCAGCTCGCCCCAAAGATCTGCAAAATGCATTAAACCATCCCAGCTGGAGGGGATTTGATATTGAGCTAGATTAGGATCTTTGCTATTCCAGACTTGTAAAAAACTCCAGGCTACGACATCCGCTTTATTAAATTGAGCAACCATTTCCGGATTATAAACATAAGCCAATTGCCCATAAGGTCGACCAATTTTATACGCGCCATCATATTCGTAAGGGGCTTGACCATACATGGACCAATTAGTTGTGTATAAAGTTAACGTTGCATTTGCTACTACAGGAATCAGAGAAGTAGTAAACATGGTTAATCGAATAATTTTCTTCAAAAAAGTCATTATGGATCTCCAATGAACAAGAAGTTAAATTTTAATTCTGTTCATTGGTCAGGAACCACTGTCAATTGTGACAGGGGGGAATCATAAGATTAATAATTGATATTCTAATGCTTTAGCCAAAGACTGATATTTATTTTTTGTACCTAATTTTTTATTGATTTTCTGGATATGAAAATTAACAGTTCGCTCACTGATTTCAAGCCGTTGGGATATCTCTTTGACAGAATGTTGTTCCGCAATCAGCAGTAAACACTGAATTTCACGCTGGGTTAAATGAAATGCTTCTTTTTCACTGACCTGATCTAAAAGATGAGTTTGAATGTAGTGATAGTAGAGATGTGCTCCAACAAAGAATTCATATTGTGCACGGTTATCCTGTAAATTACATTGCTGATTTTGCATTTGTACCAATAACAAAATTGCAAAATTATTATGTGGCCCATGAATAGGAATGGACAAGCCCGCTTCTGCACCAAAGGCAATAGAATCTTCGCGCATTTTGCGCTCTGATTCACTGGCCGCTTGTGCCAGTTGCTGTTTTAAATTCCAATAAATGGGCAAATGATTGTTATAAACAAAATTCAGCGTACTATCGATATTGTGATATTGTTCTGCAAGGTAGTGTTGATGCCATGATTTGAAATTGTCAGAACACATATCATATTTTAATTGATTGGCTGAATTTGGATGATAGGCATAATAAGTAAATGAAAATGTTGTAATCCCTTTTTTATTTAAATAATAACTTAAGGCTCGATCACAATCAGTAAGCGAGCATGCTTGCACTAATTCATCCTCTAAGGTTACGAGTAAGTCAATCATACTGATTCATCACTCTAAAAGTTGTAATAACAAGTATTATATTTGCTGCAAAAATATAAAGAAAAAAAGCCGAATAACCGAGTTGCTGCTCGATCCAGCCACTAAATGCACCAAAAAATACGTAACTTAAGGCCATGATGGAAGTACAAACAGTGTACATTGACATGGGATAATCACTTTTGTTGGCTATTCCCAAGAGATACCCCATATAAGTTCCATTGGCTAAACCTACAGTGAACTGATTCAGTAAAATAACAAGATAAAGTAGGGGATAGTTTGTATTAAAAAGAGGGAATAAAAGATAAAGTGAATGGCCAAGAAGCAAGAATACAGTGACATTTTTGACGCAGTGCTTTTGTTGATAACGTGTAAGAAGCCAACCTGAGGAAAAAATACCTAACATCAAAAACACACTACCGAAAATCCCATACAGCTGTCCAACTTGATATAAATTGAGCGCTAATCCTTCTTTATCCAACATAAATAAAGGGATAATTTTTTGCATCTGTGCTTCGGAAAAATTATATAAAAAAATGAAGAGTAATATGGGGAAAATTTTGTTACTGGAAAATAGTGCTTTTAAAACTTGCTGATAGTTCGGATTAATTGATTCAATATTTAGAGAGTTGTTTTCTGGGATTTTAGCTTTATGATAACAGGTAAGTAAAAAGCTAATAACAAACAAACTGAGAAAAAATATGCGCCATAAATTAAATTCATAATACAAAGCGAGACTACCAATAAAGGCCAATAAACCTCCTTTAATGATCAGTCTTCCCATTTGATAAAAGAAACTGCGTAACGCGACGTATCTTTTTTGTTCTTCATTATTTAAATTAAGTAAATAAATACCATCGGAAACAATATCATGAAGCGAGGAAATAAAGGCAAGACTTGCAAAACCCAATGAACTCATTATGAGAAAATAGGGGGTATCGACACAAAATGCTATGATCATAAAAAGTAGGCTTAAAGTGATTTGAGCATAAAGGGTTAATTTTTTTTTCGTAGCACGATCTTCTAAAAAAGGTGTGAATAGAGGCTTAATTGTCCAAGGGATCATAAATAAACTGGTTAAAAACGCAGCATGTGTATTAGCCATCCCATACTGCTGGAACATGATGGTTGCGATCAAAGCGACGACCACATAGGGTATGCTTTGAAAAAAATAGAGACTGGCTATCCATTGATAATTCTTTGGAGATACTGAGGAAGACACGTGCTAATTCCAATCTATTGTTGCCCATATTGTAACATAATTAGTCATTAATGAAAGTTAATCGTTCACACAATGTTATTAACTTAAGCGTTTTATCTCCTATCCATAAATATAATGTAGGTTAGTGCCAAGCGTAGCGTTTATGAGTCTTAAGAGGGTTCTGTTACAGGATGAAACTCTTCATCAGACTCTATTTCTACTCTCATTCTGGAAATATAGCTCTCTAAGGATTGTTGTTGTTCTTCAGGATGCTGACTTATTATGTTCTGTATTCGTTTTGCAACATGGAGCATGTCTATAGCGCGTATTGATTTGATTGTATACTGAAAACTCATATTCTCATTAATGTAAGAGACAATTCCTTTTATGTTCGCGGGGACTTTTACATCGACTATGGGTTTAGCAGAATATAGCTCAAGATAGATACTTTCTTTCTCTGAATTAGAAACGACAGGATCAATCAGACGAGCTACTTTTTGCAAATGTTCAGAAAGATTTGTTTTACATGACTTTTCATCCATGAGCCAAGCCGCAAGAGAAAAAGAATTATCTTCCATCTCATAAGCTACATTTGATTGATAAATGTATCCCCAAATCCCTTCTGTTTTTTTTTCACAAGCCAACATGACATAGGAATGTCCAGGAATATCAATGCGAATAATTTTGGGTAAATCTTTTTCGAGCGCCTCAATGAGCGGGGTCAGCGATTGAACTTCTTTTTTTCCAGTTATCATTATATCGCCAGTCATCATTTTACAAAATGTATTTGCTATATCACCACATCCCACTGGCGCGAAAATAGCTTCGGCTATAGAGGTATTAAGCATTCCAGTTTTTTCCATGGATAAAAGAATTTTGACTGTGGATTCCAAGTCTATTCCGCATAGTGCTAAATAGAGTCGAGCATCAGCTACACTGTTCAAGCGTTTTGCATAGGCAGACAATACCAGTTTTCGAAAGGCAGAATCAAAGTCATCTAGTGAAAAATGGTCAGATGAAGCGAAAAAAGCAAGTTTGCTTTGCATGAAAATAGAATAAAATTATATATTGTTATACAATATTGCAACTTTTTGTTATTTGTTGCAAGAATTATAATCAGCGAAATATGTATTATGCATGAACCTAAAAAATATAAATCTTTTATAGAAATCAATACGTTTAAGGTCCACGTCCAAGCGATACTTAATCGTCTAAAAAAACAAAATAATCTTACTGATGTAGTTCCTGCGATTAATCTTATTCTTGATGGGGGACCCTTCGATTTCTCTTCCTCCTCAGCGGAAATTATTGCTTTAAATTCTCTTTTGCATCACCCAGAGCTGTATATTAAGAATATCGACCCTCAAGTTAAAGAAAACATTTATTCTGAAATTAAAGAAATTCTAAAGAATTTTATTCGTGAAGTTTGTGACGTTAATGATGATTCCATTTGCGCAATGCCTGCGCAAAGGGTTTGAAAATGATTGATTTAAATTCAATTCATTGATTTTCTCATTTATCTTCATCATTTTCAATCCAACAGTCACTGGGTCCACCAGGGGGTGTTGGACGGTTTGGTAATGGTGTTGGATGAAATGTTGCGCCTTTTTCATTTCCTGTAAAGCGAACTGCTTCTTTTTGCCGATGTGAATTGATAACTCGGTTCAAAGTATCAATAAGGCTTTGATTTTTAAATAGAAAAAAAAGATCGTTATCTTGGGTGGTTGTATCCGTTTCGCACTTAGTCATCATAAATAAATTGGCATCATTTTGCTCAGCAAAGCGAGCAATTTCACGTTTTGCCTGTAGGTTCTCTTGTTTGCTCATTAAGAGGAATGGAAGCTGAATGAGATTAAGATCTCCATTACCCTCCGCATATTTTGCATAGGCTACAGAGATATTTTCTTTATTTAATTCATGCAATAAATCAGAATCATCATAAAGTCTGTAAATAATTTTTTGTTTTTCTTGGTCTGAGTTCGCTATTTTTTTTGTAATAAATAATTTTGTATCACTAAATTCGTTGAACTCAGCAATTACTTTTTCTTCGCCTCGTGCAAATTGTTCTGTAATTTTATATTGCATAATGAATAGATCATCAGTAATCAATTATTGTTCATTTTGCAATGAACAATATAAATTATATCATAAACGCTCAAAATGAGCGCCTTACTATCCATGCAGGTAATCCATTTTCGTGAACGTATGCGTGCCCATGAACGTGCCCAAAAAAGCAAAAAGCGCTGTCGTAGGTAGTCTTCTTGTCTATGCATCACTAAAATGCTACGAGTTTTTCGGGCGCACACGTTCACGTTGTTAATGACCTCTTAAGCTTTTTTGATTATCTGCACATAACTTTTACCATCTTCTCCAACGACAACACCATGAATTTCAGTTGCAAAACCAGGTAATTCTTCTCCTATATCATCCAGCATGAGTAAGAAATCAAGAATTGATTTGCATTCATCCGTAATTTGTTCCCCTGGCATAATTAAGGGAATACCTGGAGGGTAGGGCAGGATCATTGCAGCAGAAATTTTATCTTTTAATTGTGATAGAGGGATAAATTGTGTTTCTTGTCTGATGAGTTTTTGGTATGCCTGATGAGGTGTCATAACGACTTTAGGTAGTGTATCAAACGCATGATACATCACTTGAGGTAAATTATGTTTTTGCATTAAACCATGGATGCTTTTGGCCAGGGTTTGAATGGACATTTTTTCGTAAAACTCAGGATGTTCTTGATACAGTTGCGGGAGTATGGTTTTAACCGGTACATTTTCATCATAAAACTGTTTAAATTTATTTAAAGCAGCCAATAAGGCCATTGATTTTGCACGAGTAATTCCTAAACTAAATAAAAACAACATGGAATAGGGCCCTGTTTTTTCAACAATGATTCCATGTGAAGCAAGAAATTTTTCCACAATTACCGCGGGAATACCCCAATCATCTAATGTATCATTTTTGATTCCTGGTAAAAGCACGGTTACTTTCACTGGATCCAAAAACAAATGGTCCTCGTCAACATGATGAAAACCATGCCATTTTTCATTGGGTTTTAAGGGGAAACAAGACGATTTTCTTTCTAGTGTGGGTTGCCACACATCAAAATACCAATCAGAACTTTGTTTTTTTAAGCGTTTTACTTCCATGCGGAAATCTAACGCTAATTCAATCGCTTCATTGATTAAATCATATCCATGATTACCGGCCATCATTGCTGCAGAGACTTCGCAACTGGCGACAAGAGGGTAAAAAGGGGAGGTACTCATATGCATCATGTAATTGGCATTAAGAATGTCTTCATTAAAAGAGCCTTTAACGTGGATCATGGAGGATTGACTGAAAGCGGCCAATAATTTGTGAGTTGATTGCGTTTCAAAGATCACTTGATCCTTTTGTGGTGTTAAGCTGAGTCCAAACTTTTCAGCGTAAATGGGATGAAAATTGGTATAGGGGACCCAAGCACTATCAAAATGCAAATGCTTTACCTTAAGCTCATTTTGAAGAGTTTCAACTTTATACAGTATGCCATCGTATGTGGAGTTCGTAATGACTGCATAAGTAGGCCAAGCAGTAGCCTCTGGATGCTCAAGAATTTTATCGTGGATTGCTTCTTCTGAGTATTCCGATTTAGGGATCCCACCGAGAATTCCATAAGTATTCCGTGTTGGTTTCAGATAAATAGGAATCACATCAACCATCATCAAAAAATGGGCGAGTGATTTATGGCAGTTTCGATCAATCACGACTGTATCACCGGAAGTTGCCGAATACATTCCCACTATTTTATTTGATGTGGAGGTACCGTTGGTTACAATCAACGAACGATCACTTTTAAAGATATTGGCTATAAACTGCTCTGCCTCTCGTTGAGGTCCTGAATGGTCTAGTAGGCTTCCAAGCTCTTCAATTGAAATTGAAAGATCTGCGCGAAAAATATTCTTACCAAAAAAGTCATAAAATGCAGCACTGGTGGGATTTTTTTGAAATGCTGTTCCGCCTAAATGGCCTGGGGTGCAAAATGCATAATTCAATTCATGCACATACTTCATTAGCGCTTTGGTAAACGGAGGTAAAATTTCTTGTTGGTATTTTTCTATAGCAAGTACTATTCGTTTAAAATCATCGTGCGCTAAGTTAGCATCATATTGCAAAAAATCCAGGGTGAGATCAAAGTCACTCAGATTAATGTCAATAGAGGCATGCTTATTTGTCATTGCAAAAATAGGTAACAATTTATTATGACTTGAAAAATGATGTAAGTCATCGAAACCAAAATCATCCCAATCATAAAGAATAGTGACAATTCGTGGATTTAAGCTGCTTACATCATAGGCATCTTTTAATGAAGTACAGACAGTGAGTTCGTAGTTTCGCTGCGTTAAAAACTCTTCAAGCATGCTGATAAAGTGCTTTTTGTACTCTTCAATTTGTTGTGCGTAAACAATAAGAATATGATTCATATGCAATCCTTTACACCGATTAGATCCCTAAAATGTACTTTAGCTCAATATGAAGTAAATGGTATATTTTTTTATAACGATTTGTAGCACTATATGCACGGTACGTAGACGAAAAAATTTTGTGGAATTGCTTGGCAAATAGGTCACAGTCTAATCGTTATGTTGTTGCTCTTTCTGATTCATGTGATTCATGCCTAAATTTTTTTAAAATCGTTTGCAAAAGGAACGGGTCGTAAAATTCTCTCTCAGATCAACAAAATCCATCAAACTAAACTATACTAACCATGCATAACTGTATTTTTAATGAACATAACTGATTAAATAATTACAAGGAGCAGTATATGTTATCAAAAAACATGAAAAAGATTATAATGATCTGCGTTTTAAGTGGCTTTATCTCTAATTCTTTTGCCGCTTGGGGATATCATCGCGGTTATACTGTCTGCCGTGGGGGCAATTGTCACCATAAGAGTGTTAATAAAGGTTGTATTAACGGTCATTGTGGTACCTCGCGATCTTTTTCTACCTGGCATAGATAATCATAGTTAGGTAAGAGAGCAACGACATGCTCTTATTGAATTGAAGCAACGTAAAAATCAGTGAACTTGGTTGGGTTATTTTTGACCCAACCTAAACTTTATATACATTCACATCGTCCTTGAGCTGCTTGGCAATCTCATCCAAATGATGAATAAAGGTCATCATTTCCTTGATACTACTTGAAAAAGTGGAGGTCGTGCGATTAATTTCATTCATACTGTCGACAATTTGCTCAATTCCAACGGCTTCTTGACGAATGGCCACCTCTATATGTTGGCTTGCAATCGAAGCATCATTTATCATTTTACTCAGAGTTTGAATGACTTCACCGGCTTTCTCAATCAATTTTGCACCTGAATCCAGAGTCTTAGTACCTTCCTCGGTAACAACAACTGCTTTTTCAGTAGCGCGTCGAATGTCCTCAAGAATTTTTTGCACTTGTACTGTGGATTGCTCTGATTGTTCGGCAAGGTTTCTTACCTCTTTAGCGACTGCCGCAAAACCTTTTCCAGATTCTCCAGCTTTTGATGCTTCAATTGCTGCATTCAATGCCAACATCTTTGATTGTTGCGCCAAAGTATTTACCACTGAGGTGATGTCACCGATTTGTTGGGTGCGATTATTTAAATCAAGTATGGTTTGTGCAATAAGCTTCATTTTTTCTTCTGAAGCTTTAATACCATGGATACTTTGTTCTACGGATTGTGTACCTAATTTCCCTTGCTCATAAGTATTTTTAGCAACTTCCCGCAGAGTTTGTGCTTTTTCCATGGTTTGTTTTGAACTCTTATCTATTTCTTCCAGTGAAGCGCTGATTTCATTAATAGCCGATGCTTGCGAGGTAATACTTTCTGCTTGTTCATCTGCAGAAGTGATTACCGTGCTAACCATAGTGACTATGTTATTACTGACCTTGGTAATATTGTTAGTGATTGATGCCAAGCCATCCGTCATTGAGTTTAAATCCTGGCCCAAATCTTGTAATATGTCCTCTTCATCGAGTTCAAGACGTTCGCGAAGATCTCCAGCAGCAACTTTGCTGCTGTATTCGCTAAATTTTTTTGATGAGTTGACTAATTGTTCATATAATGCTCGAGACTCCTCTTCTTTTTTACGAAGAGCCTCGTCATTTGCTCCGATCGCTTCTTGCATGGCCTTAAGCGCTATAAACAGTGTTCCAAGTCTACCTGTTGAGCGAAGACGAATGGGTACATTACGCTCACCATCTGCAATTCTTTTCGCAATATTAATGGCATAATCTACAGCGTGTAATATCGATCTCTGGGTCACATAAGGCACAATAATAGTTAAAGCGATGGTTAAACCAAGTAACCAATAACCTAATTCTCTTAAAGAGTTTAAGCTGGTATTTATTTTTACTGAATTTTTGGAAATTTCGGCTGAAACATCATTAAAAAGCCCTCCTATTCTTTTTCCTGCTTCAGAAGAGTATTGGCCATCAACAAGATTAATCATTTTGTTTATAAGATCTCGTGTCTTATTTCTACTATCCTCTACATTATTTTGGTTATTAGGATCTCTATGTGCATTGATTATTGCTGCTTGAGCTTCATAAAGAGGCCCATACAATTCTTGAAGCTTGTCCCATTCCTGTTGTATTTCTGTATTATTCAGCCCGATGGAGTGCATTCTTTGATCCCATTGATTGCGGTTTTCATTAATTTCATTCCATATGCGTGCAAAATATTCTTTATCCTTGGGGTCACCGGTCATGGCCCAATGCTCAATAATATCTTGAGTTTCATAAATTTCCGCATCAAGAACTTGCGGTAAACTTTCACGAGCAATTACTTGGCTTAATTGGATGACACTATCTATTTTTGGTAGCAGTAGAATGGCTAATATCAATAAAGGCAAACAAAGTGTCATAAAACCAATAATCAACCGGGAACGGATCGAAAGAATAAAACCTTCTTTGTCGAGCATTTTGTCCATATCACTCTCCTATTTTCTATAATTCTAGATTTTTTTTACAAAAATAGCTCTGAACTAAATGAGATAGTTCAAAACGAGAGTTGCACTTATTAAAAGTTTTAGGAAAATTTGGTCTAATTGTTCATTCTTTATTTAATTAGGGAATTGTCGGGCCGAGGCCCGACCTGCTATGCTGACAATAACTTATCTTTTGGAGGCACGAAGAGAAATTGCAATGAGAATATAGGTCCAACCACTGACTATCATATCAATTGCAATAAACGTTCCAATTATCCATAATCCACTCATTGGCCAATGCAATAAAATTAGGATACCAAGAATTAAGGAAATCACTCCTGCAAAGAAGATCCAACCCCAGCCTTCGGTATCGCGTAATGAAATAGACATGGTTATACGAGTAACACCAATAACAATAAGTGTCCAAGCCAGTAAGGCAGTAATAATTGTAGAGGCTAACAAAGGATCATATAAGATAATCCCGGCTCCAATGAGGTACAATATGGCAACGCATAGTTCCCAAATGGTACCCCTCTTTTTTTTATATCTAAATGCATCAGCAATGTGTGATAGTCCAGAAAGCATAAGTAGCGCTGCAAAAAAATACATGCTCACTATGGTTAATGCGATTTCCATACCTAAACCAATAAATCCTAAGAGTAACAGGAGCACCCCAAAACCAAAGAGCAATCCACGACGAGGTTTTATGGGTTCTGCTTCAGGATGATGAACAACATTATGTGTAGTAGCCATATCAGTTCCTTTTGATGTGTCTCACTTTAATATAGCTTATTTTTAATGTTGATGTAGCCAAATAGGTTTAATTTTAAAAGAAATTCAGCGGCTTATTTTAAGAATTAGTGTCTGTTTCTGTAAAGGAATAAATTTCTGGAATAATAATGTTGCGGAATTTCTTGCCATTGAACAATCCGTAATGGCCTACTCCTTCTGCAAGGAAATATTTTTTCATGGTGTCAGGCAAATTTTTGCATAAACCGAGCACGGATTTTGTTTGTCCTACTCCAGTAATGTCATCCTTTTCCCCTTCAATTGCCAAAATAGAGGTGTGCTTTATATCTTGTAAGCGCACATTATGACCGCGTGATTTGTAGCGACCCGTTGTTAACAGTTTTTCCTGAAATACTGTATTTATTGTTTGCATGTAAAATTCTGCAGTCAGATCCATGGTCGAAAAATATTCAAGGTAGAACTTGATTATTTTAAAAGCAGCTTCTTTTTGGTTGTCTGCGTATCGATCTACCGCTTTTTGCAGTGACTCGGCATGACGTTGAAAATTCATACTCATAAAACCTGCAAGTTGCATAAATCCAGGGTACACAAGCCGCATGGCACCTGGAAAACGAGAGGGGACAATCGAGATGACATTTTGTTGAAACCAATCATCTCCCCTGGAAGAGGCTAATACGTTTACCGAGGTAGGTGATTGACTCGTATCAATTGGCCCTCCAAGTAATATCGCCGTACGAGGAACATTGGGTGAATTATTGGTGGACATGAGGGCAACGGCAGCTAAAACAGGCACAGTCGGCTGACAAACCGCCATCACATTTAAGTTAGGAGCAAGCAAATTTAAATAAGAAATGATGTAATCAATGAAATCATCTAAATCAAATGAGCCTTCAATTAAGGGTACATCACGGGCATTTTTCCAGTCGGTAATATAAACATCATACAAAGGGAGTAAATTTTTAACTGTATCTCGTAATAAGGTTGCATAGTGTCCGGACATTGGTGCAACGACGAGTAATTTGGGCAAATTTAAATGTTCGGCGTTTACTTTTTTAAAACGAATTAGGTTGCAAAAACTTTTTTTGTTTATAAGTTCTTCTTGAACATCGTAATATTCATCTTGGATTTTCACTTCATTAATATCAAATTTGGGTTTGTCATAAACGCTGGTAATTATATGAAATATATAAGAATAACCTGACATCCTGCGAAAATGACCTGAAGATGCCTCTAACATGTTCCTCAGCACATCTTGCCCTTCATCTGACATGTAAGGAACTTTAACGGGCAAATCAATATTGTCAGAAATTCTACGTAGACGTTTTGCCAGATTGTCGAAATAATCTGAGTAAGGTTGGAGCAAACGCATATTAAAATCATAGATATTGTAAAGATAACGATTATCAAGAGGGTTAAAAAGCATATACGTGCCTCACCTATTTTTGAAACGATGCACTGGGATGGTGCATCACAATATTAAAGTAATATACACAAAACTCTAAAATAGCAAATTCCAATTGAGTTTGAGTTGATTCCTAATCAATGTGCATTCCTTTAAGATTTCACCCAATTTTGAGAATGATAATAGTAGTCTCTGACCTCCTGTTGAATCTCAGTTGCTGCTATTCCCACTTTAAATTGTAAAAGAAGCATTTTGACGCTGTTCAGACGTTGCTGAAGAATAGTTACTAAGGAATGTGAATTTTTTTCTGGTTTTCCATAAAACTCAGCATTTAAATGGGACTTCAATTGATCCGCTTGTATGACGGAGTCTAAAGTAATTGCGTTGAATGATTGTAATAAGGTGTCTTCGAGTAAATGAGGATCTTGAGCCATATTTTTCTCAGCTGTAGTAATTGCTTCACAAAAACCTTCGAGCATGGAGTGACTAATGGTATCTTCTTTAGACATATCAAATAAATCAGCAATTATTGTATGAGGTAGAAGAGGTGCAACCAATTTATCAAAGGGGAGTGCGTAACCATGACGATAATGATCTCTATAATTTTGTCCAAAAAATGAATAACTTACTTTTTTAGTCGGAGAAAAATTGGGGTCATCGAAGGCCAGTGTATCGGCATGTCGTCCTTTATAACTTAGAGTACCACCACAACCAAAATCAACAATTGCAGCTCGTTTTACATTATTTTTATCCATACAATAACCTGAATTCATTAATTTGGAATTTAACAAATCCCATAAATTAAAAACTAGGGCAACTGCATACAACTGACCAAGAAATCGTGCTTCTTCGGAAGTAAGCGATAAATCATCACGTTTGGGTAATTGCTTACGCTCGAATAACGGTTCTGTTTTGACCACTTCTTTTTGCGATAAAAATTCGGAGAAACTATTGATGAATTTTGAGATGACAGCAATTGATTTATCTTTATCGACATGTAGGTAATTTTCTGGGACAACTAAAATTCCCTCAAACATTTTTTTAGCCAGACGAGGAATTAAAATTTCGAGATAGGCACTTTCAAGTTTTATTGAAAAAATATGCTCCATGGTGTCAAAGGAGGGTTTTTGCAGTTCCTCATGAGAAAGATATCCTTTAAATACATCTTCCTTTGTTAAAACATCAGGCTTTTTAATTAGATAATAGGCACCAAATTGATCACTTAATATTCTTTTTTCAGTGATTCCTTTTGATAATGAGGAAGCAATTTTATTAGGCAGCTTATCTTTTTTTATTTCCACGAGTTCAATATCATCATGAAGCTTTGGCATGATTTATCTCCTGCGAAGACCCTATTGTTGTTGATTATTTATTTCATATTGAATAAAAAATGTTTCCTTATTTTCATCTTATTACACAAAGAATGAAAAAGGCACTATTTTAGCTTAGCAATGTCAACTGATAGGGAATAAAATCGATCGCCAGAAATAATACTTCTAAAGAGTGTGCGAAGCAGCCCAAGCGCCAGATGGGCGAATTTTTTGAGGATTGTAGTGGGAAGAAAAGATGAATAAGCGCCACGCTACATGTACTGGCCACCATTGATATCTAGGTTAGAACCCGTGATAAATCCTGCATCTTCACTCACTAAAAAAGATACTGCATTGGCAATCTCCTCTGGTTTTCCAAGTCGGCCTACAGGAATGCTTTTGACAATCTTATCGACAACTTCTTTTTTCATAGCAGCCAGCATGGAAGTTTCGATATAACCAGGAGAAATAGTATTCACAGTGATCCCTTTATTTGCAACTTCCAGAGCCAAACTCTTGGTAAAACCAAATAAAGCAGATTTTGTCGCAGCATAATTGCATTGACCCAATTGTCCTTTCCGACCATTAATGGATGAAATACTAACAATACGCCCGAAATTTTTTTCAATCATGAATGGAAGTACATTACGCGTGATATTAAAAGTACTTGTTAAATTCGCATCAATTACGTGTTGCCAATGATGCGGTTCCATTTTCTTTAAACTGACATCGCACGTGGCTCCGGCGTTATTTACCAATACATCAATACGGCCAAAGCGCTCCATAATTGAATTAGTGATTGCTTCACAATCAGAAAAATTGACCAGATTTGCAAAGAGAATTTCAATATTAAAACCCGCTTTTTTTTGTAGAGTTTGCCATTGCAAAACTTCATCATGCTTACCATTTTTAAAGTAACATGCAACCACATTATAATTCGCCGCGAGACGTCTGCAGATTGCAGTACCTATTCCTCCAGTGCCTCCTGTAACAACAGCTATTTTTCTCTCCATGAATAAATCTCCGCTAAATATAGGATGTTGTTTTTTCTGTATGCTAGATTAAATTGTTTTGATATTATGCAAAACACTATCGTAATATGACTTATGAGGTTTACATAACTGCGGTAAACCCTAATAAACTCGAAATACTCAGTGCGTCACAATAGATGGAAAAGCTGCTAAAATTATAATAAGAGTGATTTTTGTGATGAAGGAACCGGAGTTATCAAGAAAACGAACCAATTGTTGTTGGGTCCAGTTTGGGGATAGCAATATCCAGCTGTATGAATTACTTGCTTTCAACCTAGTACTCCCTCACTAAGGAAATGGATATGGATTTCACCGACGCAGCTGTTTTTATCGTAGATGACGATCCTGAAATTTGCCAAGCACTTCGTTGGTTATTTGAATCAGTAAACATCCCAGTATACACCTATGCAAATGCCAAAGATTTTCTTGAAAGCTATAATTTTAAGCAAAAAGGCTGTTTGATTATTGATGTGCGCATGCCGATTATGAGTGGCCTGGAGTTGCTGGAGCAACATCTTAATAAGTCAAGAACTCAGCTTTCAGTGATTATGATCACCGGCTATGGCGATATTTCAATGGCTGTACGCGCTATGAAGGCTGGAGCAAGCGATTTTATTCTTAAACCTGTAAATCACCAACATTTACTCGAAATTACGCAAAAATGTCTTAAACAAACGTTCAATTATACCGTTCCACATCCTCAATCTGATTTTTTTGAGCGTCTCGAGCGTTTAACCAAACGAGAGCGTCAAGTAATGGATTTAGTTATTGAAGGAAAATTAAACAAGCAAATTGCTCATGAGCTTGATATATCTATATCCACCGTAGAAGTGCATCGTGCAAACGTGATGCGGAAAATGGAGGCTAAAACTTTAGCTGAGCTCATAAAAATTAATCTAATTCATACTCTTAGCGCCAATAACTCTAATTCTTTAGGCGAAATACCATAAACTCATTGCTTCTCTTTTAAAAAACAACATCTTGTTTCGTCTTAAGCCATATCAATTCGTGATGAAGATAAAGATCCATAAATAATCAAAATGGCAGAATTGCTTTTTATTTGGGTAAAAAAAGTATATTATTTGATTTTTTTGCAATTTAGGGAAAAATCATGAAATTTCCATATGTACCTGTTTCCGAACTTCGTCGATATTTTAACCAATTGAGCTTACCTCAATTAATCGAAATTAACCGTTCTTATGGGCCGCATTTTGAACAGTTGGACGATAGAATCGATCGCTGCACTAACGATTTAGCAGATGCAAATGCTCGTTTAGCCCAGCTTAACCAAAGAAAACATGATCATCAACAAACTTATGATGCAGTAGAAATCCGCGAAGCAGTATATCAAAGTACTCGAAGGAGCGTACTTGCTGATTCAAGTAGAACCAGTCGATATCTTGGAATGCAAGCGGTAGGCTCTTCTCCGATGGAACTGTTTGATTCGGAGTTACTTACCATAAATACTGAAATTTCAAAAGCAAATAACCAAATTGAACGTTTAAACGATGTTATTGATAATTTAGGAAAAGCGAAAACAGGCGCTATTTCTGAATTAAGAATTTTAAATAGTATTATGGACGAAAAGAAAAAAGAGGTACTCGAGGAAACTAATACAACGCAACCAAGGGGGTTGTAAGCTTTATAACAGGATATGAGGGAGCCTCACTTTTGATTCCCTCTCCCCTTAGGCGCGAGGGGAAATAAAAAACGGAGGCTACCTCAAACTGTTAAGCTCAAGCCTATTTCAAGATATCCTCAGTATAAATAAAATTGTCCCTTGCTTTCTTCATCAACATTTTAAATTGTTGTAAATGCTTTTCAGTTGCTGTTGTGGAATGTAAAACAAACTCAGAAACACATAACGCAAATAGAAGTCTGCGGATTTCCCAGACTGTTTCTTGAAAAATATCAACTCGTTTTTTGGCTTCAGGACTAATTTTAACTTCAAGCTTCAAATTTTCAGAACTAATGGCGATAGGCGCACAATGTTTAATGACTTGACCTCGCAATTTTTCAACAAAGATAAAGCTATTAACTTTTTCAGCACGACATTTGACTATTTGCCGCATAGTATCGTTAAAAAAATTGTACACTGTCATCTGGTGAAATAAATAAAGCTTTTGTGAATAACGATAGGCTTGAAATAAAAAATAATCCCCCACCAAAACAATAAAGACACCAATCAAAGTACAGATACCACGATTCAGTACCATTTCAAATGGTCCTTCAGGGGAGTTTGCATCTGTTGTTTGTGCTAAGAGCAAAAAAACGATAATGGTAATAAAAAAAACACTGATATCATATCGTTTGGTATTGAGTGTGGATACCGCGAATCCAATAATCGCGATGATAAATACAACGGAGACAAATCGATAATTTAATTGCATGAGATAAATGAGGGGAATTAAAACTAATAAAGCGGCAAAAGTGCCACCAATACGATGAATTGCTCTTCTAATAATTAGTCCAGGCTCAATTCCTGCGCTGACCATAATTACCGTGAGCAAAACCCACCACTTATGGGGAATAGTCGTAAATAAATAAATCCACATGGCAACCATAAACATAATTGTCAATTGGGTAAAGCGTGCATAATCCAGCTTCTTTTTTAGTTTTTCCGCAGTGAGCATAATTTATTCCAACGGATAAAGGCTTGTTGTAAACAATGGGCGATATAAAACTGCAATTGAGTTTCGGGTTCTACAGGCATGGCCGGCGTTCCACAGGGAGTATAAGTTTTCATGTTGAGCCTCAGCCAATGGAGATTATCTTTGACGCCATACCAAAATACTTCATTCTTTTTCTCATAATATAAATTGTCCAAAGCATGTAGAATATTTCGTATGTTGACCGAAACACGATAAGTTTGCATGATGTACTTCTTAGGAATCAGTCGCCGATAATTTCGGACCATTCCAAAATGGAGAATTTCTCCTTCTATAGGACGCTTCTGATCTTGATTGATGGAGGAATCAATATCTTGCTCAAGGCATTCAATGAACTTTTGCAGCGCTCTGTTCCAGACGATCAAGTACATATTGGGAAAAAATCTCAAGCAAATGATGGCAAAAGTTATCGATAATGCAGTGGATGAAATAAAACCATACGCAACTTCAAGATTGGCAGGTGGATCAGTGCCTAGAACAACTGCTCCAGTAGCGATAAGCAACATAGTTAAGCTTTTTAATGCGTAGAAATATTTTAATACGCAAAAATAGGTTATAGCGAAAACAAATACTGAAAAAAAGAAAAAGACACCATAAAATGGATAAACAAGATAATAAGACACGCTAATGAGCGTCACTGCAATGCCGATAAAAAACACTAACCATTCTTTTTCTTTAAAAGTGGAAAGCACAGGTGCTTCATAAAGGGATAACAAAAGAAAAGGTGCGAAAAAAGTCAGAAAACTTACGGGTTGAAATAACCAATAAACATATACTTCTACAGTCGCAACAACAAGGCACTTATAAAGAGTAATTCTTTGTAATGCATACGGATCGACCTCATCAAGCCATTGCTTAAACTTTGATATAGACATAAGCACTTGTTCCAAGACGTAGTGGGTAATTGGGATCAGGATCAGTGATTCGGATAATCACCGGGAGTCTTTGGGGTAATAAGATCCATTGATTTTCATTGATGACATTTTGTAACTGGGTGCGGTTATCCACTAATTGCCGATTGGCCGACCAATAATCTGAATCAATAACACCATGGAACATTTTTCTTCCTAGATACATTCTAGGGAATATTAATACTTTTGAACCTTTACGCACTTGGCCTAAATCGGTTTCATTAAAGTTTGCTTGAATGTAAATATTATCCGTATCAACTAAAGAAAAAAGAGGTTGATTAATATTTACTGGTGTACCAATACTAAAAAACAAATTTTGAATAATCCCATTACTTTGTGCATAAACGTCTGTTTGTTCCAAATTGACTTTAGCATTATTCAAACGTGCATGAAGGGATTTAATTTCATTTTCTTGTGCTTTGATTTGATGTTGATCAATTTCCAATTGTTTTAAAGCGGCCTCCCATCTGTATTGAGCTGCTTTTGTTTCTTGCTGAGAATTTTGTAAGGTAATCAGCGAGACCGATTTTAATAAATAACCTTTATGAAATTTTTGATTATCCAATTTGAGTTTAATGTAATTTTTTTGTTCGTTTTCACTGAGTTTGCGATTGCGTTCATAGGTCGCCTCTAAAGCAGCCAGTTTTGCCTCAGCACCAGCTAAATCTGCACTGAGTTGTTCCAGAGCATAGATGTAGGGTTTTTTAAAGACAGTGAAAAGCTTTTGGCCTTTTTTGACAACATCCCCATTGTTTACATAAAGACCTGTAATATAGCCGTTAGCAAGAGCGGCAACAGGGCGTACATTATTGACGACAAATGCATTATCAGTGAAAGGGAATAAAAAAGAAAAAAGATAGATAATTGTCGTTAAGAGACCAATAAAAATGATGACATTGGCTATTGTGACCCGATGTTTAAATCGAGTAAAACCTTTTTTAATGCGTACACGAATTCGAGTAAATTTTATCATAAAATGCAAGTTTCTCATTAAAAATTATATTAAATGTAGCCTGGGTGCAGCGCAGCGGAACCCGGGTTCGCTGCGCTGCACCCAGGCTACATTCTATTTACTGTAAGCATACCCCCCAGCCAAGTCTTGATACAAAATAACCAATGACAAAGCAAGTTCCAATTTAGCTTGATTCGTTGAAAGTGCCAAGTTATCTAAATAGATTTTGCTTTGTAATAATTCTTTGTAAGAAATTAATCCAGTTTTTAGTAGCCCTTGTTGTAATTTATATTTATGACGGTACTCTTTTTCGGCATGTAAGTACGCCATAAATTTTTCATTCATACGTTTATTGGCGGCATAATCACTATCCACTTCTTTTAAAATTCGCTTCGCTGTTTTAATGAAGTCAGAGATTCTTGCATTATAGGCACCTTTACTTGCTGCAATTTTACCTAGAGAACTTGGCGTAATGGTCCAAAGAGCGTACGCATCAACTGCTTGAGCAAAACTACTGTGCGGTAAATGAACTTCACCAAGAAAATCATCGAGTTGCAACCCAGGGAAGAAATCACTATAGGCCACTTTGATTCCTTCATGGGAAGCTTTTAATGCATAGCGCGCCATTTTTAAGTCAGGACGATTATTTAATACCGTAGCAGGTAAACTGCCGGGTTTAAAGCGAGAAAAATCTATTTTGGCGAAATTATTTTTATTCTTAACTTTTCCTGGATTTGCATTGATCAAATAACGAAGTGCATTTTCACTGAAGACAATATTATACAAAATAGGTTTAATTTGAGCTGCAATGAGTTGTTCATCGGATTGCAATTGGGCCAGAGTAATGTCGTTTTCTAAGCCGATTTTGATTTCTCCTTTGCTCAATTTAATTAATGATTTTAAGTCATTATCTAATTGCTGTAATAATCTTAATTGTTCTAATTGAGCGATTAATGTGAAGTAAGCTGATGCTACTTGACCAATTAATGTAAGGCGCATTCCCTCAATTGCGGCAAGACGATATTGAACATTATACGTAGCCTGTTTCTGTTGCGTATAAAGTTTCATAATATTCAAAAAATAATAGGGCCATACTCCAATAAATCCACCGGGTGCTCCCAGTGCGGGATTTGTAGAATAACCTGCAAATATTTGTACTAGCGGGATCCAACTGAGTTTTACTTGCTGCAACTCACCTTGTGCTTGTTGTAAGTTTCCTATGGCAATATGAATGTCCATATTATTATTCAAGCCAGCTTCAATCAATTGATTTAATTCAACATCATGGAATTGCTGCCACCAAGCAACATAAGGCAAATCATCGACACGTTTATAATCCTTTGTACTGGAAGGAAATTGAGATGGTAAAGAGATTTGCTGTTCAACATGCCGATTGCAGCTTAACAATCCTACTACCAATAATATTAACACCATTATTTTCTTAAACATGAATCGATCATCGCATGGAGTAGAAATGTTTTTGCCATTGTCATTGCATTAATTTTATATCATTAGATATATTCCTTGAAATGATTGGGGTTAGTCAACCATCATCTCTTTTATTAGACCTCTTCCACAGTAGGGTTTTGAAAGAGGTCTATTCATCCCAAGTTGAATCACTTAAATGTTCGTCCATGGCTTTACCTGGAGCACATTCTTTTGAGAAATAGCCGTCATTACGTTTCTTGTAATAGTCATTGTAGTAGTCAAGAGCATTTTGTTTCGCGATATTATCTGGGACTCCAAGCAATTTTGCTGTACGGTAGTTTCTTTGTACTGCCTCACATTCAGTTTTCGCTTCGTTGTATTCACCGCGGGCATGCATGCTTTCATGGGTCAGGATATCCAAACTAATCAGCTCTTGCATGTTTGCGAGTGCTGGATGGCGTAAGTAATCCATTAATAGGGAACATCTCGGATATTGAATAACAATATATCCCGTTTTAGGGTCTGCATGACCATAAACTCGAACTTCTTCATCAAACAGTGTGTCAAATAAAGTATTGCAATGTACTTTTGCAGGGTGATTTTCAGCAAGTTGACCTGCGATTGATGTTAAAAAACGTTCAAAGTACCAGTGGTGATATGGAGGCCAAGCAAATAACAAAGCCAAGCTTAGCACCACAATGAGATATCCTTTGGATATAGGTAAGTTCCCTGTGAGCTCTCGATAAACTAACCAGAAGAAAAATAGAGAAATCAGCGCCCAGAGCATGATGGTCCTTTTCATACTGAGAAACAGAAGACTTAGTAATTGATATAACATGAATTTCAATTAAATTATAGGCTAAGAGTGCATATAATGGTGTTAACTTAAGCATTCTAACCTCTTGTAGCCCGGGTGAAGGCGAAGCCGAAACCCGGGGAAACCTGCTCCAATAAAACCCGGGTTCCGCTTCGCTGCACCCAGGCTACAGGGCTATGATTTCTAAAGTTGATGTCATTAAGAATGAGTACATCTAATAAATTGAAAACTGAAAAGCCCGATTTATTTTACGGGCTTTTTTAAGGATTCTTTCTCTAAGATTTTCTTGGCCATTTTATAACCATTTTTCTTAAGCTGTTCTAAAGTTTCTCTTGAGAAATCAGAATCCCATGCATAGGGTTCATTTTCTCCTACTTCACGGATAATCCGAGTGATGGATTGTACGCTGGCATCGCCCATTGCTTGAATGTAAGCAGGTAATTGTCTGATTTCTTCAGCCACTTTAGGATCACAAAAACGCAAAATTTGTTCGATCAGTTTTTTGTAATTATTGATGAGATCTGCATTGTGTATGTCTTTTCTTATCTTTTCCGAGAATAAGATCTCATCTTTTCTTGAAAGAACTTCTATCATATTTTGAGGCAGAGACCGATTTCTTGAATAGAGCTCAACGATATAGATTTTTTTGTTTGCTCGACCACAAATATCCAGTGTTGAATCAATTGGGGTGTTGGTTATGATTCCTCCGTCCCAGTAATGTTTATTATTAATTGTTGTCCATGGGAAGCCTGGAGGCAAACTGCCACTTGCAAGAATATGCTCAGGGGTGATGTTATCGGTGTAACTATCAAAAGTTTCAAATTCAGATGTTTCAACATTAACTGCCATGACAAGCAGACGCACGGGACTGTCTTTCAACGTATCAAAATCGATGTATTTGCGCAAAAGATCCTTAACATATGAAGTGTCATAAAAGCTAGTCCAATGTGTTGGCATTTGCTCTGGACTGAAAATTGGCATGGTCCATCTTGGATGAAAAAAGTTAGGGGAGCCCCAAATCATAGCTTGCCAAGAAGAGAAAAGACGTCGTGTTTGTTCGTCAGAAACATTCAATGTATCCAGGGCTAGATCATTCCAAAAACTTTCTAAAGCCTCTGTGGCGTGTTTTGGATTCCCTGCAATAATTGCAGAGTTAAATGCACCTATAGAAATTCCAGAAACAATATCTGGATAAATTCCATGTTCTTCCATTGCCTTGACAACTCCGCATTCAAAAGCACCAAGAGCACCACCACCTTGTAGGGTTAGAACCGTCTCGACGGCAATTTCTTCCAGGGAGAAGTTAATATCAAAAAGATTTTTTTTATGTTCCTCTATATTAACGCGATTGATAATGAGTGATTCTGCTGCTTTAATTTCTTCTATGGGGCGTCCAGAAAAAAAGGCTCCTTGCAACAATCCATCCTTTAAATAAAATAAGGTACAGTTTTTTTCCCTAACGGATCCTCTTACAATTCGTTCTGTAGCCTCGGTTGTATCACCAATAATGACAATATAAGTATCAAATGCATGGAGGTTGAAATAGGATGCACTGTGGTAGCTTTTTCTCATTCCCATCATATTTAATGCGGCAATTTTTCCTTGTTTGATTGCATTATCCACTCCTCCATTTCGATGGCATCTTCTAAATACAGGATCAAAAAAATTAGCGACATCACCGGATGCGTAGATATCTTTTTTATTTGTTTGGAGGTATTGATCCACAATAATCCCATCATCGACTTCTATTCCACTGCCTTGCAGAAAATCAATATCAGGATCATATTTATCGGTAATGATAACAAAGTCGCATGATAAAATTTTTCCTGTGTTGGTTTCGACCGAGTGGACATGAGTTTTACCATTAATTTTTTTTACTGTTTCATTAAGAAGAACTTCAACGCCGTTATGGGTTATAAAAGCGGCAACTTCAGCAGAAGAGCTGACATTGAACAAATGAAATTCCTCTGTAATGATGGTAACTTCTATATTTTTTTTCATGAGTAACGATGCGATCTCAATGCCAATAAAACTTCCTCCCAAAATGACGACTTTTTTGGCGTTTTCTATTTCATGAAGGATTGGTTGTGCATCGAGAATTGTTTTAAGATAGTAGATTTTGTCTAACTTACTTCCGGGTAAGTTAATCCTTTGGGCGCTGCAACCAGTGGCGATAAGTAGTTGCTTAAAATTAAAATCCCCAGCGTGATCTGTTTTCACAATCTTGTTTTCTGGATCAACAGATAGTGCTTTTGTATTGAGTAGTACTTCAATATCATTTTTTTTATAGTAGTCTTCATTGAATAAAATCAGCTCGTCCTTGGTTCGTGTTCCAAGTAAAAACCCTCTAGGGAGCTGGGGACGGAAGTAGGGGAGAAAACTTTCTTCCGATAGAATGGTGATGTTGCCATAAGCACCTTCTTTTCTCAAAGTGTCGGCAGCAAATGCACAGGAAAGCCCTCCACCAATAAGTAAAAAATCAACTGTCTTTGTCATCTATTATGTCCTTTTATTCAATGACATGTATGTAAGTATTACCTTAAATTGTATACCTTGGGTATATGAAGAAAGCAATTCTAAGAAAAATTTTATTTTCAAGTGATTAAGAGGAGAATTAGCACAGCGTAGCGGAACTCGAGAGAGGATAACTACTTTGAGCCTGGATTACACTCTGTTGTACCCAGGCTACGTTTTAGAAGGTTACTTTTTAAAGACACTATTCATCATGTTCTTTATGCATGTAAAGTAAGACTTACAAACAATCCTTGGAATGAAAAGTTATTGGTTTCATTGCCAGCAATGCGCTGAGGTCCTAAACCACCTAACCCAGTGAATCCTCTCAGAGTATCCATTGCGCTCAGATACTCATTAATTTCATATCCAACCGCAGCAGTCCATGTTGCTGTATTAGTCAGTGCATGAGTATAGTCGAGGCCGATCTTACCAGTGACGCTATTGACAACACGGTTGCGTTTAGGCCAGCTGAAACTGAGGTTGGAGCCTAGGAAAACCTGTGAGTATGACTGCATGGCACCTGCCATAAGTGCATAATCAAAATAACCGAGTAAACCAAAACCATAGACTAAGTCATAATGGCCATCGAGGCTGATTAAAGGGCCAGCACCACTGAATTTACTTGTAACAAGTCCGGGAGCTGCAAAAGAAAGGTTATGTGTTATTTGCGCATAACGCACCCCAAGAGATGGGCGGATTTTAAACACACCTGAAGTATCACTGTATTTTCTTCCTACTCGAACATCTGCTTGATCTACTCTGTAAGTTAAATAAGCATCACTGACTAACCCTGGCAGAAACGCTTCGGGAATCGTGGCATCAGGGAATAAAATACTTCCAAATACAATGGCACCATTAGCAAAACTATTTACAGCATGAGTTCTGTTTTTTAAATATAGGTAGTTGACCTCAATATTATTTGCAGACATGGGTATATCATAACCAAGGGCAACACTTCCAGCCCATTGATAATCGGGATCAAAGGGTTTGCTTTCAGCTTGGGTACCACCTGGAACAATGAATAACCAGCTGTCAGTGACTAATCCAATGCCTGTTTCACTGGGTTGTACATAATAACCCGTGCCACTTACATAGAGCCCCCCGGGGCTTTTAAAAGCACACAGCATACTGGAACAAACAGGCCCATCTTTATCGATGTATTTGGGAAGAGGGGCTGAGGGGGCTGCGGATGCTGCACCTGCAATGCAGAAACCTGCTAAAGCCAGCTGTAGAAACTTCACTGTCATAATTTACTCCTTATTAAATTGACACGATACCTTACTTTTTTTGCTTGTTAAATTCAATAGGATTTAATTGAAAATCAATAATATGAGTATTGGTTTTAGGAGTAGTGAGAATAACTAATCGAGCTTAATCCAGATGATCTAATGGCAAGGTGGTTGTCTCGCAAATAGTCCTCAATATAAAACTGGATTGTACGCTGGTGACTCCATTAATACGCGTTAGTTTATCCAATAAAAAAGATTGATATGCATTGAGGTCTGGTACAATTACTTTTAATACATAATCTGCAGATTGACCTGTAATTAAATAACACTGAACTACTTCAGGAAGAAAACGAACTGCTTCTTCAAACTGATTCATGACAGCGGGTTGGTGACTGTTTAATCCAACTAAAACAATCACAGATAATTTTAAGCCTATTTTTTCAGGTTCAAGGAGAGCTACCTTTTTCTTTATATAGCCATTATCCTCTAACAACTTAACACGACGAAGACAAGGGGAAGGGGATAAGGCGACCATATCTGCGAGTTCTTGATTGTTAATTTGGCAATTTGATTGCAGAATATCAAGAATTTTTTTATCTGTACGATCCATAATTTTAAAAATTACATAAATATTTTACATTTTAGCATTTTATTCTAATAAATCATAATAAAATGAAATTTTAATTTAAATTAAATCGATAAATTCCTATATTTGCAATAAAATTTCAAGAAAAATGAATTAAAATAGGTTGATGCGCAGGATCTAATCATTGTGCGTGTATTAGCCGCTTGTTTTTTCGAGGATTTTTATGTCTACATCACGAGTTGTTGCCTGGTTTGTATGGATTGTTGCGTCAATATTTTATGCATACCAATATGTTCTAAGAGTAATGCCCAATATTATGATGAATGATATTACATCGCAATTTCACATTGATGCGACAGTATTTGGGCAATTTTCTGGCGTTTATTATCTTGGTTACTCTTTGATGCATTTGCCAATCGGGATAATGTTGGATCGTTTTGGTCCAAGGAAAGTGATGACTTTATGCATTTTGCTTCCTGTTATTGGGTTATTACCCCTTATTTTTGCAGATCACTGGGTCTATCCTCTCATCGGAAGAGCGCTCATTGGTATTGGGTCTTCAGCGGCAATTTTGGGTACATTTAAAATAATACGTATGACGTTCAAAGAACAGCATTTTTCTAGGATGCTTAGTTTTTCAGTAATGATAGGACTGATTGGTGCTGTCTATGGCGGGGAGCCTGTTAGTTATATGTGTCAAACATTGGGTTATAAAGTAGTAATCGAAGTATTTATTGCGATTGGACTCATACTCGCTTGCCTGACTTACTTTATCGTGCCCGATGAGAAACCTACTTATCACGCATCGGTCCTTACCAATATCAAAACGGTTTTTAGCAACAGAAAAGTAATTTTGCTTTGTTGTTTTGCTGGATTGATGCTAGGTCCTCTGGAGGGTTTTTCTGATGTATGGGGATCTGGATTTTTAAGGCAGGTATATGGTTTTAATTCATCTACAGCAAACTACTTACCTTCAATGATTTTTATAGGAATGTGTTTTGGATCCCCGATTTTAAGTTTAATCGCGGAAAAAACAGGATATTACCTGGGAACAATTATTGCAGCGGGAATCGCCATGTGTGTAGTCTTTACTGCACTTATTATGGGTATGTTAACGGTATCCAGTATCACGATATCCTTTATATTGGTTGGAATGTGTTGTGCTTATCAGATTTTGGCGATTTATAAAGCATCTACTTTTGTACCAGAGAACCTCGCTGGTCTGACTACTGCAATTGCCAACATGATCATTATGATTTTTGGCTATGCTTTTCATTCTGTTATTGGTTTTATAATCAATGTAAATGGCGGTATTCGTGAAACAGAGGCCTTTGTTTATGGAGTAGGGGTTATTCCAGTTACACTGGCAATGGGAGTGATCGGTTTTCTGTTTCTGGTGTATCGAGAAAAATATGGTGTATCAAAGTTCTATCCTGCCGGTAATCCGAGTTAGAAGATAAAATTGAAATAAAAAATCCCAGCATATCGAAAGATTAAAAGTCGACTTCTTTATCCCCCTTTTAACGAAAGGGGGAGCATTTAAGGATGGTGGGATTGACGTCTATTTTCGCGAGCGTCTTTGAAGGTAGCAAAATTCATCTTTTTCAGCTACTATTTTATCTGTAATCAACATGTCATGGATTTTATTACAAGCCATTTAAAATGGGCCGTTAGCTCAGCTGGTAGAGCAGGAGACTCTTAATCTCTTGGTCATAGGTTCGAACCCTATACGGCCTATCAATATAATCAGATAGTTACGTTGATTTATAAAAATTTAAATTCCCATATGGGACACTTGGTAATAAATGAAATCGATTTATGGAACAGCATGTGTAATTACTCTCTCCAATCCTTTAGGGATGGTGACAAATTGCATCGCATCATGGGGAGTACATTTTACACTCCCAAGAAAATTATCCGATTTACCAAGTATCATAGATTTTCTTAGTATAAAAGGTTTTTTTAGTGATAACCTACATCTGCTCGAACTTTTCCACGAAATACCCAATATGACCAAGCGGTATACATAAGAATCACAGGTAACAAAAACATGGTTCCAACGATTAAGAATGTTTGTGTTTCCGGAGATGAGGCAGCTTGCCACAAGGTATATTGATGTGGAACGATCATGGGAAACAAACTTATACCGATGCCAATATAAGACATAAAGAACAATCCTACGGCGCCAACAAAAGCACCAATCTCAGAATGATGTAACATACGCCATTCAAAAACAGCAAGTAGAATGGTGATTACAGGAATAGGGGAAAGATAGGCCATATTAGGCCAGGAAAACCAACGATGTGCGATATCAGTGTCCATAAGTGGCGTCCAAAGGGTCACGATAACAATTGCCGCAAGCACTCCTATGAAACACCAACGTCCTTGGCGACGTGCGGTCTGTTGCAAAGTACCTTCCGTTTTAAAAATCAACCATCCTGCACCTAACAAGCCATAACCAAAGACTAAAGCAAAACCTGTAAACAAGGAGAACCAAGTGAAGCAATCAAATGAGCCACCTGCAAAATGGCGTCCATCGACTTTAAATCCTTGAATAAACGCACCAAGTACGATGCCTTGAGCAAACGTTGCAATAATAGAACCAAAACAAAAAGCATGATCCCAAAAGGTCACATGAGCTGCATCTCTGAAACGGAACTCAAAGGCAACACCACGAAAAGCCAGAGCTAACAGCATGATTAAAATTGGAAAATAAACCGCAGGAATGATGATGGCGAAAGCAAGTGGGAACGCTGCAAGCAATCCAAGGCCACCAAACACAAGCCACGTCTCATTGCCATCCCAAATGGGCGCTATGGAGTTCATGATTAAATTACGTGTTGCAGTGTTTGGCGCCAAACCATAAAGCATACCCACACCCAAATCAAAACCATCAAGCAATACATAGAAAAAAACTGCGGCAGCAAGAAGGATAGTCCATAAAGGAACAAAATCAATTATCATCATTGGTGCTCCGTGAAAGTAAAAGGATTTGCATGTTGACCACCTTCTATAGGTAATTCAATGCCTTCTGGTTCATCAAATCCCTTGCGAACAATTCGTGCCATTAAAAAGGCACCGACAGGAAATATAATCAGGTAAACGACCATGTACCCAAGCAGGGAAAGAAGAACATCGATACCGGTAAGGGAAGGAGAAACCGAATCAGCCGTGCGCAATAGCCCATAAACTGTCCAAGGTTGGCGGCCCACCTCTGTGGTTGCCCACCCTGCAAGGACCGCGAAAAAACCAAGAGGTGCTGCAAACTGACAGATACGCAAAAACCACGTGGAGTCATACAGGCAATGACGTATCCGTAACCATAAACTGATTGCAATTAAGGCAAGCATTATAAGACCCAAACCAACCATAATACGAAATGAAAAGAATGGGATTGCGACTGGAGGGCGTTCGTTCGCAGGCCACTGCTTTAACCCGGGAACCTCTCCATTAAGCTCATGGGTCAGAATGAGACTCCCCAACAAGGGGATTTCAATCACCGCGCGGTTCATTTCGTTTTTTTCATCCGGAAGAGCAAACAAAATAAGCGGAGCTCGTTTTTCTGGCTCCCAATGTGCTTCAATTGCAGCAAGCTTTGCAGGTTGATATTTAAGAGTGTTTAGCCCGTGTAAATCGCCCAATATGATTTGCAAGGGCACCAGCAGAGTTAAAAGCCAGAAAGTCATTGAAAACATTACCCTGCTTTCTGATATAAATTTATTTTTACGAATAAAATAAGCAGCCACAGAAATGACGACCAAGGCAGTAGTGATATAAAAACCAGTGACATTATGCAAGATACGATAAGGGAATGAGGGGTTGAAAATAATACTCCACCAATCTACTGGAAAGAAACGTCCCTCCACAAACTTATATCCCGCTGGCGTTTGCATCCAACTATTGGCTGATAGAATCCAAAATGAAGAAATGAGCGTGCCGGATGCCACCATCAATGCCGCCCCAAAATGAGCCCATCGCGGAACTAATTTACGTCCGAATAAAAGCACTCCCAGGAATGCTGCTTCAAGAAAAAATGCAGTGAGGCCTTCATAAGCGAAAAGCGGTGAGAGGACATTCGCTGTGGAATCCGCATAACGACTCCAATTCGTGCCAAACTGAAAGGGCATGACAATGCCCGAAACAATCCCCATTCCAAAAGAGATTGCAAAAATTTTCGTCCAAAAAGTTGAAATGCGAAAATAAATTTCGCGCTTGGTCACAAAATGAACTCCTTCAAGCAAGGCGATATAAGAAGCAAGTCCTACGGTGAACGCGGGCAATAGAATATGAAGGCCAATAACCCATGCAAATTGCAAGCGCGACAAGATGAGCGGGTCAAGATGCATGATTTATCTCCTTATGAATCTTCTAAATGCAATATCCCAATAATATAAATGCAACTTTTAGTTCCCATGTAAAACAACTCTTTGAAATATAGAATACTTTGTCAGCTAAAAACAGAGGATGAACGTTCAAGTTTATTTATTATATTTCTAATATAATGGGCTATAATTATCAATTAATATTTCTATGAAGATTTTACGTTATTTTTCAAACAATACGAGCGGATTAAACCCTATTACAAAATGACTCTGAACCTCTTTTGAAAGAGCGACTTCAAACACAGGAGGAGCGCGCCAAATTAGACGGACTTTATGAGTGCATTTTATGCGCTTGCTGTACCAGTAACTGTCCACCTCCTGGTGGAATCCAGAAAAATATATCGGCCCTGCAGGATTATTATCGGCTAATCGCTTTCTGTATTATGTTATTCCGACGGAAAGATAAATTATCGTCCAGTAAATATGAAGCCTTTAACAGTTGATCCTTTTGTACCTACAGAAAGAGTGTATTAAGAACATCTATGAGAAAGGAGTGCTCTAAAATGTCAGACATTGAAATCAAAAGAATTTATGAGGAACCTAAAAAAACAGATGGATTCAGAATACTCGTAGACAAATTATGGCCACGTGGTGTTAAAAAAGACGATGCTGATGTTGATTTATGGCTCAAAGAGATTGCACCGAGTGATTCGTTAAGAAAATGGTTTAACCACGATGCTCAAAAATGGGCAGAATTTCAAAAACGATATGCAAAAGAATTAGAAGATAAGCACGATTTACTCGATTCAATTAAAGAAAAAGCAAAACAACAAAAAGTAACCCTACTGTTTGCTTCTAAAGAAACTGAGCACAATAATGCGGTTGCGTTACTCAATATGCTTCTACATCGTACACAGTAGCATTAGGAGAGAGTAAAAATGCCAATAAAAAAATGGATGGATTGGTTCAAAGGTTCAAAATCAAAAAGCACACAAGCAATCATCAATGAGTCATCGGAAGCGTCATTTCCCGCAAGTGATCCGCCTTCTTGGATTTCGCAAGATCATGAACTCAAAAAAACTGCGACTGCATCGTCCATTATTCTAGAAAAAGAATTTCACCAAAAAATACAACAATCTCTTGTAATAAATGGCATGGAATATCATTACTACAGCTTAGCCGAAGCAGAACACGCAGGACTTAAAGGCTTATCGAAGCTACCCTATACTTTAAAAATTCTTCTAGAAAATTTACTTCGTCATTTAGATGGACATACGGTTACCGTAGATGATGTCAAAGCACTTGTTGATTGGTTAAAAGAGAAAGCTTCAGATCATGAAATTGCCTATCGACCTGCACGGGTGTTGATGCAAGACTTTACCGGTGTTCCTGCCATCGTTGATCTTGCAGCAATGCGTGATGCCATTAAAGAAATGGGAGGAGATACGGGGCAAATCAATCCATTGACTGCTGTTGATTTGGTCATTGATCATTCCATACAGGTCGATCAATTTCTTGTTCCAGATGCATTTACTATTAATGCCAAGAAAGAAATGGAACGAAATTATGAACGCTATGAGTTTTTACGTTGGGGACAAAAGGCTTTTCAAAATTTTCGCGTTGTGCCACCTGATACGGGGATATGTCACCAAGTTAATTTGGAATATCTGGCGAAGACGGTCTGGAGTCAAGAAATCAGCGGGAAAATGCATGCCTTTCCAGATACATTGGTAGGCACAGACAGTCATACGACCATGATCAATGGCCTTGGTGTGTTAGGATGGGGCGTTGGAGGTATTGAAGCGGAAGCAGCCATGCTAGGACAACCCATTTCAATGCTCATTCCAGAAGTTATGGGGGTCAAATTAACGGGCCGCTTGCAAGAAGGGGTGACAGCAACAGATCTCGTGCTTTCGATAACTCAACTTTTACGCAAAACAGGTGTAGTGGGTAAGTTTGTTGAGTTTTTTGGAGAGGGATTAGCTGAGCTATCCATTGCCGATCGAGCAACCATCAGTAATATGTCACCTGAATATGGTGCAACCTGTGGTTTTTTTCCAATTGATCAAACAACCCTTGATTATTTACATTTAAGCGGAAGAGACAAGCAAACCATTGATTTGGTTGAAGCCTATGCCAAAACTCAAGGGTTATGGCATGAGGTAGATCAAGTTGAACCTGTTTATACAGATGTTATCACCTTGGATTTAGCAACAATTCGCCCTTGCATGGCAGGGCCAAAACGGCCGCAAGATTACGTTGAATTAGCAAGTCTTCCTCAAGCAATGGATCAATTTCTTAATGAAAACAATCGAAGAGACGAAAAACATAAAGCATTTGGTACAGAGGCTGATTATGAATTACATCATGGAGATGTGGTCATCGCTGCAATTACCAGTTGCACAAATACTTCAAACCCTAATGTACTTATTGCGGCTGGCTTGTTAGCCAAAAAAGCTGTTGAAAAAGGTTTAAAGAGAAAACCATGGGTCAAAACCTCATTTGCCCCGGGATCTCAAGTTGTGACTCGATATTTAGAGCAAACTGGTTTACAAAAATATCTGGATGAATTGGGGTTTACCTTAGTAGGATATGGCTGTACAACCTGTATTGGCAACTCAGGACCACTTCCTGGACCTGTTGAGAAAACGGTGATTGACCATGATTTGGTTGTGTCTGCGGTATTGTCTGGTAATCGTAATTTTGAAGGACGTATCCATCCGTTGGTGAAAGCCAATTGGCTCGCATCGCCACCACTTGTTGTCGCTTTTGCTCTTGCTGGAACGACTTTATTTGATATGACGAACGATCCTCTCGGGTTAGATGCAGAGAAAAATCCTATTTATCTAAAGGATCTGTGGCCATCAAATAGTGAAATTGCTTATGAAGTGGCAAAAATAACGCAACAAATGTTTCATGAAGCGTATGCCTATATCTTTACCGGCACGAAGGAATGGCGTGCCATGAAAACTATTGCATCCGATACCTATACTTGGAAATCCAATTCAACCTATATTCAACATCCATCTTTTTTTGAGGGAATGGATGTGATGCCTGAGGAAATACAAGATATTAAAGGTGCTCGAGTTCTTGCTCTGTTTGGCGATAGCGTGACTACCGATCATATCTCACCAGCGGGCTCCATTAAGCCTGATAGCCCTGCAGGAAAATACCTTCAATCTAAAGGAATTGCAGCTAAGGATTTTAATTCTTATGGTTCACGTCGAGGTAATCATGAGGTTATGGTTCGCGGGACGTTTGCGAATATCCGCATTCGCAATGAAATGATTCCTGGTGTAGAGGGTGGTTTTACGCGTCATATTCCCAGTGGCGATATAGTACCCATATATGACGCAGCAATGCAGTATAAAGAAGAACACATCCCTTTAATTATTATTGCTGGAAGAGAATATGGAACAGGATCTTCGCGTGATTGGGCCGCTAAAGGACCTAAACTTCAGGGGGTGGTAGCCGTTATTGCAGAAAGCTTTGAGCGAATTCACCGTTCAAACTTAATAGGTATGGGCATTCTTCCTCTGGAATTTCCCGAAGGAGTCACTCGTAAAACACTAAAAATCACGGGCTCTGAACAAATTGATATTTTAAATCTTGCTCATCAATTAAAACCACACGCGCTAATAAAAGCAGTCATTCATAGAGAAGATGAAACACAAACGGAAATAAACCTTATTTCGCGAATTGATACTTTAACTGAATTAGCGTACTACAAAAATGGTGGTATCTTGCAATATGTACTTAGAGAAATGTTAAAAACCTAGATAATTGTTCAAACGCTCAAATAACGATTCAGACATGGTATACTTCTTAAAGATGTATTTGCAATGCATCTTATAAAAAGAAATAATCAGAGTCAACTAACAATTTGGATTTAATGATGCAACTGACACAATTTACGGATTACTCATTACGCGCCTTGATTTACATTGCTCTTAGAAAAGATTCCTGCACGGTTAAGGACATTACAGAGGCCTACGGAATTTCGAACAATCACATGATTAAAATCATTCATAATTTAGCCAAGCTTGGACTAATTAAAACCATCCGCGGCAAGAATGGTGGTATTTTAATGGCAGCCCAACCTGGAGCAATTAATTTAGGTCAATTAATTGCCCGGCTGGAGCCTCATTTTGATTTGGTACCTTGTTTTAATAAAGAAAAAGCCAATTGCTGTATTGCTCCTGTATGCAAATTAAAGGGCATCTTGCATGAAGCCCAAACAGCATTTATGGGGATCTTGGAACGATATACTTTGGCTGACGTGTTGCATAACCCAAATGAGTTGTCTGTTTTCTTGAACATTAAATAAAGTATTATGCAATTTTTTGTGCGAGCAAAAGACCAAATAGACCTGATAGGGGTCTTCCCAGTTCATCTTGTTTATGCAAATGGCCTACTGATTCTTTATATTCGAGTATCGACCATCCACTGTCTTGATATATATGATAGAGTTCCTCTTTTTGCGGCAGAAAAGTGAAAAACTCTGGCAGTGAATAAAGTTCTGAGTGAATAGGGAACACTAAAAAATGATACCCTTTCTTTTTGGTTGCTTTTTGGAGCTCGGTAAGCAATTCTGGAATGCGTTGCGTATTTAAAAATTGTAAGCTGACTGTTGAGAGCACTAAATCATAACATTCTGGTTCAAGATTTAGAGGTTGGTTTAAATCATGCAGTAGCGTATTGACTCCAGACAAGGCTTCTTTCTGTACGATATCTTCAATGCTCTCCAAAGCGGATGGGTTGTGATCAATTCCAGTGACCCTATGCCCCATTTTTGCTAAATACAATAAATTTCTTCCTGAACCACAACCTACATCAAGTATTGATGAGGTTTGCAAATGACGTAAATAAGTCTGATAGACATACACTAAATCACTGTGTGCTGCCCCTAAACTGTATTTTTTACTGAAATAACGTTGGGGCATACAATAAAACTCAAGATTTGCCTTAAAAGGTTCGCTGACAGGGATAATTTTATGCCATGCAGCAGGGGAGATCAGTAATTGGGGATGTTCTTCGTTAATTCGAGTGCGTGATAACTCATGTCCCTGACCATTTAGGAATACAAAATCAATTGCCCCTTCGCGTAGGGTAAGTTGACCCCAGGTTCCTTCTTTAGTGCTGTGTTTTTCAAGAAAAAATTTTAGTTTTCCATGGCTTTCAAGCTCTATTTTTTTGTAACACATTAACTCACAGTATTCTGTTATCATGATGCACCTTTTATTTCTGGTTATCGATAATTATCTTATCAGTTGCTGCTCTTATTATCTGTAAGCTCTGATTCCAGTTTGGTTAAAAGAGTACGCTCGTTCGCCAATTTGTCAGCTAACTGGTGGTTTACATCTCGATGCTCTTCTTCATCAATGCGTACAACCAATAGCACGTCACGTAAGCGTGCATCAGAAGCTAATCCCCAATAGTTTTTAGCAATATCAGGAGCGGGACAATTTTCAATGCGACCTTCATCTAATTCTTGCAGATAATGGGTATAGCTAACAACAGCCTCTTCTTCAAGATAACCAACAAAGCGATGGGCTGTTTTAGAAGAAAGAACATACATCAACAAATATAAAACTACGAAAAGAGCTTGGGCTATGAAAATAATAAATCGTTCAAACCAATTAGGTTTAGCAATATACATAAAAGTAATCAAATGCATCCGTTCATTTTCTGCTTCATCTAACAATGTTTTAATCCAGCCCTCATCATTTTTGATTTTTCTTAAGCAGCGTAAATGCAGCAACGCAGCGCCAACCATGCCAGGTACTGCAGCTACTGTTTCGAGTACTATGGCGCGATTTCCATATCGTTTTTGAAAAAAAGTATCAGCAAAAAACCGAAAAAATTTCACAAGACCAAAGGCAATTTTATCACTGATGGTTTTAGCAGGTTTATGAGTTGCTGACATAATTTGCTCCTTTGCGGTATGTTATACAAGAGTATTATAATAAAGATGTATTTAAAATACAACTTTATAAAAATATGTCAATCTACCCGCTCTTTTATTTGGAATAGCTACTATTTTAGTCCATTTTTTCATCTATTTTAGAAAAGCCGTTTCTTGACAGCACATATTCAGGCCTCATAAGATGCATCACATTTATTAGTTTTTAAATGAGCTCAAAATGCCTCTCTATTTGACGTCTATCTGCGCATTTTTATGGGCAGGTATGATACTTGGTATCTCTTTTTTTGAAAGTTGGGTGAAGTTTAAAACGCCTGCTTTGGACAAAGTAGTGGGTTTGAATGTTGGACGCACAGTGTTCTTTTATTTTCATCGGCTACAGATGGGATGGTTTGTTCTTTTAATCATTTTAACTCTTTTAAGTGATCCAACCAGAATTGAGATCTTATTTCTCGCAATACTCTTCGGCATTCTCATGCTACAAACTTACTGGATTTTTCCAATACTCAGTCAACGAGTCGATGAATTGGCAAGAGGAAAAAAACTGCCTCACTCCTGTGCTCATGGTTTGTATGGGGTTGGAGAGCTGATCAAATTTTTTGTTCTCTTTGCTTTAGGGATTGAGGGATACGGTGTATTGTTTTTCTAGAGTGATTGGAGCGTAGTTTACCTTAATGAAATTGATAAAAAACTATACTCTTAATCCCTTGGTCATAGGTTCGCGCCCCATATCAATGAAACTTGCTCTAGATACAAAATGATTCACCTTGATTCTGTAATGCTATCTCGAATTCTTCTAATTCTGTTTTATTGAACGCTTGATTAACTGTTGCAAAAATTGCATTAACGTCTTTTATTGGAACTTGTTTATCAGTTAACGTCTCTTTTAATTGCCCATCAACGATTAACTGTTGATGGAAATAACGTAGATAATTTCGAAACGAATGTTGTTTATAACTGCTGTAATTTTCGTTAATGATTAAATCATTCATTGAGTCAACTAAGGAATTGGAGAGGGATTTTGTAAGTTGACTCATTTTCTCCGCATCTATAGTTTCATTTTGTAATAATTGTGTTATTGCGTCATTCGTAATTAAGTACAGTTGAGCTCCCCATTCATTCATAATCTTACGTGCATGCTTTTTACCATTATTATTATGACTAAAAAATAATGAGCTATCGTATAGGCTTGCTCTTGACTCATAAGCTATTTCATAATTGCTTCCTTGTTGCATAATGGCCTGCATATTTTTTACCGCAGTTAATAATTCTTTTACTTGAGCGATTTGGTTGTTGGTAACGCGTTTAATTAATAGTTGCGAATTATGTGTATTGAGTATAGAGATGTTCGCAATTCCTGCGACCAGCTCCAATTGTACGTCTCTTTTTTGTATTTCGGCAGTAAGTGCTTTAATTTCGTTGTCTTGTCGCAAAATCAATTCATTCTGTTGCGAAAGTAATTCATCTTTCATTTGATTGTCTTGCTGCACGGTTGCATTTGCTTTTCGGGCTTCACTTAATTCAATACCTTGCTTTTCTAACTGCTCTCTTAAAGCATTATATTCAAGTGTACTTACTGGTGGGCGAGATAAGTAGTTTCTGATAATTTGTAAGAAACCAGCCGTTTGATGTTCTTCTTCCAGCATTTTAGTTTCAAAACTGCTGCTCTCAATAAGAACAAAACCTTCTTCTTCAGCAATATCCGTAGATTGTAATTCAATGGTTTGGATAATTTGCGCAATAATAGCTCGACGACGTTCCAGAATTTCAATCAGTTTTCTTGTGGTTTCATCAGAAGATTGTCGTGCTTTTAGAAGTAGTTCATCATACTCCGCCAGGATGCTTTTTTGTTTTACTAAAATAAGCTCAGCTTGGCGACTCAACTCTTTTGCTTGTGCTTGTGATATATCCGATTGAAAATGACTATCTATCGCCTCGAATTCGTCGCCAAATAGTGCATATCCTCGTTTTAGGACTTCATTGGCTTCCTGACTGAATTCTTTTAGTGCATCAAAACAATCAAATGGAATGCTCGCAAATGCCGAACTTATTTGTCGGGATGCATTAATAAAATAATTTCGTACTTCAACTAATGGTTGCTTATTTAAGTAAAAAGTTTCCCATAAGCTTCGGGTTGAACTTGGAGACTTACTCCGTTCTCGATAAACTTTACCACAATCTGCTTCAAATTTTTCCAAACAAACATTTAACTCGGTTTTGACATGATGAATGTCCTTTAAGTAAGGCTCAGACAATTTAATAAAATCATTGAAGTAACTGATTTTGTTGCTACTGGTAAATTGATGAAGTTTCTTAAGTTCATTTTGCAGAACTTGCAATTTATCTCGCAACTTTAATAACTTGATCAAGTTTTCTTGTTGTTCTTTTCCAAACTGTCCCCATAAAAAATTACCTTCTTTAGGTAATTGATAATCAAGTCCTTTATAAAGTGTTAGATAGTCATCTTTTTGTAAAGCTGCTGTAGGTCGGCCAAATAGTTCAACGATAAAGGGATCATGCATCACTCTTTGTTCTGTAGCAGTAAGGGTAGCTTGCCCTTCTCTTTTGAACAAATCCTGCAAATGCGTTACATCAATTTGGTTTTGCGCGCTAAATAACGGCAGCATGTGGTTATCAATACCAACAAGCAATTCATTTAATTTTCGGGTTGTTTCTTCAATTTGTTGATAATAAGCATCAATTTTATTTTCTTGCTCGGAGGAATTGTCTTGTTGTGATGCAGAAAATATGCGATTCAGAGCGGACTTACAGGAAAGAAGTTTATCATCTTGGCTGCTTGTACTTTGTATGTCTTTATGTTTTAGCAATTCGACAGTGAAACGCTGAATTCTTTCTTTGTATTTTTTTTGCTCTTCTATGGGTTTTTCCAAGGCTCGGCGGCATAGGTGAGCTAATAAGATCATGGCAATCACTTTACCATGTGCTATATCATTTAAATTGGCGCGACCAAAATAACGGTTTTGATTATCCGCAATATACTGATAACACGTATTGTATACAAAGTTAAAATAGTCACAGTTTCTTTTAATTTCTTTTGAATGATTTTGTTCTTGTATTTGCCTGGCTAGACTTGATAACCCACCAGGCTGAGGATATTCCAATCCCTCTATAATGCCTTCTTTATACGTTAGACCAAACGTATATCCCCAACCTTGTTGTGCTACAGCAACTTCAATGATGCTGGAATGTACGTCTTCCATGACCTTTGTTCGTAATTCTTTATAAATTGTTAAAATTTCACGGATTAATGGGGTTTCTCTAAATCGTATGGTTGGCATAATGAACCCTATAATTGAATTTACGTTGATACACTGTAATAAAATTTTATTAAGCTTTTATTAACACACTTACGTATTTTTACTAAGGTAGGATTTTATTAACTATTTGCACTTTTGTTTGCTCCGCAATGAATACGCTCATAAAGTCCCACTATTTAATAGTCCTAATTAAGTTTTTCTTGATTCACTCTGTCGTAAATTTCCACATAGAGCAAATAAATTTGTCCTATAGTATAACAATAATTGTTTAAAAAATAGTTGGTATGTCTATGTTGACTAAAAACATAATTTGCTCAATTAGAGAAAATAATTTGCAAAAAACGGCTCTTATATTAAGAGAAAAAAGTGTTTCCTACGAAGAGCTGGGAAATGTTGCAAATGGTTTTGCTCATTTTTTAACTGAGGCTGGACTTAAGGGCGAACGTATTGCATTTATGCTGCCAAATAGTATTGAAATAATCGCTATTTATCTAGGTTGTTTTAAAACAGGGTGTGTTGCGATGCCAATAAATCGTCGTTATGCGCCTCCTGAGTTGGAACGAGTAATTCATGATGCAGAGCCCTATTATTTAATTATTGAAGAAGAAAAATTATTTTTACTGGAGAAAATCGATTTAACGCGAACCAGTATTAAACAAGTTTTTGTTATGGGTGAACAGAGTAAATCAAATGGATATCCTTTATTTCACGAGGTCATAAAGACGTTTACTGAGTTTGAGGTATCTGAATTCTCTTATCGCAATCCTGCAGTTATTTTTTATACTTCGGGCTCTACCGGAAAACCCAAGGGAGTCGTTCATACTCTGAGCTCAATTGAAGCAATATTAGATTCAACTTCCGATGCACTAGATACAATTACTTCTCAAGATAAGATGATCGTGTGCGAACCTCAATGCCACATAAGTGGTTTTATGGAAACTTTTTCTACTCTGTCACGAGGCGGTACTGTTTTGGTCTATGATGGGTTTAACTTGAATGATTATGTAGACGGCTTAATGAAGCATAGGCCAACCTTAGCGGTGCCACACATTGATACTTTGATGAAACTTTTGGATTCTGGGCGTTGCAGTTCAGATACTTTTGCCTCGCTACGTGGCGTTTATACGGGAGGTGATGTATTGCCTGAAGCAGTTCAAAAACGATTTATTGCTTGTGCTGGGAAGCCTATCCACGTTGGTTATGGTATGACCGAGGGTATTTGGATGGCGGTCTGTCGAGATGAGAACCCCAAAAGTGGTTGTATTGGCAAACCGATTAAAGGAGTAAAATTACGTTTAGTGGATCAATCCGGCAAAGAAGTGCCACAAGGAGAAGATGGAGAAATCTTGGTAAAGGGAAATATACTCATGCTGAATTATTGGCATAATCCAGATGAAACTCAAAAGGCATTTATAGATGGATGGTTTAAAACGGGTGATAGTGGAAAACAAGACAGCCAGGGAAATTATTATTTTACTGGGCGCATTAAGGACATAATTATTCGAAATACTTCAAATATAATGCCTGGTGAAGTTGAAGCTGCGATTTATCAGCATCCCGCAGTTAAAGCAGCAGCGGTAATTGGTATTCCTGATCCACATGAAGGAGAAGTACCTGTAGCTTTTGTGGTGCTAAACAGTGGAAAGAGGGTGACCGAACCTGAGCTGAGTCAATTCCTAACTCAATATATTGCACAATATAAAATTCCGGTTAAAGTATATTTTATCGACATGATACCATTGACTCATAGCGGAAAAATAAATCATAAAAAACTCTATGACTACCTACCATAACCAAGTCCATACTTCATCATCTAAAGATTCGGTGGTTGGCATAATTCGTCAAGTTCCATCTTGCCACCATGCATTTGCTGATATTCCAGAAGTTCTTTTCTTTTTTTCATGAGTTGTTCTTGACGTGCTTTTTTTTGTCTTTCAAACATAAGATCAATGCGCTTTTGTTTTGCATCTTCAAAGAAATTGAGCATGCTCAGTTGTTTGATACTCATTTTTACGTTCGAGTCCTCACCCATTCTTTTATATAATGTGTGGCGTACATTGGAGGAGACATACCATTGACCGTTATAAATGGAATACTTTTTTTTATCCGTTGAAGGGCAAAAAAGAGTCCCTGCATAATAATCAATGAATGCATCAAATAAGATTAAATTCTGCTGAAATTTTTCTGCTATGGATTTTTGATTCCCTTTATTATTACAAAAATAAAGCTTGATGTTGCTAATCCTATGATGCAGATAAAGGAAGTCCGAGTTGAAACGCTCTGCGATTTTATCAATGCCAAGGAGGGTAGTTCGATCGGTAATAGGACAATCGCTTGCCAGATGAAAATTCTCCAATAAATTATCAATCCCATGTGCAAGAACATAGATTGTGAGGGGGACATGCTCCATTGATTTATAATCAATTTTTTTACCATGTTGAATGATGCGTATGTTTTGATTGCTGAGTACTTCTTTCCAATGAAGTGCTTTAGTCATTAGATCATTTTCTTCAGAGTATGGAATATATAGAATGATCATGCTCTTCTCTAATCGCGATTTGACCCTAATTAATTTAAATTAATGATGCAATTAACGACTTAATTTAAAGAGAAAACACTTTAATCAAATGCAGGACAGATTTTTACTTATTCGGTTTTTTATGCTCCATTTTCATTTATTTTTGTCCGATTTAATAATAAATAGCAAGCCTTTTAAAAATAGAAAGAAACAGTTCAACGGACTCACTTTAAATCGGATAACCTCCTAACAATTACTTTTTTCATTCAGGAAGACTAAGAAATGGTGATTGTAGAATTTCGATAATGAATTGTTCACAACGATGCAATTGTTCCAGAGAAACGAACTCATTAGCACGATGCGCATGTTCAATGCTGCCTGGACCACAAACGATAGTAGGTATGTTCGCGTGTTGGAACAATCCTGCTTCAGTAGCATAAGCAACTTTTAATTGCTTTTCGTTTTGGCAAATTGACTGGGCGGCACGAACAATTGGTTCTGATGGTGGTGTATCTAGTCCAGGGGCTTTAGCAAGCGTTTCCAAAATGATGTTTGTGTTCAATTGCTCCTTCTGCAGTGTGGGAAGCAGCTGCGTTTCTATATAGTCAACAATTTGTTGGTGCAGTTCATCGGGATTATCCGCCACCAAGTTTCTAATTTCAAAAACAAACTCACACAAACTAGGAATCGTATTATAAGCATTTCCTCCCTGGATGAGGTTGGTGGATATCGTTGTATAAGGTACATCATAAGCCCCATCATGATGCCCTTGAGATTTAAATTGATGGGCGATATTGCGAAGATACGTAATCAATGATGCAGCATGCTCTATGGCATTACAGCCCTGAGGAGTCAGTGATGAATGGGCTGCTACACCATGAATTTGACAGCGATAGCATTGTATTCCTTTATGTCCGATTACAGGTTGCATCGAAGTTGGTTCGCCTACAATACATGCTTTGGGTTTATAATTAAGCTGGGTCATTTTCTCAATAAGGCCTGGTGCCCCAAGACAACCAATTTCTTCATCATATGAAAAAGCAAAATGTATTGGGAATTCAAGCTTAAGTGCTTTAAATTGGGGGATGAGATTCATGACTACTGCAATAAAACCTTTCATATCACAAGCCCCGCGCCCATATACCTTTTCATCTTTAACCGTTGCCCGAAATGGATCGCTATCCCATGTTTGCCCATCAACAGGTACTACATCAGTATGACCAGATAAAATCAGTCCTCCACCAAATCGACCATGGCGATCGGGGAGGGATGCGAGTAAATTTGCTTTAAGTGCTTTGTCATCATGAACTAAAATGGGCTTAATCTGGTAATCATTCAATGCATTAGCTAGAGTGTCTATGAGTGATAAATTGGAGTTGCGCGAGGTGGTATCAAATTCAATCAATTTTTTTAACCAATCCAGAGTGTTCATAAGATTCCTTTTAAAACTAAGTTGCTGTGCATGAATTTAAGCGCTTTTCAAGTAATTATAATCGTTTCTTGCAACACAAAACACCAAAACAACATCAGCGATAATCTGTTTTCATAATCATAATGATTCATGAAATTTCATAGAGATTGTCTACAATTCAGAATAGGGATTTTTTAATCAGTCAATGGATTTTGTTTGGTATTGATTACATAAGGAAATGAATCATGAAAAAGATGAACGCCGTACAGGTCAATAAATCATGCGAATGGGAGGTTGTTGAACGAGATATAGTGATGCCTTCAGCGAATCAAGTACGTATTAAAGTTGAAGCATGCGGTGTCTGTCATTCTGATGTATTTGTGAAGGAAAAATTATGGCCTAATCTGCAACTCCCAAGAATTCCAGGTCATGAAATTGCAGGTGTCATTGATGAGGTTGGGCCCAATGTTACCAAATGGAAATCGGGTCAGCGTGTTGGTGTTGGATGGGCTGGAGCACGCTGCGGCCAATGTCTTCCATGCCGTCATGGGGATTTTATTTTATGTGAAAATCATCAAATAACAGGATTACATTATGATGGTGGGTACGCACAATATATGATCGCACCCGTTGAAGCACTGGCTGCAATTCCTGATGAGCTCTCCTTTGCTGAAGCTGCGCCTTTAATGTGTGCAGGCATAACCACTTTTAATGCCTTAAGGAATAGTGTTGCTCGTGCAGGTGACTTAGTTGCAATACAGGGAGTAGGGGGATTAGGCCATTTAGCAATTCAATTTGCTAATAAAATGGGATTTAAAACCGTTGTTCTTTCTAAGGGGGCAGATAAAGAGCCACTCGCTAAGAAGTTAGGAGCCCATATTTATATAAATTCTGATGAGAAAGATGTTGCTCTTGAATTAAAAAAATTAGGGGGTGCTCAGGTGATTTTAGCAACAGCACCGAGTGGGAAATCGATTTCCCCCTTAATTGACGGGCTTGGCAATAAAGGAGAGTTAGTTGTTGTTGGGGCTTCTAATGATCCAATTGAAGTGATATCAACTCAGCTTATTCTTGCTAATCGCTCGATTAAAGGTTGGTCATCAGGAAGCGCAATCGACACTGAAGAAACGTTGCGGTTTTGTGCGCTAACAGGAATTCGGCCAATGATTCAACAGTATCCGCTTGCACAAGCGGAAAAAGCTTTTGATGATATGATGGCAAATAAAGCACGATTTCGTGCAGTGATTATGATGTGATAAGAATAAATTAACTGGAATAATATTATTGTTCTATACTTAATCATAATTTGCGAATTTTTCAGGGAGTGAAATGATTATGAAAAAACTATTATTAGTCTTTTTTTCGCTTATGATATTCAATGTAAGTTCCTATGCCGAAAAAATTTTGATTACGGGACAACCCGTTATTTTGGAAAAACAAGGCGATGTCTATTACGTACCTAGTGATTATAAAACAACTACATCTTATTACTATGTGACTGTGGAAGGGGGACGTCGAGTTTGTTATATGGAGAAGCAACCTACTTTAACTGCATTAGATACGTCAACACTTGAAGTGAATTACAATGGTTCAACATTGACTTGGGTTTGTTATCCTTTTGACACGAATTATTTTGAAACTCCATAAAATTATTTTGTAGCGCAATGAAATGGGCGGAATTTCTGGCCCATTTCATTGCATTGGCTTAAATCATTTTTCTTTTGAGGATAAATCAAGTCCCTTTACTACTTCTTGTAATGCTTTTAAATGAATGGGCTTGGTCAATACTTTAGTAATTCCTATACGTAAATGTTCTGATTGAGACTCACCTGATGTGTTGGTCGTTAAGCCAATAATCGGTATGGGTTTTTTCTGTGCTTGTTTTTCCAGATCGCGGATGCATTGAACAAGGTTCTTATCTGAACTACTTGATATCCCTACATCAGTAATGATTAAGTCAAAATCATTTGTTTCTAATAATTCCAAAGCATGTTCACCATCAATTGCTGAGTAAAATTGATACCCAGCCTGTTCTACAACATTTTCGATCATATGAAGAGAAATAATATTATCTTCTACGAGCAGAATAAGCGGTGAATTAGCAGGAGATGTTTGCAGTGACTTGGTTTTAGCAACATCATATGAAGGATTGAGCGCATTGTACCCAACTTTCATCGTAAGAGTGAAATGAAAAGTAGAACCTTCTCCAACCTCACTTTCTAAATGTATTTCCCCACCTAATAAACTTAAGTATTTTTGTGCAACATGAAGCCCCACGCCATAACCACCATGCTGGCTTTTATAAGATGGGATTGCACGAAAAAAGCGATCAAAAATCTTGCCTTGCAGTTCATTAGGTATGCCGATTCCTGTATCGATCACACTAAATCGAAGCTGAGCATAGCTATTTTCATGGGAAAGTGTTTCTACTTTGATTGTGACTGTACCAGTGTCAGTGAATCTAATTGCATTTCCAACAAGATTTAATAAAACTCGATGCAATTTTGTGCCATCAGTGATTACTGTATTGGGCACTGTATCATCAATTTCGATATTCAGTTGAATTTTTTTCATTTCCAGTGTTGGTTGGACGAGATGCGTAATATCTTTGATGTTCTTACGTAATTCGAATAATTCTTCATGGACATCATTTTCTCGAAGATTATCTGCGGTAACGATTTCCATGACGCCATTAAGTAAGTCCAGTAATTTCTCACCACTTTCATGGATCCAACGTGCATACTGTTTTCTTTCAGGATCTTCTGCTTTCTCTTCTAGAAGCCTTGACATTCCAACTATGCCACTTAATGGGGTATGAATATCATGACTCATATTTTCGATAAACTCGGTTTTAGCCTGGTTTGCTACTTCTGCGTTTTCTTTAGCACGACGCAAGGCGACTTCCATTTTTTTACGTTCAGTGATATCCAGTGAAATACCTAAAACGCCAATGGTTTCATTTTTTTGGTTACGTAAGGGAACTTTTTGGGAATAGTAAATGCCCATTCCATTTGCCATGACTGCGTATTCTTCCGCAGTATGAGGTACACCAGTTTCCATGACTAATGTATTGAGTTTATTTAATTCTTCTGCCTGATCTTTCCATGGCATATCGAAATTGGTCTTTCCAACGATATCTTTTCTTGACCGTAAACGTGCGCTTGAAGCTTGTGCATCATTGCAACCTAAAAATACATTATTCTTATCCAACCAATAAACATGTCCTGGCATTAAAGCAATAATGTTTTCATAATAATCATGAACTGCCTGTAATTCATTTTTAAATTTTAAGTTTTCATCTTCTAGAGAACGATTTAATCTATCAATTTCCTCATTCTTTTGATTAATAATTCTTTGCAATTCTTTTATTTTTTCAGAATCCATTTTTCACCATTTTTAAATGAACTTAATAATGGAAATAGGGGCATTATTAAGTAAAATTTTTTGTTTACCTAAGTTTCATAGACAGATTTTAATGGATTTTTTAGCAGCAAGTTGAGTAAAACAATCCAAATTAATCTGTTCTTAATAAAATGTTAATGTGACTATTATAAACTATTTACCAAAAAAAGTGGTTATTTTTTTTTCAAAATGAATTATAGTATGGCTATATTTTTAGTCGAATAATTCAAGTTGTTTGATTAGAAACCCAATATTAATTTAAGTACATATCATGCTGATTAAAATAAGCTTAGATTGATGAAAGAAAATTGCTAGTGTACTGATAGGGTAGAGTAAGCGTTAAGGAATATTAGATGACAAAAGTTACAGGTCCCCAAAACGGTAAGTTTATTACTGCAAGTTTTGACTCAAAAGATAAAAAAAATAATAGTAAAAGCCGCTTTCCCTCATTAAAGACTACAAAAGATTTAGCTCTTTTAAGTATTGCAGGAAATGAATACTGCAGAGGTGACTTTTTATGTGCTATTGTGCAACAAGCAGTAGCTACGCATCAAACTGAGCCGGGGTATTCTGGTGTTAAAGGTAAAACAACATTTTTAATTGCTGATGAAATTTATTGGCATAATCTCTCCGGAACATCTGATTCTGAAAGCGATGAGCTTAAACAGAAAGCTCGAGAGTTGGGTGAGAAATATTTCGAAGAGAATTTAGGTGCTTTCTTGGCTCCTTTGGGTCTTACTCCTGAGAAATTTAATGACAACTACTGCACTAAATCGATGGATGAAAAAATTGCAGTTATCAATCAATTAGCTGCAGATCAAGGAAAGAATTTTGAGATTGTTCGTTGGCATACATGGGTGGATCAAAAGAATTTTAAAAAAACAGTAACCGAAATACTGCCTCTTTACAGCTCAGTAACTGGCCTTAAGTTGCCTCTTGAGAAGTCAGTAGAAGAGTTTGCTACCCGCCATACTGGAGAAGGAGGCGATCCTCAGTTGTGGAGTACTCGCTCTCGAGGCTATCTGACTGAAGAAAGTCCTTCCATTATGTTGTTAGCGTCCACCCTAGGTTATAATTTTATTATTTACCCAGGTAGTATTCTCCCACCATTTGTTGCAACCAAAGAATACTTTGTTGTTGAAAAGCATGCTCCACACATTGAAAAAGGTATGAATGTAGAAGATAAGTGTTTTCATGATAAACATAGTATTCACGTTGATAATCCTTTTTTACTCGCCAATTGGCTGGAAGTGAATTTTAAAAGAAGTCATGAAAATTTAGCTATTGCACGGGAAAAAAATGTAAAAGAAGAGAAAAGGAAAGCGGAAGAAATCGACGAAGTTACAAAAGTTCAGCAAACTCCTAATCCTACAAAAACAGAGAGTTATAGTAGTGCGGTTTCTTTTTTCTCTCCCAAAAGAGATAAAACGATTGGTTCTCGCGCAGCGATATGTCCCGCATTAACGAGTTCTAAAGGTGAAGGAGCCGCGCCTTCTCAGAGTGAAAAAGTAGGAATGACTCTTGAGTGCATGCCTTCGAAGAATGAAAAAATAGAAATGACTCTTGAGCTTATACCTTCGGAGGGTGAAAATGAAATGGTTCTTAAGCGCATACATCCAAGAAAACTAACTCCTTCAGAGATTAGTGGAAAAGAACTTGCTTCTTCAATAACTACAGGGATTAGCCGCGCTATTCAGAAAGAACTTCTATCTAAAAAGGATCAAGCCGTAGAATCAAACGCAACTCCTCTGACTCAAATATGGGAGGGTATTACTAAAGGAGTTTTGGCAGCGGACCTTCCTGTGTCGGAGAAAATTGGATTTTTGACAGAACTTGTTGGCGGTTTTATGGATCGACAAGTTAGCGAGGAGGAGGCGACAGCTTATCCAAAGTTAACGGCCAAAAGAGCCTAAGCCCATATCAAAACGACATATGGGCTTTTCTGTAATATCAAAATAAACTCATTATTCGATAAAACAAACGAATCACCAAATTATTTCAGCATATCGGGGTTAAAAACCTGTCCATTTACCATAATTTTTTGGTTTTCTAATTTAAACGTGAAGACATAATCATTGCCTTCAATCTTTAAAAAACCTTTACTGACTAAATCCTGTAGTATTTTATCTGCTTTTTTATCCGGATCATTATCAGGATTTGTTAAGATTTGTGTTGCACTCGTAGTTGGCGTGGGTGACGTTACTGGATTTGATTGAGTATTATCATTGGAAGAATCGTTCTTAAATGATGCCACCAAAAGTGTTTTTACAGTGACAATCGGTGCTTTAAAGGATCCTTCACCTTGTAGTTTTTGCATGACCTGAGATAAATCACTATTCTCATTTTTGGGTAGTGCTATTTTAAAGTTTCCTTCAATTTTTCCATCCGGTATATTTAATGTCAATTCAGAAAGCTCTACTACAGCTCCTTTAGACAGGAGTTGGGGCAATCCGTTCGCGAAGGCAAGCCCGATCATATTGGGATCACTATTATTTTGCATTATGTTGGATTCTTGCTCATTGATTTTTGCGGCAGCGGCTGGATCAAGATTTCGAAAACTCAAATGTATAACTCCTGGTCCGTAGTTTTGGTTATTAGCAAACAGCTTTTGTAGCGACAGTTTAAAATCAATGTTCAAGGCTTCATGATCCACACCGGAACGTGCTAGAAAGTCAAATTCTGTGAGTTCAAATAACTGATTGCCAGCCAGATTGATTGCTATAGAAGGAATATCAAATCGAGAATGTCCTAACCACAACCACTCTTGATAACGTTTCATTTTAAAATCATAGGTAATTTTACCAATTTTAAAGGTTACATTACTTTGAGGATTTGCAGGATTATTAGCGGCTCCATTTAGCCCCAAGAGTTGTAAATTACCCTCCATAAGATCAAGATTAGAAGAAACACTAAGTAATGAAGCTAGTCCTTCCCACGTTAGTTGAAAATCTCCTTGATTTTGTCCAATTTTGCCTTCTATGGCAAAAGAAGGGAGTGTATACCTGAATATGGTTTTATTTAGGTAATTAATAAATGCTTCATAATGCGTTTCAGGTTGCGTTGTAATTACTCCCATTCCAAAACGTATGCCATAGTTTGTAAAGATAAATGGCCCATGTTTGATGAGAATAGGAATATCTATATCAAAATCAACCGGTGGTTCTGTTTTGGTGACGCCACTTTTATCCGTCGTCGTTTGAGCAGGAATATGCATTTTGACTGATAAGATCGCTTGAGATGAAAACCAGCCGTTGTGGTATTTTTGAAGACGAATATTAAATGCGGAACTTTTAGGTATTGAATTTATATTTTTATTTAAGGTACTTTTAATTGTAAAACCAAGGGCATAATAAGCCACAAGAATAAGTACTACCAAAAATACGAGGAAACCGGTCCATTTTTTCATGATTATTCTTATTTAAAATTCCTTTTCATATTATGTAGCTTAAAAATTTTATTTTGTAAAATAAATAGATATTTATCTTTTTAAAGTTATGCCTGCCAATAACTCTCTAGGGAGATTTTGGATATTCTATGAATAGATACTATTATTTTAATAATTAATATACTTTTAAGGGTAATATGGACTTCCCGGGCATTAAGAGCGATCAAATAGAACATAAGCTTATAGCCGAGTCATATAAAAAATTTTATGTTTTAATTATTGCCGATTTTTTTGCAACCATCTTCTTTGCCGCTATTATTTGGCAACAAGTGAATAACAAACTCCCAATCGTCATATGGGTCTTGGTGATGTTCCTTTTCAACCATGTATTAAGAAGTTTATTTTTATTTCAGTATTATCGTCGAGAAAAATTAGATGGTTTACTTCACCCAGCGTTTTGGAAAAAATATTTTATAGTGAATAACCTCCAATCAGGTATTCTATGGGCTTTAGGGGGCTTTCTGTTTTTCTATGTAAATGATCCGCTGCATCGCATGGCAATTTTTGTTTATCTCATTGGTCTACTTGGAGCACCTGCGGCTAAATTATTAACAATGCATAGCGCTTATATCGCTTTTATGATACCAATTTGGTTGCTCTTGCTTTTTTTATCTGTATCCATTGCACCCTCATTATCGCTTGTCTTATTTCTCGCGACATTGCTTTTTGTGGTTACATTGCTCTATAGCACGACACAAGTAAGTCAATTTCTAATGAAATCAATTTACCTGGAAATATACAGCTCAAATCTCTTATCTGATTTAAGACGCAGCGAAGAGAGCTTTCGCAATACTATTGAAAATGCGCCAATCGGCATGGCTATTGTTTCACCTGCAGGAAAATGTATTCATGCGAATCGCACCCTGCAAGAGATCTTAGGATACAGTGACGAAGAGTTGCATAGTAAAGATATGCTGGAAATCACGTACCCTGATGATGTAGCTATGACTCGAGATGCCATGAATAAACTTCTTCAAGGTAAATTGCGTATTTCTCATATGGAAAAACGTTATGTTCGAAAAGACGGCAGTATTATTTGGGGAATGGTTAGTTCGAGCCTAATACGTGATGAACAAGGAGAACCAATCAATTTTATTATGCAAATGAAGGATGTAAGTGATCGCATACAAAATGAGGAAAAAATGCGACAGTTGAATGAAAAAACAATGGAAACTTTAAATGAATTAAAATTATTAGAGCATGACGAAAGTTTATTAAATAAACTAAATCGTTCATTACAAATTTGCATTACAGCTGAAGAAGCTTATCCACGCATCAATTTAATTGCGCAAGATTTATTTCCTGACCTAGGCGGTGGTTTATCAATCTACAATAAAACAATCAAACAAATGGAAACGGTAGTTCAATGGGGTAGGGAAGAATTATTACCCAACGTATTTCTTCCTATGGACTGCTTTTCAATTCGTGAGGCAACCACTAATGTGGTTGACGATCCCAATAAATCAGTGCCTTGTTCCCATTATAAAACACCTCCTCAGGGAGGGTATATGGCATTACCACTTATGGTGCAAAATGAATTAATCGGTGTTATCCACCTGTTAGCACCAAAAGGGAAGAAATTAACACAACACCAGCAAGACATGGCTAATTCTTTTGGGAATATTGTGAAGCTTGCCATTGCTAATATTAACCTGCGTGTGTCATTGAGTGAGTTGTCTTTACATGACCCATTAACTAATTTATATAATCGACGTTATTTAAATGATATTTTATCACGGGAATTAATTCGAATTGCTCGAGAAAAAAAGACATTATGCGTCGCGATGTTGGATATCGATAATTTCAAGAAATTTAATGATACTTACAGCCATTTAGCGGGAGATGAGTTACTCAAAGCGATAGGAAAATTATTAAAGGATAGCTTCCGTGAAAGCGACATTTCTGTACGTTTCGGTGGAGAGGAGTTTGTTGTTGTATTGTTGAATACGACCTTAAACAATGCTGTGAGTAAAATGGATGACCTTCGTGAAAAGATAAAAAATATATCAATATATTTTAAAGGCAACTCATTGAATCACATTACCATTTCAATTGGCGTCGCAGAAGCACTAATACATGGTGCTTCCATTGAAGAAATAATAAAGGCCGCTGACCATGCACTTTATGCTGCAAAACAGGCTGGTAAAGATAGAGTTATAGCCTACAGCCATAACTCATAATCCAAACTCCAAAATTTTGAACATGAGGCTAGGGTCTGTTTACATTTCTACTATCTTGGCCAAACTATCCTGCTTTTCTGCGCTCCGATGCTCACATCCTCCATGCATGCTGCGCTTCGGTACTCGAAAACCAGGGCTATTTTGACTCAAGCTAGCGAATTGTAAATAGCCCCTAGTTAAAAACGGATCTATTCTCGATGCTTGCTGAATTTTTGAGTTCTTCCTGGTAAGTTTGCATTAGAAGCGCTCTTATTTCAGGACTTGGAACATTGGTAATCGCCCCATTGGCTAACTGTTCTCCGATAAAGTGAATTAAGTTGTTAAGCGTCTCCTGAATCTTTTTATTATCACTCATTAAAAGACTTTCTAACTGGATAGTTAATTCTTCTATTGCCTGGTTAAAACAATTTCTTACTTCTGATATCTGAATGGTTGTGGGTATAGGGCTTCGAGGTTTTTGGCTATAGTGCTCATATGATCCAAGCAGTTGCCTGTGTTGCAAGGGTAAGTCTTTTAATTTCATATTGGCTCTATGGTGCTTAGGATCCATTTTAATCACCTGTTGATATAGATCAAAAGCTAATACAATTGCATTTTGTTTTTGAACTCTTCGTGCTTGATATCTAGAGAAGAAGTCGGATATCAAACAGAGCAAATTTGCTAAAAATTTTGGATTGGTGGAGTCAGTTGTTATTTTTTTTAGTGCTGTTTGTAAGGCTCGACTGTGCGGTAATTCATCTACTGGTTGTTGAGAGGGGAGAACAAAAAATCGATGCGGAGAGCTTATGGTAGAAGATTGAGCTGCAACGGATTGGTTCCCTGAACTCATTAACTGCTTGGCAGTTGGCATAGAAAGAGGAACATAATGGGCAGGTGTAGAATCTATTAGCATATCTACACCGTCTGGATTTGGAGCCGGATCTTCAAATTCATCCACGGTTAAATCGATCTCTAATTTCCCTTCATCTATACTCATATCCTTATTTCCTGATTCATTTAATTCTTCTTCCTCTTCCTCGGTTCCATTTTTTTTCTCTTCTTGAGGCATTAGTTTAATTAAATCACGCAGATCATCCAGGATGGGATTTTCTTTTTCTTCATCATCGAGCGTAGCATATAAGGTCTGACATTCTAGAGTCAGTCCATCGATATTCTGACCATTAACAACAGCTAATCTTACAACGTAACTGAGTAACTCAAGCCTTTGCAAGGGGAATTCCATTGGTTCTTCCAAGAGTTTATGATGTTTAATATATGTGGACATTATTTGAAGATTATCTCTAGCCCCTGTTTTTTTATATTGACGTTCAAGTAAATTTAAATAGCCTAAACTGCTTGAGAGATCGGGGCTTGCTTTTGTTTTGATCTGAAAATTAATGGCTCTATTCATCCACTCAATCGCTTTTGAAAGTGTCTCTTGTGACTGAGTAAGAATTGTTTCTTCGTCTTCATTTTCTTCGAGCTGATCCACTAGCTCATCACTTACTTCCTCACAAACAGTAGCAAGCAATGCATTAGTGCGCATAACTACCTCTTCCTGATTGCTAAAGAGGTGAGGTGGGCCTTCAACATGTTCTTTATATACTAACTCCATTTCATGCAACATACCGGGAATATCAAGCCAATACTTAGCAACAGCATCGAAGTTCGAATTTTGGGCTTCAAGGCGGATGAGTATCAGTTTGGTACGTAAAACTTCGGAAAGTACATAAACTAAAGCATCATAAAAATCAGTATGTTGAAAACTATTAGAAGCAGCATGTAAATACAGCGTTTTTAATGCTTCTGAATAATGATTATGTGCTTCTTCATATTTTTGTTCGTTAGACGCTTTGTCGCCCTGTTGTTGCCTGAAGGTATTAAAATAGAATCCCATAATGGTTACCTGAAAAAAAAAGATTATTGTAACTAAGAGATTTTTTTATTCAACAAGTAAATATATATGGCAAACAACAACAAAGGTTATGGGAGGCCGGACTACTTGTTTAGGTGAACGTGTGCGCGCCCGAAAAGGCATTAACTCTGGCAAACTTGGAGGGGAAAAAGAGTGTCAAATAAAGAAAAAGTATGAAACTTTTTTTACGCATGCCTGATGTGTACCTTACTCATTTTTGAGAACACTATTAACCCAAAATAGTTCTTTGATTTAAGAAGAGTCAATTGAAATTGAGGTAGAAGTACCAAAAAGATATTTTGATACTTCTCCTCTTATTTAAGTATTACTTAAGGTAGGAAAACTTTGGATCATCCCTATGATCTGCTAAAAATGGCTTTTGAACAATTGAAGCAATCGTTGCTACATCGTCTTTCATAATACTTTTAGCACAGGAGTTAATGGTGTATTTGGCTAAGATATTTGAATCCTTTTCATCGAGGGCAGTAGAGTGTTTATTCCTTGATATTTCAGATATTAAAGTCGAAAGTTCACCAGTGCCACGACGTAGAGATTCTCGCAGGTAGGCTGATGCAATGGGCTGTTCTTTTTTAATCTGCGATTGATAATATGCTAAAATTACGCTAATACCATCTTTTACTTTGCAAACGTCGCCATATAAAGTTGGGTAAGGTTTTCCATCGTCTACAGCTTTTTGCAGTCTATTAAAGCGTGCATCCAAATCGTCAATAAATTCTTGATTATTGGGGACTCTTGAATTTTGAAGAGCATGGGAGGTTAGGACACTTCTTTCAACGTTAACTAATTGTTTAAAACGGAATAATATTCCAGATATATCATCCAGATCCTGAGTGGTGCTTAATATATCAAAGGCTTCTTCGCTCGTTTTGGGAATAGGTTGTGGTTTAAAATGTTTCGATTTCATGATGTTATCTCGCTCATTAAGCTTAGTAATTAATTAAAGTGCATATATTTTACGGCATAATGCGTTTTTTGTCAAATTTATGAGCATATAGTTTTATATTTGTCCTTTTATTTGAATTAATATATGGTGAATTGACACATGAAGAAAATTAAATCATCAGCTTTTTAAGAAACATCAAATTAATGTTGTAACTAACGGTCGGGCCTTGGCCCGACCTCCAATATCTTAAATTTTTGTTCAAAATCCCTAACTTAAAAAGGATTCGATAATTGGCAACCTAACCCAAAACAGCCCATGCTGCTGGGGGGAGGATTTTGACAGGTCACTGGCCCAAAAGTAATTGAAGATGGGGATGCAGTAACTGCAGTGGCTGTTGTGGTACACGATTGTCCACTTGCCGCTGAAGAGACAGTAATTTGAGCTCCTTGGTAAACCAAGAATTGCGGCCATGGTGTTACGGAATTGATAGCGGGAGATAAGCCAGAATTAGCTGGTATCGTTGCTTTAATTGTTGGATGTTGTCCGGATGGATAAGTAATTTGCACCATAAATGAAGGCTGGCTCGGAGGTGTAGTGCCAAATATGGTTAATAGGGTGCCGTTGGTAAATCCCTGGCATCCAGTAGCCGATACCATTGTATTGTTGGGAACCAGTCCTGCTCCTTTTTGAGTACAACCCGAGTCAAAAAGACCATAATTTTGTTCTGCTGCAGGCCCACCTTTTGCGGGTTCATCATAGGCTTCAAAGGCAAGAACACCTACATTGTATCCAGATGTTTGTACAAAATTACTGGTACCCAGTTGATAAAGCGTTTGGAAGTAAGCAGAAGCATTTGCAACGGATGGAGCACATGGTCCAGGAGAGTTACACGCATATCCTGTAGTAGTTCCTGAGGTAGCCCATCCTGTTTCTGCGCTCAATAAAACACGACCCGCTGTGTAGAATGGTTGAGGATTAGCCGTTGGTAAAGCAGGAGGCGTGGTTGAACCTACAACCTGGATGTAGTCCCATGCGAGTGAATTAATTAGTTGCGTTGTCGAACTTAATGGAGGAGTCCATACTGCGGCCGTTGCCGGGGATACACCCCATTGAAAGGGGTAAGGGTCGAATGCTAATGGAGCGGTAGGCGAATAAGCGCTAATTAATGTTTGCATGTCCGTAGAAATTGCAGGGCTCGGTGTAACTAAACTTCCACTGAGGACAGCGGAACCTACCGGAGTTGTCAGTCCTTGAGCGGCAAGTGTTGCTTGCAAAGCCGACACAGCACTCGTTAAATAAGTGACATTTGAGGTTCCTGTACAAGGGGGAACGGTATTACCCGCATTACAATAATTTTCATGTCCAGCAAAAACAAGAATGACTGTATTATTGAACACGGTAGGAGTGACGGCTTGAATTACAGCATTTAATGTGGCTTGTGCACAAGGAATATAATTTTGAGCGCCTAAAGGACATCCAGGATAATTAGTATCACTGGGAATCTGTGGGATCACCGCTTCATAAACTACTTTCATTCCCAAAGCGTTTGCTTGGTTAATAATATCTATCCAACTATAGGGTTCGGTTTGATAGGAGCGAACGGTAGTAAATCCTGCATTTTGCAATTGTTGTAACTCTGCATAAACATTAGTTGCTGCAGGATTATTAAATGTCCCTGTATAAAAAACATCGTGAAAATTAAAAGGATAACTATTGGTATAGTGGTTGGGATTATAATCAACGCCGATTAGTTGATTGAATGAAATGGATTGTATGCTGGTTGATGTAGTAAGTTTATTAGAACTTAGATTGCCAATTAATTGAGCGGCTCAAATGATAGGTACATCGTATAAGTGCGAATAGCTCAATAAATTTGATGCCTTTAAAATAGTCAGTATGTTATTATTGCCGCCTTTTTGTTGGTAGAAGGTGTATTTATGGGGCAAGAAAAAAAAGAAAAAAAGACGATTTGGGATGCTTATGCTTTTAGTATGGGATACACAGCATTTACTACTTTAATAGGGCACCCAGCAGAGCGATTGAAAGTTGCAATTCAAACAAATCTGTCTCAAAGTGCTTATTCAGTTACAAAACAATTTTTAGGAGCGGATCTAAAACATTTTTCTACAGGATTTTTGTCTTGTGTGATTCGTCAACAAGGAAAAGTAATCTACAGACCGCTCCTGATCACTCATATGCCAAAGGAGGTTGATAAATTACAATTTCCTCTGCTGATTGGCGGTTTTCTCAAAGCAAGCATTGCAAGTACTTTTGATACATTAGTGGTTAGTCCGATTGAGAATATTAAAACAGTACAAATGAGAACTATCGCGAATCAGGATCAACCTATAACACCTATTCAGGCAATGAAAAAGATTTATCAGCAAAGAGGATTACCAGGTTTCTTTGTCGGGAGTGGTGCTACGCAGGGAAAAGCGTTTCCCAGTTGGTTTTATTTATTCATGACTTACAATGCAATTAAAACCAGGCGTGAAAAACAAACGTTCCTATCAACTATTTTTTGGGCAACTGCTGCTTCAGCTCCGGTTGCTTTTGCAACGACACCCCTTGATGTGATTAAGAGCCAGCAACAGGCATGCACTACTGAAGCAAAACAGTCCGTTGGGGAGGTCATAACACAAATCTATAAGAATCATGGCATCAGTGCTTTTTTTAAAGGATTTAATTGTCGGCTGGTACACAAGTCATTGTCGACAGCAGGTGCTTATATGATTTTAGATATCGCACATAAGATGTAATGTGTTATTAATGGTAAGACAATTGAGGACGGCTCAACCTGTCCTCAAAAAGTAAGATGAATGAAATTTTAGTATGTGACTGTTTTGTAATTAAACCAAAAGAGTTGATGAACTTATGAATAAAACGACACATGATGAAAAAGAGGCATTTAAAGTTGTTGAACAATTTAATCATTTAAATGCTTCGCGAGCGCCAATAACAGATTTTTTACCGATTGTTGATCCTGAACATTTAATTATTACTCTGAGGGGTAGTGATATCGTTTTCAAAGGAATTGCTGGTTTTGCTGATCATCAAATAGGCAAATTAATATATTTCGATCAAAAATTTGAATGTGATCTCGTTAAAAGCGAAACCCAGGACGAGCAAATTACTTTGAGCACTAAAGGGGCTTGGTATGCTAGAGTCTGGCAATCTCCTGCTGCCTACAGTCAACAGTTAATAGCGGACTTAGCTCATACATGGATCCTAAAAAAAACCAAACACGCAACTTATATTATTGTTACCCATATTTGCGAACATTTTAAATATAGAGAAGGATTTTCTCCTCGTGATATGGCTGAAGATTTCCATCTTACTTTAAAATAATTTGAGAATTGAAAGTAAGCTTGTCTGTCCCCGATTAAACCAGAAATCATAATCTGGATTTCTTTAGCTTTTGAATTACTTTGATGGGTTGATTATTGGGAACTTTTTTCAAATGAGTTATAAAACATGCCAAAATTAGTTTTATTGATATTTATAAAATTTTATGCTTAGATGCATTGCAATCATTGCAATCATTGCAATCATTGCAATCATTGCAATGCTTGCGATCATGGGTGTTTATAACAACTACTAACGTTCCCTAATTTAACCACTCTTTTTGATAAGTTGATAACTTTTTTGTGCAAGGAGCATCAATTGAAAAGATATCCTCTCTTTTTCCTTTTATCCTTAATTTTTTTAAACAATAGTGCCACCGCAAGTATTGATTTTACCCGTCCTTTATGGACGTTTACTTCAGATGTAAATTTTCCACCTACCGTAACTGTGAGCCCAACGGGCAGTGCTTTAATAAAATATACCATAACAAACCAATCAAAAAAAAAACATACCTTAATCATGAGTTCTATTGTCGGCATCGACCAGATAACATCAGGAACAGGAAATTGCAGCAATCCTTTTACATTAAGGTCTAAACAATCATGTACTTTAACGTTACAAGTGAATGGCAGTGACTTAACGAGCAATGTATCGGGAGGCCCGGTGGTTTGCAATCAAGGCAATCGTTTGCAGTGTTATCAACCCAGTGCCGCAGAGAGTTTGAACATCACCAAAGGAATGGCGACAATAGTGTATGTTAATGGCAGTAAAGTGACAAACGGTAATGGAAGCAACTGGGCTAATGCGTTTAATAATTTAGAATCAGCACTAGCAGCTGCCGACGTTGACCCTGGTGCTGTGGAAATTTGGATAGCAAAAGGGGTCTACAAACCTTCTCAAGTATATGCGCCACAAGGAGTTATTGGTGGGGCTTATGGTATTAATACACCTAAGCTAAGAACCTTTAATCTACCGAGCGATACAGCAATATATGGAGGATTTTCCGGGGTTGAAACGAGGCGTGAACAAAGAAACGCACAACTTCATCCTACTATTTTATGTGGTGACATGACGTCAACCTGCTTAACGCCATATGTACCGAGCAATGATAGAGTTTGGCATGTGCTTATGGCAGGAAGTGATGTTCCTCCTGGCGCTGGGGTTATGAATGTTAAGCTTGACAGCCTAATTATCAGGGGTGGTTATGCAGACGGTCCAGATAATGGGGTTTTGGGAGCTCATAATGTACTCATGAGTTTAGCTTATGAACATGCTGCGGGTGGAGGCCTTTTGGCGCGCTATGGCTCAACGGTTGAGCTGAGTCATGTGATCTTTGATCAAAATACCAGTGATGGTTCCAATGCGACAGTAACGGAAATTCTTGCTGGAGAATTTCTTGTATTGGCTTCAGGTGGAGGTGCTGTAGCTGCAATAGATACAGATACTTCAATTAATATAAAAAAATCCAAATTTGTTAATAACAGTGCCTTATTTCCTGGCGGAAGTGGGGGAGCTTTGGAAAATCTGCTTGACGCTGCGTATGTTATTACCTCAAGCGAATTCGAACAAAATATTGCCTTTCGTAATGGTGGAGCGATTCGTAGCAAAGATGCGGGCGATGTCGCTATTTCATTAAGCCATTTCAAGAAGAACGCTATCAATGGCCCTGTTCCAGATGCAAGTGGTGGCGCTGTAGGTGTGATCAATACTAATTTAACGGTATTAGACTCAACTTTTATGCAAAATCAAACTCCTTCTACAGGTTTTGGGGGTGGAGCCATCTTCTTTCATATACCTTTTGATGATGGTACGCCCTATTTTTTAAATGTTGGGAGCTCAAAGTTTATGGATAATTTGGGGGCAGCATTTGGGGGAGGTGGTGTTAATGTATTTGGAATACTTCCTAATCCAGGTTCGCAAGCTAAGATTACTCACTCTGAATTTACTAACAATACTGGAGGAGTTGGTGGCGCAATTTACTTGGATTCGATTGCTACGACCATAACAGGATCTACATTTTTGGAGAATAAAGCACAATTGGAAGGTGGGGGAATTTTCGCATCTAATTATGGGAATGCAGTATTTGGTTCTTCGATACAGACACAAGCACAAATTTCAAACAACAAATTTCTAAATAATACAATTGAGGGCGTTCCTCCAGGTGCGGTTTCGCCTTTATTCTTCTTTAACTTAATCGCTAATTTTTTTAGTGGTGGAAGTTCTACAGTAACCGCTATGGCGCCTGGAGGAGGTGCGATTGCTGTTGAGTTTTCTGGAAATACTCAAATTTTTGATAATCTTTTTACTGGAAATACTGCCTTGAAACAACCAATGGAAGAAGATAATCGAGGAGGCGCAATATTAGTGGGCGGTTCAGTTGGCACTCCACTCCCTATGAACCTCGCTCATTCTTGTGTTGCTTCGAATTCATTTTTTGATAACAATGCAGATATAGGGAATAACCTTGCAGTGTACAACCCGGCAAATATACCAGGGGGTGTAACAGTTGATGCGTGTTTATTTCCCATAAAAAGATAAAAAATGGAATACTTCACATTCAATCAATTATTTTAAGCATGCAAGGAGCGTAGATGAGAAAAAAGACTTATTTATTTGGATTAGTGGCGAGCATTTTAAGTAGCGGTGTAGTAGCGGGAACTATGGGTGAACCTGTTTCTCGCTTTAATTACGTTGCTGCATTAAGTATTGGTCCAGTATGGCCAACTGGTAGCGATACTCAGACCTTTTTTTTGGCTCCCGGTATTGAAAAAACTTATGATGCGGATGACACCAACAACGCTATTGCCGATTTTGAGGTATTTTTGGGTTTGCAACACTCATTAACTCCTACAATCCTAGGACAATTAGGCGTGGCGGTTGCTGCAACCACTAATGCTCGTCTTTCAGGAGACATTTGGGATGATGCTGATCCAGAATTCGATAACTTTACCTACAGTTATAAAATCCAGCACACTCATGTCGCATTAAAAGCGAAGTTATTGGCGGATATGGGATTTTTAGTAATGCCTTGGGTGAGTGGCAGTATTGGTGTTGGTTTTAACGACGCTCATGGTTTTAACAACGAGCCCAAAATTTTTGAAGCCATAGAAAATCCTGACTTTGCCTCCCATACTCAAACAGCATTTACTTACACTGTGGGTGCGGGAGTACAAAAAGCATTGACTCAGAATTGGCAAGTCGGTGTGGGGTATGAATTTGCCGATTGGGGTAAAAGTAGACTGGGTCGCGCGCCGGGTCAAACGATGGGCGATGGTTTGAGTCAAAATCACTTCTATACTAATGGGGTTATGTTTAACCTTACTTATGTTGCATAAGATGTATGAAGGCTACGCACATGAAATAAACATAATTTTTTTGTAGTCTGGGTGAAGGTGTAAGCCGTAACCCGGGTTTTCTTATCATCGATTTCCCGGGTTACGCTTCGTTTCACTCAGGCTACAATGTAGTACTATTGTGTGAATGGTCATGAACAGTGGAAGAAATATAGCTACTTGGGAAGAGCAACTCGGACAATACAATTCTTCTTTATTCTTCAATTTCGAATAGGGAAGGTTGATGATAACTCTTAGCTGCTGAAGGACTAGCAAAATGAACTCCAAGGCCAAGAAGTCGAATCGCTTTGGATTCATTATGTATAATTTTGTGAAATAATTCTTTGTAACACTCTAAATTAACTTGCGTGCTTTTGATTTCAGCTGAAACTAATTTGAAGTCACTCATTTTTATTTTAATAAACTGATTTTTTATTAACAAATCGGCTGCACTTTCCTGTATTCGTACAAGTAATGATTTATAAAGCGCATCAATTATTTTAATGGCTTCAAGAGGATCATGAATATCATATTGTAGGGTTTTTTCCACACTTAATGATTTGCGTAGGCGATGAGGTTGGACGGGACGATTATCAATTCCTTGCGCTTGATAATATAATTGTTGACCAAATTTTCCAAAATGTTTTATTAAAAAATCCAAAGGATACTGATGTAAGTCATTACACGTAAATATATTCAGTTGATTTAATTTTGACGAGGTGACTTTGCCCACCCCAAATAATTTGTTTACTGGAAGCGTTTTAATAAAATGCGCCACTTGTTCTGGTGTAATGACAAATATCCCATTGGGTTTATTCCAGGCACTTGCTATTTTTGCTAAAAATTTGTTAGGGGCGACGCCAGCTGAAGCCGTAAGTTGATGTTCGTTAAAAATTTTTTCTCGAATTGCTTGCGCCATAAGTGTGGCACTACCTTGGCAATGTGAGGAACGCGTGACATCAAGAAAAGCTTCATCAAGAGATAATGGTTCTACTAAATCAGTGAATTGTTGGAAGATGATGTTTATGGATTTTGAGACTGCTTTATATTTAGGCATGTTTACAGGTAATACGATCAAATCAGGACATAAGCGTTGGGCAACAGAGGTCGGCATGGCGGAATGTACCCCATATTTACGAGCAACATAATTACAGGTGCATAGTACACCACGCTGGTTTGCCGATCCTCCTACTGCAACAGGCTTATTGTTTAATAAGGGGTTGTCCCTGATTTCAATGGCGGCATAAAAGCAATCCATATCAATATGAATTATTTTTCGAAGCATGTTTTCATTTAAATGAAATAACGCCATTTGCTTATGAAATGCCTTATATAATTTGTTGGCTTAAGTCCTTTAAAATTCTAGGACAGGATTAATAGGTCTAATTTAATTGATGTTTATTATCTGCTTCATCGCCTAAAAACTCTAACTCGATTTGTTTATAAAATGATTTATAGAGTTTGCTTTGATTTTCTCCTAGCAATGTATGAAACAATCCTTTTTTGGGTTTAATCTTGTTGTCTAACATGGAGAGTAATAATTTAATATCATCTTTTTCAAGGGATGTTTCCTTAGTTAGATATGCATTTAAATTAGTGAGTAATTTATAATAATCCATTTTCTCGTTTAAGAGACAAGAGAGTCGAACATAGTGTGTTAAGACGACATGGGTTTTATCAAGGGTTTCTTTTTTAAATGCCGGTTCAAAATGAACATCAGAAAGCTTGGAATCAACTTCAGATTGTATTACTTCAAGCGAAAGACGCTTAAATGCCTCTTCTAAGTCTGCTTCAGATTTAATCGTCATAGCAAATTGTGGCAATAAGTCTTTTCGTTTCTCAGGATAAGTTATAAAACATCGTATTAACTCATCTAGATGGTAAGGAATTCGAGTGACGTTGATTGTTGAACAATCCCCTACAGTACGACTTTTCAAATCGTTCATCACCGCAAAAAGTGGAATTTCAACATGTTCAAAATAAACTATCCCATCATTTAGGCCTTGCTTAAACAGAACGGTTTTTAAAGTGTCTGCTGTTTTTTGGTGACCTGTTTTCTCTAAGTAACTTAATACTCCATCGATGGTTTTTATCGATTTTTCTTGAAAATGGTGTTGTTCTAGTTCAAGAATTAATTCTACTAATGTTTGCCTGCGCTGTAAGCTTTGGGACATAGCATGTTTCGTGATGGTTTTGGCTATATCGAATGTAGAGGGATATGAAATATCACCTAATTTGTCAAACAGGTCTTCGAATGATTTGGGATCAATATCTATATCCCGGCGAGTTTTTGTTTCAGAAATCAAATGGGATGCCAATTCTCCCCATATGCCATCTGTCATTGAAATGACAATATCACCTTCATCTAACTCAAGTGTTTTCCGGATAAGTACATTGCCTTTATTCGAAGTTGATGCATACTTTTGTACTGATGATGGGGTCCATGTACCGAATCCCCGATAAACATGACATGCACATAGGGTATGTTTGATTTTATGTTGCTTATCTAAAACAATAATTAATCCATCACCAATATTTGCAAACTCACCAGTATATTTTTTTCCTTGATCATATTTATAGGCAAAAGCTGCCATGGAGGCATCCGCGTCGTATTTTTTATTCCTTCTAACTGCCTTCGAAGAGGTCAAGTGACCAATTGAGACTAATGCTGTATCGATGTTTTCATCACTATCCAAAAATGCTTCACAACTCGCATACGATACTCTATGTATCTCCATATCTTCTTTTTGATCACCAGCTCCTCCCCCCAAGCCATCGGTAACTGCAACTCGTGCACCATCAATAACACCTATTTTATCTCGAGTAAGGCATGTTCCTGAACTATCAAGTATCCTATCACATTCTATATCGTGATCTTGATGAGCTAGGCTTGAGCCGATAATAATCGCGCTGTTATGACTCTGATTTACTGAATAAAATCTTTCGGATAAAAAACTGGATAGCTTTTTAGAATGATCTTTGACTACTGAATATGAAAAAATAACTTTTTTGTTGGTGATAATTTTATCTCTCATCGTTTTACTCTATATAAATCAAGATTGGTGACTCGGATCGTAATAAAAAACCATCTTTGTGGCTTGTTAAAAGTATCTGCTTAATCGCGTGTTGCTGGAACCTTATATTTCATTCAGGGGCTTTTGCTTTTATACGTAGCCGTCTTGGCGCAGCGTAATACGGGATATAGTTTAACCTCGGATTATGGTTTCGTCTAATCCAGGATTATCCTGCATATAAAACCAGCTATTATGTCATAACTTAAGGTTTTTTTGAATATATTTAATCCATATTGAACTATTATTATAAATAAGATTACACTTTTTGAGTAATTTTATGCCAAATTTACCTGGCCTTTTTTTTCTAAAATCCTACCCCCCCGAACAAATATGGAGATTATTTGTTGATGGACGATTTTGGTCAAAAGAAAATGGCTGGCATGGTTATGAATCAAGAGAACGAGGTTCAATTAATGCTGCTTTAGAGAGTTTATGCTCCATTGCATTACAAGTTGATAAAGCGGGGGAGAAATTCGAATTAAGTGTCGATTTAATTAAAGACATACATAAGAAGTGTGGAAGGAAAGTAGAGGAATTAGAAGATAAAGGTCCAGGGGAACTCAGAACAGATGAGCCTGTATCATTCGGTATTCCCGCAGCGCGCGCCTCAATTAAAGGGATAGAAGAGTTTCTCCAACTGTTTTTTCTCATCGAAGGGAAAGCACAGTTTGGTCCTGGTAAACCTGGGCCATTCGGTCCTAGCTTCACTACGGACTACTTTCAAGATTTGACCCCGGACAAAGTACCTAAACTTGCTAAAAAAATATATGACGACATGAGTGCATATGGCCACAGTAATACAAACCATTTTTATCTAGCAGTAAGAGAACATGTTGACGTATTTCTGGAGGCAATCACTCAATCTTATAACAAGGAAATTAAAGACGCTAAAACACTTGATGAAAAACTTCAAGTTATTGCCAAACATATTCGTTACTATGAAGTTTTGCATCCGTTTAAGGATGCCAATGGTAGAACTTTTGTAAACAATTTATTAAATATTCTTTTAATGCAACAAGGATTGCCTCCTGCAACCTTTTATGAACCTAACGTTTTTGATTTATATAGCGCAGATGAGTTAGTGATTGTTATTAAGGAAGCAATATTTAATACAGTGGAAATAATTGAACAAAATAAAAAAGGTATTTTTTTATATGGATATAATGCAACTCCGCAAGACAATATAAAGTTTATGGAGATGCTCGATAGTCCCTCTTACAAAGAGATTCGAGATACTGATTTTTCATTTTTAGATATTTCCATTTTACAAGAGAATACACAGGATTGTCTTGCTTCATTAAATGAGATGTATCCCCTTCATAGAGGAGCAATTTATTTGAGTGATCCGAGTGATATTAAAGGGCTAGTAGCAGCTCATCAATCTGAGATAAATGAACGTATAAAGCAAGGATCGCCTCCAATTTATGTGGGTAAAACCCCTATCCATTTGGCAGTGATAATGCGCAACTCAGCGATGATCGACGAGTTAATTGCTAATAAAGCAGATTTATCAATTCAAGATTATGATGGCAAAACGGCGCTTCACTATGCTGCAGAATCTGGAAATATACAAGTTATGGGGAAGATATTAACCGCTCTGTTACTTCAGGATAATGCCCTTAACGTATTGAACATCAAAGACAATCAGGGGAAAACAGCGTTCCACTATGCGGCTGAATATGGAAATTCAGAACTCGTTATGGCCTTAACATCGACAAATGAAATCCAGATAAATGAACCTGATAACAGAGGTTCTTCACCGATACTTTTAGCGTATAAAAATCATAAATTAGATGTCTTCGAGAAACTATTAGAGTCCGGAGCTGAGATCAGTAAAGAACTTTTAGATGAGGTATTGATTCGAAAGGATAAAGAGGCTTTTACAAAAATTATTGCTAAAAATAAACAACTTCTTGCAAGTAAAGAAGCTTTTTATATTGCTGTTTGTCTGGGAAGCATAAGTTTAGTTAAGCAATTTTTGCAGGCTAAGGATAATGGAATAGACATTAATACCCCCATAACCAAAGATAAAGGAACGCCACTAATGTTAGCTACTCAAAGAGGGGATACACGATTAGTTAACTATTTATTAAGAAAGGGTGCTGATACAAGTCTAACTGATGTACGTGGACATACAGCGTTACATTATGTTTTTTATACGAAAGAAGAAAATAGAGAGGCACTGATAAAAAGAATATTGAAGCAAGATAAAGGATTGATTATTACCCTGGCGTCTAAAAGTTGATTATTCCCATGCAGCATATTTAGTCTCATTTTTCTTAAAAAAATTCATAATTTTA
>NZ_LNYZ01000004.1 GCF_001468065.1 Legionella steigerwaltii
TTAAAATTATGAATTTTTTTAAGAAAAATGAGACTAAATATGCTGCATGGGAATAATCAACTTTTAGACGCCAGGGTAATAGTTCCCACACTACCAAGCTCATCTCATCTTGAAGCGACAATGTTTGTGCGTGGAATATCCAATAGAGGAATTCCACTCAAGTTCATAAAAATTCAACCCTATTTGATACCGAATATCCAACTCTCAAATGAGAGAACGGAACGAGTTGATGTAAGAGTCCTGCCTGTGATATTCAAATTTATTAAACCTGATGACATCAATATTTTCCCAGGACAACTAGTTGATATTTACATTAAAGGAAAAAAATGAAACAAATAAAATCATTATTTTTCCTTTTAATTTTATTTATATTAAATGGGTGCACATTATATCAAAAACCGAAAATCGCTCCTTTAGAAGTACCAAAGCACTTTAAAATTCCTGTCAAAATCACTAATAAAAATCTAAAAGATGATTGGTGGAACAATTTTCATGATAATCAATTGAATCAACTGGTCGCTTGGGCATTAAAAGAAAACTTAAATTATCAAATTGCGATCAAAAACATTCAAATTTCACAAACTTATGTGACGCAAGCAGCCTCTGCCCTCCTACCACAAGTGAACCTAAATTTTGATGCAACGCGTATCAAACTATCACGGAACGCTATTAATACCTTTGGCACTGCAAATAACTTGGGATCAAATAACCCATCAGTTCCATTGCGAAATTTCTCAAGTCCTTTTACTTCCATAGAAGGTTTTTTATCAGCCAGTTATGAACTTGATGTTTGGAATCAAATTCACAACAGCGTCAATCAGGCCAAGGCGAATACTGTGGTCAGTGCCGCAAATAGTGATGTGATTAAACTGACCTTAATCAGTGATGTAGTAAATACCTATTTCCAAATAGTTGCTTTAAATACAAATTTAGCCAATTTACGACAGCAAATTTATTTTTCTAACGAACAGTTAAAACTCACTGCGAGCCAATTTAGGGGAGGTCTTGTTGATGCCCAATCCATTGATGATGTAAAAATTCAAATAGAATCGATAAAAATCAATATAAGCAGTCTTGAAAAACAAAAAATAATTCTATTGAATTCAATGGCTTATTTGTTAGGTCAATATCCAGAACATTTTAATTTTCCAATCAATAGCTTACTCACTAACCGATCTTTCTTAGGACTAGTACCAAAAGATATACCTTCCGCTGTTCTTAGCAGGCGCCCAGACATTCGTGGAGCATTTTATCAAGTCGTTGCTTATGGTTATCTTGAAAAACAAAATATAGCTAATTTTCTGCCTTCATTTAATTTAACGGGCAATTATGGATTTTCTAGTCCTAATTTAAAGAACTTTCTTTCGAGTGGAAGTGTTTTCTGGAATTACGGAACCAACATCTTACAACCAATTTTTGATTTTGGCTTAAGAATGAGCGAATACAAGCGCTCCAAATATCAGTTTGAAGCCGCATTTTTGAATTATAAAAATACAGTAATTAATTCGATTAGCGAAGTGGATAATGCACTATCATCTTATCAAAAAGACTATCTAGCCTTGCAATCTTACCAACATCAATCTGCACTATTTAAAGATAAATTAAGAATCACCACCGCACAATATAAAAGTGGGCTTGCTGATGATTCAAGTTACTTAACTACGAGTCTGACTGCACTCCAAACCAACTACAACCTGGCGAATCAGCAGTTTCTTGTTCTGCAGGATATTGTACAGGTTTATAAAACCTTAGGCTTAGGTTTAAGCACCGAACATCAACCTGATAGTCATGGAATACATCATGCTAAAAAATATTTATGATTTACAGCATAAAAAATATTATTTGCTTGCTTTATCTTGTCTGGTTTTATTGTTGCTTTCATTCGCTACATTCGCAGCAAATAAAGTCGTCGACTTGGACATTAGTTATAAAACAGTTTACTTTGCTAATAAACCCGCTAAGGCTATTGCAGTAAATAATCAAATCCCTGCCCCCACCTTACATTTTAAAGAAGGTGATAAAGTAACTATCAATGTTTACAATCATCTTGATAAAGGAACAGCGATACACTGGCATGGGGTGTTGGTTCCTTGGCAAATGGATGGTGTAGAAGGTGTTGCTCAAACTGAAATTCCTCCAGGCGGTGTTTTTCACTATCAATTTACTTTAAAGCAATCAGGTACTTATTGGTATCATGCACATGCGGGTTTAGAAGAACAACAGGGTTTGTATGGCGCTTTTTTAATTGACCCTAAAATACCACCTCATTATGCTTATACTAAAGATTATGTAGTCGTTTTATCGGATTGGATTAATACCAAGCCAGAACAAGTGTTAGCTAATCTAAAAAAATCCGGGGATTATTACGCACCTCGTTTCCCACTACAGCCATCCCTAACAAAATTTCTCCATGATTACCAAAAAGCATCAAAAAATGAGCGACAAAACCTTCTCGATGATTATAAAAGCATGCAGCAAATGCGCATGGGCATTTACGATATTAGCGACGTCGCCTTTGATGCATTTTTAATGAATGGCCATCCTAAAGACAACCCATGGACTGCACCAGTCAAAGTAGGCGACATTGTCCGTTTACGAATTATCGATGCCGGAAGTAGTACAATCTTCCGTATCAAAATACCTGGTTCTACTATGAGTGTTATACAAGCTGATGGAAACGACGTGCAACCTTATTCTGTTAAAGAGTTATCCATTTCACCAGCTGAAACCTACGATGTTTTAGTGAAAATAGAAAAGAATAAACCTTATATTATTTATGCAGGTTCAAAAGATACTGTAGGCGCTGCTTATGGTGCTTTAAAAACAGCTCCAAATCAAACAGTCAACTATGCTCAAGTAAAACCGTTCCCCGAACCTATCCCTGTTACTCAAGAAATGATGAACATCATGATGGGGGGTATGTATCAAGGCAACTTACCTATAAGTCAGCAAAAACAAGATGCCCCACACTCCACAAAACAAAAACGTATGATAAAAATGGATCATGGTATGCATATGGGACATTCCATGAATATGAAAATGCCTACTGAACCCACTCGATTTAAAGATACAATAGCCCCTTCCAACTCATCCTATATGACCTCATTAGAAACAAAATATCGCGATTTAACTGCCTCAGTCCCAACTAATGATCCCAATAAAGCTGTAGAGGGCGTCATTAATTTGGAATTATTTGGGTACATGGGTCAATACATTTGGTTTGTCAACGGAGTACCTGGTTATAAAGCGAAACCTATTCCATTAAAAACGGGTAAGCGTTATCGCTTTGTATTTACCAATCCATCCATGATGCATCATCCCATGCATATACACGGTCATTGGTTTATTGTACGCTCTGGAAAAGATGCTTTTGATCCTTTGAAGCATACGCTCGATATTCCACCAGGAGGAACAATCACTGCCGATGTAGATACTGATGCAAGCGGCCAATGGTTTTTTCATTGTCATATGCTTTATCATATGATGACTGGAATGAACCGGGTCTTCCAATATACGACTATAATTGAAATAGCTGAAGGCAAGGCTAAACCGGAACATATTGTTAAAGACACTTCTTTCTATAATCGTCCCATAATACGAGTTGACGAAGCAATTAAGCCAATTAACTTACATTTAGTAAAGCACCCAATGGCGCATGGTGCAGGCTTTTGGTTAGCAACTTTTCTAGATATAGGTGCAGATCCTTTCCACAATTCACAGCGTCTTACCTACAAAGGCATGTTTGGTCCTGATTATAACAAACTGGAATTATTTACTAATGATGCTGAAATTTATAAAGGGGTGGTAGAAAACGCAGATATTGATATCTTTTACTGGCATTTAATCAGTCAATTTTGGGCCATCAAAGGTGGCGCAAACTATTTTAATCAACCTGCCAATCGACCTTATTGGCAAGCAGGTGTCGGTCTGGAAGGATTAATGCCTTTTTTTATTGATACCAATATAAGAACATACTTTTATGGTGGTAGTGTTAAATTTGATATCGAATTATCGCGAGATACACAAATTACTAATAATTTTTTAATCAGAACAGGAATTCGCAGCATTTTAGCGACTAAAACAGTTGTTAATGCTCAAATTGGCAGTGGCTTAAATCAAATGCGCTATACCGTAAGACCTTATTATCGTCTTATACCTGGTGTAAGTGTGTTTGTTGAATATGAAAACGAACATGATTATGGAGCGTTTAAAACACTCGAAGATGAAAGTTCCACGCCAGATATCTCTAATACTGTTTCTTTAGGGCTGACCCTTCTTTTTTAGAAAAACTTTATTAGCCTCTCATAGATCTAGTAGCCTGGGTCGGCGCAGCGGAACCCGGGTTCTTAGTAAATGGATAATCCTTATCCCGGGTTCCGCTGCGCTGCACCCAGGCTACAAAAACAGGTTTTATGTTCAATATTCAGGGTAATCACCTAGTATCCAACTTACTCTTGAATATAAAAATAAGTTACACTACCCTAAAATTTGCATTATGGATGCTTAAGTTGAGTAATACGCCAAGGATCATTGTACTCAAAAAAACAAATATGCTGTTTGATTTTCTAAGCAAACTGATGTTGTTACTGGTTATCATGTGCGTTTTTATCCCTCTCTCCCCCAAAATGCCAGCCCCGGGAATTGACCCTTCATGGGCCCTTGGCCTAAATCAAGCAGTTGCCCAAGGATTAGCATTTGGTCGAGAGATAATATTTACCTTAGGGCCCTATTCATCTCTTTATACAAAAACTTATCATCCAGCTACAGATTTCCTAATGATTACCGGATGTCTTAGCTTAGCCGTATCCTACTGGCTCTGTCTGCTTTTTTTAATGAGAGGAAAACAATGGTACTGGTTTATTATTTATTGCGTACCACTTTTAGGCATGATGTATGCTCGAGACTCATTATTTTTTTCATATCCATTACTTGTAGGATTAATGAGCTTCAAAATAATGTCCACAGAAAATCGTGATATGCTCGCAAATAATTATCTTTTATTGCTTGTTTTTTTTCTATTTACCCCATTTGGCTTACTTGTGCTCATCAAGGGGTCTATGCTCATTCTTTGTATTCTTACGCTTTTTTTATGCGTTATCTTTTTTTTCACCAACGATGAAAAAAAACTTGCATTGATTTGCGTTGCCTCCCCTTTAGTATCACTGATTACGTTTTGGCTTGCAGCAAGACAACCACTCGCCTCCTTACCTGATTACCTAATAAGTACACTCCGTATCGCATCAGGCTTTACTGAAGCAATGTCTACGAGTGGGAATATGAACGAAGTAATTCTCTATCTACTTACTTGTATATTAATTTTCCTAGCTATTTCCTGGCAAAAACACATATCAAAGGGTGCGAAAATATTCTTACTGGGGATTTATTTTGCTTTTTTATTTGTTTCTTTTAAAACGGGCTTTACCCGTCATTTAGGCCATGCCTTTATACCTGGTACTTCTGTTTTGCTTGCAGCGCTATTTTTACCCTTTATTTTTAATTCTTGGGCCAGCTTTCTGCTCATCCTGGTCTCCTTAAATAGTTGGTATTATATGAATAGCCACTATACCCGTATATCAATTCGAGATAACTTCATCTCTTCTTATTCCGCTGCCTGGCATGGGCTAAAAAGCAGAGTACATGATCCCGATTGGCTTAAAAAAAATTTTATACTTACTATGAATTTCTTACGTGAACAAGCGGCCATCCCTATTTTACAAGGGACTACTGATATTTATTCATACAATCAAACGTACTTAATTTCTTCGCAAAATATTTGGTCACCACGTCCCGTATTTCAGAGTTATTCTGTTTTTAATCTAAGCTTAGCCGAAAAAAATAAACAGCATCTTCAGGGAAAACATAGTCCTGATAATGTTATTCTTAATGTTGAACCCATTGATCAACGTGTCCCCTCTCTGGAAGATGGGGCGAGTTGGTCTTTATTATTGACCAATTATCAACCAACTCAGTTGACACATAATTTTCTATTTCTTCATAAAAAAAAGCACTCCCATCCAATAAATCTAACTTTGTTAAAAAGCGAGTCTCATACTCTGGGTGAGCAAGTCAGGTTACCCAAGAAACGACTTCTGTTTGTTAATATTGATTTGAAACCTACTATTTGGGGTACTTTAGCAACTATTTTTTTTAAACCTCAACAATTACAAATCACTTTGAAACTAGGAAATGGCACTACAAAGCGTTACAGACTTATTGCAAATATGGCAAAATCCACCTTTCTTCTCACGCCACTTATTGAAAATACGACTGAATTTTCAATGCTCTATGAAAAAAATAATAAATTAAATGAAAAAAGAGTGAGTTCTTTTGTCATTACTACAAGTCAAGGAAGAAATTGGCATTGGAATAATACTTATACAATCAACTTTAAATATGCTAAGCACTGAAACTTTTATAATAAAAGCGCTTACAAGAAACGCTCTATTTTAGTACAACATATAATCCCCTCCAGAGAGAGGATAAGAAGAGAAAATTAAACCGGGTTTATTTTTGTAAAGAATAACCCTCATCAAGCCAGCCTTGTAATCCAGTCTCTAATGAATATACATGGGTATATCCCATTTTTTGCAAACTTTCGGCAACCAGCGCACACCGAAATCCTCCACTACAATAAACAACAACCTGATCATTTAAATTAGGGATTTTCTTTTCGATATCTCGTTCAATGATTCCCTTACTCAAGTGCATTGCTGTTGGTATATAACCTGTTTCCCATTCATTAAGCTCGCGTACATCAATAAGAAACATAGGTTCTTTTGACTCAATTTTTTCTTTTAATACTTTAGGTGTTATTTCTTTAATCCGCTTCTTAGACTCTGCTACCAGTGACAAGAATCTCTGGGCATGTTGTTTTTTCATCAATTTTTCCCCTGTATTATTTCATTTTACTTTCAATAATTTACTCCCATTCACTCATGCTTGCAAATCCATTACGTTTAAATTCTCACCTATATGTTATAATTATAATCATATAGTCTATGCAGTAACCTATGCCTTAAATGAATCCGGAGTATGCGATATGAAAACAAAAACATTTTTTGGACAAGTATCTAAGCATGAACATAGAGGTCATAAGCATAGAAGTGAATATCCCAGAAGAGTATTATCGTTTGTCGAGAAAGAAAAGTGGCATACGACAACAATTCCTTCAATCCCCAAATACTTTGAATCATTCAAAAAAATGTTCTCGACAAGTTATGATACGTTCCCCAGGATTGCGGAATCAATAGAAAAACAAAACAAAGGTCGATTTATTTATAGAGGAATGAGTCTTGCAGAGTTAACGAACATCCTCCGTAATACAAAATTCATTAGTTCGCCTAAGCAAAAAAAACAAGATCACTTTGATATTGCTGAGCATGTTGTAGCTAATAATAGCTCAAGATTTCTTGGTTTAACCCCATCATTACTGCTTGGTGGTACCTACGCCAGTATGAGTTCAATAATACCCAGTAATGGAGCCATAATACAAACCAATCTTCCACCTTTTTTTATTGACCCTAAAGAATTGCTAGGAACCCATCCTGAGTTATATCAACGCTACCATCAGCGTAAAGAAGGCGATGAACGTGCAACCGACACAACAAATTTCCAAGGTATATCTGATGTTACGGAAACAACAGCAAAAAACACAGAAATCACCATGATTAGCAATTTTGGTAAAACTTATGTCGGCTTAGGAATGCACGATGTAAAATCAATTCATTTATTAACGATTCCTGGTGAAATATTAAGGAAATGGACGAGCATAAAAACTCCTTTGCATGAAATCAGCTTTGAAAATCCAGATTATAAGCCTAGAGTTTGTGCGATTAAAACGGGTTTTGTAGCCCATGATAATTATCTTAAAGAGGAATTTGATTTAGTTAATAGAAGAAACATAGATATGGGGCTCATTCCCCCTGAAGGTAGGGTGATTACATTACATGAAGCAGAGGAATTAGCCCAGTCAGGTTTATTGGAGCAAATTAATGACGCATTTGCCAGTGATAATACCTATGTTTTTTCCCATGTTCCAAGTACCATTCCAGTTAATGATATAGAAGGAATTACGAAATTTATAACTGAAACAATTGCATCATTGCCAAACGTGAAAAGAGTAGGACCTGTAATTGAGGAAATCACCGATGAAGAACCTCAAGGACCTAAAAAGGATTAGTCCGTTCAACCTATCAATTTTATTGATATATGGGGGCGATTGTGAAAATAAAATTTCAATTCACCTCTTCAATTAATGATCTTTTCCAATTCGCTTAAACCAATTTTTTAGTTCAGACCAAAAAGCAATAATCCCTATGATAAGGGTAAATAAGATGACTGTAATGACCATTTGAACTATAGGGAACTTCAGTTCATCATGCGCAACGAACCAGCTCGCAATTGATCCTGAAATTACAAAAAGCACTCTTAAAAGCCACTGAAACATAAATAACACTCCAGATAATTTATGTGTCCAACACTACATTTAAAGTATGTTTTGCGATCATATATTCTTCATTTGTAGGAATAACACCCACAAATACTCTGCTTTGAGTATGACTAATCACTGCTGCATTCCTCATATTTGCGCTTTCATCCAACATAACACCCAGCCAAACCAAGCGCTCACATATTTTTTTTCTGACTGGTGCTGAATGTTCGCCTATTCCGGCAGTGAAAATGATCGCATCACAGCCTTGTAAGCTACTGGCTAAAGCACATAATTCTCGTGCAGCTCGATAACAAAATAATTCAATCGCTTCAACAGCGTTGGTTTCTTTACTTGATTGCAGTTCACGCATATCACCGCTGATTCCAGAAACCCCCAAAAGACCTGATTTTTTATATAAAATGGTATTTACTTCTTCTACCGATAGTTTTTTTTCTTGAAGCAGGTACAAGATTACTCCAGGATCAATCACACCGCAGCGGGTTCCCATCATTAATCCATCTAATGCAGTAAATCCCATAGAGGTTGTAACACTTTTAGCATGCTCCATAGCGCACATACTTGCACCATTACCAAGATGAGCAACGATTACTTTTTTGTTTTTTATTGGCTCAGGTAATACTGAAGCAATGTATTCGTAAGAAATACCATGAAATCCGTAGCGAACAATGCCCTCTTCACTTAATTCTCTAGGAATAGCAAAAAGAGTGGCCAGTTTATCTTGAGTTTGATGAAATGAAGTATCAAAACAAGCAACTTGTAACAAATCAGGGTAACGTTTCAAAATGCTTTCGATTATGGCAACATTATGTGGTTGATGAAGTGGTGCCAAAGGATTTAAGGAGGATAATTTTTTAATGGAATCTGGGTTGATTAAAATGGGACGATCAAAAAAACGCCCTCCATGAACTACCCGATGTCCCACCGCTTTTAAAATATAATGAGTTGGTAAATGAGCAATCCACTCAAATAAATAACTTAACAAAGATTCATAACCCGATGATGAAATGGATTTTTTAACAATTTGCTCATGTTTTGCATTAGAAACCGTAATTTGTGGATTATCAAAAATACTTTCTATTTCACCATGATAAATTAATGTTAAAGAAGAAATAAAAAGGCTAAATTTAATACTGGAAGATCCTGCATTAATGACCAGAATCACTTCATCAAGTTGATTTAATTTCATTATTTTTTCTTCGTACGTACAATAAAGCCATAACACATGATGCTTTTCTCGATAACTCATCGCTACCACGGCTAGTAAGGATAATCGGAACATGAGCCCCTAATACCATCCCTGCAGCTTCAATACCTGATAAATAAGTCATTTGTTTGTACAGCATATTACCTGACTCAACATCTGGGACAACTAAAATGTCTGCATTACCTGCAACTGGGGAACAAATGCCTTTTTCACGTGCTGAATCCATGGAAATCGCATTATCAAATGCTAATGGACCATCTAAAACCCCTCCGGTAATCTGACCACGCTCAGCCATTTTACACAGTGCAGTCGCATCAAGTGTGGATGGGATTTTTTCATTTACAGTTTCAACCGCAGAAAGAATCGCAACCTTAGGGGTACCCAATCCAAGTGCGTGGAATAAATCGATCGCGTTTTGTACAATGTCACACTTCTCTTTTAAATTAGGGAAAAGATTAATTGCTGCGTCAGTTAAAAAAATCGGCTTTGGATAATTAGGCACATCCAGAGAAAATACATGACTCATACGGCGCCCCGTTCGCAAGCCATTTTCTTTGGCAACAATTGGCTTCATCAGCTCCTCGGTATGAATTTTCCCCTTCATGATTGCCTCAACTTTTTTTGTTGCAGCCAGTTTAACTGCAATCTCAGCAGCTTCATTGCTGTGTTCTGTGGCAACGAGCTCATAAGCTGAAATATCTATGTTGGCTTCTTTTGCTGCATCAAGAATTTTTTGTTTCGGTCCAACAAGAACTGGTGTAATTAATCCCTCTTCAGCAGAAGCAATTGCGCCTTTAAGTGATAGTACATCTACCGGATGCACAATAGCTGTTTTAAGAGGCTTTAATTCATTCTTCGCAGCAATTAAACGCTGATACCAATGTTCTTGCTTGGGTTTAAGTTCTACTTCCGGTAGCTCAACACGTACTCTTTTAATTTTGGTTGTTGGTGCTATAACTGTTGCAAGGCCACTAATGACCGTTTTCCCCAGCTGATTCACACACTTACAATCAAGTTCAACAATATGTTTTTCAGGTATTTTATTCGCTACTGTAAGCGTAACAGTAATTGTATCGCCTAAAGCAACTGGATGTTCAAATTTTAAGGTTTGATCTAAATAAATGGTCCCAGGCCCGGGTAGCTCAGTTCCTAAAACAGTAGATAAAAGAGATGCACCCCACATTCCATGAGCAATGATTTTATGAAACATATCATTTTTAGCATATTCTGCATCAACATGTGCTGGATTTACATCTCCAGACATAACCGCAAAAAGCTCGATGTCTTCTTGAGTTAATGTTCGTATTAAACTGGCTGACTCACCAATTACTAACTCATCAAAGACGTGATTTTCTATATAGCTCATTTGGATGCCTGTCATAAAAAAATTGATGCAAAATCCGCTTTGAAAAAAAGTATTGAATTCAAAGCGAAAAAAAGGGCCCCATAGTGACGATGGGGCTATTGTATGTTTATTTTGCTTGTTCTACTTTTATATCTCGAGATTTTCCTTTTGCTTCTGCTTTTTTAGGCAACTCAACCCAAAGCATCCCTTTTTTAAAACTCGCTTTAACCTTATCTATATCAACTGTTGAAGGTAAGGAAAGTGAACGCTCATATTTACCATAACCAATTTCTCGAGATATATATTTTTTATTTTCATTTTTTTTAGAAGTTGTCTTTTCACCAGTAATAGTGAGCACATTACCACTAAAAGACACACTAATGTCTTTTTCATCCATGCCGGGCATTTCCATCTGAATGGTAAAATGATCTTTATCTTCTACTACATCCATTGAAGGCATTAGATTCAGATTCTCAAACTGGTCCCAGCTCTTACTGGATGCAAACATATCATAAAAATCACGAAATGCTTTATCAACTTCTTGTTGGAGGTTTAAAAAGGGATTATGAGAATGCTCGATTGAAATTGGGTTGCCTTTCTTCCATTTTAACAATGTATTCATGTTATTGACTCCGTCCAATATAATTTTCCAATTAATAATAAAAAATACACCAAAATAAGTTTGATATACAAAAGTAATTTGTCAAGCAAAATAGGTTTCACTATTTTAGTCTACAGTTTAATAGATATTCTATTATTTTGAAGATTAAAACAATTAGGGAAAAATCATTATGATGCATGCAATGGTTTTGGAGAAATCAGGGCAAAAATTGATCTATAAAAACGTAAAAAAACCTGCTCCGCAAAAAAATGAAGTGCTCGTCAAAGTGAATGCCTGTGGTATTTGTCGCACCGATTTACATGTTATGGATGGCGAATTAAAAAATCCCAAACTTCCCCTTATTCCAGGCCATCAAGTTGTTGGTACTATTGAAAAAATTGGTTCTTCAGTTACCAATTTTGTAATTGGACAACGCATTGGGATTCCTTGGTTAGGAGGAAGTTGTGAAGCGTGTCAGTTTTGCTTATCAGGGCGTGAAAATCTTTGTGACCAAGCTCGCTTTACTGGCTATCAAATTGATGGAGGATTCGCAGAATATTGTGTCGCGAACCATCGATTTTGTTTCCCTATACCCGATGGTTACGCTGACTATCAAGCTGCACCACTTTTTTGTGCTGGATTAATCGGCTATCGCGCCTTGTTAAAAACTAATAGTGCCGAACATTTAGGGTTATATGGTTTTGGTGCAGCAGCACATATCCTTATTCAGGTAGCGCAAAATCAAAAGCGAAAAGTATATGCCTTTACTAGCCCCGGAGACCACCATGCTCAGAAATTTGCCTATAAACTAGGAGCAACATGGGCAGGAGACTCAAATAAATCCCCACCTCATCTTCTTGATGCCGCAATCATTTTTGCACCTGTTGGCCCACTTGTTCCACTTGCACTTCGCAATACAATAAAAGGTGGAATTGTAGTTTGTGCTGGAATCCACATGAGTGATATTCCTAGTTTTCCCTATGATATTCTCTGGGGTGAGCGAACTCTTTGTTCTGTTGCAAACCTCACAAGAAAGGATGGAGAAGAATTTTTATCATTAGCACCAAAAATTCCTGTTAAAACGGAAATTCATACTTATCCATTGACTGAAGTCAATCAGGCACTTGATGACCTTCGTTATGGACGGTTTACTGGCGCAGCAGTGATTACTATCTAAAATTATTGACTCTAATCCTCTCGCAATGATTCTTTAGAAGTACATTGTAGTGCGTTGTAGCCTGGGTGCAGCGCAGCGGAACCCGGGGATAATCTATTCTGTAAATCCCGGGTTCCGCTGTCGCTGCACCCAGGCTACAAGACCACAAGACTAAAATGTAGCTTACATAACAAAATTTTTTTATACCTCTTGATTTGATATATGAGTTTTGGGACCATCGGCGTATGATACGGTGTCATTTATTTATCAAAGGGAATTATTATGTTTCAACAAGCAATTGTACGTACACCATCGCCCAACTTAATTCATGGATTAACATCAACCCCGGAATTGGGTCGTCCAGATTATGCAAAAGCCCTGGAACAACATCAAAATTACATTACTGCACTGACAAACTGTGGTGTGGAAGTGACTGTCTTACCCGCAGCAGATGATTTTCCTGATTCATGTTTCGTAGAAGATCCTGCGCTCCTTACAGATAAAATCGCCATTCTAACTCGACCGGGTGCTCGATCAAGACAGGGTGAAGTAGATTTAATTGAGCCGTGCGTCCAAACTTTTTATCAAGGTCGCACCTATAAAATAAAAGCTCCAGGAACATTGGAAGCAGGCGACGTTATGCAAATTGAGGATGTTTTTTACATAGGGATCTCACAACGTACCAATCAAGAAGGCGCCCAACAATTAGCCACCTTATTGGCACAGTATGGCTATAAAAGTACCTTAATCGAACTTAAAAAATTCCTACATCTTAAAACAGGGGTTTCATATTTAGGAAATGGATGCGTGCTCGTCAATGGCGAATTAGTTAATCATCCTGCCTTTAAGTCATTGAAACAATTAATTATTAGTGATAATGAGGCTTATGCAGCGAATTGCATTAGGGTCAATAATACGGTCATTATGCCTCAAGGTTTTCATCAGGCTATAGAAATGGTTCGCAGTTCAGGTTTTCATGTCGTTACTGTGGATGTAAGTGAGTTTCGTAAAGTTGATGGTGGTTTAAGCTGTTTGTCATTGAGATTTTAATGAATAAAAAGCTAACCATTTTTAGTTTAACCTTGATGACCGTTGGTTCGGTAGATAGCATTCGCAATTTGCCTGCTGCAGCATTAGTTGGAGCAGATATTTTTTGGTATTTTGGACTGGCTTTATTTTTCTTTTTATTACCCAGTGCAATTATTGCAGGATGGTTTTCCGTCACATCCCATGCAGGAATTTATGAATGGGTAAAAAAAAGTCTGGGCAAAAAAGCAGGCTTCATCGCCATTTGGTTTCAATGGATGCAAAATGTCCTTATTTATCCTACATTCTTCAGCTTTATAGCTGGAACACTCTTATATTGTATCAACCCAAATTTTGTTGAAAATAAAATACTTCTGTTTACCCTAATCAATCTCCTTATCTGGTGCTTGACTTGGGTGAACATAAAAGGGTTTTACTTGTCTCATCGGCTGACTGTTTTCTGCTCTATATTCGGACTATTGCTCCCTTTTATTTTAATTTTAACTATAGGGGCTATTGAGATGATATTTTATCCTCAATCCCTAAAACTCATTTCCCCTTCCCATCATCAGGATTCATGGGCATCTCTAACCGCGATTATTCTTTCCTTTTGCGGTATTGAAATTGCTGGGGTTCATACTCAAGAATGTAAACCTGGGGCTCTGCCTAAAGCCATTGCTCTATCTGTAATTATTATTTTTTTTACCATGCTCTTTGGTTCATTGACCTTAGCGTTGCTTCTTGCCCCACAACAATTAAATCTTATTAGTGGCGTTCCCGAGTTGTTTCAAGCATTTTTTGCACAAATTCAATTCGCCAACTTAAGTTTGATTGTCAATATTTTAATAGTTATTGGGTGTATTGGTTGTGCCAATAATTGGCTTCTCTCACCACTAAAAGGTCTTTTATTTGCGAGTAATGAGCTCACTAATTCGGCGCATCAATCCGCATCTAAATTCTTGCTTATACAAGCATGTGGAGTCTCATTTATAAGCACTCTTTTTTTATTATTTCCGAGCATTAACGCTTCATACTGGTTTATGATAACTTTAGCAACTCAAATGTATTTGCTCATGTACGGGTTCATGTTTGCAGGTGCTGTACGATTAGCGTGGCAAGAGAAAAAGCGCTTTTACTGGTTAATTATTATATGTTCCCTTTTTGGATTTATAGGTATCGCAATTGCAATTGTAGTAAGTTTTACGCCTCCAAGTTCATTAAAATATGGTTCCCTCCTGTATTATGATTTATTTATTATTGCCTGTTTGTTACTTATTGGTTTTTCATCCATTTTATGGAAAAAAGCTATAAAAGTAGCGCCAAAAGATACAAAGCACTTTAATCTGTTGATGAACCAACAAATTCAAGATTAACATCTTGATTTCTCGGTTTATTACGAAATGAACCACTTTACTTTAAACCCAAAAAAGTTTATAATTTGTACAGATATGAATATTGGAGTTCTTCTGTGCCCACTACATCACCAATGACTTTAACTTCAAGTCAACTAGAACAATGGTTTGCTACCATAGAACGAAATAACAATCCTAATAGCCAAGAAAAGGATCCTTATTTGGCGATTCAATTTCTTTCTCGTTTTGGGCTAAAAAATGCGAAACAGGTGTTTGAGTTCCTTAAAACAGCTGGCGGTCACGAAACAATCAATATGATAATCAAAGAACTTATTAAGGAAGAGGCTCAACTTCAATTCATTAGAGAACGAAATGCCGAGGAAATGCTTAAGCAACAACGATTGCTTTATCTTCTTATGGCATCCATTGCAAAAGACAAAGCACTTGCAAAACACGTTAATGAAGTTATTCAGCAACAAATCGATCAAAAACTTAAAGAAACAAAAACTGTTGAAGGACCAAAAGCTAACATTATTGCACTACAAATTATGGACGCTAACATTCAAGCATATACTAAGGCGCTCAAGGCTTTAGATGAAGAAGAGAAAAGCATCGAGGAAGAATTAGAAGAAATAGAAGAAGCGTTGAAGGCTCTTGAAGAAGAAGCCTTATTATTGGAAGAGAATCATGCCTATATGACTGACCATTTGGATGTGATCAGTACATTTCTTCAGGCGCCTCTATTCAATAATCAACCAATGACTCAATTTGTTAACTATTCGAACCAACAAGTAGCTTCTTTAACTTCACAGCTAGACACTCTTAGAGCACAGTATACAGCACAATCAGCTACCACAAGTGATGTCAGTGGCGTCCAAGAGATTGTTGAATCACCCATTGCTAGGAAAATTCGAATGCTGCAAGATCAAATTGACTTTTATAAAACTCAATTTGAACAGCCGCCTCAAAGTCAAGAACAAGTAGTTCAAAAATTAATTGATCAAGTTAGGAGCAGATTGGATCAAATGCAACGTCTTGATCAAATACACGTACCAATACCGTTCCGTGAACGAGAGTTAGATGGATTAAGATTACAAGAACGTGCATACCAGCAAGCTCAGCAATTTTTGAAAAAGGAAAAAAATCTCCTCAATGCTCAGCCGAATCCTGTTGATGATTTTAGCCAAGCTATTTTAATTATTGACCCGATTGCTGACTACTATGCAAGAAGACAACAACAACTCGATTCACTGAGTCAACGTATGCACCCTCTTAAATCGAGGCAGAGTAATGCCATTGAGCGCCTTGAGCAAACCAAAGCAAGTAAGGTCGAGATGCTTCATGCGTTAACGAGTGCTAAAGCTCAACGCGCATTATTAAGCCAATCTCATGAAGTCACACCTTTAGCAATGACACCTAAACCCACCCCAAAAGTAGTAGCTCCTAAACCCGAGCCTCAAAGCAGCTACTCCCTTATGATGCGTAGTTTAGATTGCTTGGCACCAACCCATCCACCTGCACCACATCCTAAAGACATTAGAAGTGCGCTTGAGGCTATAGTTCCACCAGATGGAAAAGGTACATTGGATGCACAAATCAATGAAGCTAAACCCGGTGAAATTATGCAACTTGGTTGGCTCTATGGAGCTAAAAAGCTGATGCCAGATATTCCTATACCCGAATTGGAATCCGATTTAAGGCATAAAAAATAGTGTAGGCTGGGCTGTTAAGCCCAGTCTCGGGCCATATTCACGGGCACGCATACGTTCACGTAAAAGCTGAGCGTAGAATTATAAAGAATCTAAATTCTTTTGATATTCTATTTGACAAGATCAAGCACAAATTGTTACTATTCAAGTAATGAATAATTTATTTCACATTCTGTAATATATATGAGCAATGGCGCACAACATCAATTTTCTTTAAACAGCTCGGTTAAGTTGGCGCGTGTTATTGCTTCTGTCGTCTCTGTTGTTGTGGTGGTAGTGGTCTTCCTCTCCTCGCCCTAGAGTCGCGTTTTTGATTATCAGCCTCTCTAGGGAGAAGGCAAAATAATCAAAGCGATACGACTAACTATCTTGAGGAGATTCATTATGGGAAACGCACTTGATGCAGAAGCATCACAGAAACAAATTACTTATCGCGCCATCTTTATCATTAGTTTATGTGCTGCATTTTTATTTTATAAATACATCCTCCAAAACTTTCCAAGTGTAATGCCTCAACAACTGATGGACACATTTCACCTCCAGGGGTTAGGCCTTGGTGTTTTATCAGGTGTGTATTTCTGGACCTATCTAATTGTTCCCTTATTTGTAGGAATTATCCTCGATCATTATGGTACTCGATGGGTTACCACAGGAGCCATTTTTTGCTGCGCCCTTGGAATTTATATTTTTTCGCAAGCACAGGATTTAAATACCGCTATTTTAGGACGCTCTTTAACCGGAGTTGGTGTTTCTTTTGCTTCCATCGCTTATTTTAAACTAGCAGCAGTATGGTTTCCCAAAAAACATTATGCCTTGCTAACCTCATTACTTGTTACTGCAGCTATGGTTGGTGCAATTTTCGGGCAAATGCCATTAGCATGGTTAGTTGATCAGATAGGTTGGAGAGCCAGTTTAGCCAATGTAGCTTGGATGGGAATAGTTTTAGCGTTCATGTTCCTATTTATTGTTAAAGATAACCCAACTTTTTCCTTTGAAAAATCTAAATCTGAAACGCATGCTTCAAAAAACCCTCATCTATGGCAAGATATTTTATTGATTGTAAAAAATAAACAAAACTGGCTATTAACTGGATACAGTGGTTTAGCATTCTCTCCCATCGTTATTTTTTGCGGTTTATGGGGAAATCCTTTTTTACAAAAAGCATATCATTTAGATAAATTAGTAGCTCCGTCACTTATTTCTTTAGTTTTCGTAGGATTAGCAATTGCATGTCCTGTATTTGCATTGTTTATTAACCGCATACAAAATCGTTGTGCTTTTATGTTTTACAGCACTTTAGTCTCTGCTTTATCCATTAGTTTGGTGATCTACGCGCACCCTATGCCAATCTGGTTACTGAGTGTATTACTTTTTCTTTTTGGCTTTAGTTTAGGCGCATTTCCATTAGTATTTGTAATTGGGAAAGAATCAAATCCATTATATCTTGCAGGTACAGTAACCTCTTTAATCAATGCCAGTGACGCTTTCTTAGATGCAACTACTGAGCCTGCAATAGGGAAACTTCTAGATGCTTTTAGCAATGCAGGTACTTCTCACGATTTTTCACTATTTAGTTATCATATTGCTTTGGCTATTTTACCTTTATACCAAATAATCGGAGCATTTTTGATGAGATGGGTTAAAGATGAGCATCGTGCAGTTCATTGAGAATGCAACGATTCATTAAAAATTGTAGCCTAGGTGAAGGTGCATGCCGTAGCCCGGGTTTTCCTTCCAGCGATTTCCCGGGTTCCGCGTCGCGGAACCCAGGCTACAATTCTGTTTGGATCAAATAAAACAAGTTATTCAATTACTCTCAACATGTACATACACCCACGCCAATATGCCTGAAATAAGCTTCACTTGAATCCGTTTATAGTCTGCCACTTCATAAGAATCAGCTTTTTTTAACTCCTCGGCACTGACATCAAATACCATGCCGTCTACACTATCCGTTGAATTTCCAGTATAAGTAATAATTGGATGCTCGTCTTCACCACTTGCAGCAATAACATCCGAATCCTTTATTTTTACTTTTGACATGCCAAAACCAGGAAGACTATCTGCTGTGCCATCCAATTTTCTTCCAAAATTACTTAATTGCACCGATTCATAACGCAATGTGCCATAAGAAAATAGTTTTTCAGTATTCACAGACTTATACCTTCAAATAATAGTATTGGTTGATTATCCAGATTTTATTATCAATAACAATATCTGGAATATCATAATTAAATCAAATGACTCAATTTATAATTCAAACCTTTGTTATACTGTAACTATATACAACGCACTATTTAGGGAAAATAATGCGCTTATTATCAATTCCTTACATTCTATTTGGTTTTGCATTTTCATCACTTGCAATAGCAAAGCACACCCATCATAGTGATGCTGTAGGCCTTGACCATAATTTTTCAAAACAAGAACTCTCTATTTATATCGATCAAAGCAAAATATTTAAAAATATTCCCAACTTACAAAAGGCCGGACTAGTAGATGCAAATCTTTCCAATACTGAAGCAGGTTTTTATAAAACGGAACTCGCTGCACTGGTATCAATACCCTATGTTATGAAAATTATTCATAACCTGTATTCCTCGAATAGAAAAACGGATCAGATTTATATTAAATCTTACCTGCTAGCTACAGATCTATATGGTAATAACACACCATTTTTTTGTTATTCATTCACTTTTAACCGCCAACTGTATCAAAAAATTAATTGGAAAACTTTTCAAACTAACGATATTGTAAAAATTGCACCCAATTTTAAAACGTCAGATACATGCAAGATACTTGATGAAACAAGCCCTCTTAGCATTTAATGGTTGCGATTTTGATGCATGTTTGAACTGGCTACAACTTTATTACGACCCATTTTCTTTGCTTGATAAAGTGCTTCATCCGCTTTGGATATCAAATCAACTACTTTTTTCCCATCATAAGGATAAAAAGATATCCCAACTGAGATCGTAACGGAGATTGGTTCTTCTTGGTTGACGTCGATAGTGAACTGTTCAATGGACTCACGTAGTGTCTCAGCTTTTGATTTTGCAGCATCTAAGCTATTGGTTTTTAAGAAAATTATAAACTCCTCACCTCCCCAACGTGATACCAAATCATCTTGACTACATATTTGACGTATTTTTACAGCAAATTCAAAAAGAACCTGATCGCCAACCAAGTGACCATAGGTATCATTTATTCGTTTAAAAAAATCAATATCAATTAATAAAAGAGCAAATGGGAATGGATTACTTTTAGACTTTAGAATTTCATTTTGGAGATATTCTTCAAAGAACCGTCGGTTATAAACACCAGTTAAACTATCCTGAGTAGATTGAGTTTTTAGAACATCACGAAGCTTAATATTGTAAATGCTCAATGCAGACTGTTCTGCGATAATTTGTGCTAAAGCAATTAATCGCTGTTTGTCAGTATTTAACCCAAATTCCACATAAAATAGTCCTAACATCTCATTTTGGGCAAATAAGGGCAAACAAACATAACTTTCAGGTTTTTTATCCGCTTTTTTAATATGATTGCATAAAACGCCTTCAGTGGTATCAGAAATATAATAGGATTGATGCCTTAATATCGACAAGCAATTTTTTGGTTTAAAAAGAAATAAATTGGAAACGGGCTCACCCCAACTTAAAACTCTACTAATTAGGTCTAAGTTATCTGACGAAATCAGATAAACAATCCCAGAAGTACCTGATAAAATGCGTTTACTGTAATTTTTAATGATTTCAACCGCATCATTCATGGAAAGACTTGATTGCAATAAGCTCATTAACTCCTTCAATAATTCAAGTTCTTTATTTTGCATTTCAAGACTTTTAATTACATTTTCAAGTTCATGTTTTGATTCTTCAATTTTTCTTTCACTTTGAATACGCTGGTGAACATTGATTGCAAAATGACTCACACCGATAAGCTTACCGTCTGAATCACGGATTGGGTTATAATGTATTTCGAAATCCAGCCCCTCATGTTGTTTGTCTTTAAATGACTCAATCACGGTGAATGCGGAACCTTTCATTGCTTTTTCCCAAAGCGACATAGTTTTCTTTTGGTTCTCTTCACTCATTTTCGGTAAAAGTGCCCTAAAGTTCATACCAATTTCTATATCAATTTTGAAAATACGATAAACTTCACATTTATACATTGTATTAAACGCAATAAAATCATAATTCAAATCAATTGCGGCAACTAAATCACTACTCCCCTCAATAATTCCATGTAAACGTTCACGAGCATTAGCCAATTCTGTTTGTGTTCGATTTAATTTTTCAGTATTTCCTTTTATAAATTGCAGTGTATAAATTAAAAATCCAGAAAACAGCGCCATAAGCATTCCAGTAAACAAAATCATGGATGGAAAAAATGATGTAATAACCTGAGCATGAAGCGCAGTAGAAGGCCAAAGTGTGATCTTCCAATTTTGCCCGAACAAGGGAAGAATAATGCTGTGTTTCCAACCCTTGTAAAAGGTATGGTCTCCTTGTGCGTTAGTAAACAAAAGTCCTGAAGCATCAGAGATGCTCAGATTGTATCCTTGTATATCCGTTTTCTTTAAAATGTCTTCTAAAAACATTTGTGTGCTTAAAACTCCGACCATAAACCCTTGAAACTGTTTTTCTTTAATAATTGGGCTCATTAATAAGATCACTTTATCTTCATCAAGGAGATCAAACTGGGTACTTAGTTGCAGCTCATTTTTTGTTAAACTTTTTGACATTTCTTTACGTCGATCTGCATCTTTGTATAGGTTAAGTTCTTTAATTAATTCATTACCTTCTTTAGGCACAATCCATTGTGTAATATATTTGTTATCAACCCATTCAATTGCTCTATAACCTGGTTGATCGTGAATGTAATGCATCACATCAGCACGCCATTCATTCTCCGGCGTTGTTTGTCGATTCAGCCAACGATAAGTAATTCTTGAAAAGGAAGAGGTAAGCTCAAGGATGTGAGACTCAATTACATCCTCTATATTTTCAACTTTCAACTGTAATAACATGCTCAATGAGTTTTCTTGATTTTTTTTAGTGAACTGCCATCCTAATATGGTGATATTTAAAATTATAAAAACTGTTATTAAAGGAAGAGAAACGAGTGCATGCTTTACATTTTTTGAATTAATGTAGGAAATGACACCTAAACTTAAAAGAATCAATCCAGCAGAAGTATAGATAGAAATTTTCATCCATCTGCCAGCGCCAAAGACTGTTGCGAAATCAATAAAATAATTGGTACTGGCTATAAACCCCAAGCTTAAGGTAAAAAAAACGCCAAATAAACTCAGCCAAAGCCAAGCAATGGAAAAATGAAATGAAACAATAATAAGACAAAGAGCAATAATGAGAAAACCAAATGCAACACTTGGTGCAGTAGGTCCTGGATATTGATTGAAATTGAGTGCAAAAATTTTAATAAAGAACGCGTCAAGAAACTGAGTATTCAAAATATGTTCAGCCAAAATAAACCCAGAAAATAATATGAGAATACAACTAAGCGTTCGGCTGGATTTAATCAACTTTCTATTTAAACAAATTAATGATGAGCTTCCTAAAATAAAGCAGAGTGCCGTACTTGGCTTCATAAAAGCATATCCAGGAAAATCAATAAATAAGTGAGAATCGAAATACCAAATGAATAAGACCAAAAAGCCAATAAGGAAACAAATGTCCCCGATTAAATAGGTAAAAATTCTATAGTATCCCTTCTCGTTCATATTCTTTTCCTTTGCTATTAATTTAGTATAAGCCAAAGAAAAGGGTTATATATAATTGAAATTATGTAGCCCAGTTACAATGAGCTGGGCTTGGAAACAGGAGTGTTAAAAAAACGGATATAGCCAGTCTTTAAGGAATAATATTGAGAGATTAAGTAGGACTGCCTTCTAAACTGTATTCATCTAAAGCCAATAATATTTTTTCCTCAAGTGATTTAGCTTTTTCTAGAGGTTGATTCACACCATTGATAATAATAGAAAAAATAAATGTTTTTTCGTTTGGATTAATAATGAAACCCGATAATGATGAAATATCATGCATTGAACCGGTTTTAGCATACACTTTTTTCTCTAGCATGGTTTTCTTCATTCTGTCTTTTAAAGTTCCTGAAACACCTGCTTGCGGTAATGCCTTGATGAAAATCGTTTTCATGTCTTGATCTTGATAAAGATCCGTAAGTAAGTTTACCATTTGCTCCGCAGTTACCAAATTATAACGAGTTCCTTCACCATCCACGATCTCCATTTGCGAGAGATCCAGGTGTGTATGCTCAGATAATACTTTTTTAATCGCGAAAGCTCCTTCTTTATGAGTCCCCTTTCCAGTGAGTGAATAACCTAATTTTTTGGTTAAACTGTTCGCATAAAGATTATCCGACTCCTGTAACATATGTATTATCAATTTACTGAGTGCTTTGGATTGAAAGCTAGCAATAAAGTCCGTATCAGATGGGGATACTCCTGTAATGATTTTTCCTTTCAATGCAATACTACTTTTATCAATAGACTTTTTGATTACTTGTTTTACTAATAAAATAGGATCAGGAATGGCAAGTTCTATTAACTTAGGATTTTTTTCTTGAATCATACAGCCATATAAGCGCATGGTATTATTGGGTTTAATTTCAAGATTCAGGCTACAATGATTTTTTTCCTCTTCTTTACTCACTGTAACTACTTCATTAATAAGTGTTAATGCTTTAGGTAGGGTTTTGGGTTTGACCTTGGCTGGTTGGCCTAATTCATTTGCACTAATTAATTCATAAGCTACTTTATTTCCATTCAAAATTGCCGCTGTATCTGGAGCAGCGTAATACCAACCTAAATCGTCATAAGAAGTTCCGCTTGGGTAATACGGGGCTTGATATTGTGAGCTGTCAATAATCACATTACCGTTTATTGCGTTTACTTTATTTTTTTTCAAATTGAGTAATAAAGAAGTCAAATTATCTACAGTAAATGAGGGTGACCCTGTAAATTGAACATAGTAGTCTTGATTTTTTCGAGACAGAGTCGTTATAAAGCGATAGTCAGGTTTTAATTGATAAAGTGCCGCTGCAGCTGTAAGTAGCTTCATCCCGCTGGCTGGAGACAATAGCTTATCAGCATTTCTGCTGTAAACAACTTGCCCTGTCTTTGCTTCTTTAATAAGTATGCCAACAGTTGCATGGGGTAGCTGTTGTGCAATAATCCCATCTATTTTTTCTGATAGCGTTTGAGAATTAGCAATTTGATTAAAGAAAAAAGCAGCAAAGACCCATAAATAATTAGAATAACGCACGGCATTTACCTAATAAAAGAGACAATGAGGTATAGCTTTACCCATTCAGAGCCGAAGTGCAACCCCTCTAATCTAAGAATTTTACAGATGCATCAATTCAGGATTCATTGTTATCCTAACTACAAGGAGTTTGATATGTAAATAAAGGGTTGCTGTTTCTTATCCAACCAATGAAGGAGCCTAAGCAAATGAGGTTCATCCATAGCAATGCATCCATAAGTCCCTACATTTATCGATCGCCATAGATGTATAAAAATAGCACTTCCAGCACCGGGAACTACTGGATTCATATTGTAATTGATTACTACTCCCATTTTATACGCGTCAATCAGCATAGATTCATAACTTTGGGCATCTGTATCTCCCCTAACCCAAGTGTTATAACTTTTATGTGAGACATCATCTATAAATTTATCATCCGAAGTGATGTATTTAAAATCCATTTTAAGTGCTAAAGGTTTAGATCCAAACGCCTCGCCCAAAGGATATAAACCCGCTGGAGTTTTCATATCCCCTTCTTGCTTTTTCCCTATAGGCGCTATCCCTTTTTTACCCACAACTGCAGGAAAAGAGTCAAACTGCTGTTTCCATTCATGCTTTTGTTTCTTACATGCAGTCACCTCAGCTTCAAAACCTTTGATGAGATGTACTACAATCACTTGCGACGAAGACTCAGGAACATCCTTTAAAGCGACTACAGCACAAGGTTCAGTTGATTGCTCTGTCATTGGCATCAAGAGATAAACCAAACAGAACAAAAGTACCAAAAAAATGAATGCACTTTTTGATTTTATCATTTTATGGGATCAAATTAGGGCTATCAGGCTTCATAAAGCTGCGTGAAAACGTTTCGGGTGTCGGACTTTTTGCATTTAATTCATCAAGATAAATCATCTTAAAATAAGATTTATTAGCCAGTGAACTTATATCCGGATTTTCAGGATAATATTTAAGCAAAGGAAAAAACACCGCTTGCCCAATAATATAACGCTTATCTCTGTTTTCAGGACTAAGTCCCCAAACATTTTGATAAGTCATTGCCGCTTCCTCATGATTATTTATAGACCTATTTCCTAAATAAAGCATCACATGGCCTCCAATATAAATAATCGTCATAAGTGGATGTCCTTTCGTCTTCAAATTACTGAGCCGCTCATCAACTGTATTTTTAGTTAAATCAACCCCAGAACTTATTTTTGCCTGTTGTGCCGAATTACGCGGTAGCCAAATTCCAAATGGAGTAAATAGGCTCTTTAATTCTTGTGAGCAATCATTAAAAAAGAAGGCCCCACCCCAGCCATAAGGACGATTTTGTAATTGTTTCAGGAGCTTAGCCATATTTTTTTTCGAAGCATCAAGAGGCATTAAGCTAGCAGATTGTGAGGATACAAACCCTGTCTGAATCACTGCTTGATGATGTTCGTTCTTTACTGGGATCAAGATAGATATTGAATTATCATCACGACTTGAAAGCGGAAATACTGCACCAATATATCCTGAAAATTGGAAGTGATGATGCTGATTCATAATACTTGTTTCAGTTTCAGTAATCGCAACAAGCCCCTTAGTTGCCGCGTTTTTCCATTGTTCAATAAATTGAGTTGAAGTGTAAGCAATATCCGAGCTTTTTACCCAAGCAAAATAAGCATCGGGTGTTAATACTAAGGACCAAGACTTATCCTGGGACGTGGTGAAAACATAGAGTGGTGTTCCTGCCCAAATTACTGACTCTTGTAAATTATCAAATGGAAATCCTTGTCCTGGCATAGTGAAATGAAAAAAATCTGGAGCATGCTCTGGAAGAGCTCGTGCAAAAGTATTATTTACGGCAATAGCCCTATTTTTTTCGTTAAAACCTAATGCATCAATAGCTGACAAATCCATATTGCGTTGAATACGATTTAGCCATATTGCATCATGCTCTTTAAAGTTTTCAGCATAGTGCCGCTCTTCATTGGGTTTATTTTGATTGTCATATTCCTTTAATAACTCCAATTCAATTTTTTTCACCACAGGAAGAATAGAGAGCACCATTCTATCATTCCATGGAGAGAGACCTTCGGAACTGTCAGAGTAGTAATGATTATAAAACTGCTGCAATTGAGCCACTTGGTATTCATGCGTTAATAAAGGACTCTCATAGTCATCACCGTTGGAAGGTAAATAATCATTGATATTTTGAGAATAAGGTTTTATCGAAAAATCATAAATTGGTACTTCAGTTGCACAAGAAACCGATAAAAAGAAAATCCCTAAAAATAGATAAAAATGTCTACTTAAATACTTGAGATTAAATAATCCAAACAGCATATGACAATCCATATTAATAAAATGTGCACAATTGTATCATAAATGATACTTTAAGTAAGAATTTTATCCTCCAAAACTGCAGTTGATTCTTCTGAGATGGCATCAACATGTTCATGACGCTCAGGGCTCAACAATCTTTGAGATGAATAAAGAATAAAGATACTCAAGGGTAATAAACTAAATAGATCAAAGGGAAACTTTAAAATACCTATACCTCCAAAAACCCCCAAATAGGAAATAACAAGTATCGTCACCATATAAAATAAAAACCAATATAAAAGTGCACTATTATCCCAACTGTTTTTACGATGATAGACGCAATAAATCAGAATACCTATAAGTAACGCGATATCCAACTTCCATATGATTGAAAATCCGCACCAATACAGCATTAAATTACAAAAATAAAATGCAATATGAGAACAAACTAATGCGCCAGAAAGTCTAAAAGGCCTCGGCGTTTGTGGCTGTAATTTACGCATTGCTAAAAGGCATATTGGGCCAATGCTGTATGACAGAATACTTGCAGAAGAAAGAAACGCTACCAACTTCTGCCACCCTGGAAATGGAAGGAATGAAAACATTCCCACTAATAAATTTGCATAAAGCGTCACATAAGGAATCTTATGACGATTCACCTTTAGAAAGGCTTTGGGTAAATGATCATTTAATGCCATTCCATACAAAATCCGCGAAGTTGCTGCTGTATACACTAAAGTTGTTCCAAAAGGAGAAAAAGCGGCATCAATTAATAGCAAAGTAGCGACAACACTGAGTCCTAAAAGCAAAGTTAAACCCACTAAAGGTCCGCTATCTCCTGGATAACTTAGAGTATGCCAACCATTAGTTAGGTACTTCTGAGGCACGGCTGCGATAAAACTCAATTGCAACATGAAGTACAAAATAAATCCAATCAGTACGGCCCCTAATATAGCAATAGGAATATTTCGCTGTGGATTTTTTACTTCTCCTGCCAATATCAAGCCATTTTGGAATCCAGTGAAAGCAAAAGCAACACCTCCCGCTGAAAGTGCAGTGAAAATATTGATCCAACTTTCTTTACTCGACAGATCAATGCTGACATTCTCCAGAGTCGGCGCAGCATGTAGTAAAGAAACTATAGCGATACTTGGTAATATAAATTTAATAATACTTGCATACTTGTTGCATTCAACAAGCAATTTAATACCATAGGAATTCAATAGAACGACAAAAAGCATGATGCCGACTGCTGCAACATAACCATATCCTGAAAGCGTAAACGTTGTCGAATCTTTGACAATTAGTACTGGAAAAAAGTGACTTGAATATTGCAGGATTGCTTGAATTTCTATAGGAGTCATAACGACATAAGACAACCACGATGTCCATGCGAATAAAAATCCAACTTCCTTGCCATGGGTAAAAGTTGGGTAATTAGACATCCCTCCAGAAATTGGGAACATGGTTCCAAGTTCACATAGAGGAAGCGCAATAAACAGCATAAAAATAGTAGCAATGACCCATGAAACCAATGAGTTACTACCCGCCATTTGGGCACTAATGAATGGACTAAACAACCACCCCGAGCCAATCATTCCACCTGCAGAGACAATTAGAATGTTAGTTGTTGAAATATCACGTTTTAACATAAATAACCCTTAGCGTGCAGGCAAAATTCTAATTTAGCCAGAAAGTTTTAATTATACAAGTTTTTAATGACAAGAAGCTCATTTATTAATATTTATTATCCAATCAGTAAGTTAATTGCAGTTTCTAATGTAATACTCACGTTCTATTGCCTCAATTTCCTTGATAATCTGCTCCCCTTTTTCATCGTTTTTTGTATTAAACCAGGCTTCCAAAATCTCTTTTGCTAAATCCTGGGTTAATAGACGATTGGATAGAGCCAAAACATTTGCCTGATTCCATATCCGTGCACCTTTCGCTGTTTGAGCATCAGTACACAGCGCGGCTCGTATGCCTGGAACTTTATTAGCCACGATCGAAATGCCCGTACCTGTCCAGCAAAAGAAAATACCTTCATCACACTCACCATCGCGAATTGCTTTGGCGGCAATTTGAGCAGTTTTTATCCATGCTTCACTTTGTCGTGTTTGGAGTGCACCAAATGGAACAACCTGGTGCCCTAAGCGCTCAAGCTCTTGTACAACGAACTCATTCACTGGATAGAGTTCATCACTGCACACTGCTATTTTCATCGGTTTACTACCTCATCAAAAAAAATCAAAATTATTGAATGCCAAACCAGCCACCTGTATCGCCTCCTGCCCAACATGTATTATTTTTACATGTATTAAATTTTGCGGCACAGAGGAACTTGAACTTAGTTGCTTTACTTATATCCATTCCTTTATATCCTTCAGGCTGACATATTCGGTCCACATAAGTACCCCGAACCCTAATTTGACCCATTACATAAATATCTGCGGCCACAGGGTAAACTCCTTTATTATGTGAATAACATGCAATATAGCAGCCGGGGGTCATAGTATAACTGTTATCTGTTGGTAAAAGGGCCTGTTCAGCACCAGGATAAGGATGATTGACAACCCCATTATTTCCAAGAATATATACAGGAAAAGGTGATGGTAACAAGTTTTTATTTACATCTGGATTCGTTATAGGCTCACCCATAGCAAAACTTTTTACAATAAATAAGAATCCAACACTACTCAATAATATTTTTTTCATTTTTGCTTCCTTAAGGGCTTGGTTATTTAAATTATAGGCAAAACAAAATTGAATTTAGTGGAAGACATGAGGAGGCTAATAATTACTTATAGAGCTAGCCTATGTTCTTTTACCTGAGTACTTGGGAGAAAAGAGAGTATGCTCATGAACTTATGTTTACTTCAACCTAAGTTCGTTTACTCGATCAACGGGTGCAGGTTAGTGCAGAATTGTAGCATAGGTACTCGAACCGATAGCCCAGCTACAACTTATAGAAAAAAATGATTTATTTCAAGAGCTTTCAATTCCATTAAAATCAATATCATAGGTTGAGGCTGGATAAAATCCTTTCTTCATTCTGATCGCTCGGCAAAGCACATTAAGCATCATAAGTGTACTTTTCAATCTTAACCAGGGATATGCTTTATTTTTTAATACATCATGAGCTCTTCGGTAATCTTTAATAAAACGCACCGGATTTTTTAGCATATACTTGAAGCTGTGTAGCATCATTCCTTGGCCAAGCATATAAGGCTGCATATGCTGCATGTTAGGTATATCATACTGACGTTGTCCGCTTAAAATAGTATGCCAATCAATTTTATCGGTTAGTAGATGAAAGCCACTAGTTACTCTCGGATTACACTCTAAAACATACGCGTTATCATTCATTAAAATAAAATCAAAAGCGATTTGACCATTAAATTCGAAACGTTTACAAAATATTTTAATAAATTCATTAATCGACTTAATCTCTGCAGGCTCGAAATAAATTCCTGTGGAACGCCCTGCACTATAGGTCGAGTGATAACATGATTGAATTAACACCTCACCTTTATGAGCAATCGCATAGGCGCTGTATTCTTTTCCTTGAATAAAGTGTTGAGCAATATACGGTTCGTTAATTGGTAGCTCTGCAATGGTCCTTTGCGAAGGTTTTATGAGCGTGCGGGAACCAAAACGGGAAAAAATGGGCTTTAAAACAAGCGCGATATCATTAGGAAGATTTTGTTTGTCCTTATCTGTGTTAATTAACCAACTTGGCGGAGCAATCAAACCATATTCACCAACAAGTTGATTAAACGTATATTTATTATGCAATCGATTTAAGCGTTCAAAAGGTTCGCAAAAAACCTTAGTATGTTTTGATAGTTCATCATAGTCCTGGCTGATATGGAAAATTTCTTCACATGTAGGAATAAGGAGATCAATTTTATATTGAATCACTATTTCTTTTATTGCCTTTAAAAACGCAGCCAAATCATGATTGGGCTTAGGGACAACAAAATGTTTTTTCACTCCTTTAACACATCGTGAAAGTGGAAAAAGCATGCTTTCAGCACTATAAACCTGATATCCCTGATTCATGAGGCTACGCATAATGTCCATGGTAGCAGGCGCCCTACCTCCAGTAACTAAAATGTTCATTTACATCATTCCTTAAAAACCAATTTATATACAAATTCCCATTTATTGACTAACACTCATAGGACTCTCCACAAAAGGATGAGAGATCCTCGCAATTTACGAAGACATGCTAAGGTAGCGCGGCAATAGACCTGAGTTTTGAGAGATGGTCATAAAAATTATATGGCGTTGGACACGCTAATAGCTGTTCTAATTCTTCGCCAAAAGCAACATGATGTTCAGAAGAAATAACTTTCATAAGCATTTCATTAATCATATAGGCCATTTGTATGGAATCGCCTCCCAAGTCGCCAAAAGTAGCATGATTGTCAATAACTTCAAGAGGTAAAGATAAGGTATTTGCAAATATTTGACGAATCATTGGTAATAAATCGTCACCCTCATTGATCTTGGAAGAAATCGATACAGAAATAGGTCTTGGTAGCTTTTTATAATCTACCTTTCCATTAATCGTTAAAGGCAATTCAGTCAAAAAAATAAAATATTTTGGTACCATGTAAGATGGAAGAACAAGAGACAATTCCGCACGTAAATCGGTTAACTGCTCTTTGGAATGAGGTACTACATATGCAACAAGCTCATTATTTTCTAAGTCACCATCTACTTTTGTGAGCATCACTATAGCTTGCGCTACACCCTCAATTGCCAATAAGGCATTTTCAATTTCAGATAACTCAATACGATGACCACGAATTTTGGTTTGTTGATCCTTTCTTCCTAAATAAACAAGCAAACCATCTTCTCGATGTTTCGCCAAATCACCACTCCGGTACATACGCTGTCCTGGAAAAAAAGGATCATCCATAAAACTTTTATTGGTTAGTTCGGGCTGATTCAAATAGCCTACCCCAACAGAAGCTCCTGCAATATAAATTTCTCCTTGCTCTTCAATCCTGACTGGTTTTAGTAGGTTATTTAAGCAATAGATACGTGTATTCGCCGCCGGAACACCAATAGGCACACTACCTTGAAGATCCTTTTTGGGATCATATTGATGAATCATGCAACCCACAGTCGTTTCTGTAGGACCGTATTCATTAAATATTCGTGCAACAGGTAATTTTTCACTAACTGTTTTGGCCAATTTGCAGGGTAAATCTTCACCACCAACAACCAAAGTGACTTGATGCTTTGACTTCATAGGTAAATTACTGATCATTCTCAGATGTGATGGTGTAAGTTTTAAAAAATTAATTTTTTGATTAGTCAGTATGCCTTTTAATGTCAGCGAGTTGATAGGGTCAGGAATTAACATCATGCTTCCCCCTGAAAGCAAGGGCAAATACAATGAGCTCACTGTTAAATCAAAAGCCATACTCGTAAATAGTGCTGTATGGTAAGGTTGATTACTATCGCGATACGCATCAATGGCCCAGAATAAATAATTCAACAGTTGACCATGATTGATCATTACTCCCTTGGGGGTACCTGTAGACCCAGAGGTATAGATAATATAAGCCAATTGATTTAGCGAATTTGTGTTTATCTGGGGTGCATTTGCACCAACGATATGTAACGGTATGTAGGTACATAAACCTGAATAATTTAATACCGTATTCTGCTCATGAACAACTAGAGCAGGCTTGGCATCTTCTAATAAAGTTAAAACCCAAGCAGTGGGTGATTTTATATCAATAGGAATATAAGCAGCACCAAGATACCAGCAAGCCAGCATGGAGCAAACCATATCTTCATTTCGTGGTAAATAAATAGCAACCATATGCCCAGAGCGAACACCAAATTCGTAAAAATAACTGGCGATTTCCAAAATACGGTGCCCTAATTGTTTATAAGTTAAAGTTTGAGTCTTTGAGATTAGGGCATGCTCATAGGGATGTTCTATGCAACGTTCCCATATCTTTGTAAAAATATTTTTTTCTTGCGGATAAGCAACGTGTGTATTGTTGTATATAGGCCATAACGTATCACAAAGTCGCTTTTTATCTGAGAAAACCTCAGATTCATCCATCAACTTTTTAAATTGGTTCGCTAAGTGAACGCATTCTTTGGCTGTAGCATGCGCATTTGATATAGAGAAGCAGATTGTTGTTGCATTATTATGCTCCGTTACAATAAACACAATTGGTGCGATAGGAACATTAATCGGTAAAAAATAGCCATCGATGGCTTTACTGCCCTGTTTTGAATCAAGATCGGTTAAATTAATCGATAATTTGGAAACAATTCCAGACATCATGTACCGATTTTTTTTATTTTGATAATAAATCAATGCATCGAGTAATCCCTTTAGCAACCACAAAGGTAAATGACGCACCATTGCATCGTACTTCCCAATCCGCAATTCATTTTGGCTACCTAACTGTTTCACAATATCACTGTAAATGATGGGCCAAGTCTCTCCTTTTTTTGCCTCAACAAAAATAGGGTTTGCAAAATTCGCCGTAGTATTTGCATCAGCAACATGTTGACGTAAATCTACAGGAATCATAAAACGAGCCTTTTCAGCACCCAAATCAACTCCGGCAGCTAATAGTATTTGGCAAATCTTGGCAGTAATGGCATTGATTTTTCCAGGAAGGGTTACCTTATGCCAAAGATAATGAGAATGGGTAAAACCCGTGTTCCCTGTTGGTGCGATGCAATCCAATGGAAAATTAGGACGATATTCGTCTTTTCTATTTTGTTTGAGAAAATCATAATCGGTCATCAGCAGCTGCGTACCAATTAAAGGCTCTTTTCTCCATGCACGAAAAATCTCATTCACCCAGTGATATAAGCCCATACCATCCATTACGCCATGAAAGGCCCGGAATAGCAAAAAATGGCGTGTTCCCTTTATATAGGTAACTTGTGTGGCGGAATGTCCAGAATTAAATTGATGTCCATGGAAAAATGATGCATGTTGAATATCCTGACCATCCCATTCTCTCTCTATAACTTGAACAATCTCGATATCTATCAATGATTCTCGCGAGTACCATATCGAATTGATAGATCTAAAATTTGCGTGCAAGTTAACATATGAATTAGAAGAGTTTGTTTGAACAATAGCTTGATTGAGGGAAGATACGTCTACTTCTGCATCCATTTCAAGCACCAGTTGCAGCGCAAAGGAATAATTCATCAAGTCACTGACAATATACAGTTTTTCACTAGGTGTTATTGGGCGTTGGAATTTTTTTTTAAAGTGACGAAACATAATCAAGCAAAAAAATGAGATACTTTTGCACACAATTAAGTGTAATCGAACAACAATTATATATTAAAGGAAACCTTATACCAATAAGCTTAAATGAAACATCATCTGGGTACAGCTTTGCTGTATACCCAGACTGTATGTTTTACGATGATTTTCTACGTTGCATAATTTGCGAAAAGAATTCCGGTTTATTCAGTCCCATCGATGCAAAAATTTGGGGGACTCTATCCCAAGAACCTTCTTCCTCAATACTTGCGACAATTAATTCAAAACCAGCTTTTTTATCAGGTTCTAAGCCCCAACCATTAATATAACAAAGCCCTCTTAATCGCTTCGCAGCTACATGCTTTAATGCTATTGCAGCAGATAAATATGCATGTGCTTCTTCAAAAAGCTGATTGCATTTTTTCAGATTTGTTTCACTTTTAAAAACGCCATCTTTTTCCAAATTTTGTCTGAACTTAGCTTCTTCAAGTGTCATTTGGCCTATTTGATAATTTGCTTCCGCATCATCCAAACCTGCAGCCGCTCTATAGCACTCCATATACATTAAATTAGCATAAGGAAATTTTTTATTTCCTTTTAACTTACTGTAAATGGATGCTAATTCAAAATAGTAAGCAATCTCTTTTTTTAGCATTTCATCTCCGGGTTGGTTATTTACCCGATTCGCTTGCATCGCTTTTATTTTCTTAACAATTTTTTTAATTTTCCAACGTTTTAAATACGCCATAACCTCTCCTGCCATGTGCTATGATGTTGATTGGATGAGATATTGCAATAAAAAAATCACGATCACAATCAGGATCATTAAACCAAGAATCTTTAATCCAAAGCCAGCAGATTCTCTTATTTCTTTCCCAATTTGTTTACTTGGAGGTTTTTCTTGCTCCTCTTCAACTTTCAACTCTGATTTATAAAGATTATTATCTATGTGATTGGATACAAAGTAAGAGATTAATCCAGTAATCATACTCGGTACAAAAAATATGAGCCAAACTACAACCTTACTGGCTCCAACAGTATAATTATATTCATCCTGCAATGAACTCAAAAGATCTAAAACAATAGCAGGAACATTATAGTTTAATCCCCAGGCCAGGTAAGGCAAGATATATAAGCTAAAGAAAAATAAGCCTAGGCAAAGAACCAAACAAATCATGCCTAAAATATAGAGCTTACTATTACTGCTAAATCGATCCTGTTCCATATTAACCTTAAAGTATCCTTTTCTTAAATTTAAGATAGCAGATGGATTTAAATAAGTACACTTACTGGTGATATTAACTAATTCATTTTAAAATGTAATATAGGTAATTTTTTTAAGGCAGCACATGAAACGTTATGTTTTTATGATCTCTGACGGCACAGGGATTACGGCAGAAACTTTTGGTCATAGCTTAATCACTCAATTTGAAAACATAAAATTTGAACAACTCACTATCCCCTACATCGATTCATTAAAAAAAGCAGAACACGCGGTTGAACAGATTAACCATGCATTTGATGAGCAGGGAATCAAGCCTTTAGTATTTATGACTTTGATTGATCCAGAAATAAGAAATTACATTAAAAAAGCAAATGCCCGTGTATTTGATTTATTTAGTACTTTTATTGGCCCTATGGAAGAAGAGCTTAATGAGAAATCCTCTTATACTGTTGGAAGAACTCATGGTGTAGGTAACAGTAAACTTTACTTGCACCGACTAGAAGCAATCGATTTTGCGTTATCTCATGATGATGGCGTGAAACCTAGTGGATATGACAAGGCAGATATTATTCTTATTGGCGTTTCCCGGTGTGGAAAAACACCAAGTTGTTTGTATATGGCACTCCAATATGGAATTTTAGCTGCTAACTACCCGTTTACTGAAGATGATATTCTTGGCTTTAAATTACCTGATATATTAAAACCTTATAAAAATAAACTTTTTGGATTAACCATTGATCCACAACGTTTACAACATATTCGAGCGGAGCGCAGGCCCAACAGCAAATACGCATCACCAGAGCAATGTCGGCTCGAAGTCAATGAAGTTGAGGCGATGTATCAGAAGGAAAAAATTCCTTATATTAATTCGACAAAATACTCTATAGAAGAAATATCGACAAAGATACTTGCTGCATCAGGTTTACAGCGTAAGATATGATATAACACGTAGCCGGGTGTAGGCAAAGCCGTAACCCGGGTTTCGGAGGTAATTATGTTTCCAAATCCCGGGTTCCGCTTTGCTAACCCAAGCTACAGGCTTAAATAGTTATATAGGATTATTTCGGAGCACTAGGAAAATCTGCATTACAATCATATCGATTATCATTTGCTAAAAAAGTCTTACAGCTTTGATTAATCGTATATTTCACAGTGGTAGAATCTGGAACAGCAGTATTTTGTTTGGAATACATTTGCCAAATAATAACACCTCCACTATCCTTTTGCTGGTCAAGAATTTTATTAACTAATTGATTTGTCAGTTGTAATTGACCATTAATATTTTTAGGATAAGCTGGCTGATTGACTTGAAAACCAAATTGAATTTTTGCATTAATATGATATTTAGCGGGTAAAAAAGTTACTTTTCCAATATTATCAATTGTTAGACTAGGTTTGCTTACAGTCTCTGCTTGCAACCAATTCGTATAGTCTTTCATATATGCGCTGACTTGACCTGGTAAATCTAAAGGTCCATCAACATATGGTGCGCATACTGCCGGGTTATCACCGCATAAATCATAGGTCATCAAGCCCAAGGTATCAAAACGTGACACTACTGCCTGATCCTTATTCATCAGGTTATACCATAACCCTTTCAAATTTCCTTTCCACCAAAGACCACCCTTTGTATATATATCAGGGAATTTTTCTCCAGTTACAAAGCCTGTAATTGGGCGTGCCCCAACAGGAGGCGCAGCGGTAGCAAATTTAAGGTATTTAGCTCCTGGGTCATCCATTAGTGCATGTAAAATTGCATCAACTTTATCAATTGTTTTAGGCATAACAAACGAAGAGCCAGAACTTGTTCCATATTTCATAAAGTTGTTATAAGTTGGTCCTCCTGCATTCAGTATTCTTCTGGCTATACCCGTTGACCACTCTCCATCAGTACTGGGTCCCCATGTCACTGCATACTGATTCGCATGCCACATTTCTTCATAGTCAAAATCAATACCATCTACACCCAAATCATTTGCTAATTTGATTAAATTTGTATAAGAGGTTTTTGCTTTTTGAGCTTGCACCTTATCAGGGTTAGTCGGGTCCGGAAACCAATCGTAAAAAACTTGGGTTTGAGCGGAGGAACGCGGACCACAAGCCTCCTGAGCTACCTCAAAGTTACAGCTGTAATTCCATCCTCCTACAGAGAGAAACGTTTGAATATTTTTTTCTTTAGATAGTTTGATCGCTGCTTTTAATGCATTAAATGCCGGCGCCCCTTTGCCATCATGGTCCGTAAAATAGCCTAATATACCCGTATCAGCAAGGCTACCTGTCTGATAATCATTTAATGTTGGTCGAACAAATGAAAAGAGTACGCGGTTAAAGTTAGGTTTTTGAAGTTTAGTCAAATCACTAACATATTGTTGAAGTTGTTCAGGTTTGTCTAGAAGCAAATAAACAGATACAATTTTTTCATTGGCAGTGTCATTGGTGTTCATTGATGCCTGGGCAACAAGAGTAGAAGATCCCAGCATCGATATGGTATATAGCACAGAGAGATAAATCTGTTTTAAGTTCATCACCTATCCCTGACTGCTCAATGAATATTTGATTAAATTATATATATTTAATTGGGATAAGCAAATGGATCAACCCCAGGGATTAATAATCCGTGGGGTTCAAAGGGCACTAATTAAATGAACTACGATACAACCCATAGTTGCATGAAATCTTCTACTTTCATTGCTGCAAGCGTATTTGTATCACTCATAGCGTGCATGATGCGTTCAACGCGATCTGTAGAAAACTGAGTACTTAAATTCTTCTTAAATTTGGATAATAGAACAGGGATACCTTCTTCACGTCTGCGTTTGTGACCAATTGGGTATTCCACTGTAATTAAATCACTCTCAGTTCCATCTTTAAAAATTATCTTTATACTATTTGCAATAGAGCGCTTTTCGGGATCAAGATAATCACGAGAAAAATGTTCATTTTCAGTGACATGCATTTTATCGCGCAATGCATCGATGCGTGGATCTGCAGCCACATCATCCTCATAATGTTCGGCCTTTAAGTCGCCAAATAATAAACCTATAGCAACCATGTATTGCAAACAATGATCTCGATCTGCGGGATTATGCAAAACACCTTGCTTACTAATAATTCGAATTGCCGACTCATGGGTCACTAAATCAATTCGAGCTATATCATCAAATCGGTGTTTCACTATAGGATGCAACATCACGGCACACTCAACAGCAGTTTGTGCATGGAATTCGGCAGGATAGGATAACTTAAATAAAACGTTTTCCATAACATAACTGCCATACTGACGCTGAAATTTAAATACTTTCTTTTCAAAAAGAACATCATAAAAACCCCATGTCGGGGCGCTTAAAGCACTTGGATAGCCCATTTCTCCTGCTTTAGCAATTAAAGCCAATCGCACAGCTCGGGACGTAGCATCCCCTGCAGCCCATGACTTTCTTGAGCCGGCATTCGGAGCATGTCTATAAGTTCGCAGACTTTGGCCATCCACAAAAACTTGCGACAAAGTTCTTAACATCGTGTCTCTATCAGCACCAAACAATTGGGCTGCAACTGCGGCACTGGCAACTTTAACCAAAAAGACATGATCTAACCCAACTCGATTAAAACTGTTTTCCAGAGCGAGACACCCCTGAATTTCATGCGCCTTAATCATAGCGGTAAGTACATCCTGCATTAAAATTGGTGTTTTACCCTTTGTACAATTTTGTCGACACATATAATCTGCAACTGCAAGAATGGCGCCTAAATTATCGGAAGGATGACCCCATTCTGCCGCAAGCCATGTGTCATTGAAATCGAGCCAACGGATCATAGCACCGATATTGAAAGCAGCTTGTACTGGGTCTAACTCATATGCAGTACCAGGAACCCGTGCTCCACCAGAGAGAACAGCGCCAGGAACAACTGGACCTAAAAGTTTGGTACATTCAGAGAAATTTAGTGCAAGAATACCACAACCCAATGTATCCATGAGACATAAGCGAGCCGTTTCATAAGCTAAAGCACTATCAATTTTCTTGTTTAATACATAATCCGCAATATCAATCATTACCTGATCGTAATCAGGCTTAATGTTATCTTCTACATAACTGTGCATAATAACCTCTTGTGTCTACGATACTATCATTATGTTAAGAAATCCCTTCTCCCCCATAAGGGAGAAGGGAAACCATATTTAATATATGAATTGAACAGTTACCCTCTCGTCTCAATAGTAGGGAACTTCTGGGGTTCAGGCCCGGTATATTCAGAAGTTGGTCTTATTAATTTATTATTTGCTCTTTGTTCAAATACATGTGCTGACCATCCTGTAATACGCGACATAACAAAAATCGGAGTGAACAAAAACGTAGGAATGCCACAATAGTGGTATGCTGAAGCGCTATAAAAATCCAGATTTGGGAATAATTTCTTTTCATTCCACATCACTTCTTCAATGCGTTCTGAAATGTGATACAAAAGAAGATCCCCTTTAGCCTCACCTAAACGAAATGACCACTTTTTGATAATGTCAGAACGAGGATCACTGGTTGTATACACACGATGTCCAAATCCCATAATAAGCGCTTTATTAAGCAGCATTTTTTTCAATTCAGTTTCGGCTTGATCAGGGCTATTAAAACGTCCTATAAGGTCCATTGCCGCTTCATTAGCGCCTCCATGTAAAGGGCCACGTAGTGTACCAATTGCACTTGTAATTGCAGAATAGAAATCGGCAAGTGTTGCGGCAGTCACTCGTGCAGCAAAGGTAGATGCATTGAACTCATGCTCTGCATATAAAATTAAGGATACATTCATCATTTGAGCTTCTAATTTACTTGGCTTTCGGCCATGCAATAAAGCAAGAAAATGAGCGCCGGTTGTTTCTTCATCACTTAAACCAGATATTTCTTTATTATGGAAATGCCATGCGTACCAGTAACACATCATTCCTGGAAATAAAGCCAATAAACGATCTGCAACATGATTTTCCTGAGAAAAATTATCTTCTGGTTCAATTGTTCCCAAAAAGGAACAGCCAGTTCTCAACACGTCCATGGGATGAGTGTTTTTAGGAATTAATTTAAGAATTGTCTTTAAACTTTCTGGTAATGTTCTCAAGCCAGTCAGCTTTTTGGTATATGCATCCAATTCTTTTTGAGTAGGAAGCTTCCCGTAGAGTAACAAATAGGCTACTTCCTCAAACGTGGCATACTCAGCTAAATCATCAATTGAGTAGCCTCTATAATTTAAACCTTTACCTGCTAGCCCAACTGTACAAATTGCTGATTGTCCTGCAACAACACCGGCTAAACCGCCGCTTTTAACACTCATTGTCTTCCTCCATCAATTGGTCTAGTTTTTGTTCGTATTGATAATAACCAAGTACTTCATACAATTCTTCTCGAGTTTGCATTTTATCCAGCATGGATTTTTGTGTCCCATCCTGAAGAATGGTCTTATATGTATTCAAAGCGGCTTGGGACATTGCTCTGAATGCGCTTAAAGGGTATAAAACGAGCGACACACCAACTTGTTTCAGCTCGTCTTGACTAAATAAAGGAGTTTTACCAAATTCAGTTATATTCGCCAGAACAGGTACTTGGACTGCTTGTGTAAACGTTTGATATTCATCAAGACGAGTCATCGCCTCAGGAAATATCATATCAGCGCCCAATTCAATGCAAAGCAATGCTCGTTCGATTGCTGCGTTCATACCTTCAACAGCATAGGCATCTGTTCTTGCCATAACGACAAAATCGGGATCCTGACGTGCATCAACTGCAGATTTAATTCGATCCCCCATTTCTTTCATAGATACAATGGCTTTATTAGGTCTGTGTCCACATCGTTTTGCCAATACTTGATCTTCAATATGAATGGCTGCAACTCCCGTTTTCTCCATGAGTTTTATTGTTCTGGCTATATTAAAAGCATGTCCCCATCCAGTATCTACATCAACAAGAAGGGGTAGAGAACATGCTTCAGTAATTCGACGTGCATCTTCAAGCACTTGCGATAAATTGGTCATACCAAGATCGGGTATACCATAAGAGGCATTTGCAACCCCTGCTCCGGAAAGATAAATTGCTTTGGCCCCAGCAAATTGCGCAAGCATAGCAGAATAAGCGTTTATGGTACCCAATACAGGTAACGGTTTATTTTCTTTGATTGTCTGTTTGAAGGCTTTGCCCATGGAACCTGCCATTAGCGTCACTCCTTGATCTTAAAATATATGAACCATCGTAGCCTGGGTGCAGCGCAGCGGAACCCGGGTTTCTTGAGTGGATTCCTGAACTATCCAGCTACAGGTTTAGTATTATGCTCTAATGAGAATTTCATCTCAATCGATTTTAATAGCACCACGAATTATATTTTTACGTAAGAAACGTGCGGGTGATAAAGCGTGTTGTAAACTTCTTGGTAAACAACTTATTTCATTATTAATTACAGAAGCGAGCCATTCTGCGCATAAAGGAATGGTCGTAAGACCGCGAGAACCAAAGCCAGCACAGGCATAAAGCCCAGGATAATAAGATCCAGCCTGGGCTATCCAACGTTTTGCGTTCGTTTCCAATTGCGCAAATTGTTGTATAAATTGCTCAGCCTCAGCAATTTTACCTACTAAAGGAAGATAATCCGGTGTTGATGCTCTAACTCCAGCCCAGTGGTTGCTTACCTCATTAGACCATAAAATCTCCGGGGCGAGTTGTCTAAGTTTATCTAGGTTAATTCGATCATCATGGGATTTAAGTTGAGGCTCTGCTGATTTTAACTCATAAGTGGCGCCTAATTGATGTATACCTCTAAGTGCAGGAAGAACATGACCATCACCGCATATTGGCAATTTTAAGCGAGTACTTTGTTCTGTTGCCGAAATTGCTGTCATTTGACCTCGGATAGGTTTGACAGGCAGATGTTTAGTTTCTTTAAACGAATTAATTTTATAACCATTTGCTAGAATAAGCACTTCAGTTTCTAAATCATTCACTATCCACCTTTTCTCAAAAGCTAATTGACTTACTGACGTATTAGTTAACAGAGAAATACCTTCTCTATTAATTAAAAACCGACATAACTCTGGGGAATTAATCCATCCTGACAAAGGAATATATAATCCGGGCTTATCTAACAAAAAACCTGCCAAATCAGAAGCTTGTTGTATATCGACTAGAGAACCCAACTCTGGATAATGATCCAGCCAAGAATGTAAACTGGATTGGGTTGCCTTTTCCTTGTCAGAGTATGCAAGAAGCAAAGAACCACACAATTCACCAATCTTTGCCTGATTTAAAATACGTTGATAGGTTTTTGCAGCATACAAAAATGCAGCTAACATAAATTGTGTTAAGGGTGAGTTGTAAGCAGAGAGCTTAGGGAACAAAACCGCTTGCTGATTTGCTGATCCGCCATTACCCACCTGAGCCAACTCATCAACAAGAGTAACCGTCCACCCTCTCTTATTAAGTGCATATGCAGTAAAACAACCAGCTAAGCCAGCTCCTAAAATAACAGCTGATCTACTGGAATACTGCTCAGGCACACTCACATGCCAAGGTGTATGTCGTTTTGTTTTTGTTGCATTTTGTATTGTAGTTTGTATAAAACGAGCACAAAGCATATGGCGTTTTCGCCCAAACCCTTTTCTTTTTTCGACAACAAATCCATTTTCACTTAAGCTTTTTTTAACAGAGCCTGCAGCAGTATATGTTGCTAAGGTAGTTTGCTCTTTAGACAACAGAGCAATCGTTTTAAGTAAAGCATCCGACCACATACTTTTATTTTTAGCTGGCGCAAAGCCATCTAGAAACCATGCATCAACAAATACTGTTCTGAGTTTTTTTTCCAGCGAGGGTTCTCCACAAATTAATAGCTGTTCATAGCACTCCAGCGCATCTCCTAACATTAAAGTTAAAGTCACTCTGCCATCACAAAAAGTCAGATGATGATATCCAGGAGTCAATACGGGATAATGTGCTATAAGTTGCTGGGCTTGCTTTTCTAATTGCGGCCAGAAAGCAAGACTTCTTGTTAAATCAGGAAGAGATAAAGGATGTTTTTCACATGAAATGAAATGCAATTGGCAGGATTTAGGAGCATGTTGTTCCCAAAGACTCCAGCTGACAAGAAAATTTAAACCGATTCCAAACCCAGTCTCAGCAATAGTAAATCTTTGTGGTTTATCATTAGGAAACGATTGCCAACGCTTGATTAGATTATTTCCATCAATAAATACATGAAGCGATTGATTTATCCCACCTTCAGAAGAATGGTAAATATCATCATATTGCATTGAAAACGGCAGAGTCCCACGCCAATCCAGCTCTGCCTTTTTAATAGGTACAAAAAAATTACTCACATACAACCACTCGATTTGTAGACATACTTTGGGGTTCTTGCAATTCAGTTAGCTTTTTTTCCTGAATGAGCTCCCGCAACTTAGGCACTAGGATAAAAAGCACAATTGAAGACCCAATTGCAAATAACCCTAGCATTAAAAACACATGGCTATAACCACTATTAGTTACCAAAGGTGAAACACTGTCCTGCCCCTCAATCATCAAGTTTGAACTATAGCTAGACAAAGTTGCACCAACACCTGAATTGAGCATCCACATTCCCATCATCACACCCTGCAATGATGAAGGAGCCAAATATCCTATCATAGCATAGCCAATTGGCGATATTAAAAGTTCACCAATACTTTGTAAAATATAACTAGTAATAATCCAACTGGGGCTCACTAATCCTTCATAATTAGCGTACGCTATGCCAATAGGCAATATGGCAAAAGCAATCCCAATAAAAAGTAATGCCAGTGCAAACTGAGTAGGAATATTAATTTGTACGCCATTTCCGCGCATTTTATGTAATAATACCCCTAATAATGGACCACCAATGACTATAGCTACCGTATTAATATTTTGGAACCATTGTGGTGGAATAATCCAACTTGCATATTCTCGCTGCACATTATGATCAATAAAGACAGTAAGCCCCATTGGTGCTATTTGATAGAGCATCCAAAAAACAGTCCCTACAATCATAAGCACGGCAAACGCAACCATTTTATCTCTGGCTTCTTTTGCTGGTTGTTGTTTTGCCAAATACAAAATTACTCCAAGCATTAATACGCCTGTCACAAGGACTAACTTTTTAGCCCAGTCAGCATATTGCAACATTCCACTCAACATGAAAGGAAGTATAATAATAAGTATGACTCCTAAAAGAACAGCTCGTTTTTGAGAAAGTTTGTCTTTTTTGGAAAAGATCGTTTCTGCATCGGATAATTGATGCCAACAATACAAGCAAATGATCAAAGCAATTAAATTCCCTAAGCTACTCAATAAAAAAAGACGTTCATAATTCTGGGTAAGTTGAAAAACACCACTCAAGCTAAAACCAACAAAAAAACCAATATTCATCCCTGCGTAGTTCATAAGAAAAGCAGTCTCCCGACGAGTGTCTTCAGGAGCAAAACGTTGGGTTAACATGCAATTTAAGCACGTTACATTTAAACCGGACCCGGTTAAAAAAGCAGCTAAACCATAATAAAGAAACGAGATCTCTCCAAATGATAATAAAATACATCCTATAATTTGTGCTACCATTCCTGCACAAAACAACGCGCGGTTCGAGAGCAAACGCCCGCCCCAAAAACCACCAAGCAAATGCAAGCCGTAATTGAATGCAATAAATACACCCATAATGCTATTGGCAGTGCTAATTTGAAGCCCTAACTTCCCTTTCATGTACAAAACAAGCGTTGAGTAAAGAACACTAAAACTTAAAGTCGAAACAATCTGAATAAAAAAAAGAGGAACAATTCCTTGTGGCATCGATTTGATGAATTCCTTTTTGTTTGCCATTACCGACATCATGACTTCCTTGTTATTTCAAGACCGTCTCTGAATATGACATGTGGGAAAATTACTGTCTAGTATCTTTAAAAATTTATTTTTTTACCTTTTTATACTCCAGATGTAGCCTGGATTAGCGCAGCGTAATCAGGGATCTTCACATATAAACCCGGATTACGCTGCGCTAATCCGGACTACAATTTAGACATATCGATTTATTATTTTTTCAACTGTTGCAGAACTTCCTCGGCAGCCATTTGAGTTTTAACAATTTCATCTTTTCCATGTGCGCTAGAAACAAAACCAGCTTCATACATAGAAGGAGCAAAATAAACACCTTTTCCTAACATCCCGTGATAGAACTTTTTAAATAAAACCTCATCGGATGCAGCGATGTCCGCATAATCTGCAATACGGGTTTTCTCTGTAAAACAAAAACCAAACATACCACCTAGTGAAGCGGCAAAAAATGGAATATTTAATGTTTCAGCAACAGAGGCTAAAGCTTGAGTTAGCGTTTGTGTGGTCTGGCTTAACTTGTCAAAAAATCCATTTTTTTCAATTTCGGATAAAGTTGCAAGGCCTGCGGCCATAGCTAATGGGTTCCCAGAAAGTGTTCCAGCTTGATAAACAGGCCCCTCAGGTGCTAAAAAGGACATGACTTCTGCTCGCCCACCCAAAGCACCTACAGGCATGCCTCCGCCAATAACTTTACCAAGGGTAGTAATATCAGGAGTGATTCCGAATACGCCTTGAGCTCCAGTTAACCCCACTCTAAAACCAGTCATTACTTCATCAAAAATCAATAAGGCGCTGTATTTATCACATAATTGACGTAATCCTTGCAAAAACTCTAGATCTGGCAAAACGAAGCCCATATTTCCTGCAACTGGTTCTAAGATTACCGCAGCAATATCATCAGGAAATTTTTCAAATAATTGTGCTGTTTGCTCTAGATCATTAAAATTTGCGGTTAGAGTGTGCTCTGTAACACTTTGTGGAATTCCGGGGGTTGAAGGTATACCTAAGGTAAGAAGACCAGAGCCCGCTTTGACTAGCAAACTATCGCTATGTCCATGATAACAACCATTAAATTTTATAAATTTATTTTTCTTGGTTACTCCACGAGCCAACCGAATAGCAGTCATTGTTGCTTCAGTGCCAGAATTTACCATCCGTACTTTTTCAATTGAAGGGATTAAAGAGATAATTTTCTCAGCCAATTGTACTTCAAGTTCGGTAGGTGCTCCGAAACTCATACCACTATGGAGCACTTTATTTACCGCTTCAATCACCTCTGGATGACAATGTCCAAGGATTAAAGGCCCCCAAGACCCAACGTAGTCAATGTATTCATTATTATCGACATCTACAAGATAAGCTCCCTTACCTTGTTTAAAAAAGATAGGATCACCGCCAACACCTTTAAAAGCTCGAACAGGTGAATTAACCCCACCAGGAATAAGTGCTTGGGCTTGATGAAATAAATCTGTTGAACGCGTCATAAAAATCTCCGTAATTTTGCGGTATAATATTACATACATTCCGAAAAATTGGCAAAAAAAGAGGGTTAGTCTTTACATCGAAGCTTACAATAGCTAAATTACGCCCTTTTATAACGAGTATTATCATGCAAGAATATAAAAAATATATTTGTGTCATCTGTGGCTTTATTTATGATGAAGCTGAAGGATGGCCTGAAGATGGAATTGAGCCGGGTACACGTTGGGAGGATGTGCCAGAAAACTGGTTTTGTCCAGATTGCGGCGCCGGTAAGGAAGATTTTGATATGGTGGAAATGGAATAAGCTTCTCGATATGGCTGTAAAATGTAGCCTGGGTGCAGCGAAGCGTAACCCGGGGACTGTATGTCGCGAATTGCTTTCTTAACCCGGGTTACGCTTCGCTGCACCCAGGCTACATTCTACGGTTTTACCACAACCAATAGCACTATCCCTATTAAGAACAAAGTTGGTATTTCATTATAAATGCGAAAAAAACGAGAACTTTTTTGATTTTTATTGTGGGCAAATGCTTTTAAATAATGACCGCATAACAGGTGATAAATCCATAAAAGAACAACAAAACTTAATTTTGCATGCATCCATCCGGCCTTGAGATAATAAGCTGGATTATAATTGAGAAGCCATAATCCTAGTAAAGTCGTCAGTATCGCGGCAGGCCAAGTAATTCCATAATACAATCTTTTTTCCATTATTTTAAAACGAATAATACTCGTCTCATCATGAGTATCCGCATGGTATACAAATAATCTCGGTAAATAAAATAATCCAGCAAACCATGCAACCATTGCAATAATGTGAAATGCTTTAACATATAACATAATTAATTCCCTGATTTACGCTTACTTTTTTTTCGTGAATGTTTCAATAAATTTAGAGATTCAACTGATAATGAAAAACCCATAGCGAAATATATATATCCTCGAGGAATATGAAAAGAAAATCCATCAGCAACTAAGACCATACCAATTAAAATTAAATAACTCAGGGCAAGCATTTTGATCGTTGGATGTTCTTTAATAAATGCGCTAACCAGTTCACTAGCAAAAATCATAATGAAAATTGCACAAGTAATTGCCAAAGCCATGACCCAAAATCGAGAGGTCAGGCCTATAGCAGTTAAGACACTATCGAGGGAAAAGATAATATCCATTATTACAATTTGAAAAATAACCATACTGAATGTTGCTTTAAATGAGTGGCTTTTCTTTTCACTTATGGACATACTTTCTTCAGTAACATCCTGGTGAATTTCATCCGTAGCCTTCCAAATTAAAAATGCACCGCCTAACATGAGGAAAAAATCACGTGCAGAGAAAGACATATGATTTATTGTAAGTAAGGGCTTGGTTAATTTGATCAAATCAACCGCGACTGCAAGTAAGAGCAGACGCATCATCCAGGATAAAGCGAGTCCCAAGCGCCTTGCTTTTTTTCTCTGCTCTGAGGGTAATTTTTCAGATAAGATTGATAAGATAACCAGATTATCAATTCCTAAAACAATTTCTAATATGATTAAGACGATTAAACTCGCAGTAACATCAATAAAATCCATCAAGTCCTCGGATGTCAGAAATTGAAAAAAATTATATAATATACTCTTAATCCAACATTTACCTAAGTTTTTCTGTAAAATTTACAATCCAAATTGTATATAAAGCTAAGGTTTATAAAGGCAAATATTCACTTTATCCTTTTGCTTCGATATAATGTTTACGTTTCATTAATCTTGTGAGATACAGAGATCATCAAATTCATCAAAAAGCTGCTAAAAAGAAACAGAGCTCATGTGCCACCTGTTGCTTCAGCTTATATAATCCCAAGGAATAAACATTCCATATCTAAGGCGGACATTAGTAGCAATGCGCTCAAAGTACTAAACCGCTTAATTGGCGCTGGTTTTCAGGCATACATTGTCGGAGGAAGTGTCAGAGATTTATTGTTGCATAAAGCACCTAAAGATTTTGATGTTGCAACCGACGCTACCCCTAATCAAATCAAGAATTTATTTAGAAATGGACGAATTATTGGTCGTCGATTCAAACTCGTGCATATACTTTTTCACCGAGAAATTATTGAAGTTGCTACGTTCCGAGGACACGTAGCTGTTGATGAAAGCCAGCAAACAAATGAACGTGGCATGTTGGTTCGCGATAATGCCTATGGCTCGCTTGATGAAGATGCTTGGAGGCGCGATTTCACAATTAACTCGCTCTATTACAATATTAATGACTCCACAATTGTTGATTTTACTGGTGGTGTAAAGGACGTTGAAGAAAAACTGATTCGGATGATTGGTGATCCAGTAAAACGCTATCAGGAAGACCCCGTCCGAATGTTACGCGCGATTCGATTTAGTGCAAAATTGAATTTTAAACTTGCATCCGAAACAGAGGCTCCTTTTCCTGAAATTAGTCATCTCATTACTCATGTTTCCAATTCACGTTTATTCGATGAAATGACCAAATTATATCAATGCGGCAATGCAGAAGTGGTGCAAAAACTGCTGATGCAATATGGTTTATTTCAATATTTATGTCCGCAAACCAATGCCCTATTAAACAGTACATATCCAGTAAATGCATTATTAGCCATTGCTCTGGAAAATACTGATACACGCATACGCGAAGATAAACCAGTAACTCCTGCATTTTTATTTGCAGTCCTTTTATGGTTCCCCATGATTGAATGTTCAAAGGAGCTACAAAAAAATGGAATTGATCCACTTCCATCCATAGAAAAAGCGATGTCGATTGTCATTGCTGAGCAAAATAAAATTATCTCTATTCCCAAACGCTATACTCAAATTATTCGTGAAATTTGGTTATTGCAGTATCGTTTTGCAAAAAGACTAGGTGGAAGAGCCTTTAACCTATTACAACACCCACGTTTTAGAGCAGCATACGACTTCATGGCTTTACGTGCTCTTGCAGGTGATGAATCCATGGAGCTAGCGCAATGGTGGACTACTTTCCAAGATGCTGATGAAGCAGAGCAAACCAATATGGTTACACAATTGACACCTGATGCTTCAAAACGTAAGCGCCGACGTAAGCCTAAAAGTATAAAAACAAGTGATGTATAATGAATACTTGTTATTTAGGTTTAGGATCAAATCAGCAAGTTCCTGAACGCCAACTACGAAAAGCAATTAAATCAATAAAAGCCTTGCGCAATACAGTTGTTACTAAAGTATCATCTTTCTATTGGACTAAGGCTTGGGGTTTACAAAGCCAGCAAGATTTTTGCAATGCAGTGATTGAGCTTTCTACACTTTTATCTCCTGTTCAATTACTTAGTGCATGTCAAAAAATTGAAGCGCAACAAGGACGAATTCGAAAAAAACGCTGGGGGCCAAGAATTATTGATATTGATATCCTGTTTTATGAGAATCGCATGATTCAATCTAAGAAATTAATAGTTCCTCATCCACACATACAATCTCGAGATTTTGTTTTGATGCCTCTCCTGGAAATTAATCCTAATTATAAATTGAGTAACCCGGATGTCATATGACATTGTAGCCTGGGTGCAGTGTAGCGGAACCCAGGTTTGAAAAATGAATTAAGCTCCTCAGTCCCGGGTTACGGCTTGAGCCTTCACCCAGGCTACAAGGTTTAATTGAAAAACTATCCAATATACATTATGAGCTTTATCCAAATAAAATGCACAATACTATGCCATCTGCCATCCAGTTAAACCAAATTATTTCATATTTTGTGATGTAAAATAGGTACTTATATCGAGGAATCTACTATTATTTACAATAATAAATTCAATTGTGAGGCTGCTATGTATAAGAATATTTTATTTGCTACGGATTTGCTCAAAGAACATAATCATCTCACAGATAAAGCAATTTCTATTGCAAAACAATTTAATGCCAAATTATACCTATTGCATGTCATTGAACTCCCTGCGAGTTTCCAACTGGCACAAGGTCTGGGTTTTACAGAGTTAGCAAATCCTGCTAAAGATGATGCACAAACAGTCTTATCCTTATTGGGCGAAAATTTTAATATCCCACAAGAACAGCAATTTGTTGAGGTAGGCTCGGTTAAAGAACATATTTTTAATAAAGTTAAAGAGTTAAATTGTCAGCTTATTATTATTGGGAGCCACTCTTCTATTGGCTTACATTCATTTTTGGGCAGTACAGCGCATGCAACGGTTAATCATGCTCCATGTGATGTTTTAACATTACGACTTTAATAACTTGAGAGCCTGTTTGCATTTCGCTAGCTTGAGCCAAAATAGCCTGGTTTTGAGCACCGAAGCGCAGCATACATGGAGTATGTGAGCATCGGAGCGCATAAAATCAGGGCAGTTTAGCCAAGATAGTAGAAATGTAAACAGGCCCTATTAAAGGATTGATTATGCAAATCACATTTCTTGGCGCCACTGGCACTGTAACAGGTTCCAAGTATCTTCTTTCGTTTGATAAAACAAATATCTTAGTGGATTGTGGTCTTTTTCAAGGACCTAAGGAATTACGTCTAAGAAATTGGAGTCCTCTGCCATTTAATCCCGAAATCTTGGATGCTGTCATTCTCACACATGCCCATATTGACCACACGGGTTATCTACCTCTATTAGTCAAGAGTGGTTTCAATAAACCCATTTACTGCACGTACGGTACTACCGATTTATGCGAAATCTTATTACGCGATAGTGCTCATCTCCAAGAAGAAGATGCCAAACATGCCAATATGCAACATTACTCCAAACACCGCCCTGCACTTCCGCTTTATACGGTTGAAGATGCTGAAAATGCATTAAAGCTATTTCAACCCCAAGCATACAACAAAGTAATTAAGCTGCATCAGAACCTAAGTGTCCAATTAATCCCAGCTGGACACATCGTTGGCTCTTCCTTTGTAAGGATACAATATCAAGATACCTCGCTTCTTTTTACGGGCGACTTAGGGCGGCTGCATGATCCGGTAATGAAAAAACCTACCGAAGTTCAACAGGTTGATTACCTTGTTACTGAATCCACCTATGGCGATCGTCTGCATGAAAAAGAGCCTCCTAAGCTGACCTTAAAAAATATTATTAATAAAACCATTCATCGAGGCGGTTCAGTCATTATCCCAGCATTTGCTGTGGGTCGCTCACAAATACTTTTGCATTATCTTTCAGAATTAAGAAAAGAAAACGCAATTCCAAATGTTCCTATTTATTTGGACAGTCCTATGGCGATTAATGCAACGCAAATTTTATATAACCACATAGAAGACCTTCGGCTAACCCAGGCCCAATGTCAGGAGCTCTGTGATGTAGCAACCTATGTGAATGCAGTAGATGAATCAATTGAGTTAGATTTAGACAAAACACCGAAAATTATTCTTTCAGCAAGTGGCATGGCATCCGGAGGTCGTATTGTATTTCATATTAGAGCCTTCGCTTCAGATCCACGTAATACACTATTATTTACAGGGTACCAGGCGGAAGAAACACTGGGGGCAGAAATACTTGCAGGTAAAAAGTTTATAGAAGCTCATGGCAAAATCATCCCTATAAATGCTCAAGTAGAAGCAATACGCAGTACTTCAGCACATGCAGATTATGGCGAAATACTTGGTTGGCTTAAGCAATTCCAACAGCCACCTAAAAAAACATTTGTAACTCATGGAGAACCTGAAGCTGCTTTATCTTTAAAACAGAAAATTGAAACTCAACTTGGCTGGCAATGTTATGTTCCTGAGTATGGACAGAAAGAAGAATTATGAATAAAAAACATACAACCTTGACACTTAAGTATTTGGGCATTAATACCCATAAAGAACCAGTTATTTATATGCGTGAAGATTGTTATATTTGTAAATCGGAGGGATTTACAGCTCAAACTCGTGTTCGGGTTATACTCAATAAGCTGTCTATCATTGCTACATTAAACACTATTGAAACGAATTTATTAAGGCACAATGAAGCAAGTCTTTCAAATTATGCCTGGGAACTACTCTCTGCAAAAGAAGGTGACGAAGTCGCAGTAATCCATCCTCAACCACTAGACTCCCTGAGTTACATCCGTTCTAAAATTTATGGTAATGAATTGACTGCAGACCAAACAAATCACATCATCAAAGACATTGTGTCAGGACAACTTTCGGACATTAATATAGCAATGTATATTGCTGCGAGTGGCGGTGACAGACTCAGCCAAAAAGAAATTATTGATCTGACTCGAGCAATGGTTAATTCAGGTCAACAATTGTCTTGGGAACTACCTTTCATTGTGGATAAACATTCTGTGGGTGGTTTGCCTGGGAATCGAACAACACCTATTGTCGTCTCAATTGTCGCGGCATTTGGCTTGGTAATTCCCAAAACTTCCTCTCGTGCAATCACATCACCAGCAGGAACAGCGGATACAATGGAAGTATTCACTAATGTCAATTTAAATATAAATGAAATGAAAAAAGTTGTTGAGCAGGAAAATGGCTGCTTGGTTTGGGGTGGCTCTATGGCATTAAGCCCTGCTGATGATTTACTTATCCGCATTGAGAGAACTGTAAATATCGATAGTGAAGGACAAATGGTTGCGTCTGTTTTATCAAAAAAAATTGCGGCGGGTTCAAATCATCTTATCATCGATATGCCTGTAGGAACCACAGCTAAAGTTCGAACTATTGAGAAGGCTGAGTCATTAAAAAAATTATTAGAATCAGTTGCAGAAGAGTTTGACCTCAAAATAAAAGTGATACTCAGTGATGGTTCACAACCAGTAGGTCGTGGAATAGGCCCTGTTCTAGAGGCATTGGATGTGTTAGCAGTTTTAAATTGTGATAAAAATGCCCCGCAAGATTTACGTGAACATGCTTTAGCATTAGCAGGTCATATTATAGAGTTTTCCCCTCACGTTTTACCTGGGCAAGGGCTAGATATTGCAACGCATCTACTGAACAATGGCAAGGCATTAGCCAAATTTGAAGCAATTTGCCGAGCTCAAGGAGGTATGCGAGAGATAAAAAAAGCACCGGTTGTGCATACAATTGAATCAAAACGCTCAGGTATCGTTATTAACATTGATAATCGCCATATTTCTCAATTAGCGAAATTAGCGGGTGCGCCCAGATCAAAAGCAGCAGGTATTGAATTATTAACCGAACTTCACTCAGTGGTCAAAAAATCTCAGCCTCTTTTTAGAATCTACGCAGAAACTCGCAGCGAACTCAATTATGCCCTAGATTTTCTGAAGCATGGGCATGAAATATTTCAAATTGAGGCCAGCACATGAAAAAAAACCCTCTCATTTTTTCGTTATTTGGGCATGATGAACTGACTCGCACAATTCAAAAAAAATGTCATTATGAGTTAGGAAAAATTAGTTTTCATCAATTTCCTGATGAAGAAACTGTAGCAAAAGTCGAATCTGATGTAGCAAAACGAATTGTTATATTTGTAACCAACTTACTGCACCCCAACCCAAAAATTCTTCCGCTTTTATTTGCTGCACAAACAGTAAAATCTTTAGGTGCTACCCAAATAATTTTAATAGCTCCTTATCTTACTTATATGCGTCAAGATAAAGTATTTGAATCAGGCCAAGGCATTACATCTGCATATTTTGCACAATTGATTTCCTCCTATTTTGATCGCTTAATCACTATTGATCCGCATTTACATCGTTGGAAAGATTTAAGTGCCATTTATGAGATACCAACAACTGTACTGCATGCGACAGATAAAATTGCATCTTGGATTCATCAACATGTATCTAATCCAATTCTTATTGGCCCTGATTCAGAAAGTGCACAATGGGTAGAAGCAATTGCTCTAAAATCATCTGCCCCTTTTACTATTTTGGAAAAAAAACGGAAAAGCGATACTCAGGTTGAAATTTCCATTCCTGGGATAAATCAATATCTTAACGCAACACCAATACTCATTGATGACATTATCTCTACAGGAATGACAATGATAGAAACATTGAAGCATATAAATTCATTAGCTATGCAACCGGCAATTTGTATTGGTGTTCATGCCGTTTTTGCAAGTAATGCATATCAAAAACTTTTAGTTTCACATATAGCTAAAATTATTACCTGTAATACAATTCCTCATACTACAAATTGTATCGATATGAGTCAGGACATTATTGATTTGCTGCGCCAATGGAACCTATAAATGAATAAGATCATTACACCTACAAATCATATTAATATTATTAAATCTTCCGGTGAAAAAGTCCCATTCAACCCTCGTCGTATTTATCGTTCGTTAAAGCGGGTTGGTGCAGACGAATCACTTATAAATAAAATTGTTCATGAAGTATCGCAATCAGTAGTTGATGGAATGACAACTCATGAAATTTATCGCATTGCATTTCGACTGCTACGCAATCAGTCAAAAGCCTTGGCTGGTAAATATCATCTAAAACGCGCGATTATGCAGCTTGGCTTTTCTGGGTATCCATTTGAAAAATATATTGCCGAGCTCATGCGTCATCAAGGCTTTAAAGTACTCAATAACCAAATTATCAAGGGGTATTGTGTTAACCATGAGGTTGATGTTGTTGGAGAGCGTCAAAATGAACATGTTTTTGTTGAATGCAAATACCATAATCGTTTAGGTCTTGCTTGTGATGTAAAAGTTACTTTATATTTCAAAGCACGATTTCTTGATATTGAACAGGCTTATACTAAAAAACCAGAAGAAGCACTCCAGGGTTGGCTCGTAACTAATACTCGTTTTACCAACGATGCAATACAATATGGTCAGTGCTCTGGCCTACATTTAATTAGCTGGGATTTTCCTCAAAAAGGCAATTTAAAAGAGTTAATTGAGTTTTCAGGTTTATATCCAATCACCTGCATTACTAACTTAACGAAGGCAGAAACCGAAACGTTACTTGGGGAAAATATACTTTTATGTAAAACAATTGCTGAAAATCCTGCTCTTCTTAATAAATTAAATATTGGAGCAGCAAGAATGAAACAGATTATTCTGCAATGCCAGGCACTTTATAAGTCTAGAAAATACGAGAATTAGGGAAAAAACTGTTGACCGTAGCCTGGGTGCAGCGCAGCGTAACCCGGGGTTCTGTACATGAATAATTCTTTAAACCCCGGGTTACGCTGCGCTGCACCCAGGCTACGATTTTATATGAAAAATCAAAAAAACAGTTCGTTATTTTCTGCTTTTTTCTTTCTTTTTGACATGTTTCATTAATCTTCTTTTCTTATTTACTTGACGCTGTGATAATTTAACTTTTTTATCCGCATAAGGATTTGTTCCCCCTTTAAATTCTAATTTTAAAGGAGTCCCTACCAATCCTAAATGCTTAATAAATTCATTACTTAAATAACGCTTGTAGCTATCAGGTAAATCAGCCAATTGATTTCCATGAATTACAATGACTGGCGGATTGTGACCACCAAGATGAGCATATCTCAATTTTATTCTGCGGCCATTCACACAAGGAGGAGTATGTTTCATGCTAAGATCTTGAAGCAAGCGTGTTAATTTAGGGGTTGAAAAAGATTGGACCGCTGAAGCATAAGCTTCATTGATGTCTTTAAATAAACTACCTACTCCACTACCACGTAACGCGGATATAAATCTAATTTTTGCAAAACTTGCGAAATGTAATCTTCTGGATAACTCACTTTTTACTTTTTCCTTATGCTCTTCATCCAGGCCATCCCACTTATTTACCGCAATAACTAAAGCCTTACCGGATTCAATAATAAAACCAAGTAAGTTCATGTCTTGATCAGTAATTCCTTCCCTAGCATCAAGAAGCTGTAAACATACATTAGATTCTTCAATAGCTTGTAATGTCTTAATCACAGAAAACTTTTCTATTTTCTCATCAATTCGAGATTTTCTACGAACACCCGCTGTATCAATCAGAGTATATTTCTGTTCATCACGCACAAAAGGAATTGCAATACTGTCTCGGGTTGTACCTGGCATATCATAAACAACAACCCTTTCTTCGCCTAAAATTCGATTAATTAATGTTGATTTTCCAACATTGGGACGACCAGCAAAGGCAATTTTAATTGCATTATCCTCTTCAATTTGATCATCTTGAGATGCAAATGGTGATAATACATCATCAAGCAACGCAACAATACCTCTGCCATGTGATGAAGAAATAGAATGGATATCTGCAACACCTAATGCGTGAAAATCAGCACAAGCCACATCATCATCCAGCTCTTCAGTTTTATTAACAACGAGATGTACTTTTTTACCTAATTTACGTAAATTATTGGCAATTTTTTCATCAATTCCAGTTAAACCCGCTCTTCCATCGACTAAAAAAAGAATAATATCCGCTTCATTAAGTGCAATTTCTGATTGTTTAGACATTAGATTATCAACAGCTATATCATCAACACCGATACCTCCTGTATCAACTACAATATAGTGTTTATTATCATGCTGAGCTTGACCATACTGTCTGTCGCGAGTTAAGCCAGGAAAATCAGCAACAAGGGCATCTTGTGTCTTGGTTAGTCTATTAAATAAGGTAGACTTACCAACATTAGGACGCCCAACAAGTGCAATCACAGGGATCATTTATTAACTCACAGATAATTGATTAAGCATTCCATTGTCTGTTAACACATATAACTTTCTTCCTACCACACTTGGAGAAATACTGACGCTCCCTGAAACTTTTGAACGACCTATAATTTCACCTGTTTGAGCATCAACAAAATGTAAATAGCCGGTTTTATCACCAACAACCAAGTCATTTTTTACCAGTGATGGTTCGGTTAGTCCTCTTGCTTTGAGGCCAGTTTGCTTCCAATTCACCTGTCCATTGTGTTTATCAATAGACCATAAGACATCATGACTGTCAGTTACATACAAAGTATTTCCACTTAAGACCATATTTTTATAGACAGAACCTGGCTTTCTCCAAATGAATTGTCCATTAGCTAAGGAGAGAGCACCAATATACCCCTGATAACTTGCAAGATAAACTACATTATTGTCTACAATGGGATCAGCATCTATATCGACTAAGCGCTCTACATCACTCGAACCGGATGCATAGGCAATACTTCGTTGCCACATAACTCGCCCTGTTTCCCTATCCAACGCATCCAATTTGCCATCAGAAAAACCGATCAGTACCATATTTCCCATAGCAACTGGCGATGAGCTTGCTTTAAGAATTAAGCTGGGGGCACCGTGCTCAGCCATCCATATTTGTTTGCCGTCTGCTGCATTAAATGCATAGACCCTACCATCGATTGTCTTTACAATTACTTTTCTGCTAAGAATGGTTGGTGGCGATAAAATTTCTCCAGTAACCTTAGTTTGCCACAACTTTTTACCATCATTTTGGTTAAGTACGACCAATGAAGAGTTATTTGTACCTAAAGCAATGTAACCACTGGCTACAGCAGGACCACTGACCAACCCATGTTTTAATTCTGTAGTCCACTTCACTTTACCATTATGCTTATTAATTGCCTGCACTAAACCACTAGCATCTGCAGTATAAATAACGCCTCTATTTACTACAGGTTTTAATCTTAAATATTCTTTATTTTTAGAAGCCTTACCCGCGGCTGTAGTCCAATTTTGTTCCACTTTAATTTTATCTTTAACCTGCTTAAGCTCTTTAGGTTTTGGCGTGTTGTCTTTACCTAACATATAGTCATCAAGTTTTGAACATCCTTGGGTTAAGACACAGAGAATTAAAACAAATAATCTCATTTTCATGAAAATTAAACCTCAACTTTTGCTATATAAAATATATCAATTATGTACTGTTATGCCTGCATGAATTTTTTACCTGAATGAACAAAAAAGAACATGGAGTTACAAGTTCCTTGCTCCAGGCGCTAATAATGGTTATGCAGACTCTACGTTTTTATCTTCAGAAATCATTGAGTGCGATTTACTTGCTATTGCATTAGTTTTCATTTCTAAAAATAAATTACCCATCCCATTATTTTTCACTTCATCTAAAGCCTGCTTATAGGAATTCATGGCTTCCTGATATTGACCAGTGGCACCATAAATATCACCTTTCAACTCATTAATAACTGGCAAATATGTATTATCATCAACGCTGCTTAACTCTTTAAGAGCATTTGTGTATGACTTTTCTGCGGCGAAAATGCGTGCAATACGAATTTTCGCAATTTGTTTTAAAGCCAACATCTTACTGTTCGTAGCAACAGCTTGTAACTCCTCTGCAGCATTATCTAGTTTATTTTTTGATACATAGATTTTCGCAAGAGTCATATGTGCTGCGTCAGCATAGACTGTATTACTGTGCTCATGAATTAACTCATTTGCATAGGCTCGTACCGATTTTACATTTTGATTAGAAAGAGCAACCATCATTTGTTCATAGGCAATTGATGCTTGTTGAGTAAGCTTATCCTGATGCCAATGCAAATATCGATATCCAGCAATTCCAAAGAGTATAAGCGATAATACTACGGTGACAAGATTACCGTATTGCTTCCACCATTTTTTTATCGATTCTAATTGTTCCTCTTCAGTCATATACACTGACATAACATTCTCCTGCCTCACTCGAAATAATCTTTTAAAACCTTATTAATCATATTTTGATCCACTGTAATTTGCTCCGCTTCATTACGTAAATCTTTAATACTGACCTGTTGATTCGTTAATTCATCATCGCCCAAAATTAAAGCTAAGCGTGCACCACTCTTATCTGCCTTTTTGAATTGACTTTTAAAACTGCCACCAGCAGTATTAACAGATACTTCAATTTCTGGATAAGCATTACGAATTGATTCAGAGATTATAAGTCCTCTTACCACAGCCTGGTCATTAACAGCAATAATAAATAATCCATTTTTTTTACTCTCTTCTTTGAGAAGGGCTAAAGTTTCCATCAGCAAGTATATTCTTTCTATACCTAACGCAAAACCTACCGCTGGTGTTGGATTGCCACCAAGTTGCTCAACCAATATGTCATATCGGCCACCGGCACAGATTGTAGCCTGACTACCTAATTTATCAGTTACCCACTCAAATACTGTATGCCCATAATAATCAAGCCCCCTGACTAAAACAGGATTAATCACATAAGGTACACGTAATGCATCCAAACCCTCACAAAAAGACTGAAAATGCTCACGACTCTTTTCATCAAGAGCATCAATTAATTTTGGCGCATTAGCCAATAGCTGTTGCATTTCGGGGTTTTTACTGTCCAAAATCCGCAACGGATTGCGAGTTAATCTGCGTTTGCTATCCTCATCCAACTGATTTTCATGATCAGTCAAATATTCAACAAGAATCTTTTTATAACGCTGCCGCTCAGTTAACTCACCTAAAGTGTTTACCTGCAATTGCACTAAATGAGCAAATCCTAATTGTTCCCAAAATTTACGACAAACAGAAATTAACTCCAATTCAACCATTGCACCTGGTATTCCAAACACCTCGACACCTAATTGATTGAATTGACGATATCTTCCCTTCTGAGGTCTTTCATGACGAAACATTGGGCCTATGTACCAAAGTTTTTGTTGCTGATTATGCAAAAGTCCATTTTCAAGGCAAGCACGCACACAACCAGCAGTTCCCTCAGGTCTTAAAGTAATACTGTCTCCGTTTAAATCACTAAAAGTATACATTTCTTTTTCGACTATATCGGTTACCTCGCCTATAGTCCGTTTGAATAGCTGGGTACTTTCAATCAATGGAAAACGTATTTCCTGATAACCATAACCAGACAACACCTTCACAAAAACTTGTTCGATTGAACGCCATAATGCCGTTGTACTAGGCAAAACATCATTCATTCCTCGTATTGCTTGAATTCGCTCAGCCACCTATCTTCTCCAGAGGAGACATTTCAGGTTTAGGATTTATTATTGATTGCATTTTTGATATATCAGTGAGCTTTAATTCTGTAGTTTCCATTGTTGGCGTTTGATTCAACGATAAATCAGCTGGTGCACTTTTTGCAGGAAATACCTGTTGAGTATCTCTGTTTTTTTGCCACCAAATACCAACAGCTACAATCACACCTACGGCAAATAAAATTGTAAACCAGCGAATAATGTGCTCCGCTTTATGAGACTCACGTTTACTTTGCTGCCATAAGAGTGCACGATCAGATTTTTTCTCAACAACAAACTGCTCATTAAATATCTCTAAATAAGGCTCAGGTGAAGTACCTAGTAACTTAGCATATGCACGCAAATATCCCTTAACAAAAACAGGTTCTGGTAACAAATGAAATTCATTATTTTCAATTAATTCAATAATACGAACTCTTAAGTGCAATTTATTGGCAACATACTCAATTGTATATCCTTTTTGTTGGCGTATACCAGCAAGTTGTTCGCCTGGATTTCTATCATGCTCTATTATATTTTCATCCAGTGTGGTTGTTGTATTCATTATTTACTCCACTATTATCGATATTGGAATTCAAATTATTTATGCTTTGTTCATATTCTGCGGCTATAGCATGTTGCCCAACCTTATCAGAAGCCTCTTTGGCCAAAGATAATAATACCCTATCATTCAAAACTAATTCGGGATGCTTCTGTACTAGTGCAAATGCCTCTGAATTATGTTCCGATTTAATTTCAAGTTTTAGTAATTCATAGAAGGATGCCTTTCGAGAAGGATCCTGATTTAATGCTTTTGCAAAATAACCCCTTGCCTTATCTTCATTAGGAACTGATAGAGCACAAAGACCTGCATTTTCATAGGCTCCAGCAGTATGCACATATTTTAAATCATTAACAGCCTTTAAAAAGTAAGCTTCCGCTTTTTTATAATCGCCTTGTCGGCATAAAAAAGCCCCATAATTATTAAGCTGAGCGCCTCCATTACCTGCTAATGATATGGCTTTTATATAATATTTCTCTGCTTGGTCTAGCTCTTTTGTCTGCTCAAAATAATAAGCCATTGCTGAATTAACATCAGGTGAAGTCGGTTCTTGTTCCAATGCAGTGATCAGCTTTTTTTTCGCTCTCGGTCTATCACCTTGTTTTAAATAGCCTAATCCTAACTGAACATTATATGATGCAGCCTTGCTGAGATCTGGTTTTTTAAAATTTTGTTTTTCACTTTCTTCATCATGAGCACATGCCTGCAAAAACAGACAGGTCATAATAAACAAGAGATAAAACTTTTTAAACACAATATTTCACACTAAGGTTAGAAATGATTGCGCATTATAACCGCTTACAAATAAATTAAAAATGATTTGTCACAAATAATGATTTTATTGTGGTGTAAAAATGTAGCCTGGGTGAAGGAGTAAGCCGTAACCCGGGTTTAACAATTGTCCCCCGGGTTTCGCTGCGCTGACCCAGGCTACACGAATCATTCTATTGCCTGCTGTTCTTCATTCTTTTTAGGTATAAAATGTAATTTTTGCCATCTTTGAGAACGGCTTGTTCTGTCTTTAACTTCACCAGCCAATTGACCACATGCGGCATCGATATCATCACCACGTGTTTTTCGAGTAATTGTGTTAATTCCATGAGCAATTAACTTATCTCTAAATGCATCAATTGTTTCCTGTGATGAGCGCTGATACTGCGTCATCGGAAAAGGATTAAAGGGAATTAAATTAACTTTTGCTGGAACGTTACGCAACAATTTTATCAATTGATTTGCGTGCTCTGGTTGATCGTTAACCCCCTTAAGCATTACGTACTCAAAGGTCACTTTTCTTCGCGGTTCATTTTTAAAATAGGTTTTACATAAAGCCATTAACTGAGCCAAGGGATATTTCTTATTTATAGGTACCAACTCATTTCTTAGTTCATCATTGGGTGCATGTAATGAAACAGCCAAAGCTACGGGACTAACTTCTCTTAAACGCTGCAGATCAGGCAATACCCCAGAAGTGCTTAAAGTAACACGACGTTTTGATAATCCATAAGCAAAATCATCCATCATAATATTCATTGCCGATACGACATTATCAAAATTAAGCAAGGGTTCCCCCATGCCCATCATCACCACATTGGTGACTCTTTTGTCATGTACTCCCTGCTGTAGCGATAATTCACGAACTGCCAACCATACTTGCCCTATAATTTCACCTGTGGATAAATTACGATTAAAACCCTGTTTTGCAGTGGAACAAAAAGAGCAATTCAAAGCGCATCCTACTTGTGAAGAAACACATAAAGTCCCTCGATTGGCTTCAGGAATAAAAACTGTCTCAATACAATTGCCACAATCCAGTTTTAAAAGCCATTTATGGGTACCATCACTGGATTTTTGGCAGGCAACTATTTCAGGCAATTTGATATATGAGCGTTGCGCAAGCTTTTCTCTTAATGACTTGCTTAAATTAGTCATTTTTGTGAAATCAGATAAACCTGCTTGATGAATCCATTGTATTATTTGTTGCGCACGATAAGCTTGCTCGCCCCAACTATCCAGCAGTTCACGCATTTGTTGATAATTGTAATCCAGCAGATTTACTTTTTGTGCAGTCATTTTTGCTCCAAATTTAATGACCTAAGTTAAAATAATGTATTGAATGTAGCCTGGGTGCAGCACAGCGGAACCCGGGTTTTAGTTTTTTTCTCTTATCCCGAATTCCCGGGTTCCGCTGTGCTGCACCCAGGCTACATTACTACATTACGACACTACTTTGGTCATTAAATATCAAAAATCAAATTCTTATCTTTCACAAATTTCATGTGGTTCAAAAAAGAAAGCAATTTCACGAGCTGCATTTTCAAGACTGTCTGAGCCATGTACTGCATTGGCATCAATACTGTCGGCAAAATCAGCACGTATCGTTCCTGGAGCAGCTTCTTTAGGATTTGTTGCACCCATGATTTCTCTGTTTTTCATTACTGCATTTTCACCATGTAAAACCTGGATCATCACTGGACCAGAAATCATGAACTCTACCAAATCTTTAAAGAAAGGACGTGCACGATGAATATCATAAAAACTTTCTGCTTGTTCACGAGAAAGTTGCATCATTTTTGCGGCGATTATGTTTAGGTTAGCATTTTCAAAACGAGTATAGATTTGACCAATAACAGATTTAGCGACTGCATCAGGCTTAATAATTGACAAGGTTGTTTCTTTTGCCATCATGGACTCCATAGGGGTTTAGTTAAAGTGCAATATTATACACGAAATACCAGCTATATGGCTAATATAAATTCATTTTTATATTATTATGCTCTTGATGGCAAAAGCAAAACTAGAGTTCTAAAATTGTTTTGCTTTCTTGTCCTGATTTATTGCTATAAAGACCCAATACTTTTATCAAAATATAAAGGCTCTCTATTAATTGCATCTTGCTCAGGATCAATTTTGTAATCAGGTAATGATTTCATTAAATCAACAACGCGAATAATCGTATCAAAAAATTGATTTCGGTAAGAATTGGCTGAACGATTCAATTCATCCGCTTGTTGAACAAAATCCGTTATCTGTTCATCAAAATCCAAGTCCATTCGCAAGATTTCTGATAGTGAGGATAACATTTTTTTCTTTAAGTCTTCTGTTAGCGAAACCTTGAGAACTTCGTTCATTTTCTCTATAAAAAGAGACTGATTAGTTTGAACTTCCGCCATATTGCAATAAATCAACGCATGATTCGTTGCCCGTCGAATTTGACTTTTTTTGACTGAGAGGCCAGCAGCCTTAAATAATTTGTTAATCGAGCTGAGTGCTTTTTCCAATTCCGTATTAAATATTTGAGTCAGTTGAATCAAAATACGCTGGCTGTTAGCAATCAAATAATCATGATCCCCTTGCACCTTTTGAAACGCCTCACCAAGCGCAACTAATTGTTGTCGTTCATTTTCAATCGTTTCACGCGTTGCAGCGCCTTGTGACTCTTCATCTTTAGAGTTCTCACCAGAAAGCAAATAATCAATAAATAGCTTCTGTACATAAACATGATAATCACTCGCTTGCTGCAAGACGATACCATTCAGTACGCTTTTTAATGGAACTTGTATTATTCGATGATAAAAACTAAATGGACTTTTAATCGCTGCCACTAATTCAGTTTGTTCCAAATTGATTTTGTACCTACCTAATATACGTTCAGCGGTTATTACTCCATAAGTTGAAAACCATTGACTTAATTCACTATCTATTTCTTCCCCGTTCATTTTTCATCCAATTTAATTTCTTCAAAGTATATGATATAAGACTGCTTATTTTTAATAAGTATAGCGTATCCCGTGATGTTAAAACGATTAGACAATGATTTACAATTATTAAATGATTTTCTCCAGGTAAAAACACCACAAGCATGGTTAGATCACGCAGCAAATCATATTCCTTTGCTATTGATTGACCATGCTCATTGTGAGCGCAAAGCGGCGGCAACCGCAATTAATTTTATGAGTAAATATCCGGAAAAAAAAGAACTGGTTGAGGTTATGTCTCCTTTAGCTCGTGAAGAGTTACTGCATTTTGAAAAAGTCATTCATTTTATGACCCAAAAAGGAATTCAATTTTGCCCTCTGCAACCCTCAGGCTATGCAACTCAAATGCATAAGCAGGTTACGAGCAGAAATGTCCTCCAACGTCTTTGTGATCAGCTTATTATTGGTGCCATCATTGAGGCTCGTTCTTGTGAGCGTTTTCATGCGATTATCCCCTACCTTGATGATCTGGACCTAATTAAATTTTACGGAACTTTAATTAAATCAGAAGCGCGTCATTTTGAGGATTATCTACGACTGGCAAAATTATACGGTGGAAATATAGAACAGCGTCTGAACTTGTTTTTATCTTTGGAAAACGATTTTATTTTAACGACTGATACGGTATTTCGCTTTCATAGCGGAATACCGCAGTCCTTATAAAAGATTATCAAGGAGGAGTGGGTGTACTTCGCTCCTCACTCTGAGGGCCATATTTCAAGGCAGCATTAGCTTCAAGGAACTTAGCGAAGTTTTTTTCTGAGTCTGGTCTATTTAAATCATTAAATGTAGCTTCATCCAGCCTTATCGGTACAGTACTTCCAGGGTTATACTTGACATGAGTTTTTTCTTGAGGATCATAAACATAACCGTTTTCTTCTAACCAAAGATTAACAAATTTTTTAAGCGCTTGATTCGCTAGATGGTTTTTATCTAAGTCAATACCATCTGCACGAGTTAAATCGGCTACGTTAACTTTTCCATCTTTAAATGTAACCTTCTGTTGCAAAAGAGGTATGTTCAACTCACCATCTCCTTTGATTCTATGAAGTATCGCGGCCTTAAGATGCTGATATATCATTTCGTCAGGATGAAAGAGAACTCCAAGAGCGCTATTTCTGGACTTCCTCTTCGCAAAATCCACTACCTCGGCTCCGGTCTGTTTTACCGAGATATTAATTGCTTTATTCAGTTTTGCTAACATATTCAGCAGGGAAATCATACTAGAGCGCCAATCAATGGTAGAGTTTTGATCTTGAGCGATCGCATAATCAGCCGCTTGTTGTACTTCTTCCCAATAAGTTTGTGGCTGTCCCTCTCTTGCCCCTTTTATTCTACCCGCCTGTCTTATCTCATCCATAAACTTGGCCCACTCCCGCTGCGCTTTCAGTTGTGCAGCAGTAAGACGCTGTTCAAATGCTTTTTGGTTGGCATCTTTACGGAGTTGCTCTGCACCTTTTATTTCACTTTCCTTCGCTTCAGCCATTTTTTCATCAAATTCATTAGTATCGGCCATAACCTATCACTCCAAAATCACAAATGGGCAAAATAGAACCCTTTTGTATGATCATAACACAACAACTGGGGTTTGTCATCCCAGTCACTGAGTACATAACGCTTTTTTTCTTGCGAATTATTTTGATAAACCGTGAGGCCAGGTTTATGGGTATGACCATGAATTAATTGAGTCACTTGATAAAGTGACATATGCTTAATTACCTCGTCAGCAACCACGTCCATTTCCTCTGCAGATTTGTTCTGATTCATCTGACTTCGATCGCGTATTTGCTTCACTAACTGCTCACGATACGTTACTGGCAAACATAAAAATAGAGCAGAAAATATTCTATTGCGAGTGATCAACCTAAAACGCTGATGTGCCAAGTCTTTAGTGCAATACCGGTCACCATGTACTAAAAGTATTTTTTCCTGGCCTAATTGGATAACCGTCGGCTCAGATAAAATGGTCCATCCCGCGAGCTTCGCAAAGGTTTTTCCCAATAAAAAGTCACGATTACCATGCATATAAAATAAGTTAATTCCTTGTTTTTTCAAAGAAAATAACTGATTGGCTATACCTCTACTCCATTCATCAAGGGTATCATCACCTGCCCAAGCATGGAAAAAATCACCAAGAATATAAACATTTTTAACAGAAATTTTTGCCCATTCAACAAACTGATTAAAACGCTCCTGAATGGCCTGATCTTCTGGATGCAAATGAAGGTCAGAAATAAAAACAACTTCTATCATAAGGGCTCAATCTGTATGTGTTCATCCATTAAGTAAATTTGACATGGTCCATTATAAGGTTCAATTGCATCGCTTAAACGATAAAATCCAGCAATTGCTACCAGCTCAGCCTCCAGTGACTGACAAAAAATTCTCGCTTCCTTATCACCGGCGATCCCCGCCAAAGCTCTGCCTCTCAAAGCGCCATATACATGAATACAACCATCTGCCAATAATTCAGCACCATGGCTTACTGAAGAAGTAATCACAAGATCCCCACCTTTAGCTACGACTTGCTGTCCCGAACGAACAGGTGTGGTAAGCAATTTTGTGTTTGATTTTGTTATTTCATGGTGATTATTTTCAATGGGTCGTTCAATAATGGGCTTATCTTGAGTCGATGATGCATGCAATACCGCTAATCCATGACATTGAGCTAAAGTATTGTGCAAAACACTCCCGCCCTGAATGGCAACAGGGATCATTCCATGAGCTCGTGTAGTCTGGAGCAAGGATTGCAAATCAAACTCCACCTGTTGTACTGAAGACAAATCAAAAACAACGGGAGTATGCTCAAATAATTTGGGAGCCTTGGCAACAGTATCATCCAGTTGCTGCGAAAAAAGATCAGGGTCTGTATTTAATACATGCAATACAGTAAATGTATAAAGACGACCTTTCAACTTAAATGCTTGAGTTTGTGTTGTATATTCACCCATGAGTATGATATCCATAACCAATATTTTTGTTTATACTAACATGTGAAAACCAATAACAGAAGGATATTAAGGTGGATAAACGGTGGTTTGAACAATATCAGAAAGGAGTTCCGCACGAAATTGACTCAAGTCAATATTCTTCCCTCGTAGATTTGTTTAAAGAATCCTGCACGCATTATGCTAAAAAAACCTCATATACCAATTTGGGGAGCAGCATTACTTATAGTGAACTGGATGAGCTAAGCAGGGATTTGGCTGCTTATCTTCAGCAACTTAATTTGGATAAAGGGACTCGAATTGCAATCATGCTCCCTAATGTTCTTCAATATCCTGTGGCCTTGTTTGCCATCTTACGTGCAGGATATGTTGTGGTTAATACTAATCCTCTATACACCACAGACGAACTAATCCACCAGATGAATGACGCTGGTGCTGAAGCAATTATTGTACTTGCCAATTTTGCAAAAACCGTTGAAAAGGCATTAAATTCTATTCCAACATTAAAACATATTATTGTCACTGAAATAGCTGATCTCTTTCCCACACCAAAACGAATTATTGTCAACTCAATTATTAAGTATGTTAAAAAAATGGTGCCTGCTTATAATATTCCTCACGCAGTAGCTTTTAATTATGCAGTACTTGAAGGAAAACAGGCGACACTACATCATGTAGAGTTGGATCATGATGATATCGCATTCTTGCAATATACTGGGGGAACAACCGGTGTAGCAAAAGGCGCGATCTTAACTCATGGCAATATGATCTCTAATGTTCTTCAAGCCGAGGCATGGATTCTACCTATAGGCTTAGATGGTGATGAAATCATTGTTACAGCGATTCCCCTCTACCATGTTTTCTCGCTTACTGCCAATTGTTTAACTTTTTTAAAACTAGGGGCAAGGAATATTCTGATCACAAATCCTCGTGATATAGGACATTTTATTAAAGAAATCAAAAAATCACATTTTTCAGCAATTACCGGTGTTAATACCTTGTTTAATGCCTTATTAAATCATCCTAAATTTAAAGAGGTTGATTTCAGTAACCTGAAAATTTCACTTGCTGGTGGCATGACATTACAGAAAAGTGTAGCCCTTAAGTGGCTGGAAATGACAAAAACACCTGTATTAGAGGCTTATGGTCTAACTGAAACCAGTCCTGCTGCCATCATGAATCCTATGAATCTTATTGAATATAATGGAAGTATAGGGTTACCAATTCCTTCTACGGATGTGATTATTCTTGATGATGATGAACATGAAGTACCCGTAGGAACAAGCGGGGAAATATGCATTAAGGGTCCTCAGGTAACCCCAGGATATTGGAGACGGCCTGATGAAACTGCTATGGTATTTACTAAAAATGGCTATTTAAAAACAGGTGACATTGGCAAAATGGATGAAGAAGGTTTTATTTATTTAGTCGATCGCAAAAAAGATATGCTACTTGTTTCAGGATTTAATGTTTATCCAAACGAAGTAGAGCAAGTTATCTCGATGCATCCTGGTGTTTTAGAAGTCGGTGTAGTTGGCATTTCGGATAAAGAGTCCGGTGAACGTGTTAAAGCCTGCATTGTTAAAAGGGATCCAGATTTAACTGCGGATCAAATCATTGCTTATTGCCGAGAGCATCTAACTGCGTATAAGGTGCCCAAAGTAGTTGAATTTTATACTGAGCTTCCAAAAACAAATGTGGGAAAAATTCTTCGTCGTGCCCTTAAAGACATTCATCCTACGTCTCCGAGTCTTCCGGAGAAAAAACCAGCTGTTGCTATATAAAAAATGACAACCTCGGTGTATTGTAGCCTGGGTGCAACGCAGCGGAACCCGGGTTTATAGACTAACACAGAATTCCCGGGTTCCGCTGCGCTTCACCCAGGCTACTTTAATACTAACTGCTTCATTATGCGAGCTGTTGCACCCCAGACCCAATCCTTATTCGCAGTAAATTCGCAACTGATGTAACGACGCCCATCACGTTCAATTACAAAATCTTTATAATTTTTTGCATCCTGGACTAATGCCATTGGAATTGATATGAGACGAACTACTTCTTGATAATTTAACTGGTATGGATGAACGGATTCGATGCTCGCCAACCAAGGATGAATAATACTTCCCAAAAGTGTTTTTTGTATGTTTAATTCTCTTATTGGTGTGATACGGTCAGGAGTAATCCCTAATTCTTCATGCAATTCTCGCACTGCAGTAGCATAATAATTTTCATCCCCCTCCTCCCATGAACCACCTGGGAAACAAATTTCACCGGGATGTGCTCGCAATCGATCACTTCGCTTTGTCAAAATTAACGACTCAGATTCTTGTTCATACAAAACGACCACCGCAGAGTGCACAATTTTTTTCCCTTTGTATTCATTTAAGTCCATTAATAACCGCTGCTATTTTAATGAAACATTCACGATATTCATCTTCACAGTCAGAGTCAATAACTATTCCACCACCAGCAGCTAAATGTAAAATATTCTCTTTGGCTGTGACTGTACGAATGGCAATATTTGTATCAAAACGACCATGTCGTGAAAAATAGCCTATAGACCCACAATAAATTCCCCGTGCATAAGATTCTTGTTCATGAATAATTCGCATGGACTCAATTTTGGGCGCTCCTGTGATAGATCCTCCAGGAAAACAAGACAAAAATGCATCAAAAGGCAAGATTGTTGGCAAGCATTGAGCTTCAATTGTACTCACTAAATGATGCACTGAATTATAACTCTGCACTTCACATAAACTGGTTACGTGTACTGATCCAGGCTGAGCAATTTTTCCCAAATCGTTCCTTAATAAATCAACAATCATGACATTTTCAGCTCGATTTTTTTCGCAAGAAGTTAATTTATTTTTTAACTGCTCATCTTCAACATGATTATTAGAACGTCCTATTGTTCCTTTAATAGGAGATGTCACTAATTTACCCGCCTCATGAAATAGGAAACGCTCTGGAGAAAAACTTAAAATATCAGCATGCTCGGTCCTCAAAAAAGCAGCGAAAGGAACAGGATTCTTCATACAAATTTTTTCATAAAAAGCCCAGCTGTCTCCTTCATAGGCAGCATGAAAAGGTTGAGTAAGATTGACTTGATAGCATCTTCCTTCTTTTAATGATTGATAAACAGAGGAAAACGCCTTAGTGTAATTCTGTTTGGTCATCAAAGTGATAAAATTACTTTGACTTGTTGCGTCAGCAGGCAGTTCAATAGAGTTATTCCATAGTTCAAGTATTTCATCAACTATTCTATGAGTTGATTGATGTGTGTTTGCTGCAAATAATGTGATGGCTTTTTTATGGTGGTCCACAATTATTGCCCAATCATATAAACCAAGATCCAATAAAGGCATATTTTCTAGCGTTGGTTGTATATTGGAATTTATCCCGAACAACTTTGCACCAAGATCATAAGATATATATCCTAGGGCTCCACCTTGAAAAGGAAGATGAGTCACGGAGGGTATGGGGGATAAAATTCGACTGATTTTCTTTAACAAATTCGATAAATCAGAAGTATTATGATCAATTTGAATAAAATCATAAGGATAAGCACTAATAATATCATAACGCCCATGAGTACGATCTGTACTTTCTAAAAGGACAAAACCAGGTAAATGCCGTAATTTTTGGTAATAATCATGCAGTAAATTATGATAGTCCAATGAATGTAATACAAATTGGCTCAAAATAGACCTCTTAGGTAAATATTATAAATTTATGTAGCCTGGGTGCAGTGCAGCGGAACCAATATTTAGTAATTCCCAGGTTCCGCTGCACTGCACCCAGG
>NZ_LNYZ01000005.1 GCF_001468065.1 Legionella steigerwaltii
TACTCATCTCAACAAATTGATTTAGTCAAAAGCGCGTAGAATATCACATAAAATCAATAACTTTTAGACGCCAGGGTAATAACTATTACAAACCCAGACTTCCGTCCAAGAATAATGTCAATACAGGTTGCAACAACACGCTCTCCTAAGGGACAAGACTTAGATGAAATGAATAAACGAGCACACGACTTAGGATTAATAGCAACTGACAGTAGAATTTTAACAATAGAAGATGCTTCTACTCTGATGGGATCCGCTAAATATCGAGAGCTTGCTGATGGATACGAGGCGACAGAAGAAACGATGGTATTAAAAAGTGCTCCGAAAAATATACCCGTTGGCTCCCCAGAACTCATTGAATATGCAGCTTCTCAAATCCATGCATGTACTGCAAAAAAACCAGTTGTACCACCAAGTGCCGACAGTTCACTGCAATTATAAACTTAATATAGCCTGGGTGAAACAAAGTGAAACCCGGGTTTGGTCCTGAAGACCTTCACCAGGCTACCTTTCTGGATACCGTGCATAAAAGAGTTAAACACTTTCCGTCGATGATTCTTTTATGCTTCGATTAAGCCCTGATTCTCCCTGCTTAAAATGTTTTCTACACGTTGATAAATACATATCATTACCGCCTATAACAACTTGTTCACCCTCAGTGATTACATCACCATGAGCATTTAATCGTAAGTTCATTGTTGCCTTACGGCCGCAATGACAAATGGTTTTGAGCTCAACAAGTTCATCTGCCCATGCCAAGAGATATTGGCTTCCCTCAAATAGTTCCCCACGAAAATCGGTACGTAATCCATACGCAAGAACAGGAATCCCAAGTTCATCGGTAACTTCCGTTAATTGATGGACTTGTGCACGTGTTAAAAACTGGGCTTCATCAACCAAAATACAGGCATATTCTGTTTCTTGGGCTAAGACTTGTTGATACAAATCATCATTTGGATTAAAAATCAAAGCTTGTTCAGATAAGCCAATACGCGAATGAACTGTGCCATATTGATAGCGATTATCTATCGAGGGCGTAAACAACAAGGTATTCATTCCGCGCTCGCGATAATTATAACTTGATTGCAAAAGAACGGTGCTTTTCCCTGCATTCATTGCTGCAAAATAAAAATAGAGCTTTGCCATAGGATTTCAGTTTTTTTGAACTACACACATCATACCTAAATCATCTATCGATGATCTACCATGTTAGCTAAATTCATAATGTCATAATTGTAGCCTGGGTGCAGCGCAGCGAAACCCGGGTTTTCAAAACCTGAAAAAACTTCTTAATCCCGGGTTTCGCTGCGCTGCACCCAGGCTACCACTAATTCAGTAAATCGATTTTGAACTTATTTTTTGGTATAGTACAAAAAAATATTTTTTCCTATGAGTACTTACAATAGAATGGAATAACTTCCGAATATTGCATGAGATAATTATGAACGCAAAAATAAAAAACTTATTTGTCGCATTTATCTTAATGAGCATCACGTCCATAAGCCAGGCAGATGTTCTGCTTAAAGATACCCTGGGCAACACGATTCCTTTTTCATCGTTAAAAGGGAAATGGGTGCTTATTAATTATTGGGCAGGCTGGTGTAAAACCTGTATTGATGAAATTCCCGAGTTGAACCGTTTTTATCGAAAACATGAAAATGATCCTGTCGTCTTATTCGCAGTCAATTACGATGGACTTCCAATACACAAACAAAAAAAGCTCATTCAAAAATTCAATATCCTCTATCCCTCGCTCGCTTCCGATCCAGCACTTGCTTTAGGGTTAGGTGATATTATTGGCGTACCGGTAACGTTTATTATTAATCCACAAGGGGAGCTTGTTGATACGCTCTATGGTGGCCAAGATATTAAAACCTTAGATACTGCAATAGAGAAGGCATAAATCATCGTAGTTGTAGCCTGGGTGCAGCGCAGCGAAACCCGGGGTTTTTGATCTTGAATAAAATGTCTCAGTCCCGGGTTCCGCAGCGCTGCACCCAGGCTACAAGTAAAAATCAAGAATTCTCATGCGCAAACAAACGTTGTTTTTGATCTTGAGTAATACGAATCTTCAACAACCAATCACCGTTTTCATTATGCGACTCGCTTAAAACAGAACCTAATTCGTATAGTTGTGCGCGTAATTTTGCCTGAGTCGCTTTAAGGATTACATTCTCAATAAGAACTGTCCCATGCAATTGGGTACTAATTGCTTCTTTAAGTAAATCCAGCCCCAAATTTGATGCAGCGGAAATCCATACTTTGCATTTCTCTTCCTGATAATCGACCTTGGGCGTGTACCCTTCTTTTAAATCAATTTTATTGAATACCAGAATTACAGGAATATCATGCACCCATAACTCATCTAAAACCTGTTGTACTGAAAAAACGTTATCGCGCCAATGAGGATCAGAAATATCGATCACATGCAGCAATAAATCCGCCTGTTGCGTTTCTTCTAAAGTTGCACGAAATGCCTCTACCAATTGATGGGGTAAGTCACGAATAAATCCTACTGTATCGGTTAAAATCACCGGGGAAGATCCAGGTAAATTGAGTTGACGCATGGTGGGATCCAAAGTAGCAAACAGCTGATCCGCCACATAAATGCTTTCACCAGTCAATGCATTAAATAAAGTGGATTTACCCGCATTGGTATAACCCACTAAAGACACGGTAAGCAAAGAAGCTTTACGCCGAGCTTGACGGTTTTGATCACGATTGCTGCGTACTTTTTCCAAACGCTTATTAATGTATTTGATGCGTTCTCTCAATAAGCGACGGTCTGTTTCCAATTGAGTTTCACCAGGACCTCGTAATCCGATACCCCCTTTTTGTCGTTCCAAATGGGTCCAGCCACGAATTAAACGGGTTGATAAATGCTGTAATTGCGCCAACTCGACTTGCAATTTTCCTTCAAACGTTCGCGCACGCTGAGCAAATATATCGAGGATCAAACCACTTCGATCAACCACACGACATTCAAATAAACGCTCTAGGTTTCGTTCTTGTGAGGGGGATAATTCATGATTGACGAGCACCAATTCTGCATCAAGCGCTTTAACGAGCTGCGCAATCTCTTCCGCCTTACCTTTACCTATATAAAACTTGGCATCTGGGGTTGCTCGCGTCCCTAAAACACAATCCAATATTTCCGCGCTCGCTGAAAGAGCTAATTCTTCAAATTCCTGCAATGCCTTATCGGTATCAATTCCTGGTAGTGTCAATTGCACCAATATCGCTCGTTCACCACCTTGAGGACGTTCAAACACTAACTTATTCTCCGAAAAAAAAGTTTTTTTATTGCTCCAGTTAACTCGAACTGTTACCTAGAGCTTACACTCCCATACCCACAAGGAGCGAAAGGAATAAGTATTATGGCAAAAGAGAAAAAAAAACACTATTCAAGAAATGGAGAAAATCCCTCTGCTATTCTCTCTAAAAATAGAAATAATGAACCACAAGGACACATTATTTTACAACAAATTCAGGGTCATTAACTGGATCCTTCGACGGGTTACCCAGTTCCATACGCTCCTTATACTCTTTCGTGATCTTCTTAGTATCTTTCTCGCTAAGAGACTCGTTTAAATTACGAACTTCTTGACCCGATGTGGTCCGAGAGAAAAAGGTTGTTCCCTTAGTGGCGCGACTTAGTTTTGTACAAGAAATAAGATTTAAAGCCTCAGCCAAAGTCTCTAAAATGGCTGTTATCCAAGATCGCCGACGCACATCAACAACAGACAACATATTCTCAGAAGCCTTCGCAATTTTAGCTTCGAAAACTTTGTTAGCCATCGGTTTTGTCTGATGATCAAAGACTACCTCATATAAACCTCTTCGATAGTTTTGCTCTTCCGCTGCAAATGCCCTAGTTTTTGCTTGAGCATCCTCTGATTTTTCTTGTTCCCAGCGAGAGGTTACTTTCGTGCAAGCCATTTCAATTTTGGATAGAGAATCCCTAAATTTTTCGCCTTGCACATTATTATTTAAATACATACTAAAAACCTCTTTGCCAGCCTTCTGAAGGGAACAAAGGGTTTCAATCATTTTAGCTTTAGATTCTGGGGTGATATTTTTATCATTTATCGCGGCAATTTTAGACAAAACTTCTCTGAAATTTATTGCTGTTTGGGTATCGGTAAATGCCCAATTAATAGCTTCTTTATTTTTTAAATTAAGCGCCAATAATATATCCATGGCTTTTGATTTTGGGTGACTTTGATCTAGTAGTTGCGGGGTAAATATAGCACAATCGACATGGTTAATATTTGCATCAATCATAACCCTTAAGCGTCTGTTGTCTAATATAACTTTAGTTTCTTCTACACTAATATTTAATTTCGCTGATAACATAGCTTTTAGGTTAGGGAAATCACAGAATTTATTAAAGTAGGAAATCTGCTCTGGGTCTGTAAACTGATCATATTTGTCTAAGTGTCCTAACTCGCACAGATTGTAGGCACACATAACTCGCTGCGCATTATTTTCCTTGATAGGCACAATCTCTGTGAGTTGATTAAACTGCTCATTTGTTAATTCAACAATAGGTAGTTGAGTAAATTTTTTATTTAATGCGTCTATCTGCGACTTATCTTTCGTTATAGTCAAAAGCTTCTTATCTGCAGGGTTAAAATATAAAAGACCATTTTCTTCGGTAAGAATATAACGTGAACTTGTGTATGTGCTTAGCTCATCCCGTGTAGGAGCTTTTGGCATCTTAAAGAAACCGCATGACTCTTCACCCTCACTTACAGGAGGTAAATTAAGCACTATTTTTTTAAATTTTTCGCCTTGTTCCCCGTCACGTAAATACAGGCTAAAAACATCTTTGCCAGCCAACTGGACCGAGCAAAGGGTTTCAATCATTTTGGATTGTGTTGCTAGTTCAATTGTTTCATTTCCATGGATCGCAAACAAAATTTTTCTAAAGTTTTTTGCTGCAGGGGTATCAACAAACGTCCATTGGTAGGCTGTATTATTTTTTAAATTAAGCTCCAATAATATATCCATCGCCCTTGACTTCTCGTGATGAGGATTTAACAATTGCCGGATTTGGGCTTTAGAAGCAAAAGTGTTAGGTTCAATATTTGCGTCCATCATAGCTCTTAAGCGCTTATTGCCTAAGAAAGCTGTAGTTGCTGCTACACTAATCTTTAATTTCTCTCGTAACACATCTTCCAGATTCTGATACGCCATAAATTGGTTAAAATAAGATGCTAACTGATTATTATCAGCAAGCTTATGATATTTTTCTATATGTCCAAACTTATAAAGATGGCCTGCCAGTTTAATGTGTTCCTCATTGTATTCTTTAATAGGAACAATATCTGTAAGTTGTTTAAACTGCTCTTTTGTTAATTTATCAATAGGTAAATTGGTAAATTTTTTATTTAATGATGCTATCTTTGACAGATCTTCCGATATAGTCAGAAGCCTCTGACCTGTATAGTATAATAGTGCCTTATCAGTAAGAATATAACGTGGAGTCTTGTTGTTTAACTCGTCCTGTCTAGGAGTACCGTCCGTCTTAAAAAAACCGCAGGACTCTTTACCCTCGCTTATCGGAGGTAAGCTTAGCACAATCGCTCTAAAAGGCGGACTTTCTAAAACATAACCATAGTACTTTTCACCATTAACACTATTTTCGGCAAGTTTATGAAAGCTCGCTTTCACCTCTGAACGCAACTCCTTATCCTTATTTTGATAATGCTGAGATGGGAATTCTCGCAGCTTGCGTGCAACTTCCGTGGTGCCAAAATTTGGCGTAGGCGAACCCTTTAGAAATTCAAGAACCACATCTTTGAATTCTTCATGCTTAATGTCGGGATGTTTAAATAAAAGTTCTATTGCCATTAACACGACTTTGGGCTGTAGATTGGCACCTTTAAGCCAAAGTAGTTGATCATTTACATTTTTAAATGTTTGCTCGCTTGAAGATAGTTTACTGAACTCTTCAAAAAATTTAACCGCTTTATCACTATCAGTACTGGCCATTAACCTTAATATATCGATTCCCTGATTATCCCTGGATAACATTTGCTTTAACAATACGTTACTATTAGGAATCGCGACAAGCTTATGAAACACGTTCAAAAATTCGTTGTTATCCTTTTTAAACTTACCAAATGCCCCCAGAACACCTATTCGATCCAGATCAATGGCCAATTGATATAAAGCTTTTTTTCTCTCAGGATTTGTTTCTTTAGTAATCGTCTGAAGTTTCTTGGCCAGTTCATTTTTTGGATTGAGGATTTTGTCAACCAGATCCTTATCGACCGCGATATTCGCAGCAACTAATTCGTTCAATAAGGAATTTTCTAATATCAGTTTACATGCTGGAACATCATTGGCGGCTAGTTTTTCAACCAAAATAGCTTTTAATGCTGTATTTTTTACAAACTGATTAAATGAGCTTACCCAGCTTAAGTTAGTAGATAATTGGGAAAAAACTGACAAATAGCCTAGGTCAAGCAAATTTTTGGCCAATTCAATACGTTTTTGGTTGTCTTGAATTTCTTTCTCTTCTTTCGCGGAGTCTTTAGCGCCTTTAACGCCTTCTTCAGCGCCTTTAACGCCTTCTTCAGCGCCTTTAACGCCTTCTTTAGCGCCTTTAACGCCTTCTTTAGCGCCTTTAACGCCTTCTTTAGCGCCTTTAACGCCTTCTTTAGCGCCTTTAGTGCCGAAAATATCAACTATCTTTCTGAATTCCTGCGATCCTAGAGCCAGCTCATATGATTTAGAATCTGATATTTTTAGCGCATCGAGTTTTGTAAGAGTTTCTTGAACTGAATTTAATGATTGACTATTGTCTAAATTTACAGATAAAAATTCAATCAGTAATTCCGGTTTAATTTTTTCAATTCCTGGGGTTTCATTTAAAAAACTAATCAACTTTTGATATTCTAATACTCTATCTGGATATGTTAATAAAAATTGAACAGTTAATGACAAAATATTTTCATTCTTAAATTTATATTGCACTACTTCTTTAGCAAATTGATTAAGTTTCTCCAGTTTATCGAGAGGGTTGGGGTCATCCAGAATTAATTGCATTAATACATTTGCATTCGTGCATTTGTGAATTAAGCGTAAAAAATCGATCCCTGTTTTTTTTTCTAAAATTAATCCTAACAAATCATGATTTTTAGAATCACTCGCCAGTCTGTTAAAAAAATCAATGAATTTCTCTGATTCACCTTCAAGTAGAGAAAATCCATCTACATGGTTTAATTGATGTAGGTTAAGCGCCAAGTCTATATATAGACTTTTTTGCTGTATTTTGACGTTATCCAGAATGGAGGTCAGTATTTGATATAACTCACTCTTCTCATTAAGACATGCTTCAACTTGCTCCAGGCTTAATTTCATGCCCATTGAGTGTAAAGCGATTAAACAACGATTTTTCATGATATCTGAAGCATGTTTCTCAATAAAACTCATCCACTTTTCATCATCATCAAATTTTTCGTGTTCAAGAATATGTCCTGTAAATAATGCATGAAATATATTAGCGTGTTCTTTTATATTTCCATTTTCATCAACAATGCTACCTATTATTGCACTTATAGCCGTTGAGTCTGCTGCTTTTTGCAAAACAGACAACTGCTGCATGCCACCAACCGTAACTTTGTCCGAGTTATTTGGTAAAAAATTGTTTGGATCTATTGAAGACAAGACGCAAGCATGACGCTTCTCTGGTGGCAAATGGGTATCTTTAGCTATTATAATCATCCATTGATCCGGTCTACCTTTTCGATAAAGAATTGTTAGACCTGAAGGGCTGTCTTTGGAATCAATGTACGCAGCACCTACGTTTATAACTTTGGGAGTATCCTCGCCCCTCTCTGGATCATTTAGGTCATAAAAGGGCATATCCCCCAATAGAAATTTTAAATTTTCACCATACATGTCACCTTGCATATAACGATTTCTAATTGGGTCAAACGGGTCCTCTTTCTCCGGTTTCGGTAAAAAATGTTCTTCCATCTTTTCCCTAATTTGGTGTACCCGAAACATTGGCACTCGCGGATATAAATCGATCTTTATTTGATGATTAGTTTCTTGAACATCTCTTTTCAACATGCTCCCTAAGCCGAGGGCTTTGTAGAGATTCTCAACTGTATCGTCAAGATAATAAAGTTGAGGTTCAACCTTAGACATAGACATAGACCCACTCCTGAATAAAAATCATCAAATGTGATCAGTTTATGACTATTATTATAGAATAAAATTTATTAACACAGCATTAACTGTTATTACTGTTTAGCGAGGGGCCATCAATAAACCTAGATGGAGCAATAAGCAATGCAAATTGGTTCTGTATACTTAGGTCAGGCTTGTAATTACTGCCATTAGGTGAAATTCCCTTCTCCGCGCGGGGAGAAAGCACTCGCTAGAGCGGATGAGGGTCCTCACCCCTCGCCCACAAATGGGTGAGGGGAATTCTTAACGTAATGGTAAGTTCGCGGCACGTCCCATTTTTAGCTTTCCACAGCCCCTTCATTCCCAGAATCTTCGTCTTCAACAGGCATTTTTATGGCGCGTGATGGAACAACTGTAGAAATCGCATGCTTGTAAACCATTTGTGTAATCGAATTTTTCAGCATCACCACATACTGATCAAAAGAATCCACAATACCGTGTAATTTAATTCCATTTACCAAAAAAATGGATACAGGCACCTTTTCTTTACGTAATTCGTTTAAAAAGGGGTCTTGTAATAAATGAGTTTTAGACATTGCCCACTCCTTATTGTTATTGTATTTTTAAAAGGCAAAACATGCATCTGATCACTTATTCGACATTTTTTCGTAAAACTTTAGATTAATTTCATGACAGTTCGGTTTTAATCCGTTAATATAGTTTGCAAATTTAACTCTGAAGTTAATAAAAGGAATTTCGGTTTAAATCCAGTGAGTCTTTCTGCAATTCGCTAGCTTGAGTCCAAATGCTGTGATTTTAGAGCACCGAAACGTAGCATACATGAAGTATGTGAGTATCGGAGCACATAAAATCGCGGCATTTGGGCCAAGATAATAGAATTGTAAACAGACCTAGCCGAAAGAAGACAAAGGAGAAAAATGTTTATTATTTTTGATTAGGAGTAACTCCTTTGTATAATGGTTCAGTTAATGGCGTCAAATTAAGCCTTCTAACCACATGTAGCCTGGGTGGAGGCGAAGCCGTAACCCGGGGAAACCTGCACCAACAAAACCTGGGTTCCGGCTTCGCCTCCACCCAGGCTACAGGGCTACGATTCCTTAAGTTAACATCATTAATGGTTCAGCACTCTTTCTCATCTTAAATTAAGGAGGATTAAATGGCATTTACTTATGAACAAATAATTGCACTAGAAAATCCCTATGAACAACTGAGCAATAGTGATGCATTGGCCGAGAATGCGAAAGTACTCGATGCATTAAACAGTAAAGAGCAAATTGCCATGGCGACAAAGATAATTGCTGCTTGTCCGGAAGCAAAATTCAAACAATACGGCCATCATATTAAAGCATTAGATAGCTTAACTAAACGTGAGGGGGCTTTCCACGACGTCATCACTGAAGCATACCAAGTAAGACAACGGATTAATTCCTTACTTGACCCTCGAAATAAATCACCCCATGCTTTATTTTTAGCGAAGGAATTTAATCCTGCGCCCTTCCATCAATTTAGCGCGCTTACCAAACAAGTCTTAGAAAGTAATGAGTCAGCAATTGCAGAACGATTAGCCTTGTGTGCACCGAAACAGGATCGCAGTCAAATAGCTCATAATCTAGGTATTGCGTTCCCTAAGAGCGTTCTTACAGAAAAAATTCATCATGCATTTATGTTGCGTGGGAATATAGAACGGTTGTTATTAAGCGATAATCCAGAAAAATTTTTTACCAGCCGTGATTATAATGCGGATACCTGCAAAATGTTCGCCAATATGTTTCGTACCTTATTAAATGGCCATGAAGAATCCGTTGGCGAAAAATTGTGTGCTTTAGAATCTACTAGCCTATCAGCAATTAAACGTGAGCTAGACTTACTGCACACCGAAGCATTTGATGAAACCAGTCCATTTAAATTAATTGCTGATGCCATCAGTGCAAAAGAAAGCTCTGTGCAAAAGAAAAATGGCTCTCAGGCCAGTAATCCAAATGGCTTTTTATATAAAAGATCGCCAACACCTCCACTGAGTGTAAAATCGCTGTCTCTGGAGCAATTTGAATCGGGTAGTAGAGAAGCTGACGACGAAAAAGAACTCTCTCATGGTGAATCATCTGAGAAGGAAGAGGAAGAAGATGTTGAAGAATCTTATTTCACCCCGTTTTAAACACGCCCGCCCTTACAAAGTAAGGGCACTTTATTTTGATCCTTAATTTCAAGAGAGATATTAATGACACAAGAAAAACTCACTGTTGCATTAGTGCAAGAAAAATGGCATGAAAACCCTAAAGAACATCAAGACAAATTGGCGTCCGGAATTAATGCCGCCGCCCAGCAAGGAGCGGCCATTGTTTGTTTGCAAGAGCTTACCCTTAGCCCTTATTTTTGTACGCGCTCGAATGTAGATCCCACCCCATTTATGGAAGATATTCATACAGGCCCTACAGCTCAATTCGTCAGTCAAATGGCAAAAGCACATCATATTTGCATCACCGCCTCACTATTTGAAAAGGCAGGTTACAATACGGCTGTGGCTTATAACAATAAGGGAGAGCTTATTGGCGTAACCCGAAAACAACACATCCCCAGCGGGGAAAAATACCATGAAAATTTCTACTTTAAACCTGGAGATTCCGATTACCCAATCCACCTGGTTGCGGGACATAAATTGGGTTTACCTACCTGTTATGATCAATGGTTTCCAGAATTGTCACGAATTTACGGTTTAAAAGGTGCGGAAGTTTTGGTTTATCCCACTGCAATTGGGGGCGAACCTACTGCTCCTGAAGTCAATACGCAACCCATGTGGCAAAAAGTTATGGTTGCACAGGGAATCATGAGCAATACTTTTATCATTGCAGCCAATAGAATTGGATGTGAAGACGGACTAGAATTTTATGGTAGCAGCTTCATTAGTACACCTATGGGTGAAATTTTAGCTCAAGCATCTCGAGATAAACCTGCAGTATTAGTCGCCGAATTAGACTTTGGACAACGTGCATTATGGGGAAGATTATTTCCTTTTGCACAGCAGCGAGAGCCTTCTACCTACCATGACCTTGTAAAACCACGTTAATGCCTTTGGAAAATCGACATATGAACGCCAGTGTATCACCTGAAGAAAATTTATATAACATCAACAACTGGGGTGAAGGATACTTCAGTATTAATGCTCAAGGGAATATCGAAATAAGCAAGGCGCCGGGGAAGCCTGGTGTTGAGCTGCAAGCCATTGTGAATGAGGCGAGCAGAGCGGGGCTCCATTTGCCGCTGCTTATCCGTTGTTCTGATATTCTGCATGACCGTGTGCACCGTATTTACGATGCATTCACGCAAGCCATAGAAGAAAACGAATATACAGGACACTACAAACTGGTTTACCCCATTAAAGTAAACCAAGAACAAAGTGTGGTTCGAGAGTTATTGAAATCGCCCAATCACTCTATAGGGTTGGAAGCAGGTTCGAAACCCGAGCTCATGGCAGTAATTGGCATGCTGAGCAACCACCAACACGGTACGATTGTTTGTAACGGTTATAAAGACAGTTATTACATACGCACGGCGTTAATCGCTCAGCAAATGGGGCATAAGGTCTTTATTGTTATTGAAAAGATATCTGAACTGGATATTATTTTAAAAGAATCTGCACGCTTAAAAGTAAAACCCTCTCTTGGTGTTCGTATCCGTTTAATTAGTAAAAGCGCCGGAAAATGGGAACACACCGGTGGCGTCAAATCCAAGTTTGGCCTTAATGCAAAGCAGGTACTTGAGTTAGTGAATCAATTAAAAGCTCATAATATGCTTGATTGCCTACAACTCATGCATTGTCATCTGGGTTCACAAATTGCCAACATTCATGATATTCGCCATTGCATGCAGGAAGTATCTCGGTACTATGTCGAGCTACGCCAATTAAATGCACCCATCGATACGATTGACGTTGGTGGCGGACTCAGTGTGGATTATGAAGGAACGCATTCAAATCAAGGCTGCTCTATGAATTACAGCATCCATGAATATGCCACACATATCCTCCTTGCCATTCAACATCTTTGCCACGAAGCAAATGTCCCTGAGCCCAACATTATTTCAGAATCTGGGCGCGCATTAACAGCACATCATGCTGTTTTAATTTCTGATATTAGCGATATAGAGATCATTAATAAATCACCCTCTCTTCCAGAAATCACTGACGAAGACTCACATGTAATCCGTGATATATACGATACCTATCACTCCATTACAGCAAGCTCACCCATTGAGATCTATAACTATGCAGAACACTCATTGAATGAAGCACATTCTTTGTTCAAGCATGGGGTGATTAGTTTGCAGGAGAAGGCGAAAGTAGAGGCATTCTATACCAATATATGCATGGAACTTAAAGAACGCCTCAATGTAGAGAACCCCACTGAAGAAACTTTATTAGCAAAAATTAATGAAGATATGGCGGTTAAGGTATTTTGTAATATTTCATTTTTCCAATCGATTCCGGATGCTTGGGCTATAGGTCAAATTTTTCCAATCGCCCCGATTTCGCAGCTTACAAAAACACCGGCGATGCACAGTGTGTTGCAAGATTTAACCTGCGATTCAGATGGCACCATTAAAGAATATCTTGGTAGTTCTTGTGTCAACTCAACGTTAATGCTTCCTCCGTACGATAGTAACAATCCATACTCATTAGGGTTTTTCTTGGTAGGTGCTTATCAGGAGATATTGGGTAATTTGCATAATTTATTTGGCGATACCAATTCCTTGGACGTCAAGCTCTCTGACGATGGGCAATTTGAACTCAATGACTTGGTTAGTGGTGATACAGTAACTAATGTCTTGAATCTCGCTCATTTTGATACAAAAAAACTAGTTCAATCTTATGAGAAACAATTAATTCATGCGGACCTACCTAAGGAAACAACGCTTTTGTATTTGAATGAATTAAGAAGCATTTTTTCTCAATTAACCTACTTAGATGAACATATTCGGAGAAGATAAGATGACGCCAAAACAAAGCGGATTTTTCATGCCAGCTGAGTGGCATCCTCATGAGCGTTGCTGGATGGCGTGGCCTTGTCATCTTGAAACTTGGTCTAAAGTCGGTTTAGAAAAAGCACGAGTGGCTTATGCACGGGTTGCTCAAGCCATCGCACAATACGAGCCAGTAACCATGCTGGTCAACCCAGGAGATGAGGAATCAGCCAAAAGTTTATGCGGTGATGGAATTACGCTGTTTACCTTAGCCATTAATGACTCATGGACCAGAGATACGGGGCCTACTTTTTTGTTAAATCAGCAGCATCAATTAGCTGGGGTTGATTGGATTCATAATGCCTGGGGTGGTAACTATCAAGACTGTGCGCTGGACAACCAAATTGCAGGGGCAATCTTGAAGCAAACCCATGCTTTGACCTTTTCGGCACCTTTGGTTATGGAAGGTGGTTCATTTCATGTAGATGGTGAAGGAACCATACTCACTTCACGTGAATGCCTGCTTAATGAGAACCGCAACCCCAATCTCAGCCAACAAGAGATTGAAAGTTACCTGTTTGATTTCCTTGGTTGTCAAAAAATTATTTGGTTAAACAAGGGATTATTAGGGGATGAAACGGATGGTCATATTGATGAAATCGCTTGTTTTGTTGCCCCAGGAAAAGTGCTATGTCTTATCACTCATGATAAGGAAGATCCCAACTATGCAACCTTGCATGAGAATCTGGATATTCTTAAATCAACGACTGATGCAAAAGGGCGAAAGCTAGAGGTTTATACTGTGGAGCAACCACCAGCAACCTATCTTGGTGGAGAGCGATTAACCTTATCCTACATTAATTTTTACTTAGCAAATAAAGGAATTGTTATGCCTGCTTTTGGTTATGAGAAACACGACAAAGCAGCTTACCAGTTATTCACGCAATTATATCCTGGTTATCATATTACGCAAATTGATGCGCTGGATGTATTTGCTGGAGGAGGGGGTATTCATTGCATTACCCAACAGGAGCCAAAGAGGCTCTAAGACAACACGCACTACTCTTTGAGACATTTCTTACACTTTGTTGCTCTATCCACGCAATGACAACAACAGCCAAAAAGCTATACTGTAACTCAAAGGGATGACACGGATACGTCTGACAGGAAGTCAAACTAAGGGACCAGTACATGGGATGTACTCTGCTGCAAGGATGCAGCACGCTAAACGCTTAATATATCTTATTTCTCCATAAGAAAAAAAATCTCTCTTCCTTCCAGGGTTGGTATGAAGAGAGATTTTCTATTCTAAGCACGGTATTGCAGATGTAGGCCGAGCCTTGGCCCCAACACAAAAAACACGATAATGCGCACATAAGGAAATGCGAGGCCAAGGCCTAACACTGCAATACTGTATCGGTAGCGATGTTCTTGGCTTTAAACGCGCGGTGATTTCGCCTGCTTTCTTCTCAGAAAATTCTTTGACAAAGTTTTTGACGAAAAGCACTCTTGATTGAGTCTAGAACTCAACCAAGAGTTAGGTTTTACTTATTACGCAGAGGAATATCTATCAGTTGATAATTTGGTAAGTCTGGGATCAAACTTCCGAGCTCTGGAGAGCCTAAACCAGTTACATAGTCATAACCATCTTGTGCTGTGCAATAGTAGCCACAATCTCCGTTATTTCCATAATTAACGTCGTTAAAATTATAATAATAATTTCCAGCTGGATTGGCTGCGGCATATAATATGTTAGCAAAGTTGCCACCATATACAGTCGCATTCATAGAATTTGCAACTGCAATAATTGCAGCCCATTGAGGTGCGCCCGCGCTGGTGCCACCGACAACAGTCCAACCCACCCCTCCATCACCGGGAACTGAACTATAAACCGAGAATCCCGTTTCTGGATCAGCGTTATAGGCTACATCAGGGACCCCACGCATGTTATTTGATTGTGGAATTGGCAGGTTTTGTTGGTAAGCAGGCCATGTTTCAACAGAACTTACTCCACCACCACTCCCAGACCATGCATCTTCGCCTTGATAGTTTCCATATGAGTCTACATATAAAGTAGTTCCACCTACGGCCAAAACATATGGAGATGATGCGGGATAAATTGTTCCTGCACCGCTGTCTCCAGAAGAGGCAGTAAAGGTTACTTTGGGATTGTTGAATAGTGCGTCATAGGATGTTTGTCCGGCAAACTCACTGCCTCCCCAACTCATTGAAACAACTGTAGCACCACTATTTACAGCAACTTGCACCGCTTTAAATAAACTATCCATGCTGTCGTCTGCTGCTTCGACTAGAATAATTTTTGCTGCAGGAGCCATAGCATGAGCCCACTCCACATCTAGAGCAATTTCACCAGCCCATCCAGCATCTGTATTTGGCTTTTTACCGCTTGCATAAATCTTTTTGAAACAACCATTAGCGGTAGTACATGCGGGTAAACCAAATTGCTTTGAAAACACACCTAAATCTGCTTCAATTTTAGGATCATCAAATGCATCTACGATCGCAATAACTTGTCCTTGGCCTTGTGAACTAAGAGAATTAAAACCATAAGCCACACTTACCTGGCTTGGAGTTAATCCGGAAGGCATAATATGTTGAACGTTGGGTTTATAATGGATTGGATGATGTGCTATCCCTGGCGCTTTTGGCAAGGCATAAGCTTGCACACTCATTAAACCTAATACAACTGGCGTAATTAGAAGTTTAAATGGCAACCCATTTAGTTTTTGTTTCATAACATCTCCTTATATAGTTAAATCCTTTACAACCATAAATCTACGATGTACTTGAATACAGAACAACAAATTAGTTACTAAACTGCTTATCAACTTGGCTTGGTTTTACAAAGACTGTCACATTCCATAAGTTGTATTATGGTTATCATGCATTTGATGGTGACAGATATCCTGTCATAGGTGATATCATTTGTCCAGAAATGTTTTAAGAAAACATATTCCCTTGATTTATAAGATTTTTTTACTTTGAAGATGGTGAATTTAGCTAATGATTTGTTTTGAAGAATTTTGCGTGATCATTCATATGAAATGACCACGCGAGAGACTTTAGACGTCAATATTTTCTGCTTCTAAAGCATTACTTTCAATAAACTCCCTTCGAGGTTCAACATTATCACCCATTAGCGTGGTGAAAATAGCATCCGCAGCAACTGCATCTTCAATACTCACTTGCAGCATACGTCGCACTGCGGGATCCATTGTTGTCTCCCAGAGTTGAGCTGGATTCATTTCTCCAAGACCTTTATAACGTTGAATAGCTTGGCCTTTTTTCGCCTCGTCCATTAACCAATCTAAGGCTTGCTCAAAGTTTTCTACAGCTAATTCTTTTTCACCCCGTTTAATATAAGCACCTTCTTCCACAAGGCTTGCTAATTTAGACCCCAGATTAACTAACTCTTTATAGTCTTTGGAATAGAAGAACTCAGCATTCATAGGGATATAGTTCTCCATTCCATGCTGAGTAACAATAATTCGAGGTATAAACTGATTCGTATCTGCTGTTGAATGCACCTCTACTTGATATTGTTCTGTTTTGCTTCCAAGTTGTTGCATGCTTGAGTGTAATTGTTTACACCAATTTGCTATTTTTTCTTGTTGACTAAAATCTTCATTATGCAGCATGGGTAAATAGGCTACACGCTTCAAAATATCAGTAGGATACCTTCTTTTATAGCGTTTGATTATTTTCTCGGCGCGTCGATACTGCTTAACCAACTCTTCCAAAGCCATTGCTGTAATTGGAGGAATATCTTTTCCGGGATAGAATGCTGCACCATCTAATGCGCTTTGTGTTAAATATTCGAACAAAGCTTCATCATCTTTCACATATTGCTCTTGTTTTCCTCGTTTTACCTTATACAATGGTGGTTGCGCGATATAAATATAACCACGTTCCAACAATTCGGGTGTCTGCCTGTAGAAGAACGTAAGGAGTAAAGTTCTAATATGTGAACCGTCGACGTCAGCATCGGTCATGATGATGATGCGATGATAACGCACTTTATCTGGATCATATTCATCAGGCCCTATACCACAACCTAAAGCGGTAATCAGGGTAGCAACTTCTTGAGATGAAAGCATTTTATCAAACCGTGCTTTCTCTACGTTTAATATTTTTCCTTTGAGCGGCAAAATTGCTTGAAATTTCCTATCACGCCCTTGTTTTGCCGAACCGCCTGCTGAGTCTCCCTCAACGAGATAGAGCTCTGATAAGGCAGGATCTTTTTCTTGGCAGTCAGCGAGTTTTCCAGGCAATCCTGCTATATCTAACGCACCCTTACGACGCGTCATTTCTCGAGCTCGCCGCGCCGCCTCTCTTGCACGCGCAGCGTCAATTATTTTACCGACAATCGCTTTCGCACTGGATGGATTTTCCAGTAAGAAATCATTAAATTTTTCGGCAACACTAGATTCAACAGCGGATTTTACCTCAGAAGAAACAAGTTTATCTTTCGTTTGTGAGGAAAATTTAGGATCGGGTACTTTAACAGAAAGAACGGCTGTTAGTCCTTCACGAGCATCATCTCCCGTTGGTGACACTTTAGCTTTTTTAGCATAACCTTCACTTTCAATGTAATTATTTAGAGTTCTGGTTAATGCAGCTCTGAAACCAGCCATATGTGTTCCACCATCACGCTGTGGAATATTATTTGTAAAGCAATAAAGTGTTTCTTGGTACGAGTCATTCCATTGCATTGAAAGCTCAACAACAATATTATCTTTTTCAGCGGTCATGGAAAAAACAGTTGGCATTATGGCATTTTTATTTTTATTGAGATGCTCCACAAATGCCATTATTCCACCTTCATAATGAAATGTGTCTTGTCTTTGTGAGCGTTCATCGTATAAGTGAATGCAAACACCTGAGTTTAAATAGGATAATTCTCTGAGGCGTTTTGCTAAAATATCATAATGAAATTCAATGTTTGAGAATGTTTCAGCACTTGGCTTGAACCAAATTTGCGTTCCAGTAGTAGTTGCATCGCCTGTTTCTGCCATTGGGGCATCTGGAACTCCATTACGATAATGTTGCTCATGTATTTTGCCATGACGACGCACTGTTAGATGTAACTCTTCTGATAAAGCATTAACTACGGACACACCTACACCATGTAGTCCACCGGATACTTTATAAGAGTTGTCATCAAATTTACCCCCTGCATGAAGAATGGTCATAATCACTTCAGCGGCTGATCGCCCTTCTTCTTTATGAATATCTACAGGTATTCCTCGCCCATCATCTTTAACAGTGATTGATTCATCTGAATGTATGGTTACAAAAATCTCTTTGCAATGGCCTGCCAGTGCTTCATCTATAGAGTTATCTACAACTTCAAAAACCATGTGGTGTAGACCGGTGCCATCATCAGTATCACCGATATACATCCCTGGTCTCTTTCTTACCGCATCTAAACCCTTTAGGACTTTAATATTATTTGAATCGTAACTGGCATCAACGCTCATTAGGAGGTCCTCTTAACCCTTTCGTGGTGTTCTATTCTGAATACTTTATCATAGCATATTTTGGGCTTTGTTTATATCTCATCGAAGATCTTTACGTAATGTAGATTGAAGTGCATGATGAAATATATTATCTATGAACTATAGACTCATAGTGCCCGGTCTTTCATCCCATAAACCATCAATTTGTTTTGTTTCACGTGAAACAATTATTGCTGAGTTAATGTACCGTCATCCATTTGAAAAATTAAATGCTCCTCTGAGGAAATAGTTGAAAGCAGCACATCGGGGTAAGCAGTTGAGGTAATTACATATTGACCTGCTCGTTTTGATAAGTAGGACATTAATCGAGTTTGATGATGCTCATCAAGCTCTGCAGGCAGATCATCAATCAGATATAAACAATCTTGTTGCAACAAGTTTCCTTGTGCTAAACGTAATGCAAACAAAATAATTTTTTGTTGGCCACGTGATAATACTTGCTTGGCTTTGTTTTGATTTACCTCTATGAGAATATCTGCTTGATGTGCACCAAATTGAGTATAGCTTTTTTGGCTATCACTGGTAAAACTTTCTTCTAGGATATGCACTAACTCTTTTCCAGTATTTTTTTTATCCCAGCCCTTAGAATATATTATCTTGCAATCAAGCGGACTTAATTCGTTTAAAACGTCAATAAATGCCTGCTCCCAACGTGCAAAATATTCTTCTCGTAGTAGATGCAGTTGATTAGCCAATTGACTTAACTGCTTATCCCAAGGAATGAAATGAGCATAAGGGGCATGCTGCCGCAAAAGAGCATTGCGTTGTTTCAGCACTCTTTTATATTCTTTCCAAATAGAAAGATAATTATGTTTCACGTGAAACAACCCCCAATCCAGTAAGCTTCGGCGCACTGAAGGGCCTGCATCTATAATTTGAAAAATATCGGAATAAAAAACCTGACAAGGCAATGCATACGCCAATTGGCTTGTAGTGGAGCAAAATTGATTATTCAACTTGATTTGAGTGGGTTCAGAATCAGATTTTTGAATACTGATTGTTTCATGTTGTTGCGCACGAGCAAACACCACTAAAGAAGACTCATCATATGAGATAATCGGAGAGATTTCACGAGAGCGGAATGAATGGCCGCAGCTTAAAAGGTACAGCCCTTCGAGGATCGATGTTTTGCCACTTCCATTTGGCCCAAATATAAAATTAAATCTCGGACTTAAGCTAAGTTGTACCGAAGAGAGATTACGTAAGTGATGAATTTTTAATTCAGACAGAATCATATTTTCATGGGCATAATAATATATTGATAATTATCATCATCTAATGACTCAATTAAAATACTGCTGTCCGTATTCGATAAGGATAAACGGATTTGTCCCTCCCCAAAGTGAGAAAGCACATCGAGTAAGTAGGTTGCATTCAAGCCAATTTTTAACTCATCTCCTTGAGTTTCAGCAATTAAAGATTCAACTGCTTCTTCCTGTTCGTTATTGTTAGCAATTAAAGTCAACATGCCCGGTTGTAGATGAAGCATAACTGCTCTAGATTTTTCATGAGCCAAAATAACAATGCGCGACAAAGAACGTTTAAGCACAGAACAATCAATAACAATCTGCTTGTCTTGATTTTTAGGAATTGCTTTATTGTAAGGAGGAAAACGCGCCTCGATTAATTTCGATAAAAACACAAACTGACGAGATACTAATTTAAAATGTGACTTACCCGCAGCTAATAAAACTTCTTCATCATCAATACTGGTCAGAAGCCGTAACAACTCTTGAATCCCTTTTTTCGGCAGCAATAATTTCTTATCATTAGAATTGGAGCACTGATGACGACAAATAGCCATTCTATGCCCATCAGTAGCAACGGCAGAAATAAGATTAGGTTCAAAATCAAGAAATAAGCCATTAAGGAAAACGCGTACATCTTGTTGCGCCATTGCAAAATGAGTCGATTGCAACAATTTAAGCAAAACCACGCGAGGAATAGTTAACTCTACTTCATTACATTCATCTTCACTAAGAGGATAACTATCAGCAGGTAAAGTCGCTAGCTTAAATGAGCTACGTCCTTGCTTAATGGTTAAAAGGCCATTATTGACAATCACGTTAGGGCTGGCTTCGTCATCTAAAGAACGGATAATATCGATAAATTTTTTAGCAGGTACCGTAATACTTCCTGCCTGTTGTCCAGACTCGCAAGCAACTTGAGCAGAAATTTCAATCTCTAAATCAGTAGCAGTAATGTTCAATAAGCCATCCGTCAATTTAAAATAAAAATTCGACAAAATAGCTAAAGATTGCTTTTTATCTACAGCACCAGCAACTGTAAGGATTGGGGCAAGCAAGTCCTCTTTTTTAATCGCGAATTCAAACAAGATAGAACTCCATATTTACCTAAATAACGAAAAAAAATCGCTTCATCGACACCTCCCACAACTCACTTTTAAGTTAAGGAGCTGAACCTCATCACTACGTCCCGCGACCTGTTCGTGGGATCAAGTGATATAACAGATTCCTGGATCCCGCGAACAAGTCGCGGGACGTAGGCAAGAGAATAGGTCTTAAGAAGACAAAATACGCATTAAATTTTTATAATCTTCAGCAAAATCACTGTCATCCTGAATCAATTCCTTAACCTTTCTGCACGCATGAATAACCGTTGTATGATCACGACCACCAAAATGATCACCAATTTCAGGCAAGCTGTGATTGGTTAATTCCTTACTTAAAGCCATAGCCATCTGTCTAGGCCGAGCAATAGAGCGGCTGCGCCGCTTTGATAATATATCAGCCACTTTGACCTTGTAATACTCAGCTACCGTCTTTTGAATATTTTCGATCGTAACCAATTTATCCTGTAGCGCTAAAAGATCCCGTAAGGCTTCATGAACAAATTCAATAGTAATTGGTTTGCCTGTAAAATGAGCGTTCGCAATAACCCTGCGTAATGCACCTTCTAACTCTCTAACGTTAGAACGAATCCGTTTCGCAATAAAAAAGGCAACTTCATAAGGCAATTCTATATTTGACTGCTCTGCCTTACTGATTAAAATAGCAACTCGAGTTTCAAGCTCAGGCGGTTCAACCGCCACAGTTAATCCCCAGCCAAATCGGGATTTTAAACGTTCTTCCATCCCCTCAATTTCTTTAGGATAACGATCACTCGTTAAAATAATTTGCTGTTGCCCCTCTAATAAAGCATTAAAGGTATGGAAAAATTCTTCTTGAGACCGGTCTTTACCTGCAAAAAACTGTATGTCATCAATAAGCAATGCATTTAATGAACGATAAAAACGTTTAAATTCATTGATTGAATTGGTCTGAATAGCCTTCACCATATCCGCAACAAAACGCTCAGAATGAAGATAAAGAATTTTGGCATCAGGATTATTCTTTAGTATGGCATTACCAATTGCATGCATCAGATGTGTTTTTCCTAAACCCACGCCCCCATAAATGAATAATGGATTGTATGCATCACCAGGCCGCTCCGCCACCTGCATAGACGCTGCTCGAGCCAGCTGGTTGGAATTACCTTCGACAAAGCTTTCAAAAACAAATTTTTTATTCAAGTGGCTGCTCTTATAATCAACCGCTTTTTTAGGTGCAGTCTTAACTTCTGTAGGGCTCGTTGGCACAGATGCTTTTACTTCAGATGAAAAAGAACCCGAAGAACTTGAATCAGAGTCGGTGCTGGAAACCTTGCTCCCGATTTCGATAGAAATTGATTTAATCTCATCACCACAAAATTGCTTTATCAATTCTTCGATTCGAGAAAAAAAATGTTTTTTTACCCAATCAACAACAAATCGATTCGGTGCAAATAAAATTAAACGTTGATCGTCTGTATGAGCCTGTAAAGGACGCAACCAGGTATTAAATTGTTGAGCAGAATATTCATCCTGTAACAGTCCTAAACATTTTTGCCAAACAGATGCTGACACAACATAACTCCTCATCAAAGAAGGGTGGTAAAAAGAATATTAAAACTAATTATCCACAGCATTTAAATATGCCACTGAAAGTACCTGGACAGCAAGATAATTAAGCATGAAAATTACTTCACATGAAGCAAAGAAAGAAACCTATTCAGTTCACTAAGGTGCTGCTGCAAGCAAATTATACTCAGGCTTGAGGATAAAGAAAAGTTATCCACAGAAAAAAGTGTGGATATTTTTATAACTCGAGTTCGAAAGAACTATTGTGAACTCGCTAAATAAACGATATCTCATAAATAAATAGGATTTATATGAAATCTCGTTTCAAAAGAATAATCAAGTTCGACGTGAAAAATACTTGAATTCGCATTGAAAAAAGGGATATTCAAGAAGGACTATAAACATTTACTTCATCTTGTGCACTGCTGGAAAAAGATTGATTCATATTAAAAAAAGATAAAAAAGTTAATTTAGGCTTCTTATCGCTTGCACGGTTAATAAAAGAATTGGGGAAAATGGGTTGCTTGATAGGTTCAAATGATCTTTTTTCTTTACTTTGCTCTTTTAAGGACAAGAAGGGATAGCATAATCTTGTATTTAAATCACGTTCCATTGTTGCCTTGCTTAATTGACTATGCATATTTTTTATCGTTTGATTTAACTCATTCTTTTTAAAATCGTCACTCGATTGAATAATGGCTTCAGAAGCCATTATAATCCCACTAATTAATGCAACTGTTAAAATACCCCATCCTAATAAAGGAAATGCTGCAAAACTTGAAAACAGCCCCATACCTGTCAATAATCCTGAAACTCCAGCACTACACCCTGCTATAGGACCAAAAGTACCTACAAAAGCAAAAAAAGAAGGAACTATCTTTTTGGATAAGGGAACAGAATGTTGCGATACATTATGAACAATATGCTCTAATATAACTTTATTATTTGGGATAGCTTGCTTTAATTTATATTCTTCATAAAAAAGCGACAGAATTTGGCATAAAGGGGAATTAGGACTTTCGCGCGCTATTTTATTAAGGTCCATGATTAGTATTCTTGCAAATACTTCATTAAAATCTGCCGTACATTTTTCATACAGCGCGTAATTATCAATACTGCTTATATACTCCTGAATATCTGTTAATAATTTTTGTTGATTTTTATCTAATTGCGCTTGGAAAATTTCCTCATTCTTTTTCATTTCTTGATATGAAAAATAAAAAATAGGAATACCCACAGCAAAAAATAAAGAAATTGAAATAATCCCAAAAGTTAAAGAAAAAAAACTAGCGACAGCCCCACCGAGTACACTAAATACAATACCATACAATGGCCATGCAACACCGGCTCCTGATCCAATAGCATTCAAAGCAGATTTGAGAAGTTTCATGAATGTCCCAATAATTTAGAATCATTAGGTAATGAAAACAGCTCAAATGATTCATATTGTACTTTGTAAAGAACTTTATCTTAATTTGCAAATCCTACGATACTGTTAACGACCCATTGATTTGAATTGCCTTTTCCTGTTGAGCCTGATTTATTTGCTCCCTATCCGATTTTGGATTTTGAATCACTGCAAAAAACGACGGAGCTCTGAACAGATTATAAAAACTCTTTAACACGAGAGCGTTTTTAACTGTCACATCATTATCAGCACGATTTTGAGCTATGGAGGGAACTTTTTGTAGATATGAGTAGCGAACCCGAGCTTCCATATCCCCCTTTAAATCTTTTTCCCAACATGGATTTGCGGTAATTTGTCGGTCGCAACCCAACACAATTAAAGTTGATTTTTTAAGAATCTCGCCGGGATTTAAAACATATTTTTGCATTTGATGAGATAATTTTTTTACTAGCTCTGGTTGTTTAAGCCAAAAAGCAGCAGTGAGTAAAGGGGAGTTTGCACCGTGAGCAAGCGTTACCCTAGGAACATGATAGCTGCTGGTACAAATAACTAGATTTGGCGAACGAGTTAAGTTGTAGGTTTTGCAAAAATGACTCCAGTACGTATCAAGAAATCGGCTCAAGCCAAGAACTTGCCCTAGAGTATTGTCAAACGGAATCGCATCAATAATAAATAGCTCAGCAGGATACCCATTGAACTCCCCTTTTGTTCTCAATATGTTCCTCAGTTCCTCATTTTGTCGCTGAACTCCATTGAAATAAACATAAACGGGTTTAGTAATACCCTTATTTCGATTGTTTTGCGTGCATTGCTTTGCAATATTAATTCCATATTCCATTCGACGAACCGTGTCGGTCTCATCGTATTCATTTTCGCATAAAACGAACTTATCCGCTGCCACCTCTAAATAGCTACCTGAAAATCCACTGCGTCCGGAAAGAATCACCACCATATCCGTATCTTCTAATGACACATGTTGTGCATCAATCGCCTCAGCGAGCGCATATTCCGTTGTAAGCTCATTGGGATCAATGGGAAACTCTTTTGTTGAGGCAGCGGGTTTTCCTAGCGCGCCCAAAATAGCTTTTGTAGATAGTCTCATGTCTTGTATTTTTTAGTTTGTTTTGATAGATGGAACTTTACCAGAATAGATGAACAGATTACATGTGATAACAACATATAATCAACGCCTTAAATTTCCCATTCGAAAAACCATTATTAAGCTTAAGAAAAGTAAAAATTGTGTTTAATTTCGGAACGATTTAAAATAGATAACCTTTTTAAACATTATTGATTATTAATGAATTTTTTAAAAAATATCTTTTATATTGCGTTAATTTGCATTTCAACAACTTTATACTCTGAAAACATCACGATTACTGATTATCAACGAACCTATATACCTGTTTATACTAAAGATGGGACCCTTTCTATTGCTCTGCGTACATTCAAAAAAAATAATGTTCCTTCATTTTTAATCGTTAATACAACTAACTTAGATACCCGTGTTGTACCAATCACCCAAATTTCTCTTACTGATGGAAAAAATAGTAACCGACTTGGTGATTATGCTCAGTGGCAAATTGCAAGTACAAATTATTATCAATTGCTGCAAAAATACTCGTCAAAACCCTATGTAATGGAAAACTACGGTTTAACGCATGCCAAAAGTAATGTTATAGGCAACATCTTAACTATAGATATGTGTCAGTCTTCTGTACCATTTGAAAAAGAATTTTTTGACCAATTAGCCAGTTTATCTAATAAAAAACCTATTCCTGTGGCTGTATCTATGTCAGGACTGTGGTTATTGATGCATCAAAACGAGTTTCAATACCTACTGGATCTGCAAGCAAAAAATCGATTAGCGATTACTTGGGTCAACCATTCCTTTAGTCATCCTTATTACGATGATTTGCCCTACGCAAATAACTTTCTTTTATCAGAAATGATTAATGAAGAGAGTGAAATCCTGTTAACTGAAAAATATCTCCTAGAACAAAATCAGGTGCCTTCCATTTTCTTTAGATTCCCTGGTCTTATTTCCAATAAAAAATTAATTATGAAAATAAAGAAATATGGCTTGATACCATTAGGTGCTGATGCGTGGATAGCAAAACACCAACCCATTACTCCAGGGGGGATAATATTAGTGCATGGTAATGGCAATGAACATGAGGGGATTACCGAATTAACTCCAAAACTAAAAAAGTTAGAATTCATTCCCATTAATTCAAGTGTATAAGGGGGCATACTAAAGACTTTCATGGATACTTTGACCAGTTTATGGCATTTTTCTTTTATCTCCCTAATCTCTATGTGGCAGGGCTTATTGCCAAAAACAAATCTCCATCTTTAAGTCTAACATATCAGTACATTGGTGGCAGTTTACTTGCTTGTGCTAATGCATTTGTTATTGTGAGTACTTATACTTTTCTAACCCGTTCTTGGTGGCCTGCTATTGTAAAAGTATTAAGCGAATAAGGCTATTCCAAAATAAGGTAGGTCGGGCCAAGGCCCGAGCGCTTGTTGATTAAACTTTTTAAACAGACCTAAGAAGACTTTATTAGTCTTAAATATTAAGAGAAAAACACGCTTCTCAGATAATTTTTCAACTGAATGAAAAATTTTTATCCGCAGTCAAATTATATTTTTTTTCCCTGGCATTTTCTTTTTCCTGAAAAAAATGATGATGCAATTTTTTTTCAAACTGGCTTTTCAAAAAAGAGTGTATGCTTGAAAAGAATGCTTCTGGAACATCAGACTCCATGGAATGATCTGCATTGGGAAACACGATAAATTGATTATCAGGTATCCTGCTCGCCATGAATTCGGAATGTCTTTTATCAGTAATCCAGTCTTCTTCACCGACCAGAATGAGCGTTTTGCATGCTATTTCATGCAAGCGATCCTCATAATTAAATGTTCGTAAAAATCCGCCAAATCCCTGATTCAAAGGTTCATGCGCAAAAATATAATCCGGAGCGGGTCGACTTACCGGAAGATTATGTCTTTTTTTCCAGGAATACATGGAATCCATGACATCAAAAAAATGATCCAGCTCTTCATCGCTTTTAAAATTCCCTTCCCATAATAGCTCACAGGCTTTTTGTTGAGCCAGGGAACCTCTTTTTTCAACATTTAGACGCGCTGACTCAAGATTTCTGAAACTTGGGGAACCTGCTGCCAAAACTAGGCTGGAAACATGTCCCGGATAAGCCAGGGTATATCCTAAGGCACACATTGCTCCATAAGATTTACCCAATAAAACTATTTTTTCTAAATCGAGATGTTTACGAATCTCTTCAATATCCTGAATGTAATTGTCCATGGTATATGATGAGGGCTCCTGTTTATCGCTTAATCCACATCCTCTGGGATCAATAAATACCATATTGCCTGTAGTACAGAGGCATTCATAATCCTTATAATGAGAATGGTTGGCACCAGGGCCGCCAGGAAGCATAAAAACGTAAGGCATTTTGTCGAGATTTTCCTCCTTTTCACAGACTATCCGTATGTGCAATCTAGTTTCTGGTGCATTATCGCGTGTAGGGATATCAATAAATAACTCCTTAACCCACATGTATTTCTCCTAATTCAAAAATAAATTTCTTACATTTCCTCAGCTTTCAGTGCAAGAGTTTCTTAATTTCTGCCTTTGCATTCAGCCAATTCATTGGTAACACCTTTTGCTCCTGGAGTAGTGTTACCAGTCTACCTAGTTTGAACCGTAAGGGGAGAATTTACCACATATCTTCCTTAACTTGACGAAATCTCATAGCTGAAAAATGGTTTTTGCAAGTTCAATTTTTTGCGCAGACAGCTCTTGTGGTTTTGGCATGGTAATAAAATGCCTCATCATTTGGCCACTGAATTTATGATAGCCAGGAGAGGCCATTACATATTTTTGTAAATCCCTAATATCAGGTAATTTTACTTCTAACCCTTTCTCAATCAGCGAAATTATCCGTTCATCCGTATGATGAGGACATAACCCACCAAATTCTGCTTTAATCCTTGAGGTTATGGGCGCTTTAATTTGGTCCCAAATGACCGAGATTCCTTTAAATCGAATGTAATTCAATACTGGCATTACCCTTCTACAATCATCTGCGGTTTGTGGTGAGGCTAAATTTTTTAGATAGTTCATAGCCTCTTCTTCAACAATAGTACGCATTTTAGTGAGTACTTCATCGCTGAGGAGTATCTCTGTTACTGCATCATTAAAAGAGATAAAATCTTTTTTTTCCTGGCTATAAATCAAAATCTCTCCTGACTCAAAATCATAAAACCAGGCATGCAGCTGAAGCTGCTTATTAGAGAGCTTCCTAATGACTGCTGGGTGTGTTTGCAAATTTTCTATTTGCAGCAGAATATTCTCTTTAGTAGTGCAAACCAAAGAATGTTCCGTGTACTCAGGAAATTTTCTTTTAAGCCTTTCTAAGGTGGGTTTTGCATAAATTAACCATGAAGCAACAGCGGGTAATTCTTTCTCCAGATCAGGATCCATTAGTCCTTTCATTGCACCACAATGGGAGTGACCACATACAATTATGTCTTGTACTCCCAATACATCTACCGCATATTCCACTGCAGCTGCTTCTCCAGAGGGTATAGAAGTATAAAATGGCACAAGATTACCTACATTGCGGGTAACGAATAGCTCACCAGGATCTGTATCCGTGATTAAAGAGGGAATCACACGCGAATCAGAACAAGAAAATAAAAGCGCTTTAGGATGCTGCCCTTGTGCTAAGGATTGAAATAATTCCTTCTTTTTTGGAAAATCATTTTTTCTAAAATGAAGCACCCCATCTAATAATTTGCTCGTCAGTAAAGCTTTGCTAGGTACTAAAGAGTGGTTCAATTGTTCAATAGGCAAAAATTGGCTTGTTGATTGATCATGGGCTAGTATTCTGCCCGTTTCAAACTCGTAAATCCAACCATGGATGCTTAGTTTATCTGTTTCAAGCTGCTCAATTACTGCAGGATGTGTTTTTAAATTTTTAATTTGTGTCAGGACATTTTTCTCTGTAGTACATTCTAAAGAATGATTGTGTAAGTCATCCTGTACGTTTAGCATGGATTTTGTTTCTGCTAACCAGGCAGCAACAGCAGGCAAGGTTTCTTCAAGATGAGGAGTATGCAAGCCATTCATGGCGCCACAACGTGAATGACCACATACTACTATTTCTTGTACCCCAAGTACTTTTACAGCAAATTCAATAGCTGCAGCTGTACTTGAAGGATCTGAAGAATACGGGTTAATGATATTACCCACGTTACGTGTAATAAATATATCTCCAGGCCCTGTATGAGTAACAAGAGCTGGAATTATTCGTGAATCGGAACAAGCAAAGAGAAGAGTCGCAGGACGTTGGCCATTTGCCAAAGTTGCGAATAATTCTTTACGTTTTTTATATTCTTGAGTTTGAAAACGCTGTATTCCTTCCATTAGCTTTAGATACATAGTTCCACCCTGAACAATATTAATAACCTTAAAGTATATAACCCAATTTAGGTTTCGTTTCAAAAGGAAGATGGATGTAAATGCCATTTTTTATAGAGACATTCTATACGTGTAATTGGTTTCCAATACTCTTTATTCTTGAAAAAGAACCAGATCTTGCCTAATCACCCCTTAATAAATGATAAAAATAAAATCACCTTGCATCAAGTTAGCTATGAATAAACCCGATCGAATAACGGGAATAAGATGATAATAAAACAATGAATAAATCAAAAAATAAAAATACCTACAAATAGGTCACAGGCTTTAAAAGAGCTTACAAACAAGATTTATTTTAAGTTAAGATATTGATTATTATAAAAATAATAAAGTTATCAACAAGAGATAAAATACATAATAATAAAATAAAATTTAAAAAATAAATTTAATAAAGTTATTAACAGCCAGCATATTTCAAATTAAAAAAAGGAACGTATACAAAAAATAATCAAATGCTAAAATTGACAGTAGAAAAAAAGTTCTCTATCATTGCCAGCCTCATAATTTATTAGCAGGTTCATCATGAAACGTACCTTTCAACCCAGTAATTTAAAACGCAAACGTGATCATGGTTTTCGTGAGCGTATGGCTACTCGTGCAGGTAGATTAGTAATTAAACGTCGTCGTGCTAAAGGCCGTAAACGTTTGACTGCGTAAGTGTTTGCATTTAAAAAAACACAACGATTATTAACAAAAAAAGATTATAATCATGTGTTTGAACAAGCAAAAAAAATAGTAACATCCGAATTTATCGTTCTCTTTAGAGAGAATAATTTAGGTTATGCGCGACTTGGGCTGGCGTTATCAAAAAAAGTGATAGCAAAAGCTCATGACCGAAATCGTATCAAACGGCTGTTAAGAGAAAGCTTTCGACAAAAAGAATTACCTGCAGTCGATGTGGTTTTTTTAGCAAGACAAGGCGTAGCAAAACAAACAAATGCAATTGTAAACGCTAGAATGGGCAAAACATGGAAAAAATTAATCTCATGTTACGAAAAATAGTTTGTTTACCCATCAAACTATATCAATATTTGATTAGCCCCTTGTTAAAGCCAAGTTGCCGATATTACCCAAGTTGTTCACAATATGCTGAAAGCGCTATCCAACAATGCGGCATAACCAAAGGTTTATGGATGGCTTTAAAAAGAGTATTGCGTTGCCACCCATGGTCACGTGGTGGTTACGATCCGGTGCTCCCCAACAACGAGAATCATTGATGGATATACGACGTATTGTTTTATATATTGCGCTTGCGCTAGTTAGTTTATCACTTTGGAATGCCTGGCAAGTTGATTATCCTCCTAAACCTATGCCAACTGAAAATGTGATGAGCCAAGAGAATAATGGGCAGCCATTGTTACCTCAAGTAGCACCATCGAATACGTCAACATCAGCATCAACTCCAACAACTCCAGCTGTTGAACAACCTAAAAACGGTAATGCACCATTAGTTCGCGTTAAAACAGATGTTTTAGATGTGAGTATTGATCTGCAGAATGGAGACGTAGTTTCAGGGAAGCTCCTTGATTATCCTCAAAGCGTAGACGAAAAAAATAAACCCTTTCTTCTTTTACAAAATCAGCCTGGTGAGCGTTATGTTGCTAACAGCAGTCTTGTTGTTCCTTCAGGACAAAATCCCCAAATGCTCAACTTGAACTTCACAACACCACAACAGCAATACGAATTGGCTCCTGATCAGAAGCAATTGGTAGTGACACTTAGCGGTAAAAATGACGAAGGACTCGAAGTAAAAAAAGAACTCATTTTTACTAAAGGAAGTTATCTTATTGATGTAAATTACAAGATTGTTAATAACAGCAATACTGAGTGGACTGGATATTTGAATACTCAGTTGTTACGCAGTTCACCCAAAGAGGACAAGTCAAGTGTATTTCATGTTGGCTCATATACAGGTGCTTCTTATTCAGAACCAGGAAAACATCGTTATCAAAAAGTAAGTTTTAGCGATATGAACAAAGCAAATCTGGATGTGGACAGTAAAGGTGGCTGGATTGCCATGCAGCAACACTATTTTTTAACTGCCTGGATTCCAACTGCTGATACGAATAATAAGTTTTATACTCGCGCTGTGAATAATGATTATACCATTGGTGCTGTAAGCCAACCGATTACACTGAAACCCGAAGAGCAAAAAAATGTCAGTGCCAAATTGTATCTAGGCCCAGAAATCACCAGCGTGTTAAAAAATATTGCTCCATCACTTGATCTTACCGTGGATTATGGAATTCTATGGTTTTTATCATCCCTATTATTTTCGTTGATGAGAGCGATTTATAATTTTGTAGGTAACTGGGGTTGGTCTATCGTTTTAGTTACCGTATTAATTAAATTGGCATTTTATCGTTTATCTGCTGCAAGCTATAAATCAATGGCTGGGATGCGTAAATTACAACCTAAATTACAGGCCTTGCGCGAACGTTATGGTGATGATAAAGCAAAAATCAGCCAGGCTACTATGGAGTTATACAAGCAGGAAAAAGTAAATCCTTTAGGTGGCTGCTTACCTATCGTGATTCAAATTCCAGTCTTTATCGCTCTGTATTGGGTTTTATTGGAAAGTGTTGAGTTAAGACAAGCACCATTTATTTTCTGGATTAAAGATTTGGCCTCAGCCGATCCCTATCATGTATTACCATTGATTATGGGGGCTACGATGCTGATTCAACAAAAATTAAATCCAGCACCTCCTGATCCGATGCAAGCAAAAGTCATGATGTTTTTACCCGTGTTGTTTACAGGCTTGTTTTGGAATTTTCCAGCCGGTTTGGTATTGTATTGGATTGTGAATAATACTTTGTCCATATTGCAGCAATGGTACATTACACGTAAGTACTCTGATGAAAAACCTGCAAAAAAACTTGTTACAGCTAAATAGATGTCTACAGAAACAATAGTAGCTATAGCTACCCCACCTGGAAGAGGTGGGGTAGGAATTATCAGATTATCAGGCTCAAAGGCATATTCCATTGCTGTTTCACTTAATGGAAATAAGACATTACAACCTCGCTTGGCTACTTTTTGTTCCTTCTATTCCTTGTCAGAGAATGAGACATCGCAAACTTTAGATTCTTTAATCGATCAAGGGATCATGATTTATTTCAAAGCGCCCCACTCTTTTACTGGAGAGGATGTTGTTGAAATTCAAGCACATGGATCTCCTGTTGTTCTTGATATGCTAACCAAAGCATGTATTCAACTCGGAGCGCGCTTGGCGCAGCCAGGAGAGTTTTCTGAGCGTGCGTTTTTAAATGATAAAATTGATTTAACTCAAGCTGAAGCAATCGCTGATTTAATTCAAGCCAGTTCGCAAACTGCAGCACGCATGGCTTTAAAATCATTGCAAGGCGAGTTTTCAAATAAAATTAATCAATTAAATGAAAAAATTATCTATTTACGTTTGTATGTAGAGGCGGCAATCGATTTTCCCGAAGAAGAAATTGATTTTCTTAATGACGGTAAAGTAGCTCATTTGTTAGATACTATTTTAACTGAATTAGAGGCGATACGCGCTCAGGCAAATCAAGGCGTGATCTTACGCGAAGGTTTATCCGTGGTGATTGCGGGAAGACCTAATGCCGGCAAATCAACTTTAATCAACTGCTTAGCTGGACGCGATATCGCGATAGTTACCGAAATTGCAGGCACTACACGTGATGTCATGCGTGAACATATTTTACTGGATGATATCCCGCTACACATCATCGATACCGCGGGGCTACGTGAATCGAATGATGTAGTCGAAAAAGAAGGAATTAAAAGAGCGTGGCAAGAGTTAAAGAAAGCGGATTGTGTTTTACTCGTTGTTGATGTGAATGATTTGGAACAGCATTATCATTTAACCAAAGAAATTAAGACTGCGTTACCTCCAGAAGTTCCTATTATTACCGTATTCAATAAAATTGATACCCTGGGACATAATACTCAAATACAAGATCATACCGTCTACATCTCTGCAAAATCAGGAGAAGGAATTGATGGTTTGAAACAATTGATAAAACACGTTGTGGGTTATCAACCGAATGAGGGACACTTTCTTGCCAGAAGACGTCATCTGCAGGCATTAGATGAGGCAAAAAATATACTTTCAACGGGGCAGCAACAATTGGTTGAACACCGTGCTGGAGAATTATTAGCAGAAGATTTACGGCAAGCACATCAACGCTTATGTGAGATTACTGGCGAATTCAGTTCGGATGATTTATTGGGACGTATTTTTTCTAGTTTCTGCATTGGTAAATAAGTTTATTGATCTTGAGAGTACTCAGTGGAAATAAAACGCTTACCAGGACTGTATCGCTTGACAGCGCCTATAATGTGAAGATTGTTTGTTTTTTGTGCTATTCTTATATATAGAGCTTTATATACGAGGTATTCATTATGGCCGATATAGCCGAAGGGGTAGTCAAGCAGATAGCAGACGACTCCTTAGACATAGTAAACGATGGTTTAAATATGATACAAAATCAAAATAATGACCAATCTACTGATGACCAAAACATGGATATGGATGAGCCTTCATCAAGTGATACAAATCTTATGCAGGTAGCCTCAGGTATGCTGTCCGATGGTATAGATGGTGTTTTGCAGAATGTAAGCGGAGGTGGGCAAAGTTCATCACCAGTAGATGACGTAGTAAATGACGTAGAAGATGGTGTGAATATGGGAATGTCATTTATGGGGGGAAACAAGTGAGCTGATTCGATTTAATTCCATATTACTCAGCGTGATACATATTTAATAATTTAACGTACATCCTGTCCCACCAACGATTTCAACATTAATCGCGGTTAATTCGTGTCAATTAACAAAAAATTCAGAATATAAAATGTTAAAAATATCTCTTATTGACTAAAAAACAAATCTAATTGTTGTTTTTATATCTATTTTTATGAATATCAATAGTCATCGAAAGCGCACTCTGAGTATAATTTTTTCAACAAAAAAAAGATCCCATGATCTACTATTTATCATCTCTTTACTTTTTTGAAACATTTTAACTGATTTGAAACATTGTGATAAAAAAACAAACAAAAAAATCTTGTAAAACTAAAAATCAAGTGATACCGTAAACTCCCTGTATATTTTTTGTGAGGTTGCTATGGCTTATTCAAAACAAAATGAGGTGTTTACGTTTACTGACGATAAGTTTCAATTTTTTACGCAACTTCATAATAAAGAATTAGAAAGTTTTAAACAAATTGATGACCGAGCTAGTGGGGTAAGTTATAGCTTTATATTAAAAAATCAAAGAGAACTTGAAGCCGAATTTAACCATTTGTTTTACATACTAAACAAACAAAAAAATGACGATGATGAAAAAAACATCGCATTTTGGAAGTATTGTTACTATTGCAGCTCACTTTTAGAGGCCTTTCATCTGGCGTATTCTCAACATGCTAAAGTAGAAAAAGATAGAGAGAATAAACAGAAGATTATGGATCGTATCTTAAAGAAGGCTAAGCAGGATAAAAAAGATGAAGAAGAATTTATAGAATCTTTAAGAAAGAGCTATATTAATGGTTTTCGTAATTTGTTCACCGCACCTGCACATTTATCACGAATTCGTGATTATGTGGCTTATGTGAATTTATGTCGTGTGTATTGGGTTTTTTGTCGTTTAACCTTAACATCTGGCTTTACTTTAGCAAAAGAGTTGCAACTTCTTGAAAAGTTGGATGCAATTCTAGGGACACATACCGATGCTGATAAAATAATTGATTTTATTAAAGCGCCTAATGGCTTGCTGAATTATTTTAGTGTGGGTTTGTTTTTAATGCGCTTTGCAATCGATTTTGGGTATTTAGTTCAACACACTTGGTTTCCAACAGACTTGGAAAAAAAGGATAAAACTACGGCCCTTGAGCGATTTAAATATGAATTTTATAAACGACATTGTAACTTTGCCAATGACTTAGTATGGGCTACAGTAAATTTTATAACTAATTTTAACCATATTACCAACATCCCAGATCCAACAGCCGGATATATTACCGCAATCTTTTTGGGTTTTGATGTGTGCTTAACTTTGTATAAATGCCACTTAGCAAAACAAGAATATTTATTAAAGAAGGAACAATACGAGACGGAGTTGCGAGAGTACACACTGCATCCAGAAAAGTTTCAAGGTATGGATATAAAGCGGCATAAAGAAATGCTCGAACTGCAACTTAATGAACTGGAAATAAACTGGCAGACAAAAGAAGGAACTTTTTACTTTAATGCGGCAGCAGCTTCTTTATTGATGATTGGATTTAGCGCTTCACTATTATTGACGGGACCAGGAATACCTGTTGCTTGCTTCTTTGTTTGTACTCTTGCAGTAGCTATGTATCTTTCTTCCGATTCGTACTCGAAATTACACGAGAAAAGTTTACGTTTGGATGAAGCTAAAAATACAAGAAAAGATCTTCAATTAGCTCTTAATGAATACGAAGCTGCACGTAATGATTTTATCTTTACGATGATAAAAAATACGGTAATGCCTACCCTTTTAATCGCGACTTTTGCAGTATGTTGGCCTGCAGCTATCGCTTTAACTGTGGTGTATCTAGGTTATGAGATTTATCACGCTCATGATCAGCATAACAGTACAAAAGCTCCATTAGCTTTGGAAGGACCTGGTAATGATAGTCCTATTAAAGAGAGTCAAGAGAAAGAGTACTATGTAGAAGAGATTGACGAGACTGAAATAAACTGTTGTTTTCCATAATTAGTGTAGCCTGGGTGCCGCGTAGCGGAACCCGGGTTACGGCTTTCGCCTTCACCCAGGCTACAATACCCCAAGTTACACTGATCTATTTTTTATCGCTAATGCCTTTTCATACAATTCATTTTTACTGCCATTGCTTAGCTTACACGCAATAGTTACAGCGTGTTTCAGAGGTAACTCACTCAGCAACACCTCAAGTAGTTTTTCATGACTATCCGGCTCAGAAACAGTTGGACGCGGGGGAATAAGCAAAACAAATTCACCTTTTACATGCGCAGGTGCAGCCAAAAGCCAGTTTTTAACTCCCGTAATCGTACTGGTAATAAAGCGTTCAAAAGTTTTGGTTAATTCTTTTGCGAGGACCATTTCACACGATTCGCCAAAAATTTCACTTAGGTCATCTATGCATTCAAGAATGCGATGCGTTGATTCATAAAAAATCAAAGTATGAGGTTCTGCCCGTAACGATTCCAATTTACTTTTCCGCGCCTGCTGTTTCGCTGGGAGAAATCCTAAAAAAAGAAAAGAATCGCAAGGGATACCTGCCGCACAAAGTGCAGTAATTAATGCACACGCTCCAGGAATAGGGACAACATCAATATGATGCTGTCGCGCTAATTTAACTAATAAAAACCCTGGATCGCTAATTAATGGGGTGCCGGCATCACTAATTAAGGCGACAGATTTTCCTGCTAAAAGTTCTTCGATAATGTATTTACTTTTATCATTTTCATTATGGGCATGGAGTGATTCAAGATTTTTTTTTATTCCTAACGAACTGAGCAGTTGTATGGAATGACGCGTGTCTTCCGCTAAAATAAAATCAACTGATTTAAGCACCTCTAATGCCCTAAACGTAATATCCTCACGGTTTCCTATCGGAGTTGCAACAATATAGAGAGTTCCTATGCCTGTTGCTAGTGAGTTAGTCATGGTTTATCCTCTTGCGTTATTGCTTATTCAATTCTAAAAAATATGTTAATAAAATCAATAGACCTCTTTCGAAACTCTACTGCAAAGGAGACCTGCTTCGTCGATACGGTGCTCGAATCCTCATGTACTGATGTGTACATTCCGGTTCTGCGCTCCGTGTCTTCTTGCATTTCTCTCTTTGCAGCGAGTTTCAAAAGAGGCCTAATAAAAATTCGCGCATTTTTTTTACTGACATCAACCTTTTTTCTTTGTCAATGCACCACAGCAGTTAATTCGCCAGAATTAGCCACGCCTGCTCCAGTAAATGTGCCAAAAGTGGAGAAGAAAAAAATAGCGAGTCCTTATGCCAAACCTACGGCAAGTTACCTGACACAGGCCAAAAATCAAGAAGGCAGTGAAAAGCAACAATCGCTACTCCTTGCAGCAGGACGTTTGATTTCAGAAGGTCAATGGCGACAAGGTGCTGCTATTTTAGCACAGACTTCTGACTTAACACCGACACTTATGGATCAAAAAAATCTTTTATTAGCGCAAATTGATCTCATTCGCGATCGTCCTAAAATGGCATTGAGCAAATTAACCAGTATTACCGAACGTGATGAATTTGTTCCATACCAAAAGATTCAATTTCATGAGCTCTTAGCGCAAGCTTATCGTGGTACAGATAAACCTCTGGAGTCGATCGAAGAGCGTATAAAACTAGAATCATTGTTAACCGATGAAGAGAACCAAGCCAATAATCGACGTACCCTTTGGTTAACTTTAACTCATGTTCCTCAAGCTGAATTAAACTCTTTAGCAGCTAAAGCATCTGATCAATCTGTTTTACAAGGTTGGCTCCAGCTCGCACTAATCTCACGTAAGTATCGTGATAATCCAAAGTCTTTGCTTGCAGCCTTAGATCAGTGGCAATCTCATTTTACTAATCATCCTGCAAATCATATTTTGCCCAATCCATTGGATTCAATTGCCAATAAAATGCGCAGCCAGCCAAAACAAGTTGCTCTATTGCTTCCCTTAAGTGGCGCGTTACAGGGGCCAGGAGCCGCAGTACGTGATGGATTTATGGCTGCATATAAGAGCAATAACAGCAATACACCCATGCAGGTGAAAACCTATGATACCAGCAAAGGTGATGTTGCTTCTTTATATCAAAATGCGATCAATGAAGGCGCCGATTATGTTGTGGGGCCATTAACAAAATCACAAGTAGCAGTAGTTGCAGCATTAGAACACCCCGTTCCTACCTTGTTATTAAATGATGCGGATACCAATATCCAGGAAAATTCTTATTTATTCGGACTTTCGCCTGTAAATGAAGCGATCCAGGTCGCGATCAGAGCAAAAAATAAGGGGTATAGCCGCGCATTGATTATTGCACCTGGAAATGACTGGGGCAAAGAAGTAACTAAAGCGTTTACTCAACAATGGCAAAAAAGTGGTGGGCGTGTTGTTGATACTTTTTTATATGGTGCAAAGGATGATTTAAATAAAAAAATGAAAGATTTTCTGCAAATCAGCAACAGCCAGCAACGCGAGAAAAATATACGAGAGTTATTAGGACAAAAAATCCAACCAGTGATTAGCCGTAGACAAGACTTTGATATGATATTTCTATTAGCCTATCCATCCAAAGCGCGGCAAATTATGCCTTTGCTCAATTACTATTATGCAGGAGATGTTCCGGTATATGCTACTGCAAGCGTTTACGGTGGTAGTGCTAACCCATTGAAAGATAAGGATCTTGATGGAATTATTTTCTGCGATATTCCTTGGGTTTTCGCGCACCAGGCAGGTACACGCAATTGGCCAGAACAATTTAACAGTTATAATCGATTGTATGCTTTAGGAATGGACAGTTATACTTTGGCTACCCAATTGAACCAACTGATGTTATTCCCAGCAGATCAATCGCGCAATGGAGAGGGTATTTTGTATCTCAAACCATCACAACAGGTTGCACGCGTATTGGAGTGGGGACAGTTCAAACAAGGATTGGTTCATTCTTTAGGTGAGACGGTGTAATTGATAACACAACAGAAAGGACGCATTGCTGAAGAAAAAGCTTTGGCATATTTAAAAAAGCAAGGACTTAAATTCATTACGCAAAATTACAGTTGTCGTTTGGGCGAAATTGATTTAATTATGCGCGACAAGGACCAGCTGGTTTTTATAGAGGTTCGTTCGCGAGTATCTACACAGTTTGGTGGGGGAATTGCTAGTGTTACTTACACTAAAAGACAAAAAATACTTAAGACAGCGACATATTATATGCTGGAACATCAAAAGTATGACCAATTTGCCCTACGTTTTGATGTACTAAGTATTGATGGAAAATCAGCGACCATTAACTGGATAAAAGATGCGTTTGGCGCAGATTATTGATTAATTATTAATTCAATGTAGCCTGGGTGAAGCGAAGCGGAACCCGGGAATTTTTATAAGAACAGAAAACCCGGGTTCCGCTTCGCTTCACCCAGGCTACAAAAAATATGAAGTAGAGGTTTGAATATGATGGTACAAATGGAAGAACGAGTAAGGCATTTGTTTGGTATGAGCATAGAAACCAAAATAGCGCTTGCTGATTCTTTATCTGATTCAATTGCCAAGGCTGGGCAACGTTTAGTGAATTGTTTGCTTGCAGATGGAAAAATATTATTGTGCGGGAACGGGGGCTCCAGTGCCAATTGCATGCATTTTGCCAGTGCCATGCTGAATCAATTTGAAGTAGAAAGGCCCTCTCTCCCCGTAATTAATTTGAGTACTGACTCAACCAGCTTAAGTTCTTCCGCTAATGATAATCATTACAGCCAAGTTTTTGCACGACAAATTCAGGCGCTAGGACAAGAAAATGATGTATTGCTTTTATTAACCACTTCAGGTAATTCAGACAGTATGTTGCACGCTCTTCATGCTGCAAATGAACGAGGAATGGATACTATTGCTTTAAGCGGACGTGATGGAGGTGTGCTCGCAAATCATTTAGGCCCTGAGGATATTGAACTTCGTGTTGCATCAGATAGTTCAGCGCGAATTAGAGAAATGCACTTGTTCATCTTACATTGTTTTTGTGATTTAATTGACCAATCATTGTTTGGTCAAGTTTTGGGGTGAAAAATGAGTTTCAAATTAAAATCGATGGCTTTTCTTTTAGTGACGACTCTGTTGACAGGATGTGTTGCTGCCGTAGTAACTGGTGCAGTTGCAGGAATGGTTTATGATCGGCGTGGTGTAATCACCATGGAAGCAGATGCGCGATTATTTCATGTAATTCATAAAGCAATAGTAACAAACCACCAGTTTAGTGATTCACGAGTTCTCGTGACGAGTTTTAATCGTGTTGTATTGCTTGTAGGACAAACCCCTACATCATCTTTACGTGATTTGGCTGAAAAAATTGCACGAGGAACACCGGGCGTTCAACGCATTTACAATGAAATATCGGTTGGATATCCCATACCGCTTACCGCTCGCTCTAAAGACAGTTTGATTACCAGCCAGGTTCGCACCAGATTGTTGGCTAAAAAAGGACTCGAGTCGGGCTCCATTCGTATTGTGACCGAAAATCAAGTAGTTTATCTCATGGGTATCGTTAACGATCAACAAGCAGCACTTGCTGTTGATGCAGCACGGCGAGTTAATGGTGTGAGTAAAGTGGTTAAAACTTTTCAGTATATTCGTTAAATAATATGTTAAAACAAGGATGTTTTGCTGTACTACTTACTTGCGCTCTATTGTGTTTGTCTGGCTGCATGGGCAGCTTATGGACAGGCGCCTCTATGGTTTACGACAGACACGACGTGTATAAAAAATTGGATGACTACAAGTTATTCCTCAAAGTGAACAATGCGATAACCGTTGATAATACATTTAAAAATAATAATTGTGTTATTGATATCGCTATTTTCAATGGTGATGTTTTATTGGCTGGCCATGTCCCTACTCCTGAACTGCAAGCCGAATTACAACGACGATTGGCTACAGTAAAAGGTTACAGACGTCTATTTAATCAAGTAAGAGTAAGTGTTTCGGCCTCAAATTCGATGCAAGACAGCTGGATCACCGCGAAGATTCGTAGTCAAATTTTCGCTGATGGTTCTATTGATCCGAACGCGTTTAAGGTAGTGACCTCAGATCGAGTTGTTTATTTAATGGGTGATGTGCATCAAGAGCAAGCCGAAAAAGTAATTAATATGGCAAGACAAACAAGTGATGTTGCTCGTGTGGTAAAAATTCTGAAATATTTTACTTATGAAAGTAGCTCGGTTGGTTAATCCTAAAAAAAGCAATTGATGTAAAGGAGATGCATACAACTGCTTTTTCTAGGACGCTTTTTTTATTAATGGAAATGCCCTTTGTCAGGTCGTTTACGTATTTTCCTCAATTTAAACTGACGTAACAATCCCGTAGAACCAGCTAATTCTTCCTCTTCTTCCAAACCATTAGGTTGATTGCATGGGTGGGATCTACAGTGTTGTCGATATTCTAGATGATGTTTATTATGTTTATGATGTAACCCATCGCTATAACGAGCGAGCATTTTTTGCTGCAGACTGGCTGCAGTATGTTGGATCTTATCAGGCATGTTCTTTCCTTTTGCGAGGTTAATAGCACTACTTATTACCTGAGTCGCGATAATAAGTTCCACACTTTAATTATAGACGCTAAAATCTAGTATAAGCGGCATCACTACGGGATAAATACAAACAAATAAGGGAGAAAATGATGAATTATTTGCATACGATGGTACGAATTTCCAATTTAGATGAATCACTCGATTTTTATTGCAATAAATTAGGGCTGGTTGAAGTGAAACGCTCCGACCATGAAAATGGCCGATATACTTTAATATTTCTTGCATCACCGGATGATTTTGAGCACGCAAAACATGCAAATGCGCCCCTGCTAGAGCTTACCTATAACTGGGATCCAGAAAATTATCCAGAGGGCCGCAATTTTGGTCATTTAGCATATCGAGTGGATGATATCTATGCGACGTGTGAACGATTAAAAAAGGCAGGGGTAGTAATTAACAGGCCTCCTCGAGATGGTCATATGGCATTTATTCGCTCACCAGATAATATCTCCATCGAATTGCTGCAAAAAGGTGAGCCTTTACCTATCCAGGAACCTTGGGCATCAGCACCTAATACTGGTCATTGGTAATAAAGAATCATGCATGTATAAAATATGGCATTGATTATTCATACTGATTGCTTTATAATTCGCGCGGTGAAACTTAGGTGAATATGTGAACAAACAGCTAAGTAAGCGCGGTATTGTGCGGCTATGGTGCCTACAATCATGCGTTACATTGATTTTTGCAGCTTTATGTGCACTAGTATATGGTACTAATGCAGGAAGTTCAGCATTGCTTGGTGGTATAGTTTGTATTGTTCCTAATGCGTATTTTGCAAGCAAACTGTTTAAGTATCAAGGTGCTCGTTCAGCCAAGCAGATCGTAAATAGTTTCTATAAAGGCGAAGCGTTTAAGATAGTTATATCCATATTCCTGTTCACTGCGGTGTTTTTATTATTTAAAATTACGCCGTTAGCGTTTTTTGCATCATACATTATGATACAGATGACGCATTGGTTTACCCCGTTGATTATTGTAAATAAACAGAATAGGCCCGAAAGTGACTGAAATGGTATCTAGCACAAACTACATCAAGCATCATTTAACGTACCTTACTTACAACGTTAGTGATATGAAATTGGGTTCGGGTGGTTTCTGGACACTGAACCTCGACACTCTGTTTTTCTCAATCGTTTTAGGAATCTTTGTTTGTGGACTGATGTATTTTGGTGCACGCAGGGTTACAACAGGAATTCCCGGAAAGTTACAGAATTTTGCCGAAATTATGCTGCAATTTGCTGATAATCAGGTAAAAGATTGCTTCCACGGCAAAAATAATTTGATTGGCCCGCTCGCACTTACAATATTTTTATGGGTTTTCCTGATGAATTTCATGGATATATTGCCCGTGGATATATTACCCGCCATCGCGCAGACGGGTGGTATTCACTACCTTAAAGTAGTACCAACTAACGATTTGAACTTAACTTTTGGTTTATCAATTTCTGTATTCATTCTTATTATTTTTTACAGTATTAAGATAAAAGGAACCAAAAAATTCATAAAAGAGCTTACCTTACAGCCTTTTAATCATCCTGGATTCATACCTTTTAACCTGTTGCTTGAAGTGGTTGGTCTTGTTGCTAAACCCATTTCATTGGCACTGCGGTTATTTGGAAACTTATATGCAGGCGAATTGATATTCATATTAATCGCTCTGTTAACCTTAAATGCTGCAACATCATCAACACTGGGTACGGCGACTTTAGGCTCAGCACAATTTATTTTGGCGCTGGCTTGGTCGATATTCCACATATTGGTAATTACATTGCAAGCATTTATTTTCATGGTGCTAACGATTGTTTACTTGAGTTTAGCACACGAAGATCATTAACCGATTTAATTTTCATCCATTGTAAAGGGGATAAATATGCAAGCCGCTAGTTTAATAGCACAAGTTCAAAGTATGACCGTTGTTGCGGTTGCCTTGTTAATTGGTTTGGGTGCATTGGGCACTGCGATAGGATTTGGTTTGCTTGGTGGCAAATTCCTTGAAGGCTCAGCTCGTCAACCAGAAATGGTTCCAATGTTACAAGTAAAAATGTTCATCGTTGCAGGTTTGTTAGACGCCGTAACCATGATTGGAGTGGGTATCGCATTATTCTTTACTTTCGCAAACCCTTTCCTAAGCAACCTGGGTTCTTGATAACACATGATCGGGGCGCATAGCGCCCTAATTGTTACAGGAGATTAAACGGTGGAAATTAATTTAACATTAATTGTACAAATGCTCGTTTTTGCAGCTTTTGTTTTGTTTACTATGAAATTGGTATGGCCTCCATTGGCAAAAGCTATGGAAGAACGACAAGACAAGATTGCTGATGGTTTAGCTGCTGCTGAACGTGGTCGAAAAGAATTAGAATTAGCACAACATCGCGTAAAAGATGAATTAAAGCAAGCCAAAATTCAATCTGTTGATATCATTGATAAAGCAAATAAGCGTGCTGCGCAAATTATTGAAGAAGCAAAAGAATTAGCGAAACATGAAGCGCAAATGCAAGTGAAATTGGCACAGGAGCAATTACAGCAACAAATCAATCATGCAAAAGATGCGTTGCGCAAACAAGTTGCAACCTTAGCTATAACAGGAGCTGAGAAGATTTTGATGCGCGAAGTAGATGCTAAGGCAAATACTGCATTGTTAGATAACTTGATAGAAGAGATTTAAAATGTCTGATAGTACCACCATAGCCAGACCCTACGCCAAAGCAACTTTTGAATATGCTTTAGGGGAAAAGAAATTAGCTGAGTGGTCAGCACATTTGAGAAATCTTGCGCAAGCTGTGCTGATGCCAGAAGCTGAGCAATTTATTGCTAATCCGGCAACAACTGTAGAACAACATATCCAGTTGTTGCAAGCAGCAATGGGTGCAAAATCAAATGAAAACAAGCCATTAAACAATTTAATCACGTTACTGGCTACCAATAAAAGATTGATGTTGCTGCCTGATATTTATGCACTCTACGAAGTACATCGTGCAGAGCAAGAAAAAACCTTGACTGTTGATGTAAGCAGTTACTCAGATTTATCGAGTGCACAACAACAACGATTAATCGAATCATTAAGTCAGCGCTTACAGCGTAAGGTCTCGTTAAAAATTAGTATTGATCCTTCCTTGCTTGGTGGAGCAATAATTCGGGCGGGCGATTTAGTTATAGATGGTTCAGTTCGTGGCAAGCTTAATAAGCTTGGTACTGAATTGGCCGCATAATTTAGAGGATAGTTTCCATGTCAGAACAAGTAGCATTAAATCCTTCTGAAATAAGTGAATTAATCAGAAAGAAAATTGAACACTTTAGCGTAGTATCTGAAGCACGAAATGAAGGTACTATTGTTAGCTTAAAAGACGGTGTTGTGAGCTTACATGGCCTTGAAGATGTAATGGCTGGTGAAATGATTGAATTTCCAGGCGGCGTTTTTGGTTTGGCTCTTAACCTTGAAAGAGATTCAGTGGGCGCGGTTGTTCTTGGTGAATATTCTTCTTTAGCTGAAGGTCAAAAAGGTAAATGTACTGGACGTATTCTTGAGGTTCCTGTAGGTAAAGGGCTTTTAGGCCGAGTTGTTGATGCCTTAGGTAATCCTATTGATGGTAAAGGACCAATTGACGCTGCAGGCATGTCACCCATTGAGAAAGTAGCTCCTGGCGTTATTGCACGTAAATCAGTAGATCAGCCCGTGCAAACAGGATTAAAAGCGATTGATGCGATGATTCCAGTTGGACGTGGACAGCGTGAGCTTATCATTGGTGACCGTCAAACAGGAAAAACTGCGATTGCTATTGATGCAATCATTAATCAGAAAGGTACTGGTGTTAAGTGTATATACGTTGCAGTAGGACAAAAAGCTTCTTCTGTTGCAGCAATAGTTCGTAAGCTTGAAGAGCACGGTGCTTTAGAGCACACCATCGTTGTCGTAGCGGGTGCGTCTGATTCTGCCGCATTGCAATTTATTGCCCCCTATGCTGGATGTACTATGGGTGAATACTTCATGGAACATGGCGAAGATGCATTGATTGTTTATGATGATCTAACCAAACAAGCATGGGCATATCGACAAATATCATTATTATTAAGAAGACCTCCAGGTCGTGAAGCATATCCTGGAGATATTTTCTATTTACATTCACGCTTATTAGAAAGAGCGGCACGAATCAATGCAGATGAAGTAGAGAAGTTGACTAAGGGCGCAGTAAAAGGCAAAACAGGTTCATTAACCGCATTACCAATTATTGAAACCCAGGCTGGTGACGTATCTGCATTCGTACCAACTAACGTTATTTCTATTACAGACGGTCAGATTTTCCTTGATGTTGATTTGTTTAACTCAGGTGTTCGTCCTGCAATTAACTCAGGTCTTTCTGTATCTCGTGTGGGTGGTGCTGCACAAACAAAAATCATGAAAAAATTAGGTGGTGGTACCCGTTTAGCACTCGCTCAATTCCGAGAGTTAGAAGCGTTCTCTCAATTTGCTTCGGATCTTGATGACGCGACTCGTAAACAATTAGAGCGCGGGCAACGAATCACTGAACTCATGAAACAAAAACAGTACTCTCCATTATCTGTTGCAGAAATGGGTACAGCATTGTTTGTGGTTGAAAAAGGTTATTTGGATGATGTACCTGTCAATGAAGTTGCGGCATTTGAAGCGTCATTACACGACTATATGCGCAGCTCTCATCCTGATCTGTTGCAACTGATCAATGAAGCAGGTGCTTACGATAATGATATTGAAGCAAAATTGAAAAAAGCTGTAGAAGACTTTAAGCGTACAGCAAGTTGGTAAGTATCTATTCACCATGATTTCCAAATCATGGTGAATAGACAGATTTGAGCAATTTAAGGCGAAGTTATTATGGCTGGAGCAAAAGAAATCCGTTCGAAAATTTCGAGTATTAACAAAACTCGAAAGATAACTCGTGCAATGGAAATGGTGGCAGCAAGCAAGATGCGTAAAACTCAAGAAAGGATGCGTGCATCTAAACCGTATGCTAGTAAAATCTACAGCGTAGTAAAGCACATTGCTCGCGCGCACTCAGAGTACAGACATCCATTTATGAGCCATCGTGAGATTAATCGTATTGGTCTTATCGTTGTTACTACAGATCGTGGTTTATGTGGTGGTTTAAACGTAAACCTGCTACGTGAAACAGTACGTACTATCCGTCACTGGAAGGAACAAGGTAAAGAGGTTGATCTTGCAGTCATTGGTCGTAAGGGACAAGCATTTTTTAAGCGTGTTGGCAGTAATGTTCTTGGCTCTGTAGATCATCTTGGTGATACACCAGGTATTAATGACATTATTGGTATTGTTAAAGTGATGCTTGATGCGTTTAACAATGGCACCATCGATGCGCTGCATGTGGTATACAACGAATTTGTTAACACCATGACGCAAAAACCTGTGGTGAAACAATTACTACCATTGCCAAAATCAGAAGAAGACAGCAAGACAATGGGGCATCATTGGGACTACATTTACGAACCTGATGCTAAAGAATTGCTGGATAATCTTTTAGAACGTTTTATCGAATTGCAGATTTACCAAGCAGTAGTTGAAAATATTGCTTGTGAACAAGCGGCGAAAATGATTGCAATGAAAAATGCAACAGATAATGCCGGTGATTTGATTAAAGAATTTCAATTGGCTTATAACAAAGCTCGACAAGCTGCAATTACGCAAGAATTGGCAGAAATTGTCGGTGGCGCAGCCGCTTTATAAGAGGGTATAAAATGAGCTTAGGAACTGTAGTAGAAATTATTGGCGCGGTTGTGGATGTGGAATTCCCCCGTGAGAATGTCCCTAAAATCAATGATGCATTAAAACTTGTTGATGGTGATTTGGTTTTTGAAGTACAGCAACAACTTGGTGATGGCGTAGTACGTACTATTGCTATGGGAACAACGGAAGGACTTAAGCGTGGTTTAAGCGCTGAAAATACAGGCAATCCTATTCAAGTGCCTGTTGGAAAGAAAACTTTGGGTCGAATTATGGATGTTCTTGGTCGTCCTGTTGATGATGCGGGTCCAATCGGCGCAGAAGAGCATTGGTCAATTCATCGTAAGCCACCAAGTTACGAAGAACAAGCAGGCAGCCAAGAGTTGCTTGAGACTGGTATTAAAGTAATTGACTTGCTTTGTCCTTTTGCTAAAGGAGGTAAAGTAGGTTTGTTCGGTGGTGCCGGTGTAGGTAAGACCGTTAACATGATGGAATTAATTCGAAACATCGCGATTGAGCACAGCGGATACTCAGTATTTGCCGGTGTGGGTGAACGTACTCGTGAAGGAAATGACTTCTATCATGAAATGAAAGACTCCAATGTATTGGATAAAGTATCATTGGTTTATGGCCAAATGAATGAGCCACCAGGTAACCGTTTACGTGTTGCATTAACTGGTTTGACTATGGCTGAGAAATTCCGCGATGAAGGCCGGGATGTTTTATTGTTTGTTGACAACATCTATCGTTATACCTTAGCAGGGGTTGAAGTATCTGCGTTGTTGGGCCGTATGCCTTCAGCTGTAGGATATCAACCAACATTGGCTGAAGAAATGGGTATGTTGCAAGAACGTATTACTTCGACCAAAACAGGTTCTATTACTTCAATTCAAGCAGTATACGTACCCGCTGACGACTTAACTGACCCATCTCCAGCAACTACGTTTGCTCACTTGGATGCTACAGTTGTATTGTCTCGACAAATTGCTGAATTGGGTATTTATCCTGCAGTAGATCCTTTAGATTCAACGTCTCGACAATTGGATCCACTCATTGTAGGACAAGAACATTACGATACAGCTCGTCGTGTACAACAAACCTTACAACGTTATAAAGAATTAAAAGATATTATTGCGATTCTTGGTATGGACGAATTATCTGAAGAAGATAAACGTGTTGTTACCCGTGCGCGTAAAATTCAAAGATTCTTGTCACAACCATTCTTCGTTGCTGAAGTCTTTACTGGTTCTCCAGGAAAATACGTATCATTAAAAGATACAATTAAAGGCTTCCAAGGTATTCTTGCTGGTGAGTATGATGATTTACCTGAGCAAGCATTTTATATGGTTGGTAGCATTGAGGAAGCAGTTGCTAAAGCTAAGACCTTATGAGGTAAGCAAATATGACTAGAACAACGCACTTAGATATTGTTAGTGCCGAACATGAAATATTCTCCGGTGTAGTCGAAATGGTTGTTGCAACCGGAGAATTAGGTGAAGTAGGCATTACAGCAGGCCATGCGCCATTGCTTACCGTTCTAAAACCAGGCGAAGTACGAGTTACTTTGCCTGGTGGCCACCAAGAAATTTACTACGTTCAAGGTGGAATGCTGGAAGTTCAACCGAACAGTGTTACTGTTCTTGCCGATGTGGTGGAGCGCGCTGATCATCTTGATGAGTCCGCTGCACTTGCAGCGAAAGCCCAGGCCGAAGCGGCAATGGCCGGTAAGGGCGGTGAAATGGATTATTCGGTTGCTGCTGCAGAACTCGCTCGCGCTGTTGCACAGATTCGTGCGATTCAAAAAGTAAGAAAAAATATCAAATAATAATCTATTACCTAAGTAATGCAGTGATTTCATGATTTGTCTCCTGATGGTGAATTAACAGGAGACAACATTTATTCTAGAGTAAGTGTTCACTCAACGGCGTCAACTTAAGCAACATCAAGAATGTGTAGCCTGATTGCTTGTGAAAGGGATTAGACATTGAATCACTCCTCCTTGATTGCAGCAGCCAGGCTACATAAAGCTTCGAGAACTAAATTTAAATTTATTCTTGAAAATCAATGGGCTAATGATAGACTAGATAACTTATGGAATTTCCAAATAATTTTAAGGACGATAAATGAAGTGGCAGTATTACTCAAAACTCTCGGTAGCTATTGGATTTTCACTCATTAGTTTTTCCTCATTGTCAGCTCAGACTATCTATGGTTTACACCAGGCTAGGCAATTTAGAAGTAATACTTCTAGTGATTTTTATATTCAATTAGCGAGTTATAAAAATAAATCCTATGCTTTGCGCGCAAAATCACAAATACAAAGGAAATCAAATTATCCGGTTTTGTTAAAGGAAAAAAATGGTTATTACCAAATTTTGCTTGGCCCTTTCCACTCTACAACCGAAGTGAGAGCTGCCGCTCAAGAGTTTGGCGTTACTACACCAATGCAGCGAGTGAGTCAAAACACACCCACTACTAAAGCGAAAATAACTCGTCCTTCTGCGCCTGTGGTTCAAAATTCAGCTCCCGTTGCAGTAACAAAAAAAGATCCTGTCGTTCCTGTTTATAAAGATAAGGATGGGGTTCTGCCAGCAAATCATTGGTTTATTGGTGTGGGAGGAGGATGGATGGATCCTTTTGGAACTGATGCCACTAATTTTGCTTCTTCAGGGATGCCTGGCTTTCCGGATGATCGCTATGTCACCAATAGTTCAGACAGTACAGGGCAAATTTCTGGTTTTGTCGGTTATCAATGGCGACGAGCAGCTCTTTGGTTCCCTGCAACCAGTTTAAGTTTTGAATACACCTATACCTTCCCTATTCACATCAATGGCGTAATATTCGTTAATGATCTGCCCGATGCTAAAAATTTCACTTATAAATACGATATTACACAGCAATTGCCCATGGCTAAACTTAAATTGGATTTATATCAGTGGAAACAATTCATGCCTTATATTTCAGGTGGTGTAGGTGTTGCACTGAATCGTGTTTCCGATTATTCCGATAGCCCCATTCCCGGAGCTACGGTAATGGAGCGACGTTTTGGCTTTTCTTCCACAACAACCACACAATTTGCTGGTTCTTTTGGTGCAGGGCTGGACTACTGGTTTAATTACAACGCTCAAATCAGTGTCGGGTATGAATTGGCTTATTATGGAAAAGCCAGGACTGGTGATGGTCAAGGCACATTGAGTGATAATCATCTTGAAAACAATCTTAATTCGAATGGAGTCGTTGTAAAGGGAACATATTTCTTTAATTAATTACAGATTGAATGTTCAGGATTAACGAAATTTTAAAGATTATTTAAGGATAAGACTGTGACACAATATATACGTTATTTTATCTTTACCATCACATTTTTTATATCGATGACGGGTTATGCTGTCGATCACATTACTTGTACTCTCACGAATAAGGGGATTCCTGACAAGTCTCAAGCAGGTCAGACTTATACAAATACGTATACGTGTACTAGCACTTACCCGGCGTCCTTTCCAGCGATTCAGTTAGTGGGTACAGTGGACAACCCGGCTGCGACAGTAACTGGAAGTTGCGCTACGCAAAAATTGGCTTCAGGCCGCAGCTGTCAATTTATGCTCAATGTTACACCCAAAAAAGGGACACAGACGTACCGTCTGCAAGTGTCAGTTGGCAGCTTATACTACATCAACCTCCCTGCCGTGACGACAACAGCAACTTCCCAACCCTCTTCTCCTACGATTACATGGCCCGGGTTTAATAGCGGTTTTGCGCAAGCTGATAGCACTGAAAATGGCTTTGGTGGTTTTCTTGCAAATGCTACCGATAGTTCAGGACATACTGTTACCTACACCTTTGCAATCATATCAGGTCCGGGAGTTATTGTTGGCATACAATCGGGTTATTTCACCTTAGCAGGCGTTAATGGAACTACTGTGATCCAGATAACAGCAACCGCAGATGATGCGGCTCCAGTAGCAGGAACGCCATTTACTGTTCAAGTATCTCCTATACCGATTAAGTCAATTGCTTTCCATAATAATTCCACCGAGACAATCTATCCTGTTTTTGAGGCGCCAATTCAGAATGTGGATGCATGGATGCAAGGCTTATTTGCTGTGACCAATGTAGGCACAGACACATTTACAGCCACTAAATTACACAGGGCTTATGTTAATGGAACCGTTGGAATACCTCCAGGGCAAACAACAGTTGTCTCTGTGCCGTTTTACAGTGATTTGGTTGCTAATCCGTCTGGAGGCAGTGTCCCAGATCAGTATGTAGATTGGTGGAAATCAATGCGCGTCTATCTCTATGATGTGCAATCGAACTTGATAGCATCACAGTCTTACGCCGGAGGTACTCCGATCACATTGCAATCTCCTGGCATAACGTGTATTAGTGGTTGCACAGCGCCAACATCCTATTTTAGCGCAACGGGGATACTGCCACTTAACGATCCTTATCAGTTAACGGAATACACTTTTGCGTCTGTAATTACGGGTTCGCCTCCTCCCTATCCAACTTATCTGGTTCAAATTAATTACGATATTTCCGGTGTTGATCAAATTTACTTGCCGGCAGCAATGGGACCTTTCGGTTCTAACCTGGTTGGTTATATGGGTTCGACTGCTACTCTGAACAACTTTAGGACTAATCTGAGTGATTTCGTAACTCAGACAGGTTGGCCTGTATATGCCAATCTTCCTTTCCCAAGAGTTCCTGGTGCCTTTAATGCTATGGTAGGCGGTTCGTCTCTAACGAGCAACACAGCTGTAACCACCTTGCTTACAAACAATTGGAATGCTTGTATCGCTGCTAATGATCCGAACTGTCTGGCTGTAAACAACTTGTTCCAGAACAACTGGACTGCCTGTGGTAATCCTGGATCTCCGCCGACAGCCCAATTACTAACTAATATTTACGGCTATGCATCTTTCTGCGCCGCCCAAGTACTACCTAGCAGCGGTGCAGCATTTAACTCCTATATAGCATTACAATACAATTACTTGACCATGCCTCCAGGCTATGTAGAGGACTTCAACCCTTATACTCAGCTTATACATCAAACCCTGAATATGAATGTATATGCCTTCTCTGTAGATGATTCCGTAGCTTTTGTCAGCACTACAGGCAACGGACTCAATATAACTGTTGGAGGTGCAGACGGCTTGACGAATCAACTGCAATTTAGTAACAGTGCTGTAACAGTGGTTAGTCCTGGTACACCAGCAACTAGCCCGTTCTTTACAAATTTTGGTGTATGCTGCCCATCATCAGGACAAACACCTGACTGCGCTGGAACAGCACCAAATCAATTCGCAGTAGGTGGCTCAATTACAATCGAATATCCACAAGACTATTATCCTTGTCAAATAACGTTACAGGATTCGCTCAGTAGAGTTTACCAATTCACACTGAACTCTGTTGCGCCATTATCGCAAGCAAATATTACGTCCTGTAGTTCTCCTGCTTCTAACCCTGCCTGGTGTACTCAATTTGGTTTTAGTAATCCGCCAGCTGTTCCACAATCAATTGTGAGTACCGGACCTCCTTAGCCGTAGTTTGTTTATAATTAGGGACAACGGCTACAGACAGCCGTTGTCCATTTAACAGTTAAATGATGACTTAAAAAAGATGGTATCTTAATGCTTACGTTAAGTTTCGATATAAAAAAAGGCTGGATTTAAAATTGAAGTAAGAGAGTTCTAGCGCTACTGATGTGATCGCGTGTTTTTGTATCATATCCTAGTTCAATATTATTTCGATGAATTAGACAGTTGCTATACGTAATACTTGAATGTATATTCACTAAGAGTAATTACATCTTCGGTTCGGGTGAGTCTACTTCATCCTTCGAACCAAACTTGGGGATAAACGTCTGGAAACGCGCTTTAAAATCAGCAATGGGCGAATGTCTTTCCATCAGCTTAATATGCTCCTCCGAGAGGCGTAAAGCCAAAGGTTCTTTACTCAATTGATTGTATGCCGTGTGAATGATACCCATCATTTTTGAACTGGTTGCGCCAAATTGCTTTTTGGCAGATTCCTCTATGGCGGATTCAAATCTTTTCTGAAGTTCAGTTAACTGTTCACTAGAGATGTCCTCAGTTTTATTCCATGTCAGCTCATGCATGTAGGCACAAAGATCTTTACAAGATTCTTTACTGGAATTGGCTAATAAATTGATCATTTCCCAGATATTTTTTATGTTGGTAGGGAGCTTTAATTTACTTAATGAAACTTTATCAAGCGCATCGATTTTCATGTCCATAAATCGATCTATTTGTGCATACTTTGGATGATGGTAAGCATAGTGATTCTTGGCTGCTTTTTGAATTACATGTGATTCTTGGTCGATTAATTTGGTTTTATCACCATGTCTCAAAATTCCATTTCCTTTTATCCTTTCAACAAGACTATTATAAGCATCAAGAGTTCTGTTGGCATCTTTATCGATTTCATCCTTTGGGGTGGCGCCCTTTGATTCAAGAAGCTGTGCTGCAAATCGTTCATAGTACTCTGCTAGAGTCTTTAGTTCAGTAGACATTACTTTACTGTAATCAGCAGGGGTAATTGTTTCAAACCCATTCTTATTAAAGGTACTGAGCAAATGAGTTTTTTCAGCAAAATCAAGCGCTTCAGATTGTAATTTGCGCCCTGCCTCTGTAGATGTTTTGAACATTCTATCAAGTGCTGGATCATATGAGGCTCTTGTGGATGCAAAAATAAGACCAGCAAGATAAAACAACTCACCATTTTTATCTACTTCTTCTCCTTTGTAGTTCCTCAGTTTTTCTTTAAAAGACTCATTTAAATCAAGTTGATCTATATTTTTTTAAGAAATTGTAAGATACTAATAGCTGTTGTTTGTGATATTGAACTTGCTTGTCCTGAGATGTCAGTTTCAAGTTTGGCTTTGAACAACCTGTTATTTCCATAGTTAAGGTGAATTGCTTGCAATTCCGTGAGTGTAAGACTCGATAGATTCATTGGTTTTGCTGATTCAGTTTTTGATTCCACGATATACCACCTTTTATTAACTTATGTGTTTAATTATAGAACAGCAAAATTGAATATGCTCCAGAGTTCTAATAAATCATGGAAGTATAGAATTAGTTCAGTACAATTTGATTTTAATGGTCATCCAGGGATAGATTTTTTGGAGAGAGCATCGACAGTTTAGATAAATTTACTACGGGGTTAAAAGAATACCCACAGACATTGGTTTAAGTACAATAAAGCTGTACTTGTATGTTAGGCTTTATCAAGTTTCGTATTTGCTTCATTTGTTTTTATATCCGAATATAAAACAACCTGATTTTTCCCATTTGCCTTTGCAAAATACAACGCTTTGTCAGCTGATTCGATTAATGCCTCTGCTGTGTGCCCGTGCGTAGGATATACGGAAATACCAATAGAAATAGTGATAGGACCTACATGTTGAGCACCGTATTTTATTTGTAGTCGAGAAATTTGATGGCTAATGCTTTCAGCACGAGTTTTGATCGTTTCCGCATCGGTGTCATAAAAAACAATAATAAATTCTTCGCCACCATAACGAGCGGCAATATCTCCAACACGAATATCATCTTGTAATACTTTTCCTAATTCCTTTAAGGCAGCATCACCCGCATCATGGCCGTACGAGTTATTTATTTTTTTGAAGTGATCTACATCCAACAGTAAGATTGAAAGCGGGGATTTAGTACGCTCTGCTTGATGAATTTGTTTTAAAAGAAAATCTTCTAGATAACGACGGTTATATAACCCAGTTAAAGGATCACGCATTGATTGATAACGGAGATTTTCTCTTAAGCGTACGTTTGCAAATGCTAAGGCAGTTAACTCGGAGAATGCATTAATTAAGAGTTGCTGATTTTCAGAAAATGCAAAGGAAGTTTCTTGGGTGAGTTCCAGATACAATAAACCGTAAATATCATTCTGAGCCATTAGGGGAACACAAAGATAGGTTGAGCTTTCTTCGCTTGAGACGTGCACATGATTGCAAATTAATTGATTGTGGTAATTAATACGAGAGTCAGTGCCGGTATGAAAATAAAATACAACAGAAATTTGCTGAATCGAGAATCTGTGACTAGCGAGTCTGGATTTTGCTTTTTGCTGTCTGCCATGGCAAGCCATTAATTGTTCTTCCCTTTATTCAATTATATATCATTATTCAGGCAATTCGTTGCAATAGGAAATTGTGAGTAAAAAGAAGCCATAATTTTTTATGGTAATTACAAAGACTTAGCACGGTTATTCAATCACAATACACAAAGTTATCCACAGGCAAAAAGTGACTTAAAAAACAACATCTTTTAAAATGCTTTAATTTTCAGTTGGTTACGAATTAAATCGTAATGAATATCGAAGAAAGAGTAAAGTTACTCACAATATATAAGTTATTTCTCTATATGCACTATGCGAACTTTGCTAAAATTACTTTGCAATAGAGCATCCCAATGGTTAAATAGTACATAATTATTTTCATGAATAAAAAAACAATGAATGAAGTTACAGAACGAAAAGCATTAACTGAGTTTACAGAAAAAGCGTATCTTGATTATTCAATGTACGTCATTTTAGATAGGGCCTTACCCCATATTGCAGATGGTTTAAAACCAGTTCAGCGACGTATTATCTATGCCATGTCGGAACTTGGTTTGAAAGCCACGGCTAAATATAAAAAATCAGCACGTACAGTCGGGGATGTCCTGGGTAAATTCCATCCGCATGGTGATAGCGCATGTTATGAAGCTATGGTATTAATGGCCCAGCCATTTTCTTATCGTTATCCTTTTGTCGATGGCCAAGGAAACTGGGGTTCTCCTGATGATCCTAAGTCTTTTGCGGCCATGAGATACACTGAGGCTCGATTATCTCCTTATGCGGAAGTGCTCCTTTCAGAGCTATTGCAAGGTACTGTTGATTGGGTTGACAATTTTGATGGAACGTTACAAGAACCCGCATTATTGCCAGCACGCTTACCTAATATCTTATTAAATGGTGCAACCGGTATTGCGGTCGGGATGGCTTCGGATATTCTGCCACATAACTTAACCGAAGTAGCCAATGCTTGTGTGCACTTATTGGATAATCCTCAAGCAGATTTGGCTGCAATTACCCAGCATATCAAGGGACCAGATTTTCCGACTGAAGCTGAAATCATTACGCCACCTGAAGCAATTGCCACGCTGTATGAAACAGGCAATGGCTCAATAAAAATGCGAGCGGTTTACAGCCAGGAAAAACAAAATATAGTGATCACCGCTCTGCCTTATCAGGTATCTGGTGCCAAAATAATTGAACAAATCGCATTGCAGATGCAACAGAAAAAATTGCCTATGGTAGAGGATTTGCGCGATGAGTCCGATCACGAACATCCAACTCGGTTAGTCATTATCCCGCGTTCAAATCGAGTCGATGTGGAAGGCTTAATGTCTCATTTATTTGCCACTACCGATTTAGAACGAAGTTATCGTGTTAATTTCAATATGATAGGACTTGATGGCAAACCCAAAGTAAAAAATTTACTGGATATCCTAACGGAGTGGTTGTTTTATCGATTAACTGTAGTGAAACGACGTTTGGAATATCGTTTGGTAAAAGTACTGGATCGTATTCATGTGCTGGAAGGACTACTGATTGCCTATCTGAACATCGATGAAGTTATCGCAATTATTCGTGAGCACGAACAACCGAAACAAGGATTAATGGCTCGCTTTAATCTCAGTGATCGTCAAGCCGAAGCGATTTTAGAAATGAAATTGCGCCATTTGGCAAAACTGGAAGAGATAAAAATACGTGGCGAGCTGGATGAACTTTGTGCAGAGCGAGATAATCTTCAAAACATCCTCGCTTCAGAGCAACGCCTAAAAGCGTTGGTTAAAGAGGAAATTATTAGAGACAGGGATGAGTTTGGCGATGGCCGCCGCTCTCCAATTATTGCCCGTCAAGAATCACAAGCATTAAAAGAAGAGGATATTTTACCGAATGAGCCTATTACTGTAGTGCTCTCCAAAAAAGGCTGGGTAAGAGCGGCTAAAGGATATGATGTTCTTGGTAGTGAGCTAAGTTACAAAGCAGGTGATGAGTTCAAAGCGCAAGCCATGGCGCGCTCAAACCAGCAAATTCTCTTTTTTGATAGCGAAGGTAAGGTCTATTCCTTGCCAGGCCATGTTTTACCCTCTGCTCGGGGCCAGGGTGAGCCTTTGACAGGTAAGCTTAATCCCGCCGAAGGTGCGTTGTTCGAAGCGGTAGCTGGAGGCGAGCCTGAACAATTGGTGTTATTAGCTTGTGATGCTGGATATGGTTTTATTGCCAAAATCGCCGATCTTTATGTAAAAAATCGCAACGGAAAGGCGTGTATTAAGCTGCCTGACGCTAGCCATATTTTGCCACCGCGAATACTACCTAAACACGATGAGTTGTTTGTTGCCTGTGCTACCAGCGCAGGTCGATTACTCATTTTTTCAGCCAAAGAAGTACCGGAATTATCGCGCGGGAAGGGAAATAAATTAATCAGTATCCCTTCTGCTAAAGCAGCATCACGCGAAGAGTATGTGATTGATTTGCAAGTGCTCTCAGCAGATGACTCACTCACCGTACATGCGGGAAAACGCCATTTTACGTTGAAAGGGGCCGACCTGGATCATTATAAAGGCGAGCGTGGACGTCGAGGCAATCGATTACCGCGTGGCTTGCAAAATGTGACTCAATTACAAGTCATTACCTCTGAATAATCTCTAAGCAATTGTAGCCTGGGTGAAGCGCAGCGTAACCCGGGTTTTCTGGACCTAAATAAACTTCTTTATCCCGGGTTACGCTGCGCTGCACCCAGGCTACACGTTTTTTACAGAGAGCGATCAGCTCGCTTCATCCAATATTTAACCTAATGATCTATCAAATAATTCGGAGTAATGATAAAGTTCTGGAAAGTAATAACGGCTAATCATTTCCAATAATGGAAAATTGTTTAGATAGGGAAATCTTAGCACCTATGTTAAAAATTTTTACCTTTGTTGCTTGCCTGCTACTGAGCGCCTGTTTCATGGTTGGGCCTAATTATAAAGAGCCCAAAAAACCGGTTGCTGCACATTGGCCAAAAAAGGACGCAACGGTAAAAGAGGCTCCATTTAAAACGATAAAATGGTGGCACGTTTTTCATGATCCAGTTCTTACCTCATTAATTTATGAAGGGTATTACAATAACCTAACAGTACAGATTGCCGGGGTAAGAGTGTTACAAACTCGCGCTCTGTTAGCGCAGTCGGTAGGCATGCTGTATCCACAACAACAGGCCGCAACCGGAAATTTCACCTATTACGAAATTGGTGGTGGTGAATTGCAAAAGGTTTTGCCTTCATCTTTTGAAACCCTCTCACTGGGGTTTGCCGCGAATTGGGAAATTGATTTTTGGGGTAAATATCGAAGGGCGATTCAAGCGAATGATGCTGCCTTTTTATCTTCGATTGCTGCATATGACAATGCTTTGGTTACCCTTACGGCGGACGTTGCCAGCACGTACATCCAGGTTCGTACTTATGAGGCACAAATCAAAGTAACAAAAGCCAACATCGTAGTACAAAAGGAAGGGTTAAAAATAGCCAAAGCGCGATATAACGCGGGTCAAACCAACTTGATTGATGTGGAGCAAGCACAAACAGAACTGTCACAAACCGAAGCGTCTCTGCCTCCGCTGGCAAATAGTTTGGAACAACAAAAAAATGCCATGGCACTTTTATTAGGTACAGTACCGAATGGTGTTGATGAACAGCTAAGGAAAAGCAAAGGAATCCCCAAAGCACCTTCAACGGTGGCGGTTGGAATCCCTATAGAAACATTGGCGCGTCGACCAGATATCTATCAGGCACGTATGGATGCCATATCGCAATCCGCTAAGATAGGCGCAACAAAAGCAAATCTTTTTCCATCTTTTGCCTTAAATGGAACATTTGTTTTTTCTTCAAACAGTATTGGGCAAAATTCACTTTCCGATCTGTTTAATTGGTCAAATCGCTCAATAACTGCAGGGCCGACCATGACCTGGCCAATACTCAATTATGGCCAAATCACTAACGCGGTGCGGGCACAAGATGCTGTATTTCAGCAATCCGTATTAAATTATGTCAATTTAGTTCTAAAAGCGCAGCAAGAAGTTCAAAACAATATTACGGCTTATATTGAAGCAAAAAAAGCAGAACGCGCCTTAACTCAAGCAAATACTGCTGCAATCAAAACACTGAAGCTCGCAATCATCCGGTATATTAACGGAGAAACAGATTTCACACCGGTGCTTAATGCGGAGCAGCAACAATTAAGTGTGCAGACTGCTTTGGTTAATGCACAAGCAAATATTCCGCTAGCCTTAGTCGCGCTTTATCGTGCGCTTGGCGGTGGCTGGGAAATACGTGGAACTAATGATGTGGTACCACCACAAATTAAAGCGGACATGGCTGCACGAACAAATTGGGGTACTTTGCTTAAACAGCAAAACCATGAGCCACCACGAACTAAAAAAGAAGCAATAAAGGAGCTTTATTTGCCTAAGTGGTAGAGGAGAAAGTCTCTCTTCTAGTGTTGAAAGAGAGGCTGGGTGAGCGAGGTGCGAATATACCCTCACCCTAACCCTCTCCCGATAACGGGAGAGGGGATACATTAAAATAATCCTTTTTCCATGTTAGGAGAGGGGATACATTAAAATAATCCTTTTTCCATGTTAGGAGAGGGGATACATTAAAATAGTCCTTTTCCATGTTAGGAGAGGGGATACATTAAAATAGTCCTTTTCCATGTTAGGAGAGGAATACATTAAAAAATCCCCTCTCCCGTTATCGGGAGAGGGGCGAGGGGTGAGGGTATATTAAGCATCAAACCTTCCTCTTTTAAAGAAAAAAGGAAATTTGGGAATAAATAAAATGGTATCGGGTATGAACTTTAATAAAGATTCGAAATCAGTCAAAATTGCAGGGATAGCTGTTGCTATTTTAGTTCTCATCTATTTGATTGTGCATTTTTTTGGCAAAAGCAATGTTCCAACGATCCCCCCGCCTAAAGTCGTTGTGCAAAAGCCAATACGAGCAGAAATGGCGGAATATGTTACCCAAACAGGCAATACGGTAGCATTTAATTCTGTTAATCTGGTTGCGCGTGTTGAAGGCTACCTTGATTCAATTGAGTTTGTTGATGGCACTTTTGTTAAAAAAGGAAAAGAGCTTTTTGTCATTCAGCCTGAGCCGTATTTTGAAAAACTTAGGGCGGCTAAGGCGACTGTCGCTGCAGCAAAGGCATCACTTGTTTATAACAAATCAGAATATGCACGCCAACAGCGTATGTATAAAGAGCATGCTACCTCCCTAAATGAAGTAGAAAAATGGTACGCCAAAACCCTAGAGATTGCCGCAGAATTGGATAAATCAGAAGCCGAAGAAATAAACGCGGCAATTAATTACAGTTATACACATATTTCCGCCCCTTTTGATGGCAGAATTGGTCGACATTTAGTTGACGTTGGCAATCTTGTGGGCCACGGTGAAGCGACGAATTTAGCAACTATTGAGCAGATTGATCCCATCTATGTTTACTTTAATTTGAATGAAATCGATTTAATTAAATTGCGTGCAGCAGCACGTGCACATGGATTTAAACCCGAAGATATTAAACAAATTCCTGTCGAAGTTAGCTTACAAGGCGATACTACGTTCAAGTATAAGGCAACACTTGATTTCGTGAACACGGGTCTTAATGCGTCTACAGGCACCATGGAGCTCCGCGCGCTTTTGCAAAATAAAGATTATGTTTTTGTACCTGGACTCTTTGTGCAGGTACGTGTGGCGATATCCAAACCAAAAGAGCAACTGACAGTCCCTGATTCCGCAATTCTTTACGATCAAATCGGCGCTTATGTATTGACCGTGGATAACAACAATGTCGTTGTGTCGAAAAGGGTCACTTTGGGTAGCGTGGAGAATGGAATGCGGGGGATCGCTTCGGGACTTAATGCCCAAGACAGAGTAATTATTGATGGCCTGCAATATGCAACTCCAGGTAATAAGGTTGCGCCGCAAGAGCAGGCAACACAAACGAAAGAGAGTCAAGCGAATAAAAAGAATGAAGAGGCGAAGCATTAATTTAGATGTGTCAGGGAGCGTTATTCGGGTAGGGGTGTAAGTATACCAAACGTTCATAAAAGTACGTGTAGCCTGGGTGAAACGAAGTGAAACCCGGGTTTCGGTCCTTCGGACCTTCACCCAGGCTACCCACTAAGTTGACACCATTAATTGTTCAGGGATTGTTACAAAAAGTGAGAAGACGGCAGAATGATTTCTAAATTTTTTATTGAGCGGCCTATTTTGGCAAACGTTATTGCGCTACTCATAGTGCTGCTGGGATTGGTAGCAATTATTGCGCTGCCTGTATCTCAATATCCTGCTATTGTTCCCCCCACCATTCAGGTGACAACCACCTATCCTGGTGCAGATGCGAAAACACTAATCAAAACCGTCGCTTTGCCCATCGAGCAGCAAGTGAATGGGGTGGAAAACATGCTATATATGCAATCTACCAGCACGGACAGTGGGGCTTACACGCTTATTGTTACCTTTTCTATTGGTACGGATCTGAATTTTGCGCAAGTGCTGGTACAAAACCGGGTACAAGCAGCCATGGCGCAGTTACCTCAGTCAGTGCAAAAGCAAGGTGTGGTGGTCCAGCAGAAATCTACCGCGATTTTGCAATTTATTACACTAACGTCCAAAAATGGTGAATTCGATGGATTATTCCTTGATAACTATGCTGCAATTAATATGCAAGATGAGTTGGCGCGTTTGCCTGGCGTAGGGAATGTGCTTATTTTTGGAACAGGTACTTATGCAATGCGTGTCTGGTTGGACCCCAAAAAAATGTTGGCTTACTCACTTAATCCAAGTGATGTTCTGCAAGCCATTAGCCATCAAAACCAAGAGGTTTCTTCTGGGCAAATTGCAGCACCACCTGCAGTAGGAAAACAGCCTTATCAATTTACGGTGAATGTGCCGGGGCAACTTGCTGATGTCAGTGAGTTTGAAAACATCATTGTGAAAACAGTAGCCCAAAAACCAAATCAAAATGCGAATGCAAGTACTAGTGCGCAAATTGTACGCATCCGTGATGTTGGGCGTGTTGAATTAGGTTCGAATAGCTATGCCCAGCTTGCAAAACTGAATAACAAGCCGACTGCGGCAATCGGCATTTATCAACTTCCAGGTGCCAACGCACTGCAAGTAGCAGATGAAGTGCGTAAAGCCGTGGCAAAAATGGCAAAAAAATTCCCTCCAGGGATGGAGTATACGATTCCATTTGATACCACGATTTTCGTAAAAGCTTCCGTTGACGAGGTGTATAAAACTCTGTTTGAAGCAGGTATTTTGGTGTTAATTGTGATTTTGCTGTTCTTACAAAACGCGCGTGCTACCTTAGTACCCACCACCACTGTACCGGTGACCATCATTGGTGCATTCTTTGCTATGTTTGCACTCCATTATTCCATCAACTTATTAACCTTATTTGCACTTGTTTTAGCAATCGGAATCGTGGTGGATGACGCGATTGTAATTGTTGAAGGGGTAACCCAGCATATTGAGCGTGGTACCACGCCCAAGCAATCAGCAATTAATGCGATGGCCGAATTAATAGGGCCTATTATTGGAATTACGCTGGTATTAATGGCGGTATTTGTTCCTGCAGGGTTTATGCCAGGATTAACTGGAGCGATGTATGCCCAGTTTGCATTGGTTATTGCAGCTACTGCGTTTATCAGTGCGATTAACGCCATGACCTTGAAACCCACCCAGTGTGCTATGTGGCTTAGACCAATTGATACGAAGAAAGAGAAAAACTTCATTTTTCGTTTGTTTGATAAGTATTATTACCCTATAGAAAATAACTACATTAGCTTCATAGACCGGCTTGTTCATAGAAATAAAACAGTATGTCTCATTGGTATTTTACTCGTAGTCTTGGCGATTATTGGTCTTAGTCGTATTCCTACGGGGTTTATTCCAATTGAAGACCAGGGCTATGCGATGTTGAACGTCCAATTACCCGATGGGTCCAGTTTAGGGCGAACCGAAGCACTGTTACATGATTTAAGCGACCAGGTCGCGAAAATTGGCGGCATAGAGAATGTCATTACCATTGATGGGATCTCCCTTTTGGATAATAGTGCGCCCCTTGCCAATGGGGGTGTCCTTTATGTGATGTTTAAAGATTGGAGTGTACGAGGTAAAGGCGAGGATTTGCTTTCCTTGTACAATAAGCTGAATGAGATTGCTGGAAAAACCTTGGGTGCGAAAGTCTTGGTGATGATCCCGCCGCCGATTCAAGGCCTAGGTACTTCAGGCGGTTTCCAAATGCAACTTGAACTGCAAGATGGATCATTTGATTATCGCAAACTACAAAGCGCGACGGACCAGTTGATTTACTATGCAAGCCAGCAACCTGAATTGCAACGATTGATGTCTTCATTTCGTGCATCAGCACCGCAGCTTGCTGCACCCATCAATCGGGTCAAAGCAGAAGCTTTGGGCGTTACGGTGGGTGATGCAACCGAAACATTGCAAACCTACCTTGGCTCCTCTTACGTGAACCTTTTTTCAAAATTCGGACAGGTATTTCAGGTTTATGTCCAAGCGGATGCAGACTCTCGGATGACGGTTGGCGATGTACGTAATTTCTATGTGAGGAATCAATCGGGTGAAATGGTGCCATTGGGAACACTGACTGATATGTCACCTACCGTAGGCCCACCCATTATTTCTCTTTATAATTTATATCCTTCCAGCAATATTTATGGAATGGCAGCGAAAGGTTATAGCTCTGGTCAAGCCATGCAAGCGATGGAGCGCGTCGCTAAAGAAGTGTTGCCAGCAGGGATATCTTATGAATGGACGAGTACTGCCTATCAGGAAAAAATTGCCGGAAATATGAGTTATTATATTTTTATCCTGTCACTCGTTTTGGTGTATATGATTTTGGCAGGCCAATATGAAAACTGGATTGCGCCTGCAGCAATTCTGTTAAGCGTGCCTTTAGCTTTAATTGGAACGGTGTTGGCTTTATCCGCTCTGGGTCTTTCCAATAATATGTATACCCAAATCGGGATATTACTGCTGATTGCATTGGCTGCGAAGAATGCTATTTTGATTGTTGAGGTAGCACGAGAGGAACACGAGCTTCATGGCAAATCCGTTATGGAAGCCGCTGTAATTGGTGCTAAAACACGTTTTCGCCCTATTTTGATGACTTCGTTTGCATTTATTCTCGGCGTGATGCCTTTAGTATTCGCTACCGGTGCCGGTGCCAACGCACGACGCTCGATTGGTATTGCCGTGTGCAGTGGTATGTTGGCCTCAACATGCCTTGCGGTGGTCTTTGTGCCAGCATTTTTTGTCATGTTGATGACTTGGCAAGAAAAAAGAAAAGCAAAGAAGAATGCCAATACCACAAATTTGAAAGAAGCAGAGCTTTAGGTAGCCCCAAACGTCTTCAAAATGCCTCTTTATTAATTGTAGCCTGGGTGAAGGCGCAGCCGGAACCCGGGTTTTCAAGACCTGAACAAACTTCTTAACCCCGGGTTCCGCTACGCTGCACCCAGGCTACGACTACTCGACTTGAGGAAAAATTCCCGAATTTCATTGCTGCATCCCTGCGATTGCTAATTTCGTTGAAAAATTTTACCTACTATCAATAGATTAACCAATTTCTCTAGACGTAAGGTTTCCATAATATTTTATATGCTAAAATTTAAATAAGATAGTACAACCTGAGATCTAATTATGCTTACAGCAGAACAAATCAAAGCGCGCAAAGCCTATATGGGGTTGCTTATTCATGAAGCAAAAAAAATGGCTTTGGAACACCCTGAGAGGTTGCTTTTTGATCCTCAGGGACGCGTATTAATAGATGTTGCATTACCAGAAAAATTACCAAAAAAATTACCAGAAGGCATTGAATTACCAGAAGATTTTAAGTTACAAGAGGGTATTGAATTACCAGAAGATAAGACGACGGTTACTGGTCTTTTTCAAAAAGGTTATCCTGGACATAAAACTTTTAAACCTTCTAAGGTAACTACAGTTAGCCTTGATGTAACAACAGACCCTGATCTTGCAGCGCTAAAAACAACGTACAGGCAAAAGTACGAGCTGAGTGAAGAAAACTTGGCTGAATTATCAAGCATGCAAAGCAGTATTATCCCACTGCAACAAGAATATCATTTTCATTTGGCACTTGCTACACGTACCTATGCAAAAGTAATAGAGCAAAAATTTGATGGTTTAAAGTCTGAGCGGCAAATCAAGGATGCCCTCAAGCAGGAGCTTGCAAAGCATCCAGAATTCGACATAAAGGAGCTTAGAAAAAAGCTTAATTTGGAATATCAAGAGAAAAAAACTCAGGCAGAACATAAGCGGGGGGGAAAGCCATTCGATCGTAAAGAAGAAGAAGAATTCCGAAAAAAATTTCTCGATGCTGGCAATAATGAGACATATAAAGAGATTTTAGATAAATTGGAGAAAAAAGGGGCGTTTATAAAGGAATTTAGAGAACGATTTGAAAAGCAAATTGCTCAAGAAAAAGAAAAGTTGGAAAAACAAATGGCCCAAGCTCATCAAAAAGCAATGGCTCGGGTTCAGCCTTTAATTGAAGACGCGTTTAAAAAAGCGTTCGCGGATTCTAACGGTAATAATGTTAAACTTGTAAAAGCATTAGACAAAGCTCGTGAAAGTATTGCTGAAGAAGCACATAGTATCCTTATGGAAGAAGTTGTCAGAGCAACTGGTAAACGTGTTTCCAAGAAAGATCTCAGTAAAAAGGAAGTCGTGCATCTTGCTGAATCAACTACTGCAACTCCTAATGATATATTGCATACAGATGGCTCTTCAAAACTTGCTACATGGATTTCTGGTTCAGAAAATACCGCGCATGAACGAGGTATAGATACGCTTGCTGATAGGCAAATTGCGACTATCGCGCTAGGAAATGGTTATACACCCTCTCGCTTGCAAATCAGGACACCTTCTTTGGATGTGAAAAAAGGAATTGATAAAGCATCTGCCATTAATGATGTCAGTGTTAAGTTGACTTCTCTTGCTTCAAAATATGCAATAAAAGAGGTTATCACAGAGAAAAAAGTTTTTACAAACAAAGAGTTCAGGGCAAAAGTTAATCTCGAAGCAGCAGCTGACATAAAAGCACGTCTAGAAGCAGCTGGCATAAAAGTTAATCTAGAAGCAGCAGCTGGCATAAAAGCTCGTCTAGAAGAAGTAGCTGACATAAAAGCACGTCTAGAAGCAGCTGACATAAAAGCTTGTCTAGAAGAAGTAGCTGGCATACAAGTTAATCTAGAAAAAGCAGCTGAAATAAATAAAGATGTCTTCAATACCAAACCTTGGACAGGTAAAGCGTTTATCTATAATTTGCATACAGCGATTAATGATGGATTGGGTGATGCTGGAGGTAATAAACAATCTGCAGGGGCACGTATCATTTTGAGTGGAGCCCACTTGCATAACAAAGCTCAATTATACATGGAAGCAGGTGTGGCTAGGCCATTTTGTTTTGTGCAAAATATATCAGTAAACGGATTTGGTGATAGCTTAGGGTATGGCGGAAATGATTTAAGAACAGAAGCCACTTTAATGTCAGAAATGGCTATGTTGTACAATTTGGTTAGGGAAGATGATGTTGCAAAGGATCAAGTTCAAGAGGTATTTGCTAAGTATAATGCCTTCTTAATGGAAGCCGATGCCCATCCTCAGAAGGACCTATTCTTTTCTGCATCCAAGCAAGGAAAAGATGCCATTGAATTGATCAAAGGAATTAAAATCGCATGGAAGGATCGAGTAGCAGAAGAAGTAGACCAAAGCAATCCTGTTGAAAGAGCAAAAGCAGCATTAAAAACAATGATGGCCAATGATTTACACCATCAACATGAATACAGCAAGCTGATACAAGCATTATCTATCTTTATCGAAGAAGCCTCTATTAGCGGATGTAAAAGTGGAAATGAACGTGCGCAAGCAATTAATGGCCGTGTTGCCATCTTGGATCATGAAGCAGGTCAGCCTGACAGTGAAATTTTTAAGGCTATTGACTCAATTGTTAATGGGGGAGCAGATCACGTATTAGAGCACGCTGCAAGCTTAAAACAACAACTGGATAAACAATATGATCAAAGATTGCAATCTGGTGTTTCGCTGGTTAGTGATGTGGATCAAGGAGCATCTGCCAAAGTAAATGCCCCCAAAAAAATGTCTTGGAAACATCCTTGGGACTCATTTAAGGCTCTCTTTACTAATAAGAGTAGGAATATCGCAGAGGAATCTTCACTTCAATACTTAAGCCAAGGTAAAGCAGGTAATATGCAGGCGCATAAAGGTTTAACCGAATACATGGCTGACTCTTGGGGAGCCAAGGGATTGGGCAAATTTCTTGGAGGATGGGGTATTGCCGCTTGTGTGCTTACAGTTGGAGTAGGGTTGCTTTTGAGTCTTCCTTTCTATGGCTATTCCACTTATCAAAGTAACAAAAAAATAGAAGCAAAAATAAGTGAGGCTATGGACGAATTTCAGACGAATAATAAAGATGATGGGGTTATGGCGGAGAGCTGGGAGAAAATGAATGGGAAGATGCCTCGTATTGAGGGGGCAGATCATAGTCCAGCGCCTCGCCAGCTTGAGAACGGACATGGTGTTACGCAAGATGTTACAGTTAAAAAACAGGCAACTCTGGAAGGTGGTACAGAGTCAACACCGGTAGTTCAAACAACTGACCTTACAATTTAGTAATTGTAATAATAGTTGTATCCTGGGTGAGGGCGAAGCCGTAACTCAGTATGAATTGTAGCCTGGGTGGAGCGTAGCGAAACCCGGGTTACGGCTTTCGCCTTCACCCAGGCTACGATTAAATAAATCTGGGCGAAGGGGGATAGTTAATCATTAACTTGTCCAGTAAAAAATTCACTTTCATCCAAACTACAAAGACCTCTAATTTGTTTTTTTATTTCCTCAGATAATCGCGCTAATGGCAAGGTACTCAATGCTGCACTTTGATACAAACGCCTTATCTCTGGATTCTCTATGGCCTGCAAATGCAGGGCAAGGGTTTGAACATCTCCTCTTGCCAAAGGGCCGGTGAGTGATTCGGCAATCTTTTCGGTTTGCAATAAATTATTTAAATTCCCTTGCATTAAATTGACCATCATTTTTCGGCTTTGCTGGGGGTTAATTCCTGCATGCTGGAATAATTCTTCACTGCAGGCTGCCAAGGTAATTAAATAATTTGATGCCATGCATGCTGCGGCATGATAGGCATTTTTTGCTGCAGGTTCGATCGCGATGAGATTAGCACCCAACTGGGTAAAAGCCTGTTGTAACCAGTCACAGACCTCTGCATCGCCTTCCAAAACACAATCGACATGCTGAAATGCAGAAGCATCGAGGTAGTTTGTTTTAAACGCCTTAAGCGGATGAAAACTTGCAACGAAACAACCTTGTTTCTTTAATGGCTTCAGCAAATCAGAATTCAGCACCCCACTGCAATGAATCACAAAAGATTTTGGTTTTAAAACATCATATCGCATCAGCGTTTCTACAACATCGGTAATGGCATCATCATTACAGCAGATCCAAGTGACTTCCGCTGCAGGTAAATGCTCGATTTTATCGATTGGCTGTCCGAAACCAAGCTCTTGGCAGACCTTTTGTGTGCTCTCTAAACTGCGATTACAAATAGCAAATGATGTGATGAGTTGGGTCTGGGATAAAGCCAAGGCTATATTTTTACCCAATCGACCTGCGCCTATGATGTTGCATTTCATATTTTTTTCTTGCTTAAAATACAGTTTTGAATTCCTGGGTTCCGCTTCGCTTCACCCAGGCTACAATTTCTTTTTAACGTACCAGGGGCGGCTCCCCTTCTGGATACCAAAACAGGCCACAGAAACGCGGTCAGTGACCTCTATTTGAACTATGAAGATGCTAATAACCTAATTTTAAGGTATTAAAAATGCAATTTTTGCAAAAATACATCACCATTCGTTGAATTATTGGTTATAATACTCTCAATTTGCCATGTTGAGAAATGAATTATGCCTTATTTGGTACAGGGAAATGCACAACAAATTTTCCATGCATTTGGACAGGGCTGGGCGATTGCAGAAAAAAAAGATGACACAAACATAATTTATAGGGATGTTCCCGCTGTTAATTTTCTGGGTACAGTTCAGCAAGCAATAAGACACTTTAAGATTTGGTACACAAAATCTCTAGGCAAATATTATTTGCAGGGAAATATGACTGCAGGTAATTTGGCATTTTTGTTTGGGCCTGATCCGCTAAAGAAAAATGGAGAAAGTTCAGAAACTTGCCATGCGAATCTTGTTCGTCAGAATTTTTCCTACATTAATGATGCAGGGGAGAGTTGTGGGCTTCTGGTGATGTATCGAAAGGATGACCCCAAACAATGGGTCATGGCCTTAGGAAAAAATGGCCATGCAGCACCACAAGATAGAGCGCTTTATTGTTTATCAAGTTTTGATTTAAACCCATTTATTAAAGACCGTAATTCTGGAGTAGCTGTTTCCTCTGTACCCTCTTTAGACCCCCTACTACAGCAGATTGGTTCTGCTTTGCCGGGCATGTTATTACAAAATGCAGTCAATGGGGATAACGCAATTAATTTGCGTTTTCAACGTATTGCGCTGTTGATGCGAAAACTACACGTAGTGCAGGACACAGTAACGTTGCGTGCGCCTATTCCATTTTTCGAGCTTAATTTACCCGCCTTATTCGCAGATAATCCAGCACTGGATAGGATTCTTCAATATAAAATACAAGACGAACTTTCTTTTTCTGCTAACGTACTTAAGGATCTATTGTCTGAACCCAGTCAGTTACGTAAGGAAATTGAGGCGCTTCACTTAACTGCGGATGAACGCGTTAACAAGAGTTTATTGAAAGTCCTCATCGTATTTTATGAAAAAGGACTGCTGGAGCAGAATCGGAATTTACTCACTAATTTGGAGCTGATCAAAAAATTCAGCGCTTATATGTGGGATGAGACTCAAATTAAGTTAATCCCATTCTTAATGCAGCAAAATTATTCTGAAGAAGAAATCCGCCGTATTTTATCGAATGCTGCTTATTATCAGGCTTTAAACAAACTCATCGACTTAGAGCCAGCGCTTGCTATAGAGGCCAAAGAATTTTTTAATGATCCTACAAAACTTGAAGAGTTAGATCTTATTCATTCTTTTCCTGATGAGGACTGTAAGAAACTTTGTTTGATTTTTTGGGTCAAAGGATCTTTATCTGAGGATGGGTACCAGCAAATCTTTGCCGCAGCAAAGGACTATCCTTTAATGGCTTCGAGTTTAGTAGCTTTAGATCAAACGAAAACTATTGATATTGAAAAACTAGAGCAACATGCTTTAACCCCTCACCTACATTTAAAGGACTCAATTAGACATCATTTTGCTAAAGAACTCCAAGAAATTACTAATCTTGAATCGAGTTTATATAAATTAAGCTCTCAAGAACTAGAAGCTGCAAACGCAGCACTGTGGCTATTAAAAGGGTCGGATGGAATTACTCCTCAAGAATATGAGCTGGTATTAGGGAAAGATTATAAAGGACAAGCTTTGCGCCTACTTTTGCCGCAATTGGCGAATATACCGGATGAAGCTCATAGAAAGACATTGATAAAAGTTCTTTATGCTGGTGTAATACATGGGATACAAACTCAAGGTAATCAAGTACAGGCAATCGAAGATCCACTGCAGTTGGCGTTAGCAGAGCGTTTACGCGAGCGTTTTATTTGCGTCACGTTAATGCAGAATTTAAGTATTAATGCAGAAATGGTTGGGTTGGCGGCACAAGAGAGTGAAGAAGCAGAACGTTTCCGACAGGTTATCTTGCGCGTTGAGGCTCAATGCAAAGTAATTTCTACGCGCTTGGCCGGATCCGAGTCTTATAAAAAAATGCAAGGCAAATGGGAAAAGGCGCAGGCAGGATATAGAAAAAATTTGTACTCGATTGCTTATGATGCACTTATGGATCCCGATATTGATGTCCGTGATCGATTAAAGACCGCTGAAAAAGGCATTCTTAATATTGTCGACCCTCAAACGAATCCGGAATATAAAAGTATAGTTGACGCCTTAATTGTTCTTGCTAATATAGTTATCACTGCTATTACCGTTTTTGGAGCTAATGCAATTAAATATAAACTCACTAGAAATCTCTGGTTTTTCAATCAAACGACTTCAGGAGAAGAAATACGCGCGTTGGATAAGGACGTGCTGGCACTTATAGAACCAGAACAAACGGATGAAAATGATATTTGGTCAATCCTATCATGTTCTCAAATGAGTTAAATCCAATGTAGCTAATAACGCTACAGCCTTAGCCCTGGAACTAATCTCCCTCCTGGGCTGGGCATTTCGTCCACAGTTGAACTACAATTTACTTGATGCTCTATTCCTAAAAAAGCAAAGTGACATGGCACACAGAGATTTTTTGTGCTGATATGATTCACGTCATATTTTACTGTTTAGTTTCCTAGTTATCTGTTTGAAAATTATTCTTGAACTTATTGAATATTTCTGCCTAATATGAACTATTCTAAAAGGACGACTGTGATTTAATGGACTAAAATATGGGAATACCAAAAAAAGCACTTTGGCATAGTCAACTCACTTATTCAGAAAAAACTGCGATTTCGGATAGCTCTCATCAAACTTTTAAAGTTACCTTTGAAGAAGATGGTGTTATCAAGAAAGCTTTTTTTAAAAAATTAGAACCTAAAAATCATTATCCTGAATTATTAGCCAAAATTAGCGTAGCAACTTCATCCTTCAAAAGGGCATTCCAAGGAAAAAGATCTGCTGAGGAGCGCTTGGTATTTGGGACGTATGATCTCGAACTAATGTCAGATAGCAATGAAACCGTAAAAGACAACACACTTCACATTGCATTAGATAAAGACTCAATCAAATACATTGTTAAGACTCCTGAAGGTCTAATCAAAAAAGATACAATTGCTCTAAAGGATATACCAAACTTTAATCGGGAACAGCCTTTAAGTGAACAGCTGCAAACGATAAAAAGTAATATCCTGGAAATCACTTCAAAAAGAGGTCACACCGAAGACAAAATAATTGGTACGCTTTCTATTGGTGTTGAGGATTTTAAACCTTTTCACTTTGCCAGCCAGGGCGTTCCTGTCAATAGTACTTTAAAGGAACAAGTTGCTCCTAGTGTTAAAACACTAATTGAAAAAAACATTATGGAGCTTTTGATAGGCCGATGGTTTCTTGACGATGATGATGCTCATCCGCATAACCTAAGTTTGGCCGGTGATATCGATTTTGATATGTTCTTTTATTGGTTCATCATTTATATGAAAGAACCTAGAGCGGTGATTGGCGTTCCTAAAAACCATGTTAATCTCACTGTTCGTGATTATGAGGCTTTTCCTAATGTCCAGGAGTCCATGCCTTATCATTGGCCGCCTTACCAACATCCAGGACAAGTTACTATTCCAGTAATATTACCCGGAGTACAAGAGCAAGCACTTAAAAAATTACCTAAAGCCTATGCAGATCCCGTAGAGTTCGCGCGCTTGGCTCAGAATTCTCTTGCGCAAGAACAAAAACTGGCTGCTGTTTTAAAAGCCCTATTAACATTTCAACCCGAACTGCAACGTAAACGTTTAACCGAGCTTTTTGGTGATTTGCCTTTAAATTACACCTCTTTAGATGAAACGGATCCCAGCTTACGAGCAAAATATGAAGAGTTGTTTCCTGATTTTTGTAACGCAGAGACGAACAAAAAATCATTTGTTGATTTTATGATGGCTTTATATCAAGAGCATTACGATAATTTATATCGGGTTGCCATCTTTTATATGGGATGTCTCGATAATGGTTATGGGGCATCGCTGCTACCTACTTATCAATCCCTTTATCAAAAACCTTCTTTTTATCGGAATATAGAAGAATGGATCAAAAAAGAAAATGAAACAACCTATGCAAAGGAAGAGGGTCTTCGATATGATCCTAGCGAACTGCAAAAACGATATCACATGGTTTGGCGTGATGCGTTTGCACCAACAATAAAAGAGTTGATTTACAGTTCATACCGACTAACAAACTCATTACTTAAAGAGACGACCAATCCTCCTCATGTACAAATTTCCAACCTAGTAAGTAAAAAGGCGACAGATGAGACCTTAACCAGCGCCTTGGAGTTATTTGGAAACCTCCCTCTACTCGATGCTGATGCAATTGCAGCAAAGATTAGTGTTGATAAAGACAGTAAATTGCGCGATGCAACAAAGTCATTGGTTGCTTTTGTCAATGAGTTCCGAACGATAATTAATACCTATTATGCAAAGAAACGTGAGGATCTCACTGAAAAAGATAACCTTGAATTTTCAGATAAACTTGGCTCACTGTATAAAACACATAATCTAACAATTTGCCAAGCCTTGGCAAATACAACAACTCATGCCGCTGAATTCAATAATATAGCCGAAAGCCTTAAGTTAATTGCAGAGCAGGTCAATTTCCAGTTGCATTTGACAAAGACAGACGAGCTCATGGAAAAAGCCGTACTTGCAGTGAAAAGAGACGTGTTACCTTTTACGCATGAAGATGTGAAAAATCAATATTATGATTCGTTGTTTGTTTGGGCAAAATCCATTAAACCTGAAGAATTGGAACGTTATATCATAGAAATTATTGATAAAAAATATGCTCCTTTTATCAGTGCGCTTTCATTTCGCACCAGAGTTGAACCCGTTAAAGAATATTTAAAAGTGAGCGTGAATGAGAGTGGTGATAATCGTCTGGCTTATATTTTAAGTTCAGGCCCAAAGCAAGATGGGGAATTGAATATGTTGCTTATCAAGGGCCTTACTATCCATATGCTACAAACGCACCCTATACCCAGTATTGATCTGGCCATAAGAGATAAAAGTTTCGAAAAAGGCATTGCAGATTTTACTCGTGATGTGGTGTTCTTTGCTAAAAAAGACAAACGATTTACTCATCCTTATAGTGATGGAGGTATTTCTATGTTGTATAAGACTATGTATGAGTGGGTGGATAGCCTAACGGAACGGTCATTTAATAGCTTAGTTGAATCTTCATTAAAAAAATATGAAAAGGAATCATGGGGCGCTTCTCTTTGGGGTTCCTCCAGGAGACAGGAAGTTGAAGGTTATTTAAAAGGAAATTGTAACTCGAAAGCACTTGCCCTGATCTTTATGAATGGACCAGATTCCTCGGGGTTAAGCGACTGCTTATTTACCAAAATAATAGAAACGATTAAAAAAGAAACTACTAAGTATCCAGCGATGTTACAAGAGCAAAAATATCAATTAATCGCACAATTTAACTTGGAAGAGCATAAAAGATTTTATCTTAATGATGTGAAATATCATTATGAAACAATTTCTGCATCACATCGTCAACTGCTCATCGAAGGTTGTACTTATTAAGCATGTGGCTCTTTGACAATTCATATTTCTACGTCTTGCGACTTGTTTGCGGGATCCAGGTTCGTGAACGTATATGGGCGATTGAGACGAGGACATTCAAACCTTAAATAAACTACTTGTACTTTCAATGTTCCCAACTATGTTTGTGAGCATTGGAAGTATAGGTTATGATCCTTTTTTTCTAAAACGTTGCAAGAGCTTTATATGTCTTTTGATTTAATAAAAACTTTGCCTCAATATTTAACTCCTAAGCATGGATTGACAACTCTAGCGGGATGTGTGGCTGAAGTGAAACATGACAAGGTAAAAAATTACATCATTCAACGATTTATAAGTAAATACCAGGTCAATATGAGTGAGGCGTTGATTGAAGATCCTACTGCATACGCTTGTTTTAATGACTTTTTTATTCGTTATTTAAAACCAGAATGTAGACCATTGGCTCGAGCGGACATTATTTCACCGGTAGATGGGTGTGTTAGTGAAATAGGCTCTATAGAGCAAGGCCAATTAATTCAGGCAAAAGGTCATTATTACTCAGTAGAAGATCTTTTAATGTGTGGTAAAGATCGAGCAGCGCAATTTGTTAACGGACGTTTTGCTACTTTGTATTTATCGCCCAAAGATTATCATCGTGTTCATATGCCGATGGATGCCAAACTCATATCAATGAACTATATGCCTGGTGCATTATTTTCCGTCCAACCTTCGACTGTTCGTGTAGTACCCCGGCTATTTGCACGTAATGAACGATTGGCTGTCTTTTTTTCCACTAAAATAGGCCCTATGGTGATGGTGATGGTTGGTGCAACTATAGTTGGAGCGATAGGAACCAGTTGGCATGGGGATATCAAGCGCAGCAAAACACACATTGATTTTGAATACAGACAAGAAGAGCAGAAGCAAATGGCTAAAGGCGATGAAATGGGCTACTTTAAATTGGGCTCAACGGTTATTTTGCTGTTTGCAAACGGTGCTCAAATGAATTGGAGTAATGATTTAAAAGCAGGGAGTACAATCCGTTTTGGTCAGGCGTTAGGGGATATAACATCCAAATAAAATGAATTGTAGCCTGGGTGAAGCGCAGCGGAACCCGGGATTAAGAAATTTATTCGTGGCCAGAAAACCCGGGTTCCGCTGCGCTGCACCCAGGCTACATCTCCTATAAATTCCCCTTAATTCAACTCAAATGCTGTTCCTAAATTTTTATTTACCGCATTTTCATAAACAACTGAAGCGACACTTACATCCTGGATAGAAAGCCCCACTGATTTGAACACCGTGATTTGATTTTTGTAATCGATATTTTTATGTATTAACCAATTACCTATCTCGATGATATCTTCTTGTTTTAACTGATTTTGTTGGACTGCACTGATAATTTCACCAGCCTCAGCCATGACAGCACTTAATTGATCAACGATCACAATGCTATGTTTTAACACCTCATTATCGATTTCTTTCATCTGGGCGGTGTGGGAGCCTATGGCATTAATATGTACATGAGGTTGTATGTCGTGTAAATGAATTAAGGGTTCGGTGCTGGCCGTGGCGGTACAGATGATGTCTGCATCTTTAACCGCGGAGGGAATATGATCATAAACATTAATTGTGTATTGGTTTGAGAATTTTGTCGCGAATTGCTCTGCCTTTTTAATATTTCTTGACCATACGGACACCTGTTTGATATCACGCACAGTGGCTACAGCTTGAAGCTGTGTTTCTGCTTGAATACCTGAACCAATGATCGCTACATGATGAGCATGCTCTGTTGCAAAATATTGGGTTGCCAATCCCGAAACGGCCCCAGTTCTTAATGCAGTCAGATACCCTGCATCCATTAATGCCTTGGGTTCACCCGTGCTGGCATCAAGTAACATAATAAAACCAGTAATTGTGGGTTTATTTCGTGTGCTATTTTTGGGAAAAATGGAAGCTACTTTCAAACCTAACGCTTTGTCTTGAGCCAGATATGCAGGCATTGTTAAAGTAAGCGCCTCTTCTTCCTCAATAGTAATCCCTGTTCTTAAAGGTAATTTAACCTGTTGTTTGGCTAATTGAATAAATGCATTTTCCATTGCCCTAATTGCCTGGCTCATAGTAATACTTTGTTTTACTTCATCCAGGGATAACAATCTAAGACTCATAATAATCTTAACCTCCAAATTCTTTAGTTAAAGCTGAAAATAACGTTGGGTATTCGAAATCAAATTGATATTCTAACAGGCGTTGGGGTGTCACAGTTTGTCCTGACAATAATAATTCTTCGCCCATTTGGCCGAATAAAAGCGTTACAACCCAGGCAGGCATCTGCAGAAATGCAGGTTTGTTGAGTACCTGCGCAAATGTTTTGGTAAACGTTTTTTGCGTGACACACTCTGGTGCTACCAAATTCACCGGACCGGTAATTTCTGGATGGGCAATTAAAAACATGATTGCTTTAACCAGATCGGCGCTATCAATCCATGCTAAAGGTTGTTCTCCAGAACCAACCACCGCTCCAATCCCATATTTTGTGGGTAATTCCAGTTTTTTTAGCATCCCATCGCCGCGCTTTAAAACCACGCCAAAACGCATTAGGGTAACCGGCATACCCATTTCAAAACCTCTTTTTGCGGTTTGTTCCCACTGAGTAACAAGCTGAGTCGAGAAACTGGTATCAGGAGAATCAATAGGAGGGGTGGTTTCAGTAAAGGTTAGATTATCTTGTGCTCGTATTTTCTGTAATCCATAAATGCCAACAGCACTTGCATTATACAAGTGAGGTTTTTTCTCTTCGGCTTTGAGTCCCCAAAGCACTAATTGACTGGTTGTTTCAATGCGACTTGAAAGTAACCTTTCTTTTGTTTCGGAGCTCCATCGATGGGCCGCAATATTTTCACCCGCTAGATTAATAATCACATCAAATTCATTCGGATTTAATGCATTAAGTTCATCCCAGGAAATCGCATGTACCTTATTTGCAAAAATCTGTTTAATTTTTTCTTCATCACGTCCAATTACATAAATATTATGTCCAGACTCCAGTAATTCAGGTACTAAAGTTTGACCAACTAATCCTGTCCCACCTCCAATAATAATTTTCATGAGAACCTCCTTTAAGCGTCGGTCTATAACAAATTAATTTATAACACATAATAGTAAAAATTAGAGTAGCAACTGTCCTGAAAGTTTTTTTCAAGACAGTTGCTACATTCATTAGAAGGTTCAATAGTTTTTTCTGGATTGTGATTAAGAGAGCGCGTCATGAGAGCTATCTTGAAATTGCTCTAAAGTCTCTACTGTATATGGATTTAAAATCTTTCAATGGTACCGAGAAGAGGACTCGAACCTCTTTGTAATGCATTGATTTAATTAGTTTAAAATAACCTGGACTCGAAATTTACCCAAGATCTTACCCAACCTTATATATGATAGATGATTTGAATAAATAAGAAAACATAAGGATAGATGCGAATTGAAAAGAATTTAAGTTATTCTGTTGGTAATGCATCTTGAGCAAGTGTTTTAACTAATTCATAAGGTTCTTTATATGCACATTTATCATTCATTACTATTGAAAATTGAGAAAGAAGCACCTCGAATGGTTCGGGGTGAAGTTTTTTTTCCATGGGGGTACAACATAAGCCAAGATATGTGGGAAAAATCCTATCTAATCTAATTATTGATCCAGGTTCATCTGGATTTTTAGGGTCAGGTAAACAAAAAAAATGTGGGTACTGTAACGCGCGAATGCGTGCTACTAAAATTGGCCCAAAGGTCCCTGGGTTTAGCATGGAAGAAACACTGAAACATGGTGCTACTAAGTAGGTTGTTTTTCCTAAATTAGATGCAAGCTTTCTCTCGGTGCCTGAATTTATGGTATCAATATTACTTGTATGTATAGCCGATAAAATAACTACAGGTCGCTTTTTTCCTTTTGTGAGTATTATTTCTTCTGTATCTCCAAGATTTAGCCTTTTTATGGGCAGTCGTTGACGACTTTTAAAATGAGTCTTATTAATTTGTGTAATTTCAAAATTCGTAATGCTATGTTCATCTGGAGTAGCCCGTTCAACCTCCAGTATTCTCGTCACTTCATCTGTATCAGGGGTTGGTACCCAATAAATACTCCCTAGTTGTGGCTTACTATTTGATGGTGTATCTTCTAGAAATGTATCAAATACTTGCAATATACCCATAATCAATCCACTGATTTGAAATTAGTCGTTTAATTTTGCTTTTCCTCGCAGTCCAGTAGGAAGAGGCTCTTCATTTAATGCTTTTAATCCTGAATAATAAATATCATCATATTGCCCATGAATTATTTCACTTTTTTGTGTTCGAATTTCTATAAGTTCACGTAGTTTATTTCTGGTTTTTTTTATAGCGTTGGAGGGAATTTTTTTCATCTGTACAGTTCGGTAATCTGCTGGATTCTTTTTAATGCAATCTGAAAAATTTAAAATTTCTCCTGGTTTGGCATTGTGCATGGGATCGGTTTTAAAATAGACATAATCCAATAGCTTTGTTAGGTTTTGTCCATATCGTTTCATGTCACTTTGTATTTTCAAACGCACTGAACCAGGTATTCCAAGCTCAATTAGACTAGGAGGCCTCTGATAATCTGCAATATTATAAAGCACAAAATCTTTGTCATTTTCTAATGAAGAGGCTGAGCTTGTTTCTACTATTTTTTTAGTTAAAGTTAATGCTTCTATGTCTTTAATTGCATTTACAGAGAAGGGGCCATAATGCAGAAATTGCCACACCCAATAAGATTGAGTTTTTCCTTGTTGCTCCTCTGCTACATATACATCTAATAGATAAAGGTATTTAACTAGAGCAGTTTTCAACAATGGAGCTATTCCACTGTTCTGTGCTTCTTGTATGATCGCTAATATTAATTGTTGATTATCCATATATAATGGGTCTTAAATAATTAATTTATATTATGTTTAATTATTATACATTATTGTAGTATACAATTTTGAATTTAATTAATCTCATCTGAAATAATGGGCAATTGTAATGTGCAACTAGCTTTAAATCAAAAAATAACAATCGTAATAATTGATACGTTAATAGTAAAATAGAATAACTCTTTCTTAATCAACTCTAGAATGGATATTAAAAAAAATAAAGTAGGAAGACCCACTAACTATACTGCTGCGCTTGCAAAAGAAATTTGTGATGTTATTGCATCGAACAGTATAGGGATAAAAAAATTATGCGCCGAGAATCCACACTGGCCAAATAAAGATACAATTTTTGCATGGCTGAAAAATAATTCCGAATTTTCCGACCAATACGCGCAAGCAAAACAATGCCAAGTTGAATTACTGGTTGAAGAAATATTAGAAATTGCTGATGATTCATCTCATGACGAGGTAGTGAATGAGCAGGGCAATATAATCTGTAATAGAGAATTTATAGCTCGCTCACGGTTGCGTATTGATACGCGTAAATGGTTGGCTTCAAAATTAGTACCTAAAATATATGGAGCTCGGTGCAAAGAGGAGCAGGCTCCAGTATCTTCTTATCTTGAAAAACTACTTGGATTGAATTAATCATTTTATCTAGTTTCGAAAATAAAAATTTAGTACGTTTTTTTGATCACCCATCTGTTCCAAATTAAAAATTGAATTTTTTGCCATAAACAATATATACCAAGGATTGTTTGGTAACGTTGATGATAATAAAAACAATAATAATGCCCCATAGCCAGAACTTCATAACTGATAACCAACTACCAAGTTCTTTAAATTCCCAATGCGTAGGATATGGTTCAGGAGATGGCGCTCGATATTTTTCAAATTCATCACTATGTTTACCACACATTTTTATTGCTTTTTTAGCGTCATAATCAGAAAAGCTTTTTTTTGAATCAAAATAAAGGTCTAAACTATGAAATGAATGTCTCGTTCCATCCGGGCAGGTCAAATAACTTTTTTTGGTATCAACCAATTGATATGGTTTTAAACACCACCCTATACAGAGAACCCCGATAAGTCCTACTGCTAAAAAAAAGATGTACAGAACTTTAACAAGTCTGTAGAACCATTTATTTTGTAAATCTAACTTTTGTGTTGTCATTTCATATTTCCAAGGGAATGTTTATCTAATGCCAAGAGGATCTTTTCCTTTATCTCTGTTTCTAGCCGCTTGGTTCATCGGAATCAATTTTTTTGTATTAGGATCATAACGGTACCTTGGGTTTTTACCTGGAGGTTCTGCCCACGGGGAACATTTTGTTGATTCGGTAATAGATTCAGAGATACATTTTGACAACGCTCCGGTCTCAACATTTAATAACCAAACTGAAGAGCCTGAGGTTCCAATTGGGTAAAGTTGATATTTAGCAACTGACGGGGGCTGAAGAGCGCTAGCGTAAACCTGACAAGCAGATAGCATCAGAACTAATGTTAATTTTTTTTTCATAAAAATTCTAGTCTAAAAAAGAAGGTAACAACCTTAAAGATTTCACTTTATGGTTAATGATTTTTGTTTTTATTGTTGCTAGTTGTATTTTTTGCACTTTATTAACGCTTTTCTAAATAGGCAGGTTTGGTATTAAGAAAATCATTTTCGATAATTGCTGCCTTAATTTTTATCACCTGACCGATAATAAACCAAATTCAGAAATAATGCCACTTATTGGGCTTGGAACTTATAAGGTGCAATCGGTTTACTTATTGCATGATAAAAAAGTACGTAAACCTTATAAAAATAGGCGATCAAATTCGAGCAATAAGAGCTTCCAAAGGATTTTCTCAGGAAGGGTTAGCTGCTGCCTCTACTTTGGGTCGAACTTATATGGGACGTGATGAGCGTGGAGAGCAAAATATTTCTATACAAAATTTAATCAAAATTGCTTTTATAATAAATGTTGATGTAGGGGAACCTATTCTCCCATTATCAGAACTAGAAAATCCTGCAAACATTAATTCAGAAAGCTAATCTTTAGGCATATTTTTCGAATAATCCACTACCCGCATAGGTTTTTGTTCTGGTTTGCTCAGGTACTGTAATGATTCACCATGAAACCAAAAGCCAAATCTTCCTTCCCAATCACCATTACGTTGTTTATCACAACACCATAGGCAATCTGATTCATTTAGCCTTTTTAATTCCGTTACAGTAAGTTCTATACCACTGCTCTGTTTTTGCTTAAAAGCTTCTTTTTCTTTATTGCGCCAAATAGTAAAGCAGTTGTCAGCTAAATCACTAATTGCTCCGGTTCCTTTATTATCAAGCTTCCCGGGGGGTTGTAATTCATTTGCACTTTTACGCGGATGTATAACGATATGAACATGACAATTGTGCTCATTTTTAAAATCACATAGTAACTCCATAAAAGCTTTTTGTGCTTTATAGTCATCTTCTGCAATATCTAATTTCATTAAAGAATCAATTACAAATACATCAATGCCATATCGCTGACGAGCATAGAGAAATACCTCCAATAACCGTCTGGATTTTGCCGTTCCAACCAAATCAAACAACCATAACTTATCTTCATACCATTCGTGAATAGCACGTATATATTCTTTTGATGGTTCGGCAAGAGCACTGGCTTGACGAGTTAGACGCATTAATAATCGTTTGGGCTTAATCTCCAAACTTGCGATACACACTCGGGCACCTTGCTTTATAGCATGAAGAATGATTTGACCTAAAAATTGGCTTTTTCCATGACCATTTATTCCTGTCCAGACAGATAGCTCATCAGGGCGAAAACTAATTTTACCGTGAGTTTTACTCCATGGAGCTTCATAACCAATATAAACATCGGCTGGAGGAAAAAATTCCTCTATCACCTGCTCAGTAAATTCTTTAGCAGACTTTAGCTCTTCTGGATCAAGTGTTTTTGCATCATTAAAACATTCTTGTATTACTTCTTTTGTAACACTACGTTGCAAACATTCATTAGCATCTTTATATGGTAATTTAACGATATGGCAGCGGTGACGACCTAACCGTTCAACTAATTCTAATGTTGCTGACTGACCCGAAGCATCATTGTCAAAACATAGGTAAATTTCATCAAAAATAGCCAGTCGGTCAAACTCATATTCTAGCCATTTTTGTTTATTACCATCCCCTCCTCCAAAGGGAACAGATAAAGCTGATAAGCCATATTGATATAAACTCATTGCATCGATTTCACCCTCACAAATCGTCACGGTACGTGCATTAGCTGGCACTAAATGCCAACCAAATAAGCAAGGCTCACAATTTGGTTCAACTGAAATCTGTTTCTTCCCATTAATGCGCTCTAATCCTAGATATTTTACAAATATAAGTTCATCATCACGCCAATATGGGAAAATTATCTGTTTATTTCGTTCACTAATTTTATAATCGTAAACAGTTTTAGTGTTTAATTTTCTTTTAACAGTAAGATAATTCATAACCAAAGACATTTGGCTTAGCTCGACAGTAGCCTTCAACGATGGTTTAACGAATTTTGGGATCTTATGCGCCTCAAAATGAGGGATGGATATACCTAAGTAGTGGGTCGCCTCTCTAATGGCTTCTATGATCTTTAAATTGCGTGATCGCGCCCATAGATCCAACAAATCACCCGAATCATTAGAGTCGTTCGCGAAGTCGCACCATACACCGGATTTTTCACCGGTAAGATGTACTTTAAGGGATTTTCCAGGTTCACCACTAATACTACCAACACACCACTCGTTGCCCTCTCGTTTTCCACTTGGAAAGAGATAACGTGCGACATCTTCAGCTCGTTGTGCTAATTGTTGTGATACTTCTTTAGCCATCATCATGTTAAATGACCCCTACCATTAAATCATTTGGAATGCTATCTATTTGCTCAAATGCAGGTTTATCCGCGTTGGCAATGAAACGCTCAATATGCTCTGCGTCACGAAAAATCAAGGAAATGTCGTCATACACCTGATTACGATCATTTTGTCCCATGTTAAACGGAGTATTTTTACATCCATCAATCGCTTGTTGCAGTTGGCTAACCTCAAAACCAAGTTCAAGTGCTTTGGCAATAACCCTCTGTCTTTTGCAATCGAATTTTGCTTTTGGGTGATTCATGATTTTTTTCCAATATTCAAATAACTGTGTGCAACCATCATTGGATGAAAAATCAGAAACACAAACAGATGAAGTTCCTACTTCGCGTAAGTATTTTTCTTTTCTTTCTCTCTTTTCTTTCTTTTCTCTTTCGTCGGAACTTCTCAATAAGTTCTCACTGACTGGTGATGTAGGAGTAGTTGAATAGTCACTAATATCTTCACTAGTGTTCATTAAATAATTATGAATTGGTTTAGTGGGAATCAGACTGGCATCTATTGGATATCGGTACGTTGGTTTGTTAATTTTTTGATGTTTACTCCAACCTGTAACTATCCAGTAGGCTTGTCCATCAACAGTGTACTCATGTAAAAGCTTCTGTTGTATAAGCTCAGAAATCCAATTTTGAATTTTGTCCAAGGAGTAGTCGTCATAAGGAAAAACCTCAGCCTTCAGTTTTTTATATGAGCCTGGATGAACCCCGTGATCATCAGAAAAATTCCACAGCCCAATAAACATTAATCTAGCTAGAGGCGAACAGGACATTACCTGTTCACTAGTCCAAAACTCGCTTTTAATCATTCTATTTCTGGGCATTTATTACCTCCAAAAATTTGATTAAGCCATTCATCCAATTCAATGTTCGATTCAGCAGAATCCAGCTTCATATGCTCTGGTAAATCAGGGTTAGTACAGTTACTTACATATAAGCGAGCTCGCTCACGCTGAAGGTTATTGAACTGAAGGATTTTTTTTCCAATGGTACTATGCATGAGGCACCTCCTGCTTTCCCAAATCAACGTACAGCCCTACACGATGCAGTACGTCATTAGCATCTGGCTTTTTAATCCAGAGAGTTTTGATAATATGGCCGATCTTTTTCAATTTTATAACCCGAGGGGAAATGTTTAATACCCCATATTTAGTCCGGGCTTGAATAGTTGAAATCTTTGGGAATGCCTCAAAATGATTTAATATCCTCGCTCGTTGAGATGTCGTTACATTACTATAAAGTGACTTGGATTTAGGATTGCCCAGTATATCTGGGCAGTTGTTAATTATTTTTCTCATTTTAACTCCTTTCATAATTTTGAGCGTCAATGAGGTTAATTGCCCATTCTTCAATTTCTTTTCTCAGATACATCGGACGTTTTCCTAATGGATTTCTTGGCTTAGGAAAATCAGGAAGTTTTACAAGTTCATAAAACTTTGTAGGACCTACGCCTAAAAATTTTTGAGCTTGATTGGGATAAAGTAAAAGTGATTGTTCAGACATTTTCTCTCCTTATTAACTTCTTCTAGAGGATCCTTCTCATGAATCCGTAGGAGAGATTATGAATTGATAGAAAATAGATGATAACTCCTGACATCTTGAAATTTTAAGGCTGTCAGGAGTGGTTTAATTATGTCGTTGTAAAACGGTTATTAATTATAGATAAGATATTATTTGTTTTCTCATTGAAAGGATTAAATATGAATGAAAGTGGGACATTCATTTTTTCTTTACTAATTGTAAGGAAATCAATTTTTTTGAACCTCATAAAATCTTTATTTATGTCTTCGTATACGCGATCAGTAACAATGTGAAGGTATTGGTTTAGTTTAGTTGGCTTTCCTGTCTCTACTAAACCCATTTTTTTTCCCATCCAAAATAGGCTATTAATGGCGTATCTTCTAAAAAAATTAGCTGAGTAGTTATTACCATTTTTAAAATTGTGCTTTATAAAAAATTCAAAGAATGATTGAATCTCATTTAGATTAAATAAAATTTTATCTAAGTCCAGTTCGGATGATGTTAGTAATAACATTAGGAATAAGCTGGGCTCAGTCGAGTTAGCTGTAAGTATTTTCTTTAGATCTTTGAGTTTTTTTATAATATCTTTAGCGCATTCTTTTGCAGTAGGTAGATTATGCTTTTCAATCCAAGAGGCAATCATATTGGCTTTGTACCAGGGTTGGGTAAGTATCATTACTACTTCTCGTGGTAAGTTACTAATTTCAAGGAGTGTGGCTAATTTAGTACCGGTTTCATCATTTACTGTTACGGTCGCCCTAAGACACGTCATCAGTGTTTCGTCTAATCGTTGACCGAGTTTAGACTGGTTAAACTCGGAAGTATGTTTGATTATTATTGAATGCATTTATAACCTACCTGTAAATTGATTTTCTTTTATTTGGTTTTTGGCTTGATTTAACCAATTGCTATACCATTCCATCAGTTGTCCGCGTTCTTGCTTAAAATCAGCACGTAAATAAACGCCTCGAACACCTTGTACCTTATGAGCTAATTGAGCTTCAATCGCATCAGTCCTGAAGGTACTTTTCTCATGTAAAACTGTTGAAGCCAAAGCACGAAAACCATGTAAGGTATGTTTGCTTTTATAACCAATGTTATGTAAGAGTTTTCGTGCACTTGCTTCGCTCAATGGTTGCTGATTTTTTGTCGTTGGGGAACAGAAGAGGTAAAGAGTAAATCCTGTTAATAACCTAAGTTCTTTTAGTAATTTTAGAACTTGTGAGGATAATGGAACCCAATGAGGAGTTGCCATTTTCATTCGATCAGCAGGAACGTGCCATTCAGCTTGTTGTAGGTTAAACTCGCTCCATTGAGCAAGCCTTAATTCAGATGGCCTTGTAAAAAGATGTGCCAACAATTCAATGTATAGCCTAGTGATTTTGGAGGCATGGCTTTTTTTGATTATTGCCATCATCTCATGAGCATCGCTAGGTGCTATAGCAGGTTGATTAACCACCCTTGGTTTTGGTGCTAATGCCTTCTTTAGTCCAATGAATGGATAATTCTCTGTAAGTGATGCACCTACTGCAAACTCAAAGATTGCTTCTAATCTATCATGCAACCGGTGTGCTACTTCATGGTGCCCCTTGAGCTCATGTGGTTGAATGATTTTTAATAGTTCTGCTTTAGTTACTTCATCAATGGGTTTATCACCAATGAATGGGTAAATGTCACGAGTAAGGCTTTTATAATGGCGATTGCTTGTAATTGACTTCCATCGATGAATATTTTTTTTGTGCCATTGTTCTGCGATTTCGCGAAAAGTGAGTTTTATTTGCTCGCCCTCATCTCCTTTTCTTGGATCAATTCCTTTATTAAGTAAATTGCGGTAGGAGGTTGTTTTAATTCGAGCATCAGCCAAGCTTAAGCTTGGATAATTACCTAAGGTGATTGTTTGCGGCTTTTTTTCCCATTGAAAGCGAAAAAGAAAGACCTTTTTTCCACTTGGCCTTATTTCTAATACTAAACCATCCCGATCTGCATGGCGTTTTCCATCTTCAATTTTTAAGGATTTAATTTTTGCATCTGAAAGCATTTATAGTTACCTCAACTAATGGCAACTTTGAGGGAAGATGATTATAAAAGTCTTACCCAAGATCTTACCCAAAGTGCTCGCGGTTATATACGAAAAATAACGAATAGTTGAGAAAGATTTGAGAAGAAGAAGTCAGTGTTATTTCAATAATAATCAATGTGTTACGTATGTTTGAGAACCATTGTGAAGTGTTTTAAACTTACTCAATGGTACCGAGAAGAGGACTCGAACCTCCACGGAGTTGCCCCCACTAGCACCTGAAGCTAGCGTGTCTACCAATTCCACCACCTCGGCATTGTGGCGCTAAGGTACTCATATTTTGCTGATCTGTCAATAGACTTCTTCGGAAAGAAGTCTATTGGCTTTTTCAGATTAATCGTAAGCCAATTATTCCTAACTAACTGGAATAGGGAATTCCAGCTTTTAAAATACGCTCCCTTACTCCTTCCCATGCTCCTGTTGCGGGAGGGAGTTCGATTGCAATGATTTGGGCATCGGATGTGTCTGCTTTTCTTAATTGATAATATAAGTCAAAGGCTACTTTTTCAGGTTGATCTTCCAATCGATGAAAATGATCTTCAAGGATGCCTAAAGGCTGTTTGCTCGCGATAACATAGATTTTATCTGGATTTTTTTGGCAAAAATGTGTAAGCGACTCATAGTTGGGAAAATAATATAACGTTTTTTGCGGTTGGTAATGACTTTCCAATTTTCCCGGAACTCTCAGTATATTTTCATGGTGCAGTGATGGGGTCGCAATTACTTCAGCTATGGTTTTTTCATCAATAAGCCCATGACGTAAAATTTGATAGTTCTCTGCATGAGTTGCATCGATGATAGTCGATTCAATGCCTACAGCACAGCGACCTCCGTCCAATATTGTTAATTCTTGATGAGGAAATGATTCGCTGACATGCTGTGCGGTTGTGGGGCTGACTTTCCCAAAAGGATTTGCGGAGGGGGCGACCAACGGGATACCTAACTTGATTAACAGCTCCTGGGCCAATGGATGGGCGGGACATCGGATAGCTACCGTAGTCTGACCTCCCGTAATTAATGGATTGATTTGATCGGGTTTGCAATGCAAAACAAGAGTTAAAGGACCGGGCCAGAATTTTTTAATGAGTTGCTGGGCATAAGCAGGTATGTCCTTGACCCATTGCTTGAGATCCCAATCTTGTGCTACGTGAACGATTAAAGGATGGTTTAATGGTCTGTTTTTCATTGCAAAGACGGTTCTAATTGCCTTTTCATTATTAATAGGTGCTGCCAATCCATAAACAGTTTCTGTAGGTATGGCAACAGGTTTTCCTGCATGTAAATCGCGGATAGCTTGATCGATGTGGTTTGTAATTAAAGGCATACACAGACCGTAGATTAAAAAACCTATTATTTTTACACAAATTGAAAGAGAAATCAGCTGTTTTGCCTTTTCAATTTTCTCCACATAAAATAAAAAGTATTGAAGCAATCAGGAATTTTGTCGTGCTGCTTAATTTTTTAGAAAAAACGATGGATGTTTATTTTGCACTTATTCCCAGAAGTAAGCCCTCACTGGATCTTGTTAATTCTGCACGGTTGATTGCACACCGAGGAGTACACAATCAGGCACAGGGTATTATTGAAAATACGCTTGCGGCATTTGATTTGGCAAAAGAATTGGGGTGCTGGGGAATAGAGTTCGATGTGCACACAACTGCAGATAAAGTACTTGTAGTGAATCATGATCCTACTTTAAAGCGTCTCTGGGGACACGAGCAGGCAATTGCTCAGCTGAGCTTTAATGAATTACGAGCACTAGCTCCTGATGTACCTTCACTGAATGAAGTTGTTGCTCGATATGGAGACAGCATGCATTTGTTGATCGAATTAAAAGCATCACCTTTTCAGGATGAGGAGGCATTGGTTCACGCCTTAAATGGGTTGTCAGCTGGTGAAAACTATCATCTGCTCACTTTAAATTCCAAGGTTTTTAGTGCCTTATCGCAATTTCCTAAAAATGCACTGTTATTGGTAGCAGGACATAATAATGTGCAGCAATATTGTAATATCAGTTTAAATGAGAATTATGGGGGCGTATTGGGCCATTATTTTTTGATCAATAATAAAGTAATTAATAGACTCAAAACCGCCAAACAAATTGTTGGGGTGGGCATGGTTGATTCCAAGTTCAGCTTGTACCGAGAATTGAATCGAGGAATAAATTGGCTCTTTACCAATCGTGCGAAGGAAGTTAACTTTTATTTGCACCATTTTTAGCAAAAGTGCGCATAACTTATTTCCCATCTTAGCGAGTTCTGTGAAAATCCAGCGTGTAAATAATTTATTGACCAGTTGATATAGATATGTTCTGATCCAAATTAAGACAAATAAGTGTCGATATTTTGACTTGTCATGATGAAAATTATGAGCAAGTCATTTTTTGTACTGTAAAAAAGGATGTAGGTTATGCGTTGGATGAATGGTTTTTGGACGGCAGCCAATTGGGCATTTGATACTACAGTTCATGCAGCGGCAAATACAATGAATGTGTGCGGTACATTAGCGTGTACCCTTGGTGGTGCTGCATATGCTGTTTCTAATATGCTTAATTTGGAAGAAGTCAGTGCATCCTATTATGGTGCAGTGAATGCTACGGGTAATTTTACTCTAGGGGTTAATCTTACAAACTTAGACTATGGTCTTAGTGAATCATTTCCTTTGACTTACAGTAATCATGTAAATAATGGTACCTCATATAACCTGACCGATTATATTACTTCAGGGGTGGTGCAAAATGCCGGTGTTATTTGTATGGCAACAGGTATTGCCTTAAGAACTGTAGGTGCAACGATAAATGAGTGGCAGAAAGCTAGAGAAGAACAACGGTATTATGCCGACAAGCTTGGACTGCAGCTTGCCAAGCCTCTGTGGAAAGAGTATGGGTATGTGAGTGCAGAAGCTTTTGCTGGGGCAGTGGCTTTGGCTATGTTCAGTACTACAGTTGCAACAACCGCGCTTCAATTTTCAAGCAGAACGGTTCCTAAAATCACTTATCCTCCTTCTTCAGAACACCTGGTGTCTGGTGCCTATTATAATGGTCCAACCATAACATTGCCTTTTAATATCCGCATTGATTTAGGAACAAGTAATTTCACTATTCCACTGTATTTTGAAAATTTGAATGTTTTGCTAAACAAAACAGTAGATGTGGCGGCAAAGGCCACTTATGGCGGTGGTTTTTTCTTTAAACCCAATAAAGCGACACCAAATCCTCCTTTGGCGGTTACAGAGGCAGTTTCTGCGGTAGTGGGGGGGAGTGCCTATCTGGCACAGGGTCTATTTGCCAAGAAAGCCGAGGCGCTCCATGCCCAAAGAATACAAAAAGCAGAACCAACTGTTTATACTTTAGTTAATAGTTAGTGTAGATGGGATTTTCAGTGCAAGCGCGTAGCCTGGGTGAAGCGCAGCGTAACCCGGGTTTCGGATAAAATATCACGCTCCTTTATCCCGGGTTACGCTGCGCTTCACCCAGGCTACGAAGAGATATTCTCTTCTGTCGGCTAACGTTCAATGATTGCAGCAACACCCATTCCTCCGGCGGTACAAACACTTATAAGGATGCGTCCTTGGCCTTTATTGGCAAGTATTTTGGCTGCTGCACCAACCAGGCGCCCACCTGTAGCAGCAAAAGGATGGCCAAGGGCAAGACTCCCACCTTTTATGTTCATTTTTTGTGTGTCTATGCTTCCTAGAGGTTTTTTGAGATGTAACACTTTTTTACAATATTCAGCAGATTCCCAGGCTTTTAAAGTACATAATACTTGGCCAGCAAAGGCTTCATGAATTTCATAATAATCAAAATCTTGTAAGCTCAGCTTATTTCTTGCCAGTAAACGAGCGACAGCAATCGTTGGCGCCATCAATAACCCTGCACCATGCACGAAATCTACGGCAGCCACTTCGCAGTCCACAAAATAGGCGAGTGGTTCCAGTTGATGACTTTTTGCCCATTCAGGTGAACCTAATAATACAACAGAGGCACCATCAGTGAGTGGCGTCGAGTTTCCTGCAGTTAAACTGCCTTTGTCTGATTTATCAAAAGAAGGCTTTAAGGCGGCCAACTTTTCTAAAGAAGAATCTTTGCGGGTAATGGTATCTCGTTTTAAGGAAGCAAAAGGAGCGATCAAATCCTCATAAAACCCTTCATTATAAGCTTGTGTGGCATTTTGATGTGAGCGAAAAGCCAATTCATCTTGATCCTTGCGGGATATTTGCCATTCTTTAACCATCAATTCACAATGATCGCCCATGGACAGACCAGTACGTGGTTCGCGAACCTCCGGTAATTGGGGTTTTAGCATGCCCAAGCGAAATTCTTTGAAGGCTTTCAGTTTTTCCTTGAGTCCTTTCGCCTGTTGAAATTTGATTAAAAAATGAGTTAGCCTTCTTTGCCCAATTAACGGGATATCTGAATTGGTATCTGTTCCCCCTGCTATGCCTGCAGTGATTTGTCCACTAGCAATTTTTAACGCAATAAGATTTACTGCTTCTAAACCAGTGCCGCAAGCACGTTGTATGGTTAATCCAGGAGTTTCTGGGGATAAGCCACTACCCAAAACCGTTTCACGGGACAGATTCCAGTCAAAAGGATGATTCATAATTGCTCCTGCAATAAAATCACCCAATAACTCACCTTGAATCTTAGTTTTATTGATTAGATCAGCTAATGCTGCTCCTAACAAATCCTGATTTGATTTTTCTAAATAGTACGTTTGAGATTTGACAAATGGAGTACGGGAACTATTAAGAATAGCCACTTTATCTTTGAAGCTCATGTTAAGTCCTTTTTGCTGATCATGATTTCTAAGAATAGCCTAAAATTATCCTGCATCAAATCATTGTTACCTGGAGTCATGCCAAACAAATGGTGCCAATTGCTGAATGGATTGCTTGCGTGGGAATGACATAATCTGGGAGCGAGCGCAATCTATTCATTTCAAAGTGTGCGTCTGTCCTAGTCATTAACCATGACTGGGTTTACTCCAAGAAAAAAATTACACTATACTTCTATTTTCAGAGCTTATAACAAGGAGGTTCTCATGTATACCTTGTACTCATTCGGAACACCTAATGGTATTAAACCGACGATAATGCTGCACGAGCTGTCCCAGTCTTATACGATTAAAACAATTGATATTTCCAAAGGAGAACAGTTTAATCCGGAGTTTTTAAAAATTTCACCAAATAATAAAATTCCGGTTTTATATGATTCGCAAAAAAATTTCTATTTGTTTGAAAGTGTCGCTATATTGCAATATCTTGCAGAAAAGCATCATAAATTTTTACCCGATTCATTACAAGATAAATATACCACCCTCCAATGGTGTCTTTTTCAAGCAGCTCATATAGGCCCTATGTTTGGCCAATTAGGGCATTTCCATCGTGCAACTGAAAAAGTCCCCTATGCGCTTAAACGTTATGCGGATGAAAGTGATCGCTTGTTAGGGGTTATGGAAAAGCAATTGACCCAATTTTCTTATATTAGCGGTAATCAGTACACTATTGCAGATATGGCAATTTGGCCTTGGATTTTCTGCTTTCAAATTTTTTACCAACAGACTATTGATGAGCAACGTTTTGCTCATTTACTTGAATGGTATCAACGTATCAGTGAGCGTACGGCCGTCAAAGCTGCTTTAGAGGCATATGATTTGACTTTGGAAGGCAGAAAAGAATAGGACGCAGCGTGGAGGGAGATATTTCCCTTCTCCCCGCAAGGGAGAAGGTGCCCGCAGGGCGGATTAGGGTTATTGATTATAGCTAATGAACCCTCACCCTGCTCTCTCCCACAAGTGGGAGAGGGTAAGTTAAGGGATATAAATAGAATTATTAATTGTATACTGGTGTTGATGTTAGATCTGAGCCCAAACCATTGCCAGTTCCTTCTTGTTTTGTTGCATAAATCCCTTTCTTAGCTAATAACTCGCCCATCGGTATTTTTTGGGGAGCTTGATCTGCGGAAGGTTGGGCACTCAGCGTTTGAAGTATGTCTATATGTTTTTCTTGTTTATCAAGAAGCTCCTGATAGCGCAAATTTGATCGTTCTAACTCTTTTTGTACTAATGCAAGTTTGCGTTCTGCATCAAAAATGCGTTCCGCTAGTGAATGAAAGCTCGCTTCCTTATCACTTATAAAGGTATTTAGTCTTTCTTGGAAAGCCAGGCGCTGTTCTTCATTACCAATGGCGGCAGTTGATAATTGCGATATGGTGCCATGCAGAGTATCTATCATTAGTTTCGCATTCTCAAGATCTTTTCCAAGAGCATCTCTCACCTTTTGCACTTCCAGAACTTTTTCCGCCAATTCCTTTTGACTGCTAATGTATCCTTCTGTAATGCGGTCTAATTTCTCTTGATTTTTTTTCATTAGGTCAGTTTGTTGCCCCACCTCTCCCTTAAGCGTTTCGGCAGCTTCTACTAATCCATCTTTGGTGCCACCGAGCACCTCATTAATTTTAGCGGTAGCCATGACTTGTTTGTCAATCAAATCAATTTTCTTGCTTAACTCTTCAATGTTTCCTGTGAGTCGTTCATTTTCTTTGGCAAATTTTTGAATTTCTACCGCCAATTGTTGGCGGATAATGTCCAGGGCAGTAATGGTTAATTCAAGAAGATTGGCTAAGCTTAAAACACCTTTTTGCAAGCTTTCGACAGCACTGGTACTGCATTTATGGTGATCATCAAGCATGATCCCCCCTGCGGCATAAGTAACCGCCGTGACGCCACAAATTGCCAAAAGAAAACCAATATGTGCGACAATGCCCATAATTAAGGTGGGAACTGTTAAGGCGACGCCCCCAATAATTTTTTGCCAAAGCGGTAACTCACCCCAGTATTCCGCTGCCCGTGAGAACATGCTTGGATTTTTTTCCATGCTTGCAATGGTCTCTTGCAGACTTTTTTTGATTTGCTCAAATATTTCTTTGGTTATGGTAATTTTTTCGAACTTGTCTTGATCTGTCTCATTGATGATCTTTAACTTTTTTTGTATCGTTTCTTCAAGTGTTTTTATGTCTACTGATGTTTTTTCTGATTCTTCTTGTTCTTGTTCTTTTTCTTCTATGGTATCGAGATCAATAAGCAGTCGAGTTTCTTCTTCGTTGGTAGCCATGTGAATTCCTTTTTCTGTTGAATTATCTTCCTGTGCCTACTATTTTTAACCAGAATAACTTAAAAAAACAAGAAAAATTTGTTTTAAAGAGTTAACGGTAATTCATGAAACAAATAAATTATTATTTTATAAGCGCAAAAAAGTCATTTGCCTTTAGATAAGTTGGGCTTTTGGAGCCCAACTCAATAAGGATATTTTACTGCATAGATGCAAATCTATATGAAGTTTCGGTATCGTCAGCACAACACTCAGCAATTTTTCCAACAGCAGTTGCGCCAGTACGTGTAAGAAGATAGAGCAACGCGATAGGAGCGCTAACCGCGGCTAATACAGCAGCAGCAACTGCAGCTAAAGTAGAAATAGCAGCAGTAATTCCAGCTTTTGCAGAAAACATGAGTGCATTTTTTGCTGTTTCTCTGGCATCTTCTTTACCTGCACGTAAACTATGCAATCCAGCACCAGCAGCAGTAAGCAAGCCTCCAAGAGCCGCAATGGTAGCAACAGCAGCAGTAGCCGCTGCAAGACCAGCACCAAGAGTAAGTGATACAGGGATTGTAATTGGAGAGGTTGCTACAAGAGCGACTTCTTTTTTAGTGTTCAGTCCAAATGTTTCTTGAAATGCGGGTTTTTTTCCAAAAGGAGTGAAAAATCCAGGAATAGTTTGTTTTACAAAAGTATATCCTTCCTTTAAGTCGCCCATAAGTTCTTTTTGTGTTTCCGCTCTTACCTCAGGACTTCCTAAGCATGCATCAAATATGCTGCTGTCATCATTAAAATCAGAAGAATGTACTCTTGGGCTGTATCCTGGTCTGTGGTACGTTTGACCTTCGTCTTCCTCAAGGCGCTGTTTGCTTTCGTACTGTGATTCTTCTTCATAATAACTACGTGGCTCTTCTCTCTTGTACATAATAGACCCCTTGAGTGATTAAAATCGGGTCATCCTATTTAAAAAAAGGATACAAGTCAAGTTGAGTTTATTTTGTTTTTTGATTATTTTACTCACACTTAACATGAACGATGATTTTTTTTATGACATATCGTATTGGCCAACGCTGGATAAGTAACACTGAAACTCAACTAGGTTTGGGTATTATTATTGATTTGAATGGTAGGCAGGTGAGCGTGAGCTTCCCTGCTGCGGATGAGGAGCGTATTTATTCCACAGATAGTGCTCCTCTAAGCCGCATCGTCTATAAGGAAGGTGAAGAAGTAACTACCTCGAGCCAACAAAAAATGCGTATAACCCAAGTGGAAGAGCGTCAAGGTTTGTTTTTTTACACAGGAATAGACGATGCAGGTAATGAACTGCAAATTAATGAGCTTTCTTTAGATTGTTTTATCAAATTAAACACCCCAGAACAAAGACTGTTCAGTGGTTTGCTGGATAAGTTAAATACCTTTAAATTAAGAATAGATACCTTGAATCATGTAAGCAGGTTACAGCAATCTACGGTTAGAGGATTGTTGGGATCACGAACCAGTCATCTGAAACATCAGGTATACATAGCCAATGAAGTGGCACAACGCTATGCCCCAAGGGTTTTGCTTGCAGATGAAGTAGGACTGGGTAAGACCATAGAAGCAGGTATGATTCTTCATTATCAGTTAGGCACTGGTCGTGCTACCCGAGTGTTGATTGTGGTACCCCAAACATTGATTCATCAATGGCTTGTCGAGATGATTCGACGGTTTAATTTATATTTTTCGATCATTGATGCAGACCGTTATGAACTTTCGTATGAGTTAGATGAAGAAGAAGGGATGCAGATTGATACGACCCAAGAGAATCTTTTTGAAAACGAGCAGTTGGTTTTATGCAGTTTGGATTTTCTCATGGAAAATGAAAAAGCACGGCATCAAGCGCTAACGAGCGAGTGGGATTTGCTTGTTGTTGATGAGGCACATCATTTGCATTGGTCAGAGGGAGAGGAAAGTCCTGAGTATGAATGTATTGAGGAGTTAGCGAAACGAAGTAAAGGCTTATTGCTTTTAACCGCGACACCGGAACAAGCGGGAATTGCGAGCCATTTTGCCCGCTTGAGATTGCTTGATCCATCACGATTTTATGATTTTTCTACCTTCAAAAAAGAAGAAGAAGGGTATCAGCAAATCAATACCCTAGTGCAAGAGTTAATGACTTATGGAGAGCAGACATCGACGGATATTTTGAGTGTGGAACTTAAGTCGCAATTGCAGGCTTACTTGGGGGAAATAACGGGTTTGAATGTCAGTCAGGTTATTAAAGACTTATTGGATCGACATGGAACAGGACGTGTCCTATTCCGCAATACGCGTGCAGCGATTCAAGGGTTCCCTGAGCGTCAAGTGCATGCGTGCCCTTTGGCGTGCCCTACGATTTATTCTTCATTGGATGAACAAAAAGGTCAGCGTAAACTTTATCCTGAACAACTTTTGGATAAAGAGATCTGGTTGGAAAACGATCCTCGAGTGACGTGGCTAGCAAACAAAATTAACGAATTACATCCCCAAAAAGTTCTTGTTATTTGTGCCAAGGCAAATACCGCAATTGCTTTAGATCAGCACTTAAAATTAAAGCGAGGTCTTCGTAGCACTTCGTTTCACGAGGGATTATCGATTATTGAACGTGATCGCGCCGCAGCTTATTTTGCTGAGTTAGAAAATGGAGCTCAGACGCTTATTTGTTCTGAAATCGGTAGTGAAGGCCGCAACTTTCAATTTGCGCACCACTTGGTATTGTTTGATTTGCCTTTAAATCCGGATTTATTGGAGCAACGCATAGGTCGACTCGATCGTATTGGCCAGCGACATACCATTGAAATTCATGTTCCTTATCTCATGAACACGGTACAGGAGAAATTATTCCGTTGGTATCATGAAGGGATTAACTTATTTACAAAGAGCTGCTCTGTGGGTTTTACTCTTTATGAAGAATTCGAAGATCAGTTATTACCCATTCTCGATACAGTAGATACACCCCCGCAAGAGCTGGAAAAACTGATTGCGGAAACGAAAGCACGCGCGGAACAAATTAATCAAGCACTTCACGAAGGCCGAGATCGGTTGTTGGAGTTAAATTCCTGTAATACACCGCAAGCAGAAGCATTGATTGCTGCTATTGAGGCAGAAGAAAACTGTTTGGAGTTAGAAAATTATATGGCTCAAGTATTTCAGGAATATGGGATTGATCATGAGTACCATTCTGAATCTACAGAAGTGTTGCATCCTACCGATCATATGAAAACAAGTCACTTCCCAGGATTAAAAGAAGACGGTGTGACCGTGACTTATTCGCGCACGAAAGCACTTGTGCGTGAAGACGTCGAATTTTTAAGCTGGGAGCATCCCATGGTCAGTGAATGTATGGAAATGACCCTGGATTCCGAATTGGGAAATGCAACTTTAGCTACTATTTCTATAAAAAGCATTCAGCCAGGAACTTTGTTTTTGGAATCCTTTTTCACCGCAAATTGTGCCGCGCCTAAAAAATTGCAACTGGATCGTTTCCTGCCTCTTAGACCAATTCGAGTGCTCATGGATGTATCTGGAAAGAATCTTTCTAAGATATTGGATTACAAACAATTAAATCAAATGTGTGAACCTGTTAAACGTCATTTGGGATATCCAATTGTTCAGCAGATCCAAACAGATCTTGAAACCATATTGGTACAAAGTAAAAAAGTAGCCGAAGCACAACTCCAGGAGATTATAGAACAGGCTACGGTACAGATGAAACAAAGTATTACGCATGAAATAAATCGGCTAGAAGCATTAAAAACGCTCAACCCTTCGATACGCGAGGATGAAATTGCGTATTATAAAAAGCAGCTTGTTGACAGCGAGGAATACATTCATAGTACGGCTTTAAAATTACAGGCACTGCGCGTCGTTATTAATAAAATCTGATGGGTGTTGGCTGTAACTAATACCCTCATCCGCCCTAAAGGGCACCTTCTCCCTTTGTAGGGAGAAGGGAAATTTTTTTAGCATTTAAAAATCCCCTCTCCCATTTGTGGGAGAGGGGCAGGGGTGAGGGTATGAGGATCATTGTGATAGCTTCTATCCTGGTTGTGCTTGCAAACCTTCATAAGCTTGTTTCAATGCCGATAATTTATTGCGAGTATCCGTATGAAAAAAACCAAAGTGTTCTGCAATGAATCTGGGGAAACAGTCCCGATGCTTATCAATGAATGCGCTGTTTTCAGGATCATTTAATTCCGCTTGAATTTTTTGGATGAACGCACCGACCTGTTCTGTCCGCATTTGTTGAGGCAATACTAAAAACTCAAGAGTTATTTGATATAAGGAAAGGACTAAATTATACGTTTTATTGGCTTTATCCGTGCGCTCGGTATCTGCTGATTTTTCTTGTAACATGTTGATGGATTTAACTTTCAACATGCTTAAGGCGTAACTTATTTTTTGATATTTTATTAGGTTAGAATCAGATGGTTGTTCTTTATGGATAGTATCTATCTGGCTTCTTATTTGCTGACCTAGATCGTATAAAGCGAGTTCCTTTTGTTTAATAACCAATGACTCATCTTCGGGGGGTATGGTTTCTTTTAATATTGGCTTAGTTGGGGCAGTGGCTTTGATTTGTGAGTCTGTACTCTTATTTTTAGATGCCGTGACAGGAACCATCAGTTGTGCGATGGACTGAGGAAGCGTGTACATTTTTTCGAAAAATTGAGCTACAGCGAGCATTTCATAAACTACAGTCTTTGTTGCTGCTTCGGATGATTCAGCATGTTGATTTTTATACTCTTTAACTTGCGCCCCAAGTTTTAACAGCATGTGCTCTACTGACTCGAGAACTGTGGCAATTTCCTTGGGAAATAATCCTTCATTTGCAAGGCGCATGGTATTTTTGTTGGCTTTAGAAATTGCGACGAATGCTTCCTTGACTTGGTGCAGATCAACGTCAACAATCTTGCATAAATTGTCGAGCACAGTAAAAATTTCAGTAAAATGCTGTGGATCATTAATATAAATTGCCCCCAATTGCTCTATGCTGTGTAACAAGTGAGAGCAAAATGCTTGTAGGGAAATAATCGCGTGAATCAAATGGGCAAAATGTGCCATAATGACTGTTCTATCCAGCAATTCCTGGTCTTCTTCAACTACTACAAATTCAGGTTTTTTTTCAGGGCCTACTCTTTTTGTATTAATAAAATTGCGTGATTTATTAAATACCTGAGATATTGCTTCTAACTGTTTGCTTAGTTTTTCTTTATCTTTTGTTGATTTCTTGTTTTGCCGCAGAATGGCTTGTGCCCAGTCAGTAAACGCAAAAAGATCCGTAGGTGACATTACTTTTTTGTCTTTCAAAATGGAGCAAGGCCTTAGTGATTTTAGATAGTATGCCGCTAAACCGATGATCCAATCTTTAAAAACAGATTCAGGCAGATTGATTTCATGAAATTTACTGAGTACTGCACCCCATACTTCGGATTTAATGTACTCCCTACGAACTATATTATTTTCCAACTCATCAAGGGCTGCTGTATCTGCTAAATCCCTTTTCTTTTCTGGCACAACGGTCTTTACAAAGAGCCGCAATAATCGATTACTGTCATCGAGACATGTCTCTCTAAGCTCGTTAATCAATTCACGTAATGAAAGCGATTCTTTATGCTTGTCCAAGTGTTGCTTGGCATCCAATAAGTAAGTATAAACAGGTTGCAAACGTTTAAAATGTTGGCTATTTTCCCTACCTTCCATCGATGCATAATCATCAATAAAGTCGGTAAGCGCTCCAAGATATGCAGAATCAAAATCATACCCTTCGAAGCTTAAACATCTGTTTTGCAGGATGTTGAGTAAGTATGAAAGAACTCCTGCAGTAGTATCATTATGATTCTCTCGGCTTAAATAATATTCTTTTAATTTTAAAATGGCGTGCAAAATGGATTGTCTGTATGAGGATAACGCAGGAGGTACTTGTGGGAGTTTTCTGCCTATTTCCTTAATTTCATCCACCGTATAATGCAGGGAATCCACAGATTTAGGATTATTTTCTGGTACCCATTTGAAAATGGGTGGGAATCCTTGAATGACTCCATAACCAGGTACTTCAATTCGTTCCAAGAAATGTTTATAACGTCGATTAATGTCTTCAATTTCATTTCTATGTTTTTTTTCTTCGTAGTTTTCCCATTTTTTGTGTGCAATTGCGACTACTGCTCCTGTTGCTACAATTCCCAGTGTAACTAAACCTGCAATAGCTTCAGGTTCTGAAAGGCTAAGTGCACTGATACTGCTCAATCCATTTAATGCGCTGGTTAGGGCCATAATTTTATCCTCTCCATAAAATTTTAAGGCACGCTATCTTAAAAAGTCAGATATCGAGGAAAAGCGATCTGTAAATTAAAAGATGGCTTTGCATCTCATATGCAATTTGTACGCCAGGGTGTTTTCATATAGGTTGAAATGTGTAGAATGAATAGAAATATTGCTTTCATTGAGGCCTTTCTGAGACATTAACTTATGGAATATTATTCAGTTCTATATCTCTTGATTTTGCTTTTAATCTCAGCTTTGGTTCATCATTTTTTTAAAAAAGGTTCCTGTTGCCAGGCATTTGCCGGCAATATTGTTATGGCTATAGGAATTGTCTTGTTTGATGTATTGCCTCAATTCCAATGTGTAACCCCTTTACTGAGACAGCTCATTATCTTGGAGTTGTTGATTATTGGATTTTATTTGATGTGCTCCTTTGTTAAGTGTTCTGTAGAGGGGCATTTTAATCTGTTTACAGCAAGTGCAATCAATCAATTCGGTATCGGAACCTGGGTGGCAGGTTCTTCGATTTTGGCGCTCTTATTTTTACAAGAATTCCCTTCTTGGTATCTCGTCATTTGGACTTTTGCCTTTTGCGCGTTAATTATTTGGCCGATCTACATCATTATTTCTTTAATCAATTTGCAGCGTATTTTTTCAAAGAAAATAAAGTTACATACCGGGAATATTTTACTCCTAACTGTCAGTACTCAAGCATTAGCATTACTTACCCATTCCTTGTTTGCGCCTGTAATTCCAATGTTGATAAGCCAAGTATTAATTATCCTGGGTTATTTATTCTATATCATCGGGTTCATACTTATTGGAAGGTATCTGCTTGCATGCTCAAAGAAACGTTTATTTTTAGGTTGGAGTAATGGAAATAGTATTCTTCATGGTGCATTGTCTATTTCAGGATTGGCAAGTACTGTGACTCATGCTCTTGATGATAAGATAATTCTTAATACATGGATTTTTGCAACCAGTTTATTATTTCTTGTTGAGGGAATGGGCTTAATCAAAATGTATCATCGAATAAAAATTGTGGGTTTTATTCAGGGTATTTTTGTTTATAATCTTTCTCAATGGACACGAATTTTTACTTTAGGGATGTATTATTCATTTTCTTTTGCTTTATACAAACAAAATGTATATGCAGATATTATAATAAATACGGTGATAATGAATGGAAAATACATTGTATTAATTATTCTGTTGTTTGAGGTATTTCTTTTTTTACAGGATAAGTTAAGTAATCCAGATAATAAAAATTACAAAACTTAATATTTTTAAATTGTGTAGCACAGAAGGATGAGTCTGCTCATGAATCAGCAAATTAAAAAAATTGCAACAGACCTTTTGCATTCAGCTGGAATTACGCCCAATGGGAATGAGGCTTGGGATATTCAAATTAATAATGAAGAGTTTTACCCACGTATTTTTAATGAGGGCTCTTTAGCATTAGGTGAGACCTACATGGATGGGTGGTGGGATTGTAAAAGCCTCGATCAATTTTTTACTCGTATTCTTCGTGCGCAGCTCGATCAAAAAGTCAAAGGTGATAAATTGTTATGGCCAAAATTAATTTGGCTCAAGCTGATTAACCATCAATCTAAAAAACGTGCTCTTGAAGTAGGTAGAACACACTATGATTTAGGCAATGAACTATTTAAATCCATGCTGGATAGTCGTATGAATTACACCTGTGGTTATTGGAAAAATGCAGATGATCTCGATACAGCACAATTGAATAAATTGGAATTAAGTTGCCAGAAATTAAAACTCGAACCCGGAATGCGTGTATTGGATATAGGCTGCGGCTTTGGGGCTTTTGCCAAATATGCGGTGGAACACTATGGTGTCAGTGTTGTGGGAATCACCATATCCAAAGAACAGTATGACTATGCCAAACAAAATTGCTCTGGGTTGCCTATTGAAATTCGTTTTCAGGATTATCGGGATGTCCATGAACAATTTGATCGTGTGGTGTCGTTGGGAATGTTTGAACATGTAGGTTATCGAAATTATCGAGTTTACATGCAAAAAGCGCGTGATTGCCTTAAAGATAATGGTTTGTTTTTATTGCATACAATTGGCGGGAATCAAACGACCAAATCAAGTGATCCCTGGATTAATAAATATATATTTCCTAATGGTATGATTCCGTCTATGGAGCAAATCAGCAGCGCTTCTGAGGGATTATTTATTATGGAAAACTGGGCGAACTTTGGGGCCTATTATGACAATACCTTAATGGCCTGGCATGAACGTTTCGAACAAAATTGGGAGCGTTTAAAGGGACAATATGACGAACGTTTTTATCGTATGTGGCGCTATTATTTATTAGCATGTGCCGGTTCTTTTCGTGCTCGTTCGAATCAGTTATGGCAAATTGTTTTTTCCAAAGAAGGTATTCCTGGTGGGTATCAAGAGCCTTTATTTACAGGCATCAAAAAAAGAGAGTCTGGAAATAAAAAAAACGTATCGAATCTTGAGTTGTCCTAAAAAGGTACACGTTAAGGGGTATGCTTTAATATTGGGGAACGATAGGGTGTGAACGCTTACTAAAAAAGAGAGGGATACCTGCAGTATCCCTCAAGCGTATTCCATTAGTGCTTCTTGGCAAATACCATGCGCAAGTGGCTATTGATGGTTTCGATTGCACTACGACATGCTGGAGTATCTAAAAGATCGTTGAGCATAACGAAATCATGAATTGTGCCATGATGGCGGATCCCCGTGACGGGAACACCTGCTGCATTAAGCTTGTGTTCGTACGCTTCACCTTCATCGCGCAATACATCGCATTCACCATTGATTACTAGCGCAGGAGGTAATCCTCTGAGTTGATCAACAGTGGCTCGCAAAGGACAAGCAGTGATTTCTTTCCTTTTTGCTTTATCGGGTAAATAATTATCCCAAAACCACTCCATTGCTTTTTTGGTTAGCCAAGGTCCATCGGCAAATTCTTTATAGGAATCATTTTCAAAGTTGGCATCAGTTACTGGATAAATAAGCACTTGATAATCAATTTTAGGACCACCACGTTCTTTGGCAAGAAGAGTCATGACTGCGGCCATGTTTCCGCCGACACTATCGCCTGCAACCGCTAAACGAGAAGTATCTAGGTTGAGTTCTTTGCCATGCTCTGCAATATATTTTAATGCTGCATAATCTTCTTCGATTTGTGTTGGGTATTGTGCTTCTGGAGCCAAAGAGTAATTGACAAATACAATTGCAGCATGAGCGCCCACTGAGAGTTCACGCACAAGACGTCCATGAGTTTGCCAATCACCAAAAACCCAACCTGCACCATGATAAAACATAACTACCGGTAGTTTTTCTTTTGAGCCTTTGGGACGAACAATGCGAATGCCTACTTTACCTCTAGAGTGATGAATGAAACGATCTTCAATATCCACTTCAGATTTTTCTTTTGTTGCAGGCAATTCTTGTAATTTATCAAAAATGGCCCTTCCTTCTTTTACCGGAAGATCATAAATTGGTTTACCGCCAGCTTTCTTGATTTTTTCAACGAAAGCCCAGGTTTTTGGTTCTATACGTTTACTTAGATCCATTTTATTTGTTCCTCATAGTTGAAGTTTAAACACATTTCATTTTTTCTTTTATGAATAATATGAAGCCAAGCCGTCACTTTTTCTAACAGGACAAAATAAGTATAGACAATTTGAAGATTTTTGTTTTTCTCTTAATAAAAACAAAAAATGAGTAAATAGATACCGTCATTCCGAGTGCAGCGAGGGATTTCCGCGTTGTAGCATAGAGGAGATCCCTCGTTATACTCGGGATGACGGTTTCAGTATTGTAGCCTGGGTGTAGCACAGCGAAACCCGGGTTCCGCTGCGCTACATCCCAGGCTACGAAACTAATCCTGGTTACAAGATTACCTAGATCTGGTTATTCATTCCCTACAGGAAAAGAACCATTTTCGGCGTTGCGATAATCGGGGAAAGAACAATGCATGTGCGCAATCTTCCAGACACCTGCCTCTTTTTCGATGGTTAGAGTCCCACGTAAATGTTCAAATAGATGCTCTTTGCCCTCGATGGTAACACGTGCATTACATACTGCAGCAGCCCATAAGGCGTTATCAGGGGTTGGAACAAAACGAATAACTTCTATTTTGCCCTGCTCGGATTGGCTCCAATCTCTTCTGAACTGTTCTTCTATTTCTTTTAAACCGACACGATATTCATCGAGTGCGGAGCCCCAAACGTTTGTATTTTGCGTAAAAAGGCTGAGCAAAAATGGCAAATTACGTTGCGCATATCCATCACAAAATTGTTTAAAAATCTGCTCTGCTGGTTTGGTTTCTGAAATTTTCATGGGGGTTTTCTCCTGACAAATAAAATTTTTAGCAGAATATAAAACGCGGAGAAAAAGTTGTCTGTACGTTATGAACACGGACAACAGTGGTTGAAACTATAATGTCGAGCATAGATACAACATCCGCTCCATTTCCAATTTGGAAGAATATCCAGTGCGTTGTTTCATACGTAGCAAATAGGTATCTACAGTGCGAGGTGAAATCTCAAGAAGCTGGGCGATTTGTTTATGAGTCGCACCTTGCAGTAATAATCTGAGGCAGGTTAATTCTTGCACGGTGAGGTAGGTGGTCCCGCTTTTTCCAATAACAGGGACTCTACCATGAGTGAGGCAAATGTCTTTGTAATTCACATCACGATATGCTTCAGGCAAAGCGACTGAATTTTTATTCAGTACTTGGAGTAAATCTTTATTCTGAAGATCAAAATCAAAAATAAATTGCTCAATTGCTTTGAGTTTATTGAGATAGAAGGACCCCGGATTTTCCTGTTCATAAGGTAAGGCGACAGCAATCATATCGTAATAATTTTTACTGCGGCGAACTAATGTAATCCCGTTATGCAAATTAAATTTTTCGCGGGCAATTTGCACTGGTATACTGGGCAATTCCTCATCCCAAAGAAACCAGTATGAATGAGAATTCTCATGTTCGTCTTCAAATGAGGAAAAAACGACAGGTTCATTTTCTATTTGCTGGAAGTATTCAAAGAGTCCCGTATCATTGGTCAGGCAATTAATTGAACCATCTGCAAAACATCGTAAATATTGAAAATAATTAAATCCAAATGCATCCAGCAAACTTTTACTTGCTTCATGAATTTTATTTTTTAATAAAAAAATGGGGTGGTTTAAGTCAATTTTTAATGCCATTTAAAAAGCAACCTGGATTAGATGAACAAGCTGGGTGCTATTTTGTCAGTAATTTTATTATTGATCAAATTGAATTGCATTGTTTCATTTCTCTGGATTTGATATAAAGCTTAAAAGGAGCATGCGAACTTTTAATTTTGAGGATAGGAGATTATTATGTTGAAACAGAAAAGTAATCCAGATCAACAGCAAAAAAGACTTGCCCAAGTAGGTCTAAAGCGTCAGTTATCAGTATCCTATATTGGCCCAAAGGGGCAAATTACCTGCGATGACCCCGATTCTTATAGCGGACAAGAGCGCATTGCTTATCAAAACGCGTTAATACGACAACACCCAGAAACTGGTTATGCAGATGGAATTTTAGAAAGAAGAGAAGAACAAAGGGCGCGCTTTTTTTCCCAGCAAAAGGAAGAGGAAAAAGCTAAGCCTGCGACTGCACCGGCTCTTAGATGATTTAATAGGAAATTTAAAGCCAAATACCTCTCGATGAGAGGTATCTACGCGATAATTTCTCGTAGAAAGGATATAAAAATTATAGAGGTTACAAGGACGCAAAATGGTAATGCCAATGCCCCCCAAAGAATTGCTCCATGAATTGATTCCATCTAATGGTTTTTTCCCAAATAATCCTCGTTTTCCTTTATTAATCTATAAGCAAACCTTTGTAATGACCAATCAGTCCACACAAGCCATTCAAGAACTTTTACAGCGAAATCATTGGGGGCAATCATGGGTCGATTCGATTTACAATTTTCATCATTATCACAGCACAACGCATGAAGTATTAGTCATGATTGAAGGAGCAGGTACCGTTCAATTTGGAGGTGATGAAGGCAAAGTTTATGAAGTAAGCCAGGGGGATGTCGTGATTATTCCTGCGGGTGTAGCGCATAAAAGCCCGAATTTATCGAGGGACTTTAAATGTATTGGCGCTTATCCCCGGGATGTTGATTTTGATATGAATTATGGCAAAGCCGAAGAGCATCCCCGTGTTGATGAGCAGATAAAGCGCGCTGGATTGCCCAAAAGTGATCCTGTGTTTGGAGCACATGGATTATTATTTAATTATTGGAAATAGAACTTTAAAAACAATTAAGGACTATATTAGATAGCTATGAACCTATAATTTAATTATAAACAATTTGTGTTTTATGGAGTTTACTATGTCTGTTGCTTCAATAAGAAAAGTTTATAATGCGTACGCTTCATTCTACGATTTTTTGTTTGGTTCTATTTTTAACCCAGGTCGTTCCTTATGTGCCGATGTAGTCAACAAAGCCGCAAAGCAACATGCTACAGTGCTTGAAATTGGTATTGGGACTGGTTTGTCTTTACCACTTTATCGTGCTGATTTACAGATTACTGGGATTGATATCTCTGAAAAAATGTTGGAAAAAGCAGAGGAGCAGGTGGTAAAAAATAAGTTAGAAGAGCGGGTGCAGTTAAAGATTATGGATGCTGCTCATCTAGAATTTCCTGATAACAGTTTTGATTTTATTGTCGCGATGTATGTGGCCTCTGTAGTACCCGATGTGAATGCTTTTCTGCAGGAATTAACGCGTGTCGCCAAGCCCACAGCAGAAATAATATTTGTTAATCATTTTGCCTCAGAACATGCAGTAATTCGTTTTTTTGAAAAAATATTTGCCCGTGTTAATGAGCTTGTAGGTTTTAAATCTGATTTTTCGGTGCATTCAATTCTCAATTACAAGCTATTAAAACTATTGGATTCTCGAAAGACTAATTTGTTTGGTTACTGGAAATTATTGCGTTGTCAAATCCAGAAATAAAAGGGCTAATGTAGCCTGGGTGAAGGCGAAGCCGTAACCCGGGTTTCGCTTCGCTTCACCCATGCTACAATTTGGGAATGAACGATTACCTTAGTTTTTATCTGCTTTTATCTCAGACTGCAGGAATGTGCGCAGTACCTTAGCGACTCGTCCTTGATGACGCTCAATGGCATACCATCCTGGGCATTGGGTTAAGCGATAAAAACTTAAACAGTATTTAATGGGGCTTAAGCGTTTTGCTAAGGCGAACGCATTCAATAATCGTTCCTGAGATTCAAAAGCATGCCAATGACTCAAATAGCTATCACGTAATACGCCATAGATTCCATTTTGTTCGTTGATTTGATGATTGCGCATCATCCCCATCAAAAATGAAATTAGAGAAAAGAAAGGATGGGAAATGACACTTTCACCCCAATCGATAAGCGTGAGATGCTGTACTTGGTGCAGTATATTATTTTCGTGAAAATCACTGTGCTCAATTGTTTCAGGAATAGCGTATTGGGCGAGCTGCTGACAAAGCGTAACAAATCTTGGGTGCAAAGAAATGAGTTGTTGCAACTCATGGGTACTTAAACCCTCATCTTTTAAAAAATCAGATTCATCCAACAAGTTTAAATATAAATCAGGTAAGTTTGCCAAACGCCAATCAGGAACCCCGAGTGCCAGCAAGGAATCAATTTGGCTTATAAGACCGGTTTGGATTGTCACATAAGATTTAAGCGCCTCCCTAGCCAATTCAATTTGGTAATTTATTGCCAAACTTTCACCAAGTGGCGTCCCTCTATCACTCATCAAAAAACAGTGTAAATCTGGGTTAGTACCCAATACTTCAGGTACTAAAGCTGGGAAAAAACTGCGCAGATATAATAATAAATTAGGCTCGATGGCAAAGGCTTTAGGTATCTGTTTTAAATAAAAAAAGCCTTTAGTCGTAGCAATTTGATACACTTTAGCCCAGGAAGCGCTGTGCATTGTTTTAAATGGCTCTTGTATGGAATAGCCTTGTTGATTCAGATAATTTTGCGCCCAAAGAAGCGCCGGATCATTTTCTGCATTCATAGAGAATCGTCTCATCGTTTTTACTTGGAGATGCATTCCTGTCAAAGGCTTTAAGCGTGCGAATTGCTTTAAAACCCGTTTCATGCAACAAATCTATTAAAAGAGATGGATCATCATAAAGTCGGATTTTATATTCCTCAATTTCCGTTTTAATGAGTTGGTTGGCTTCAATTAACTCATATTTGCCAATCGAATAACAAATGGATTCTTCAAGCATTGCCAGCTGACTGAGCAAAATGGTTTGTCCATCAGCACGGTGCCAACGCGAACCACGCCAAATGCCCAATTCTTTAGGGGCAGCATTAAAGGTTTCGGTTTCAAATACAAAGAGACCATTTTCTTTTAAATGATCGTAAATAACGGTTAAGGCCTGTTTGACCGTAGCTAAATCAGTAATGAGACCAAACGAACCACTAGGAATAAAGATTAAGCCATATTGTTTTGCTTGCTGGAGTTTTTCAAGATATCCATGCCAGACTTTAGGATTTAAATGGTGTGCTTTTGCTTTGGCATGTAATGCATCCAACATCGACTGGCTCGCATCAAACCCCTCGACATCAAATCCTTTGCGTAACATGGGTAAAAGAAAACGTCCCGTGCCACACATGGGCTCCAAAATGGGGCCATCTGTTTCTTGCGCATAGCTTAGATAGAAATCCCAGGCATCCTGGGGGGGAAGAGGTTTACTCAAGTCATAAACTTGCGTGCATAAACTTAAATAAGTATCTAATGATTTATTCGGCATAGATAAAAACCTTCGTTAGGTAGATAAAGATTATTATACTTCACTGTTTTGCTTTCTTCTTTTAAGTAACGTTTTAAGCAGCATTTATTTTCAAAAATTTTAGCAGTTCCTGATGGCAAAAACAGATTAGGCGATGGTCACGAAAAAAGAAGAATGATCGCATCAATATGATGAGTCCAGATTGGCCAGATCTGTACGAAAGTTTATTTAGTTTAGTGCTAAATTCAGGAGATCCCGATATATCGGTAATGGATGCCCAATATTTAATGGCAAGATGGTGCTGTCTTGCCATTAAATGTTGAGTAGAAAAGACCGCCTTAAAGGATTATCTATTGGACATAATTCCAGATATGTTGCGTCACTTCCATCGGTAAGATGTTTTATTAGTGTTTCTTTGGCCTCAGAGTTTATTGTATCGTTGTTTAATTTTTCTAGCATCATTGAGGTTAAATGTCTCTGATGCACCGTTCGATTCTCAGGAGTCCACGTTTTTACAGCAGCTAATTTTTTAAAAGCGAGTTTTTTTACATTATCGTCTTCATCTTGTATTTCCTCTAGAGCGGGTTTCAGCCAACGGGTATCAATAACCTCACTCCAGAAATCATGGACAGCTAATTGCTCGGTTAATTCCTCAGATAGACCATCAGCATAATGCCTATAAGCAGAGAAAAAGGCGCATAGTATTTGGGTAGTTCCTTGTTTAATGTCCAGTTCATCATGATATCGGTTCAAGTAGTTCAGCAGATGATAAATGGCTTCATCACCTGTGCGGGCAGAATCATGATTAGGTTTTAGTAGGTTAAGGCAGTGCTTGGCTAGAATAAAATCTGTTTTTCGATCTGGATGGTCTAAAAATGAGCAAGAGAGTAAAGGGGTATTTATTTGTGCGATGTATTTCTCTAATAAGGTAATTAACACCTGGCTAGCATCCGTTACTATTTGTGTCCGATGAATTTCCAGTATGGTTTCAGCGGAAGTTTCATACTCTTTTAGTTGTTCATGAACGCTCTTTCCTTCAGCTTCAGATTCTTCGCCAAATTTTTTAAGATGAGTCAGTACTTCTTCATTCATTTTATGCGATTGTTTTACGGTCTCTGTAATCGCAGCGGGATTACTTCTTTGGATTTTATCTTTCATTGAAATTTCCTAATAATGATCTTAATCCCGCTTCTTATATGGCGGAAAAACATAAGTGCTTTTGGTGTGCATTCTTTTTGTTGCGTGAATTTTATGCAACTTATTAAAGGGCGAGAATATGCTTTTTGGGAAAGAAGTTTTTTCCTATTGAGAAACAAATAGGCTTTTTTTCATGAAGCGAATTAATGTAAGTTACTACTGGAGAATTAATATTTGATGCTACTCGTCAACCCGGAATGACGTAGCCCGTTAACGATTACGTTTTGATGTGAGGTTGGATCTTCCTGTTGGTTTACCATACTATAATTCGATACATCTTAACTAAGAAAAATTTTAATATGAATCTCCTATCTTGTCTGAAAGGTTTTATTGCTGCTGTTGATTGCAAAAGCTTTTCAAAGGCCGCGCAAAATTTATATATTTCCCCGTCTAAATTGAGCAAGCAAATTACTTGGTTAGAGGATGAATTAAAAACTACCTTATTTAGGCGTTCTACAACAGGATTAATTGTGACTGAATCAGGGCAGAGACTTTATAGAGAAGTATTGAGGCTTTTCGAGCAATTGGAAGCAGTTAAGGAGATTGCAACTCCTAAGCAATCAGAATTAGAAGGTCCCATTAAACTTTATCTTACAGTGACGCCTGCAATACCTTACTTAACTGCACTAAGTATTGAGTTCATGCAAAAATACCCTAAGATTGAAATGGAGATTATTGTAGGTTCTGATTCAAAAGAACTTTTATCCTCCACATTTGATCTGGCCATTTCATTTGATGATGTCAAACATGAAAAACTCATTTGCAAAAAATTATTTGCAATTCATCGGGATGTATTTGCATCACCTGTCTATATGAGTCAATGTGGATTTCCCAAAACAATTGAGCAGTTGCAAAAGCATAATTGCTTAATTAATACTCTCTATGGACTTCAAAATAAATGGGTATTCAATAAAAAAATTGTTCATGTCTCAGGAAACTTTAAAAGTAATAATGCCAGTGTTTTAAAACAGGCTGCCATTGCAGGCATGGGGCTGCTGTGGGCCCCGTATTTTTCAGTTTGTGAAGAAATCAAAAATGGCACTTTAATTCAAGTATTACCTCAAGAAACGTCTCCGGAGATTAATCTTTATGCAATTTATCCAATGTATTTGGCGAATGAGTATAAAATTAATTTACTTGTAAACTTTTTTTGCGAAAAAGCCTTGTCAGCAAAAATTACTTCCTCATTTGTTGTTAACAATGATTTAAATAGTAATTTTTTTTCTTCAGAGAGGTAACAAATGACCTCCACAAGTTTACATATCCGCTTTATGAACCAAGATGACATCGACTTGATGGTCAAGCAATTTGCAGCGCACAATTGGCAAAAACCTCGAAGCACTTTTATTCACTATCTTCAAGAGCAGGAAAATCAAGAGCGTCTGGTTTGGCTTGCGTTTTACGAGAATTATTTTGCGGGGTATATTACCTTGAAATGGGATTCGTTTTATCCATCATTCAAGCAACAGCACATTCCTGAAATTATGGACTTGAATGTTCTTCCCCCTTATCGAAATAAAGGAATTGCTTCAGCACTTCTTGATCTGGCTGAGGCAGAAGGATTTAAAAATCATTCCATCCTTGGAATTGGTGTTGGTTTGTATGCAGATTATGGGCAGGCTCAGCGACTCTATGTACAACGAGGTTATATCCCTGATGGCATGGGAATCACTTATGCTTATAAAACTGTTGAACCGGGCTCCGTGGTTTGCCTGGATGATGATTTGATTTTGTGGTTTACAAAACGTTCTTCTTAAGTGAGGAGTCATTTGTGTCGCAGAAAACATTGATTTTTTTACCCGGTGTTTTATCGGATCAGCGAGTATGGTCTTATCAAACCAATCATTTGCAGGATCTTGCACGGTGTCAAACTATCCCATTAGTTAGTGGGAATACCGCTGAAGATTTAGCCCAGGAGATTTTAAATCATATTGAAGGTGATTTTTTCTTGGCGGGGCATTCCATGGGTGGGTGGTTGGCATTGGAGCTTGCCAGGAGAGTCCCTGAACGCATTTTAAAATTATGTTTATTGAATACTTCGGCACAACCCGATTCTAAAGAAAAACATCAAAAAAGAATTACCATGATCAAGAAGGTTGAACAAGGAAGTTTTCAAGAGGTCGCTGCCGCACTTACAGATTATTATGTTTTTGATGAGCGAGTCAAAAAGCAAGTCCATTCTATGTTCTTAAGTGTTGGCCAACAAACATTTATTACACAACAAAAGATCCTTTTAGCTCGCGAAGAGTGTCTTTCGATCCTCCCTGCTTTGACAATGCCTACCTTAGTGATCCATGCACGCCAAGATAAAAATTTTTCTTTAGCGACTCATGAGGAGTTGAGCAACAAAATTCCTAACGCTAAATTAGCGATTATTGAGGACTCTGGCCATATGTCGCCCATGGAGGCACCTCAAGCGGTAACCGCTTTATTACGCTTTTGGCTTGATTATTTTTGATGAGCACTTAGGGCTTTGTTTGCATTTCTACTATTTTGTCCAAGATAGTAGAAATGCAAACAAGCCCTAATCTTCATAGTCGTTCAAATCAAATGCTTCTTGGAGGTTTTCCAGTTGCTCTTCAACAACTGTTAATTTTTCAAAACTTGCGATGTGGAATAAAGCCTGTCCTGAGTGCACTAGCGGCAACATATTTTCACCAATAATAATGCCGGAAAGCGGTGATTTTAATTTGTATTCTTCCGTACTGGTTGGATTAGCGATAATCGCAATCGTTTGTCCTTTAGTGACCCGATCTCCTGATTTTTTAAGGTGTCTTAAAATGCCGCTTGTGGGTGATCTAATCCAATAACTGTTTCTGGATACAGTAGGGGTACATTTTCTCACCCTGTATCTTCCTGGTTGAATCATGCCTAATGCGCCCATAACACTTAAAATTCCATTAATGCCTGTTCTGATGGATAGCTCATCAAATCGCAAAGACTCCCCGCCTTCGTAAACCAAAATGGGGATGCCCTGCTCATTGGCATACTCACGCATCGAACCATCTCTAAAGGCCGAATGCAGGATGACTGGAACATTAAATGCCTGAGCCAAATCCTCAACTCCTGGCATATCCAGGTTCGCTCGAATCTGCGGTAAATTAAAACGATGGTTAGAGCCAGTATGCAGATCAATCGCATGGGTTGATTGGGATAAAATTTGCGTACTGATGATTTCTGCGAGAATGGATGCAAGAGAGCCATTGGAACTGCCAGGAAATGATCGATTTAAGTCTCTTCGATCCATTAGGTATCGTTCCTGGTATAAGAAACCATATACATTAACGATGGGAATTGCAATGACATTTCCATTGATATGTTTTAGCCCTTTTTTTTTCAAGAAGCGCCTGATGATCTCAACTCCGTTAATTTCATCCCCATGTATTGCGGCAGTAATGCACAATGAGGGGCCCTCCTCCAAACCACTAATTACATGTATAGGTAAACTGATTGGCGTCCAGTCATATAATTTGGGCATAGGCAATAAAACCGTTTTTCGTTCTCCGGGCTTGATTTTTACATCACCAAAAACTATGGGTGTTTTGCTACTCATTCCTGTTGCTTCCTTAAATAAGGTTATATAACAAGTGTAGCTTGAATTAATACAGATAGAATAAAAGGAATCCCCAACCTCATAACATGAACATTAACTGAGATAGTTTTTAAATAAATAAAAATCAAACAGAACTCTTGATGTCTATAAATTTCCCAAAGTCGGAGTAGTACTTCCAAGTTTCATGCCATCAAGACAGTCATCAAATACGGTATAGTTATCATGTGAACCTGTGTTAAGTATAGGAAACACGATATGGTCGAAAAAATGAGCTCGTTTTTCAATTTCCTCATGATATATCTGCGCCACTATTGTTGGATCATTTTTAAATGCGCCACAACCCCAGGCTCCTAAAATTACATGAGTTTTTCCTTCAAGGATTAATGTATCTAATTGGGCTGCGATGCGTCTCCTTAAATCCGCGGTGTATTGTGCTAATTCCTTTGGAGCTAAAGCGTGTGGTTCAATGACGAACTCTGGAGCTGCTGATCTTAATTCAAAAAACGGGAAAATACTGGATGGATGAAGAAAAGAATAACTCAGGGTACTGTCTGCAATAGGTCTATCTGGGTGGAACTCTTCAAAACCAGATGTTATAGACGTTACTTCTGGCCCTCTGAAACATACGCTGGATTTTGGGTTAAATAATACTTTATATGCTATAGGATCTGTTTCCCCACCGTGTTGCTTTAAGACGTCACATTCTTTATCGGTCATTTTGATCTTAGCTTCTAATAATTTTCTTGCTGTATTATTGTAGCGAAATGTCATCGTCTCTTTATCTAGATAAACCATTTTGTCCAACAAAGAAAGAACACAGGTGCTTCGATGCCACATATTTTCTTCTTGGGCACTCCCACCTTCTAAAGAAGCTCCCCCAGGGAACACCGAATTAGCCATATTGAGTACAGCATAAGGTCTGCCATGTTTCTTGGTTGCTTCAAGGGTTGCAATCCCCCAATCTTTAGGAACTACTTCAACTGATTTGGGGGGAAGTATTCTTTTTTTTGCCCATTCACTTAAATTAAATTGTGCTTGTTTGTGTAGCTCTATGAGTTTATTCGGATCAATAATGTACTCTAATGTTCGTCCCATGCTTTTATGCCGCCATCTTTCCCCGGAAAGGGAACCCCTGACGAAGCTGGGTTTATGTGCCGCATGTACTTCTTTAATTAGAGCAGGAGATTTTGGGATTCGACCAAACATTTGTCTTGATAACATAATTACGATCCTTACTTTCTAGAATTTATGCTTTGTCAGGGTAATTCTCTTCTTCAAAACTTTAAATGAATATTATTCTATCAAATAGTTTATTTTTTAATTATAGAGTATAGAAAATATAATCGGGCCTTCTAAATACGTTATTTCTATGCTTTTAGAAAACGATCAAAAAACGCGGGTAAGTCTTTAAGCGCTTCTTCTCTTGCTGGTTTACTAAAACCAATATGATAAAGCTCCCCTTTTTCATCAATGATTTCTTTGGAGTCAGGGAATTCAAAATTATCAAATCCATGCAATGCACCAGGATAAATTTGGATGGAAATATCCAGATCCTCATCCAGACTTCTATTGACTAAATCAATACAATCGTTCGTTGTTGCTCGATCATCATATTCACCAATAAATATTTTAGTTATGGCTCTTAGTTTGGCATTGGCATCAAGTCTATGACATACCCCATAAAACGAAGCAGCCGCTTTAAAGGGAAGTTTTTGGTAGGGAGCTGGATCGTGTTGTGGCGCTTCCATGACTTTTAATACGTCAAAACCGCCCATAGAAAATCCTAAAATACCGATTCGGTCGGGATCAACAAAAGGAAGCTGTTTCAGATATTGATAAGCGGGATCGACATCATCAAGTTGCGCTTGTGTGGCCTTTTCCCAGCCTACTGAACGACGATCTTCCCAGCCTCTGGGTTTAAAACTGTCAATTATATAAACTACATAGCCGCGATCTCTTAACCGACTCGCCCAATCATAATTCACTTTTTCAATACCTGTACTGGCATGGAGTAATAAAATAGCAGGAGCTTTAGTTGTCGTCTCAGGAATATAAAGACTATGATGGGGATCCAGCGGATCAAAGACATAATCCGCATTTTTTGCCAATACCCCTGAAATGGGCATTAAGAACATAAATAAAATAACGAATGTTTTTAGGTGACGAATCATGATCTTAGTTCCTTATGATTAAGTTATTTATTATTAACACACAAATCCCCACTCTTTTTAGCCAGCTTTTATGGATAAAACAAGTGAAAATTGTCTTCATTTAATAAGGTCGTTATGTGTTGATAATCCAACGAGTTAGCTGCATAACATGCATTTTGGAGTTTCAAACCAATTGCTGAAGCACGTGCTGACCAGGAAGATGGTTTGAAGTTGTATTGAGTGATATATCCTTTTTCATAAAGACTAGTCGTCACAAAATAATCATAGCCACGCGCGATGTTATTGGGCTCCCAGGCTGTTTCATTTCCAGGTGCTGATGTGAGGATTATTTTTTTAGATTCAGCCACTTCTTTTTCAAGGGCGTACGCGTCATTACCATAGGTTGAAAGAAGTATTTGTACTTGATATTGATTGAGTAATTCATGCGTCAAGCTCTTAAGTTTATCAACTTGAGATTCGGTATCTAGATAAACAATATCTGGATCATAGACTTGGTGATTGATTAAGAGTCCTCCAGCTTGAGTGACTGTACTTTTCCAATATTCATAACCTCTAAGCATATCGCGACCTTTAGGACCGTCTTTGCCTGTCAACGGCAAAGCGACTCCCATGCGCAGTTTTTTATGCAGCCCTGGGGTAAATTCGGGTATAAATGCCAAACCATTAGGGCCTGCATGAGTAGGAATGGACGTGAGTTCAAAAGTATTTAAATCTATTTTGGATAGATGTTTATCAGTTGCATTAGATACATAAGCAAATTTCCCATCAGGGCTAGTCAGAACATTAATGGGATTTAAGCCAGTTACCAGTCGTTTTATGACGAGGCCTGATTCAACATCAATCACTGCAACTTGATGATCAAATGGAGCAGGAGCCAATATATATTTTTGATCGGGTGTCATTTCTGAGTAAAGGATGGGGCCCAGGTTCAAATTCGTAAATTGTTTTTGAATCGTGAGTGTGTCTGGATTAAGAAACACAATTTGATTCACTGCAGACACCATTAAAAAACGGTTGTCAGGCGTATATTTCAAGCCGCGTACTGGGGATGGTAGAGTGATGCTCCCAGTAATCAATCCTGAATCAGCATCCATGCGGATGACACCATCTTTACCAGCCATCAGCCATAATATTTTTCCATCTTGTGAAAAAAATAGGTTATGCGTATTAGGGCTGACATCTATTTTTTTGCTTAACGTTTGTGTATCGACATCAAATACAAGAATCTTGCCGCCTTTTTCTACATTAACGTACAATTGTTTTTCAAAAGGAGGGCGTAATTTAACTCCATGTGGTGCGCTATCAATTTGTGAATAATCTTTATAATCCAAAGAATCAAAGGTAAATAACCGATATTTTTCTATCTGGTTTTGCAGGTCGATAACCGAAATTGAAACACCCGGTAGGCCAGAACCACTATCATAATCTCTAATTCCAAAATTGCTAACATAGGCGGTTTTTCCATCTTTTGTTATCGCAATTTCGTGCGGGAGAAAACCAATTTTCAAGCTGCCTTTTCTAGTCCCTGTGTCCTGGTTATAAAAGCTCACGCGGTCGGCATTTTCTTCTACAACTGCGAGCGTTTGTTTGTTAGCCGAGGCATGGACCATGCCATTGAAAATAATAAAGAAGAGGAATGATATGGAGAATTGTTTGCACATGATTACATCCTTTAATAATTAGAAAAAACTCCGACCATGATATTAACATTCAATATGAGATTTTGTTCACTTAATTATCTTGGGGGTGTTTAAACCATTGTGAGAAATTTTGCGAGGTTAATTTTAATGCGGTCAAATCAAAAAAAACGTAGGCCAGGTTTAGATCGGGCCTACGTTTACTTTGGGTTAGAACGAATATAATTTTAAATCAAACATACATCGAGGATCGGATTTCTTCAAACCGGGCGCGATCGTGTTCTTGCATTTTTTTACCCATGGTGATCTCCTTTTCCTATGAGCCCCTTTCAGATTAATCTAAATATTGATTCAAATGCAAATGTTTTTTTCAAAATTAACAAATTTTGTTTTCATGTGGTTTATGTTGCTCACCTTGGTTCTTTATTTCGTACTTCGTTTAATTTTTGGAAAAAATTGCGTCAACGTGCAAAGCATGCCAGAGTGCCCTATGCGAAATTTTTAGATTCAGTAGGAGAAGCCCTGAAAGTGTTTGTCATAAACCGATAATACTGCAAAAAGCACTTACTCTAATGTCAAAGTCGGAGTAGTAGAATACTGATCACCAAGTTTCATACCAGTAAGACATTTATCAAATATGGCATAGTTATCATATGAGCTTGTGTTAAGTATAGGGAACATAATATGTTCGAAAAAACGGGCGCGTTTCTCAATTTCTTCACCATATATCTCTGCCACTATTGATGGATCATTTTTAAATGCGCCACAGCCCCAGGCACCTAAAATCACATGGGCTTTTCCTTCAAGGATTAATGTATCTAATTGGGCTGCGATGCGTCTCCTTAAATCAGCGGTGTATTGTTTTAGAGATTCGCTATCTAAAGCATGCGGTTCCGCGTTGAGATCTGGAGCCGCTGACCTAAATTCATAGAATGGAAAAATATCTGATGGGTGAAGAAAGGAATAGCTTCGGTCGCTGTCTGGAATATTCCTATTTGCCCCAAAGTCATCAAACCCAGAGGTGACAAGCACTACCTCGGGCCCTCTGAAACATACTCTGAGCTCTTGATTAAATAATACTTTATATACTATGGCATCTAATTCTTCTCGATGTTTTTTTAAGACCTCACGTTCTTCATCAGTCATTTTAATTTTGGCGTCTAATAATTTACTTGCCGTATCATGGTAGCGAAATGTCATCGTGTCCTTATCTAAATAAATCATTTTGTCCAGTAAGGATAGGGGACAGGTGCTTCGCATCCACATGTTTTCTTCTTGAGCACTTCCACCTTCCAAAGCGGCACCCCCAGGGAAAACAGAATTTGCCATATTGAGTACAGAATAAGTTACACCATGTTTCTTTGTTGCTTCAAGCGTTGCAACCCCCCAGTCTTTAGGAACTACTTCAACTGATTTTGGAGGAGGTATTCTTTTTTGTGCCCATTGGCTTAAATTTAATTGTGCTTGTTTTTGTAATTGCATAAGTTTATTGGGATCAGTGATGTAATTTAGTGTTTTTCCCATGCTTTTATGCCGCCATTTATTCCCAGAAATGGATCCTGTAATCAAGTTGGGCTTATGTGCTGCATATACCTCTTTAATTGGGGAATTGGCTTTATGTACTCTAAATAGCGTTTTTAAAAACATGTTATTATCCCTTAATTGCCACTACTCATATTTCTATCTGGTTTTTATTGGCACTTCCTTATTCCATTCGAAATTGGGTGATACTTTGTTGAGAGAGCATAATTTGTTCTCGTAATGCACTTTTTAAGTGTACCAACATTTCAGGACCATAAGCATCTTTGGGTACGGAACTCACAATGGTTGTTCCTGCTGGACCTGCTGCTGTTGTTGCAAGTAATCGCAACTCAGGATCACCCATAATTAGCGCAGCATCATCGGCGGTTAAAACACGTTGGTCAGGTTCTAAATCTCCTGAGATTTTCATTGTTTCTTCCAAGATTTCAAGATGTTCTGGGTTTTTTGTAAGTACAATTTTCACAGCAAGTGCTCGTTCAACGTAATCAGGATTTATGAATGTATCTACTAAGCATGATGTGCTTGGTATCAATCCTAAGCGTGGTCGTCCTGTACCTATCACATGGTGTATTTTTTCTACGAAGGAATCTACCTGATACATTTTGTCAAAACATATTCCTTTTTGACTTCCAACAACAGCACAGATTTCATTACATTCCATTACAAGTTTTGCCACACCACCATCGTCTAATGGATCTGATCGATAATAATCTCCCCCGGCTAGCCTCGCCTCATTGTATATTCTTTGTTCCTTATCGCACATCTGAGGACATGCCTTGGCTTGTTCACTGAGATCAGTGAATACCGCCGGCAGGCATCCTACTATAATGGCTCCATCTCGTGGAAGCCAGTATCTGTTTGCTCCATAAAGGCTCGCTGTATATGAACTGGGGGAAAATGATAATAGATTAGGATCTCCTCCTCGTATCACTTGACGACCTATATCGCTGTATTCTATATCTGGTGCTTGTTTTTTTAATTTGAATTGAGTGATTTCTTTTTCTGTCAACATTTGGTTTAATTGAGCTTTTGTCATTCCGCGACATACTTGCTTTGAACCGACTTTTATAAGATCAGGATCCCATGGTTTAAGTTCGCCTCGGAGAAAAACCTTAGAAACCGAACCAATCACACCCCCTCGACTTAAGGCCTTTGCTACTGATTTACAGAACATAATAACACCTCCAACTGTCGCAATAACTGAGCTTTATGTGATCTAGATGATTTATTTTTAAGCATAGGTTATGCGGAAATAAGTTGCAATTTCAGGTGTATTGGTTTGTTAGAAGAAAGGAAAAGATCAAAACACGTGGAACAAAAGTGGTTGCGATATAAAAAATTAGGTTCTTTATGGAGGCATTCAAAATTTAAAGGGTTTACGGAAACGGAATAGTAACTAGTACAGAAAAACACATCACTAGTTCTGTTCAAAATTTTTAAGCTTAGTTGGACAAGCCTCGGTTATCACAAACCGATAACTACAAAAGCCTTTACGCAGATTTCAAAGTCGGAGTTACAGAATGCGTATCCCCAAGTTTCATGCCAGAAAGATATTTATCAAATATGGCATAGTTATTATGCGAGCCTGTGTTAAGTATGGGGAACACAATATGGTCGAAGAAATGGGCGCGTTTTGCAATTTCCTCACCATATATCTGTGCCACTATTGATGGATCATTTTTAAATGCCCCACAACCCCAAGCGCCCAAAATTGCATTGGGTTGCCCCTCAAGGATTAGTGTATCCAATTGGGCTGCAATGCGTCTTCGCAAATCAGCAGAGTATTGCGCTCTGGCCTCATGAGTCAGTTCGTGTGGTTCAATGGAGAATTCTGGGGCTGCTGATCTTAATTCATAAAATGAGAAAATATCTGATGGATGAAGAAAAGAATAACTTAAGTCGCTGTCTGCAACACGGGATGCTGATGTAAAATCACTAGAATCCGTAGGAAGGGTTATTTCTGGTCCTCTGAAACATATCCTAGGATCTCGGCTAAAGAATACTTTATGTCCTGAGGAATCCGTTTCCCCGCCGTGTTTTTTTAAGACTTCACGTTCTTCAGCCGTCATTTTGAGCTTGGCTTCTAACAATTTTTTTGCTACATCATTGTAGCGGAAGGTCTGAGAGTCTTTATCGACATAGATCATTTTGTCCAATAAAGATTGAGCACAAGTGCTTCGATGCCACATATTCTCTTCTTGGGCACTTCCTCCTTCCAAAGCTGCGCCCCCAGGGAACACTGGATTGGCCATATTGAGTACAGAATAAGGCTTACCATGTTTCTTGGTTGCTTCAAGTGCCGCAAGCCCCCAATCTTTATGAACTACTTCAACAGATTTTGGTGGAGATATTTTTTTTTGTGCCCATTGACTTAAATTAACTTGTGCCTGTTTGTGTAGTTCTTTGAGTTTATTAGGATCAATAATGTGATCCAATGTTTTTTCCATGCTTTTATGCCGCCATCTACTTCCAGTATACGATCCTGTGATGATATTGGGTTTATGAGCGGAATATATATCTCGAATTATAGAAGGTGTTTTTACAGATGAGGGTTTAAATAGCTTTGCCATCATTTTTCTATCCTTAATTTCTGATACTTATACTCTATCTTTCGGTATCCTGCTTTTTAAAAACACAGTGGAGCCGGTTTTATTAAGAGTTCACTTCGAGACAGAAATAAAAGTAATAGTCAAATTCCATAGGCACACAACAGCTTTGAGTGTTATCAGATTGAATTTCCTTAATCCAAATAGCACTCTTGATTTTTGTTTTTATTATATTGTTTTGAATATGCAACAAGGTAGGGTTACTCCTCAATAGCATTATTCTAAGCAATTGTATCCTTCCTATTCACTTCTTGGTTCAACATTGAGTAATGTTGAACCAAAACGAGTAAACCAGAATGCTCAAAAAAAGTCAACTTTGTTTTTTATGATGAGAAAAAGTTTATTTAATGTCAGAGAAATTAAAATATGAAGGGGGAAAGAGCAGAGTTTCTGCTCAAAATTTTAGGCACAGATGAACAAGCTTATAAATCGGTTTTGGGGCAAAAACATTTTAAAAATTAATGTTCGGGCGGTTGGGCCTTGGCCCACACCATAATGCTAATCGATTGATTTTTAAATTAATTTCTTGATGTGTCGCGTCAAGGTCCGACCTACAATTACTTATTTCTGAATAGGGTCTTAACAAGATAATTCGTATGATCTTCTAATTTTCCATCATCACCCTGAATAGTTAATCTGGCTACCTCTTTATATAAACCATCTCGCTCCTCATGCAGTCGATCAAAGAAATCATTCAAACTTGGAATAGGCAATAAGTGTGTCGGATGGTGTAACGTGCGTTCGATTTGAATTGGCGTGCTCACATCTAACCATACCGTCATTTCATTTCGTAATAATTGACGGTTTTTTTCAGAACAAACGACGCTGGAATCTGTTGTTACAACAAGGTGCTCTTGGTCACAAAGTGCAGTTAGTATCTCGAATTGACAATCATAAAAATCATTTTGGCCTTGTTTTCCTAATATTTCATGCAAGTGACGGCCTACGTGAGCTTCCAGCCCAAAATCTGCATCGACAAATCGCCATTCTAATGATTGTGCTACAGCGTTCGCAAGCACTCCTTTACCAGCACCATGATGCCCAACAATAAAAATTCGTTGTGGTTGGCTCATACGATTATCTCCTAAATATTTAATATACAATAATTGTACAATTAGACAAAAAGATGCATCAATACGTAAAACTACGCAGAGATAAGGAAAATTAAAACGATAACAGATTAAAATGCTTTATAGATGACACAGTAGTATATTCCCTAATATTATTTATCTGGGAAAAACAAGATCTTTAAAAATTATTACATTACTATGAGAAGGTTTATAGAGCAAATGAACTATCAAGTAGAACAAATCTCACCCCATCTTGCAGGGCAGTTCTGTAGAGAAATTACCAACGATTTACCAGAATGGTACACTGAATTAATTTAATCCCAAATTATTGTCCAAGAGTTTTATTTCAATACGCTCTTTTCCACCGCCAATATTGATTCTCTTAAGAGCGATTAAACCAACCTCTGATGTTGTCCTAACATGTGTCCCACCACATGCCACTTTAGAAAATCCCTCAATTTCCCAAAAGCGTCGTTGATTTTGTACATCAGTGAAGCCTGTTTTTATATTTTGATTTTTTTGTATGATTGTATTGTAATCACGAAGCAGATCTTCAAATAAGAACGAAATATTTTTATCCCAGAAAAAATCAATTCTAGCCTTGGTTTCGGCTATATGGGCTCCTATTTTTTCGAGTTTAAGTTTTCGTGTCACAAGCTCAAGAATTAATTCAGCAGCAAAATGTAGACGCATAAGCCTATACCGACGAGGCCAATCAATTTCCATTGTCACTATATTGCCAGGCTTAAGGTTATGACCTTCTGGAAGCGTGTAATAAATGAGATTGCCATCTATTTCAGAATGAAGCACAGTAAGCTCATTAATATAGGCTTTATCACTTTCCTGACCACCTGAAAAAGAAAACGCGATCGTTTCCTCGAATAACACGCGATTATTAGCAACTGAAACTACACGAGTTTCTAAATGAGACTGGTAGGGATTATCCCAAAATACTTTTCGCATAATGAGCCTATTTAATCGCTATGATTTTGCCGTGAGTTAGCGATTCAATGTCACTCGAACTCAAGCTAAAAACTGCATTAGGGGTACCAGCAGCAGCCCATAGAATATTATGTTGCAGCAAATCTTCATCAATAAAAATATGAGCAATCGTTTGTTTGTGACCAACAGGAGGAACGCCACCAATAGCAAAACCGGTTATATCACGAGTAAAATCGGCATCTGCTTTAACAATCTTTTCGCCGACCCATTGTTCTATCGTTTTTTCATTCACGCGATTAATGCCACTTGCTAATACCAAAACAGACTTCTTGGTTTTTGCGGTGCAGAACAATAATGACTTCATAATTTGTGCTACATCACACCCTATGGTATTAGCAGCATCATGAGCAGTACGGGTACTTGCAGAAAGTTCAATTACCTCAAAAGCTAAGCCTTTTTCTACTAGAACTCGCTGTACGCTTTGAGCGCTCTTGCTTAATGTTTTATTTGCATCAGACATTTCTTACTCTTCATGGAACAATTTACAGTGCGTGCGTTATAACGCATAATAGCTTATATTATCATTGTGCGTTATGGCGCACAAGCGTTTTCTATAGGTTCATTGTGGAAAATATATACAAACATATTGCAACAACGCTTAAAAAATTGCGCCAACAAAAGGGCTGGAGCTTAGATAAAGCGGCTCTTGCCACTGGAGTTAGCAAAGCAATGCTCGGGCAAATAGAGCGCGAAGAGTCTAGCCCAACCATTGCCACTTTATGGAAAATAGCAACAGGTTTTGAGGTTTCTTTTTCTTCCTTTATTGAAGAAATTAATTCGGTCTCTGGTGAAGCGGTGCATCGCACAGGCCAAGTACAAACCATTCATCCTGACGATAAAAGAATTCGAGTTTTACCTCTTTTTCCTTTTGATCCGCAGTTGAATTTTGAACTATTTGTTATCGAATTATTGCCAGGATGTGAGCATTTATCACCCCCGCATAAACATGGAGTCATTGAGCATGTAGTGGTTATTGAAGGCAACATGGATATCCTAGTGGATGGGGTTTGGCGTACTCTTTCACATGGCGAGGGTATTCGATTTAATGCGAACCAATCCCATGGTTACCGTAATCTTACGTCAAAAACAGCCACTTTTCATGACATTATCCATTACCCTAAAACACATTAACCTTTCACGCATGGATTATCGGTAAACATCAAGATAAATCCCATATTACGCACGCTTGCTTGAATAAGGTCATTTAGCAGACGTAGGTAGATCCCTCAGGGCACGACTTACGATTGCTGGTCTATAATTATACTATGCTCGCCTTATGTCTTATAGCATATGAAAATCGATCAAGAATCCATCAAAGCGCTGTGTGGAGAAAGTACTGAAGTTGTTGTATTTGGTTTCGGTAAATATGACTATAAAGAGGTCTGTCATGAAATCAATAAAAATAATGGAATACAGGCGTTTCATTCTGACGATTACCTTTTCAAAAACGAAGATCTAGGCAAGGGTACCCCTCATTCTATGTATGGTTATTTTAAGTTGATTCTTAATGATTTAATTCTTGAAAATTATAAGAAGAAAAAAGAAGGAAAACCAACAGTCCCTTTAATTTTTGTTGTTGGAAAAAGTAGCGAAAGTTATGATCCACACCAAATTGCTAAAAGAGAAGACGATCCTTATGAGAAATGGGTGACATTAACGGAGTTACGTAGAGTCTATAAATTAGCAACAGAATTTGGACCCGAATTTTCTCAAGTTGCCCTGGATACGGTTAAATTTGTAAGTCTTGAAACACTCTCTGATGTAACTAAATTAAAGCCTGTTACCCCATTTTGGGAAAGTAAGGACTGGCAGAGCGATTGGCAAAAACGAAAGGAAGAAACGAAACTAACGCATAATCGATTGATTAAAAACAGTATTTGGCGAACCAACCTACAAGATAAGATCCAAGAAATCGATGATCAATATTCTAATAAGAAAAACAATGAAGAAAATAAACTATAAGTGGTCGATTGGGATTGGCTCCCCGGACAGGACTTGAACCTGTGACCTAATGATTAACAGTCATCCGCTCTACCGACTGAGCTACCGGGGAATAGGGTCGGAATCTTAAAACGATTCTCATTGAGGGTCAAGTAGATTTAATAATAAATTTTTAAAATCTGCTTTATTTACGGTTTTTTTGTTGGGTTATGATACTTCTGCTTTCTCACTAGAAATCCCCTCTCCCACGAGTGGGAGAGGGGTAGGGGTGAGGGTTCATTAGATATAATTAATACCCTCATCCGCCCTGCGGGCACCTTCTCCCTTGTAGGGAGAAGGGATTCCTTAGCTGCAAAAGCGCTGGAGACGGTTTAATGCATCTTGTAATATCTCCATGCTGGTTGCAAAGGACAAACGGATGCAGCCTTCATTACCAAATGCAGATCCGGGTACTAAAGCCACCCCTTCCTTAACGAGTAATTCTTCCGAAAATTCAAGGTCATTTATATAACCGCGCTGTTCAATGATTGCTTGTACGCTTGGGAAAATGTAAAAAGTACCATCAGCTGGAATCACTTCTATTCCGGGTATTTCTAATAATCTGGAAGCGACGAAGTCATGTCTTTGGCGAAAGGCTTTAACCATTTCCACTACACTTTCATTCCCGCCAGTTAATGCTGCTACAGCCGCTCTTTGTGCAATGGAGCACGGATTTGAGGTTGATTGGGACTGGATGGTTTTCATCGCATTCATTAATGGGGTAGGACCCGCTGCATAACCTATACGCCATCCGGTCATGGCATACGCTTTGGAAACACCATTTAATACAATAGTTCGGTCATATAATTCAGGGCATGCATTAAGAATGTTCGCAAAGGGTTGGCTCCAAAGAATATGTTCGTACATGTCATCGGTCGCAATAATAATTTGCGGATGTTTTTTCAAGACTTCGGCTAAGGCCTTCAACTCATCCAAAGTGTACGCTACCCCTGATGGATTGGATGGACTATTTAAGAAGATCAGTCGTGTTTTGGGGGTGATGGCTTTTTCGAGTTGCTCCGCATTGATTTTATACCGTTGTGCCGGAGTTGTAGAAATGATAACGGGTGTTGCTTCGGCCAATAACACCATATCAGGATAAGAGACCCAGTATGGCGCAGGAATAATGACTTCATCACCCGGATTAAGCAGGGCTTGGCAGAGATTGTAACAGCTTTGTTTGCCACCTACTGAAACTAAAATTTGATTGGTCTGATAATCAAGTCCATTGTCTTTTTTAAATTTGTTTTTAACCGCTTCTTTAAGTTCAGGGATGCCATCAACAGCAGTATATTTGGTGTATCCTTTATTAATGGCAGCAATAGCTGCTTCTTTAATGTAATTGGGTGTGTCAAAATCGGGTTCGCCGGTACCTAAATTAATAACATCATGCCCTTGAGCACGCATTTGGGTAGCCTTTGCTGCTACGGCCAAAGTAGGTGAAGGCTTAACTTTTTGCACGCGTTTTGCTAATGCGATATCCATTTGTTGCTCCTGTGAGATATACTAATAAGATATGAAAGATTTATTCAAACTATATGCCGATTATAAGCCCGCTGGCGACCAGCCGACTGCCATAGCCTCATTAATTGAAGGCTTGGAATCTGGTTTATCCAAACAAACCCTTTTAGGGGTTACTGGCTCGGGCAAGACCTTTACTATAGCACATGTTATTAAAACCATGCGTCGTCCTGCTTTGATTATGGCGCCCAACAAAACACTTGCTGCCCAGCTTTATGGCGAATTTAAAGCATATTTCCCCGACAATGCGGTGGAATATTTTGTTTCCTATTATGATTATTATCAGCCAGAAGCTTATGTGCCCGCTTCAGATACCTTTATTGAAAAAGATTCATCCATCAATGAACACATAGAACAGATGCGTTTGTCTGCAACCAAAGCCTTAATTGAACGTAAAGATGCGATTATCGTCGCAACCGTATCTGCAATTTATGGTTTGGGTGATCCTGATTCCTATTTGCGTATGGTATTACATCTTTCACGTGGAGAACAATCCGATCAGCGTAAAATTTTAAGACGACTTGCTGAAATGCAGTACACTCGCAGTAACTTATCCCTGGAGCGTGGCCAGTTCCGAGTACATGGCGATATTATTGATATTTTCCCTGCAGATTCAGAACGCGATGCAATACGCATTGAATTATTTGACGATGAGGTAGAAAACATCGCTCAGTTTGACCCGCTCACGGGTGAAATTTTACGACGTTTCCCGCGGGTTACTATTTTCCCTAAAACCCATTATGTAACTCCTCGCGATCGTATTTTGCAAACTGTAGATTGGGTCAAAGAAGAATTACAAGAGCGTCTGGCTGAATTTAAAGAGCAAAATAAATTACTCGAAGCCCAACGTTTAGAGCAACGCACTAATTTCGATCTGGAAATGATGTTGGAATTGGGTTATTGCTCGGGTATCGAAAACTATTCTCGCTATTTATCCGCGCGTGAAGCGGGTGAACCACCTCCAACTTTATTTGATTATTTGCCTGAAGAGGCACTGCTGATTATTGATGAATCCCACGTTACTGTGCCGCAAATTGGCGGGATGTACCGAGGCGACCGTTCGCGTAAGGAGACGTTGGTGCAGTATGGTTTTAGACTTCCTTCAGCCTTAGATAATCGACCATTACGGTTTGAGGAGTTTGAAGCACGTTCGCCACAAACGATTTATATTTCAGCTACTCCTGGTCCTTATGAACAAGAACATTCTGATAATGTTGCTGAACAAGTCGTGCGCCCCACAGGTCTTGTGGATCCCGAAGTAGAAATTCGCCCTGTGCGCACTCAGGTTGATGATTTAATGTCAGAAATTCGCCTGGTGATCCAACAAAATGGGCGTGTTTTGGTGACCACTTTGACGAAACGTATGGCAGAAGATTTAACCGATTATTTAAATGAACACGGCATTAAAGTACGCTATTTGCATTCAGATATTGATACCGTGGAGCGAGTTGAAATTATTCGTGATTTGCGCCTGGGTGTATTTGATGTTTTGGTGGGAATCAATTTATTGCGTGAAGGTTTGGATATGCCGGAGGTTGCTTTAGTCGCGATTCTTGATGCAGATAAAGAGGGTTTTTTACGTTCTGATCGCTCTTTGATTCAGACTATAGGACGTGCTGCACGTAATATGAAGGGACGGGCGATTCTTTATGCCGATAAGATTACGGGCTCCATGCAAAGGGCGCTTGATGAGACCGACAGAAGACGTGAAAAGCAAAAAGCATTTAATGAGGCGCATGGAATCATACCCAAAGGGATTAACAAGTCAATAACGGATATTATGGAAGGCGCTTATCAAGGAAAACGCAACGTTGCGGTTGCAGAACCTAGTCCAGAATATTTGCATTGGTCAACTCAGGAATTAGTAAAACACATTAATACTTTGGAAAAACAAATGTATTTGCATGCAAAAAACATGGAGTTTGAAGCAGCAGCTAAGATTAGAGATGAGTATCTTTTATTAAAAGAGCAATTAATGAAGTAAAAGAGGAGCCCGACAGACATGGATTATGAACCCTGAGGTTCAAGTGGGTAGCGGATGAATCGGTTCAGGCTTCCCACTGCAGGGTGGGCTTGCACAACGCCGATTTCAGGATGCTCCCCATGCTGTTAGCATTGGTTCTAAAATCTCTCGCTATCGGGTTAAGCTGATTATATCATGGTCATCTCGATTAAAGTCAAGGATGGTCCTGGCTTCTACTTAAAAAACTAGAACCATCACAAATCTAAATTTTTATCATTCACGTGCAGACTGGGATGGCACTATACATAAACAACTAACATAAACAGGGTAATGCACTAACGCCCCTTTAGCAGGTACAATATGACCCTTGTTTTGATTAATGAAGGGTTATTTATGGCAGCAACAGAATCAAATATGCTTCCACTGGGAAGTAAAGCATCCGATTTTACTCTAGTTGATACACGCAACAATCAATTGGTTTCCCTAGCACAGATTAAATCACCGATTGCAACAGTGATTATGTTTTTGTGCAATCATTGTCCTTATGTCAAACACATCCAGACCAAAACAGTTGAATTAGCAGAAACTTATCAGAAAAAAGGGATTCAATTCCTTGCAATTAGTTCAAACGACGCTGAACAATATCCTGCTGACGGTCCAGAAAAAATGCGGGAGGAAGCTGAATTGTTTCATTATCCTTTCCCTTATTTGTATGATGAATCACAAGAAGTTGCTAAAGCCTATAAAGCGGCATGCACTCCTGATTTTTATATTTTTGACAAGGATATGCTTTGTGTCTATCGCGGCTGTTTGGATGAGTCAACACCAGGGAATAACAAACCAGTGACTGGCTCCCACTTACAAAATGCACTGGATAATATCCTTGCTGGAAAACCAGTGAGTGCGAACCAAAAGCCAAGTTTAGGATGCAATATTAAGTGGAAGTGAGATCGTTGCTCAATTTGATGTAGGTTGGCTCAACCTACATCTTTAGAATTTATCCGGATCTGCTATTTCCCAATGTGCTTTATAACTCTCAGGAATATCCGGTCCTAACAGTTGTCCTGGTGTAAGATATTCATAAATTTCATTAAACGATTTGACCTCTTGCACATTGACTCGTCTCATGATGTGGTTGGGTTTTAAATCGCTGGGATTGTCTAAGCCGAGTGAGCCAACCATCTCCAAAAAGCTTTTCATGGTGTTTTTATGGAAATTGGCGACATGATGTTTTTTCTGATCGACAACCAGACCATATTGTAATCGTTTATTTTGTGTTGTTACTCCTGTGGGGCAGGTATTCGCATTGCATTGTTTCGACTGCAAACAACCCGTAGCCATCATCATTGCCCGCGCAGAATTACACATATCTGCACCCAAGGCGATATTGGTCAGAATATCGAATCCGTTTGCCACTTTACCACTACAGATAATACGAATTTTGTCTCTTACATTAATCCCGACTAAAGCATTATGCACAAAGACTAATCCCGCCTCCAAAGGGGTGCCTATAAAATTAACGTATTCTTCTGGAGCAGCTCCTGTACCTCCTTCTGCGCCATCAACGGTAATAAAATCAGGCAGGATATTTGTTTTGAGCATGGCTTTACAAATGGCAAGGAATTCATCTCTACGTCCCAGACACAATTTAAACCCAATGGGTTTTCCATGTGATAAATCACGTAATTTTTTTACGAATTGTAATAATCCCACAGGGGTAGAAAAGGCAGAATGAGCCATGGGTGAAACTACATCCTGACCCATGGGGACTTTTCTTACTTTTGCAATTTCTTCAGTTAACTTGGCGGCGGGCAAGATGCCTCCATGAGATGGTTTTGCCCCTTGAGAGAGTTTAATTTCTATCATTTTTACTTCTTTACGATTGGCTTCAACGGCAAATTCCTTCTCGTCAAAATTGCCTTGTGCATCTCGACAACCAAAATAGGCGGTTCCGAATTGAAATACCAGATCACCACCTTGTAGATGATAGGTGCTTAACCCCCCTTCCCCAGTGGCTTGGTAAAAACCACCAATCTGTGCTCCTTTGTTCATGGCCATAATTGCTTTACCAGAGAGCGCACCAAAGCTCATGCTGGAAATATTAAAGCGTGAGGCACAGTACGGTTGGAGGCAATCGGGCCCTCCAACTGTAATCCTTGGTTCGACTTCTGAATGATGTTTGGGTGCTAAAGAGTGGAGCGCCCAAGTATAGCCAACACTTAAAATATCGCGCTCCGTGCCAAAAGGGACTGTATCACGAGTATTTTTTGCGCGCTCATAAATGAGTGAACGTGTTTCACGATTGAAAGGAAGTTCACTTTCATCGGTAGCAACAAAATATTGTTGGATCTCAGGACGAAGAAATTCTAGAAAATAGCGCACATGACCCAAGACTGGAAAGTTACGCAAAATAGTGTGTTCTTTCTGAATCAAATCATAGATCCAAATCACAAAAAGGGGAATTAGAAAAGCGATAAACCATTTGATGCTATGAAACATAGCGAAGAGAGCAAGAATAATTAATAAAGCTACTCCAAATCCTATATACCATTGGCGTCTCATTTTTAAGTCCTTTTAATCGTGATCTATTTTTCCTCTTATTTTAAGAGATGGAGTTTTAATAGTATCTCCCCGCGAAAGGCGGGGATTTTTTTTGTAATCGTTCACGCCTATTCAGTGAACGGTTACATTTTTTTTGCAATCCAGTATAAATCAATAATCTGTTTCTGGAATTCGTTCTGTCATTTCATTGCCCACCATTTTATTGATTTTATTTTCCAGTGAGTTAATAAATTGGGTTACCTGATGTTGCTGGTGTGCTTGTTTGTTTTTACATAATATCAATTCATGGCTAATATCAAGCGCAGCCAGCAACAAAGTTTGGAAATTGTCCAGCTGTTTCGATTTCTTTTTATTTATCATGATTTGGTTGTTTAATTTTTGCACTGCAAGTAGTAAATTGGGTTCCTCACCTTCAGGGCATTTAATTTCATACGTTTTATTCAGTAGTTTAACAGTACACGATTTCATCTGCGTCATAATAATAAGACCTTTGCAATTCCATAAAGAGCAGTTATGAATAGTAACAATTTTGCTCGCAAGCAGCAATTAGTAGGATGAACGCTTGCATTAAATCGGTTATCATGGGGTATTTTTCCATTAATGAGTTAAATATGTCTGAAGAAAGAGAACATTTGCATTTGCCTGATTATGATGAGTTTTCTGCATCCATTTCAGTTTTAATGTTGCACATATCAACCAGTTTATTGCATGGAATGATGTGTGGTTACCTATGTGCTGGTGCTGACAGCCAAGGGGAAGCCTATTTACGTGCTTTATTAAATAATAAAAAAGATGAGGCCAGTCGTAATGCAGTTTTAGCAATGTTTGCCGTTTTTTCTATAAGCCAGCAACAAATTAACAGTTTGGATTTTGAATTTAAAATGATGCTTCCCGATGAAGAGGAGTCCTTATTGGTACGGGCACAAGCTTTTAGTGAGTGGTGCGAAGGTTTTACCCAAGCCTTGACTTTAGCGGGTATAGGGTCCAGTCAATTTCATGAGGAAGAGGCCCAGGATGCATTTCAACATCTTATTGAATTTGCTGAACTTGATTGTGACACCTTGGATGTAGATGAAGAAGATGAACGTGCATTAATGGAAGTCAGTGAATATGCACGAATGGCGGTGCTTCGGTTGCATAGTGATTTAATTATGAATGAAAAAGAACGTGGCGGTCATGCTGGAATAACTCATTAAAAGGATTTTTACTATGATTTCCCAACAAGAATACCAGACAAGAAGAAACAAATTGGCGCAAAAATTGCCCGAGGGCAGTATTGCCATTATCCCTGCTGCTCACGAAGTATTACGTAACGGCGATGCGCATTATCGCTTTCGTCAGGACAGTAATTTTTATTATCTCACAGGATTTAATGAGCCTGATGCATTATTGGTTCTTATCGCCGGGGCAAATACTCAGAGTATTTTATTTAACCGCACACGTAATCCTGCGGAAGAGCAGTGGACAGGAAAACGCCTTGGACAAGATGGGGCGCTTTCTAAATTAGGCATGCATGCTGCTTTTCCTATAGACAGCGTTGAGGAAGAATTGCCCAAATTATTAAATGGAAAGTCAGCTATTTATTACTCGCTTGCTCGAAATCCAGAGACAGAAAAAATAATCATGCAGTCATTGCAGAAACTTAAAGCTCAAGTTCGGCGTGGGGTTAAAGTACCAGACCAGCTATGTGACTTGGAGCCTATTTTAGGTGAAATGCGTTTATTTAAAAGTGATGCGGAGCTGGATTTAATGCGTCGAGCAGCAAGCATTTCTGTTAAAGCACATGAGCACACGATGCGTCGTTGCAGGCATTTGGAACATGAGTATCAACTTGAAGCAGAGCTTGTTTATGAATTCAGTCGTCATGGTTGTCGTAGTGTCGCGTATGATCCTATTGTGGGTTGTGGCGAAAATGCTTGTGTTTTGCATTACACAGAGAACAACAAACCTTTGCATCGTGGCAGTTTGGTGCTTATTGATGCAGGGGGTGAGTATGAAAATTATGCTGCTGATATCACCAGAACATTTCCAATCAATGGCAAATTCAGCCCAGAGCAAAAAAGTATTTATGAGTTGGTACTCAAGGCGCAAAAAGCAGGAATTGCAGCGGTCAAACCAGGGCTTCCCTGGAATGGCGTACAACAAATTATGGTCCGCATTCTCACTGAAGGATTATGTGAGTTGGGTATTTTGCAAGGTGATGTAGCGGAATTGATTACTAAAGAAGCATATAAACCGTTCTACATGCATAATTCCGGACATTGGTTGGGATTAGATGTTCATGACAGTGGTCTTTATAAAATTAATGGTGAATGGCGTGCTTTAGAACCAGGAATGGTTTTAACTGTTGAGCCAGGATTATATATTAGCTCAAACAGCGCGGGGGTAGATAAGCGTTGGTGGGGTATTGGTGTGCGTATTGAAGATGATGTGGTAGTAACGAAAACAGGCCATGAGGTATTAACTGCAGCATTGCCTGTGGATGTGCATGAAATTGAGGCATTAATGCGTGATTAATAAAGAGATTGATATACTGGTTATTGGGGGTGGTTTAACAGGCGCAACTTTAATGCTTGCTTTGCAAGGATTAGGGTATAGTACTTTATTGGTAGAAGCGAAACCGTTTAGCAACAAAATAAGCCCTGATTTTGATGCGCGTTCTTTAGCTTTATCGCCTGCGAGCCGACGCATTTTAACAATGCTCGGCGTTTGGGATCTTCTTAAAAAGCATGTAACTCCTATAGATACTATCCATGTGTCCGATCAACATCACTTTGGGATATCACGCTTGCAGGGTGAGTTGGATGCTCCTTTGGGCCATGTTGCAGAAATGCAGCATATCAATCAGGCTTTGCATCAATTATTACCTCATGACCAGCTAATTGCTCCAGCGAGCTTACACTCCTTGGATTATGAGAACCATTCGGCAACAATTCTCACTGATTCTGGTGAAATAAACATTGTGGCACGTTTGATTGTTGCTGCGGATGGTGCTCATTCTGAAGCGCGTCGTTTTTGTTCATTACCGGCTAACACCAAGCTCTATGGTCAACACGCGATTGTAGCTAATATTGGTTTGCTTAAACCGCATCAACATCGTGCTTATGAACGTTTTACTCGTTATGGTCCGTTGGCGCTTTTACCCATGCAAGAAAATCGGATGTCTTTGGTTTGGGCCGTGCCTCCTAAGGAAGCAGAACGCTTATTGTCTTTATCTGAGGTGGATTTTTTACAAGAATTACAACTTGCTTTTGGTTATCGTTTAGGTCGCTTTGCCAAAGTAGGTAAACGGTTCTCCTATCCTTTACAACAAGTTTTAATGCCAAAACAAACTAAGTGGCCAGTAGTTTTTGTAGGTAATGCGGCACACACATTACATCCCGTAGCGGGGCAAGGATTTAATCTCGGGCTAAGAGATGTGGCTACTTTAGCGCAATGCATTGCCGAGCGGGGACTTAATGCTGAAATGTTACACCAGTACGTGCAATTAAGATCCCATGATCAAAAAGCAATTACTCGTTTAACGGATGGATTAATCCAAGTGTTTACCAGTCGTTTACCTGGGTTGGGAGTTGCTCGTGGGTTAGGATTGATGGCTCTTGATAATATTCCTGCATTGAAGAACCTTTTAGCACGATATGCACGAGGATTCGGGGGGGTGATTCCTGATTTGGTCTGCGAAATTGCTTTGCCAAAGCTACAAAAATAGTTATGAAGGAAATGAAATGAGTCTGCAATTTAATGTATTGATAATTGGTGGTGGTATTGTGGGCTTAACGGCAGCCTTAGCTATGGCCCAACGTGGTTACTCTGTAGCAGTCATTGACGCGGGTTCATTAAAAGTCGATTGTTCACAACCAGATACTCGTGTTTATGCGATTAACTATGCTTCACAGGCACTGTTGCAGCAATTAAATGTTTGGCAATACTTGGAGAATACACGCGTTTCTCCCTATCGTCGTATGTATGTTTGGGATGCTGAAAGCAAAGCACATATTGATTTTGATTCACGTTATGTGGGTGCACAGAATTTAGGGAGCATTATTGAAGAATCTGTCTTAAAACACGCTTTACTCCAACAAGCTTCGACACAATCCTCCATTCATTTATTTCCTGAGAGTTACGTGGAAGAAGTATTTAGTGAGGACGCCAAAGTTAAAGTGTGCGGCAATCAGCAGGCTTGGGAAGGACAATTGTTAATGGTTGCTGATGGAGCAAATTCCCCGGTTCGCCAAAAACTCAAGGTGCCATTAAACAGCTGGTCTTATGATCAACATGCATTGGTTGCCACGGTATCTGTAGAGAAAGAGCATCATCACACTGCATATCAAGTATTTCGCGCTGATGGGCCTTTGGCATTTTTACCTCTAGCTGATGCACATCAATGTTCTATCGTGTGGTCCACTAGCCCAACACAAGTTAAAAAATTAATGAATCTTTCAGAACAGGAGTTTAATGCCTCCTTAACTGAAGCTTTTGCTAAAAAGCTTGGACAGGTTGAAGTAATCAGCACGCGTCATCAATTCCCTTTGCAAATGAGGCATGTCAAACACTATGTAGGGAATCGTTGGTTACTTCTTGGTGATGCGGCACATACAATCCATCCTTTGGCCGGTTTGGGATTAAATTTAGGCCTGGCCGACGTGCACTCCTGGATTCAGTGTTTGGATGCTGCTCATGATACCCTTGTATCCAAAAAAGCATTAGGGGCTTACCAACGTGAGCGTAAAAATGCAGTATGGCAAACTATTCTGTTGATGGAGGGTTTCAAACGATTATTCAGTAATTCCTTTCTGCCTATTGTTACCTTGCGAGGTTTGGGCTTAGGTTTATGTAATGGATTTACCCCTATAAAACGATTATTTATCCAACATGCGCAGGGCATACAGCCATAAAGTGTAATATCTTTGTACTCATCATTAATATAATCTGATGTGCACATAGAGTTAAAATCAGATTGTCTCTAGAAATAGCTGGACAGGCTCTTTTTTTTTACTAAAATTCGCTGCAAATAAATGATGTAGAATCAACATGACAAGAACCGTTAAATTTTTAAACAAAGTAGATCAAGAACAAGCTTTAGAAGAAATGCTCGCAGAACAATTGCTTTTTTTCCCTGAGCAGACGGAGTCTCGATTAAGACTGCGTAATTATTTGCAGAATCAGTGCAATCAACCAGACTTTAATTATTTATCTACGGATTATGATCACGGTGTAATTATAGCCGCTATTCCAAATCTTGGTTCCAAACAATTGGGAGTATATGCCGCCAAATCATTTGAGAAAGGTGATATTGTTGGCGAAATAAAAGGCATTGATTTATTTGGTATACAGCCTAACTCTAGGATGGAGCAAGTAGTTAAAGAATATCAAGGCGATTCTACTTATGTATGGCAATTAAATTTAGATGATAAAGATGAATATGCTGTAGTAATTGATATGTTGAAATCAGGGTCCAGTACCCGCTGGGTTAATCATGCTGCAAAACCTAATTTAGAAGTAAAAGTCATTTGTAACCAACAAAAAGACAAGTTTGGAACAGTTGTATTTGATTATCATGCTTATTATATTGCGACCAGAAAAATTGCTTTTGCTGATGAGTTAACTATTTCTTATGGAGATGAGTATTTTACAAAAGATCGTCCGCAAATTTTGCGCCAACCACAAACGCTGATTGAAGTTCTGCGGAGTTTAGCTAAAACACTCGGTCAAGAATTTACAATAAGTGATGTGAGTACGCGTGAAGGCATAAAAAGCTTTTTCGATTTATTAATAACCCTAAGAGCAGCTATGAAGAAAGAATCTAAAAAGCAAATGTATTTAGATAAAAATTTAGATCCTAAAATATATGATTTGAATAAATTTGAAGACGTAGCGCGTTTTCAAAAAAATCAAAAAATGGAGCTACAAAGAAACTCACCTTACCATTTGTTTATAGCACCCACGGTACGAAATGGAGTAACTCGTTATTCCTTATTTAGCGGGCAGGAAATTCCTGCGAAAAAAACACTATGCCGGCTCGTAGGTCAGGGCATGGATGATGTACCTGAAAAGGATACAGCGATCGGATTGTGGGCAGTACAACGTGGTTTAGACACAAACTACTTAGTGCAATCAGGTGCGGGAGGATATCTTTATACTAAAGATAAAGCATCAGAAGCCTATTGCATAGAAGGTGCAAATCGTCGAAAAGAAATGAATGTTCGATTTGATTTTGCAACGGACTCTTATGTAACGACACGTCAAATTCAACCAGGCGAAGAAATTCTTGCCTATTACAGCGACTATGATTACAGTGCTTCGCCTACCAATTTGACTCAGGTTGTCGCTGATTTTAATGAATCCCAATACTATTACCATGCTGACTGGAGTGAGCATGGAATGGCCATGGAGTATGTGATACCCAAAACTCCTGGTTATAATTTGGATGAGATGGATGAACCGGTTTTTTCGCCACCCTTTAAGGAAGAGCAAACAAATGAGTGGCTTGTAACATCTGATTTTGAACAAGATACTGGTGAGAGGATTCTAACACCTGGCCATAATTCTGATACTTCTGAGCAAGAATTTTCTCAGCGTTTGGAGAAAGAACTTTCAGAAGAGAGTGAATGCAGTCATGAAAAAATGAAATCGACTTGGAGTCCGACGTTCCAGTTCAGTGAAAATCTGACTACCAAAAAAAGAAAACGCTCTGAACTCACCAAAGATGAAGAGGGAATCAGCCCAATGACTATTTAAGTGCACCTATTTGTAGCTTGGGTACGACGAAGTGAAACCCGAGTTTGGGTCCTGTGGACCTTTATCCGGGCAACCCTTAAAGGCTATTTTAAACGAGAAAAATGTTCACGACTAAAAGCTACTTTTTCGGCAACTGATTCGTTAGGATGCTCCCTATAGTGTGCTTCAATTGTTCGGTAGCGTTTTAATCCACCTTCCCTGTTTGCAATTTGTATATTTAAGCCAGGTCGCGCATTGAGCTCGAGCATTAAGGGTCCTTGTTCTTTATCAAGAACTATATCTACCCCAAGATAGCCTAGACCAGTGAGATCATAGCAACTGGAGGCAATCTCAAGTATTTTATTCCAATAAGGCACTTCGATGTTCACGATAGGATTAAGCGTATCAGGATGATAATCAATGATGTCATTATGATATACTCCACCAAGAGTTTTCCCTGTAGCGAGATCTACCCCAACACCAATTGCTCCTTGATGTAAATTGGCTTTTCCGCCAGACAAACGTGTAGGAAGCCTCACCATGGCCATAGCGGGATAGCCAAGTAGACTAATAATTCGAATATCAGGAATGCCTTCGTAGCTTACCTCAGCAAATACGGGATCAACCACGACACGTTTCTCGATAATGGCATAGTCAGAGGAGCCCCCAAGACTGTATGCCCCCGAAAGCAGACACGATAAATGATAGCTTAGCTCCTGGGTCGTGGTTAGCTTTCCATTAATTTGTCGATAACGTCCATAGACCTTATCTTTAAAAACTAAAATACCATCGCCACCTGATCCCCGTGCGGGTTTAACAACAAAGTCATTATAAGGCTCCAAGCGTTCCTCTATGGTTTTAATTTGTTGTTCAGTTTCGATAATATCGTATAAAGGTGGAACCGCGATTCCTGCTTTTAGAGCCAATTTTTTTGTTTTTAATTTATCATCGACTAGAGGAAACAATTTTCTTGGATTGTAGCGTAACACAAAATCAGTATTGCGCTGGTTGATACTTAATATTCCATGATTTTTTAAACGACGAAACAGCGTAATCATTCTACATGTCTCGCAAGTGACTTAAAGCGCTTCAACTCAAATAATCGGTATCCGCGGTATTGACCGAACCACAATATCAAAGCGAGCAGAACTAGGAGCAGCTCGGGGAAAGCAAATACAAGATATTGTAATGGTTCATAGCTCATCGCCCAATAAGAGATTACTGCAGCGACTAGGCTTCCTATCCCTGATTTTATTGCTTCAGAGGCGCCCCTCTCATCCCAGGTGATGCACATGCGTTCTATGGTCATGGTTAAAATGACCATGGGGAATAAGGCAACAGAGAGTCCTGCATCTAATCCAAGACTTTGACTGATGACACTTATGAAGATCATGAGCAAAATGACGACAGTAAGAATTGCCGCGAGTCTTGGTACCAAAAGTAATCTTAATTGATCCAGATAAAAGCGTGCTAGGAGTCCAAAAGATACGATGATGACAAAGAGGGAAATTCCCCAGATTACATGGGTTTCTCTAAAGGCTAAAGCAATTAAAACAGGCATAAAAGTGCCGAACGTTTTAATCCCAATAAAGTTTCGCAAAATCAAGATAATAAAAGCACCTATGGGTACCGTTAATAAAATCTTATAAGTTGCCTGAACATTGACCGGTAGTTGCAATAAGGAGAAACGCAACAGTTGTGAGTCTGATTGTAAGCCTCTCGATTTGGCAATACTTAAGGCATTGATGGGTGTGGGGGACACAGTTAAACTAAACTGAGCTTTTTTACCACCTGTTACATTAAATACAGGTTCATTGCCATATTGCCAAATTAGGAAATCTTTAGGTAGTCCAGCACTACCTGTTTTAGGATTAATATAAACCCAGTTTTTGCCATTGAATACGGCCAAAAATGAACTTAATTCGGCCTTACTCTTTTGAGATAAATAAATCCCTTTTACTGGAATTGCAGAAATTTTAGACTGATTCAAAATGAGAATTGCTGCATTAATGAGACGTTCGTCGCTAAAATCATTACTGGTCAGTAACTTGGCATTCCCATCTTTTTTATTCAGTTCTTTAATCGTACTTTGGGCAAAAGTTTTAATGTCCGCAGAGGATTGTCTTACTTGGTTTGTAATGGTTTCAACTGCAGATTTTTGACTCTCAGCAAGCGGTTGTGTTTTGACTGCCGGAGGGGTTGCTAATGGTGATTCATTTCCCTCAGTTTGACGGAAAATCGCTCTGTAATATAAGGATTGTGAGCCATGAGCGCGCCTGATGGACCAAACTGTTTCCCGATTATCACCATTTAAATTGGTGGTTACCCCATAATTTCTCGATACAAAATACTCATCAAGAATTGCAAAGTGTGGTGGTAAATAGGGAATATTAAAACTCGCCTTAATCGGCGTATTTGGATCCGCAACAAAACGTAAGTTCGATTCAATCGTCCAACTGTTTATTGTTTCGGTGTCGGTCAACGGTACATCGAGCACAAAGTGTCGGTACAAAAAAATCCCTGCCCCTAGGATAAATAAAGTAAAAATAAGTCCATAAACATGACGCGTGTTGTTTTTCATTATTTCTTAAGACTCTGATTTCTTAACGTAAATGTCAGTGCAGGATTTACCGCACCATTAAAAGCAATAATTGCATCTCTTCCTAAAAGCAAAGGATAGAGGAAACGTTTGCGATTGGTTAAATTCACTTTAATTGTTCTCACTTTATCGCCAAGCTGTATATCAAGCAGTACGACAGGGCGTTTGATTGGTGCATGTGCTAGTATTTCTGAACCATGTTCTCCATCACGAACTTTAATTTTTACACGACCTTTATATTCTGCCTCAAATTGATAATCTCCATTTTTAGTTGGGACAGTAAAGCGCAAATAAGGCACACTATTTTTAGTAATTTCAGTTATATTGGTCGCATTTAATGAAGCTGACTTAGCTCCGGTATCCAATTTTGCTGAGAGTGTTAAATTTTTCCCTGGAAAAGTAACTTTCTCAACATAACCGTAAATTTGTGTTTCATTTGATGCCATAACAGGTCCAGTCATTAGTGCCGCAAAAATAAAGAGAGCAAGTATTGATCTCATTGAATCCTCTTTCCTGAGTTGTTTTATTATTAGTGCAATATCGTAGCAGATTTTGCCTCCTAAGTCACAACCCGTATTGAGTTTAAAGAAATATTTTTTGTACGAACTGAGTATGATATCATTATCGACCTGCAGGAAATTTGTGTTTTTTTGATTCAGGATGAAACGATTATTGACATCAAGCACAATTATCCATATAATCCGCGCCATCCTAACTTACGGTCATTTTTGTGTGTAAGAATGTCTAATAAGGGCGAAGAAGGTTCATCTCTAAATTCAAAAGACCTCATTTTCCTCTTGGCGATTGCCGGCCGTATCGACGCGCAAAGTAGACTCCTCGCTCAAAAACTCGATAAAGATCGTTACATCTATCATGCTTATGCAGTTCTGGATTCACTAAGTTCCTCTTACAGTATGTTTAAATACTTTTTAGAAGTATTTCTTGCCAAAACTGATGCTGACTCAATTCGTAAAATATTAACCTCTCCTGAAGGGATCGCTGCAGTTTCTGCAGAAGCAATTTTTTTAGTGTCGTTTTCTTTTCTTGCAAGTGTTTTTGATGGTGAAGAAAATAACTCAGTAAAAAAATTCATCGCAGCTGCTTGGCCCTATTTTCGTGATGTAATGAAGGGCTTAAAAAATGCTTATAAGGGGTGGAGAAGTACAGTACAAGTTTTAGGGATACTCAGCGGGATGGACCTTAAATATATGGTCGTCCCTGTTGGTTTAGTATTAGGTATTTTTGCAGCCGCCAATCGTTTCTGGGTACGCAGTATGCTTGAGCGGCGTAAAACGCAAATGAATGAAAATAAACAGCTTTTAATGGAAATTCAACTGCTGACTTCATTAACAGCAACAGAACGTGAAATTTATTTATCACGCATAGAGTATCAGAGCACTGATGATCGTGTTTATGCTTATTTAGCGGTTGGGGCTGGTGGATTGCTTGATGGTTTATACCTTTATATAGGTGTGGTGAGTCTTTCAGTTCTTTCCCCACCCCTCTTCCTCGCCATGTCAGTTCTTAGTGCTTTTTATGCGCTGGCTTGTGTTGTTTCTCGAATTTATGAGGAATACGATTTTCAGTTACGCCTGGAGGTTACGCAAACCCGATGTAAATTGGCACTAACAACTAAAGAATTAGAACTTACTTATGCCAAATTGCTTGAGTTACAAGGAGAGGGTAATAAAAAACCAGGAGCCTCCTTAGAAATCCACCAATTGAAACAGAGAGTGTGTGAATTAATTAAAGAGTTTGAAGAAGAACGTCAATTATTACAAGATCAAACAACGCACAGTTATTTCACTGCGGGTTTATTGGGAATGAAATACGGTTTGTATGCTTATGGTGTATTGACCAGTATTTTATTTACAGTTGCCTCAGTATGTTTAGTTACCTCAAGTGCCTTTCCTCCTGTTTTACTTGCTGCATTTATTGTTTCTGGTCTGATGCTAATGATTGGAATGACCGCTTATATGCTGAGCGCCCATTATCAGCATATGCAGCAGCAAAAAGCAGAGAACGAAAAAGAACATTCTTACGATCAAATAAAGGAGATGAAGAAGAATATCGAGGCACAAAATAATGCTGAGATTTTAGGTGCAGAGAGTTTTAAGACATCATTAAAAGATGGCCTTAATCTCAACTCCTCGCCACAGTATTTTTTCCAAGAATGGTTTGAAGTGTTCCGCTCCCTCGCGTCTGGTGTATCTAAGGGAAATAATTTCTCTAATTTTGCAATGACCTCTTGTCAGGAAGAGGATCCGGATGGACATTATCATGATACTCCGGTAATGGGTGTATTAGCGATAGCTAATGCAGTCTTATTTTCATTAGTTCTAGGCCTTAGGGCTTTAGCACGTGGCTTAGGGCGCCCACCCCAAGGTCAGGTTCGCCCGTCTAAAGAGAGTGAAGCTGGCCAAGATGATGTGTCGATGGATAAACTAAAGACCCAGTCCCAAAGGGAATCAAGTGAGCCCGCCAAAAAAAGAGCCCCTGATTCCCTGCCAAAAGCCAACTCATCTTTTTCACTTTGGAATTTCTTCTTTCATAAAGCTGCGCCGCCTAGAAATTCCCCACCAACTATGAATCATTCAAAAAGCGACACTGATTTAACTCATCACGCCACAACTAACGCTGGCAGTACAGTTCTGGGTTTAGAGTAGGATCATTGTACATTTTAAATTGATGATAGATTCTGAAAGTACGTTTTCTCGCTCTTACTTCCTCAAGTAATTCTTTGAAGCACTGAGCTAATTGTTCTAATTGTTGATTAATGATCATTAACTTATGGGTACAATTTTTACGATGTTCCTCTGTAGCATCTTCGCGCTTGGTTTGTAGATCCATATGGTACGATTTCAAGGATAAAATAGACAATCGATCAATGATCATTCCTGGTGATTCAGAGTTCACTGGACACATTTTAAAGTGTTCCGGTTGCAGCTGGTTAACAAGCCATTCATCCATCGCTTCCATCCGGTTGTTACGCAATTGATTAAATCGGTCAATCTCTCTTTTTGCTTGATATACAAACTCATATCCTTGATCATCTCGACGTGCTCTATCTTCCGCATGCCAGAGCTGATAGTTAAACGCATGATTTTCTTCAACTAAACGACAAAATTCTTTGTGTTGATGTACTATACCTGAGGCTTTCCATTTGATGATGGAGTTTTTATGCAGACTGGTGATTTCTGCAATGTTAATACTATCTAACATGTTTTATCCTGTATTTTTTGAAAATGGGTGCCAGTTTAACCCATACTGCATAGAGCTACAAATTAGAGCCGAAGTATTTATTATAAATGGTTTCATAGGTTCCATCGTTTTCTATTTGTAATAACACCTTATTTATTCTGTTAATTAGATTATCATTTTTGGGGAGTGTCACGATCCCATACCCGTTTCCTATAACAATAGGATCACCTACTGCTTGAAAATTAATGACTTTATTAATGGTAAGATACTTAAAGATATTAACGTTCATTATGATTACATCCACATCTTTATCGAGTAAGGCAGTAATCATTAGCGAAATTTTTGGATATTCTTTGATGTTATCTTGGCTGGTATAAAGCAATAGAGTGTCGCGAAGATGGCTTTCTTGTACGGTTCCAATTCTTTTATTTTTAATGTCAGCAATTGTTTTTATGTCTGGAGACATGGTTAAAAATTGTCCATTGCTTGTCATATAGGGCAAACTGTAAATGTAATTTGGTGATGGTGTTTGAGGTATTGGAGATGGTGGAAAGGTAATGTCTATGCCGCCTGAATTCAATGTATCCATCTGGTTTCTTATGGTAATAGGCTTATATTCGCACGTTTCATTAAGACGTTTGCATATTTCATTCATGAGATCGATACAAAAGCCAAAATAATGATTGCCACCACCTACTGCAGAAAAAGGAGGTGCAGATTTAGAAACGCCTATTACAATGGGGTCACCATAAGCGAGTGTATTACTCACTAATATAAAAAGAAACAGGGTATACCGAAGCAGCTTCATGCAGTTTACCATCCTTCTTAGGCATATCTAAAATCTAGGTTGCTGAGAATTATTTGTCAAATTTAAAGTAATTTGCACGCGCATACGTTTACGTTAATTTAATTATTTTTGTACTTTTCTTGCCAAGCATCTATCCAGAGCATTAGCAAAAGCAGTTTTCTCCTTGATACTTAAGGCAGGCGGGCCACCTGAAAAATTTCCTGTTGCCCTTAATTGCTCATGCATATCCCTTAAATTTAAACGTTGCTTGATGGTGTTCTCGGTATATTCTTCACCACGCGGGTTAATTGCTAATCCTTTTTTGGCAATAACGTCTGCTGCCAAAGGGATATCGGCGGTAATCACCAGGTCAAAAGGTTCTACATGTTCCACAATGTAATGATCCGCGCTGTCAAACCCTTTAGTGACTTGTACTGCGCGGATGAAAGGTGAGTTAGGATAAGTAAGAAAGGAATTTGCCACTAAAGTGAGTGAAGTTTTTGTACGGGCTGCAGCACGGAACAAAATTTCTTTAATTACTTTAGGGCACGCATCGGCATCCACCCAGATATGCATAGTTATTAAATTGGCCAAAGAAAAGTAGAATGATTTTAGCAAGTAAGGCTGACAAGCAACATAGGCAAATTATATAATTTTATTCTTATGAGCTCTTTCATGCTATTGTACGCACAGTTTTCTATTTAATTTGGGAGAAAGTAATGAGAATTGTCGCTTTTTTGTGTTTTTCACTCGTATCTTTTTGTGTAGCAGCTGAATCGACCTTACCTGCTGGATGTCAGGCAGTTGCAGTTCAAGGTGAATCAGTAACACTACAGGCTAAGAAAAGCAGTTTGGTTTTTATTCATAATCTTACTTCTGCAGATTTATGGATTACCCATCCAGTGACTAATCCTGGTGCTAGTGCCGGTTGGACAACTAAGTTACAAGGTGGAAATTGGGCTGCATTAGCCTTAAATAAAGGTCCGTTTGCTTTAAATTGCATTGAATCCAAACCCGGACATGAACAACAAGTACCTTGTGAAGGTCTTATTGCTGTGTGCAAATGGAAAGGAGTAAAAATTCCTGCTAATGACAAAGGCAGTACGTTTTGGGCAGCAGAAGATATGTCCTTATCTGCCTTAACTGCGGCAGTGGGGACGCGTGGATTTGTAATTCCCGTAGCTAAGCACTAGTACGAATGCCACTTATCTTGCTACTTTCATAGATAAGTGGTAGAACTGAGCAAATGATGAGTAATTTAATTCTATGACAACAAAATATAAACAGGATATACGGTGAGCAAAAAATCAAAAGATCCCTTTTATAAACGGGAGAGTGAAAAATACGCCGATCCTGTTCCCAGCCGCGAATTCATTATGGACGTTCTTAATGAATATGGTAAGCCTATGTCGCGCAATCAATTATTCGATAAATTACAAATAAGAGATGAACGCAAACAAGAGTCCATGGGATTTAGACTCAAAGCAATGTTGCGCGATGGACAAATTATGCAAGATCGGCGCGGGCGCTTTTGTTTGATGCAAAGGATTAATCTCTCGCGCGGTACAGTCCAGGGACATCCAGATGGTTTTGGTTTTTTTATTCCTGATGACGGTACAGAAGATATGTTTTTGTCTGCTAAAGAAATGCGAGCAGTCATGCATGGAGACGTTGTCCTTGCCTATCAGGCTGGTGTGGATCGTCGAGGAAGACCTGAGGCGAAAATCCACGAAGTGATCGAGCATGCCAATGCTACTATTGTGGGCCGGTTTTTTACTGATCATGGGGTCAGTTTTGTCTTGCCGGATAGCAAACATTTGACTCAGGATATTTCTATTCCGCAAGAAATGGTAAACGGAGCAAAAAATGGTCAAATTGTTTTGGTCGAATTAATTGCTTTCCCAAGTAAACGTACCCAAGCCATAGGTAAAGTAATTCATGTTTTAGGCGAGCATATGGCTCCAGGTATGGAAATTCAAGTTGCTCTATATGCACACGGGATTCCTTTTGAATGGCCTGAGGATGTAAGCATCGAAGTAGCAAAAATTCCGCAGCATGTCACCGAAGAACAAATCAACGGGCGCACCGATCTGCGTGGTCTGCCTTTTGTGACAATTGATGGTGAAGACGCTAAAGATTTTGATGATGCAGTTTATTGTTATAAAAAACCCAAAGGCGGTTTCCAACTGTATGTTGCAATCGCCGATGTCAGCAATTATGTCATGCAAGATTCTGCGCTGGATAAAGAGGCAGCGCGCCGGGGTAACTCGGTTTATTTTCCTGGCAAGGTAATTCCCATGTTACCTGAAGCTTTATCCAATGGCTTATGTTCGTTAAATCCTCACGTCGATCGCTTGTGTATGGTTGCTGAAATGGCGATTAGTAATGAAGGTAAAATATCTCGCTCACGTTTTTATCGTGCCGTCATTCATTCACATGCCCGATTAACGTATACCCAGGTTGGCTCTTGGCTTGAGCAGGGCGCCACTGACGAACAACATGCCTCTTTATGGCCTACATTACAAGCTCTTTATGATTTGTATCATGTTCTATTAGTTACCCGTAAACTTCGAGGCGCCATGGATTTCGAGACAACTGAAACGCGCATCGAATTTGATGAAAATAAAAAAATTCAATATATAGTTCCTGTGATTCGCAATGATGCACATAAATTGATTGAAGAATGTATGTTGGCCGCGAATGTTTCTACGGCACGATTTTTAGAAAAAGCCAAGATTCCCGCGCTTTATCGAGTGCATGCCGCCCCCGAAGAAGACAAAATTACTGCATTAAGACAGTTTTTAGGTGAGCTGGGATTGCAATTAGGTGGGGGGAAAAAACCGGGGCCTAAAGATTTTCAGCGCACTATGAATGCCATCGAGGGTCGACCTGATAAACATCTTATTGAAACGGTAATGCTCCGCTCCCTGAAACAAGCACAATATGTTGAAGCGAATGAAGGGCATTTTGGGCTGGCTTATTCGGCTTATACTCATTTTACATCACCCATCAGACGTTATCCTGATTTGTTAATTCATCGTGCAATCGGTTATTTACTCGATAAGAAGCCAGTTTATGAATTTGAGTATACTCATGAAGATATGAATCGATTAGGCAAACATGCGTCTATGACCGAACGACGCGCAGATGAAGCGACACGAGAAGTAATTGCTTGGTTAAAATGTGAGTATATGCAAGATAAATTAGGGCAAGTATTCAAAGGTCGAATTTCCGCAGTGACAGGTTTTGGAATTTTCGTAGAACTTGATGAAATTTATGTTGAAGGCTTGGTCCATGTAACCTCTTTAAAAAATGATTACTATACTTTTGACTCTGTAAAACATCGTTTAATTGGAACTCGTGGTGGCCAGGTGTATCATTTGGGAGACAAGATGACGGTATTGGTCGCCCGTGTTGATTTGGATGAACGTAAAATTGATTTTGAGCCAGTAGAGGAAACACCAAGTCATGAGTGAGCAGTATGTTTATGGGGTACATGCGGTTTCTGCTTTGTTAACCAATCCACATCGAGTGACTAAAAAACTTTATATCAGTGAAGACCGTGCAGACAAGCGATTGCAGGACATTATTGATAAGGCAATACAAGCGAGTGTTAGTATTGAAAAGTTGAGTATGCAAAAAATGAATCAGCGCTTTGCTGACTTTGCGCACCAAGGTGTTGTTGCCACGGCTTCTTCGTTACCTGATTACAATGAATCCCATTTGCTTGCTTTATTGGAGTCCAGTAAACAGCCGGCTTTGATTCTTATCCTGGATGGGGTCACTGATCCACATAATTTGGGGGCCTGTTTGCGTACTGCAGATGCAACCGGAGTTGATTTTGTCGTAATTCCAAAAGACAAAAGCGCCAGCATTACCCCGGTGGTAAGTAAGGTTGCATGCGGTGCAGCAGAGGCTATCCCTTTGGTCAGAGCGACTAATTTGGTGCGTAGCATGGAGCTTTTAAAAGAACATGGGGTATGGATTTATGGTGCAGCTGGTGAGGCAACCAGTTCATTATATCAAACAGACTGCACTGGAAATATCGCAATTGTAATGGGTGCAGAAGGTGAAGGGCTACGTCGCCTGACTCGTGAGCACTGTGACGGTTTATTCTCTTTACCTATGTTAGGCAGTGTATCCAGTTTGAATGTTTCTGTAGCTACCGGTGTTTCTTTATATGAAATTGTAAGGCAAAGAAAAGGGAGCGGCTCTTAATGAGTGAATTAAAAATGAAAGCGGCAAAAGCTGCATTGCAATTTATCGAAGATGATATGGTCGTTGGTGTAGGTACCGGATCTACAGTAAATTTCTTTATTAAAGAATTGGCTACCATAAAGCACAAAATTGATGCTTGTGTATCGAGCTCTAAAGCAACAGAAGCTTTATTACGAAAAGAAGGTATTCCTGTTATTGATTTGAACTCGGTGCAGGATCTACCCATTTATATTGATGGTGCTGATGAAGTAACGGAACATGGCGAAATGATAAAAGGTGGTGGTGGTGCTCATACTCGTGAAAAAATTGTAGCGCAAATGGCAGAACAATTTATTTGTATTGTAGATGACTCAAAGTTAGTAAAGCATTTAGGGCGTTTTCCTGTCGCTGTTGAAGTAATTCCTTTGGCACGGAGCATGGTTGCTCGGCAATTAGTCAAATTAGGCGGAGATCCTGAATATAGAGAAGGTTTTGTTACTGATAATGGGAATATTATTCTTGATGTATTTAATTTAACAATCAATGAACCTATGGAGATGGAAGATCTCATTAATCGCATCACTGGAGTTGTGGAAAACGGCATATTTGCGCATCGTGCGGCAGATGTCGTTTTGTTGGCCTCTCAGGATGGTGTGAAGCAAGTGAAATAGATTAAATAGAATGTATCTCGGGGACCAGGCACGTAGCCTGGCTGCTTGCAGCCAGGATCTCAATGGATGTATTCTAGGAAATCCCCCTGGTTGCAAGCAACCAGGCTACAAAAACAAATAGGTTTTAGGCTAATGAATGAACATAAAGTTTATGTAAATCGAATTCTAAATATGAAAAAAATCAAGTTAATTGGTCTGGATATGGACCATACCTTGATTCGTTATAATTCTGAGAATTTTGAATCTTTGGTTTATCAACTCGTCAAAGAACAATTGGTCGAGGTGAAGTATTATCCTGAGCAAATTAAAAAATTGAATTTTAATTATCATGATGCAATTCGCGGTTTAGTGATTGATAGCAAAAACGGCAATATTTTAAAATTAAGTCGTTATGGTGCAATTCGACAAAGTTATCATGGTACCAAACAGATTGATTTTACCGAGCAACAGAAAATATATCGAAGCATCTATGTTGATTTAGGTGATCCAAATTATATGGCAATCGACACTGCTTTTTCGATTGCCTTTTGTGTTCTATATGGTCAATTGGTTGACTTGAAAGATACCCTATATCCTGAGCAAATTCCCAGTTATCAAACCATTGCGCAAGATGTTCAATTTTGTGTGGATAAAGTACACTCTGATGGCAGTTTGAAAACAATCATTAGTAAAAATTTACCTACTTATGTGATAAAAGAACGTGCACTAGTCGAGGGTTTGAAACATTTTATTCATCATGGCAAAAAAATATTTATTCTGACCAATTCAGATTATGCTTATACAAAACTTTTGCTGGAATATGCGATTAACCCATTTTTAAAGAAGGGTGAGAGCTGGATCAATTTATTTGAATTTGTCATTACTTTAGCAAATAAACCTCGCTTTTTTTATGATAATCTCCGCTTTTTATCGATTAATCCCGCGAGCGGAGCAATGACTAATATGATGGGGGCTATCGCTCCAGGAGTATATCAAGGGGGTAATGCCAAAAAGTTTACTGAAGATTTGCAGGTCCGCGGCGATGAAATTCTTTATATTGGAGATCACATCTATGGTGATATTTTACGATTGAAGAAAGATTGCAACTGGCGTACTGCTTTAGTTGTTGAAGAGCTTGGAGAAGAAATAGAGGCGCAAGCACGAGCAATGCCTATAGAGAAAAAAATCAGCGAAGTAATGGATGTAAAAAAAGGTTTAGAAAAACAATATGTCAATCTATCCACCAAAATGATCGATGAAGGCTCAAAACAATACAGCCATGAAATTCAAGAACTACAAGCGCAAATCAGTAGGATTGATGCGCAACTTACGAAATTGTTAAAAGAACAACAAACCTATTTTAATCCAAAGTGGGAACGTATTTTTCGAGCTGGAGCAGAAGAAAGTTATTTTGCTTATCAAGTCGATCGCTTTGCCTGTATTTATATGGAAAAACTATCTGACTTATTAGAATACTCTCCTGCAACTTATTTTCGTGCGAATCGACGTCTATTAGCGCATGATGTTGAGGTATAAGTTTTCCCTTTTTTTAACTTGCTTAGTGATTTAATTGTAAAAGAAGCTATATTTTATTTATGAAACGCATGGTGAGACGGTATAAGGAAATAAATTATTTATAAGGAAAACCTATGTCAACAATAAAACTATTGAAAAAAGCCCTTCTTGTGTTTTGTTTGCTTGGAACCACTATATTGGTTAGCTCCTGCTATACCAATCAACCTATTTCATCGAATGAAAAAGGTTATGGCGGAGAAGGTTCTGGCGAAGGTGGTAGTGGTCATGGTGGATTGGGCGGCGTTGGTGGTGGGGCGCGTTAGATTCCCCAGAGCTACGCAACAGCACCTTCAATTAATAAGTGATGCATTTTCAAAATGGTTTTAGTCCAAATTAGACTTATTTGTCTAATTTTACAAAAATAAAAAAAATCTTCATAAAAATAATTTCTTAATTCTTCCTTAAGGTTTGATCTTTATACTTAATCCTGAACTAACAGGGAGCCCGGATGCGATGCGTGTATTAATTATTGAAGACAATGCCTTTAATGCATTTTGCTTGTCTCGACTATTGGAGTCAGTAATTGCATCGGTATCAATAGATGTTGTGAGTAATAGTCAAGATGCTTTATCTTGTATAGATACTCATGTGCCCGATCTAGTTATCATTGATGGTGAGTTGAATTTGATTGATGAGTTATCTACCCATGGTCCCCAGCTTGCAGCCGTTATTTTACAAAAATATCCTCATCTTCCCTTAATTGCTTGGTCAGATTCTGAATTTATGCGTGGCGCTTTTGCCAAGGTTTTTATTCAATATAATCGCTTAGTTAACGAGTATAATACTTGGGCCAAAACGGTAAGACCAGAGTGCATTCAAAAAACCTGGGCCTATTATTTTGATGACTCAGTCAATGAAAAGCAACCAACTTATTCACATGCAACTCGTGCTAAACGACAAGCTGGCTATCACCTTGATTGCATTTAAGCAGAATGCTCAGTGAGCGGAACTTTGATTTTTAAATCCATATACAGAGCTGAAAACCGACCAGAAATCAGCAAGTATGTGAAATACGCACTATAATTATAGTAATCCTCTTTCTATGAATGTGAGTAAAATCTATTTCTTAAGGAAATCACTATGGATTATGAAAGGGCACAAAACGCTTCTGATCAGAAAACACAAAAAATACACGCAGGTAAAAAAATTAGCAGAAAGAATACTCTTGGTTCTTTAAGTCAAAAATTAAAAATGACCGAAAAACACAAGGGAGAAGAGAGTATGCACGCAAAAAAAAGCATGCTTAACTTGGAGGTACAAACCATTAAAACAGAAGAAATGTTTTATGCAAAAACTCTTTTGCAAAACATACTGGAAAGTTCCATTGAATATTCAATCATAGCTACGGACTTAAATGGAAAAATAATCGTATGGAATGAAGGCGCTTACCGCAATTATGGCTACCATGCTTCTGAAATGGTTAATAAAAAAAATATTCTTATCTTACATATACCCGAAGACGTCAAATCCGGGGTTGCTCAAGCTTTTATGCAAAAGGCATTGCAGGAAGGAAAAGCCGAAGAAGTGTTTGAACGTGTTCGTAAAGATGGGTCGCATTTTATTGCTTCAGTCACCTTAACATTACGTCGAGATGATGCAGGTAAGCCTATTGGTTATCTGACCATTTCCAAAGACGTTACCGAAGCGAAGCGAATTGAAAATCAACTACTTAAGACTAATGAAGAACTGGAGCAATTTGCTTACATTACATCACATGATTTAAAAGCACCATTGCGAGCAATCGAACGATTAGCCACTTGGATTGAAGAAGATAATGCCGACAAAATCGATGAAAAGTCAAAAGAACATTTGGCATTATTACGTCAACGCACTTTGCGTTTGTCCAATTTAATTGATGGAATATTACACTATTCGCGTGCTGGTCGTGTTGATTTGAATATTGAACTTGTGAATACCAAAGTCATTTTGAAAGAGATCATTGAAAACCTGAATCCTGAGGGCCGATTTGAGATTCTATTGCCTCAACGGTTGCCTGTTTTTAAAACAGCCAAGATCCCTTTAGTTCAGGTATTATCCAATTTGATAAGTAATAGCATAAAACACCACAACCGTAAAAAAGGGACTATTAAAATTGAGGTTGACCCTTTAGGAGCATTTTATTTGTTTACTATCAAAGATGATGGTCCGGGGATTGAGCCCGAATATTTTGACAAAATTTTTATTGTTTTTCAGACGCTTAAATCAAGAGATGAATTAGAGTCTACCGGTATTGGCTTGAGTATTGTGAAAAAAATTGTCGAATCTCAGGGGGGAAAAGTTATGGTGCAATCTCAAGTAGGGCATGGAACTACAATGTCCTTTACCTGGCCTAAGCAGCTTAAGGAAGAAAATATTGATAAGCTCTAACTCATATTTTGTCAGGAAATTCAAGCAGATTCCAATAACGATGCAATGATGAGATGATTTCCACAAATTCTGAAATATGAAATGGTTTTACAATATAACCCGCCACATTTAAGTTGTACGCATCTATTTTATCTTTCTCGCTATTTGAAGTAGTAAGAATAAAAACCAACAGTGATTTTAATTTTTCATGGGCTCTGATACTTTTTATAAATTCTATGCCATTCATTTTAGGCATATTGATGTCCAGGATAATGATTTTGGGGGTGGGTTTTATCTTTTTCTCGCCATTTATACCCAATAATTTGTTTAATGCTTCTAATCCATTAGTTGCTACATGAAGAGGATTATCGATTTTATTTTTTTTAAAGGTTCTTTGCATATCTTTGATGTCAATTGCATCATCATCTACGAGCATGAAATGAATTGATTTATCTAACTGATACATAATTTCTTCCTTATCTTTATGTAATATAAATTATAGGCAATAAATTTAATTTTTTTCAAAATTGACTAATATTTAGTACTATAATTAATGTATGATTGATATCAGTACTGGCTAAGTTTTTTAGCGAAAATATTTCCTATTTCCGCAGGCTTTTAATCATTCATTTAAAGTACACGAAATGCGGACGGAGAATGGCTATGGAAACCCACAAAAACACCGTTGATATTTTGTATATTGAGGATGATGTTGTTGATGTCGAAGGTGTAAAGCGAATATTTAAAAAAGTTAAAGAGTCTTGCGCTATTGAAATTGCCTCCAATGGTGAAGAAGCATTAAATAAACTATTTGGGCGTCAAGGACAAGAAAAAATCCATCCGAAAGTGATCCTTCTTGATATTAACGTGCCCAAAGTAAATGGAATTGATTTGCTAAAAATTATTCGTAAGGATCCTTCCTTAGCTTTTACAGAAGTATTTATTTTGACAAATGCTTATACGAAAGAAAATAAGCTCGCCATAAAAGATTTAAATGTACGAGGGCAAATTATTAAACCCCTGGAATATGGGGATGCGTTGAATATTTATTGGGCAACGCACCATGCTTGAAATGAGGGTGTTTCCTCTCTTTTGCTAATTCATACTTAGTGTTTCAACTACCGTTGTACTTCTCATTACTCCTCCAACAAAATTATTTTTACAATTTTGTCAGCTTGTAGCCTGGGTGCAGCGCAGCGAAACCCGGGAAACATGAATGGCCCATAATCCCTGGTTCCGCTGTGCTGCACCCAGGCTACAAATACGATAGATATTCAAATACTTAATGAGCCGCATCCCAATTCGCACCTGTGCCAATAGAGACTACAAGTGGAACGGAGAGTTTCACCGCATGTTCCATCAGCTCACGAATTATTTTTTTGCTGGATTCCACTTCTTCATTACGTACTTCAAAAACCAACTCATCATGGACTTGCATGATCATTTTTGCTGGTGGATTTCTTTGCTCATTTTGCCATTTAGCTATCGATATCATGGCTTTTTTAATAATGTCTGCAGCAGTACCTTGCATCGGCGCGTTAATTGCCGTGCGTTCGGCTGCTTTTTGTCGGACCATATTGCGAGTATTAATTTCGGGTAGATACAAGCGTCTGCCGAATAAGGTTTCCACATAACCGAGCTGATGAGCCTGTTGGCGAGTTCGGTTCATGTATTCCAAAACTTTAGGGTAACGGTGGAAATAAGTATCGATATAATATTGAGCGTCCTGACGTTCTACGCCAATTTGTTTTGCCAGTCCAAAAGCAGACATTCCATAAATCAGACCAAAGTTGACTGCTTTGGCCCTGCGACGTTGTTCGCTGCTGACATCTTCTAGTGGTGTTTGAAAAATTTCACTGGCGGTTGCTGCATGAATATCCCACCCTTGAGCAAAGGCTTTTAACAGATTTTCATCTTGCGATAAATGAGCCATGATTCGTAATTCGATTTGAGAATAGTCTGCTGCAAGAATGAGGCAGTTCTCGGGGGCTATAAATGCAGTACGAATCAGACGGCCTTCCTCACTTCGGATAGGAATGTTTTGCAAATTGGGTTCACTTGAGGAAAGTCTTCCTGTGGCGGTAACTGCCTGATTATAGGATGTGTGGACTCTATGTGTTTGTGGATTAATTTTTTTAGGCAAGCTGTCAATGTACGTTGAGACCAGTTTAGTAAGGCTGCGGTATTCAAGGATCACCGCAGCAAGACGATAATCATAAGCCAGTTCTTGTAATACAGCCTCTGCCGTGGATGGTTGCCCTGTTGGTGTTTTTGCAATTACAGGCAGCTTATGTGAATCAAAGAGAATCTCTTGTAATTGTTTTGGGGAGTTCAGATTAAAAGGTTTGCCTGCCAGTTGTAATGCTTCTTGCTCTAATGCATTGATGCGCTCTTTCAAACGAGCGCCATGCTCTTCCAAAGTTACGGCGTCTATGAGTACTCCAAGTCGCTCCATATCGGCAAGCACGGTGACTAATGGCATTTCTATTTCATTGAATACACCCAGCATGGATTCTGGGATCGAAGGAAACAGTTTATTGTGCAGTTGCAATGTAATTTCTGCATCTTCCGCTGCATAGGCCGCTGCTCTATCCACGGGGATTTGATCAAAACGCAACTGCTTTGCTCCTTTGCCCGCAACTTCTTCATAACTAATTGCTTTGTGTCCCAGATATTTTAAGGCTAACGAGTCCATATCATGACGACCGGCACTACTGTTGAGTACGTAAGACTCTAACATCGTGTCATAATTTATACCTTTTAAAGTAATGCCATGGTTTTTCAAAACGGAATAATCGTATTTGAGATTCTGGCCAATTTTTTTTATTTGTGGATTTTCTAAAATAGGTTTTAAAGCAGTGAGCACTTCTTCACGAATTAATTGCGCTGTTCCATCGGTATGCGTAAATGGAATATATACCGCTTTGCCTTCTTCGATCGCCAAAGAAATTCCAACAAGCTCTGCCAACATAATGTCAATACTGGTTGTTTCTGTATCAATACAAAAGGCTTGGCATTGTTCCAGTTGATTGAGCAAATGATTGAGTTGCTGGTTCGTCGTAATTAATTCGAAAGGGATACTGAATATCTTGGGTTGGCCTGGAGAGGAACTGCCTTCTTCTCCCAAGAGTTCTTTAAGCCAATTTTTGAATTCAAATTGACGTGTTAATTCAATGAGCCGTTCTTTATTCATTGGATTTGGTTTTAACTCACCCCATTTTAGAGGTAAATCAACATCTGTTTTGATTGTTACTAACTTTTTGGATAATGGCAGTTGTGGGATACTTGCACGTAAGTTCTCACCAATTTTACCACTGATTTCATCCGCGTGTTGAATTAGATTATCTAATGTTTGATATTCTGTAAGCCATTTAACTGCTGTTTTGGGCCCACATTTGGTGACACCAGGGACATTATCTACGCTATCGCCAATAAGAGTAAGGTAATCAATCACTTGCGCGGGTTTAATGCCAAATTTCTCTTGGACTCCTTCACTACCCATAGTGGTATTGCTCATGGTATTGATTAACGTAATATGCTCGTTAACCAGTTGGGCCATATCCTTATCACCTGTAGAGATAATTACTGGAATTCCTTGTTCTGTGGCCTGTCTTGCTAAGGTTCCTATCACATCATCTGCTTCAACTCCCTCAATAATCAGTATGGGAAGTCCCATTGCTTCTAACAATTGGATTAATGGCGCAAATTGAGTGCTTAAGTCATGTGGCATGGGTGGCCTATGGGCCTTGTATTCTGGATACCATTCGTCTCTGAATGTTTTCCCCTTGGCATCAAAGACTACAGCTAATTCTTCAGGCTGGTAATCTTTGATGAGCTTTTTAATCATATTGGCCACCCCATAGATGGCTCCTGTGGGTTGGCCTTTTGAGTTAGTCAAAGGCGGTAGTGCATGAAATGCACGAAAAAAATAGGATGAGCCGTCAATGAGAATCAAGGGGGATGTCATAGTTACTCTGCCTCTTCTTTGGCAAGTTGTTTTTTCAATAATTCAATTTGCTCCGAAAGTGCTTTGATATTCTTGCGCATTAAGGGAATTCGGTTAACTCCTAGCTCATGTTGAATGGCGAGATCTTTTGGACGAGCTGGGTTTCCTAAATAAACATTCCCTTCTTTTAGATGTTTGTTGGGTGGTACACCTGTACGAGCTCCTAATATTACCCCATCATCAATGCGTACATGATCACTAACCCCGACATTAGCAGCAAAAATCACATGATTGCCTGAAGTAGTACTTCCAGCGATACCGGTAAAACCACAGAGGATATTGTGCTTACCTAGTTTAACAGAATGTGCTACCTGGACCAGGTTATCAATTTTAGTTCCCTCACCAATAACCGTTGCCCCCATCGTGGCACGATCAATTGCAGTATTTGCACCTATTTCTACATCATCCTCAACAATAACATGCCCAATATGAGGAACTTTAAGATGTTTGCCATCAACAAAGGTATAACCAAACCCATCAGAACCTATAACAGTAGAGGCATGAATGATGACTCTGGAACCAATACGACATTTATCATATACGGTGACATGGGAGTGAATGGTGGTATTATTTCCTACAGATACATCACGACCAATATGAATATGACTTTTTAAAATACTGTGGTCGCCAATAATACTACCCGCTTCAATGACTACATAAGGGCCTATAAATACTTCATTCCCCAATTGCACTCCTTCGCCAATGACGGCGGTAGGATGAATACCAGGAATAGTTTTTTGAGGGGGGTTGAAATGGTGCATCAAAGTAATGAAGGCTTTAAATGGATGCTTTACCTGTATTAATGGTTTTTTTGAACCAGTAATCTGTTCATTGACTAATATGGCTGTTGCTTGCGATGCTTCCGCCAATTTCACATTTTCATTACTATCAGCAAACACTAAACTTTCGGGGGAAATCTCGTCAATAGGTGATAGGAAAGACACTTTTATTGAGTCATCACCTATGACTACCCCTTGTACCATGTTTGCTAAATCACGTAGTGAATAACTCATTTGTTGGCCTTTTTTTGTAAAATAGCTGATTATATACCCAAGGAACCTCCATTGCTATGCTTTAGGCGGCTTCATTTTTTGCTTAGAGGTTTGTATAAAAGATGAGTTAAAGTAACTCTGGCTGGTATGAGGTAAACACTACTGGTAGAGGTTTTTGATTCAGTAATGATTCAAATAAACGAACTATTCTAGAAAATAATACATCCTTTGTTAGATTGATACTCTTCAACCCGATGTTTTTCTTCTTCCGGGGGTGATGATTCCATTTTTGATGTAACTGCTTGCTGGAATAACTCTTCCATATTTTTTCCCGTTTTTGCACTTGCGGTCATGTAAAATAAATTATTATCCTTAACAAAGCTGTTCAGGACTTTAATATCTAACTCTTGATCAGGTTCTGCATCACTTTTTAGTCCAACTAAAATAATTTTCCCTAAGCTGTTCCTATCTAAATGCTGATTAATTTCTTCTAGCCATTTCATGGCACCATCAAACGTGATGGGTCTGGCTAAATCAAAACCTATAATTGCAATGTCTGTTTCCTTAAAATAAAACCTGCATGAATGTCCATAGCGTGCTACCCCAGGAATATCCCATATGTGAAGATTTATTTTACTTTCATTGACTTCAATCAATTTATGATAAAAATCAACGCCTATTGTAGCCTTAACATTAGTGGGGTATCTTCCCGAAGTAAACGTTTTTAATAGCGAGGTTTTACCGCAAACATCTCCGACAAAAATCACCTTGAATGATGGGAGCTTTATCCTTACTTCTTTCAGTTCAATGTCTGTATCAAAAAGCCCAAATTTTGTTTTCATCTCTTATCCCTAAAATAATAATAACAAGCCAAGTTACGATATTAATGTGATCAATATTGATAAAAATTCAGCATATAATCAAGCTAATTAATGAATTAAAAAAGAAAAGCTACAAAGAGGTGATCAATAGGTCTGACTTTCTAAATTAACGGCAGTGACACGTTCATTCACATCAATTCTGATCAGTGAAGTCTAGAAAAGTAGAGCCAAATCCTGTATAAAATTAGCCTGAATGCTCTGGATTTCATGTTTAAAAATCAAAAGGATATGTATGTTTAAAAAAATAATAGTTTCTGGGCTTTGTGCATTCTTTTCAATAAATGTATTTGCTACGGAAGACCTCTATGCCCCTGCTTTGCCCCAGGTATGGTCATCAATTATTATTGCCAGTGGAGGACCTGCCTGGTCTAATCCAGGGAAAGATCAATATCTTAATACTTTTTCGCCGCCACAGATCAACCTTTATAATGCTGATTCGAAATCTGATTGGTTAGGCACTGGTGAACTCTTTTTTGGGTTACAACATTTTATTGGCGCCAGCGATGTTATTGCTCAATTTGGTCTTGGCGTTGCAGCAGCCAGCGATGCCTCTTTGTCGGGTACGATTACAGTGAATGGTATTCCTGATGTCTATACCTATCAGTATCAAGTAAGTCATTTTCGAGCAGAGTTTAAAGGTAAACTGATTGCTTGTGGTTTTCAAACGCTACAGCCTTACCTTAGCGGTAGTTTTGGTGTAGGTTGGAACCATGCTCATGACTGGATTCCTACTACAATCGATCCTGTTTTATTTCCCCCATTTTGGTTTACTACCGCCAGTACCCTAGCTTTTTCATATACACTTGGAGCCGGGGTCCAAAAAATGCTTAGCCAGAACTGGCAAGTAGGTGTAGGAGCTGAATTTGCGGATTGGGGTAAAAATTATTTAGGAGGCGATGGAGCGACTTTGAACCAAGGTCCAGGTATGCCTCATTTATATACTACTGCATTATTGTTTAGCATAGGCTATATGTATTAATGAATTGAGTGAGTGTTTGAATCCCCGTATTACGCGCTAATACGGGCTACTTGCTGAGTCATAAGATTGTGGAATCGTAGATACTGTCTTTAAATGCAATCTTTTAACGAAAATTTAGGTTGCCTGTGATCGTTGTAGCCTGGGTGCAGCGCAGCGAAACCCGGGATATAGGCGCGTGATTTTTTTATTCGAAACCCGGGTTACGGCTTTGCCTTCACCCAGGCTACAGTCTGTTGCTACTATTGCGTGAACTGAATACGCTGTTTATTTTATATATCTTCGAAGTATCAAAGCCACATTAGCACCTCCAAAAGCAAAATGATTGGATAATACGATATCAATAGCTTTTTTGCGTGACTCATTAGGGACATAATCTAAATCACAATCAGGATCGGGAGTTTCTAAGTTAATCGTAGGTAATAACAGATCATGTTGCAGACTGAGTGATGTGGAAATAACTTCCATGACTCCAGAAGCTCCGATCGCATGCCCAATCATGGATTTTTGTGCAGTGACTGGGATTTCATAGGCTCGTTCACCAAATATTGATTTAATGGTTTGCGTTTCAATTTTATCATTTAATGGAGTTCCAGTCCCATGGGCTTTCAGATACTGAATATCTCGCGGTGATAATTTTGCATCATCCAATGCCCCTTGAATCGCGCGTTGCTGTCCTTCCGAAGAGGGTGCGGTAATATGAAACGCATCACAACTGGAGCCGAACCCAATTATTTCTGCAAAAATAGTAGCTCCACGTGCTTTGGCATGACTTAATTCCTCAAGAATTAAAACGCCTGCGCCCTCAGCCATCACCATCCCTTCACGATTCAGATCAAATGGGCGGCAGGCATTTGTTGGATTTTCATTGTTAGTAGACATTACCTTTAATTTACACCAGGCAGACATCATCGATTCCCAAAGTGGTGCTTCAGTACCGCCACAAATCGCAGTGGAAATTTTGCCATGAGCGATTTGATGATACGCTGCGCCTATAGCATCAGCTGATGAAATACATGCATTAGAAATAGTTGAATTAGGTCCACCCAGCCCAAATGCAATGGCAATAAAATTTGCAATGGAGTTGGCCATTCCTCGGATCACGGTCAGAGGTTGCATTTTTTTCCAATTGTCTGCGAAGAAAAATTGATAACTTGCTTCTGATTCGGGATACCCGCCCATTCCGGTGCCCATGAAGGTTCCCGCTTTACTGAGCTCACGGGCAGTAAGTCCAGACTTTTCTATTGCATTATGTGTGCAATAAAGAGCAAATTGAGCAACCCTTGGATAACGTTTATTTTTATTAAGCTCGGGAAGATGCTCTAGAGAAAAATCAGTAATTTCACCAGCTATTTGTGTTGGATACAAAGATGGATCATAACTTTGGATGCGTTTTATTCCGCATTGTCCCTGTTTTGCTGCCTCCCAGAATTTATTTAAGCCTACTCCTATGGAAGAGGTTATTTCCATGCCGGTTATTACAACCCTTTTTTTCATCAATGATCCCTTTTAATTTAAATGTGCGGAGTTTTTCTAAGTAAGCTGAAAAGCGCGACTTCGAAGTGAATAGTTTGCTCCACTTTTTTTAGGACAATACTAAAGGCGGGGTTTAAATTCTGTCAAGCTCTATGAAGAGGTTTATTTTACAGAAAAAAGTTTACCCAGATGCGTGAAAATGTAATTAAGATGAGTTAAGCCTCTGGGTAAACGGGATGCAAATTAATGCGTGTGTTTTGGTTTGACTAATTTCTGCAATTTGTGGAGATCAATTTCCCAGTATTCACACGAATTTTGTGTGAGAAAACCAAGTCGGGTATAGAGGTCTAGTGCTTTTTGGTTGTGTGTTTCTACATCGAGATTCAGCTCAGGTTTGCCTTCGCTTAAAGCATAATTAATACAGTGAGAAATCAACGCTGTTCCTAAACCTTTTCCTTGCCGGACTGGTAAAACCGCGATATCAGAAAGGGTTGCGCCATGTTTTTGCCAACGTATATGTGCTTTACCTATAAGATGATTGTCTTCAAAGGCCAGTATTATTTGATAGGCCCTATCACTCAGTATGTGTTCAAAACGAGGAATTAATTCGGATTGAGTTTTAAAGAAACACGCTTCATCCAGAACGCAAAGTAATGGAATGTCCTGCTCTGTTGCAGTGCGATACGTCAGATTTTTTTTGTAATCCAGTAAGGGATTTAAATCATGTCGTTCCATGTAGTATTCGCTATGCATATAAGAAAATCCGAGCTCAGCGATCCATTGATCATTCAAATGGGAAGGACTAGAAAAAATCAACTTAAAAAAGCCTTGCTCTTTCACAAGGGGCAAAATACTGTGCAGCATTTTTTTAGCAATGCCTTTGCGTCGATAATTTGGATGAACAAGCACTGAGATCTCAACTGCATCTTCATAAAAGAAGAAAACACTTAAGAATCCAACCAAATGTTGCTTATCGTAATACAGCAAAACCGTAGGTAAATTTCGTTTCTGTGTGAGCAAATGAGTATATAAATTAGGTACGCTGCCATCCTTTTTTTTGCAGACGGATTTTAATTGTTCTAGAGCACTAAGTTGATCTTCATTGAGTTGGTTTGTATTACTGAGCATGATTTAATAAATATTATTTGTTTTTCTAAAGAATAGCCTGTTTTGTCTTAATTTGCTCTCATTAAAATTGAAATTTTACTAAAAATGTACATTTAAAACGGCAACTATAATTTCCAAAATGATCAATACGATGATAATAATCTCCAAGTTATGGCCATGTCGATTGTCTAAATAACCATTAAACATATCAAAGATTTCGTTAAGGGTGTCCAACCGATGATTAATTGCATTGACACGTCTTTGGATGTGCAAATAACGCTCCAACATAGAAAAATGCTCTTCTAAGGTTGGATGTTGCCAAAAATATTTTGGATGATAAAGGAAATTACTAATTAAATTCATTTCACTCTTAGCACCAAGAATTTCCCCAATAATCTGTTGTATTTGAGTGCGGCTAATTTCCATCTCACCTGTTAGTGAAAGGGTTTGGATCATTGGATTGTATTTTTCAATTAGCGCATCAATAATGGTTTCAAAATATTGTAATTTTACTGATTGAGAGAATCCATAAGACAGGCTGAGCTTGAGTTCATCACTTTCATCTTCAATGGTTAAGCAATCCACATCGAAAAAATCATGTGGCTCTATAGTGGTTTTATCACTGAACTGATAATGAAATTCATCATGCACCAAAAGGGTAACGGGTTTATCAACCAGGAGTTTGATCGTATTCAAATAATCATTAATTTGATAACGCTTGATCCCCCAGGAAACCACGGTGCCATTTTTAAAAACAAATATAGTATGATCTTTGTTGTAGTTTGCACTTAATTTAAGAACATCCCGAGTCTTCAATGAAGTAAATTCAGTCGAAGCGCTTTTAAAATGATTGTCCACTCGTGTTAAATCAATTGATTTGGCGATACAAAAACTCAAACATTCCATGATGGTAATAACCCGCGAAAATAAGCTTTTTTTATGGTGAAAAATAGATATACATACTGCTGTACCTAATGCCTGATGTCAGGATCAGATACAGCATTTTACAATATATAATAATTATCTCAACTTTAACTATTATACACTATCTACAGTTTCGCGGCTTGGATAAGTTTTTTTTCTGTCAGTTGCTCCACCTAACCATTGCGGGCAAACTTCTAAAATTTCTGCAATCTTGTTGAGCTGTTCGCCCCCAGGAAGCATGTGACCAAAAATTAAAGAATTTGCTAGATGACGTGAAACACCAAATACTTTAGAGACTGCTTTGATTTTCTCGGCTAAGTCTTCAGGAAAGCCCAATGAAGCTAACTCGCGATTGAAGCGTTGCGAAAATACTTTACTGTTCATTTTCTCACTCCATGAAAAAAATATTCAGCATCATGCTGACCCATCCTAGATACCTGTCAATCCTTGATTCAGGTAAGAAAGAGTTATAACTCATTTTTTTTTAATAGCAAAGCCTTTTCTAGCATGAAATCAATTAGTTATTGTTATCTTTGCCATTATGACAATTAGTTGACCAATGGGTGTTTAAAATCAGTGGGGCGTCTCAGAGAAATGGGACAGCCAGATTCAACTCGTTGAAGGTATTGAAAAACGTATGGAGAGTAATAATGAGGATTTCAATTTTTTTTAGCTTGACGGTGACACAATTTTTGATTCTTCCTGAGTCTCTTCAATTTCAATAAAAGGTATTTTAAAATTGGATAAGGTATTCTTTGGAGCTAAAGAAATTTCTTGGAAAAATCGGTTTTTTCTATAGTATTCATCGGCAAGAGAAAGTCCAAAAACATTAAAGAGACTAAAAATCACTGCTAGAAAACCATAAAAAGCAGATTTAACTTGCGCATCGCTTTCGATGGCCGCTTGATGATCGGCACAAACAAGTTTTAGTTTTCGCTCAAACTCGACCTGCTCTTGAAATTGTTTTATGGGTGATAATTTAAAATACTCGTCAGCTAAGATAGTTAGTTTTACTAGTGCACTTTCTAATTCTGTAGCATACGGATTGTTATCAGTCTTTAATTGCTGAATTGTTTGCTCGATTATTTTTAATTTCTTCCTAGCTACTTTTTCCGGATCAATTAAATTATTTTTCAAATACAAATTATAGGTGAGATTGAGTACGTGAAATGCGAGTGCTTCTTTTTTTAGGTCTGACTGGCTTAATTCACGGGAAAACGAATCCAGTGCTATTCCAAGGTAAGGATGTATTTTAATGCCACGAACCGCAACTTCTACCATTTCATCAATAACAGTCATGTATTTCCCTGGCTCAATACTATTACATGTCTTTGCGGCCTCATCAAATAGTGCAAAAGCGGATTTAGTTAGCTTTTTTTTATTCTTCAGATCATGAGGCTTCTGCAAATAACTGATTAATGAAGCTCTGAATTCATGGGTTAAATTTTTGGACATTAAAAAAGTATATTTAATTTTAATTTTGGCCCAGTGTAATAAAAAATTTTAAATTGGTAAATAAAAAATTCAATGAGGTCAAAAAATGGATGTTTCTTGGCTAAGAGATAGGAGCTCTAACGACCCTTCTTATGCCCTGTTAGGTGCCATCTGTTAGCACATTTTCGATCAAAATGAGAATTAATTTATAAATTTTTACACTATTCGTATGAAATAGGGTATAATGTCCAACTGAAATTCTTTGTAGTGGTTCAGGGATATAAAATCATTACCGAGAAAATTTGTTTCATTTTAGGAGTTAAAACAGAATGATGAAAATAGCCTCTATAATATTGGGTTTGGTTTTAACTGGTTATGTTTTTGCAGACAGTCCTAAAGAAATAGCAACTCATAAAGTGACTCTTGCTGGTTTGCAACCTGGAGAAGGTCGCTATATTCGTAGTGATGTATTCGAAAATAATAAATTTCAATCAGGTTCCTATTTTTGTGCTGGTGCTGATAGTGCTCTGTACGATATGCAGTATGTATTTTCAAAAGGCCATCAATCATTCCATGCAGAACATTTGATTAAGTTTTCAATATGCCAAGATGAAACTATGGCTCAATGCCAAGAGTTTGCTACAGATAAATATCTTACTTTTAGAAATCTTGAAGGTTATTTGCAAAATGATGTGAGCAAATCAACTGTAGACGTGTCTCCATTAAAAATGGTTTATCAATCGTGTGAGCCTAATGCCAATATGGATGAATTAGTTAAAAAATCAATTTATGAAAATCAGAGCCGCTTATCACACGTAGGCTAACGACTTTTCGCTTTAGTGATTGTAACCCTGGAATTGAGTACGCCAGGGTTATTTATCGCTTCACTGCTTCACTCTGTCAGGATGTTTATTTTTTGTACCAATCGAATATAAAACCCTGTTTTGTTAAATTTTTGCAAAACCATTCAAAAGTTCACCCGAAATTACCGAGCAGTGGTTAAATAACGCCCATTTTAAAAATTATCCATGTATTAATTTGGAGGAGTAGTAAATGAAAAAAATAAGCGTATTAGGATGTTGGTTATTATTAATGTTTGCTTTGGATGCGCACTCCTACCAAACTCGAGAAAGTAAAATTTACAATGACAATGGCCAGCTTATTCATATAAATGGCCTATCCTGGTCTGGATTTCAAGACACAAATACTCTTCAAGGCTTACAAAGCAATCCTTTTTATGCAATTCCATCGTTAAGCTCTAACCCAAGAGCTTATGGAATGATGGATTTAATCAGTAATCCATGGGAGTTTCCGAGTTCAGGTGTAGATAAAAATACAGCGGTGAGTTTTAAAACCTTGCGATTACCCATACAACCTGAGGTTCTTTATGATGATCAGCATGAAGTCGATTTGAATAAGTGGCTTTCGGACAAGTCTTTTCCAAATGCAGGCAACGGTATCTTTTGTAAAACCTGGCAAAGTCAGGGTACGGCTTGTGAAAAAGCAGTGAGTCCGAAACAAGCTTTTTGGATTGTTCTACACGAGTTAAAAAAGAAGAATATCAAAGTCATGATTGATATCCATCATCGTCATGGTTATGGTGATGCAATGCGTGATGGGACTGTGTATGACATGAAGCAATACGAGCAAGATATTGCTCTTTTAGCCACAGAAATTAAAAATCGCGACTTAGACAATGTCATAGGCATTGATATTTTTAATGAACCTTATCGGTTAAACTGGTTTAAAAGCCATGATTCTCAAGTTCCCTGGACCAAAGTCATAGCAACAGCTGCTAATGCAGTACAGAAAAATAATCCTAATTTACTGTTGTTTGTGGAAGGCCCTGATTCAGGAAATGATGATTCAAATAACCCTGTTATTTGTGCTCCTAAATCACAAGTAGTGAATGACAATGGATACAGCCATTCTCCAGATCCTTCTTTATGTGGCAATTTAGAACGTGTGTTTTTTAAAGGAAATTGGGGAGAGGATTTCAAACCCCTGCTTGATGAAACTCAAGCTAAAAACGGGATTGCTGTTTTTGATAAGAATAAATTCAAAAATGAGTTAATCAATCAAGGAATAAATCAGTCTGCATTACCATGGTTGTTGGGGGATGATTACGCTCACAATGGACACTTGGTTTTCTCACCACATGTTTATCCTGCTGAAGTTGCAGGCTGGGAAACAGCACCTGGGATGCCAAGTCAATTACGTTTTGACTGGTCATGGGGATTTTTATATAAGGCGGGTTATCCCATTGTACTGGGTGAGGCATCTTGGAAAACCGCAAAAGGAAAAGCTTTTTTTACTAATTCACTCATGTCTTATTTACAAACTAATATGGAAACCAACAATGTCTTCTTTTGGGCAATTGGCTATCTTGGGGATACGGTAAGTGCTATTGATCCTAATTCAGGTGAGCTCAATTTAGATGTTCAGCACACGTTAAAGAATTATTTTGATGATATGTGATTGATGGATTCTCGAATTGTACCTGGGTGAAGCGAAGCGTAACCCGGGAACTTGTGATATCAACCCGGGTTCCGCTTCGCTTCACCCAGGCTACAATTTTATCAATCCTAAAATCTCATTCACTCCCCACACAATGATGGCAAGTAAATACATTGTGCGGATCGTATTTGTGTTTGATCTGCAGTAACTTAGGGTAATTACTCCCCCACAAAGCGTATTGCCAATTTTTAATAAAATAATCCGCTTCATTCGGATACGTGCCTGAGTTAGGACTTAAGGTATGGAGCAGGTCCATCGCCTTATTCGCTTGACGTATGGCTTTCTTCGCTTTAATTAAGTCAGGTTTATGCCCCCCAATATGGGCATAGGTATCTTGTTGGCCTCCAGAAATAATGATCAAAGCTGCCGCATCAAGTGCCTCTGGGTTCATCGCCGTATTTTTTTGACGTGCAGTTGCATCAGATGATGCTCCCGACAAACCTTTATTGAAATGAAGGGCAATTTCAGTGGCTCGTGATGCATTAAAAAGTGTTCTGGCGAAATGCGCTGAATTTTCTTTAGCGAATAATTTGAAAGGAAGATACATGGATAAATAATAGTTGATGTACATGGATACTTCGGATTGATTCGATGCCCACCAAAATTCACCTGAAGATGCATTTTTTTCTTTATTCACCACAATTGCATCAGGAGCATTTGCAATCAAATAATCCAAATCCCAGTAGTGCCGTGCAGGACGTGTCGCACTGTTGAGATCAAATTGGTATTGCTCTGGCTTTTTGGCTAACCAATCAAGAAATGGTTGCCAAAGTTTGTCTACTTCAGTTTTACTTAATCCTTCAAAAACTAGAGAGAAGATCATTTGATTATTAGGGTTGAAACTAACTTGTTCTCCCCAATGTTCATTATTGAGATTGATTCGATAAAAATTGATAAAGTGATGAATAAGTTGTTCGTATGCTGCATCTGATTTTGCTGTAATTGTCCCTTTAACTTTTCCAAATGAGCTGGGGAGATTATGGGTTAGCAAAGTGATTTTACTTACAACGCCGTACGTACTTCCTCCCCCTCCTTTTAATGCCCAGAAAAGATCTTGATTTTGGCACGCGTTAGCGGTGCGAATTATACCGTCGGCAGTAACGATTTCTGCTTCGAGAATTCCTGCAGCGCCGGTGCCAAATTTTTTGGAAAAACTTCCAAATCCCCCACCTTGGATAAATCCACCCGCAGCACCCACCGTAGCGCATCCTCCACCTTGAACATAACGGCCATTATTTGTAGTAACTTCTTTATATGCTTCTATCCATCGTGTGCCTGCTGCCACCGTGACTGCTGGTTTAGGTGGGTGCATTGCCGGACATCCCTGGGGCACAAAATGATCATGAAGGGTTACCTTGCGCATGTTATGTGTCCAAATTAAGAGTGAATTGGGCGCATTGGAGCGACCTAGATAATCATGACCTGTCCCTTTCACTACAAGCTTCAGGCTATGTTTGCGTGCAAAATTAACTGCCGCAGCAATTTCTTGTACGTTTTCAACAGCAACAACATAAGGACTCACTGTCGATTGCCACGCATCCACCCAGCCATTGGATTGAGTTGCACCAGGTTGCGATTCAATAAAGTAAGGATTTTTTAGTTGATTGAGAATGGCTTTGCAAGCCATGCTATTTGAGTTTTTCATACAGGGAGATAAGGGAGAATGTCCTTGCTGCAAATGACCGTTTACCTGTTTATTTAATGCATCCCATTGCGCTTGGGTTGGCCAACACGATTGATTGGGTAAACAATATTCGGAGGTCCCATTGCATACGGAGCTCATGAATAGAAAAAATACCATCATCCATAATTTCATTGATCTTCTTCCAGTAAAATTTTTGAATTGTAGCCTGGGTGAAGCGCAGCGTAACCCGGGATTAAATAGTTCCATTTTATATAGAAACCCGGGTTACGCTGCGCTTCACCCAGGCTACAAAGCATCCAGGTTTGGCTTCACATTCCATGCACGACATTGCCATTCCATAGAGGGCTCTTTATTTTCAAAGACACATAATGCCCCCGTAGCGATTTTGATTCCATATTGTGCGCTGAATGTTGCAAAATCACCAGTTAAGTAGGGCGAAAAACGGGCAATCCCATTGCTTGTTACAACAAGACATGTTTTTCCTATGTGCTCTTTACGAATTCGATTGGAAAAGTCTATCCAATTCTTAATAAGCGCAGAAGGGTCCACCTTCCAACCTTCAGGCACCACTGCTTGTGATTCCCAAGCATTAATTGCTTCTTTCCCAATACGCGCAACAACGTGTTCTTCGGGTTGGTTTTCATCCGGTCCGTAATCAATCTCATTGAAAATAGTCAGTGTTTCAATAGGTAAATTGGTCCCCATGGCCTGTTGTGCTTGCTCTGCAGTTTGAATGGTTCTTTTGAGTTTCGAAGTGAAGATTACATCAGGAATAAAATTATTATTTTTCAAATAAATACCTAGCATACGTCCCTGATTCAGGCCACTATCAACTAAGGGCAAATCTGTGACTCCTACTCTACGGACAATGTCCCCTGGTCCAAATGTATTGCCATGGCGTGCAATGAGTAAGCGTGTTGTCATCGTTACATACTCTCTAATAATTCACCGTATTGAGCAATCAAAGTCTCAGCACGAGCTACATCTTCTGGACTATCAATGCCTGACATGCTGGCACGACCCTTGTAATCAACGGGAATGCAACGAAGAGTATAACCGTTCTCCAAGATACGCAATTGTTCCAATCCTTCCATTTTTTCAAATGTACTTTCTGGCAAAGTAATGTATTGTTCAAGCATATCTAATGAATAGCCGTATAAGCCTATATGGCGAAATACAGGGCTTAAATCGCCTTTTTGGCGTAGTTTTTCTTCTTTACGTATGGCGGGAATAATATTTTTACTAAACCAAAAAGCATTGCCTGTTTTTTCATTGAATACAGCTGTAGTGCCACTGAAGGGAGTAGTTTGTTTATTTTGACGCAGATTATCCAACTGCTTCCAGGTTAACTGAGTAACAGGAGTTACTGCATCACAAGGGAAAGCAGCGTAAGCATCGATCAGTGCGCGTAAAAAATCAGGGGGGGTTAATGGAGCATCCCCCTGCATGTTTAAAATAAAGTCAGGCTTCCTTGTCATGCTACGTACTGCCTCGGCGACTCGATCTGTTCCACTGGGTGCCTCTGGTGAGGTCATGATGGAGGTAACACCGAGTTCATCACAATGTTGGACTATTCGCTCGTCATCTGTTGCAACAACCACAGAAACATTTTTTAACCCCTCAGCAGCTGCACGTGATAATCGCACTACTCGTTGCAGCATGGTTTGACCATGAATCATTGCCAGAGGTTTTCCTGGTAATCGAGTTGAGGCATAGCGAGCTGGAATTACAATGGCAGTGTACATGACAAGAAGTATTCCAATGATAAAAAGGTTCAATAATAGCCTAAATATTATACGGTTACTATAGTAGAATAATGTCACAATAATCTGTAGAGTCTGTTTACAACGCTACTATCTTGGCCAAAAAGGCTCAAGCTAGCGAATTGTAAACAGACCAATTAGCCTGAATTATTGAGCTATTAAATTTTATATAAGATAAGGACGTTTGTATGAAAAGATTAAACATGTTAACGATGGGATTGATGCTGATCGGTGCTACTACCGGTGCTATTGCGGACGAACATTCTTTGGCGAAGTTAACCGATTTGGCAGGTGCATCTGGTTTTGAGAAGTCTGTTCGTGATGTAGTAAAGCAACAATGGCAGCAATCGATGAGCAACCTTACTGTAGATGGAATGGGTAATTTAATTGGTCAATATAAAGTGAATCAAAAAGGACCCAATGTGCTATTAATGGCACATATGGATGAAGTTGGGTACATGATTGAATCAATTACTCCAGATGGTTTTTTAAAGATTATTCCTTTGGGTGGCATCCCTGCTTCAGTAATTTTTGCACAACGTTGGCTGGTTTCAACACCTAATGGGGCTATTTTGGCCTATTCTGGTATGGATTCAACCCATCTTCTCGAAGAGGCCAAAAAAAATAATCTGCCTTTGGCTAATGCTGTGTTTCTTGATATTGGCGCGGAAACCAAAGAACAGGCTGAAACAAAATTTAATGTACGACCAGGATTGCAAGTCACTCCCGCCAGTCAATTCAGTCCTTTAAGTGAAAATCGCTTTTTAGCCAAAGCGCTTGACGATCGTCTAGGGTTGGCACTCATTGGTGATGTTCTTGATTCCATAAAAAACCAGAACCGACCAAATCAACTCTACGCTGCTGCAACAGTACAAGAAGAAGTTGGTTTGCGCGGCGCAAGTACTGTTTATCAGAGTACACATCCAGACATTACAATTAATGTTGAAGTCGGTATTGCTGATGATTACCCTGCTTTAGTTGCAAAACGTAAAGGTCGCATTGCTTTAGGTAAAGGACCTACTCTATTTGTATACGATCGCTCCATGATTCCTCATCAAGAACTGCTGAATTGGATTTTAGACCTAGCCCAAAAAAATAACATTCAGGTACAGTTGGAATCTGAAATAGGTTACGGACAAGATGGATCAAAAGTACAAGGCTCTGGTTCAGGCGTTCCCAGTATCAATATCGGTGTGCCTATTCGCTATGCGCATCAACAAGCTGGAGTATTTGATAAGCGTGATTATGATCAAGCAGTTAAACTAGTTAGTTTAATTGTGACTCATCTCAATCAACAAGTCGTTGATCAAATTAAGGCGGGTTAAATGTGCAGGTTGGGCCCAAGGTCCAACCTACTTTTTTTCTTTGCACTTCTGCAAAAAATATTTTGCGGGTGAATCATTTGGATTACTTGTCGTGATTTGCTCAAAAAGGTTTGACGCTTTATCAAATTGTTTCGCCTCATAATAATCTAACGCTTCAGCAAAAATAAGGGCAGAACTCTTTTTCAATTGCACATCAGTTGGCACATTATGATTAAAAACTTCATAAACTTTAATAGGCAAGCTTTTACCTTTTACTGTTGTTAAACCTAAGAAACGTAAATCGTATTTTTCTTTTTGTTTTAACTCTTCATAGGTTTCTTCGCCAATCATGAGCTCGATATTAAAATTTCGAGTTAAAGTCTCAAGTCGAGAAGCAATATTGACCGCATCACTAAGCACACTACAATCCATGCGTGCCTCAAAACCAACTGTACCCACGATCAAGGTGCCTGTATTTATGCCAATTCCTACATTAATAGGAGGGAGATTATCGTGTACTCGTGTGGCATTAAAAGCCTTTAATGCTTCTAACATATCCAATGCAGCGGCAACCGCATCATCAGCATTATTAAATAATGCCATAATGGCATCACCAATATATTTATCAATAAGACCGGAATTTTTAAGGATGGCAGGATCCAAATAACTCATAAGCGTATTAAAAAGATTGAAAATCTCCACCGGAGATAACTGTTCAGCCATAGCAGTAAATGATTTTATATCTAAAAAAAGAACGGTCATGTTTTTTTCAACGCAGTCGCCGAGTTTGATGTCGGCAATATTTTTACGATTCAACACCTTAAGGAAATCTTGGGGCACAAAGCGTGCTACTGCAATTGCATTTTGCTGGATTTCGACTAATTTATCGATGAGTTCATTATTGAGCACCCGGACTTTTTGTTCGGCAATTTGTAATTCTTGAAAATAAGAATTAGTGCGAACCATATAACGCACCCGATATCCTAATAGAGTCGGGTTAATTGGTTTGGTAGTAAAATCTGTAGCACCAGCCCGGAACGCTTTATTAATTGATTCATAATCTTCTAAGCCGGTGACCATCATAATTGGAAGATAGCGCCAATCGGGTAATTTTCGAATTTCTGCACATACTTCAAACCCGTTCAAGCCTGGCATTTCTACATCCAGCAAAATTGCATCAGGTTTCGAAGTTTTAAGCACTGATAAAGCAGCTTCGCCGTTTTCTGCCTGAATGACACTAAAACCCTCTTTGATTAGTGCATTACTGGTGATTAAACGCATGGTGGCGCTATCATCCACAACCAAAATTACCGGGTTTTCTTTTTCCATAAAAGAGTCACTCATTTTCAGTGGCACAAATTCTTGTTAGATAACTTGCAATATGTCCCAATCCGATGACTTGATCTACAGCATTCATGGACTGAGCAACTGCTCCCATTCCAAAAACTATGGAACTCTCTTGGTCTTGAACCAAAGTATGTCCATGAGCCTCTTTTAATTCCAGTAAACCCTCTGCGCCATCATTACTCATCCCGGTTAACAGGATTCCAATAGCCTTTTTTCCGGAGACCTTAGCGATTGATTGCAACAAACGTGTAATTGAAGGACGAAAACCGGAAACTGGGGGGCCATCAACTAACTTACAGATTAATTGTTCATGAACACGCTCAACTATCATATGTTTGTCTTCAGGAGCTATATACACCGTGCCCTTTTGTAATGCCTCATGATCCACTGCATTTTTCACTTGAATGCGTACATTTTCTCCAAGCCATTTCGCAAATCCTCGGATAAAACCGCTGCCCATATGTTGAACAACCATAATAGGTAAAGGGAAATTAGGAGTTAATTGCGACAGAATAGTCCTCAATGCCATCGGTCCGCCAACTGAAGCCCCCATCGCTATAATTTCGTAATGAGATTCTTTGACATGTTCTATTTTATGTCTTTTGCTTTCATCAAGATTCAAATGTTTTTTCAAGGGTATTTTTACAACACGAATATCAGCAAGGCTGCGTAGGACATCCGCGATGTGTTGTCGACTTTCTTCAAAAGAAGGAGAAAATACATTCACAGGTTTTGCTAAAGCAGTTAGCGCACCCGCTTCAAGAATATGGAACGTAGCATGAATTGACTCATCATTAACCATGGAGCTTATCACGATAATTGGTGTCGGATTTTTGTCCATAATAATGCGCGTGGCCTCAAGCCCATCCATGATGGGCATTTGAATATCCATAGTGATGAGATCGGGTTTTAATTTTGCAGTTAATTCAATTGCTTCTTGGCCATTTTTTGCGATGCCAATGACATTCATATCTTTTTCAGATTCTATGATGTGTTGAATTAATGCAGCTTCTGTTGGTGAGTCGTCAACAATTAGAATTTTTATCATAGGCAGTAGTTCACTATAGCAACATTCGTTTAATTATCTCTGAAGAGTTTAATACGAAATTAATTTGATTGCTGCCTGTTAAGGTAGCTCCGATGATGCAAGGTATATTAGTTAATGGTTCTTGTAATGGTTTGAGTACAATTTCTCTTTCACCAATAATTTCATCGACTAGCAACGCAATTTGCTCTCCATTATTTTTTATTACAACAACAGAGATATGTTCTTTTAAATTATTTTTCTTTTCATCAAGATGCAGTGCTTTAGACAAAGAGCATAACAAAACTGGTTGTTCTTTGACAAGAACGGAAGGGATTCCTTCCACGTTGATAATGTCTTGTTTTTTTAACAGGATGACACTTTCTACCGAGTTGGTAAGAAGTACAAATGTTCGGTTGCAACTTGAGATAATCAATCCGCGCTCAGTAGCTAAAGTAAGTGGGACTTTGAGATAAAAGGTCGTCCCCTTACCTAGTTGGCTTTCGACACTGACCTGGCCTTTTAAACGGAGCAAATTGGAGCGCACCGCATCCAGGCCTATGCCCCGACCTGAAATATCTGTAGCAATTTCACGGGTAGAGAAACCAGGTCGAAAAATGAGCTCGTAGATATCTTCTTTCTTCATATTTCCTGGTTCAGATTGAGTAATCAAGTTTTTTTGTAGTGCAATACGAATTACATCTTCTGTTCTAATCCCGGCGCCATCATCAATTATCTTGAACACAATGTGATTATCTTCTTGATTGACTTTGATATAAATATTTCCTTGCGGTGACTTACCCGTTGCTTTACGAATCTCGGTTGTTTCTATGCCGTGATCAATTGCATTACGCAAAAGATGCATAATGGGGTCTTTTAAGCCATCCAATATTATCTTATCAATTTTTACATCATTACTGTTTATTTCAAGATTGACTTGCTTGTTGAGTTCATGCGCCAAATCACGTACAACTCGTGGTAAATAACGTAATTGTGTGGATACTGGAATAAGGCGCAAGGTGCGGATTTCATCTTGTAATGCATTTAACAAGAGGGATAACTCATTAATCGATAGATACAATTCCCTTTGCATTAAGTGAATTGAATTATTGATTTCGGCTAATTCAGCGTAATTTGTAGAAAAGAGATAATCGATAGGTTCGCTTTTATCTTCAGCAAGTGTTTTAAAATAGGCTCTATTTTTTTTCCATGAAAGAAGCAGATCATCGATTTTGAAATTCATTTTAGTCAAATTGAAATAATATTCTTCAATAGAGATTTTAATGGTTTGAATTTCATCTGTATAAAATGAAACACTATCCAAATTTTGCAAAGAGACGCGGATTGATTCAAATTCACTTATTTTAGCTTGAATTTCTTGGGTACTAGGGACCTTTTGAGGCCCTGATATTTGTTGCTCATACAGTTCTGGTATTGATGATATTTCTTGGGTAGCCAGTTCGGTGTATTGTTTTAGTTGCGCCAAGTGCTTTTTTAAATCGAAGGATAGCGGTTTTCGCTCACTGTAACATTGCATTGCTTCATTCATGTAATCGATCGATTGCAGGCAAAGATTAATGAGTTCCGAGGAAATTTTAATACTTTTTTTCTGAATTGCTGCAAATAATGTTTCTAAATGGTGTGCAATTTCACCGACATCATGAGCGCCTATACCACGCGAAGAGCCCTTAATGTTATGGGCAACTCGAAAAATTTCTTCAAGCACATCCTGGAAATCTTGTTCTGATTTTGTTCCCTTTTCGAGCTGGAGCAAACCATCAGTAATCGTAATTAAATTTTCCTGAAGTTCTGTCTTAAATGTTTCAACAATTTTTTTTATAAATTCATTATCTGAAGAGGGAGCAATCTCGGAGGCCATGTCTTCCATAGGCAGTGCAGGTTTTTCCTCGGAGATTGGCGATTCTTCTTTTTCTTTATAAATGAGAGCATATTGTAATTGATGTAACAATTCATCATGTGCTGTTGAAAGGGGCCTTTTTTCTATAAAGTCATGAAGGATTTCACGCATCCCATCTACAGCGCGAAACGTTAAATTAATGACTTCCGATGATGCTTTCTGAGAAGGTGCAAACAGCTTTTCAACGAGTTCTGCCATGTTCCCCAGGTCATTAATACCCACAGAAAGTGCTGAAACTTTAATATTGCGTCCGGCTCGAGAAATTTCTTCCATCATATGGCTTAAATCATCCATTGATTCACCACCTTCAATTTTTTTTAAATTATCAGTGATGACAGTCAGTAATGATTCAAGCTCCGTGCTGAATGTTTCAAGCAACTCTTTTAGTAAATGATCGTCTGGAGTCATTGGTGCTCCTAAACTTTATAAATATTCACATCGTCCTTTAGATGTTTGGCGATGTTATCCAAATTGTGAATAAATGCCATCATCTCTTTTATTCCACTTGAAAAAGTCGATGTAGTCCGATTTATTTCATTCATACTCTCAACGATTTGCTCAATACCAACTGCTTCTTGACGAATCGCCACCTCAATGTGCTGACTTGAAATCGAAGCTTCATTAAGCATTTTACTTAGAGTTTGAATGACTTGGCCTGCTTTCTCGATGAGCTTTGTACCTGAATCAAGAGTCTTCGTCCCTTCTTCTGTCACGGTGACCGCTTTTTCAGTGGTACGTCGAATATCCTCAAGAATTTTTTGTACCTGCACCGTTGACTGTTCTGATTGTTCTGCAAGATTTCTTACTTCCGTAGCTACTGCGGCAAAACCTTTTCCGGCTTCCCCGGCTTTTGATGCCTCAATCGATGCATTTAATGCCAACATCTTTGATTGTTGCGCTAGAGTATTTACTACTGAGGTAATGTCACCAATTTGTTGTGTGTGATTACTTAAATCAAGAATGGTTTGCGCTATAAGCTTCATTTTTTCTTCAGAGGCTTTAATGCCATTAATACTTTGTTCGATAGATTCAGTGCCGAGTTTCCCTTGTTCGTATGTATTTTTAGCTACTTCCCGCAGCACTTGTGCTTTCGTCATGGTTTGTTTTGAGCTCTTATCAATTTCTTCTAATGATGCGCTGATTTCATTGATAGCAGATGCTTGAGATGTAATTCCTTCTGCTTGTTCATTTGCGGAAGTGAGTACAGTCCCAACCATAGTGACGATGTCATTACTGACCGTAGTAATTTTTTTTGTAATTGATGCCAAGCCATCCGTCATCAAATTTAAATCTTTACCCAGATCCTGCAATATATCTTCTTTATCAATTTCAAGACGTTCCCTGAGATCTCCTGCCGCAACTTTACTGCTATGCAGCCTAAATTTTTTCGATGAATTAACAAGTTTATCAAATAGCTCCCGCGACTCTTCTTCCTTTTTGCGGAGGATTTCTTCATTTTTTCTAATTGCTTCCTGCATGGTTTTTAAAGATAAAAGCAATTTTCCTAATTTATCCGCCGATTGAATTTGGATGACTACATCACGTTCACCAGCAGCAATTCGTTCTGCTATGTTAATTGCTTTGTCTACAGGAACTGCAATGGATCGCTGCGTTAAATAAGGAACTAAAATTGTTAAAATAATAGTAATACTTAATAGCCAATAAGCGGATGTCTTTAAAGAGATTAAGCTTCTATTGATTTTATTTGTATTTTTTTCAATTTCATCCTTTAAAAGGATATATAATCCGTTACTTCTTTCACCTGATTCTGGAGAATAGGTCCCTAAAATAATATCAATCATTGCATTTTCAATGGCTCTTGTCTTATTTCTGCTGTTTTCTACATTATTTGGATCGTTGGGGTCTCGATGAGCATTTATTATTGATGATTGAACGTCATAAAGTGGGCGATATAACTCTTGTAATTTATCCCACTCTTCCTGCATTTTTTTATTACCAAGTGTGTGTATGGCGTGATCCCACTGGCTTCTAATATCATTGATTTGATCCCACAAACGTGCAAAATGTTCTCTAGCGTCTAGATCCCCTGTCATAGCCCAATGCTCCACTAGATCTTGAGCTTGAAAAATTTGACTATCAAGAATTTGGTGTAAGTTTTCACTACGAATTTTTTGACTTAGAAAGACCACTGTGTCTACCTTGGGTATCAAAAACATGATTAATATTAATAAAGGCAAGCCAAGAGTCATAAAGCCAATAAGTAATCGTGCGCGTATCGTAATAACAAAGCGTCGTTTATTACCATTAGTTTCCATGAGACTCTCCTGACTTGTATAAACGCATTTTAATTTCTTTGTTTAAGCTTGATATGATTGTTTCGACGTTAAGAATTGCAGTGACTGCTTGATGTAATCCTAGAATGTATTCTGGGTTAGCAACATTCGCAGCGGATAATGGAGTCGCTAATTGATCGGGTTGATAAACCTCACTGCCTTCAACACGATTAGCAAGCAAACCAAGAGTTATATTGTTTGCGTGGATAACGATAATAAATTCATTATCTTGTTTTGAATGATGCTCCGCATGATGAGGATGAAAAAATTTGATGAGATCAACTACTGTAATCAATGCTCCTCGCCAGTTGAATACCCCAGAGATAAAATTGGGTACAAAGGGAGGTAGCTCCATAGTGACATTATGCAAAATTTCTTGAACATATTGATAGGAAACTCCATAACTTTCATTTTGGCCAAGCCTGAAATGAACAAAAGAAATGCCATGATTTTTGCTGACATCAACTTCCTGTTTTGCGAGTTGTTTTGCTCTTGCTTGCAGAATTTGGATTGCGGCCTTACTTTTGGGCATCAATGTTGAAGCATTTTTTTGTTCATTAATCATCATTCAAAATCCTTTAGTTCACTATGGCTATCCAGTGAGAAATAGATTGCACCATCATGATGAAAAACAAGATTTGTCCCAGTTGTTACAATAGGATCTGATGCACCCAGTATAAGATAAGCGTTTTCCGCCATACAAGCACTTAGCTTTTTCATAATTTTTGCTGCAAGCTCATTATCAAAATAAATAAGCACATTGCGGCATAAGATTAAATCCACCTCAAATACTCCATTAATTACAGAGGGATAGCTGTTATCACATAAGTTAAGGTATTTAAATTGTACTAAATTGCGAATCTCGGGAGAAAGAGTATAAGTACGACCATTTTTCAGGAAATAACGTTGTAAGTATTGCTCAGGAATTGAACGCATGGACCATTGTCCATAAGTAGCTGCCGTTGCTTTTTGAAGTGCATTTGTATTGATATCAGTGCCTAATAAATAGAGATCCCATATATTAATATTGGGTATGAGCTCTGCCAATAGCATGGCGATGGTATATATTTCTTCGCCTGAAGAGCAACCGGCGCTCCAAATTTTTAAAGTAAAATCTCGTGACTTTTGTTTTATCAAATCCGGTAAAAGTTTGCTTTCAAGTAAATGCATTTGACTTTTATCACGAAAAAAATAACTTTCTCCTACTGTAATTGCTGCGACTAAATCGGCTAATAAAGATGAGTTACTGGAACAGTTATTTAATTGTTCCAAGTATTCTTGGGGTTGATAATTGAATTTATTGCATGTTGCTGCAATGGTTTTCGTTAATTCTTGAGCTTGATTCACATGGATTACTAGCCCATAGCGATTATGGATTAACTCCATAAATGCAGGTTCAAGTTTTTTTATGTCATTCAACATATTATTACCCATGTTATTACTCATGATTTGTACCCGATTGGTTGATTTCTTGCGCTAACTTTAGAGCAAAAACCCAATCGATGTCGATCAATAGTGAAACGCCTGTTTCTAGAGTGACAGCGCCAAAAAAAGGTGAGTTGTTATTTGTAAATTCTTCATGTACTTCGATTTGTTTTTCATCGATATCACTCAATCCAAGCACTTTGTCAACAATTAGACCAACTTGATGCGCCCCATCGGAGCAAAGTAGAATGGGTATATTTAAAGGATATATTTCATTTCGTGTCAAGCCAGTACACATTGCCAGGTCAAGTACAGGAATGCATTTATTTTTAAGATTCATTAGCCCTACAAAATAAATCGGACAAGACGGAACTATTTCAAGCATAGGCAAGGGCAGAATTTTCTCGATGTAGTGAAGATCCATACAGACCTGTACATCCTGCAAAAGAAAGTGGAGAACTGTAAGGTTCTTTTGGGGCACTTTATACCACTCCTTAAATATACATTGTAATTTAACAACATTGTAGAGCACATAAATCTGGATAGCAGATGGAGCTTAAATTGTTAATTCTATCTTATAGTTATAGACCTAATAAGATTGATTTACAAGACATACTCTAAGTGCTTTATAAATGAGTGTTAAATTAAAAAGAATCCCCTCTCCCACCTATATGGGAGAGGGGTAGGGGTGAGAGTTATTGGCGACAATCAATACCCTCATCCGCCCTGACGGGCACCTTCTCCCCAAAAGGGAGAAGGGAAACTCCATTATGCTGAGTCTGAATGATTAATAGTTCTCTTAGGATTCTTTATGTGCAAAATAATTTAAATCCAACTCGCGAGCTGCCTTTACATCATCCAGCCTTTTGACCGGTAGGGTGTGCGGTGCATCTTTAACCAAATTAGGATTTGATGCAGCTTCCTCTCTAATGGTCTTCATTACGTGTACAAATTGATCTAATTCTTCTTTACTTTCAGTCTCTGTAGGCTCAATTAGCAGACATTCTGGAATGAGCAACGGAAAATAAGTCGTTGGCGCATGCACTCCATAATCCAATAATCGTTTAGCAAAATCCATTGCGGTAACACCATACATTTTCTTCTCTGGACTTAAAGTGAGAATAAATTCATGAGAAGCACGTCGGCTTGGATAGGCTGCAGTAAAACCTGCTTTAGTGAGCTCTTTGAGCAGATAATTCGCATTCAATGTGGCATATTCCGAGACTCGGAGCAAACCTTCTTTACCGAGTACGCGCATATAGAAATAGGCACGCAGTAAAATGCCGGCATTTCCCATGAAACAGGACAAACGGCCAATACTTTGTGGATAATCTTGGCGAGTTGCCCATTGATATCCGGAATCCGTTTTTTTGACCACCGGCAATGGCATGAAGGGAAGCAATCGCTTGCCTACGGCTACAGGGCCAGCACCGGGGCCACCTCCACCATGAGGTGTGGCGAATGTTTTATGTAAGTTTAAGTGCATGACATCAAAACCCATGTCTCCAGGTCTTACTTTTCCCAGAATAGCGTTTAGATTGGCTCCATCGTAATATAATAAACCACCTGCCTGGTGAACAAGCGCTGCGATTTCTTTAATTTGGCGCATAAATAAGCCCAAAGTAGAGGGATTGGTAAGCATAATGCCTGCTGTTCTTGGACCCAGTTTGCTTTTTAATTCTTCAAGATCAATATCACCATCTGCTGCAGTCGATATTTCAACAATCTTAAAACCACACATGACTGCGGAAGCAGGGTTTGTACCATGAGCTGCATCAGGAATCAGCATTTCATCACGTGCTGTGTCGCCTCGAGATTGATGATAGGCTTTAATCATAGCAACCCCAGCAAATTCGCCTTGTGAACCCGCCATGGGTGTCAAAGAAACACCTGCCATACCTGTAATTTCAGCAATATGTTCTTGCAAGAAATATAATGGTTCCAAAAAACCCTGGCTATTTTCTTCTGTTGCTAGAGGGTGACGGTTAAGAAAATTCGGCATGGACGCTGCTTTGTGTACACCTCGAGGGTTGTATTTCATGGTACATGAACCCAGAGGATAAAAATTGCTGTCAATCGAGAAATTTTTATGGGATAAGCGAGTAAAATGCCTTACCACTTGCAATTCAGAGCAAGCAGGCATTTTCGGGGGCGTTTTTCGCTGCAATTCAGCAGGAATGGCGTATTTACTGGTCGAAATTTTGGGCGCTTGGGCAGCAGCCTGACGGTCTTTTTTAGATAATTCAAAAATCAACATAATTTGCCTTCCATTTTTTGAATAAATTCTTTAAGTTCAGCTCGATGAAGGACTGGAGTAAATTCAATAAATTGATACTCTGCGATCTCCGCCAGATGATATGGATCTTTTGCGAATATGGATTCAAGATAAGCTCGATCATTTGTAGCTGCAATGATGATGCCACCAGTACGTGGCTTCATAGGACCGGAAACCAGCAATAAACCTTGTTTATAGTAGTAATCAAGGAATTCTCTATGTGCTTGTAGGTACTTATCTACTTCACTAAGAGGAACTAAATAGGTTAACTGGATTACAAACATGAGTCACCTCGTTGAGACATGATGGATTTCAGCGTTTTTGCATAAAACGCTATTTCCTCTTCAGTACGCATTTCTGTGGCACAAATTAAAAGAGTATTGGTCAATTGAGGGTAATGAACTTCTAAAGGATAGCCTCCGGTTATACCTGCATCCGCTAATTGTTTTAAAACCTGTTCTACGGGTTGATTGAGTTTGAGCAATGCTTCGTGAAAATAAGGAGCAGTAAAAACCTGTTCTACACCATCAATTTGCTCTAGGGCTTCTACTAATTCATGAGTATTGTGGTGGCACTGGCTCGCAACCTGGCGTAATCCTTCTGCGCCCAAAAGGCTCATATGAATCGTGGCTGCGGTCACTAATAAGCCCTGGTTAGTACAAATATTTGAGGTTGCTTTGGCACGACGAATGTGTTGTTCACGTGCCTGTAAGGTTAAGGTAAACCCTCTTCTTCCATCTTTATCCAAAGTACATCCGATAATTCGTCCAGGCATCTGGCGTACATGAGCCATACGAGCACTTAAAAAACCAAAATAAGGGCCGCCTGATGCCATAGGTGAACCTAAAGGCTGCCCCTCACCACAGGCAATGTCTACACCATGTTTGCCCCAGGCTCCTGGTGGTTTTAATAAGGCCAGTGATACCGGGTTGACGCAGGCAACACTGACGGTTTTGTTTTGATGAGCCCAATCACTGAGTTCATCTACTTTTTCAAGGCAACCAAAAAAATTAGGTTGAGCAATAACCAGAGCCGTAATATCTTCTCCTGCATATTGTTCCAATGCAGCAAGAGGAGTAATGCCTTGTTTTTCATCAAAAGGTAAGGTAATCACTTCGATGTGTTGGTTTCTTAGAATTGTCTCAATGGTTTCACGGTAGAAGGGATGAATTGTCCCAGTGATCAATACGCGATTTGTTTTACTGTGTTTATTGATACGTACTGCCATTAAAATAGCTTCAGCGAGTGCTGTAGCGCCATCGTACATCGATGCGTTCGATACTTCCATTCCTGTTAATTCACAGATCATGGTTTGGTATTCGTATAGCAATTGCAAAGTGCCTTGACTGGCCTCGGCTTGATAAGGAGTATATGCTGTTAAGAATTCACCGCGAGAAGCAATATCCCACACTGCTGCAGGGATATGATGCTCATAACATCCTGCGCCCATGAAGCAGATTCCATTACGGTTTTTATTCGCCAGTTTTTGTGCTTCTTTTAACATATCCATTTCATTGATGCCGGCAGGTATATTTTGAAATCCTGCATATTGCAAAGACAATGGAATTTCATCAAATAAAGTTTGGGTGTCTTGCGCGCCAATGGCGTCAAGCATCATCTTGCTGTCTTCAGAAGTGTGTGGGATATAAGGCATGATTAATGTTCCTCAGCAATCTCATTTTGATATTGTTCAGCAGTTAATAAACTATCAATTTCATCAGGATGGCTAGGCTTCAGCTTGACAAGCCAGCCAGCAGCATAAGGGTCGGAATTGACAAGAGCGGGGTTTTCGACGACTACCTCATTGACAGCAGTAACGACACCACTTATGGGGGCATAGAAGTCAGAGGCAGCTTTTACTGACTCGACAACACCTAATTCTTCACCAGCGCTCACTTTATCACCTACTTCAGGTAACTCTACAAAGACCATGTCACCTAATAATTGTTGTGCATGATCAGTAATACCTATAGTTACTTCATTTTGTTCTTCTTTAAGCCATTCATGGGTATTTGTGAATTTTAATTCATTCATTAGTATTATCCTTATTTAATTATATAACCACTTAGGTTTTTTTACATTTCTACTATCTTGGCCAAACTATCCTGATTTTCTGCGCTCCGATGCTCACATACTTTATGTATGCTGCGCTTCAGTGCTCGAAAATCAGGCCATTTTGGCTCAAGCTAGCGAAATGGCCCATTTCTACTACCTTGGCCAAACTACCCTGATTTTCAGCGCTCCGATGCTCACATACTTTATGTATGCTGTGCTTCGGTGCTCGAAAATCAGGCCATTTTGGCTCAAGCTAGCGAAATGTAAATAAACCCTATTCAAATGCTTTAAAGTGCTTTTCCTGATTTAACAAAACGTGGCTTGCCTACTTTTGCTGGAACTAATTTGCCGCGAATATCAACCATAACTTCATCACCCGTTTCAACTGGAACCCTTGCTAAAGCAATGGATTTTTCCAGTGTTGGTGAGTAGCTTCCGCTAGTAATAATCCCATCTGCACAACCTGGAACGACTACTCTTTGTCCATGACGCATAATCCCTTTGTCTAACAAGGTAAGTCCTACCATTTTTCGCTTGAGTCCCATTTGTTTTTGGGAAAATAGGGCACCCATTCCGATAAAATCACGTTCTGTAGGCTCCCATTTAATGGTCCAGGCAAGCCCAGATTCTAAGGGACTGGTAGCAGTATCCATATCCTGGCCGTAAAGAAGCATACCCGCCTCCAGTCGAAGCGTATCTCGTGCACCCAATCCACAGGGGTGGACCCCCGCCTGTATTAAGTTATTCCATAGTTGCACTACGGACTCTTGAGGAACGATGATTTCAAATCCATCTTCTCCAGTATATCCAGTGCGTGCAAAAAACCATTGTTCAACATCAACACATTCAAAATGCGTCAGCGTAGATACCGCATCAATTTGCGCAGGATTAAGAATTTTCAATGTTTTTTCTATTGCATTAGGTCCTTGTATGGCAATCATCGCCAATTCTCTTCGTTCTTGTAGACCAACAGCAAACCCTTCGCTTTTTTTGCGAATCCAGGCCAAATCATTTTGTCTTGTTGCTGAGTTCAGGACAACTCTATAATTATCTGAAGCCCGTTGATAAACAATGAGATCGTCAAGAATTCCGCCATGTTCGTTGCACATGCAACTGTAAAGCGCTTTCCCATTGTGCTCGAGTTGATCCACGTCATTTGTTAACAGCTTACGTAAAAACTGGCGGCCTCCAGCACCAAGTATGTCAACAATCGTCATATGCGAGACATCAAACATGCCTGCATCTTTCCGAACGTAGTGATGTTCATTAATCTGAGATCCATAATGCAAAGGCATTTCCCAGCCATGAAAATCAACCATTTTAGCGCCACATGCTTGATGTGTGGCGTGAAGAGGGGTTCTAGCAATCATTGTACGTCCTTTTCAATTCACTTTGATGTGGGTGATTATACCTATTGCGATATATACTGTATATTGCATACTGCATATTTCTTAGGACTACTTTAATGATTGGGCTAAATGTTTGGCGTTGGATGCTGGATTTAGGATGGCTGCTCTTTCTTTTAATAATCTTTAGGCATTTTTGGCGTGATAGACAAATTTTGGTGCAGGCTCAATCATGGCTAAAGGTCAAAGGGTTTATTACCGCATGTGAATGGACGAAGGTAGGTCATAGTGTTTGGCCTAAAATTGAATACACTTATCAGGTTAATGATCAGAATTTGACAGGGGAATATTTGTTTTTAGATACGGCTCATAATAATCCTAATAGTAAATATTCTCGTGGGGTAGCGTATAAAGCAGCTGTGGCTTTCCAAGAAAATGAGGAAATTGATGTTTATTATAATCCTAATCACCCTGAACAATCTGCTTTAGACGTAACCATGCCAATCAAATTAAATATTATTTTGATTTTGATTGGCATGTTAATTGTTGTGCACCTGGGCCTTATTGCTTGGCGTTATTTGGGGTAGGTGGGCTTGCAGGTGGTGTTTTTGCTGGCGGTGTAGTCGTGGATGGTGTATTTGTAGCAGGAGTACTTGATGGTGGTGTACTTGCTGGCGTTGGTTCAATATCTTCTTCAACAATGCATTTACAAGAGGGTTTCGTTTCTACGGCCTGTAAATTGGTAATGCTGAATCCACGTACGCCTTGACCTGAAGGTGCGACCATAAAATTAATGGCTACTTTCAAATGTTGTCGTTGCTGATACTGAGGATTTTGATATACCACCAACAACCTCATAGTCGCTTTCCAATGTGTTGGATCAACATTAGTGATGACCGGGGGTTCAGTTGCTACAGAACTCACTTGATAAAGATTTTTTTGCACTGCTTCGGGCAATTTGGACGCATTTAAAGCATTGCTGAAGGCAATCCATCCATCAGCAGTAAAATATTTGGCTATTTTCTTTTGATCCTCAAGATAAGTTTGATAGCTATAGGTGTATGTAGCAACAATGGCTTCATTGACCCAAACCGATAACTCAGCCTGTTCAGATTGTGCGTAGCTTAATTGGAAAAAAATCGATAGTAGAAAAAAAGCTAATTTTTTGTTCATAAGCATGGTCCCTTTACCAAAAGTAGGTTTAAGTGTAACTCATTCAATGCATATAAAAAAATCCCCGGCTGCGCCGGGGCAAATTGGATGTTTGGATAATTATATCCAAACATTGCCCCGCTTAAGAGGGGGTAAAGCGGAGCTAAGCATTCGGGGGAAATGCTCACTATATTAGACACTGAAATTCCAAAAAAGTTCAACTTTTAATCAAATTATTCAAATTTAAATCATAAAAAATAAAATAAAAGAGTAACCTGCTGAATATTAAAGGATTTTAATAGTTAATCCGTTATTTCATTTTCAATTTTTTATCTTGAAACATTAGGGCCCTGTGATTTTTATTGAATTAAAAACGATATTGTAAATGGAAAAGCGTTATATTCAACCGCTTTAATCTACCGATTATGCCGTCTTTATGGTATTTTATTATCCTTAAACAAGCAGCTGAACTCGTCATGGTAGAGGAAAACTTCCTTAAGTTGATGCCATTAGATAACTCGCATCAATACAACTAATCCAGTGTCACAGTCTGAGATACAAGGACTTATATTGATGCTATGGTGAACTTCACTGCTTTTTTCAATTAAAAACGTACTGCGTGATTAAAGTTGCAGAGTGTATTTAGGTGTCGACAAGGTTATTAAGGGGGGCATGGTGCGAGAAAGTCGGTTCTACTTTGCTAATCCTGATAGATTTGGCCGATATATAAATCGTTGGGATTTGTTGCTCCTTATTCTTATTTTTTCAATATTATTTTTTTTGGGTTGGGCTGGCTCACAAATGGCGACCCCCTACCAATTAGGACAACAGATACCCATTTCTTTAGATCCTTCCAACCTACCCTTTTATGCATTACGTACGGTGCTTCGTATGTTTATTGCACTGTTTTTTTCAATCATTTTTACGTTCACTGTAGGACTTTGGGCAGCCAAAAATCGACGTGCGGAACAAATCATTATCCCTGCTATTGATATTTTGCAATCCATACCAGTCCTTAGTTTCTTGTCTATTACTGTGACTGGATTTATTCGCCTATTTCCCAACAGTTTATTGGGACCTGAATGTGCCTCCATTTTTGCAATTTTTTGTGCACAAGTATGGAATATGACTTTTGGTTTTTATCAATCATTAAAAACACTGCCTCATGATTTACAAGAAGTTTCTTCGATGTTCCGACTTTCGGCATGGCAGCGTTTCTGGAAACTGGAAGTTCCTTTTTCCATGTCGAGCTTGTTATGGAATATGATGGTCTCCATGTCTGCAAGTTGGTTCTTTGTGGTTTTATCTGAAGCAATTTCTGTAGCGCATCAGGACATCAGATTACCTGGAGTAGGGTCTTATATCGCTTTAGCAATTCAGCAGCGTGACATACATGCTGTGGGCTACGCCATTCTGGCCATGGTGATCGTTATTTTTTTATATGATCAGATATTTTTTCGACCATTAATTGCTTGGTCCGAAAAGTTCAAAACAGAGCCTTCCCATGATGAAGCTGAATATCAATCTTGGTTAGTGGATTGGATACGTGGAAGTCGATTAATGAAGCAGTTTGCTGAAATCATCAGTATTTTTACAGATCATTTTGTTAATGCGCGCTGGCTTAGAATAAATGAGCCTAAAGCAATTAAGGAAATTGATTTTAAAAGACAAAAGCGCCTAGACCGATTTTGGAGCATCGTGGTTATCATTTGTGTTTGCTCTGGAGGGTGGTTCTTATTGCGTTTTATCCTTGCAGAATTGAAAGTGAGTGATATCTTGCATGTGTTTTTGCTCGGTGCAGCAACAGGTACCCGGGTTCTTTGTTTGATTTTCATGAGTTCTTTGGTTTGGATTCCAGTAGGCGTGTGGATTGGATTAAGACCAAGAATCGCACAAAAAATACAACCTGTTATTCAATTTGTTGCAGCGTTTCCAGCAAATTTATTCTATCCTTTATTTGTGATTGCTATTGTAGCATTTCATTTAAATGTAGAAATATGGGTGACCCCACTCATGATTCTTGGAACCCAATGGTATATTTTATTTAATGTAATTGCCGGGGCTTCTACTATTCCTCGAGAGCTGTATCTTGCTGCAGACAATTTCGGTTTGAAAGGATGGGTTTGGTGGAAAAGATTGGCTTTGCCCGGAATTTTCCCTTTCTATATTACTGGCGCCATAACGGCGGCAGGTGGCGCATGGAACGCCAGTATTGTGGCAGAGTTTGTGAGTTGGGGGAATACGACACTGAGAGCCACCGGTTTAGGTGAGTACATTCAAGCCAGTACGGCAACAGGAGATTTTCCGAAAATTGCTTTGGGTACTGCGATGATGTGCCTATATGTGCTCACTTTTAATCATTTAATTTGGCGTCCGCTCTATCGGCTGGCGGAAGAACGTTTTAACTTTAATTAAAAGATACTTATGTCTGAAACCATTATTGCTATAGAAAGCTTGCGAAAGTCTTTTAAAAAAGCGGCAGAACAAAATTTGCTCGTACTTGAGGATGTGAATTTCAAGCTGCAAGAAGGTGAAATAGTCGCTTTATTAGGAAAATCCGGTTCTGGGAAATCTACTTTACTACGTATTATTGCCGGGCTTATAGCGCCCACAAGCGGAACAGTGACCTATCGAGGTAAACCTGTTACCAGCCCTGTTGCGGGTATTGCAATGGTATTCCAGTCTTTTGCGCTGATGCCATGGCTCACAGTATTAGAAAATGTGGAACTCGGCCTTGAAGCGCAAGGAGTAAGTCGCGAGGAGCGCAGGCATCGAGCGATTGAAGCGATTGATATTATTGGTCTTGATGGTTTTGAATCCGCATTCCCCAAAGAACTTTCTGGAGGAATGCGTCAACGCGTTGGTTTTGCGCGCGCGCTCGTCATTAATCCGGATGTTTTATTAATGGATGAGCCCTTTTCTGCACTGGATGTACTTACCGCAGAAAACCTGAAATCAGACTTGTTGGAATTGTGGAAAGAAAAGAAAACCAATACCAATGGAATTTTATTAGTGACGCATAATATTGAAGAAGCAGCTACATTAGCCGATAGAATTGTAATTTTTGGCAATGATCCCGGATACATTCGTGCTGAATTACCTGTCACTTTGCCGCAGCCACGCGATCCGGAATCTCCTGAGTTCCGGGCCTTGGTAGATAAAATTTATACCTTGATGACTACTGGTCCTAAAGAAAAGGCAAAACGTGCGCAAAGAGAACGGCAAATCGGTCTGGGATATCGCCTACCTGATGTAGAGCCTTCAGAATTGACTGGCTTGATTGAGACGATGACTTCTTTTGAGGAGCGGATTGATTTGCCAGAGCTTGCTGATGAGCTGATGATGAATATTGATGATCTGTTCCCTATTCTTGAAACCTTGGAAATATTAGGTTTTGCTAAAGTTTCTGCAGGGGATATTCAATTAAGTGATCTAGGCAAACAATTTGCTGACGCTGATCTCCAGGAGCGTAAGCAATTATTTGCACAAAGGCTATTGGAAAAAGTACCTCTTGCACGCCACATTCGACGGATTTTAGATGAAAAAGTAGGGCACAGAGTTTCCGAAGAACGGTTTTTGAGTAAGCTTGAAGATTATTTGAGTGAAAAAGAAGCCGAACGTGTATTGCGCACGATGATTGACTGGGGACGTTATGCTGAGATTTTTGCTTATGATTTTAATACCGGAATTTTAAGTTTGGAAAACCCGGGTAAAGGAATATAAAAACCTCACTTATATTCGGCGATTTTATATCAGCAACCCGGCTTCTGCTGTACTTCACTCAAGCTAAAATATCTATTTGGTAATGTCGCTAAAGTTTTTTATAGACTCGCAACTTAAATCTATCATGAGTTTTCTTTGAATTCATGTTTTTTGACCAAACCCAATGTACTGGATTTCTCAAGTCGTTTTGATGTCTCATCAAGGCATATCCTTCTCACCTTTATCTTCGGGAGTCTTGCGAAAAATAATGCGCAATTTGATCTATAATTGTCCATATATGCTCTAATTATAGTATAAAGTGACTGGAGCGATGTAAATGCCAGAAAGCGAAGTTGAAGAGATATGTGTGGTAGGCGCTGGATTAATGGGGCTATCTGCGGTTGCTTATTTAATGAAAAATATCAAAGAACATGGAGATCCTAAAAAAAAATATAAAATAACTTTAATTGAGAAGCGTAAAATCGCGTCCCTTGAAGATCAAGGAAGTGATCCCGAGAAGCAAATTAATCCCGATGAAGATTTTAATCGTTCGCAGAAAATTATTTCTGATTTAAATTTTTATAATTCATCATGGAATGCTATGTGCTTGGAGTTATTTGATCCATCAAATGTATATAGCATATCTGGTGAAAAGTTGGTTAGAAAGGATAGCAATGAGTACGGAAAGAAAGAGAGGCCATTGACGCATCGAGAACAAATTATCCAAAGAATATTAAGAACACCTGCAGACATAAGAGGGCTTCATTCGCTCTCTATTAAATCGATACAAAAAGCTCTAGCAGAGTATATTAAAGACCCTAATAACAAATCAGATAATATGGAAATAGTACTTAAAGATGATACAAGCATATCAGCAATTGAGTATGGCGATAACCAAAAGTCAACCTGTACAATCCAAACAGGAACTAATACTCCAGAAAAAATTAATTTTAATTCATTATTAATTTGTGAGGGTGAAAATAGAGAGATCATAAATAAAAAATTAAATCCTGCTTTAAAAGCACAAGGCGAAAGAGAAATTCAGTTTAATTCTTTTCCACACACAAACGAGTTTTATTGTGTTATTAGGCTAAAATTTAAAGATAGACCTGATTGGAGCCAACAACCCAAACGTTTAGATATAAAATTGTTGCAAGATGAATTTGAATGGGAAAAAGACAGTGAACCTGAGTATGCACTCAATACCAACCTGAGGTTTGGGATCAAAAAAGACAGATACCCATTTGGTTTTTCATGTGAAATTCCTGAAAAAATATTTAATATGCCTCATGGGAGTGAAGAAGAAAAGAAAGCAAGAGAGCAAGCAATCATAAATTGGTCGCTACATTTAGCTGCTCATGCTTATGGAACTTCAGTAGATAATTTAGAGTTTGATCCAATAGGGGGAGACCTAACGGAAAAACAGCGTATTTCAGCATTTTCACCAGATAGACAGTATTCCGACCAAGCTCTGATTGAGCATCCAGATGGAGATCGTACGATGCTTTTTGGTGATTGTATAAGATCTCCTTTCCATCCAAGAGGTGTCTCTGCATTAGGTGAAATGATCCGAGTAAAAGATGGAACGCGAGCTATCATTACTGGTTCAGATATTCAGGAGATTCGTAGGAAACATAACTTGTTCGTAAAGCATGAAGCGTGTAGCATTCAAGCGGATATTGCAGGAGTAAAAGATGATCCGTTTAGTCCAAAACCTGCAACATCTGAAATAGAAATTAATCTGATCGATGCAGTCAGAGCAGGCGATCTTGTACGAGTTTCTGATCTGTTACGACAGGGAGCAGATCCGAATATTGTAAATCCATCAGATGATACAGAAGTACCGCTTTATATTGCTATTTCTAGTGGAAATTTAGAAATTGCAGATGCATTATTGAAAAATGGGGCTGATCCTAATTTGCGTCCATTTCCACTTGAAATCGCCATTAAAAACGGTAATTTGAATGCAATAAATATGCTATTGTTGTACGGCTGCGATCCTGACTACGTCAAAGATATTGTTAATATAGCGTTAACTTCAAATAACAAGGATATCATTACTATACTCATTTTTGGTGGAGTTAACTCTTATAAACTTCTGTCGGAATTAAAAAATAGATCAACAGATAATTCAAATCCTATGGTAACCCATATAGAAAGAATAAAAGAATTAAAATATAATTTCGAAAGGACACAATCAAGTATTAGTGTCGAATCAGTAAGAGAGAGGCCTTCAAAATATTATATAGCAGCTCGAGAGAATGCATATTCTCAGCTTCGTTCTATGTGTGAAAGTATCGATTTATTAGAGATCTTCAAGTCCTCACAACTTGAAGATACATTAAATAATATATCTGAAAAGTTCAAAGAGATTACTGTTAAAAATAAATGTATCGATTATTTAGATTCGCTAATGAGTACTCTTTACATTTATAACAATGGTATCGATGAAGTTAAAGAAGGGTTCGAAAAAGCTTATAAGCAAATTCCAACAACTAATAATTTTGAACAGATACTTGAAGATTTTCGGAATCATTGTAATTCATCAACGCTCTCTACTAGGTCTAAAGAAAAGCTTAATAACAGGATTGATGAGATTCTAAATGAAATTACACCAAAAAAACCGGTGCAGAGTGAAATTGATACTTCTGTGACCGGAAAAAAAGATCAAGAACGTGCTGAATCCCCAGAATTACCTGAGCTACAACCATTAAAAGAAAAAGATCATACTGAGAACCCTAAAAAAACCGAACAAGTTAGAAGTTTCAATCCTTTTAAGAAGTTAAAGGATCAGTTTTTCAAAATTGTTAGAGAAGAAACAGATTTGCCTGAGAGTGATGGACTAGATTTGTCTAAGAATAATAAGAGTGATTCTTTTAAGAAGTTAAAGGATCAGTTTTTCAAAATTGTTAGAGAAGAAACGGATTTGCCTGAGAGTGAAGAATTGTCTAAAGAGGATAAGTCAAAAACACTACAGTGAAAAATAACGCATGGTTTGAATCTTCTTTAATGTGTAGTTTAAATGAGATCTAAAAGTCACCTTTTTTTCAAGAAAATCCCTAATATTTTACCTTCTGAGTACATTGAGTCATCGATTAGCACGTCTGTTTATTGCAAATAGGATTGTAAGTATTAATACCGTTTGTAAGCAAACGGATACTTGATTTTTAACCCCGGCATTTTAAGTTTGGAAAACTCGGGTAAAGATGGGTAGTAAGAATTTTATTTATGTTTCGTTCAACTCGAGCGCTGTATAGTTAAAATACCGAGTCTCGCTTCGCTGCATCCACGCTCGATAATTGTTAGTTCAAAGAACACTTAAATTAAAGCGAATAATTCGCTATTATTTGTTCAAGCTGATCTAAGGTTATTTAACATGGAATTTAAAAGAGAATATGATGAGCACTTCAAAATTATCCTTCTAGGGGACAACGCGGTTGGAAAATCCTGTTTGATGCTTACTTACTGTGGTGGAACCCTTCACCTTTCTGATGAATATATGGACACAATGGGGGTTGATCAGCAAATAAAAAAGGTTAATGCCTTTAATAAAAAAATACAATTACGTATCTGGGACGCATCGGGAGCTCCAAAATTACAAGAAAAAGTAATAGGATCCTATTTTAGCAGTGTAGATGGCGCCTTGATTTGTTTTGATCTAACCCGAATAGAAACTTTGCAGCATACGAGAAAATACGTTGAGCATTTAAGAGCAACTAAAAAAGATGCACCTATGATAATCATTGGTTGCAAAGCAGATTTGGACCAACGACGAGCAATATCCGCTGAACAAGCAAAGGACTTTGCTAATGAATTGGGACTCGATTATTTAGAAGTTTCCGCTCTCAAAAAAGTGAATATTGATGAACCATTTACCCGAATCCTTAAGCAAATATATATTTACAAGCAATTAAATAAGGTAAAACCCACTCTAGAAGGGTATTTAAATGATTATTTAAAATTCACTAATCCCAAAAATCAGGCAAATTTCTTTATAGAACAAGGCGTGTCTTTAAGCAAGGAAGAAGAGAAGCTAAGAGCTGAATATAAAACTCTCTTTGGAAAATTATTTGCTTGCAGAAGCATAGAAGATTTAGTTGAGTTATGTGGAAAAGCATCCGAGTACCTGGAAAATGCAAATGATCTTCATGAACGTGACAATCCCGTTTTAAGTAGTTTTGTATCAAGTCCTCTCTCAAAAGCGTTGAAGCAAACATTAAATGTTTTAACGAATATGTTAGGAGAAATGATGGGTATATCCACTACAAAAGCATTGATAGCTCAGAGAAAAACCGTGGCTCATGCACTTTAAATACAACAGCGCGTTCATGTACGTAAACGTATGCGTGCCCGAAGCGGGGCCTATATTACAAATGGAACATCGTTTTGGAGAATAACCTTTGATTTTGTCAGGCCAAGGCCCATAGCCGTCAGGCTAAGGAAAAACTCATTTAACACACCCTCATCCTAGCCCTCTCCCGCAAGCGGGAGAGGGGATTTTTTAGTTGATTTTGTTTTTTTATCCCCTCGCCCCTTTGGGGAGAGGGTTAGGGTGAGGGGGTTTAAGCATATTTTTCTTAGCCTGACGGCTATGGGCCAAGGCCTGACCTACTTTTAAAGCTGGATCTCAGGATACTTGGATCATTTTGATCAACACAATAATCTAAACATCGGCTTTTTCGAGCACGCTCATGGGCACGTATACGTTTACGTAAAGTGAATTACCCTTTCCGTGTAAGGTAATTCAATATTTCCAATAAACGCTCTGGACTACCAGCCATTTGTAAGTCTGTTTTATATTTATTATTCACTACAAAAGCAGGAACAGCATTAATTTGGTAAGTGCCCATGAGGCTCATGCCATTTTGTACACGCATATCGATTGTTGGCGAATTTTCAAAAGCACTTTTTGCAATTTCCTTATCGACACCTTGGGTAATAAAGAAATTGATCATCGCTTGTTTTGAATCTAAGGATTTTCTCTCTTCTTGTATGGCTTTAAAGAGTAAGGGGTCCATTTTATCAGAAAGAGCAAGTGTTTTTGCAGTGTAATAGGCTTTAGCATAAAGCTCCCAAGAGGGTTTGAAGACTACAGGAACGCGTTCGAATTGAATGTTATTACCCATTTTGCTAACCCATACATCGAGCGGCGCTTCTATTTTGTAACACCAGGGGCAGCCATAACTAAAAAACTCTTCAATGATGGGGGTTTTATTCTTATTGTTAGTTGCTTGGGAATTGCTAACAACTTGATAATCCTTACCTTCAACAAATGACGCCGCTAGGGCCATTGCGGGTAAGAGCAAGAATACAGCGATTAATTTTTTTAACATAATTTAGTTTTCCTAATGTAACCCTTCAATATAATGTGCAACTGCTTCCATATCATACTGGCTCATTCTACTGCTAATATCTTGCATGATATGGTTTAAATCGTTTTTCCGTTTACCGTCTTTAAATGCATTTAATTGCAATACGGTATAAGCAGCATGTTGACCCGAAAGCACAGGGAAACCTGCTTGGGAATTACCTGTTCCTTTAGGGCCATGGCAGGCAATGCACGCTGTAATCCTTTTTGTAAAATCTCCTCCACGGTAAATTTGTTCACCACGTTTAAGAAATTTTTCGGGTGTGCTGCCTTGCGCAAGAGGCATTTTAGCATAATATGCAGCCAAGTCATCCATATCCTGCTCGTTCAGCATGGCAACCAGAGCACGCATAGTCGGCACGTCACGTTGGGTACCCTCTTTTATGTCTTTAAGTTGTTTTATAAAGTATTTGGGATGTTGTCCGGCGATATTAGGCCAGTCAGGATTTGGACTATTGCCCTGTAGGCCATGACATGCAGTACAAACTGCTACCTTATTTGCAGTAGACTTCTTTCGAAACTCTACTGAGGACAACTGCGTTGTCGGTACAGTGCTCGAATCCTCATGTACTAACGTGTACACTCCGGTTCTGTGCTCCGTTCCCCCTGGAATTTGTCTCTCTGCAGCGAGTTTCGAAAGAAGTCTAGTGTTTTCTTGGGCAAAAAGGATGAGTGGTACGCAGAGAATAAAAGTGAGTACAAATTTTTTCATCGATTTCTCATAATAAATTCTTGAAGTAATGGTACACTGCCTTGGTTGAAATTCGAAATATTATAACCCATATGTCAGAAAATCCTTATTCTAAAGCAGTATTCTTAAAAAGTGCTGCACGTGTATCTCATTTGCCTGAGGACTCAGGATATGAAGTTGCTTTTGCTGGCCGCTCGAACGCAGGCAAATCCAGCGCATTAAATTGTTTAACGGGCATTAAAAATTTGGCAAGAACCAGTAAAACACCTGGACGTACCCAGTTAATTAATTTATTTGGGATCGATGAAGAGCGCCGTCTTGTTGATTTACCGGGTTATGGCTATGCCAAAGTTGCCTTACAAGTGAAAATGGATTGGCAAAAAAATTTAGCGCATTATTTGGAAGTCAGAAAAAGCTTAAAAGGGTTGATTTTATTAATGGACATTCGCCATCCTTTAAAAGATCTGGACGTGATGATGATCGATTGGGCTATAGATCGAGAGCTGCCAGTCCATATTTTGCTGACTAAGTCAGATAAATTAAGTCGTAGTGATGTAAAGAATACGGTACTTAAAGTGCGTAAGCACTATGAGTTGGCGGAGCATTTAATCACAGTTCAATCTTTTTCTTCATTGAAGAAAGACGGGGTTAACGAATTAATTGCTTTGTTAAATCAATGGCTTAATTGGAATAAATGCGCGAAAATGAAACAAAGTGAATAATTTTCTCAAGTAATAGAAATTTCTTATTTTGGTTTTTGAGCAATATTTTGACAGCTCTATTGCTAAATAGCCCTGAAATGTGTAAACAGAAGAGTAAAAGAAGTTATGATAAATTTTTAATCTGAGAAATATTTGTTTTTGACGCGAAAAATTAAAAGTTTCTTTCATGGCTAAGTATATTTTTTAATTTTTACATAGGATATGTTTCATGCGTTCCAAACCGATGCGTTTTTTTTCGAGTACAAAAACTAATCCCGTTCATCCTAAAGTGTGGTTTGACCAACAATTATATCTCAGTGGTTTAAAAGGAAAATTTCTACCAAAAACGTTAGTAGATACTCAGTCGTCAGCCAAAGTTTTCTATAATAGAAAATACTTCAATAATCTGTCTGAAGTTTCGGATTCATTAAAAAAAATACCCGCAATTAATGTGGATGGTGATCGAGAAGTCTATAAGCAAAATGGTGAGCGAGTTGAGGATGGACCTAAGTTTTTTTCACAAATCCCCGATGATCACCCTGAATTTTTATCTCCTGCTAAAAGATTAACAGCGGCAAAAAAAATTATTTCCTCTAACAGTCTGATATTGGGATGCGGAGGATATCCTCATACTAACCCCTTGAGTTTATATAAAATTCCATTTAAAGCATCGATTTTTTCATTGGCAGGTGCTGCTTTTGAAAACAGCTACCTTCATAGTAGATTGTTCATGCTGGATCCTTATAATCCTAAAATTACAACCAACGCATTCAGCCATTTATATAAAAATACTCCTGTTGATTTTGCTGACGCTAAAAAGGAGCTTGGAACTTATGATTTAAATTCATCTATGACCCGTATAAGAGTAGGATTTCCTTTACTCGGCCGTACTTCATCTGGTTTTTATTATCCTACATTTGGTAAGGCAAATGCAGTTATTTTTTTAACAAGCGCCTATTTTCAACATCAGTTGGAAGACATCTCATTACTCCTTACCTCGATAAATGAATCGGCTAAAGAAGCTGGAAAGCCTGCTTTCTTAAAAGCAACAGCTGTAGGTATGGGTTTTTTTGCTAAGGTCGATGGTTCTTATAGCATCCAGCATATCCTTTTCCCTTACTATGTACGTGCATTTAAAAAATTGATTACTGAAAACTCTTATTCCTGGATAGCAAAAATTGAATTTCCTGTTTTCGATGAAACGCAACAAATGCAATTTGATGATATTTTCGATACCTCCGAGGGTGCGGTTGATGTCTCCAGAAGTACCCGTGATGTATTAAAATTTACTGAGGAAGAGCAAAAAAAATATTTCATTAGCGTCATAAACCCTTCTGATGCTTTTGCTTATACAGGCAATGAATGGGGTTATGGAAGTGTTGAGGCGATGATTGGCCTTAATAGTTCTTTACGTTTGGATCAGGTTTCTCATGCCAATCCAATGCTTTTAGATTCGGCTCATTATGTTGGAATTGACATTCATGAGGATTACAGTACTGATATTCATAAGGAAAAATCTCTATCTCCTATATAATTTTGGGACGAATTTAAAAACTCAAGATATTAAGAAAGGAGGACTTAAGTAATGTCTTAGGTAGTCTATGGCCTCGATGATTTTAAGAGGCAGTTTTATAATAAAGGGAATAATTCTCTTACTCTACTTCATATAACTCATAAATTAAAACAACATTCACCTTACTTGCAAACAAACCACGCATATTTCATTTCATAGTGACTTCAGGGCTAGAAATCATGGGCGCATAAATAATACGGCGTAATAAACCATTTCTTTAAAAAGATAATTTCATTGAAATTTATGTTTATAAAAAATACATTATGATTATATATTAATCATATTTCTAATTTCAGCACTATAATAAATATATAATCATTTAAAATGAGAGTGAAGTTATGCGTAGCAAAGGTGGTCTTGGTTCAGTCTTTTTTAGAAATCCAACTCATGCAGGAAGACATTTAGGAAGCCGTCAGTTATGGACTAGAAGCCTAGAATACTCTCAAAAAAATTCAACGCAAATAGTATTTCAAACAAATTGTTTTAAGTCTTCTACTGTGCGAGGCGCTCCTTTTTTTGACTTCACCAGAAACCCTTTCCGTACCCTCTTCTGGGATAATTCAATATATGAGTTTTTATTTAGAGGTATGAGTAAAGCTGAAAGTGATGAGGAGCCAATTAATAAAGCATTAGGAGGTCTTGTAGGACGAAGAGCTCACTTATTACAACATAAGGATCCTGACGTTGTGAGAGAAACTTTAGAGGAGCATCAATCAGGTCATATTGCAGGAATATCTCTTACAAAAAAATTCAGAAGAGGGCTTTCATTTTCTGCGTTCTTAGGTAAGGGGCATGAAGTTTTTATTGTAGACGAACGAAATATACCTAAAAAACATCTCCTGAGACAAGATTATTCAGGTTTCATAGGATATACGACTAGGGACGATGAGCTTAATTATACTTATGAAAAAGAAACAACACCCCCCGCTTTCCATCGCTCATGTGCTTTATGTCGGATAAATCGAGAAGGATGGAATGTATCTATAGAGCATAACCCTCTTTATGTAGATCAAGATATATTAACCAAGGAACTACAACAGGAGTATAGGGGAGTTCTAAAAAAATTCTATAATATTTCTTCTTTTATACGAACAAAAGGATTGCCCTTAAAATTATCTTCAAGTGAAGAGCAAGTAATAAAAGAATACGAAGTTGCCCAAAAAAAATTCTATTTAGATATGATTGAAGAGCTCAAAGGAACTGTTCAAGAGCTTGATGAAGCACATGAAAAAGCAATAGTTAAGGAACTAACTAAAAATCCAATGTTAGAAATAGTAACAAGCAGCGAGTCACAAATCGAAGAAGTCGAAGAAGAGCCAGGAAACCCTTCTTCTGCCTTAAAATCATAAAGTTCTATGGATATAAGCCTTACAATACTGAGTTCATAGGCTCAATCTACGCGCCTCGTAAAGAATCTGTTTCCCAATCTAATGAGAGTCATAAAATTTGGAAAGCAGGAAAATAACTTATCCTTTTATTTCTGCATTTTCTAATACTTTTTTAGATTGTTCTGCGCGATAATTTTTAATTGCGTCCCGATACTCTGGATATTTATTTCCTAGAATCGTTACAGCTAAGATACCCGCATTGATTGCGCCTGCTTTACCTACAGCAAGAGTCCCTACGGGAATTCCTGCGGGCATTTGAACTATGGATAAAAGTGCATCAAGACCATTAATGAACGTCGATGAGGGCATGGGCACACCTAAAACAGGTATTATGGTTTTAGCAGCAACAACACCAGGCAAATGCGCTGCGCCACCTGCTGCAGCGATAAAGACTTCCACGCCACGTTGTTCTGCAGATTTGAGGTAATCAAATAACGCATCGGGGGTGCGGTGTGCTGATAAAGCGCGTACCTCATGAGGAATGTTAAATTTTTCCAGAGTTAAGCTGGCTTCTTCCATAATGGCCCAATCTGATTTTGAACCCATCAGTATTGATACAAGTATATTTGACATATTCATTTCCTCAGTAGAGTTTGATAAAAAGTCTATTATTTATAGGGCGCCTTGTCCGACGTTGCAATGGTGTATATTGCTTCAATCAAGGCCTCTCCTTCCAGTTCCTGTACTCTGGCTTTCAACAATTCTGGAGTATCACCTGCTAAAACAGGACATTTCTTTTGTAAAATAATCGGGCCTGCATCTACCTGCTCAGTAACAAAGTGCACGGTGCAACCGGTTTCGATTTCAGCGGCATCTAAAACGGCTTGGTGTACATCCAGATTCATTAATCCTGCATAAGCAGGCAATAAAGAAGGATGAATGTTAATTATTTTATTTTCCCACTTCAAGACAAATTCAGCAGATAAGATACGCATATAGCCAATTAAAACAATCAGTTCTATGTGATGCTGTGTGAGTATCTCGGATAAATAATTATCAAAATCGCTGCGACTTAATCCTTGAGGATTAATAAACATTGATTTGATCCCGAAATTTTCTGCTTTTTCCAAAATGGGAGCATCTGCTTTATTGCTTAGAACCAGTTCTATAGATGCAGGTAAACGCTGTTGCTTTATTGCGGCAACAACAGCGTTCAGATTAGTCCCTCGAGTTGAGCCAAGTACGGCGATGCGAATCATGAGGCGCGTATCCTTTGCATATGATCAATGCGTTGCTGAATTAATTCTTTTGTACCTATGTCTTCACGATGAAATAAAGGGCCTTCAATTAATGAAATTTCATCTTCAGCTTTTACCTCTGCTGCAAAAATGGAGTCAGCAATTCCTACATAAGCTGCGGTGCGCGAACCTTCAGCAATGATTTGAAGATCAATCTGATTTACTGAAGAAAGGTATAAATGGTCTTGGCAAACTACCTTTGAGAAATCAACAACAAAGTTTTTCTTTGGGGTGTCTGGATAGCCTTCAGGGACTGTGTATTTGCACACGGTAGCCTGTTTGGAAAATTTGACCTTATCTTCACTTAAGTCACCATGAATCATTGCCTGGCATAGGGCAACAAAATCAGACTCTAAAATTGATAACACGTTTAATGATTCGGGATCGCCAAAACGGGCGTTAAATTCAATGACATAAATTCCGTTTTTGGTCGCAATAAAGCTGCCATACAAAATGCCAATATACGGTTCACCATATTCAGAAGACAAAGCCTGAAAGACTGCGTTGTTGATCGAAAGGGCTTCTTGTACGTCATTGGCAGTTAAAAATGGCAAACAATGATCCGTATCTGAATAACTGCCCATACCCCCCGTATTGGGACCTCGGTCGCCGTTATAAGCACGTTTGTGGTCTTGTACTAACGGCATGGGAATGAGCTTTTTGCCATCAGCAAAACACATGAAAGAAAATTCCTGACCAATGAGTTTTTCTTCAATGAGAATGGTCTGTTTTTTATTAAGAATTTCCTGACAAAAACTCAATGCTTCATCAATTGAGTTCAGGTGTTCCCCAGCGACTTTAACTCCTTTTCCACCCATTAAGCCATTTGCTTTAATGACGTAGTTGCCTTCACCAAGTTCGGTGAGAAATGTTTCAACGTGATGAAGCGTCGCAAATTTTTGGTAACGTGGGAGTCCTGCGATATGATGTTTTTTCATTAAATCACGAGCAAACTCTTTAGACGTTTCAATTTGTGCTAATTCTTTTTTCGGTCCTATGGTGGGGATTCCTGCTTGCCATAACGCGTCAGCCATGCCTTTTTCAAGAGGAGCTTCAGGGCCAATAATCGCTAATTCAATTCCCCAGAGTTTTGCCATAGATACTACGGCAGCACAATCCGTGATATCCCCGGCGCAATATTCATCGGTTAGTTGATGGATGCCTGGATTAATTGCTGTACCATAACAAAATAGCGTGGTTTGCTGTGGTGAACGGTGTAGTGCTTTGATGAGTGCATGTTCACGCGCACCAGAACCGATAACAAGAATTTTCATTCAATGATGTCCTCTTTCTTTGGGGGGGTACTTCTACTTGTTTCGCGCTGCAGTTCAAGTTGCTTCATTTTTTCTGCAGTTAATTTTTTACAAAAGTAATCACCATCCATACATGCCATGCAGGGTTTCTTGATTTGATGCTCTCCACGACGCGTTACTGCTTCAATCAGGTCTTCATGTGTTTGATATAATAATGCATCTACACCAAGATAATTGGCAATTTCATCTTCGCTTAGATTCGCAGCAATCAACTCATTGCGGGATGGAATATCAATTCCACTAAAACAGGGATTTTTAAGTGCTGGAGATGTGGAGGCAAAATAAATTTGCTTTGCACCAGATTCTCTTACCATTTTGACAATTTCGCGAGAGGTTGTGCCCCGAACAATACTGTCATCGATAATCATGACGATTTTATTTTTAATTTCAGTTTGTTGTGGGGTTAGTTTGTAACGAATATTCCGACTTCTTGCCTTTTGATTAGGCATAATGAACGTACGGCCTATAAAAGGATTTTTATACAGTCCCTCAGAATAACGGACTCCTAATTCGCTGGCAAAAGACAAAGCGGCGGTATTCGCTGTGAACGGAGCAGGGATTACAATATCCGGAATGAGATCAGGGTGTTTTTTCTTCCATTGGACTGCCAAATTTTGGCCCATGCGTAAACGCGAACGGTATACGCTGACGTTATTGAGCGTTGCATCTGGACGGGCAAAATAAACGTATTCAAAAACGCAAGGTCTGAATTCTTCCATCTTCAGAACGCGACGATGCATCGTACCGTTTAAATCGATAAAAGCGACTTCACCGGGTAAAATATCTCCTTTGGGTTCAAAGCCTAAAGCATAAAAAGGGGTCGTTTCTGATGCAAAAATTGTATCTACAGTTCCATCAGGATTTTCACGTGTTCCCCAAACTAAGGGGCGAATACCATGGGGGTCACGAAAGGCAACAAGTCCTTTGCCAATAATCACAGAAACAATAGAATAGGCTCCTTCTATGCGCTCAAAAATATGTGAGACTGCTTGGGTCAGCAATTCGAAAAAGCTGTCATTGTTTTCCTCATGACTGGAGGCATTGCTGGCCAGATTATCCGCAAGCATCAGTAATAGTGCTTCAGAATCAAGGGAGGAATTAAGATGTCGATGTTGTTTTATACGAATCTCATCGGCCAGTTCCTGGTAATTCGACAGATTGCCATTATGTGCAAGCGCAATACCACGTGGGCTACCAATCCATAAGGGTTGGACATCCGTTTCTGTATAGCCACCTGCGGTAGGATAACGAACATGACCAATGCCTATATTTCCCATGAGTGGTGAGACATTATCAGGAGTAAAAATTTCGCGTACCAAACCTAAGCCATGTTTTGTGTAGAACCGCTGATCACAAGTCAGGATGCCAGCAGCATCCTGTCCTCGGTGTTGTAAATGGATGAGACTCTCATACAGTTCAGAGGCTACTGGTTCATGACTATAAATACCTACTATCCCACACATTGGTTATGTTACCCCAAGTAATTTGCAATATGACGCATGATCCGTTGCTCAGCAGGTTCTTTATGCTCTGCAAAACTGAACTTTTTACCCGTGATTCGTTCATACAACTGAATGTAGCGTGATGAGAGCTCTTCAATTAATTCTTGTGGTGCTTGCGGAAGTTGCTCATCATGATAAGGATCTGAATTTTTTGCAAACCAGAGTCGTAAGAATTCCTTATCAATATTTTCTGGTTCTAATCCAGCTTCAATACGTGCTTGATAACTGTCGGCAAGCCAGTAACGACTGGAGTCAGGGGTATGGATTTCGTCAACTACAATAATCTTTCCATCGGCATCACGGCCAAACTCATATTTGGTATCCACTAAAATCAAGCCATGATTTTTAGCGATTTCAGAACCGCGTTGAAAAAGTTTCAGCGCTAAAGCACTGGCTTCTAGCCAATCCCCTTCAGCCATCCATCCCTCAGAAATAATTTCTGCCGGTGCAATAGGGCGGTCATGAATTTTTTCTTTAGTCGTTGGTGTCAAAACAGGTTGTTCTAATTGTTGATTTTTTCTTAATCCTTCAGGAAAAGTAATCCCACAATATTCACGCACCCCACTTTGATATTGAGTCCAAAGCGAAGTGCTTGTTGTACCACTAATATAGCCTCTTACTACAAATTCAATTGGAAAAACGGTGCACTTTTTGGCAATAACTACATTGGGATCGGGTACAGCAATGATGTGGTTAGGAACAAGGTTTTTGGTTTGTTCAAACCACCATGCACTGGTTAAATTAAGTACTGCACCTTTATAAGGAATTAGGGCAAGGTGTCTGTCAAAGGCGGTAAGCCTATCGGTAGTAACGAGCATGATGGAATCACCCAGATCATATGAATCTCTTACTTTCCCTTGATATTTTTTGCCTACAGGCAAATTCGTTTGATCCAAGCAATAAGCTAAAGCTTTTCGAATTTCATTGTCATAACGAGTTGTCGTAGCGGTAGCATTCATGAGCATAGGGGTTCCCAATAATGTGAGTTAATAAAATAGGGTCTATTAACGTAGAAACATTAGTTTCCTCGCTAGTAAACTGCCATAAAACACCGTGATTTATTTTATTTATTTTTGGTACTTCATAGTGGGTATTAAGGGTTTGCAGCGTTTGCTGTCCCTTTAAATCTTCTTTAGCACGCACGAGAAACGCTAAAGAATTTTTAGAATGAAGTTCATTTAAGGAAACTTCACGTTCTTTGCGATCTGAATACAAAAGTCCTGTTTTTTTGAGTTGTGCAAAATCCTCTGCAGAATCACAATCAATTTCCCAGTGCTCTAAACGAGTTACAGTGACTGCAAAACCTAAGCGTCTTAAGGTTTTTTGTACCGTCAATGCTTGGTTATCCGTGATAATGAGCTTAACAAGACAAATTTGGCTACTAGGAATTTTGCTAAAGTTTTTGGGTTTGTGATCCATACTATCCCGGGTTATGGCTACGCCTGCACCCAGGCTACAATTACTGAGGTTTTGATGTGCCATATTTTGTAGCCTGGGTGCAGGCGTAGCCGTAACCCGGGGTAATGCGGTAAAGTCATTGTGTTCTTCTATATAATCACGCATGGACGCAAAAATAGGGTCCCCATTTATCGTGCGCTCAGGGTGTGGCATCATGGCCATGACATTTCCTGCTTGGTTGGTCACTGCAGCTATATTACCTGCAGAGCCATTCGGATTAATCGGGAAATTATCAATAATATTGCCTTCTGCATCACAATACTGGAATAAATTTAAACCATGCTGTTCTATCTTCTTTAGCAAAGAATCGGGCATTAAAAAACGTCCTTGCGCATGGGCAATGGGAAGATGAATTATATCAGTCGTTTTAAGATGACGTGTAAAGGCATTATGTTGGTGATTTTCTGATAATCGCATGTGTGCCCAGGCATTATAAAAACCGGTTCCTACTATTTTTCCATTGGCAATGCGCTTATTCTCGGTAAGTGCCATACTAATGTCATCAGGATTAAAGCCGGGTACTAAACCTGACTCGACCAGTATTTGTGCGCCATTGCAGATCCCTAATACCGGTTTGCCTTGTTCACTCTGTGCCTTGATTTCTTGAATTACTGGATCAAGTGCTGCAATAATTCCTGCGCGGGAACGATCTTCATAAGAAAAACCCCCAATAAGGATATAACCATCTAATTGACGTAGTTTCTCTAAAGGCTCATTCCACAGAAACTCGACGGGCTCCATGCCAACGCGTTTTACAGCAAGCGCTGTTTCTCGTTCACAATTGGAACCTGGAAATTGAATTAAACCAATGCGTATCATAACAGTTGCACCTTTTGATCTCCTCTTACGACATGGCCAATTTCATAAAGAGGGAACGATGGAAAATCACAGAGTACCTCGCGTACGGCAGATAAAGTTTCTGGTGCGATAAAAAGAACCAAACCTGCACCCATATTAAACGTACGATACATATGCTCATCATCCAGATGACCTAATTTACGTAATAAATTAAATATAGGTAGCTCGGGAATTTGTTTTTTATGAATTTCTACACCGCAATGTTTCGGTAAAATACGGGGAATGTTTTCCAGTAAACCGCCACCTGTGATATGTGCCATTCCTTTAATGGGGATATTTTTTTCCAAAATACTCAAAATCGGTCTGGTGTAATTAATATGCGGTGTTAAAAGTTCTTCGCCAATGCTATGGGAAAAATCTTGAAATTGTGATTCTACTTTATAGCCTGCAACATCAAAGAGCAGTTTTCTTGCTAATGAATAACCATTGGTATGCAAGCCACTTGAAGGGAAGGTAACAACCAGATCGCCTTCACAGATTGCTTTGCCTTCAATTGCTTTATTTTTTTCAACTACCCCGGTAATCACTCCGACCAAATCCAGTTCGCCCGGTAAATAAGTTCCCGGCATTTCTGCAGTTTCACCACCGACTAAAGAAATGTGGTTTTCTTTACAGGCTTTGACCATACCCTTAATGATCTGCTCAACAATTTCTGGTTTTAATTTATCGTTTGCGATGTAATCAAGCAGAGTAAGTGGTTTTGCCCCTAAAACAATAATGTCATTGGTCGTGGCACTGACTAAATCAATCCCGATGGTATCGAATTTTTGCATCATTTTGGCGACCATCATTTTAGTCCCCACACCATCAATGCTTTGCACAAGAACTGGATGCTCATAATCCTGCAGCAGGTTTTTGAGATCGTACATGGCACCAAAGCTGCCAATTCCAGTAAGTACTTGCGGCGAAAAGGTGCTTTCCACCGATTTTTTAATACTACGAACTGCTTCATTGCCTGCTTCTATGTCTACACCTGCAGCTTTATAATCAATAATTGACATTATATGAGCCTCTCAACTAAACCATTTTTCCAGGCAGTTTTGGCTGCACTGATTGACAGATTGATAACCGAATTCATTATCAAGGTTGGGGTTACTGTTGTTTCACCTATAGATTGAAACGATACAGAATATTTGTGGAATATTTGTTCCAGCATGCTTATGTTTTTCGGGGACACTTCGAGGATAAATCCACCGCTTTCTGAAAACAGTTTTTTATCATTGGGTAAATCACCGGAAATAAAAACATTCACTCCAATTTCATTTTTAAAACTCATTTCTGCCAGGGCAACTGCGATACCTCCTTCGGAAATATCATGCGCTGACAATACCAGGCCTGCTTGCATTGCTGCATGTACGGCGCTGATTTCATCTGCAAATGCAGCAAGATCGGGTTTAGGGAGTTGACTGCCCAACTGGTTGTGTAACTGGTAATACACACTACCACCACATTCATCTTTACGTGCACCCACCATCAAGAGCACTGAATTAGGTTGCTTGAAATCATAAGTGATTGTTTGAGATGAATCATTCATTGCGCCAATGCAACTGATTATAGGGCTTGGTGGAATGGCGCCTTGAGCTGATTCGTTATAAAGCGACACATTACCCGAAATAATAGGGAGGCTCACACTGCGATCGGCAAACATTTTTACCGCATGACATGCATCGACTATGCCGCGCACTGAGTCAACAAATTCGCCCATTTGTTCTGGATTTTCAGGATTACCAAAACACAAACAGTCGGTCAAAGCAAGAGGCCAGGCACCTACTGCTACGATATTACGCACTGATTCGATGACTGCATTCACCGCGCCCCAATAGGCGTCAATTTTATTATAACGCGGGTTATGATCGACGGATAAAGCAACGCCAGTACGCTGAATTTCTTCTGGGTATTTATCCTCATTAAACGGGGCAATCACTCCAGCATCAGCCCAGCCTGGCTCCACAACAGAACGACCTTGAACCTGCTTGTCATAACTTTCATAAATCGGAGCACGCGAGGCTATGTTTTCGTGAGCAAGTAAACTCAATAATTGTTCATTGAAATCACTCACAGTGATGTGCTTTGGCTCACTATGTGTCTGTTGTTTTATACTGTAGGGGCGATCATAAAGAATTCCCTTAGTAATGTCTTCTGATCGTGCAGAGACAATTTTTTTCCCTTGAGCGTTAACGACATATAAACCATCATTTCTTATTTTGCCCACAACAGTTGCTTGTGCTCCATCACAGATTTCTGGGAGCGCAAAACGTTCGTTGTAATGTTTTAAGAAGGTATCAACCAATTCTTTAGGAACAACCCACATAAAACGTTCTTGAGTTTCAGAACATAAGACAACAGCGGGTAATAAATTGTCCATACTGGTAGGCACAAGATCAAGGTTGATTTCTGCTCCATATCCGCTGGCCTCTGCCAACTCAACGCTGGCACAAGCAATTCCGCCAGCACCTAAATCTTTGAAGCCGACGCGATCAATTAGATTTTCTTCACGCAGGAATTCAAACATAGCATAATTGGCTTTAAGAATATGTCGTTGCAAAAACGCATTAGGCTCTTGTACTGCTCCTTTATTTTGCTCTTGTTGTTCTTCAACAAGGGTTGCCGAAGCAAAGGCTGCACCACCAAAACCACTGTTGTCTGTGGGTTTACCGACTAATATAAACTGATAATCTTCTGCGTTAGGGGGTGCATAGGAATGGATAATTTGATCTTCTCGGACTACACCTAAGGTGACTACAGTGACCAAACAATTTTCATTATAAGCTTCGTCATAATAGGTGTCGCCACCGAGATTAGGGATGCCAAGTGGATTTGCATAGCCAGCAATTCCCTGCACTACTCCCTGATGTATCCACTTTGTTTTTGGACGATTAATATCTCCAAAGCGCAAACTGTCAGCAACGGCAATGACTTCTGCTCCCATACAGCATACGTCACGTACATTTCCACCCACTCCTGTTGCTGCGCCTTCGAAAGGTACTAGTTGTGAGGGATGATTGTGTGATTCATGGCTTACTACAATACCATAACGTCTATTTTGTTTGTCCGTAGCGACTGCCACAATTCCTGCATCCTCTTTGGGACCGAGAATAACGTGCGGTGCTTTAGTATTAAATTGGTTAAGGTGTTTGCGACTGCTTTTGTAGGAACAATGTTCCGAGCCCTGAATTGACCATAAGACACATTCAGCATAGGTTGGTGGTCTTTTTAATAAGGTATTCTGAATGGTGAGGGCTTCATCGGGAGTTAGGCGCAAGCTAAAACGTTGGAGTAAATGAGCTATTTCCTCCAAGGACAGCTGAGAGAAATCAAAACAATCCGGGGCATCTTGCATTTTAGGGGATCTGACCTTTGGCTAAAACGTGCCTAATTTTAATGTTTTTTTGCATGTAAAGCAACACATTTTTTGCATTTACTTAACAATCTGGTCAAAAATTTACAAATTTTAGGCGTGACATTTTTGTAGCCTGGGTGCAGCGTAGCGGAACCCGGGGTAAGAAATTAATTTGTATTTCCGAAGCCCCGGGTTACGGCTGCGCCTTCACCCAGGCTACATTTAATAAAGAAATGAATGTATTAAGATTGATTTGACTCCTTCCACAATTTCTCCACGATTTTTGGATTTGCCAAAGTGGATATATCCCCCAATTCATCAAGACTCTCTATTTCCTTGCCTGCAATCTTACGTAAGATACGACGCATGATTTTGCCTGAGCGGGTTTTGGGTAAATCACTAACAACATGAATGACATCAGGCTTGGCTATAGGGCTTATTTCTTTATTGACCTGCTGGATTAATTCCGTCTCTAATTTGTCATCAGCCACGTAATCCTGTTTTAAAATGACATAGGCATAAATGCCTTGGCCTTTAAGATCATGGGGAATACCTACTACCGCTGCTTCAGCAACAGCAGGATGACTCACTAAGGCACTTTCGATTTCTGCAGTCCCTAAGCGATGTCCTGAAACATTAATCACATCATCTACTCGTCCCGTAATCCAATAATCACCATCCTCATCTCGTCTCGCACCATCTCCCGTAATGTAATAACCGTGGTGTAAATAGGTCATACAATAACGTGGGTGATCGCCGGCAATCGTTCTTGCCATAGAAGGCCAGGGGTATTTTATCGCTAAAAATCCCTCCCCGGCGCCCATGATTTCATGACCATGTTCATTGAGTAACACAGGAACGATGCCTGGAATAGGTTGGCGTGCTGAGCCTGGTTTGTGGATGGATTCATCCGCTCTAGGGCTAATCATCACAGCCCCAGTTTCAGTTTGCCACCAAGTATCTACGATAGGGCATCTGTTTTGACCTACTTTTTGATAATACCACTGCCATGCTTCGGGATTAATAGGCTCGCCAACAGAGCCAAGTAATCGTAAGGAACGCCGAGAGCTGGAGTCTAACCATTCATCGCCGGCACGCATTAAGGCACGTATGGCTGTGGGCGCAGTATAAAATACATTGACTTGATGCTTATCTACGATGTGCCAATTCCTAGAAAAATCAGGCCAAGTAGGAATTCCTTCGTAAATTAGGGTTGTAATTCCGTTACAAAGCGGACCGTATACTACATAACTATGTCCTGTAACCCAGCCTATATCAGCGGTACACCAAAAAACTTCATCTTTTTGACAATTAAAGATGAGTTGATGGGTGTAAGCGGTTTGTACTAAATAACCTCCTGTTGTATGAACCACTCCTTTTGGTTGGCCAGTACTTCCAGAGGTATACAATATGAATAGAGGATCTTCCGCATCCATGGGTTCGGGATCACAGTGCGTGCTTACTTTTTCTTTGAGCTCATGCCACCAATGATCTTTATTTTTATCAAAAGGAGTAGGAGTATCACTTGTTTTGACCAGAAGCCTTTGTAAGGGCAGATCATGGCATGCTTCATCAACCTGTTCCTTAAGAGTAATTAATTTACCACCCCGATTAAAATGATTTGCAGTGATCAGACAAGAACATTCAGAAGCAAGTATGCGTTGCCTTAATGCATGGGCAGAAAAACCGGCAAATATGACCGTATGCACGGCGCCAATACGTGTGCAAGCAAGCATGGCAATTGCTGCTTCAGGGATCATGGGTAAATAAATCGCTACTTTATCTCCCTTTTTTACCTTTAAGTGTTTGAGCACATTACTCATGCGGCACACCTCAGCATGTAACTCAGCAAAGCTTAGGGTTCTACTTTGGGTTGGCTCATCGCCTTCCCAAATAATTGCTGGCTGATTCGCTTTGTAAGGTAAATGCCGATCCAAGCAATTCATGCTGACATTCAATTTTCCACCTTTGAACCAGGTGACATCACCATGTTTTAATCCACCAGCGAGTACGGTATCCCAAGGTTGAAGCCAATCTACAGTTTGTTGGGCCACTTCAGACCAAAACTCACTGATTGAATCTTCTGTTGGAGTTAATATTGGATTACGCAAACGAGCATGCATGTTATACCTCTTCGCCTTGGGAAATCAGTTTAATAATTGCAGAAAAATCAGAATTACCTAGACCTTTATCGATGAAATGCTGATAAATCATGGTTGCTTTTGCGCCTAAAGGAGTGTTTACATTGACTGACTGAGCTGAGTCCTGACTAAGCAGTAAGTCCTTGAGCATCATTGCTGCTGCAAATCCAGGTTTGTAATCATTATTGGCTGGAACGTTTTCTAAAACCCCGGGAACTGGTGCATATTTGGTCATTGCCCAGCATTGTCCTGATGCATTACTGACAACTTCAAAAAGTTTTTGGGGTGATAATTGCAGTTGTTCTGCGAGGGTAAATGCCTCTGAAATTGCAATCATGGAGATTCCTAGGATCATGTTATTACATATTTTCGCTGCTTGTCCGCTTCCTGCACCGCCAGTGTGAATGATTTTTTGTCCCATAGTTGCCAAAATAGGTTGGGCAGCATGGAACGCTTTTTCTTCACCACCCACCATGAAGGTTAATGTGGCTGCTCCTGCTCCAGCGACGCCACCAGATACCGGGGCATCGACAACTTGGAGATGGTATTGTTTGGCTAGATGATGCACCTCGCGCGAACTGTTGACATCAATAGTCGAGCAATCAATAAATAAAGCGCCTTTTTTTGCTGCTTGGAATAAGCCATTATTGCCATGACAAACGTTCAATACTTGTTGGCCGTTTTGCAGCATCGTAATCAATACATCTTTTTCTTTGGCGACTTCATGTGTGTTTTGCGCGATCAGCCCACCTGCTTGGGAAAAATGCTGCAAGGCGGTTTGTTGTAAGTCATAACCGGTTACTTCATGTCCTGCTTTAACGAGATTAATGGCCATGGGTAAGCCCATATGTCCAAGTCCCACAAATCCTATTTTTGCCATTGAGTTCTCCATGTAATGTACAAAAATGTAGTAATGTAGCCTGGGTGGAGGCGTAGCCGTAACCCGGGTTATTTTTTTAATAATAAATTTCCCGGGTTACGGCTACGCCTCCACCCAGGCTACATTGATTATTCTATTGTATTAATCATGCGTTGGCATAATAAAAGCACTTTCTTTAATTTCAGTGACTGGCCATTTACTGGTGACCGTTTTGCGTCGAGTATAGAAATTGATGCTTTCTTGTCCATGCATATTGGTGTCACCAAAAGAAGAATGTTTCCAGCCTCCAAAGGGATGATTGGCAATAGGAACAGGGATAGGGATGTTAATCCCAACCATCCCAACTTGTACGCGTTGGCTGTATTCGCGAGCACTAAATCCATCCCGTGTGAAGATTGCAGTGCCGTTACCGTATTGATTTCTATTGACCAAAGCGAGCGCTTCTTCGAAATTATTGGTACGAACAATGACCAGAACGGGGCCAAAAATTTCATTTTGATAGATGGACATGTTTTCATGCACATGATCAAACAGACATGGACCCATGAAGAAACCTTGTGGATGTTCAGGATGTTTAAATGCTCTGCCATCAATGATTAATTTGGCGCCTTCGCTTATCCCTTTATCTACCGCGGCCAGGACTTTTTCTCTATGGGGTCCACTAACTAACGGTCCCATATCTGTGTTAGGCAGATCCCCAGCGTTGATGCGAGTCGCTTTGATTTGCGGCATCATTTTTTCAATTAAAGCATCCGCTGTGTGTTCACCCACAGTCACAGCAACAGATATAGCCATGCATCGTTCACCAGCAGAACCATAAGCTGCCCCTACAATCGCAGAAGCGGCTTGATCCAGATCAGCATCAGGCATCACAATGCAATGGTTTTTAGCACCACCAAAAGTATGGGCACGTTTTCCATGAGATGTTGCCGTAGAATAAATATGTTGGGCGACCGGTGTAGAAGCAACTGCAGTAAAGGCAGCTATGTCCGGATGTGCCAGTAAATAGTCTACGGTTGATTTATCACCATGGACACAATTGGCAACGCCAGCTGGTAATCCTGCATCACTTAATAACTCCAATAAGCGGACAGGAGCAGAAGGGTCTTGTTCGGAAGGTTTTAAGATGAACGTATTGCCACAAGCAATTGCTGGAATCATCATCCACACGGGAACCATGACTGGGAAATTAAAAGGAGAGACTCCCGCGCACACTCCTATGGGTTGTCTTAATGTATGACAATCAATCCCATTGGTTACATCGGCAGAAAAATCGCCTTGAAGTTGATTGACCAGACCGCAATGTAATTCCACTACTTCTATAGCACGTGCCACAGAACCTTTGGCATCATCCAAAGTCTTTCCATGTTCACGAGTAATGATGCGTGCCAGATCCAGTTGGTTTTTTTCTAATAGTTCTCGGAACTTAAAAAGTATTCGTGCTCTTTTTATGGCAGGAGTTTGTGCCCATAATATCCCTGCTTCTTTAGCAGCAGCAATTGCTTTATCGCAAAGCGATTTCGACGCAAAATGAACCTGACCAATCACTTCTCCTAAAGCCGGATTATAGATAGAGTGAGCTGTAGTATTCGTTTCACTGATTAATTGGCCACCAATATAATGTTGTACAATGTAGCTCATTAGTAAACTCCTTTTTATTATTTTTTATCAAATTAAGTGATTATTGTAATTGTTTCATGGAATTATTTATACAATAATAACGAAGAGATTAGGACTAAAATAACCTCTTTTTGAATCGCTCATTGGAGTTATTTTGAACTGAGGTAAGTAGTTAAGGAAATTAATCTATGGGAAAAGGAATTACTTTACGTGTACCTTATGGTACCGAATTATCACCAGAATTACTTCAAGCATTAGAAGTTCGCTTTCCTGGCTATGTACTAGAAACTTACCATCAGAAACCTGATTATCGTCGCAGTTTTGGACGTCGGGTTAATAGCCTTAACAAAGCGTTCAAATTCCTTCTTGATGCTTATCCATTACCTTTAAAGAGCAGTTTTTTAACTAAGGAAACACTCCATGATTATGTCGATGAGTGTAAAGATTCTGCTTTAGATGCAAAAGGTTCAACAGATGAGTTACATAAAGAATTAGAAAAATATACTGCCAAATTAATTGAGGTAATTGCTTTAGTTTGGGGTACTTCTAACAAAGAAGCGATTGAGCTGTTAAATGAGGCGGAACAATATGAATTAATGGGGCATGGTCGTCATGATCTAGCAACATTAATGCCTATGAAGCTGGGAGAGGATATAGACTATGTTATCCAATTCGACGAATCACTTCCTCCTTACTACGAGCAATTAGTTAATGAATTAAAACAAATAAAAGCCAAGAAATATCCGAAAACTCCACTCTGGCTGTCCAACCTTAATGAATATCAACAAGCCTATTTTTGCAATCTGGATCGAAAGATTAGCAGTCCTACTGAAGTGGTTCAGGATTTTAATAATTTTTTACTTACTTGGTCATCAATAAATAAGAAAGCGCTGAGTCCGCTGAGCTTAAGTATGGAACTGCAACAAATTGCAGCTAATTCTGTGCTTCCTGAATGGTTTAAGCAGCTGAAACCTCATTTGCAAGAAATGATCCGCGTTTTGGCAGCTGATCCGGTTAACCTGGACGAAAATCTAAAACAATTTAAAAAGCTGATTATCTCTGAGAGTTTTAAGAAAGAGAGTGCTGATACGCTGGCACACATCTCAAGCTTGCCACAATGGTATTGGGTATTGCCGCATCACCAACAGTTTTTTTTGGAGCATGTACTAAAAGGTGTTGATAAAGTAGAAGATGCGGTTACTTTTTTATCCAGCCGTCATCGTACTTTACCTTTGCCTGCAAATTATGCAGCTCATAGTTTATTGGGAATAAGTCACAATGGAAAAGTAATCCGTGAGCTCTCAAAAAAGCGATATCGTTCCAGCCACATTGCAACCCGGGATGGGTTGGAGTGGCCAGCAGCAGTGCAACAACGGCATAGCGATTCGAATTTGGCTAAAGTGATGGAGCACGCGCAATCTGGACAACTTGCACTATTACAAACGCTGATTAGTCCAATTCATGCTGTAGACTATGTACCGACTTGGATTACAGATTATTTACCAACATTACCTCCAGATTTGGAGTTGTACAAATTAGCGCGTGCTGCGGTAGAGCGGCGGGCAAAGATTCAATCCATCCAGCAGAATAATCATCCTTATAATTTAGCAAAACGGCTGTATTATACCCAGTCAAATGATAAAGACAGTTTAAGTTTATTGGCTGTCGCAAAGAAATACGCTTCCTCGACACCAGGATTACAGACACTTCTGGATCAATACAAAAGTGTTCTGGAGTCGAAAGCAGGTTCTGCAACGGTTTTTGATTATGCTGGCAGAGAATTGTTTTTGAGCTCTTTGGAACAGTTAATTATTTTGGCCATTGACGGACATCCTTATGGTTCTTGTGTGAGCGGTAAGGATAGAAAAGCCATAGAGCTTATCCATACTGATGCGATGATTCTTTATAAAGAACTTTATGGATGCTGGCCCATATTCGATGAACCTCAAGCTAAAGATCGCATTCGTTTTGTTTCGCTAGTAGCCGATCTTTATATGAGTCGCCATCAACAGGAACATGCCGGACAGAATGCGCCAGGATCTGAGGCCTGCAAAACTCCTGATTGGTATTTACCAGAGGATATTGCCACTGAAATTAAAAAGCGTCTAGATAATGATAGAGCCCTTAAAGAAGAGGATCGGGTCGCAACGAATAATGAGGTAAAGAATATTTTTATTGGTGGCCATAAAAAAGTAAAAGAATATTTATTACCAAAAGACACATTGCAATGTCGTTTGGTTGCTCGGCAATTAGGTAATGCAAATTGCAATCGACTTTACGATGCCCTCCATCCTTTAATCAACGAGAAAAGTTTATTTGCTCCAGTAGAATCAAGTTCATGGTCTGCACTGTTTTTTCCTGACACGTCGCCAACAACTCCTGAAGGAATAGAGCAGATTTCCGACCTCATGTTAAGCCCTAGTTCTGGAAAAGATAATCTTGTGCGGATCGAAAAAATATTGCAAATTGTATTAGATAGACCTCCAACAGGTTCAAGCCGCTCTGATGCAACCAAGTCTGTTTACGGGCGTTTCCGCGCATTTTTAGAATCGAATAAAGACCACGTCAATTATACTGGATTGGTAGACGAGACAGTAGAAGAATGGGCCGGCTTGTTTAATAAGTCCAAAGAATCACATCATAGTGAGATACCTGTTCATAATTAAATTCAAAGAGCCCGGTTTCATTTTGTTATCCGGGCTTTAGATTCTAGAAGTTAAAGTAAATGCTCAAGTCCATAAATTAATGTAGATAATCCTGACACCTTTTGGCAGGACAAGATAATCCCCGGCATAAAACTACGTCGGTCAATACAGTTATCGGTAATGGTTAATGTTTCACCTTCACTACCAAAAATGACTTGTTGGCGGGCAATAACTCCTGGAAGACGTAAAGAATGGATACTGACGTCACAATGTGTTCCACCACGAGCGCCAGGGATTAATTCTTTGAGATTTAGTTTATTTTTAGGATTTTTTCTTGCTGCAGCAATCATTTCAGCAGTTTTTAACGCAGTTCCTGATGGCGCATCAAGTTTTTGTTGATGATGTACCTCAATAATTTCTACCTCAGGCAAGTATTCGGCAGCCTTAGCTGCAAAGAGCATCATCAAGACGGCACTTATCGAAAAATTAGGTACAATGATTCCACCCAGGCGGCGGCTTTCACATAATGAAGTTAATTCTTTAATTTGATCAGGAAGGAGTCCTGATGTTCCAATAATCGGGTGTGCGCCATGATTTATAATAGTAAGGGTATTGCGGTAAACACAATCTGCACGAGTGAGATCAACAACAATTTGTGCTTTAGTATCTTGAATCGCTTGTGCTAAATCATCTTTTTTGCCGAGTTGCGCAACTAATTCAAATTCCTTGTGATTATCTAGAGTCTCACAAGCTAAAGAGCCCATTTTACCATTGGCCCCATTAACAATAACACGCGTTAACATAGTTCTCCTCACGAAATGAGTTATGATTTTTCTTTTTTGGGTGGGGGATAGTGTGTTCGCAAAGCCCAAATGGTTGCAAAAGGCCATCCAATCACTGTTGCTTGTAAGGCTAAGGCAACAAAGGCGCCTCCAGGATTATCATTCATAAGGAAAACGATCCATGGAAAGAATAAAGCAAGAAGGAATATAAACGTTTTTTGTATGAAGCCTATCATATACTGCTCCCATAAGTCTCAATCGATACGGTAAATCAGCCCGTTAATGGTATCATATAAATGCGTAGGCCAAAAAACGATGGCCAAATGCAAAAAAAGACCTGTTTTATTATAGGGTCATCATCATTTATTTTTCTAGCTTGGTTTCTATTTTTATGCACAGTAACTGAACATGATTAAGGGTACTTGCAAACAATCATTAAACATTGTACATTGTGCGCTCATTCTTAAATGCAAATGATTTTATTTTCTGGATATGACATTTTAATATCTAACAAAGGTACTCTAATGAGAAAACAGGAGCTGCACCCACGCACCGCTGTTATAAATAAAGCTCAAAAAAATAAGTCTAAAAAAGCACGAACCGATGCATTATTGTGGCTCGCTGCACACTTCCCAGAGGCATTTGATAATTCATTACGAATCCGTCCATTAAAAATTGGGATTATGGATGATATTTTGCTTCATGCAGAGCGCGCTGCAGAAATAGGTATTTCCAAAAGTAAATTAAGAGAAGCTGTGGTTTTATTCACACGCCGTCTTGATTATTTGGCATGCCTCAAGCAACGAGAAATGCGTATTGATTTGCATGGTAATGAAGTGGGTGAAGTAAGTGCAGAAGAAGCAGAACACGCTACTGCTAAGATTAAAAAACGTGTTGAGAAAAGCGTCAGAAATGCGCGCAAAATCCTGACAGAAAAAACTACAAACCAACCCGCTTCAAGTCAGCAAAATACAAGTTTCCCGAAAACAAGCCAACCATCCCTACCTCCTGAAGACCACTTCCCTACTTATCCTGTACGTTCCTCAAATTACAATACCTTAAATGCACCAACGCCACCCGTTAGGGCTACCGCGGTAACGGTGAAAAATAAAGCGACCCGACAATATGATCCTGATGTTGTAGCTCGTTTGAAAGAGAAATTAGGGCTCTCACGTAACCCTGAAGAGAAAAAGGAAGTCATTGAATAGTTAATGCAGCCTGGGTTGAAACGCAGCGTAACACGGGTTTTCTATAAGTGTTTTTGATGCGATTTCTCGGATATTAACTTCTTATTTTCCAGTCAAAAATTTTTGAATTTTTCTACCCACACCCGTGACCTATTACCCTGATTCAGTTACCTTCTTTAAACGCTTATACCATAGGGTAAAACTGTTCGTCATAATAAAGTGTTTTTTGGATAGGCTTTATCCAGTTCACTTTTTTTCAAAAGATGGTAATTCTACTGGTACTTCTTCTTTTTCTTTTCTGATATGAGACAAAAGGCTTTTAAATCGTTGTACATTAGATCCCTTTGAATTTTCATATATTGATTTATCTAGTTCTACTTGAATTTCGAGACATCGCTCCTTCTGTGTATCTGTTAAAAAAGGTTCGATTTCTTTATAATTTTTATTTAAAAAAGATAAGACTTTAGAAAATCCTGTTATATTCGTATTTGTTTTATTATTACCCTGGCGTCTAAAAGTTATTGATTTTATGTGATATTCTACGCGCTTTTGACTAAATCAATTTGTTGAGATG
>NZ_LNYZ01000006.1 GCF_001468065.1 Legionella steigerwaltii
TACTCATCTCAACAAATTGATTTAGTCAAAAGCGCGTAGAATATCACATAAAATCAATAACTTTTAGACGCCAGGGTAATATATTGACGAGCATCTTGTTATCCCCTACTCGCTTGATTGCAATGATTTTCGGTTCACTACAACACCTGGTTTTTCATGTGCCAAAGAATTTTATGACCGATTAATGAATACGTTTCGTTATCTTTATCAAGAAAAACGTCTTGCCATAATGACTATAGGCTTGCATCCACGCCTGAGTGGAAAACCCGACCGCTGTCTTATCTTAAAACAATTTTTAGATCATTTAACTCAGTATCAAGATATTTGGATAACAAGACGAATCGATATAGCTCAATTTTGGGCGGCAAACTGCCCTCTCAATAACTAAAATTACGATCATAACTCAGTAACTTAGTTTCGATCTTGCTTATAAAATTCAGGAAACACCAAGCCTAGTGCAAGAATCCCGGCTATTCGATCTAAATTATTTACGTAGCCTGGGTGCAGCGCAGCGGAACCCGGGGGTTCTCAACATCAACGAACCTCTTAATCCCGGGTTACGGCTTACGCCTCCACCCAGGCTACAATAGGTTTAAATATTGATTACCACTCTTACAGAACAATTTTCATTTAAAAAACTAAATGAAATTGAAAACAGATAACCCCTGTATCAATACAAAGCTTTGTTGTGCAACTTCCAAATTGTATAATTCCTGTTTAAATTCAGAAGCGGCAACTAAAGGATCGACTTCTTGTAATCGCTTTAAGGTAATTTTACTTTGCTCAATCAAATCGGAATTTGCTTCATCCGCATGTTGTAACTGATTCAGTCTGGAACCCAAGTTAGCTCGAGCATCCAAGATGGTACTTAATGCACTATCTATTTGTGCCAATATTTGATTATTCACTGTTATTGTAGCTGCTTTTTGAGTAGCAGTTGTATAAGGTTGATTCAAGTTATTAATCATATCCTGTATTGTTGCAAAAACAGATTCGTTTTGAGAAGGCGTGATCAAAAAAGCATCTCCCGGTGCAGGTGTGCCTGAAACTGCCATTTCCATACCATTAAAACTAACCGTCATTCCATCTTGATATAAAGGTGCATCATCAGGTAGCCCGGTTGGAGGGATCACATTCCCACTGGCTGCACCACTAACCATAACGACCAAATTACCCTGTGAGTTCAATGCAAAGCTCATTGTGTAATTGTCTGGCACATAAGCTGAAGGAGTAGATACTGAACCTGCATTTACTGATGCTGTTCCTGTATTAAGGGTTCCTGTTTGTTTAATAGAAAAACTACCGTTCCCATCAGGTATGCGCATAAAAAGACCATCTCCTGGGTCATTAATCGCCATTTGTAAACTATTACCAACAAGCTGGAAACGCTGCGTACTATCACCATTATATACATATTGCCCTGATGCATTTACTGAAAAGGGCATTGTAGATGTCTGGCCTCCGGCAAACATATAATCGCCATTGATATCTTTTGTATTTGCATAATCGACCAACTCATTCAAAATGATGTTCGCCTCAATTGCTAATGCCTTACGATCTTCCTCAGATAATGTCGCGTTGCCTGCTTGAACCTGAATATCTCTTAAACGTTGTAAACTCGTTGTACAATCATTTAAAATCGATTCTTCCATACTGAGTGCACTATCAGCACTTTCACGATTTTTTTGTAGAAGCTCTGTAAAGCTTATGCGCTGGTTCATGAGTTCAATTTGTGCAAAAGCGATGGGATCATCTGATGAATAACGCACTTTTAAAAAATTTTCATCAAGCTGTTCCTGCAGTTTTGCCACCTGTGCTTGTTTTTGTAATAAACTATTTATACTATTCTGATAAATTTGATTTGTTGAAATACGCATTCATCACCTCATCATGTCAAAAAGTAAGTCCATCATTTGATTGGCAATTTCCATTAGCTTTGCTGCAGCTTCATACGCTTGCTTGAATTGCAATAAGTTTTCTGCTTCCTCATCAAGATTTACTCCACTGATACTTTCCTGATAATCAACAGCTTGTTTATATAAAACCTGAAATGCATCGGAACGATTTTTAGCTTCGTTGGTTTGGCTTCCTGTGTCAGAGAGCAAATCAGAATAAACGTCAAAAATTGTTTCAGTACCGTTAGAAAAAATATCTTGCTGTTGGATTCCAGCCAAAAGTAAACCATTACGGTTATCACCATAGCCGCCCTGATTATACTGTGCAGTAAACTGATCTCCTGCATTCGGTGCACCGGATAAAGTAATCGAATAAGAGGGATTGATAGCATCTGGAATCTGAACCACATTGTCTGTGTTTGGAACAAATGGAAGTGGACCCGTGGTAATACCGTCAGTAACGTTGATCAGATTGAACTGAGTTGGGGAGATGAAATCAATGGTATATTGTTTAGAAACTCCAGCGGTATTTAAAATAGGTCCTAAAGCAATTTGTCCTTGTCCTGTATTATTTAGGGATGCGCTGGTTTGTACTGGTGATGCGAGGGCTAACTGACGAGGATCATCCATTAGTAAAGCAAATTTCTCTGCTGCGCCACGTGTCGGCATGAGAGTAAAAGAATCATTATTAGCTAAGTTAGTGATGTTATCTACAGTGATGGTCATGCCATCTACTACAATTTGTCCCGCTGGTGGGGCTGGTGGGTTACTAGTCCAATTTAAGGTCACTGAGGATCCATCCGAATCACGAATGAGTGTAACCTGGCTCGCGCCTGCATTCGTAACAACTAATTGATAATCACTGATTTTGGTTTGTGAGATATCAGAAATATTTACTGATAATACTCCAGACCCTATATTTGTCGCTGCTGCAACTGAGCGATCCAGTTGCATAGCCAAGGTGTTGTAATCGGTAAAAATATTCTGTCCTAATTGATTATTTAAGTCCATTCCCAAACTATTTTGAGCGTTGAACGCCTGTGCTAAACCAATAGCCATTTGTCCTATGACTTGACTGGCTTTAGATAAAATATTTCGTTCATAATCTAACAAACCACCCAATGTTCCGCTGCTTAATTGATTTGTAATGTCTATTTGTTCCGCACCAGTACCCAATAAAACATGAGTCCCTTGAGCTGTTATTTGATCAAAACTGACTGACAAAGCTCTTTGTGTCGTTCCGATTACCAACATTTGGCCACTACCAATACCCACATTCACCATCCCATTATCTTGTTCCACTACAGTTAAATCGGAATACTGAGATAACTGTTTGAGTAATTCATCCCGTTGATCCAATAAATCAGGAGAATTAGATGAATTCATTATTTGCTCATTTACTGCTGCAAGATTCGATGTTAATTGATTAATTGTATTCGCTATTTCTTTAATCTGCGCCGTTGAGTTTGCTTGATATTGATCAAGATTTTGTTGCAAAAATAAAAATTGGCTCGCTAACAATTGACTTTGACTCATAGCAACATTCCGTGAAGCTACATTGTCTGGTGCATTATTTAATTGACCTAGTGAGTCAAAAAAGGACTGTAATGATGAAGAAAGACTGCTACCATCCTGAGAAAGCAATTTATTAATTTCCAGGGCCTGCTGGTAAAAAGTATCATATTGGGATTTAACACTTGACGTACTTCTCACTTGAGCGTTAGCAAATTGATCCACGTTGCGGTACACGTTGTTAACAGCCACTCCTGTACCAATAAATGAACCCGCATAACGTCTGGATGGAGTTGGAGCAAACTGAATACTTTGTCTTGAATAACCTCGTGTTTTGACATTTGCAATATTATTTCCAGTGACACTCAATGCATTTTGAAAAGCATTCATTCCTGAATAAGCAATACTTAGTATTGACATAATTGTTTGCTCCCTGACCTAATCTTCAAATTACCTTCAGCAGTAGTTACTTCAAACTTGCTCTGATAACTCACAACGTTGTATTGCCTGATTTAATTCCTCACCATGATAAATTGATAAAATTTTTGTACCATAATCAGGATCGGTGGCATACCCTGCTTTATGCAATTCATTAACATAAAGTTCGGGGTTTCTGGCACTGGCTAAAGCATTTTGATATCGCTCACTGTCTTTGATTAAAGAAATATAATCATTAAAACTTTGCTCAACTGATGGATATTTTCTAAATGATGCGTTGATTTTAATTGGCGTATCGGCAATATATTCAGTTGTTTTAACATTTACTGAATCAAACTCATTGCTGTTACCAGATTTTATGTTGAATAAATTGTTACTGCTGCTGCCATAAGCATCCTTGGTCACATATTTTCCCCACCCTGTTTCTAATGCTGCTTGAGCTATCAAAATTTTAGGGTCCAAACCAATAATTGATGCTGCTTGTTTTGCTTGGGGCCAAATTGATTTGACAAATTCATCAATTGTACTTGCCGTTTTATCCTGTTTTTCTTCTTTTACCGCTATGGGAGATATTGAGTTAGAACTAACCTGCATATCCGTTGTTCTTTTTTCTGGTTGTTCTACGGTAGGTAGATTTTGCTCCATTTGTTTCGCAAGCATATCGGCTAAACCAACACCTTTAGAGTTCGCAATAGTGCTTGCATATTGAGCATCCAGCATATCTTGAAAGGTTTCCCTATCCTTGCCCCTAAATGGACTCGATTCTTCTAGAAAATGCTGCCCCATGCGCATACTTTTCATCATGGACTGTAAGAATATTCCTTCAAATTGTTTCGCTGCCTCAGGCAGGGCCTCTTTTTCATTATTTTGTGCTTGAACTTTTAATTCATTCAATGCACTAAAATCACTGGTTGCAATTCCATGTACCGTCATATCAATCCTTTATTTTGATGGATCACAATTCCAATACCCACCTATATCACGATTAAGGTGGCATTTAAAGCACCTGCTTGCTGTAGTGCTTCAAGTATCGCGATTACATCAGCAGGCGTTGCTCCTACAGCATTAATCCCTCTAACAATATCCTTTAGTGTCACACCCGGTGGTAATACAAACGCATGATTATTTTTTTGCTCAATGGCAACTTGTGATTGCTGGGTTGAAACCGTACGCCCACGAGCAAAAGCATTAGGTTGGCTTATCACTGGAGTTTCAGTCACACTCACCACTAAATTACCATGTGAGACCGCCGCCGATTTGACAATGACATTAGAGGAAATAACTACCGTTCCTGTACGCGCATTAATAATAATTTTTGCTATCGCCTCAGCAGGTTTGAACTCTATATTTTCCAATACCGAAACATAGTCCACACGTTGGGACATTTTCTTGGGCGCAGTGACAACCACTGACGCAGCATCCAAGGCTCTAGCAGTTCCTGGTCCCATCATTTCATTAATGGCATCACTCATGCGTTTTGCTGTAGTAAAGTCAGGCATGTGCAAATTAAAAGTTAATTCTTTGGTAAAATAAAAAGGATTAGGAATGTCGACCTCAATGGTTGCACCATTAGGAATTCGTGCCCCACTTGGCACATTGACTGTAACACTTGTACCATCACTTCCCGATGCACTTACACCAGACACGATCACATTTCCTTGGGCTACTGCATAAACTCGCCCATCTGCTCCTTTCATTGGGGTCATTAATAAGGTGCCACCTAATAAGCTTTTTGAATCACCAATAGAGGAAACATTCACATCCATAGCTTGTCCCTTTTTCATAAAAGAAGACAAACTCGCGGTCACCATCACTGCAGCCATATTTTTTGAATTAAGCTTGGTTCCCGGTTGAATGTTTACGCCTAATTGAGTGAGCAAGTTTGCAAAAGTGTCTTCAGTATATCGAGTTCCAGTTTTATCTCCAGTACCATTTAAACCAACAACCAAACCATAACCAACTAATTGGTTGGTACGTACGCCAGCCAAAGTCGCGAGATCTTTAATTCGTTCGGCATAAACGTGATTTGCTATCAAGTTTATCGTCAGCATCCATGTAATTATCAGCAATCGCCGCATTACAATTTCCTTGTTAATTAAGCATTATTTAAATAAATCGTTCCCAATTGTAGCCTGGGTGCAGCGCAGCGGAACCCGGGAACGATTTAGCGCTGATCCCGGGTTCCGCTGCACTGCACCCAGGCTACCAAGCACTCAGACTACAATACTTCGCTTTGCCAGGCTTATAAGTCACGTTAGGTTGGGAATAATGGACCCCACATAATTCGTGCCAGCCAGCCTTGGGCATTCGTGTTATTCACTTGTCCTGTGCCACCGTACGCAATACGAGCGTTGGCTATACGATCTGAGGTGACGGAGTTATCGGCTCTGACATCTTGAGGTCGAATAATACCTGATAAACGTACGTATTCTTCTCCTTGATCGATTTTCACCCATTTTTCACCCTGTACTACCATGTTACCATTTGCCAGCACCTGCGATACCGTAACTGAAATACTTCCTGCCAATTTATTATTCTGTACCGCTTGGGCAGACCCATTGAATTGTCGTTGATTGTTTAAATCAAAATCCATGCTGTAACCACTACCAAAAGAAATAGGTCGTCCTAAAAAGAGCTTGTTCTTAACTACATTAGTATCGGTTTTCTGCTGTTGCAGAGTTGCATTTTTTGATGCGTTAGTACTTTCAACTAAAAATACTGTAATTATATCTCCTGGATGTCTTGCTCTTGGCGTTTCAAAAAGAGGTAAGGCAGTTTCCGGACTATAAATTGCTCCCGACTCTTTCCTTAACTCTTTTGGGTCGGGTGTTGTTGGATACGTAGGTGCAAACTCAGGGTCCTTCCCACGCTGAGGTGGATTTAAAAGTTCACACCCACTCAAAAAAATGGCAACTGATCCTGCAACAAGCAAATTAAATAATTTCATCAATGAAATCTTCTTAAACGGTTTGATTTAGGTATTGCAACATGTTATCCACAGTCTGGATACCTTTTGCCGTAATCTCATAGCTTCTTTGTGCTTGAATCATATTAACTAATTCTTCAACCACATTCACATTCGATGCCTCTAAAGAGCCCTGTAACAAGGTGCCGACACCTGAATTTCCTGGATTATTCAATGTTGCTGCACCACTTGAAGCCGTTTCTATAAAAAGGTTTTGTCCTATAGGCTGAAGTCCTGCTGGGTTGGTAAAATTCGCCAATTGTATGGTTCCAAGTACGGTTGGAGTAGTACTTCCAACTACTGTAGCACTTACCACTCCCTCAGTACTAATCGTTACCCCTAAGGTTTGAGCAGGAATATTTATTGAGGGTTGTAATGCATAGCCATTAACATCAACGAGCTGCCCTGTGCTATCCACTGTAAAAGTACCATCACGAGTATATGCTTGAGTCCCATCAGGCATCAAAATTGTAAAGAAACCTTGACCTTGTATCATTAAATCGTAAGGGTTACGTGTATTTTGCGCACTGCCCTGTTCAAATATTTTTTCAGTAGCGGCTAAATGGACACCAGAACCTGCATTGATACCTGTTGGAATTAAAGAGTTCTCTGAAGATTGAGCGCCTGCCTGACTTGTATTTTGATAAAGTAAATCTTGAAACACTGGTCTATCTTTTTTAAAGCCAGTTGTGTTGACGTTTGCCAAGTTATTAGCAATCGTAGCAATATTTTTTTCTTGGGCTTCCAAGCCTGATTTGCTTACCCATAATGCTGGTTCCATGGGGATCCCTCCGCAATTATTCTTACTTATATACTAAAAATGGGGTTATTCGTGCAATACTTGTGCCAATTTTAGAAAATTGTCTTCAACTGTAGACATCACTTTCATGTGTGCATCGTACTCACGTCCAGAGGTAATCATTTCTACCATCTGGTCAATCGCGTTAACATTAGATCCTTCAATAGCACCACTTCGTACCTGGACACTTGCATCAGCAGCAGGGGGCGTTCCACCATTTTTCAATTGATATAAACCCTCTGAGCTTTTGACAATATTATTTTTATCCAGAGTAACTAACTTAATTCTATCTAATATAGCCGCGCTTTTGGGATCACCACCAAGCGGAACAACTGTAATCGTACCATCAGCTCCAATGTTTATTTCCTGAGCTGGGGGAATTGAAATGGGTCCGCCATTGCCTAAAACAGGGTGCCCAGAAGCGGTTGTTAACATGCCATTTACATCCAACCGTAAATTTCCAGCCTTCGTGTACCCCTCTTTACCTTGACTGTTACTCACAGCAAACCAGCCATTGCCCTCAATTGCTATATCTAGGTTGCGTCCTGTTGTCGTAATATCGCCAGGACTTAAATCAAGTGCATTTGGATTTTGTATCGCAAAGGCTGCTCCGCTGTCTGATCCCCCCATATTTGCATACATGGTTTGTGCTTGATACATATCCGCTTTAAAACCAGGAGTATTAACATTCGCCAAATTATTGGCGATTATTTCCTGGCGCTTAAAACCGATCCGTCCACCACCTGCAGCATTATATAAGATAGGATCCATGAGTTACCTCCTAACGCATATTAATAATTGTTTGTGTGATCGCGTCACCAGCACGAATTGATTGTGCATTCGCCTGAAAATCACGTTGTGCACTAATCAAATCAACTAACTCACTGGTTAAATCCACATTAGATTGTTCCAACATGCCCGATTTAATGGCACCTAATCCACCTGTATTACCAACTCCTACCAAAGGTTGGCCTGAAGCGGAAGTTTGTGTCCAGCAAACATTTCCTACGTTTTGTAACCCTGTAGGATCGGCAAAATTAGCTAATTGAATTTGTCCCATAGCCATGGACTGACCATTGGTATAAATACCTAGAATCAGGCCACTATCATCAATATTTAAACTAGCTAAGCTTCCTGTTGTATAACCGTTTGATGAAGTAGATTGAACAGCAAATGGGCTACCAAACTGAGTACTGTTTGTTAAATCAACATTTAAATTTAAAGGATCAGCCCCATTATTCAAGTTAAGCGATAATGGAATCAAGTTATTCGCTATAGGCGCACCACCAGGACTAGCTATCCCAACAAACGATCCATCAGTATTAAAATTCATCTCAAACAGATTCGCAGTATTACCTGTACCTGTAATAGGTGGAACATCCTGATTATCGATTTGAAATGCAACATACCATTGATTTTCTGTACCTGGAGGTGTTGCAGCATTAGGTTGTCCCGATGCGGCAGCAGAATTTGCTTTAATAAAATACATACTCAGCACATGAGAATTACCTAAACTATCATAAATAGTCAATGAGGTTGGATTATTATAAGAACTACTCAGCGGTGCTGTTCCACCAGTCCAGTCAACTGCTGGGGGTGTACTTTGCGAATTTAAATTAACACCAGTTGTCACCGTAGTACTTGCCTGAGGGCTTATATTCTCTGTATTTATCTGCAATTTCCCTGACGTTCCAGTAATATTCCCTTTTCCGTCTGAAAGTAGCCCAGTCAGATATTGTCCGTTAGCATTGGTAATATAATTTTGGTTATTCAAACTAAACTCACCAGCACGTGTATAGACTGGTCCGCCTCCTGGATTTTCTAAAATAAAAAATCCAGAGCCATTCACTGCCAAATCCAGACTGTTTGTACTATTGGTTAAATTTCCTGATGCAAACTGTTGTTGAACCGAGGTTAACATCACTCCACCACCAATAGAGGTACTGCCAGCACCAAAGCTACCATAACCACCGAATGAGTAAATATCGCCAAAATCCGCACGAGATCCTTTAAATCCTACTGTAGAAGAATTTGCTATATTATTGCCTATAACGTCCAAATTACTTGTTGCTGCTTGAAGTCCACTTAGTGCTGCGTCAAAAATCATTTTAGCCTCCTGCTCTTAAACTGATATTTGTCTTACCTGATCCAATGATATTGGTCCAACCCCTGCTACATTTAATTTTAAGCCGTCACCATTTTGACCAAGACTTACACTATCAACGTTTGCAGAGGTCATTGTTTTTAAAGACACTTCTTTTCCACCATAAACTGCACGAACCTCAACTTTATATTTACCTTCTTTCACGCGATTATTGTCCCCACCAGTACCATCCCAGGTGAATTGAAAAAATCCAGGTGCAGGTTGCCCTAAAGGAATTGTTTTTATAAGTTCCCCAGAATCTGAATAAATAGAGGCACTCAAATTACTTAGCCCTGGTGGAATATCTACAGCAGTCTTTGTATCACCATCAGCACCCAGTTGAAGCGAATTACTATTCACTAGCACCTTGCGACCCACTAAAGCTGAAGCTTGTAAAGCCTGATTTGACTGTAGGGAAGTTGCCATCTGTTGCAATGACTCTTGCATTTTGGTAACGCCATCATTGGTACTAAACTGAGCCAGCTGAGATAAAAATTCACCATTTACCTGGGGTTGCATGGGATCCTGATTTTGAATTTGGGCCACCATTAAACGTAAAAAATCCTGTTGCCCCAAACTTTGCTTTGTCTGAGAATCGATTTGATTATACGGAAGATTAGATTTATTCGCTCCATTAACCGAATTCGTTGTCATTCCCTGTTCTCCCTTTATTCACCCAGCTTCAAGGTACGTTGCATAAGCTGTTTTGTTGTATTAAGCAATTCAACATCCATTTGATATGACCTTGAAGCTGAAATTACGTTTGCCATTTCTTCAACATAATTTACATTCGGTGTATAAACAAATCCTTGTTTATCCGCCAAAGGATTATCAGGTGCATAACGCTTTATAGGATCTGAAGTACTCTCATAAGTGCCTTTAAGCTGAACGCCTCCCGATATTTGTTCCCCCATCCATTGATTCGCCTGTTCTTGAACCGCTTTAAAAATAGGATATTTTGCTTTATACACTTCGTTAGCATTACCTGACTCTACGTTAGCATTACTCATATTCTCAGCGCTAGTCGTTAAACGCGCTGTCTCAGCAGTTAATGCTGAACCTGCAATATTAAAAATTGCGCTTAATGTCATGATTATTCTCCTTTCAGCGCAAGCATCATAGATTTGATTTTATTATCAAGAAAACTCAAGCTGGCTTGATAATTAAGCGAGTTGCGTGCAAATTCCGTGGTTTCTAAATCTTTATCTACTGTGTTTCCATCTAAAGACATTTGTGAAGTAACTCGATATTTCAAATTCGCTGAAAAATCGGCGTTAGCATTAATATGATTAGGAGAAGTAGCCTCCATCTTTTGAGCACCACCAGCCATACTCGCTGCTAGAAACTCATTGAAATCGATATCCTGAGCTTTATAATTGGGAGTGTTGGCATTGGCTAAATTGTTTGCCAACTGCGAAGCTCTGTGGTCACGCGCTACTAAAGCTTTAGCATGTATTCCAAAATATGTATCGAGATCTAACGCCATATTTCCCCCTCTTTAAGTAAGTCCAACTAGAAAAGCAAACATTGTGCCAATTTCAAATAAGTGAGAAAATAAGTAGGTTATAAACTGGGGATCTCAGCCATGCCAAAGAACAGTACACTTCCTGAAAATGCTCTAGAACAAGTAAAAACCTATCTTTTACAGCTGCAAAACACCATTTGCTCGAGACTTGAAAATTTAGATGGCCAAGCTCAATTTATTGAAGATAAGTGGAAGCGTCCAACAGGTGGTGGTGGAATTACGCGCGTTTTGGCGCAGGGTTCCGTCTTTGCAAAAGCAGGTGTCAATTTTTCCCACGTATTGGGAGCCAATCTTCCTGCTTCAGCCAGCGCACACCGTCCCGAATTAGCAGGCAGAAATTTTAATGCGCTTGGCGTATCTTTAGTCATTCACCCCGACAATCCCTATGTACCTACCTCACATGCAAATGTGCGCTTTTTTCTTGCAGAAAAAGAAGGCGCTGACCCAGTTTGGTGGTTTGGTGGTGGATTTGATTTAACGCCCTATTATGGATTTGAAGAAGACTGCATACATTGGCATCAAACCGCATTACATGCCTGTCAACCCTTTGGCCAAGCAATTTATCCTAAGTTCAAACAATGGTGTGATGATTATTTTTTTATCAAACATCGAAATGAAGCGCGTGGAATTGGTGGCTTATTTTTTGACGATTATAATGAAATAAGCTTTGATCATAGTTTTGCGCTAATGCAAAGTATAGGCAATCATTATATTGAAGCTTATGCGCCAATCGTGTCGCGTCGCAAATCTCACCCCTTTGGAGAGAGAGAAAAAGCATTTCAAAACTACCGAAGAGGACGCTATGTGGAGTTCAATTTGGTCTATGACCGTGGCACTTTATTTGGTTTACAATCAAACGGCAGAACGGAGTCCATTTTAATGTCCTTGCCCCCAGAAGTCACATGGGAATACAATTGGCAGCCTGATGCACAGAGCACAGAAGCGAAACTTTATACTGATTTCCTGCCACCCCGTGATTGGTTAACATAATTAATTGACATTGAAGCATTGTAGCCTGGGTGCAGCGTAGCGGAACCCGGGAAATGGGGTATTATTGCTCCCGGGTTCCGCTACGCTGCACCCAGGCTACTTCAATTAGTTTTCTGGTAAAGGCACTTTCTTTAAGTAAATTAGAGCAAATATCGCAACCAGAGCATTTAATACGCTTAAAATTAAAAAAATCTGTGGAATTGCGGCACTAAAATGCAATAAACCAATGACCATAAACGTACCCATAACCATAAATAGGGAATTATAAATATTATTGGTCGCAATAATTCGTGCTCTAGAATGAGGCGGACTCATAACCTGTAAATAAGTATATAGGGGAACAACAAATAGGCCTGAACTAAAAGCGAGCATAAATAAGTCAAAAGCAATGCGCCAATGACTAAAGCGTGTAAAAAAGGTCATTAAAGAAAATAAGGTATCTTGTTCTGTTATTTCAGGTGTAGCCCAATACAAATCCATTGTAAAACAAGTAAAAGCAAACATAGCCCAAGGAACCATAGGAAGATTAATCCTCCCTTGAAAAATAAAATTAACCGTTATGGAACCCAATGCAATGCCAATTGAAAATAATGCCAGGAATAGTGCAAAAACAGTATTACTAGCTCCTAAAACATAATTTGTGTAGTCGGGCAGTTTTGTCAGGATTATTGTCCCTAACAACCAAAACCAAGATAAAATTAAAATAGATAATAAAATACCAAAATGATCTGTAGCATGCTTCAACATTTTATAAGTAACACGCCAAATCTGCATATCGACTTTAATATATTCGGATGTTGAAGGGGCTCTTGGTATGAACATACTTGAAGTTAATCCTGCAAGAGCAACAATCACTGTTAAATAAACTGCCATATAAGGCTTAGGACTATTTACCCCAATAGATAAGGTACCCATAGTAGTTCCTAATAAAATAGCAATAAAAGTACTCGCATCAATTAAACCTGTTGCACCTAATAAGTCCTTCTTTTGCAAATGGTCAGGTAGAATGGCATATTTTATTGGTCCAAAAAATGTTGAATGAACCCCTAAACCAGTCAAGGTCATCATCATCAGAAAAATATTTCCCCAATATAGAGCAATGCTGCCGATAATCATTAAAAATAATTCCAATACTTTAATCACTCGAGTCACTAAAGCTTTATCGTATTTATCCGCTAATTGTCCAGAAGTGGCTGAAAGAAGAAAAAAAGGTGTTATAAATAAAGCACCTGCTATTGCCTGATAAAATTCAGATTGGGCTTGGTCATGTGTTAAATGATAACTAATTAAAGTGAGCATCGCTAATTTGAATGCATTATCATTAAAAGCGCCAAAAAACTGGGTAAGAAAAAAAGGCAAAAAAATACGCTTTTTTAAAAGGTAAAAAACACCAGTGCCCATCAGCATAAACTCCGTAGGTTAATCGATAACCGTTCATTATATCCATTAGAAGATGAATACTACACTGAACGGTTATTTAAATCTGCCCTATTTGATATCAATAAACAACTTGCAAGTCCGATCGGCTCGTTTTTAATGCTGAAGGAAAGAGATGATTATGTTTCAATATTAAATCTTCAAGATGATCATGAGCTTCTGCCTCACGCACGAGCTGAAATAGCCCAATCTCTGAGATTTTATTATCCGATAAATCAACATATTTTAAATTAGTATTGGATTTTAGTGATTGCGCAATAAGCTCAGCACCTGCATCACCGATTTTGTTGCTTCTGACATTTAGGTGAGTTAAAGATTGCGATTCAGTTATCATAGCTGCAATTTCTTCAGCACATCGTTCGTTCAAGTTGTTATATGAAATATCCAAAATTTTCAATGAAGAATGCCTCAACACAAAATGATGTAATGCTTTCATTCCATCCAAACCAAAATCATTACAACTTAATACTAATTCATTCAATTCGGTATTTGCATCTATTGCATCTAATAAACGCTGCACGCCAATATCTCGTAACCAATTTAATGATAAATCCAAAACAGTCAGCTTTTTATTGTTTAGAAAAGAGAAAAAATCAGTAGAAATTTTGTCTCCTATCCAATTATCTATGAACTTAATTGTATTTATTTTTTTACTGGACAAAGAATCAAATAAATAGCTAATACGATCCGTATCAATATGATTTGAGTAAAATGAAATCTCATTAACTTTTGATGATAATTTCAAGATATCATGCAATGCCGCATAATCTTTATCATTCAAGTAAGAGTGATCCACACTAATCTTTTTGATTGATTTACATTGTTTTGAACCTTTGGACTGCAAGTACTTCTTAAGATGAGGAATTGCCAAATGGTGATGCAACTGAAAAAATTCAATTGCCTCTAACTTTCCATGATCATGTTTCAGTCTAATCGTCATATTACATCCTTTGTAAATTGAACCGTTATTTAAGTGTAGATGATCTTTTTTCTTTGGATGTAATAAATTAAAGAAAGAAATTTCTCTTTTTCTTGAAAAGCACCCCCCTTACCCATCTCTCAAGCGGGAGACAGGACTCTCCTTAACATAAGCTAAGAAATATCTCTTCTCCCTACAAGGGAGAAGGTGTCAGTGGGGGCGGATGAGGGTATTTATCAAATTTGTGCGATTAAGCGAGTCAGTACATTTCCTGGTCCTACTTCTATGAAAACTGTTTCGCCTTGATCTTTCAAATATCGGATTGTTTCAGTCCAGCGAACAGGGTGAGTAATTTGTTTTACTAAATTATCTTTAATCATATTGTCGACATAAGGTTCCGCTGTGACATTAGCAATCACTTGCGATTGAAGTGGCAAAAACTGAAATGGAGCAATAAATTGTGCAAACTCATCAGCTGCAGATTGCATATAACGTGAGTGAAACGCACCACTGACTTTTAAAGGTACACACATCAAGGCTTCATTGGCAAGAAGCTCATTAGCCTTAGCAATATCCCCAGCAGGTCCAGAAAGGACAATTTGCTTAGTCGAGTTAAAATTGGCAAAATCCACCGAATCCAACCCATTAGCTTTCAATAAAAATTTGATTCTATCTTCAGTTAAATTAATTACAGCAAGCATTCCTCCACCACTGGCTTGAGCCATCAATGCACCACGCTTTTGCACCAGTTTTAACCCAGTAATAAAATCAAAAACGCCTGCGGCAAATAAAGCAGCGTATTCTCCTAGACTATGTCCTACAAGGTATTGTGGCATTGGTTCTTCCTCAGCTCTAGCTAAAAAAGAAAGCGCTTCAATAACATATAATGCAGGTTGAGTGTATTCGGTACTCCCCAATTGCTGCTTTGGATCATCCAGGCATAATTCTTTAATGGAATATCCTAGAGCCTCATCAGCTTGCTTTATTTGCTCAGGGAAATATGAAAATAATTCAATTCCCATTCCTTTGGCCTGAGAACCTTGTCCAGGAAACATATAGGTCGTCATAAATCTCCTTTTCTCACATGAATATTCCCAATAGTACCCATGATAAATAGAACCCTATATAAAGTCATTATTCATTTAATAAAAAAAACAATAAAATCAAGATTATTAATGATGGAAAATATTAATCTCGATAATTTGTTATCCTAAATAAATAATGTTTCGCCAAAGAATTGACAGGATCAACTTTAGGGTGAAGGAAATCCCCATTCTCATCACGAATCATTCCAAGTTTTTCCATAACGCGTTGCGAACGTAAATTGTCAGGTACTGTGAAAGCAACTATTTCTTTCAATTTTAAAACATGAAAAGCATAATCCAAAACAGCTTGCGCTCCCTCAGTTGCATACCCCATACCCCAAAAAGAAGATGCCAAGCGCCAACCGATTTCCACACAAGGTGTAAAATGTGCTTCCCAAACCGGATTGTTTAGACCAATAAACCCCATAAATTGTTGTGTACTTTTTTCTTCCACAGCCCACAAAGTATAATTTTTCGCAGCGAGTTGAGCATTCATTTGCTCTATAAAATAAGTAACCATGTCCATAGTCCAAAGAGTGGGAATAAATTCCATCACCTTAGGATCTTGATTTATGGAAAAAAAAGGAGCGATATCATGGTCGCTCCAAGCTCTTAATAAAAGCCTCTTAGTTTCTATAGATTTCATGGCAGATAAATTGTACCTTGTAAATAAAGATGACTCGTTCCATAAAGAAAAACTCGTCCTTCTTTTACCTCACATTGCAATTTGCCTTGACGGTTACCCCCTTGCATTGCATCAATACGTGATTTACTCAATTGTTCACACCAATAAGGCGCAATAACACAATGTGCTGATCCGGTCACTGGATCTTCTGGAACATTACACCCTGGATAAAAACACCGCGAATAAACATCTGTATTTTTACCAGGAGCAGTTAAGATTAAACCTCTATAATCCAAACGAGCTACTGCATCCAAGTCAGGTTCAGCGTCTCTCACGTCCTGTTCGTTATCATAAACAAACATTAAATCAAACTGACTTTTAAAGACTTTTTGAGGTTTTTTTAAGTTGAGCTGCAGCAACTCAGGTGAAAGTTCGATTGGATGATAAGACAATGCTGGAAAATCCATCATTAACCCATTCCCATGTCTGCGAACAATTAGCGCCCCACTCTTGCAATTAAATTTTATTTCTTCGTTCTTAAATCCTAATTGTTCAAAAATAACATGCGCAGTCGCAAGCGTTGCATGACCACATAATGCCACCTCTTCATTGGGTGTAAACCATCTTATATAAAATCCATCTCCATCAGGAACAAAAAAGGCGGTTTCTGATAAATTATTTTCTGTAGCAATCTTTTGCATTTCTTTTTCAGTGAGCCAGCTGTCTAAAGGACAAACTGCTGCTGGATTACCTTCAAAAAGAGTAGATGCAAATGCGTCCACTTGATACATAGGCAAATTTTTCATAAACACACCTCTTAAAACAATAATAAAATAACAAGAGAGTTATATATGAAGATATTTTTAGGGAATTCAAGAGTCTTGATACGGTTTCTTTTTTACGATGAATTTTTAGACAAAGAAAACCACTTGATTAGTTACCACATCCTTATGATCATAAGCTCAGGCACAGTAGAAAACGTTGCCAGAACAAAAATTCTTAGATTGTAGCTATAACCAAAATTATTGCATGAGAAGCAAACCCGGGTTTTAGGTAAATCCTTAGCCCAGGTTAAACTTAACACGCAGCGATAGCTGAGAATATTTGATCGTTACTTTACTTATTCAGTAATAATGGTAACGTCTTGTGCTTTTAACCCTTTTGGTCCTTTATCAAGCACAAAAGAAACTGGATCATTTTCATGAAGAGTTTTAAATCCAACACCTTGGATATCTTTATAATGAACAAAAATGTCATCACCATTTTCATTAATAATAAATCCAAATCCTTTTTTCTCATTGAACCATTTTACATGGCCCGTTTCTCTTTGCGACATTAGCTATCCCCTTTGTCTTAAGCTTTACTATCCAACTATTACAGATGTTTATTTTCAGTGTAAAAATATTCATAATTAAGACACTGAGTTATAATAAACATTTACTCATGTAGGAAATAATTCCCTACATATAGATTAGCATAGCAGTTTTTTATTGATTGTTAAGGATTTTTTAAAAAAAATCGAGATCTTTATACTTTTTTTTTCTAGCGGAAATACATAATGAATCAGATGAAATCAGCTTTTATAAAATTAGCACTTGATTGCCAAGTATTAAAATTTGGTGAATTTACTTTAAAGTCCGGACGAATCAGTCCTTACTTTTTTAATGCAGGATTATTTTATCAAGGTAACGCTTTATGGCAGTTGGGACAATTTTATGCAAAAACTTTAATCGAACATCAGGCTCAATTTGAGCATTTATTTGGACCGGCTTATAAAGGGTTACCTCTCACTACTGCAACAGCTATAGCTTTAGCAGAGTTAGGTCAAGAAACCACCGTTACTTTTAACCGTAAAGAAGTAAAAGATCATGGTGAAGGGGGGCAATTAATTGGTGCTCCATTAACTGGAAGAACAATTATTGTTGATGATGTCATTACGGCAGGCACAGCTTTTAGAGAGTCGCAGGTTTTAATTAAAGAAAATGGTGGCCAATTAACCGGGGTTGTTATTGCACTTGATCGATGCGAGCGTGGGTTAACCAAAGAATCTACATTGACTGAAATTAAAGCTCAAGGCATTGAAGTATATTCCATCATCACTTTATTTGATTTAATCGACTACTTAAAAAATGCAAATCAAAGCGAATATGTTCAAAAGCTTGAAGCTTACCACTCTGTTTATGGTGCTAGCATATAAAAATTTAATACCCTTCCCCAACACTATTTTTCTTAGTAACCTGGATGAATTGTAGCCTGGGTGCAGCGCAGCGCAACCCGGGAAATGTAGTTATACCGATCCCGGGTTGCGCTGCGCTGCACCCAGGCTACAATTCATCCACTCTACGATTGTATTTATTTTCAGTACTATAAATTTCGCCTCATCCCTTATTGACAGTATTTAAAACAATCAGTATTATTGTATTAATGTTCTATCACGTTAATACATTAATATGAAAACACATACGCCGATAAAACATACTGCTCTACCTGATTTAATGCATGCCATCAGCTTGCTTGAAAATAAAGAAGAAGCCTTACAATTTTTTACTGATCTATGCACTCCTGCAGAATTAGAGGCAATGGCCGATCGTTGGCAGGTTGTTCCTTTATTGCGACAAGGTATCCCCTATCGCACCATTCATGAACAAACGGGGGTCAGTGTAACCACAATAACCCGTGTGGCACGCTGTTTGAGCTTTGGTACAGGCGGTTATGAGCTAATTGCGAAGAGATTGGAGTCATCGTGAAAAATCGTTTACGTTTAGCCCTGCAGAAGAAGGGGCGTTTATCTGAAGAATCATTAAGTCTTTTACAGCAATGTGGTTTAAAGTTTCGCATCAAACCTAATAGCCTACTTACTCATGTTGATAACTTTCCTATCGATTTACTTTTTGTACGTGATGATGACATACCCACCTTAGTATTTGATGGTTTATGTGATGGCGGAATCGTTGGTGAAAATGTCTTATTCGAAGCATCTCTTGCCAATCCGGGCAAATCATACAAAATTTCAGCAGCATTAGGTACATGCACTTGTCGCTTATCAATCGCTGTTCCTGAAGCTGCGGATTATCAAGGCCCAGGAAGTCTAGATGGGAAGCGAATTGCTACCAGTTACCCTTATTTACTGAATCAATATTTACGTGATAAAAAAATATGTGCGGAAAGTCTTGTTTTATCAGGTTCAATTGAAGTTGCCCCGCGAATGGGTATGGCAGATGCAATTTGTGACCTGGTTTCAAGTGGCCAGACCTTAGAAGACAACAAGCTTTATGAAGTCGATACCGTACTCTCAAGTCAAGCAGTATTAATCCAAAGTGATCAAACATCTTCTTCTATGTTTCAAGACTTATTTGACATGCTTTCTCGAAGAATCCAAGCGGTACAACAGGCACAAGAAAGAAAATACATTGTTTTTCATGCACCTAAATCAGCCCTCGAAGTAATTGCAGAGAAACTACCTGGTGCTGAGTCACCTACAATTCTGCCTTTACCAGGAAATATGAATAAAGTAGCCGTTCATGTTGTTTCCAGTGAACGCGTATTTTGGAACACTTTAGAAACCATTCAAACCCTCGGAGCCAGTTCTATATTGGTTTTACCTATAGAAAAAATGTTGGAGTAGTATGATGTTATCGATTAAAAATTGGCAATCCCTATCAGAAGCTGATAAAAAACAATATCTTACCCGTCCCCTGAAAATGTCCTCAGTACAAAACAAAGTGCAAGAGATTATTAAACAGGTACGAACATTTGGAGATCAGGCTTTATTTGCATTGACAGAACAGTTTGATGGCGCTCGTTTGGAAAGCCTGAAAATTCCCATGAGGAAAATTGAGAACGCATGCGTTAGTAAGAAATCACTGGAAGCCATTAATGAAGCGATAAAAACGATTACCCTCTATCACCAAGCTCTTTTACCTGAAGACAAGAACATTTGTACCGCTAGAGGAGTAACTATTTACAGTACCTATAGACCACTTCAACGAGTCGGTTTGTATGTGCCTGCTGGTAATAAAACACCGTTAATTTCTTCATTATTAATGCAAGCTGTACCTGCGCTTGTGGCGGGATGTCCTATAAAAATACTATGTACCCCGCCTGATGCCTCAGGTTCAATCAACGAACATCTGCTTGTGGCAGCACGATTATGTGGCATAGATACCATTTTTACACTTGGTGGGGCACAAGCAATCGCTGCGATGGCTTATGGTACAGAAACCATTACAAAGGTAGATAAAATTTTTGGGCCAGGAAACAGTTATGTTACAGAGGCCAAAACATTGGTTGCCTCAGATCCATACGGGGCAGCTATAGATATGCCTGCTGGACCTTCTGAGGTCATGATCAGCGCAGATAATCAAGCAAATCCTGCATTTGTCGCTGCCGATTTGCTCGCACAAGCGGAGCATGGCGTTGATTCACAAGTCATTTTGGTTTGCGACACGCTTGAATTTGCGGAACAGGTGAACCAACAACTGCAAGTTCAATTCAATACTCTATCTAGAACGCAGACAATAAAACAATCCATGGCGAACAGTATGATATTTGTATGCGCTGAAAAAGTAGAACAATTAAACATGATTAATTCCTATGCGCCGGAACATTTGATTGTAAATCGAGAAGATGCTGAGTCTTGGGTCGAAGAGATCAATTCTGTAGGAACTCTATTTCTTGGACCATGGGCTGCCGAAACGCTAGGTGATTATGTAACTGGATCAAATCATGTTCTACCAACCAATGGTTTTGCCAAAAATCATAATGGTTTGAGTACGCTCGATTTTTTAACGTGCTTTAATGTGCAATCGATTAGCAAAGAAGGAATTAGGGCCCTAGGGTCTTCCGCAATTACGCTGGCCCAGATCGAGGGATTAGATGCCCATGCACAAGCAGTGAAAATTAGACTCGATTCACTGGAGATTTAAACATGTCAGTACTTAACTTAATCCGCTCTGAATTATTAAACAATAAACCCTATGTGATCGGAAGTGCTCCAATTAAACACCGACTCCATGCAAACGAGCTACCTTGGTCTGCATTAAGTACGAATATAGATTTAAATTTTTACCCAGAAAAACGTCTCAAAGACCAGTTACAAGAGCAACTAGCGGAACGTTATCAAGTTGATATAAATCAAATTGTACTCACTCGAGGATCGGATGATGGCATTGACTTAATCACTCGTTTATTTTTAAGTGCTGGACAAGACGCTTGTATGCAATTTTCGCCAACTTTTTCCATGTATTGTTTTTATGTAACATTACAACATGCCCAGCTTATCGAATGTCCTTTAGACCCGCTGCAAGAATTTAAAATCTCGATAGAAGAGATTCGCACTAGCTGGCAAAAGAATTGTAAGATTATTTTTTTGTGTAATCCTAATAATCCAACTGCTCACTTAATCGAGCTGGACTTTATTGCTCAACTTTGCACTGAATATAAAAATCGTTCCGTCATCGTTGTTGATGAAGCGTATATCGAATTTTCGCAAGCACAAAGTGCAGCCAGCTTAATTTCTAAGTTCGATAATTTAATTGTTTTACGTACTCTGTCGAAAGCCTATGGTCTTGCTAACCTTCGTTTGGGAATTATATTGGCACAAGCACATGTAATCCAAGCCTTTAATACAATTATGCCCCCCTTCCCTTTTTCCAGTGTTGTTATTGATTTAGCGCTACGTGCATTGGAAAAACGTGAATGGTTTCTTCATGCAATTGAAAGAATTAAAGAGTCTCGCGCTAAATTAATGAACGAATTACAATTATGCCCAGTGATTGAGAAAGTCTATCCAACAGAAGCAAATTACATTCTTGTTAAAACAAAATACTCGACGCAATTAGTTCCGTGGTTTGCCAGCCAAGGTATCGTGATTAAAAGTTTTTCGCCCCATTCACCTTTACATGATCATTTGCGAATCACCGTAGGTGATGATCCACAAAATGAGCTGTTACTGGATGCTCTATCTTCTTTTCAAAATAATGGTTTAGGAAATTAAAAATGCAAAAAATATTATTTATTGATCGTGATGGGACCTTAATCGAAGAACCTTTTGATTTTCAAGTAGACTCATTGGATAAAATTAAACTCACTCCCTATGTTATTCCTGCATTACTTCAATTACAAAATGAAGGGTTTCGCTTTGTTATGGTAAGCAATCAAAATGGTATAGGTACCCCCGCATTTCCTGAGGATGATTTTATGATTTGCCATGAATTTACTCTGGATCTTTTTTCTTCACAGGGGGTATTTTTTGATGAAATTTTTATTTGTCCTCACATGCCTGAAGACAATTGCTTATGCCGAAAACCTAAAACAGGATTGGTGGATCAATTCCTAAAGGAGAAAGCAATTGATAAATCATTTTCTTGGGTTATTGGCGATAGGGAAACTGATCGACAATTGGCTGATAATCTGGGCATCAAATTTTTACCCGTTTCTAAACTACACGGATGGGATCAAATTACCCAAACGATTCTTAATCACAAACGTAGTGCTGTGATTCAAAGAACGACAAAAGAAACCGAAATTAAATTGAACCTGACATTGGATGCGGATCAAATTGGCCCAATCAACACACCATTGCCATTTTTTAACCACATGCTGGAACAAGTAGCCAAACATGGTGGATTTAATCTTGAGTTGTATGCCAATGGAGACATAGACGTTGATGATCACCATTTGATTGAAGATACAGCAATTGCTTTTGGCGAAGGGCTAAAAAAAGCACTTGGGGATAAATGGGGTATTAACCGTTATGGGTTTATTTTACCTATGGATGAAGCCTTAGCCTCTATAGCTATAGATATTAGTGGCAGAAGCTTTTGCGACTTTAAAGGCCAATTTACCCGGGAATTTGTTGGAGGTATGGCAACGGAAATGGTGCCGCATTTTTTTAGCTCGTTAGCCGCTGCCCTAGGAGCCACCATTCATGTTGAAGTGAAAGGCCAAAATCACCACCACATGATCGAAGCCTGTTTCAAATCATTAGGAAGAGCGCTCGGCCAGGCCTGTATGAAAACAAATAACTCCCTGCCATCAACTAAGGGGATATTATGATTGCTGTTATTGATGTGAGTGGCACCAACCTAACTTCTTTGGTTAATGCATTAAAACGGTTGGAATTGAATTATCAATTAACACACGATGCAATGGTAATTAATAACGCAAGCCACGTGATTTTACCAGGGGTAGGCACTGCAGCTTATGGTATGAATGCTTTGCACAAGTATGACTTGATCGATGTGATTACCTCACTGGAACAACCACTGCTCGGTATTTGTCTTGGCATGCAATTGTTGTTCGAAAGCAGCGAAGAAAATGATGTTCGGTGTCTGGGGATGCTTCCCGGAAAAATAAAGCGCTTACGCCATCAAGATGGTTATCCAGTGCCTCACATGGGTTGGAATCAATTGCAATGGCACACAGAGACGTTGTTACGGCAAGGATTAAATGAACAAGACTATGTTTATTTTGTTCATAGTTACGCACTTGGTGAGAGTAAGTATGCATTGGCTTATTGTGAATACAGTGAACCATTCACGGCAATAGTTCAAAAAAATAATATTTGGGGCATGCAATTTCATCCGGAAAAATCCGCAGACACTGGAATGACTTTGCTAAAAAATTTTTGTAACAATTAAAGGCTGTTGGCAATTCGCTATTTAGGCCAGGATAGTTGAATTGTCAATAGCCTATGGAGGCTTTATGATCCTTATCCCTGCAATTGATATCCAAGCAGGTCGTTGTGTGCGTTTACGGCAAGGGCAATTTGATCAAGTCACTCAATTTGATGCACTACCCATAGAACGGGCTACCTACTTTGCGCAGTTAGGTGCGAAGCGCTTGCATATTGTTGATTTAGATGGTGCACAAACAGGAACGATGCAACAACTGCCTTTAATCTGTGCCATGCAAGGCACCGGTATCCCTGTGCAAGCAGGTGGTGGGATTCGCTCTTTAGAACAAGCAATGTTATGTGTTTCATCCGGAATATCTAATCTGGTAATAGGCAGTATTGCCATAAGCAATCCCGAACTCACGGCACAAATTATTAAAGTAATAAATGCTCAACACATTATTCTGGCTTTAGATGTTCGAATACAAGATAAAATTCCTATACCTGCCATTCATGGTTGGCAAACAACAACCAATCATAATTTATGGGATATTGTTTCCTATTACCAACAATTAGGAATTACGCAAATACTCTGTACCGATATTGCTTGTGATGGAATGATGCAAGGACCAAATTTTGAACTTTATAAGGAAGCAGTAGAACGCTTTCCACAAATTGAATGGCAAGCTTCAGGAGGCATCCGGGACACACAGGATATAAATCAATTGGATGCATTAGGAGTGAGTGCGGCGATTCTGGGATTAACCCTTTACCAAGGCAACTTAAATTTAGAATCAATGTTATTGTAGGTATAGTAGGTGTAGCCTGGGTGCAGCGCAGCAGGAGGGGACGGACCCCAACGGGGTCCGTCCCCGTTGCACTGGAGTGAGCGAGGCGATTCTGGGATTAACTCTCTACCAAGGCAAATTTGACCTAGAGTCGATGTTATTGACAAAGTGCCCGGATGCATTACTAATTAAGTGAGTACGATATGTTAACCAAACGAATTATTCCATGCCTTGATGTACGCAATAATCAAGTGGTTAAAGGAATCAAATTTCGCAATCATCGCGTTGTTGGCAATATTCTTGATCTTGCAGCTGAGTATTCTGCATCAGGTGCAGATGAGCTTGTATTTTATGACATTACTGCAAGCTCTGAGCAACGCTCAGTTTGTCCGGACTGGGTGAATCAAGTAGCAGAAACAATTAATATTCCTTTCACTGTAGCAGGTGGAATTCGCTCGCTTATTCAGGCAAAATCGTTATTAAATTTAGGAGCTGATAAAATATCCATTAATAGCCCAGCATTAGAAAACCCTGACTTAATCAATGAATTAAGTCGAGATTTTGGAAGCCAATGCGTTGTAATAGGAGTTGATAGCCAATGGATAGATGATGATTATTATGTCTATCAATACACTGGAGATGAGAAAAGAACACTTAACTCTAAACGTAAAACAAAAGAATGGATAAAGGAAGTACAAGATAGAGGAGCAGGAGAAATTGTATTAAATTGTATGCAAGCAGATGGAGTGCGTAATGGCTATGATTTACATCAATTAAAACTGATGCGGTCTTTATGTCAGGTGCCATTAGTTGCATCGGGAGGTGCCGGAGCACTGGATGACTTTACTCAAGTTTTTCTTGAGTCTCAAGTAGATGGAGCTTTAGCTGCCAGTATTTTTCATGACAAAATTTTGACAATACATGAAATAAAATTAGCATTAAAAAAACAAAAGATTGAGGTACGATTATGATTCACATGGAAATTAATTCTTTGGATTGGAAAAAAATGAATGGCTTATTACCAGCCATTATCCAAAATGCTGAAAATGGTAGTGTTCTAATGTTGGGTTATATGAACCAAGAGGCTTTGCTCGCTACACTCACCACAGGCCAATTAAATCTCTACAGCCGAAGTCGAAAACGCCTATGGCGCAAAGGAGAAAGCTCCGGTAATAGCATGTCCATCCAACATATCAGTGTTGATTGTGACAGTGATAGCCTCTTAATTCAGGTTTTACCTAAAGGCCCAGCCTGTCATTTAGGTTATACGAGTTGCTTTCAACCGGCGCATAATTCAAATTTAGGATTTATACATGAGTTAATTGAGTTGATTAATGAGCGCGCTGAATCAAAAAATGAAAACAGTTATACAGCACAACTATTAGAATCTGGACTCTCACGATGTGCACAAAAAGTAGGTGAAGAAGCAGTAGAAACAGTAATTGCTGCAGTAAATAATAACCGCGAAGAATTGGTTAATGAAAGTGCTGACTTAATTTTTCACTTATTTGTTTTATTAAAAGCATGTGAATTAAGTTTTTATGATGTGTTGCAGTGCTTGCGAGACCGAGATAGAACGGTTCATACTTAAATAAGTTATAACTTGTAGCCTGGGTGCAGCGCAGCGGAACCCGGGAATTATGAGCTTCATTTAAATCCATTAATCCCGGGTTCCGCTGCGCTGCACCCAGGCTACAAAAATAATCACACAACTGCCAACAAGACCGCAGTCAGATAATTTCCTTCTGGAAAAGAAGTTAATGTAGGATGACAACTTGCTGGGCCATAAACACCTAAAATGCGAGCTTGCTTTCCTACAGCCACTGCTTGAGCACTGACCAAAGAACAAAATTCTTGCGATGAAAGTGCTGAAGAGCAATTACATGTCATTAATAAAGAACCTGGTTTCATGTACTTAAATACTTCACGGTGCAAGAATCGATAATAGTTTTTAGCGCGCTCAACATGTTGTTTTGAAGGAACCAATTTAGGGGGATCCAAAATAACGAGATCGTAATCCCCTGCTTTTGTTAAATACTCGCGGGCATCTGCTTCAATAAACTCAATCTGGGTCACATCATTTAATGCAGCATTTTTCTGCGCTTGAGCGATTGCTTGGGCAGAACTATCCACAGCAGTTACTTTTGAGGCCCCAGCTCGCGCAGCATGTAAAGCAAAACCACCACTATAACAATAAAGATCTAATACGTTTTTTCCTTTGGATAATTGAGCAATACGCTGATGATTCTCTCGTTGGTCAAGAAACAGTCCTGTTTTTTGTGCTTGAGCAAATTCAACTTCATAAATAACTCCTGCTTCAAGAACTTTAGTATCGTATTGTTTCTCTTGTGCAGTAATTTGTTTCCAGCCGTCCTGACCCAATGGTTTATTTTGCGGCATCCAAACAATTTGATCTTCAGGAAATAAATTTTGCAAAGCGTGAATGATAATTTCTCGATTGAGTTCAACCCAATAAGCGGAGCTGGCAACGACACAAATCTGATTAAATCGATCAATCGTTAATCCTGAAAGACCATCCGCTTCACTATTAAATAAACGATAAGCAGTGGTTTTTTCATTAGGTAGATTCAAACATTCTCTAACCTGTTTTGCCTGATTTAAACGATGTGCAATCAAGGAATGTAAATTGCCTCTATCTATGGATTCATTTGCGAGAGCCAATACTCTAACTCTGTAGAGAGAATGTTCATTATAAACACCTACACCAATAAGCTCCTCATCTGCATTATAAATATCAATCAAATGTCCTGTGACTAATTTCCCATGAGTTTTTGCAATGGCCTTGGGGAATATCCAGGGATGGCCGCGTAATACGGTGTTTTGTTTTGCCTTAAGCAAAATAACCTTTGCATTCATTTTTCTATTTCCCAAAGAACAAAAATCGGCTAATCTACACAAAGAACGATAGACCTGCAATAGTTCATAATTTTATAAAGCCTAAAAAAGCAGTTCCCGCTCAATTTAACTGAAAAAATAAGAATTAGGGACAGTGATGCCACAAACAATAAAAAAACATTTTATCTCCTTTTTTATAACCAATGTTTTAACAATTAACACATTTTGGTAATCAATATGGAAAATACACAAAAGTTCTCTTATGGACTCACGTTAGGAGCTTTAGGAGTTGTGTTTGGTGACATAGGCACCAGCCCATTATATGCCTTAAAAGTCACTATGGATAATCTCCCTATTTCTCAAACTACTATTATGGGAGTACTCTCACTTATATTTTGGTGTTTGATTATTATTATTTCATTCAAATACTTAATCATGATTTTTCGGGCAGATAATGATGGAGAAGGAGGAATTCTTGCCCTTTTAGCGCTGATGAAATATAAAAGCACTCGATATGTACCCTTATTTTATATTGTTGCAATTTTTGGAGCCGGCTTACTCTTAGGTGACGGCATGCTTACGCCAGCCATATCGGTAGTCAGTGCCGTAGAGGGTCTCAGTACGCTTTCGGACTCATTTACACCCTACATTCTACCCATTGCAGGAGTGATTCTAATCTTTCTTTTCATGCTGCAATCAAGAGGAACGGGCAGCATAGGAAATCTATTCGGCCCATTTATACTTATCTGGTTTATAACCATCGCTGTACTCGGAATAGTACAAATAGTAAAAGCCCCAATCGTGTTAGAAGCAATCAATCCTTACTATGCTTTTGCTTTGATACAGGAGACAGGATTTAAAGGATATTTATTATTGGGAGGAATCTTTCTCGTTGTTACAGGAGGAGAGGCACTGTATGCCGATATAGGACATTTTGGAAAAAATCCCATTCGTGCCAGTTGGTTTGCGGTTGTTCTTCCCTGCTTGGTATTAAATTACTTTGGCCAAGGTGCTAATTTACTCTTACACCCTCAAGCGATTAGTAATCCTTTTTATATGATTGCACCTCAATGGTTTTATATTCCATTAATTATTCTTGCTACTATTGCAACAGTAATCGCGTCACAAGCAGTTATTTCAGCTACCTTTTCTTTAACAAAACAAGCTGTTTTGCTAGGTCTATGCCCTCGTATACCTATCGTGCAAACATCCAAGGAATTTTCCGGGCAAATTTATGTACCTCAAATTAACATTATTTTATTTATTGGAACTATCACCTTTTGTTTTGCATTCAGAACATCAGATAATTTAGCTCACGCCTATGGAATCGCTGTAAATGCATACATGCTCCTGATTGATGCAATGGTTGCTTATGCAGCCTTATCGATTTGGAAATGGTCAAAATTTAAAGTCACTGTGATATTCGGATTATTTCTCACGATAGATTTTGCATTTCTTGGTTCAAATTTACATAAGTTTTTAACAGGTGGTTGGGTCCCAGTCACCTTTGCTTTACTGATAGCAACCATTATGTATACCTGGAAATTTGGCTTGGAATACTTGCGTGAAAATTATTACATGAATAAAGATGATATTTCCAAGATTCTCAGACAACTAGAATACAAGAGTTTGAATCAACTTACCGATTTAACAGCAATTTTTATTACCGATGTTTATGATAAAAGCGGTGGGAGCTTTCTCCACTTCCTCAAGTTAAGCCGCGCTGTTCCAGAACGTGTTCTTATTGTTAATTATATTGTAGACAACATACCGTATGTTCATTACAGCCAACGTTATGAAATTACCTGCTTGCATGAAAAAGTTTTTAATCTCACCTTACATTTTGGATTTATGGAAACTATTTCGATACCCAGAGCTTTGGAACGAGCCTCTAACAAAAACTTGTTCCCCTTCAAGTTAAATGTTGACCGTGCTACCTATATGGTGGAAATTCCCAATATTACCGCATCCAAATCAAAAAAATCATTAACCTTCTATTGGCAAGAAAAATTATTTGCTTTTTTAATACGCAACTACTCGGCTAATTTAAATATCGACTTTTATAAATTACCGTACAATAGAACGATGGCAATTGGCACTTATTATATTATGTAATCTCAGGAGTTTTTTATGTGGTTTAACAACGCATTAATCTATCAATATGAGTTGGATGAAGCTGGTGATTTAACAGCTTCCTTGGCTGAAAATATTCTAAAACCTTGTCCCCCTCATGCTCGTTTTGTTTATGGCTGGCTTCCTGCCTTTGCGGATGAAATGGTTCAAGAAATAGCCGGTAGTTCGCTAATTTGTATGGGCAAGGAAGAACGTCTACTGCCACGTGGCGTGATCAATAAAATGTTGGCTGAAAAAGTACAAGTCCTTGAAACGCAACAAGGTCGCCCAGTGAAACGTGCTGAAAAAGCACAGATGGCTGAAGACATCGAATTTGAATTATTGCCTAAGTCATTTTGCATTCAGAAAAAAATGTTTGCCATCCTTGATAGCGTCAGCAAAAGAATAATAGTTAATGCTTCAAGTAACAACCAAGCAGCACAACTCACTTCTCTTTTGCGTAAATCAGTCGCTGGCATCTCGATTGAACCAATTTCTCATACAGAAAATCTTGCCTTACGTTTTGCCGAATGGATTCAATCTCCTAGCACCCTTCCTAATCATTTTCAATTAGCGTCTGATTGCTTACTTTTTTCTCTTGATGATGAAAAAAAACGAGTGCATTGCAAGGGTTATGAACTCCCAGCAGAAGAAATCTTAACGTTATTATCTCAAGGTATGGGAACGGCTGAAATTTCGTTAATCTGGAAAGAACGAATTCAATTGACTCTAACCCATGATTTTAGCTTTAAAAAGCTTAAAAGCCTTGATCTTCTACTCGATGATTTTAATGACATTAAACAACTTGATGAAGAATACCAACAACGTGATGCAGCACTTGCTTTATTATCCGGTGAGCTACGTGAACTAACTCATGATCTTTTAGTTGCTCTTGCGGTAAAAGAAAAAGAACCCGAATTAGAAGTGATCGCATAAAATACATCGAAGGGAGCAGCATTTGATAATGCTCCCTTTTTCATCTGTTCTTACCAAGATACTTTATTAATTGAGCTCTTTCTGTAGAAAATGAAATAAAGAGACATCAGATAAATATTTTTAGTCATACTTTGTAGCCTGGGTGAAGGCGTAAGCCGTAACCCGGGTTACGGCTGTGCCTTCACCCAGGCTACAATGCTACCTATCACTCAACCATCGGTTCTCATGATTTAGAACTAGAGTATTTAAACAATTCTGTCCATTTTAGTTGTGTGATAAGTTGCCTGATAAACAGCAAACGCTTCGTCTGCTGCTTTTTTGAAACCTAAGGCCATATTAGCATGATACATCACTACCAAAGCCAGTTTTGCACTTGGTGCTTGTGGGTAGTTTTTTACGACATAACTTGCTCTATTGATCGCTGCAACATACATCTTACGTTTAAAATAGAATGTCGCGACATTCAATTCATGTTGTGCAAACATATTACGTAAATAGATCATACGCTGCAATGCATTTGCTTTATATTTACTGTCAGGAAATTTTTGAATCAAAATACCGAAATCAGAATAAGCTTGGGTTTGTGTTCCAGGATCTCTCCAAGACTCATCCAGTGGTAAGAATTTTGCAAAAACCCCGCGGGTTTGTTGGAAATTCGCCATTCCTTTCATGTAATACGCATAATCTACATTTTTAGCGCGTGGATAAAGATGAATAAATCGCTCTGCAGTAGCTGCAGCTGAGGGATAATCTTCATTTTTATAATAAGCGTAAATCAATTGCATTTGTGAGTGTTCAGTATAATCACTAAATGGATACATTGTTTCTATCGCTTCAAGATGCTTTATTGCTGTTGAATATTCTTTTTTACGTAAGTCCTTTTGGGCTTCCGTATTTAGCTGCTCCGCGGTCATGCCTTTATAAGGATTATTATCTTCATCTTCTTTTCCCCACCATGTCTTGCATGCAGATAAAGATACCATAAGACCTATTAGGAACAACATTTGAATTCGTTTCATAAACTACACCTAACCTATTTATAAAATATACATCTGTTGTATCTACAACAGTCACAAAATTTGGAACATTATACCTAGGACTATATAATTTGCGAACATTCTTGTGTTTTTTTTAAAGAGCGAAAAAAATAAAAATCGTACCACTGAAAAAGTACTCTATAATCGCAGAGAATATTAAAAAAATGTTTGCAAAACCAGAGTCGTTAGGATAGTATTCTCGCCTGGAGAGATGGCAGAGCGGTCGAATGCGGCGGTCTTGAAAACCGTTGAAGGGCAACCTTCCCAGGGTTCGAATCCCTGTCTCTCCGCCAAGTTTTTTACTTTCAGTAATCCAGCCTTTCTTAGAAAATAATTTGTCCTGTAAATACCATTATTTTCAAGCATAAAATTAAAGAAATTATCAGTATTGAAATTATTTAAGCCGTTGGTATAGTTACTCTACCTAACGTTAATGGAGAGCTACATGTTAAGGAATTCAATGAATCGTTTTGGCAGTATTACGAAACTACTGCATTGGTTAATTTTTATTCTAATTGCCGCCCAATTTTATTTTGTCTGGTCTCTTAGTGACAACTCTCCTCTGACACCACTCTATATGATGTTGCATAAATCAGTGGGTGTAACTATTTTAGTACTCGGGCTCCTATTTTATATTTGGCATATTATAAGTATCAAACCCCTACCTCCAGAGAATCAACCACGATGGCAATACATTATTTCTAAATTGGTCCACCACCTGCTTTTTATTCTTATAATACTGATGCCAATCGTTGGCTACATAATGACATGCTCTGATGGTAAACCGATTAACTTTTTTGGTTGGTTCACTATACCCTGCCTAATCACAGAAAATGAGCAACTTGGTAGTATAATGTTCTCAACCCACGAAACAATTGCCTTTATTATCCTGGCTCTTGTTGGACTTCATTTTCTTGCGGCTCTCTATCATCATTTCATTCGCAAAGATGATGTATTAAAGCGCATGCTTCCTTTTACTTCGAATAAGTAGCTCCTAATACTTAAAAGAAAAATAATCATTACATTGGAAATTTGCCTCGAGTAAAGAAAAATCTTTACTCGAAGCATTAACTTTATTGTTGGAGTACATAACTAGGAGGCGCCGTAGGAGTTATTCCATCAATTTGGTTTGAAGCATCTTGAAATCCTGGATACATAGGAGGTTCGTGCGTAGAGGCTTGATACATCTGAGGTTGATACGGTTGATACATAGGAGCTTGATATAGAGGAACCTGAGGTTGTTGATAATAAACTGGGACATAAATCACTGTAGGAGGAGGCGGTGTAAAGTCAAAATGTAGGCCACCAATATCAACTGCATTCATCTCGCCTTTACGTATTTGTCTTAATTCAGTGAGTAATTTCTGAATTTTATCATCACGATTGAAAAAGGAAGGTATAGACTTTTCTTTACCCAATAATTCTGTCATTTCGGCCTGTTTTGCAATCATAGCTAATTTTACTGCTACAGGATCTATATTTTTTCTTCGTAAAGCCTCTTCCTCTGAAGTCGTTAATCTAAACCGGTCTGGATCATTGGGTTCCATAGACTCTTTGTTAGCGGATTTGTTGGAGGAATCATAGAGGAGGCTCATTGCAAAACAGCCAACACCTGCACCAATGATGCTAAGTAGCACCGTTCCCATAATTACTACACCAACTGGATTAAATCCTGCTGCTACAGCAAGGGCAATTAATGGTACAGCGCCAAAATTAAGCGTTAAATAAGCTGAGCCGGCACCAAATCCAATGGAAGTAGCTAACATTAATGCGCCCTTCAGCCATCCTTCACCATAAAAAAAGCGGTCTACGCTGTCTGCAAACTCATATAACATATAAACCAAAGCAATAGTAGCTAAAACTACAGCAATCAAAGCTAAAGCGATAACCAGCAAAGCCATGATCAATTTACCCAAATCATCATTTGATTTTGAACCATGGCCATGGCTATGTGAAGACCCGAAACAACTATCTCCATGATAATGAGAATCATGAACTATAGATTTTATGAGTAAATAATTTAAAAGCGCTGAATCGTTGCAGTTGTAGTTGTTATACTCATGAATCTCAAATTTAATTGACGGATTAAATTGAGGCATTGGAGGATTAAACACACTCTGCTGTTGATGACGCATTCTTTGATGTATAGGCAAAGTCCGAAAAAGTGTATTAAAAGCATAAACTGCTTTACCTTTTTCATTAAAATCTAGAAGATGAAACGGGCTTTTACTCTGGCCAGATTCCATGGCATTTACTAGCGCAGAATACATTTCAGCATACATTTGATCACGATCTAACCCACGCTTAGAAGCATTTTCATAATGGATTAGTACCTGTCCATATAATAACTTTAATTTTTGATCAGTAAACTTAGAACTTAAATCAGGCATAGCATTTTACTCCTATAAATGGGTTATATAGGCAAACGCTGCTATCCTGATCCTAGGATATTAATTTTTTTTGGAATGAAAAAATCAAGAAACCATGAAGCTCAAGCTAACACATTTGTCTATAAAACCTAGTGTCTTACAATTTGTGCTCGATTAATTAAACTTTTTACATACAAGTCATAATCCATCATGCCATAGCTTGCTTCGATTTGTTGAATTAAGCTGTCTTGCTGCTCCCTGTCTAAAGTACTTAATTTGCCATCATGAATCTGTTTTAGTCTTACTACGACATAATCACCATTCGGCATAACAAGACCATCTCGACTTTCAGGTCGTAATAAATTGAATGCCATGTCATTAATATCTGTATCTACCTTATCATTGTCACGAGTCGATTTAACCACAGATTTCCATGATAAATTGTTACTACTTATTAATTCTTGTTGTTTCTTATCTTCAACTGGGTTTAATAAATTCATCCCTACTTCTTTCGCTTTAGATTCAGCAATTTTTTTAACCAAAATTTTGCTGATTTGATCTTGAACCGCTTCTAAAGACTGTTCCTTTTCCGCCCAATGCTGGTCAACCCTGATAACAACAACTGAGTCATTATCAATTTGTATCGGTTCGCTGTTATTTCCTAAATCAAGCACATCATGACTAAATGCCGTATTAAGTACTTGTTTATTTTTTGTAAGATTATCTGTACCGCCTGATCGTGCAAAAGGTTGTGTTTTTTCAATTTTTAAATTTAATGCGTCAGCTACTGGTTGAAGTGAGTCTGGGGATTGATAACTTAAATCCGACAATTGTTCCATAGCTTGTGTATATTTAGTCTGAGCAGCTTCAGCAACCAATTGTTCTTTAATCGACGAGCCCACTTCAGAAAAAGATTTGGTTGAAACAGGTTTGTACGCAATTAGTTTAAAAATTTCATATCCATGTTTCGTTCTTTCAGGTGGAGAAATCTGTCCTGGCTTAGTTAAATTAGATAAAATTCGATTGTAATTATTTTGTCCGCTCGCTGTAATCCAGGGAAGAACGCCTTTGTCAGCTATAGAAAGCTTATCATCTGACATTGTTGAAACGAGCTGTTCGAATTGTTCCGGATTTTTTTGCAATAACTGATATGCATTATTTGCTTTCTTCTGGATTTTATCCGAATCAGATTGACTCGCATTCTCTGGAACAGCAAATAAAATATGAGCGACTTGCCAGCTTGCTGGTATCAAATAGTTACTTTGATTTTCTTCATAATATCGTTTTGCATCATCATCGGATATTTTAATTTTGTTCTTAATGTCATGCATGGATAAAGTCACATAATCCAAGCTGACTTTTTCAGGGGTCATAAATTCTTTTTTATGCTTTTTATAATAATCAGCAACCTCTTCTGCAGAAACATGAGCATCTTTTTCAAAGGCAGAAGCCTGAATCGTTAAATAATCATAGTCTCTGCTTTGCATATACAAACTTACAAAACGATCAATTTCATCAGGTAAAGCAAAGGAGCTACCCATAAAAGCAAATCGTTGCTGGTTTAATAGCATTCCTTGTTTTACTTCATTTTGAAAACTTGATTGTGTAAATAAGGCGGCATTTAATGCCTGTTGATATTTCTGGGCTGAAAAATGACCGTCTTCCTGAAATTGAGGAATACTCAAAATTGCTGCATTTGCTTGATTTGCACTAACGTTGAAGCCATTCTTACCTGCAGCTTGTACTAAAACCTCATTGGTAATCATTTGATCCAACACTTGGTTTTGCAATTTTTTTTCATCAGCAGCAGTCATTTGTTCAACATCTTGCATGGAACGGGCGCGTCTGTAATTGTTTTCAAAAGCTTGCAGTGTTAGAGGCTGACCATTAACGGTCACCTTAGAGTTTGTCGTTTGACGCGATTGTAGATAATAATCCACACCAAAAAGTGTAAACGTAATACCGATTAAGATCACTACTAACCAAGCTACAACACCCTGTATACGTTCATTTAACTTTTGTAACATGTCCCAAGATCCATATTAATAATTAAAGCTTTATTCATTTTAGCGAGGGATTATAACCCAGACTGAAAAAAATCAAAACGAAAACAACAGTTCATCTATTCAGCAAAAATTTTCTTTTAAAACCAGTAAGAAAATTAACGTTGAAATAATTAATATTACTTCTTTTGCATATCTTTACCCGACATTTCTCTAAATAATAAAACAGAGATTAGGAAAAAATAGAGTCTGAAGTAAACACTTCTTTCCAGATAAAAAAAACGCGCCTTTCGGCGCGTTAATCTGGCGGAGTGGACGGGGCTCGAACCCGCGACCCCCGGCGTGACAGGCCGGTATTCTGACCAACTGAACTACCACTCCATTTCTTGGTGGGTGCTGTAGGGATCGAACCTACGACCCTCGCCTTGTAAGGGCGATGCTCTCCCAGCTGAGCTAAGCACCCTGAAAACTTATGCTTCTTGCACCGCTTCTTTCAGGTTTTTACCCGCTTTAAACTTGGCTACTCGTGACGCTTTAATTTGAATAATTTTACCAGTTTGTGGGTTTCTACCTGTACGTGCTGAACGATTGCCTGTTGAAAAAGATCCGAAACCAGGTATTACTACTTGATCACCGCTTCTTAAAGCATCAGTAATAGTACTAGTAAAAGTTTCGAGAACACGGCTGGCGTCAGCTTTTGTTAAACCCGAACCACTTGCTATAGCATCAACTAATTCGCTCTTATTCATTGCTTCCCCTATACAGTTAATCTTCCATACTTCAAGTTAATTTAATTAAACTCATCAAATTAACCGGTCAAGTAGTTACATCCTTGCAGTGCCCGCTAGTGGCGGGCTACGAAACGAAATATACCTCTTATTAATGGGTATGTAAATCATTATTTTTAATTTTTTTTGATCTTTTACCCACTAAAGCTTCAGATTGTACATTTGTTGGCTGTTCTACCCAAGGACTGCGTTGTAAAGCCAGTTCTAGAACCTGTTCTATGGTCTTAACTGGATGTATTTTTAGCTTACGTAAAATATTATCTGGAATCTCTTCCAGGTCTTTTACATTTTCCTCAGGAATAATGACATGCTTAATTCCGCCTCGATGAGCTGCCAATAATTTCTCTTTAAGACCCCCAATTGGCAACACCTGCCCTCTCAACGTTATTTCTCCTGTCATCGCTACATCTGCTTTAACAGGGATATGCGTCACTACAGAAACCAAAACTGTACACATACCAATACCCGCACTTGGGCCGTCCTTAGGAGTAGCTCCTTCAGGAACATGAACATGAAAATCATTCTTGTCATAAAAATCATCGGCCAAGCCAAAATTTTTAGCTCTGCTTCGTACAACAGTCATTGCAGCGTGAATGGACTCCTGCATGACCTCACCCAATTGACCTGTATGCGTTACTTTGCCTTTACCTGGCATCATTGATGCTTCAATTGTTAGCAATTCTCCGCCCACACTTGTCCAGGCTAAACCTGTAACCTGACCCACCTGATCAAACTCTTCAGCCAAGCCATATCGAAATTTTTTCACACCCAAATACTTTTCAATATTACTTGTAGTTACGTTCATTTTTTTAACTTTTTTATTAGATAGAATTTCTTTAACGACTTTTCTACAAATACTCGCAATATCTCGTTCTAAGTTACGAACACCTGCCTCTCGAGTGTAGTGACGAATAACTTCTCGAATTGCACCTTCGCTAATATGAATTTCTTGATTGCTCAAACCATTCAAGACGACTTGTTTTGGAACAAGATATTTATCAGCAATACTTACTTTTTCATCTTCTGTATAACCCGCAAGTCGAATCACTTCCATTCTATCTAATAAAGGAGCAGGAATTTCCAGTGAATTCGCTGTCGCAATAAACATAACATCACTCAAATCATAATCTACTTCTAGATAATGATCGTTAAACGTGTGGTTCTGTTCTGGATCCAGCACCTCAAGTAGTGCTGCAGCAGGGTCGCCACGGAAATCCATAGCCATTTTATCCACTTCATCCAACATAATGAGTGGATTTTTTACCCCGGCCTTACATAATTTTTGGATAATTTTTCCTGGCATAGATCCTATATAAGTTCTTCTATGTCCTCGAATCTCTGCTTCATCTCTTACGCCACCCAAAGCTATACGAATAAATGTACGACCTGTAGCATTCGCAATGGATTGTCCTAATGAAGTTTTACCAACCCCAGGAGGTCCAACAAGACAAAGTATTGGCCCTTTTAATCGTTTCACACGTTGTTGAACAGCCAGATATTCGATAATACGTTCTTTAACCCGTTCAAGGCCGTAATGTTCTTTATCTAATAATTTTTCTGCTTTGAGTAAATCAAATTGAATTTTAGTTCTCTTTTTCCAGGGTACCGCAAGCATCCAATCGAGATAGTTGCGTATAACCGTTGCCTCAGCAGACATAGGTGACATCATTTTCAATTTATGAAGTTCAGCTAGCGATTTTTCTTTTGCTTCTTTGGGCATCCCAGCTTTGTTAATGGAATTTTCCAATTGTTCAATTTCATTTCCTTCTTCGCCCAGCTCGCCCAACTCTTTTTGAATTGCTTTCATTTGCTCGTTGAGATAATACTCTCGCTGACTTTTTTCCATTTGTCGCTTAACACGTCCTCTCACACGTTTTTCAACATGTAACAAGTCAATTTCATTTTCTATAGCAGACATTAAACGCTCAAGACGAGTACCCACATCTAGAGTTTCTAGTAACTCTTGTTTATCATCTACCTTCAATGTCAGATGGGCAGCTATAGTGTCAGCTAAACGGCCTGGCTCTTCTATTCCGGCAAGGGGTGATAAAACCTCGGGTGGAATTTTTTTATTTAGCTTGATGTATTGCTCAAACTGCGACATTAAGGATCGCATTAAAATACCGGTATCTGGTTCTTGTACCGCAGCATTTTCATCTTCCAATAATTCAAGATCAGCTTCTAGATATCCTTTGGTCTGATTGTATTCCTTTGCTTTTGCACGCTTTTCGCCTTCGACTAAAACTTTTACGGTTCCGTCCGGTAATTTCAATAATTGCAGAACACTTGATAACGTTCCAACTTGAAAAATATCAGCTTCACCAGGATCGTCATTAGATGATTTTTTCTGTGCAACTAAAAAAATTTGCTTACTATCAACCATTGCCGCTTCTAAAGCTTTAATTGATTTTCCTCGCCCAACAAACAGAGGAATAACCATATGAGGGTAGACCACTACGTCTCTTAATGGCAATACAGGTATATCTGACAGTTTTTCTGCCTCATTCGAAGTCTCTATAATTTCAGTGGACATAATGAACCCTTATTCAAACGAAAACTCTATTTAAAATTCACGCTACTACTAATTATAATTTAAAAGGAAGGGAGAGTTATTGCAAGAAATCAAAGCGCTATAATTAAGAAAGTTGCCTAAAGGACTCTCTCCTGCACTAAACAGGAGAGGAGTAAAAATCTTACTCTTGACCACCTGCTGCACTCTTCATCCCTTCTTGCTCATAAATAAGGATAGGTTTTGATGAACTATTTACAGCACTTTCATCAACCACAACCTTAATTACTCCTTCAAGAGAAGGTAATTCATACATGGTGTCTAAAAGAATATTTTCAAGTATAGCACGTAAACCTCGTGCTCCCATTTTTCGTTCTAGAGCCTTTTTAGAAATTGCTACTAGTGCTTCTTCTCTAAATTCAAGCTCGACTCCTTCCATTCTGAACAGCGACTGGAATTGCTTAGTCAAAGCATTTTTAGGATTCGTTAAAATATCAATAAGAGCTGATTCATCCAGCTCTTGCAAAGTGGCAACTACAGGCAATCGACCCACAAACTCGGGTATTAATCCATATTTAATCAGATCATCTGATTCTAATTGATTCAATACCTTAGATATTTCATCACTGCTTTCTTTTTTATTTTTCAATTGTGCAGAGAATCCAATGCCTGACTTATCACTTCGCTCTCTTATTACTTTTTCCAATCCAGCAAAAGCACCACCACAAATAAATAAAATATTTGAAGTGTCAACTTGTAAAAACTCTTGTTGTGGATGTTTACGACCACCTTGTGGTGGCACTGAAGCAATAGTACCTTCAATTAGCTTTAAGAGTGCCTGTTGCACTCCCTCACCAGAAACATCTCGTGTAATCGACGGATTATCAGACTTACGTGATATCTTATCAATTTCATCAATATAAACGATTCCATGCTGAGCTTTATCAACATCATAATCACACTTTTGTAAAAGTTTTTGGATAATATTTTCTACATCTTCACCTACATAACCTGCTTCAGTAAGTGTAGTTGCATCGGCCATAGCAAATGGAACATTGAGAATTCGAGCTAATGTTTGTGCTAAAAGTGTTTTCCCGCTTCCAGTTGGACCTATAAGTAAAATATTACTTTTTCCAAGCTCAACACCATCTTCACTTTTATGTTGTAATCGCTTGTAATGATTATACACAGCTACGGACAAGACTTTTTTTGCATGAGATTGTCCTATGACGTACTCATCCAAGAAGTTTGAAATTTCTTTGGGTGATGGCAAACGTACTTCTGCTTCTTCATGAGCTTCATGTGTTTCTTCGCGAATAATATCATTACAGAGCTCAACACATTCATCACAGACAAATACAGAAGGACCAGCAATCAATTTTTTAACTTCATGTTGGCTCTTTCCGCAAAAAGAACAATACAAAACTTTATCGCCACTTCCGTTACCGGATTTACTCATAACCAAACCCCTTCTTACAACGATTATCGGAAAAATAGATAATATATGTAAAATATTAGTCAATCAGAAAAAGATATGCCACTGTTTTTCATGTAACTATTTTTTTAAAAACAAAACGAAATACGAAAAAGTAATAAAGACTCAATATAAAAGGACCCCTAATCGCATTCCTAGCCCGGGTGCAGCGAAGCGGAACCCTGTAAATCTGAACCAAACCCAGGTTCCGCTTCGCTGCACCTGGGCTAAGATACATTATAGTTCAGTTTTTTTGAATTTAAAGTAAACAATTACTCTGTTTTATTTACTGACTCTCGATCATAAAGCACCTTATCAACTAAGCCGTACTCAACAGCTTGTGTGGCACTCATAAAATTATCACGTTCTGTGTCACGCATAATTTGATCTGGTGTCTTTTTAGTATGATTTGCCATAATAGTATTTAAACGTTCTCTTACGGCTAAGGTCTCGCGAGCATGAATTTCGATATCAGTAGCTTGACCTCGATAACCACCTAATGGTTGGTGGATCATTACTCGTGAGTTTGGTAGACAGAATCTCTTGCCATCAGCTCCAGCGCAAAGCAATAAAGCAGCAGCGCTTGCTGCTTGCCCTATACACAAAGTGCTTACATCAGGTTTAATAAACTGTATGGTATCATAAATTGCTAAGCCAGCAGTTACTACACCTCCAGGAGAATTAATATAGAGAGAAATATCTTTTTCAGGGTTTTCAGACTCAAGAAACAACAATTGAGCAACTACTAAATTAGCCATATGGTCTTCAACTTCACCCAAAAGAAAGATAATGCGTTCTTTTAATAATCTCGAATAAATATCATATGAACGCTCACCACGTGAGGTTTGTTCAATAACCATTGGGACTAATCCACTGGCATTGCGAATTATGTTCTCTGAATATCCCGACATACAATTACTCTCCTTTTTTCTCAGTTGCTTCAGTTGCAGGCTTAGGATTCATTATTGAATCATAATCTTTATTTTTATATTTAATTTTTGCATCTTCAGCAATTTTATCTGCAACCATCTCTTCCATAACAATTGCTTCAATTTCAGCCATATGCTCTTTGCTACTTTGATACCAAGCACGCAACTCATCAGGATTCTCGTAAGCACTGGCAAATCGTTCAATTACAGCATTAACTTTATCTTTATCTGCAACAACTTGGTGTTTTTTAACGTACTCAGAGAAGAGTAAACCAAGATGAACGCGACGTTTTGCTTGCTCTTCAAACAGTTCACGAGGAAAATCAGGTATCTTTTCATTCTCATGATGCTCATGTCCAAAAAGACGATGATACATATCATGTTTCAAATGTTCGATTTCTTTATCAATTAAAGCTAGTGGCAATTCAATGACATTCACTTCCATTAATTTATCGAACAACTTTTCCCTATTCATCATACTGACGCGACGCTCTAATTCACGAGCCATATTCTCTTTAATATCTTTTTTCAGCGCGTCTATGCCGCCTTCTTTGATATTAAATTTCTCAGCAAAAGCTTCATCAAGCTCAGGTAATTTTCCTTCCATCACATTATGAAGTGTAATTTTGAAAACAGCTTCTTTACCTGCTAATTCTTTATGGCCGTAGTCAGCAGGGAAAGTAACTTTGATATCAAAAGATTTCTCTTTTTTATTACCAATAATTCCTTCTTCAAAACCAGGAATCATCGAGCCAGACCCAATAATTAATTCATGCCCTTTCGCACTACCACCATCAAAGAGTTTATCATCAAGAAACCCTTCAAAATCGATAACTACTTTGTCACCTTTTTTGACAGCTCGAGATACATCATGCCATTCTTTATTTTGCTCACGAAGTTTATCCAACATGTTTTCAACGTCTTTATCTGTTACTTCTGAACGAGCCAGTTCAACTGATGCTTGATTTAATTCAGCTACTTCAAATACAGGCATTACTTCAAATATTGCGGAATACTTGAAGTCTTTTCCTTTCTCTAGCTGCTCAGGTTCAACGGAAGGATAACCGGCAGGAACTAATTCATTTTTTTGTAATGCTTCAAACAATGTAGATTGCACCATGTCTCGAGCAACTTCTTCGCGAACACTTTGAGAATAGCGACTGACAACAACATGAAAGGGTACTTTACCAGGACGAAAACCATCAATTTTAACTTTGCGAGCAAGATTCTTGAGACGTAAGCTCACTTCTTCCTCAACTTTCTCTGAAGGCACAGAAACTGTGACCTTACGTTCCAAACCTTTTAGGGTCTCAACAGAAACTTGCATTAAAATCACCTCTTGGAATGTATAATGATAAATGGTGCGAAAGGAGAGACTCGAACTCTCACGGGTCGCCCCGCTGGAACCTAAATCCAGTGCGTCTACCAATTCCGCCACTTTCGCAAATCAGGTTGGATTATCAATCAGTAATTCAGTCTTGTAAAGACTCAGATAAAATCTTTAGCGATAAACCTTTTTTGTTTCTCTCATATGGGGTGAACGATGGGACTCGAACCCACGACAACCGGGATCACAACCCGGGGCTCTACCAACTGAGCTACGCTCACCATAAACTATATACCAGAAATTCTTATGAACAAGATCTGGGCTGGCACGCCCGGCAGGATTCGAACCTGCTACCCTCGGCTTAGAAGGCCGATGCTCTATCCAGATGAGCTACGGGCGCATCTTGGTCGGGGTAGAGGGATTCGAACCCCCGACATCCTGCTCCCAAAGCAGGCGCGCTACCAGACTGCGCTATACCCCGTAAAACCCGTCCCAAGGACAGAGCGCAGATGATACTAGGTGCCTTCATCAAGGTCAATATCTCTAATCATTTAATTTTAATTAATTTTACTTTATTGCTGCCGTTATTTAATTAGCTTGAACAAATCGTTATTTTTTAAGCCATGTAGCTGATTGTCCATACAAGCACTGTACTCACCTACTCGAATCTTCTTCCTTTTTCAGCTAGCATTGAGGTTCATTATTCATTTTACCTTGAAAATATGAAACTTAAATTGCTCCCTATCTTCGACAATCTGAATTACCTACATAAAAACCACGAGCATGTTGTATTGCCTGATATTTGTTTTCAAAATGATTTTAATTATGCGTTGAATTTTTTGAAAAGTTACACTGGCAGTCAAGGCACGTTCAATAGTTACCGTAGGGAAACGGAACGTTTATTACAATGGTCCTGGTTAATTAAAAATGTAACTATCAATGAATTGAAACGTGATGATATAGAGCAATACATTCATTTTTGCCAAAATCCACCCAAATCCTGGATCAGTTTAAAAAAAGTCCCTCGTTTTATTGAAAAAGATGGAAAACGTATTCCTAATGAAGAGTGGAGGCCCTTTGTAGTTACGTTAAGCAAATCTGCAATAAAAAACGGTCAAAAACCACAGATTGATCAATTCAATTTATCTCAAGGAGCCATTCAAGAAATATTTGCTATTTTAAGTACCTTATTTAATTTCTTAATTGCAGAAGAGTATCTGGTTTCTAATCCTGTTGCTCTAATTCGTCAAAAAAGTAAATTTATTCGTAAGCGCCAACATAATGCCCCCATACGACGATTGAGTTTGACACAATGGAGCGCTGTATTGGATGCCGCTGAATCCCTTGCCGAAGAATCCCCCCTGAAGCATGAACGCACTCGTTTTATGTTGAGTTTGTTGTTTGGCATGTATCTTCGTATATCTGAATTAGCAGCAAGTGATCGCTGGATCCCCAGTATGAATGATTTTGCCAAGGACAGTAATGGTCATTGGTGGTTCACAACGATAGGTAAAGGAAACAAAGAACGACAAATCGCAGTAAGCGAAGCAATGTTGGAAAGTTTGATGCGATGGCGTTGTTTCTTGGGATTATCTCCCCTCCCTTCTCCAGCAGATAATAGCCCACTTATTCCCAAAATTCGTGGGAACGGTCCTATGAGTGATACAGCACCGATACGCAGAATTATTCAGCGATGTTTTGACTTAGCAGGTGAGCAACTGCGCATAAAAGGCCATAATGAAGAGGCAGATAATTTAGCTGCAGCGACTGTCCACTGGCTTAGACATACCGGTATTTCTGAAGATGTTAAAATTCGTCCTCGTGAACATGTGCGAGACGATGCTGGCCATAGTTCTAGTGCAACAACAGATCGTTATATCGACATTGAAAAACAAGCTCGCTATCAGTCGGCCAGGAAAAAAACGATTGAGCCAGAACCAAGTTAAGCGGATTTATGTTAGAATTAAGAGAATATTGTAGCCTGGGTGCTGCGAAGAGAAATCCAGGAAATATGACGGCTGCTTTAAACCCGGGTTTCGCTTCGCAGCACCCAGGCTACAGTTTTTAATTTTTATATAACCACCTATATGGCTAAAGATTTATCATGCTTACTCTTCGTCAAATTACTTTAAGTCGTGGCAATAAAGTTTTATTAGATAAAGTTAATGTCACACTTTATGAAAAACAAAAAATAGGTCTTATTGGTCATAATGGCTGTGGCAAATCGACATTATTTGATTTTTTATTAAAAAAACTACACCCTGATACGGGTGATTTTTTAATTAATCCTCAACTTACCATCAGTCACTTATCTCAACAATTACCTGTCAGTGATGAAAAAGCACTGGATTTTGTATTGGGTGGTGATGAAGAATATCTTAAGTTGCTTCAACGCCTGAACGATGCAGAAGCAACAGGCAATGATGCTGAAGTGTTAGCATGCCATGAAGAGTTAAGTCATACCGGGGGCTACAGTAAACCAGCCCAAGCAGCAACGATTATGTCTGGCCTTGGTTTTATAGGTGAGCAACAACAGGCTTCCGTGAATAGCTTTTCCGGGGGTTGGAGAATGCGTTTAAGCCTCGCACGCTGCTTAATGAAACCGGCTGATTTACTTTTGCTGGATGAACCTACTAACCATTTAGACATGGAAGCTATTTTTTGGTTGGAACGTTTTTTAAGACAAAGCCCCTGCACTATTATTCTTATTTCTCATGACCGTGAATTTCTTGATGCTTTCGTTACTCATATTCTTCATATTGAGAAACAAAATCTAACGCTTTACAGTGGCGATTACAGTTGTTTCGAAAAAACACATGCACAACAATTGGCATTGCAACAAGCCATGTTTGAAAAACAACAAGCCAAAATTAATCATATGATGTCATTTGTCAATCGATTTAGAGCCAAAGCTACTAAAGCAAAACAAGCCCAAGGACGTCTAAAGGCCATTGAAAGAATGGAAATTATCGCTGCAGCGCAAGTAGATTCTCCCTTTTCTTTTGATTTTTTTCCATGCCCCCGAGCAGGTAATCCATTAATTCAGTGCAATATGGTCGATGCGGGATATCAATCTGAAAACCCTATATTAAAAAGAATCAATTTCTCACTCAATCCAGGGGACAGAATAGCCTTGTTGGGACCAAATGGCGAAGGAAAATCTACACTGATCAAGACATTAACTGGTTCTTTAACTCCTTTGAATGGTACAATTCACCGTGCAGTACATTTAAAGATTGGCTATTATGCACAACACCAAGTAGAACAGCTGGATTACAATTTAAGTCCAGTGGAAACAATCCAAGTTTTATCACCAGAAGCACGCGAACAAACTATTCGTGATTTTTTAGGTGGCTTTAATTTCACTGGTGATATGGCAGTACAACCCATTACTCACTTTTCCGGTGGTGAAAAAGCACGTTTAGCTTTGGCTAAACTCGTTTGGCTCAAACCCAATCTACTTTTGCTTGATGAGCCCACAAACCATTTGGATCTTGGGATGCGGTCCGCTATTGAGCTCGCATTGCAAAGCTATGAAGGTGCATTAATTCTTATCTCGCATGACCGTCATATGCTCAAAACCAGCGTCGATAATTTCTATCTGATTTACCAGAAGAAAGTGCAAGCGTTTGATGGGGACTTAGATGATTATTATTCATGGCTACAAGCTAAAGATTCAGTTAAAGAAAATTCAGCTACTTCAACTGCAACTGATTATAAAGAAAAGAAAACCTTACAAAATCGTTTGAAGAAACTGGAACAGTTGATTGAACAATATCAAGACGAACTTGCCAAACTGGATACTCAGCTAGGTGACCCAAGCATTTATGAAGACAGTACGCAACAAAATAAGCTCAATCAATTAGTACAAAAGCGTAGTTTTACTCATTCTTCTTTAAGTCAGACTGAAGAAGAATGGTTAGAAATTAGCACCAGTTTGGAAGATTTAGCTTAAACATGTAGCCTGGGTGCAGCGAAGCGGAACCCGGGAATATTGAACCACTTCTTATCCCAGGTTCCGCTTCGCTGCACCCAGGCTACATAATCTATCCCGTTATCATTTCGGAGAAAAACTACTTAACTGAACGCAACAATTCTAACATCGCCTTCGCGGCGAGTTGTTCAGCCTTTCGCCGATTGGATCCCTCACCAAAGGTTTTTTGCCTCGCTCCATTAACCGTACAGGTGATATAAAATATTTGATTGTGTTCATCACCTTCTACCTTAGTTAAGGTATACTCTGGAAGAGCAATTTTTTCAGCCTGTAAATATTCCTGCAGTTGAGTTTTAGCGTCTTTCAAACAATCGTTTAAATTAGGATCTTCAAGCCGAGAATGATATAACTTTAAAATAACCTCTTTTGCAGACTCAATGCCACCATCAAGAAAAACTGCGGCAAAAACTGCTTCCAGGGCATCAGAAAGAATTGAGGCACGACGAAAACCACCACTTTTTAGCTCGCCTTGGCCTAAAAAAAGAAAATCGCCAAGATCAATTTCTTTAGCTAATTCGACCAACATCTCGCCTCGAACCAAAAATGATCGCAAACGACTTAATTGACCTTCACTCTGCATAGGAAATCGATGAAATAGTTCATTGGCAATTACAAAACTTAAAATTGAATCTCCTAGAAACTCAAAACGCTCATAGTTTTCACTACCCACACTACAGTGCGTCAAAGCTTGCCTAAGATAAGCAACATTTTTAAATTGATAATTTAATCGCCTGCATAACCTTTCTAAATCAACTTTCACTGCCAGTTACAACCTCTTCAGTATGATCAAAATCAAATAATAAGCTTATATTGTATACTAAAGGCTTAATCACTTGGTATTTCAATTTCACTCTAAATTTATTGCCACCCATGGGTTCAATAGCTAACTGATTTTCCTTTAAACTTTCTACGCCGTTTATATCCAGACGTTTATCTAAAGTACTCTTCAGAACGTTAACATCAGCAACCGGATCCCCTGTTAATGTGGATGGAGGAATCGAATTTAATCCTTTCACTGATTCGAGAACAGAGTAATACTGCAGGTAAACCGGAATAATACGCATTATTACCACCACACCCATAACAAGCACAACTACAGTAACTAACATCCCTATAAAAGTCATTCCCTTTTGTCTTTGCATTTGTTATTCCCTTTATCTGCTCTAAATTTAAAATCAATATTTTGATCTAAGAACCATGAAAATATCACGTATTTAGGGTATCAATTTCCCTATTTTAGACCAACGCACATTAGCCGTCTTACTATTCCAACTCATCCAAACCAAAAATGCTTTGCCTCGCAAATAGGACTCAGGTACAAACCCCCAGAATCTGCTATCTGCACTGTCATCGCGGTTATCACCCATCATGAAATAATTTCCCTCGGGCACTACAATATCAAAGTCTACAGCGGGAACATCAGCTCGAATGAAAATATCATGCACAGTTCCATTCAAATCTTCTTTATATTTAGCTACTGCCTTCCCAGAGCTCTCATCAATAGTGTACTCAACAAAGGTTTGTTTTGCTTCCTTACCATTAATTGTTAATACCTTATTGTGATAAGTAATCTTATCACCGGGAACTCCTATTACTCTTTTAATATAATCATAAGAAGGATCGGGCGGCCAACGAAATACAGCAACTGCCCCTGTCTTAGGGTCAGAAATTGAAAGAATTTTCTTTTCCCAAACTGGGAGCCTTAATCCATAAATAAACTTATTTACCGCAACAAAATCACCAACAAGCAATGTTGGCTCTAATGAACCTGAAGGGATACGAAAAGGTTCAATTATGAATGAGCGTAGAATTAAGACAATGAAGAAAACGGGGAAAAAAGATCGTGAGTATTCAATGATCCGATTGGGTTTTTCATCCTGAGTACGCTTTTTTGCCCAAAATAGAACATCGAGTAGATAAATAAATCCACTGATAAAAGATAGGACAACTAATATTAAAGCAAAATTCATAAATTTATATCCTAATTAAACTTAATTTATATATCCAATAACCATTCATCCATTTTAAAATCCTGGTGAAAAGTCAGATTTGGTGAACCGTGGTAAACAGCTATTATTTCTTTTTATCCGTTTGAAACACAGCCATAAAAGCCTCTTGCGGTATTTCCACATGCCCCACTTGCTTCATACGTTTTTTACCCGCTTTTTGTTTTTCCAATAATTTCCGTTTTCGTGTCACATCACCACCATAACATTTAGCAGTAACGTTTTTTCGTAGTGCCTTTACTGTTTGTCTGGCAATAATATGACTGCCTAAAGCCGCTTGAATTGCCACATCAAACATTTGTCTTGGAATTAAATCTCGCATTTTCTCAGCAATTAATTTTCCACGACTATGTGATGAGGAGCGATGGACAATCACTGAGAGCGCGTCCACACGTTCACTATTAATCAAAATATCCATTTTAACTAAATCGGCTTCCTGAAAACGCAAAAAATTGTAATCCAATGAAGCATAACCTCGGCTCACCGATTTTAATCGGTCAAAAAAGTCAGAAACTACTTCGCTCATTGGAATATCATAGGTTACAGAAACTTGGCGGCCACTGTAAGTCATATTTACTTGGACACCACGTCGCTCAATACACAAATTAATAATTGAACCGAGATAATCCTGTGGTACAAGTATATTTGCTCGTACAATAGGCTCATACATTTCTTTAATTTGTGGAAGCGGCGGTAGATGAGATGGATTATCAATGAGCATCGTCTCGCCTTTTTGCGTCACAATTTGATAAACCACTGTAGGCGCGGTGGAGATTAGATCAAGATTATATTCTCGTTCCAGACGCTCCTGTACAATTTCCATATGCAGCATACCTAGGAAGCCACATCGGAAACCAAAACCTAGTGCTTCAGAAGATTCAGGTTCATAAAAGAGTGAAGCATCATTGAGGCTTAATTTAGCCAAAGCTTCGCGGAATGCCTCAAAATCATCAGCACTGATAGGAAATAGACCCGCATAAACTTGGGGTTTCACACGTTGAAAACCAGGAAGTGGTTTATCCGCAGAATTTTTTTCCAGAGTAAGTGTATCGCCTACTGGAGCGCCTTGAATTTCTTTGATTCCGGCAACGACATAACCGACTTCACCAGCATTCAACATTTCCAGCTTAGTACGTTTAGGAGTAAATATACCTACCTGATCAACCTCATAAGATCGACCTGTAGACATGACTCTCATCTTGTCCCCCTTACGTATCGATCCATTTACAATACGCACCAAAGAAACAACACCAAGGTAGCTATCAAACCATGAATCAATAATTAAAGCTTGTAAAGGCGCGTCGATATTACCTACTGGTGGTGGAATACGAGTTACTAATGCTTCCAGAACATCTTCCACACCAAGTCCACTTTTTGCACTAGCCCTTATTGCATCGTGTGCGTCCACACCAATAATATCTTCAATTTCTGAGATAACACGCTCTGGCTCAGCTTGCGGTAAATCAATTTTATTAAGCACGGGCAAAACAGATAATGATTGATCAATGGCCGTGTAACAAACAGCGACAGTTTGTGCTTCCACACCCTGGGCTGCATCCACAACAAGAATCGCACCCTCACAAGCAGCCAAAGAACGAGATACTTCATAGCTAAAGTCCACATGTCCTGGTGTATCAATGAAGTTTAAGAGATAGCTATTGCCATCTTTCGCAGTGTAATTTAAAGAAACACACTGGGCTTTGATCGTAATCCCCCTTTCTCGCTCTATATCCATTGAGTCAAGAACTTGAGCACTCATTTCACGTTCTGTTAAACCACCACAAATTTGGATAAACCGATCTGCCAAGGTTGATTTACCATGATCAATATGGGCAATAATCGAAAAATTACGAATCCGCTTTAAATCACTCAACTGAAATACCCTTTTTTGCAAATAGCGCATTCTAGCTTAAATAAGCGCAGCCTTAAAGTATTTGCTAATGCACCGCATTTTTAATAAGATTTACCATTTCGTTTTTCTATTATTAGGGTGCGCTATGCGACGAGTATCAAGTTTGGGGTTTATAGCAATATTATTGCTACTTCTTTCGTTCTCAACTTATTCAGATACCGCATTTACACAAAGAAAAGATGTACAACTCTTTATCAAAAGTATGGTTAATGAGTACCACTTTAATGCTAAAGAGCTTACAGCAACAATGAATCAGGTAGTAATCCGACCCGATATCATTGAATCGATGGAAAAACCCTATGAAAAGAAGAATTGGGATGTTTATAGAGATTTGTTTCTTACCCCTGCACGTCTAAAAGGCGGATTGGACTATTGGGCAGCGAATAGAAAGGCATTAGAAAAAGCACAAAAAAAATATGGCGTTCCCCCAGAAATTATTATTGCAATTTTGGGAGTGGAAACCTTATATGGAGAGAAACAAGGAGAACATCGAGTTCTAGATGCATTAGCCACACTGGCTTTCAATTATCCAAAACGCGCGCCTTATTTCACTAAAGAATTAAAAGAATACCTGCTTCTTTGTCGCGAACATGGAGTTCCTGCAACCCAATTCAAAGGTTCCTATGCAGGTGCCATTGGCCAACCACAATTCATGCCCAGTAGTTACCGTAACTTTGCTGTTGATTTTAATAATACTGGAAAACGCGATATTGTAACCAATAATGCGGATTCGATTGGAAGCATTGCGAATTATTTCTATCATCATGGTTGGAGACCTAATGATGGGGTTGCCCAACATGCCACAGTAGTTGGTACTCGTTATAAACGAATTCAAGTGAACCCTAAAAAACCCAATTATTACTATTCACAATTGATTGCAAATGGTATTAAACCTGTTACCGCCGCGTATAATCATCCTTCACGCGCCGCCTTAATTGAGCTGGTTACGGCTAAAGGGAATGAATATTGGATCGCTTATCCTAATTTCTTTGTGATAACCCGATACAATTCAAGTCCCCAGTATGCACTTGTAGTTTATCTACTGTCGCAACAATTGAAGCAACAATGGACTGCCATGAATATAAAAAAACTTAGAGCTTATGCTTAGGAATGAATACCCTTTTTCTTTTCGCAAAACATCTTAATGAAGCAGGATGTTTCTGCCTCAAAATGAACGCTGATGGAGCATTAATTGCTCCACCTGCTCAACGTAGTTTTGCCGAAATTAAAACACTACAGACAGAAAGTAACACTTTAGTTATTGAAACATGTGAACAGGTCAGTCTTCTTAATCTCGAGTTTTCATGGCTTCCAGATAGGAAGGCAAGAATTGCAATCCCTTATGCTTTAGAAGAAAAACTAGCACAACCAGTAGATGAGCTTCATTTTGCTTTTGATAAAGCACGATATCAAAATAATCAGTACCTGGTGACTGTGATAAGTAAACAGCGAATTCGATATCTCATGCAATTCCTCAGGGAGCAAGGAATAGAATTTTCTGGAATCACCGTAGATTGGTTTGCCCTGGAACCACAAGAATTATGCGTTTGTGAAGCAACATTACTTATTAATACCGATGATTTCAAAGGAGCTCTATCAGGAGAATTAGCTCATATCTATCTAAAAGGCCACCCGCAACATCAACCTTTGCTTTTTGAAGACAGTACAATCCAAGATGATTCATCTTTGCCCAAGAATCAGGAATCATCGTACACATGGATTGCCCAAAGAATACTAAAAGCAAAGCTGATGAACCTCTGTCAAGGAGAGATGCAGTACGGCAATAAGGCAAATCAACTTAAAAAAGGATATCAAATCGCCGGCGCTCTTTTTTGTGTTTGGTTAATCTCCCTACTTGTAGTCAATGGGATCAAGTTGCATTTACTCAATAAAGATACTCAAAAAATTGATGCGCAAATTGCAGTGATTTATCATGAATTTTTTCCTGATGCAAAACAAGTTATTAGCCCTAAATTTCGCATCACACAGCTGTTAAAAAGCAATAATGCGGAAGAACAAAATCGCTTTTGGTTCTTACTCAACCAATTTTCCAAGGTCATGAAAAATGATCACAATACCTTGGAACAATTACGTTATCAGAATAAGATTTTATCAGTCACATTGGTCAGCACGGACTTTGCCAGTTTAGAAGAATTAGAAAATGCATTAAAAAAGCTTCAACTTAAAGTAAAACAAACCCAAGCATCAACTCGCGAACAACAAGTTGTCGCTACTTTGGAGTTAATGTGAAAGCATACTTAAGTACACTTAATGAACGAGAAAGATGGATGTTGATTGGAACAGCAGTGTGCCTTTTCCTTTATGTGTATTATTTGTTTTTGTATAACCCGTTGAGCCAAAAGGTAAACCAAAAATCAACCCAACTCGTCGAAAAAACGGCTACACTCGAGTGGATGAAAAAGATAAAACAACAAAGCCATACAAAACAAACGAAAAAACAAATAGTTGATAACAGTCAATTATTAACGACTCTAGCGACACAACTAAAAAATGACACAACATTAAAGTTTCCATATCAGTTGCAACAAACTGGCTCCGGAGATATTCAGCTTACTTTTGATGCAGTTGCTTTTAATTTATTTATTACCTGGTTGGAAAAAATAAATCAACGCTATGCGATTACCGTAAAACAGTTTGAAGCAGATCGCTCGAAAACACCTGGTGTAACTCGTTTAATGATCTTAATTAGCTCCGCTTCGAAAACTTAGCCTGTTATAATCTGGGTGAAGAGGCAATAATGCCCCGTCATCACGAGTGTAACGAGGGGAACCTTCACCCTATGCACCGAGTTACGATGGGAGACCCCACTCGGGATGACGAAAAAAGATTCCGGGTTAAGAGCGATACAAGAACTTCATAAAAAATAAGGAAATTTCATGTCAAACTCATCAGTTAAAATTGTTCGTTTTCACGAAACTGGGGGACCAGAGGTATTAAAACTTGAAGAGATATCATTACCAGAGCCAGGGAAAGGTGAGGTTCGTTTGCGTGTTCATGCAATTGGTTTAAATCGAGCTGAAATTATGTTTCGTACTGGTCAATATTTAGTACAACCTCATTTCCCATCAAAAATTGGCTATGAAGCCTCCGGTGTGGTTGAAGCAGTTGGTCCGGATGTTGATAAAAAAATAATTGGCAAGACATACAGCACTGTGCCTTGTTTTGATCTAGGTAAATATGGTGTATATGGAGAAGTGGCCATAGTCCCTGCATACGCACTTGCAGCATATCCTGAGAAACTTTCATATGCAGAGGGAACTTCCATATGGATGCAATACATGACAGCTTATGGAGCTCTGATTCACTATGGAAAACTCTCTAAAAATGATTTTGTTTTAATTACTGCAGCAAGTAGTAGTGTGGGATTAGCTGCAATTCAAATTGCACGAACTCAGGGTGCAAAGAGTATTGTTACCACACGTACCTCTAAGAAAAAAGCTGAGTTACTCTCTTTAGGCGCAGATCATGTCATTGTAACAAGCGAAGAAAATCTCCCTGCTCGTGTAAGTGAAATAACAAAGGGTACAGGAGTAAAAATCGTTTTTGATCCAATCGCTGGTAAAGGCGTTGAAGTTCTAGCAGAAACACTCTCACCAGGTGGAACACTTTTTGTTTATGGTAACTTATCTCTGGAACAGATTACGCCTTTCCCTCTTTTCACCGCATTGAACAAAGGAATTTCTGTGCGGGGTTATACGCTTTTTGAAATTGCTACTCAAACCGAGGCTCGGAAAGAAGCCGAAAAATATATTTTTGATCATTTACAAGATGGATCATTTCATCCTCAAATTGCCCAAACTTTCTCTTTGGGACATATAGTCGATGCACATCGATACATGGAGTCTAATGAACAAGTAGGTAAAATTATAGTAACCGCTTAATCGCAGCAAAAAATGCCCGAGTAAAGGTCTCTCTTCACTCGGGTCAAGCTATTATTCTAGTGTTGGACACTGCTCCAATTAATTACTGAAGCACCACTTTTCAATTCAGGGGGTAAAGAATTTAAAGCTTTTTGTGCTTCTTCAGAGGTAGTGTAGGTTCCATATACTCCTCTATATCGAGTTTTACCATCTCGATCATATTTTACCTGCGCCATTCGATCTTTTTTGGGCGCTTTATATAGGACTTGTGCAACTTGAGATGCCTTGTCCCCTTCGGTCAATTCAATCGTATAACCTTGAGGATTTTGACTATTTACCCAAGTCTCATCTCTGTCTTTAAAAGACACTGGAGAATGCAACTCGCCAACATGATATGAATTAGGAACTTTTACTTCCTGACTTCGTTGGTATCTATAGTCATAATTCGTATTGTAACTATTTATAGTCCAAGGTTGTTGTGTGATATCAACATATGAATATGCTGGATATGAGATGTTGTCATCTTTAGTACAGGAAGACATACCAAAAGCACAAATTACTATGAGCGCTAAGTTTATTTTCTTATCCATAGTCATTCCCCTAGTTTTTAGTTCTTATTATTTACTCCCTGTTCACTATATCTACATAACTAGAAAAAACTTTAGGAAATTGTGTTGTTAAAGAGCAAATTATGACTTACAGTAATTATTTTTTTATTTCGACGGCAAAAACTTATGTGGACACATCGACGTTCAGGACAAACGAATCAAAGAGGAAATCTCGATCATCGGGATCCTTATGAACGAGACCGTACACGTGTAATTCACTGCCCAGCTTTCAGACGTCTGCAAAGAAAAACACAAATTTTAGGGACTGATGAAGGTGATTTCCACCGTACTCGCCTGACCCATTCTCTCGAGGTCGATTCAATAGGACGCAGTATTGTACATAATCTCTTAATGAACCAAGAGAAACATATAGTTTTAGCTGGCCTATTACCTAATGACGATCTGATCTCCGTTATTTGTTTACTTCATGACATTGGACATCCACCTTTTGGACACGGTGGTGAAGTGGCCCTCAATTATATGATGCGCAATTATGGAGGGTTTGAAGCAAATGGACAAACACTGCGACTCCTCACTAAGGTTGAAAGCAGTTATGGAACGTATGGTCTTGATTTAACCCGCCGTGCATTGCTGGGTATTTTAAAATACCCAGTGAAACGTTCTGCTGTCGTCGCACCAAAACAAGCCCCAGTTCATGAATCCATTCATAAAACCATCAAAATTAATGACTGGTTACCACCTAAAGCATATTTTGATTGCGAACAGCCTGAGATTGATTGGTTATTGTCCCCTTTTTCTGATAATGACAAAGAATTATTTCAATCGTTATCACAAGCACCGCATGGTACAAAAGCAGGAAAATCAGCCTACCATAGCTTTGATTGTTCCATTATGGATATCGCAGATGATATTGCTTATGGAGTGCATGATCTTGAAGATGCAATCCATTTACGCCTTATTAATCCCTCTCATTTGGATACACCGGAGTTTAGACAGTTATTAAGCAGTACCCTATTAACCAATCGACAAAATCAAATCATTGATTCGTTATTTTCTCCAGATCTTTATTCAAGAAAACAAACCATAGGAGAAATGGTCAATTATTTTATTACCTCAGCTCAAATCATAACGACCAATGAAAATTTTGAGAATAATCTGTTGAAATACAATTTGGCACTCGCTCCTGAAGCAAATGCCCTGCTGAACTATTTAAAACAATGCATTTATAATAATGTCATTGACTCCCAAGAAGCCCGTACTTTTGAGTATGGCGGGCAAACGGTTGTACTTAGACTGTTCGATGCCATCAGCTCCAACCCTGCCAGTTTATTAGATAACAAAAATAGAGTTTTGTTTAAACAAGCCACAGATGAAACAACTGCCTATCGGATTGTATGCGATTATCTGGCGAATATGACCGATGAGTATGCCTATAGAATGCATGAGCGATTGTTTGGGTTTAATACAAGAACCATTTTCGAAAGACTTTGAGAACTCATCACTAACTTATTGAGTTTTCAACTTTTTATTTTCCCGCACTGGGATGTCTCCCCAAAATATATTATTATCTCCTTTCAATTCACGGAGAAATAAGAATAAAATGGATATAAAAAGGACTCTTACTGTACTTGTTGTTACAGCGTTTGCTCAAAACAGTTTTTCAGGAACTATGGGACCAGTTAGCCCTCCCTGGACGCAGGTTATCACTTTAAGTCTTGGCCCAGCGTGGACTGATAGTGGTGAAACGAACACCTTTTTCTTACAACCTGATGTTGAAAAAAAATATACTGCGAATGAAAATACAAGTACCCTTTTTGATGGAGAGGTTTTCTATGGCTTGCAACATGCATTAAATGCTTCATTTACCGGTCAATTAGGATTGGCTGTCGCAGCAACAACTAATGCAAAATTGAAAGGCGATGTATGGGAAGATGCCGATCCAGAATTCGATAACTTTTTCTACACCTACAAAATCAATCATACTCATATCGCAGCCAAAGGAAAGTTGATTGGTAATTTCAATGTTCTTGTAAATCCCTATTTAAGCGGAAGCTTGGGAGTTGGTTTTAATCGTGCACACGATTTCACAATTACTCCTAAAATAGTTGAAGAAGTTCCTGCCCCAGAATTTACCTCCAATACCCATACTGCTTTTTCTTACACAGTTGGAGTAGGAGTCCAAAAAGAGTTCTATTCGAGATGGCAATTTGGCATTGGTTATGAATTTGCAGATTGGGGAAAAAGTAATCTCGGAAGAGCACCAGGCCAGACCCTAAATAACGGCTTGAGTTTAAATCATCTATATACAAATGAATTGCAATTTAGCTTAAGTCTCATAATCTAATGATTTTAAGGATTGAAAATGAATAATAAATGGATTTATTTTTTATTGGGTAGCATTGCTTTTACACCAACCATAATGCATGCAGCACCAACACCAAAATTCTCAATACTTCCTACTACAAAAACAACACTTCAAATTTCTTCAACAAGCACGGCTACTGTTCGTTATCAAATAACTAATAATACGAAAATTAAAAGGACTTTAACCTTTAAAGCAATTCAAGGGGTTAGCCAAGGAACCGGAGGGACTAATCCTTGTTCCAGCCCTTTTACACTTGACTCAAAACAGTCTTGCCTATTAACCTTAGTGATTCATGGAAATTCTATTTCATCTGCTGGAATACACAGTGGACCTGAGATATGCAAAACCCAAGGCCCCGGAAATAATAATCCTGATCCCTATCTTTGTTCTCAGCCCAGTACCGAGAATCATTTAAATATTACCTTATCACCGTCTTCTCTGATAAGAAGACTAATTGTTGGTGTTGCTACCATTAATGGCCAAAACGCACCGATTGCCTTTACTAGTACTGACGGTGGCAACTCATGGAGTTCTCTTATTCAACTGTCTAGCACGCTACCAAGTACATTATCTGATGTTTTTTGCGATGATTCAGGTTTAAATTGTGTTTCAGTAGGTCGTACAACTTCAGCTCCCAGCCAACCTTTAGCATATAACACCACAGATGGGGGAAATTCATGGTCTTCTCCAATACTTTTGACTGCACCAGCTGGCGCAACTGATGCAAGACTCATAAGTGTTGCTTGTGATAGTGCCGCGGTAAACTGTGTGGCAGTAGGACGCTCAAGAACTCCAACTCGAAGTTTTGCACTAACTTATACAAGTATGGATGGAGGTGCAACGTGGAGCACTCCTGTATTACCCACTGCTTTAACAGGAAGTACAACCTTGTTGGGTGTTGCATGCAGCAGTTCCGGTCTCCAATGCGTCACTGTAGGCGTTAATGGAGCAAAGACCATAGCTTATACGAGTAATGATGGGGGTAAGGACTGGAATGCTCCTAGTACTCTGAATACACCACCTAGCTCTACACCGACTTTATCAGCAGTTTCCTGCAACAGCTCAGGATTAATCTGTAGCGCAGTAGGGAATACATTTGATGCATTAGGAAATCAAATACCGCTTACTTATACAACAGCTGATGGTGGTTTAAATTGGAGTAATCCTATTTTACCAACTCCTCCATCTACTGAGGGGAGTTCACTTTCCGCAGTTTCTTGCAACGACTCGGGCCTTTGTACTGCAGTTGGAACTGGAACACTTAATGGAATCTTGAGAAATCTTGTATATACAAGTACTGATAGTGGAAATACCTGGAGTGCACCCATTCTACCTAACATACCTCAAGGTTTTGATGCCAACACATTAAATGGGTTGTTCTGTGGTGGAAATGGAACCCTTTGTACTACTGCTGGCTCAGGAACAACTAATGCGGTGAACATTATTCCCTATTCATATAGTAGCACTGATGGCGGTAATACTTGGAGCGCCCCACTTTTACTTCCTGTACCATCAAGTATAACCATAGCCAATGTTTCTGGAGTATCTGGTAGTAAATAATAATTAATAAGTACCCTACCCTGTGTAAGTTACCTATTTAAATACACTCGTAGCCTGGGTGAAGGCCGAAAGGTCGCAACCCGGGTTTCACTTCGTTTCACCCAGGCTACTCTTAGGTTAGCACCATTGAGTGAACACTTACAATAAAATATGTTAAAAATCAGATCATTTGAACTAATACACTCGTTATCAGTGTCATTTTTGCTTTTTGAATTATGGATTAAGGCGTTGAAATGAAAATATTGACTTAAATATGGCGTCCCCAAGGGGGTTCGAACCCCTGTTACCGCCGTGAAAGGGCAGTGTCCTAGGCCGCTAGACGATGGGGACCTGGATCTTTAACTTACAACTCTTTTACTACAACTACAAACACCAATAATGGCGTCCCCAAGGGGGTTCGAACCCCTGTTACCGCCGTGAAAGGGCAGTGTCCTAGGCCGCTAGACGATGGGGACCTTAGACTTTTTACCATCAACATCAAAGATGTTGATGGTGGAGCTAGGCGGGATCGAACCGCCGACCTCTTGCATGCCATGCAAGCGCTCTCCCAGCTGAGCTATAACCCCGAAAATTAGGTTCGCAGTTTAATGAGCTCCCCAAGCTCTGTCAAGTAAATTTTGCATTTTCAATAAAGAAGTTTGTTTTGCAATCGAAAAAATCATTTGAAATAAATTTTTAAACGGCTAATTTACAGAAAAAGGATGTAGGTGTTTTATCATTAACTTCTAGGAGTCAATAAAAAGCAACGTATTATTGCTCAATAATTCGCAAAAGATTACTCATAGATTGAGTGATTTATTTACATATCGTAATGTAAAAATCCTTTTTTTTTCATTATACTACGATTCACCATGAGCGAAATAAGAATACATGCATTTTCATTTTTGACACTTAATCTCCTGTTAATAATTACGATGTATTATTATTTCTTTTGATTCTAGGAGCGTTGCTGTGCCTCAATATTCAGAAAATAAATACCTGCAATCTTTTCTAGAAAATCTAATTACCTCATATGAAACTGAAGTCAATTATAATCCCTTAGAGAGGGAACTCGATGCACAACCATACACTGATAAAGAAATTAATGCTCTATTGAAATTTGTTAATGATGATCGCAAGCGTCTCTTTATTTTAAAAATTCCAGGGAATGAGCAAGCATCAAAGAAACTCGCGTTTCATGCACGCCGCTCAGTATTAAATAAAACAGCAGAAACAATTCTTAAAAATACATCCAACGCTCCAAAAATCAACCCATTAAAATATGCATTGAGCTCTAAGACACCAGAAGTCAGAGCACGTATCCAAATTCAAAAAAGCTATAGATTACCTAAACCACCAAGTGCACAAAAAAATGCTCAACTCGAACAGAGCGAACATGTAGCAAGCCCGGATCTGAACCTACTACCCATTGATCTCCCTGAACTTCCCGAGCTGGTCAAACAACTCAGGGCATTAGGTCTTGATAACATACAAGAATCAGCTCTTCCTATAATAAAAGAACATAGCTATGCCTTTAGGGATGGTATTATCCCAAACAATCTTCCCAAAGGGTTTTATATAAGCAAAGAAAAAAAAGCGTTTTGTTATACTGATACCCCAAGAAAACTTCCCTCTGCTTTAGCACCTTTACTGAAGAAACAAGAATCTTTAGTTTTGCCGTCAATTGAAGAAACTACGGCGCTATTACCCCAACTTAACCAAAATACGGTTACTGCGCTTTTGGATCCTCAGTACTCACCTAACCAAAAAAATATCTTTGTATCATTGCTTCCTGCACATGAAAATGAAATCAAAGCACTACTTCAATTTCAACAACACCAGGAATTCATTATTCCATTACTTTGCAAACAATATGTGCTGGGAGGTGAGGCTCATACTGTTGTTTTAGTAAGATTACTGAATGCGTGTTTGAATAAAAAAATCAATCTTGAGTTTCTGAACTCCCCTGAAGTACAAAATGCTCTTTTGAGCACGCGGGGAATTAAAAATCTGCAGAAATTAGTGCAACTCCCTGCAGAACAAAAAGAATGGTGGAACACACTGGTGGCTGCACATTTAAATTACGATAAAAACAGTTTTGATTTTAATGTTTTTTTTGAAGCCTATACACAAATCGTTCTCCCCCGAATTGCGGAAAAAAATCTAACGCTACCTATCCCCTGTCCAATTAAACATAACGGCCATTTACTCATTACATTAAACAGAGTGTTGGATGTTATAGAACTCGCTCAAAATCCACAAGAACAGTGTCTTTCTTTGTCGGACCTCAATTGGGGACCAACAGGTGTGCATTATGCCATGGTGCAAAACCCTGCTACGGAACACTTTAAACAAGTTGCTTCGTGTATGAAGATTGAAAAGCCTGAGGATAGCAATACTGATCCCGAGCGCATGTATCAACAACTCAACAATGAAGACCTCCAACTTAAGCCCTGGCTATTCCGATACTTAGGACAAAATTGGAAAGCTGAAGTAAGATTATCAGACATCCAGGCACAGCTTTCAGAAATCGAAAAACTTGCTACATGGACTCCAGTTCAAAAGAATCAATTAACTTTTATTTTAACTTGTGCTTTTTCAAATAAGGACGCCCTGAACGCTGCACAATGGAGAGAAACTTTAAACAATTGCATTCTTTCATTACAGACATTGGAACCCAGTGATCGTAGTGATTTACTGCACGCTTTTTCTCGATCCTTTAAATTCAAACCTAACTGTTCATTGGCACAAATCAATGCATTCATGAAGCAGTGTATTGAATTTAAAATCGCTTTTCCTGATAAAAAATTCAAAGATGATTTCATTGCCCCACTAGTTTCATGTTTGGAAAATGAAGGACTTGAAACACTAAATATACTTCAAGAGCGTATTCAAAAAACTGATCCGAAACCTGAAGTAAATCAATTTTCTCTATCCTCTATTGCATCGTTTACGGCAGTGCTGCAAAAAAATCGCCAGGTCTTACCGCCGGATCTCATTAAACTGCTCACAAAACTCAATGAGTCCGATTTAACTCAAGGACATATCGACAATTTATTATTAGCCCTAAAGAACATACACGATAAAAAAGGTCCAGAATTTCATAGAACCGTACTCAGTACATTAAGTCAAATCAATATCGCAAAGTCAAAAGAATTACCTAAAATAGATAATATTCAAACACTTCTGGATAAGCTCGCAAATTTTGAAGACACTGTTATCCCTGCTGAATCTAATACCCCAGAAAAACAAGAGGAATGGTTAAAAGCACTCATCATCGATAAAAACCTTTTAAAAGATTGTGTACTTGGTAATGGAGATATATCCAAACTCGATAATTTGATTGTTGATGCTTTAGCTGATGCAATTAAAAAAAGAAGTGCTGTATTAAAATTAGATATATTGAAGGCTAAATTACAAGAGAATTTGAATAGCCGCATGGTTCCTCAAGAATTACGCGATAAACTAGATCAAGACCTGATGCCACTTTTTGATGAGGTCGATCAATTAGTTAAGATGTTACAAAGATCTAATACACCTCAATTCTCAGAAGTGTTTGAAAAATTTAAATTTTTTGAGAAACAAAAAACTGTACTGCTTAATGGCACTTATGGACTTAGTCTTTTCGGTATTGAGGTAAAAACTCAAGGCGAATATATTTTAAGTTTCTTACTCACTGGGGAAAGAAAAGCAACCGATAAAACTACTGGACCAGGGTTTGCTGCAGTTTTAGGTCCAGTCCATACCTTACTTGTTTCTCAAATGAGGGCATTTTTTGAAAACCCCAAGAATAAGCAGACGGTCAAAGACTTAGATTTAAGCACTTGTCTTAGTTGGATGTCAAAATTTAACAAGACACTCTCTTTAACTTTCTTTTTCGAAGAAGAGTTGATTCAGAAAAAAGTATTGCCTGCCTTGAAAAAAACATTACATCAGCTTAATACTCAGGATCAGGATTTTGAAAAAAACATCCTTAAAGAAGCTGCTTCAATCGATGAAAACGCTCCCTCAGATCAAGCACTACTAAGTTATAAAAATAAAATTGAATCGATTGCAAATTATCTCAATTTGCTTATTGATATCAATGCCCGACTCCCCCAACAATTCAATAAGATTTACAAGCAACTGAGTACAGGAGCACTAGCACGCTTAGATTATAAGCAAAAACAAAGTTTAGTTAATGATCTCATCAAACAAAGCTCAGAAAAATTAGACCTTTATCTAAAACTGACAATCCAAGCGTTAGATGAGCATCCCCGTGCAGATGCTACAGCGATTGAACGAGCGGTTAATGGCTTAGCTGAGCTCTTTAAATTATCAGATCTTGATCCAGATACCCAAGTTATGTTTTTCAAAATGAGCATGGCTCATAATTTGAAAAGCAGCACCCCCTTCCCATTTGACGCACTAAATAAATTTAAAAAATCAGAGCTTCCTGTTCCAACCAAGTCATTAATTATCAAACAAATTATACAAATTTTAGGAATTCCTGGCTCAGACTCAGAACTGATTCAGTCATTGATCCAAAAGACTCAATTATTTTTAACTGAAAATCAGGAACAAGCAGAACTCTGCGCTTCATTACTAAAGAAAGTCTCACAAGAAAATCCCAACCAAGATCTCAGTGTCTATCCTCAAATTCTTCAAGAATTAGTGGGATTTACTCCAGAAAATAGAAAAAAAATTGCTACGATTTTAACAGGCCTAGCGAATAACAAAAAAGACTCCACGGTAAATTTACCTGCATTGCTGGAAGTCGCCAAAGGTTTAAAACGGTGCCTTCCTGATGATGTTGATAAAGTTCTAAAATTATTCAAGACACGTCCATACCCTAATACACAAAGCCTAAACGCTGCATTGCTCGCACCTGATCCTGAAAAACTACATAAATATTGTTTAAACTTCGATACAAATCCTTTTGCTAAAACTAATGAAAAAAGGGATTTAGCCAAACATTTTGCAACAGATCGAATAAAAGATGCTCTGACCAATTTGCAAGATTTGCTTCATGAAGAAAATTTTCCTCATTCACTGCAAATGAAGCTTGCAAGACAATTAACCTATATCGAAACATTAGGTTATACCGATCCATTAGTTCCCAATGATTTTACAAACCTAAAAGATGACCGACCACCCGTTCTAAAAGGATTGACTGGCAAGCCACGTGATGAATTACAAAAACGTGCCAAAACAATACTTGATCAACTTCGTGCGAATTCAATAACACCTGAACAAAAAGAAGTAACCTACTTGGAGCTTTTAGCTTATTTAAGGGAAATCTACTTTCGAACAACAGGTTTATTCCCCAATACCACACAAATGCTTGTGTTGTTACTTGCCCTAGAAGATCCATCATCCAATTTATTAATGCGTATCAAAACTGGAGAAGGGAAAAGCATTAATACGCCGATGCTTTCTGTTGCTCAATGGGCGCAAGGTGGTACAGTTGTACAATGGACTGCCAATCCAACCCTTCTGACTCGCGATTTTGAGAACAGTTGCGAACCTTTTTTCAGCTTTTTAGAGATTCCGTCGACACTCATTCAAAGTGATACGCCCACAGAAAAATTTATACCTAATGGCATCAACTGCTCCACTGTTGAAGATATGGCCAGTTTCCACTTAGCTGCAAAAATTGCTAAAAATGAAAGGCTGCTTGATTCAATAGGTCCTGTACATATTGTTTTAGATGAATGTCACGATGCACTTTTAGATCAGCAAATACTTTATAAACTCGTTGCAGAAGCCGAAGCAGCGCATGGTGACAATCCTGCTCAATGGATTTATCCACTCGCATATCAATTCACCAATTTGCCATCATTTCGTAATACTCTAGATAAAGTTTGGGATGAGGATGAAGATCTCGATCAATTCAGATTATTTCTTAACAAACAAATTAATGAACAATTTAATGGTGATATCGAAAAACAAAATTATTTGATGGCAACGAGTAACACGCAACTCAAACAATGGATACGTGCCAGTTGTATCGCCGCTACTTTAGTGGAAAACAAACATTTCCTAATGCAACCTGTCAAAGAAAAAGATGAGACAGGTCATGAGATTATTAAAAAAATTGCCTGCGTTCCTTTAATCCGCAGCACACCAAAGCTTGGTTCAATTTTCACTGAAGAAGTGCAGCAAGCATTACAGGCCCGACTTAAAGCGGAAAGTAAAGATCAGGCCCAGTATATTTTTATTGACCCTGCTCCTTCTGTACTTGCTAGTCAATCAGCACAAGGGTTAATCAAGTTTTTCCAAAAGACCTTAGGACGATTGCTTGGAATTTCAGCAACTCCGGGAGATAAGCGTGAGCTTGAAAGCTTAGCTACATCTCTAAGAACTCAGGCAGTGAGCGTAGCACCACATGCTGGAGATAAACGCATAAATCATGATCCAATTTTTACCTTAGATCGTGAAGGGACAATCAAAGCCATCCATGAGACCTTCGATAAGATTAAGTGTCCTGTTACAAAACCAAAGATGGTTATTGGTAATCCTAATGAAAAGATTCAAACCTATAAACAACATGAACAATTAATTGCAGAAAGAAATCAAGCCATTGAAGAATGGAGTCACGATCAAACTCAACCCATTCTTATTGTGAGTGAAGATTTTGATGAGGCACAGGCAATTGGCAACAGTTTAAAAAAATATGAAGAGCAAGGTTTTATAGTCCAAATTATTACGGGTAAGGAATCTCCAGAACAACTGGAAAAGCTCATACAGCAAGCAGGTCAAGTTAATACCATTACTGTAGGGACAACAATGCTTGCACAGGGAATAGATTTCAATCCGGGAGATCACCCTAAGGGTTTATTTGTAATACAAACCTTTCCTGATACTGAAAGAATGACCATCCAAATCGGTGGTCGCGCTGCGCGAAATGGAAAACCTGGTGAATGGCTGCCAATTTATCAAGTAAAACCGCCAGAAGACTTGCTTAATAAGTGTTTATATTATGTTTTTCCATGGGTTCGTCAACGTAGTAATGAACAAATGGTTAAAGCACATAGGAATAAAATCACATTACAAGCAACTGTAGATAGAATATATACTCAGGCCATTGATGAAGCGCAACAGATACTAATTCAACAAGTTGAGGCTTGGGAAAGTTTTCTTCTTGAGCTTTATCCTGATGATCCCAAACTACAATTTGAGTTTTACCAATGGCGTGAAACGATTTTGGGAGAGCTGACGCGTGCTCAAGATACCAATGTATCCGAAAGCTCTCTTACTGAAAGTATTGAGCAATTCAAAAAATCAGCGTGCAGAATTTGGGAAACTGCTCGAGAAGATAAATGGGTAGCTAAAGCAGAAAAGGCACCCAAAATGAGTTATGAGCAAGAATTACGGCTTAAGTTTTTAAAACAATTAGATTTCTTCCAAGAACTAAATATTCAAACAAAGCTCAAACAAAAATCGAAGCGTTTTACCGCTGGAATAAAAGATTTAATGCATCAAAATCTAGAAACAATAATTGCCGATAAAGCAGGAGCTGTTTTAAATTATACAAACCCCTCTGGCCAAACAAAAAAAGATTTGGAATTGGCGCAAAGCAAACAAATTTTACCCTATCTTATCGGAGAATTTTGTACTGCTTGTCCAGAAACTACCAAAGTATTCTTTCCTCAAATCACCTCTCAAAACTCTTCGTTTATACCTGAAATTATCCGAATAGGAATTAATAAGTTAATCGAACAAAAAAAATGGGTATGGCCCAGTGAAGAAAAACAAGAAGTCACTGGAAGCATCATTCAATTTTATCAAAAAAAACTAATGAATGCAGATGATAAAACCATTCAGGAGCTATTGTCCCAAATCAAGCCTTTAATCTTAAGTCATTGCAGCAACTTAGCACAATTTTCGCTCGTCGAACAATTTAAAATGCAAGGCCTAGTCCTCTCATTTTCTACCCTTTATCGAAATTTAGTATTAGCTGAAGATAAAGATTTAAACAATTTGCAAAAGACGTACAACGAAGAAATAATGAAAAAGCTAGCCCAACATCTACTTAGTGAGTTTGCTTGGGTGCAAGAAAACCCTGTGCCTTTCCATGCCTTCTTTGAACGAACCGTAGCCAAAAAAGCAGCATTTGAAATTTATACTTTGGCTGAAGATTTAAATAATTTTCCTCAGGATAAAGATAAAATTCAGGGACTCTATTCAGCACTTGAACGTCATAAAGCCATTTTAAAAGATAAGTATCTGTTTTCGATTAGCCACTCATCGCCCCGCAATGTGATTAACGATGCACTGAATGCAATTGATTCATTAAATAATGTACCGCACTGTGATCTTGATTTTAGAAAAAACTGCCATGATAAAGTAGTTGCAGAACATCAAATTACGTCTTTCCGTAGTTATTTGACCAATGCATCACCTTACTTTTTCAAGACCTCAGACCCTACTTGGGAGCATTTGAAAAGAACGTTACTCAAAATAAGCCATCAAAGTAAAGATAATCCTAGCCATGTGGTGCAGGAGTTATATGAAGCAACCTTACGCTTTAGTTCTTATAAAGCATATCAGCCCTATTTAAACCAGCTTAATGCGTTGAAAAAACGACTCTTAAGCTCAATAGAGGAATTGGAAGCACCAGATGGACTGCATCAAGATGTACAAGAAAGTTTATTGACACAAAAACAAACTCAATTTGCTGCTTTATTGAAAGTTGATCCTGCTCATGTGCGGATTCAAAGCGGTACTGATGGCATTCAATCCTATATCGAATTACAAATTGAAGACGAGCAATTGCAACAAGGATTTACTGGATATCAATTCTCTTATCGTACACGACTCGATGCCGAGAAAGATGAACTTCGAAGAGTCAAATCAGTTTTTGCAGAAAATAAAAATAATCTTCTCAATTTATCTGATGCAAATGTAATCAAAATACTTCCCGCACGAAAACAGCCTGAAGCTGAGAAATTATTCAGACTAAAAGCACTTTTAAATCTTGATTGGAACACTCTTAACATTGATCGCAGTGAAATTCCTGAATTAATTCGAAAAAAACTGGAACATGTCGATGAGCTAAAACAATTGAATTGGAAATTAAACCCAGTAGATCCGGGTCAACTCACGAAGATTATGGGGCAAGTGCCTGACGGAGGTTTTAATGCTCTTATGGAGGAGCAATTAAAGATCAAAATTAATATTGAGGAAATTCGAAGCAATATAAAGAATACTTTAGAACAAATCCGCATACAGGAAAAAGAAATATTAGATACACAAAATCTCATTAAAACAGCACAAATACGTATGGAAGAACCTACTTGTTCCTATTTGGAACAGGGCATCATAATGACTAAAAATTATAGGCTAGCAAGCAAAATACAAGCCTTTGAAAAGCATCTGGAACAACTCAGGAGTACTCTGCGTAAATTTCAAGATGAAGAAACTGTACGAGTGGATGCATTAAGCGACCATAATGATCGATTGGATAAAAAAAGAATTGAACTTATACCAATACGCCTAGACCAAATCAAACACGAGCTTGCATCCCATCTCGAGGGAGCAGCTAAACAGCTAGTAGTAACGATAGAAAAAGAATTCCTAGAAGCCGAACCAGTTATTAATAAAATTGCAAAAGAGGAAATCAATAAAACACGTTATCAGACGCGTCGATTCTTCAAAACCAGTGAATTGTTAGGTTATGAGGCGAGCTTAGCTCATGAAGAAGCAGAGATACCAGGAAAAGAAGTGTCAGCTGATGAATTTGAACTTCAGCATATTCAAAATAAAGAGGTACTCGCTTTGTAGCCCGGATTAGAATTGTAGCCTGACTGCTTGCAGTAGCACGGACAATCGATAGGCTCTCATGGTTGCAAGCAACCAGACTACAACTTTAAAATGTTCCCATATAATCCATTTTTCCAATAGCAACGCCCAAGCTTCTTAAGATGTCATAGGCTGTAGTAATGTGAAAGAAAAACTGGGGTATTCCATAATGCAAAAGATAGGTTTGCCCCATTAATTTTCGTTCTTTTGGAGTTCCCGGACGGAGAATAATTTCTTTCTCTTCACTGCCGTTAATATCTTCTGGAAGAATTTTGGAAAGGAAGAACAATGTTTTTTCGATACGACCACGTAATTCAAAAAACGTTTTCTCATTGTCTTCTAAAACAGGCACTTCCATATCTGCCAACCGTGCTGAAACACCTTTAGCGAAATCAGTAGCAATTTGTACTTGACGTGTGAAATTAAACATATCTGGGAAAAGGCTGGCTTGTAAAAAGACATTTGGGTCCATTTTATTATTATCAATATGAGCCTGTGTTTTTTCCAAAATTGCATTTAATGAGGTAAGCATCTGTTTGAAAACTGGTACCGAAGCGGTGTACATTGAAATATTTTGTTTCATCCTTTTTCCTTGTCATATTAAATTCTGTCATGAATGTAAATAAGGAATATTACCCGAAGATCGTCTATTATAGAATCCTGTTATCTTATTGATTCAATTTTCATTTTATTCCATTAATGATTGACAACAATTTAACAACAATGATAAAAACATCACACCCCCTAACTGACTAGGTATAAAAATGAATAAATTTTACACTTTTCTTTTGTTAGGTTTACTTGCTAGTACAAGTTTTGCAAAACCATGTGGTACACATAGAAGCTGTTTAAAACTAAAAAACCAAAACTCTCAATCTGCAAAAATTGAATGTAATTGGCTGAATGCAGTGGCTTCCGTGGGTAACTCACAGGGATCGACCCAACTGGATTTAAGTTATGGCGATGGTCTTGGAGCTCCCGAACCGAGGCAGCTTTCGTGCAAATTAACAACTGGGCAGACAAAACAAGGTTTTGAGTTCCATAATCCTTATTGGGGTTCGCTAATCGAATTTAATCTCATTTCTGAAAGAACACTTGAAGTGTATGTGACCGATGGATGGAGCTCCAAGGAAACACGTTATACATTTAATTGGTAATTATTTTATTGGAGTTCGTAGTATTGTAGCCTGGGTGCAGCGCAGCGGAACCCGGGAATGCTGTGCCACAGTTCCCGGGTTCCGCTGCGCTGCACCCAGGCTACCAAACACCTAGGCTACAATACTCCAACAGCACCCAGCGGATTTTGTCGATAAAATTGGGCAAGCAAATTATAGATCTCAGAATAGTAGTGCCTTATTATTTCCGGTTTTTCGAAAAATAATTCAGAAAATACTGCAAAAAACTCCGCTGGGGATGTAGCAGCATAAGAATCAATCGGAATAGGATCATTTTCTTGGAGACGATTTACTAAATCATTATACCCTGAATTAAAAACCTCAGCCCAATGCGTCGCTGACATCCCTTTATGAAGTGGAGGAAATCCATTTGCCCTTCCATTTTGCATATCCAACTTATGGGCAAACTCATGAATCACCACGTTACGCCCATTAATTCCACCATGATGTTGCGTGTCGTCCCAAGAGATAATAACGGGTCCACGTTGCCATGACTCGCCACTTAAATTGGATCGTCCTAAATGTTCTATCCCAAACTCGTCAGTTACCTTGCTTTCTCGTGAGTAGGCACCCGGATATATTATGACTGAAACCCAGCCATCGTACCAATCAAGTCCAAGATTCAGAATAGGAAGACATGCCTGTAGAGCAATGTTTAACTGCATCGAAGTTGTTATCTGTAGATCGCCTACTCCCTCTAATGATTTATAATAAAGAAATAAAATGGCTAATCGCTTGAGTTTTATTTTTTCCTGAGTACTCAAGCGCCGCAGCAAGGATAAACTTTGAATTGCCTCATTCCATTCATTATCAGTTACAGGTGAATGGCTTATGGCCCGTTCGTCCCGCCATCTCTTTAGCCAGTGGAACATTGCATCAACCATACTGAAACTAAAAGTAATGTTCTCGTTTTTTTCATTATCATTGTTTTTCTTCCCTGATTTTCTTCTTTCTTTAAGCACTATTGTCAGTTATTCACATTCAAGATGGCCAAATACCAATCTAAATCAACATCCTGTATCCATCTTCTCCAAGCATATGCTCCTCGACATGTGCAAGATTTTTATCCTTATCTTGACTATTAAAATGTGCCGAATCATTTCTACCTAAAACATATGCACATAAATCATCGTATTCAATAGCCTTATCATCAGATTGTATCAATTCTTTAATTGCACTAAATTCTGGTTGGTTCAATGCACCAACCAATGCTAAACCAGAAGTTGTTGTATTATAAAAACTATAGCTGTTTCGGTCCCTTTGTAATGCAACTGTGAGAATATCTCTCAGTATAAAACTCAACTGCTCTTCACTAAAATCATCTTCCAAACCTTTTTTAATTTCATCCAGTAATCCCTTCTTTTGACCTTGCTTACTTGCAGCAGTCATATTATCTAGAATAACTTCTATTAAACGAAGTAAATCTGCTTTGATTAGTGGTTTTTTTTCCTTTTCCAAATGGATTCGTTCCGGCTCTACTTTTAAACACAGTTCATCTGGATCAATTGACTTTGTATCAATAAGTTCACGGTGCGTTTTATTAAGATATTTTGCTGTGTTTGAAACCGTAATTTTAGAACCATCCTGAGAATGTAAACTTCTACTTTTGGGAATAATGTTCGTAATAATACCGGCAAGAAGTTTTGTCCATTTTTTGTTTTCTCGTTGAAACTCATTAATGATCTCAGATTGCTCAACATTTTCTCCCAACTCTGCCAAGCTACCCACTCGACTCAGAAATTGGTACATAATTGCTCTACTAAGCTTTCTGATTACTGGAATTGCATCAACCCCATAACGCAAGTGTTTCGCATCATTTGCCTTATCAACATCCTGAAAAGCTTTTAAATGAGCGCCTAAAATAACCTCTTCTCTTACTTTACAATGCTTAGGATAAGTAGGTCTTATAGGTATATGGAACTTGGCAAGAACCTGATCCAAAAATTCTTCGGTATCATCACCCACTTCAAGATAGGGATAAAGTGTTTCAACATAATTTAAATTTTTGGACCCAGACAAATCGACTGTGCGATTAGCCAATGAATATTTAAAAAAATCTAAAAATGCTGTGAAAAATAAATTACCTGGTACGGGATCTAAAAGAAGTAAATTTGTTTCTAAATGGAAACGATCAATATGGCCCAACTTAAGCGCTGCCAAAATTAAAGCAATTCCACCTCGACTTAAGCCAATACCATTTAACTTCACTTTATAACCGTCTTGAATTAACTTTTTGACGACTGCAACAAGTTGATCACTTTGCTCCTCTAAACCTACACCAAATAAAGCCCCTTTTGTACCATAATCAATACCACATCCATTAAAACCCATTTTAAAATGAGTGGCATCTTTATGTTGGTTTACTTGCTCGGCTGACTCGATGAGTGTCCCCTTGCAATCTTTATATAAAACTCGGTGCAAATGGGTATTTGGCTCATCAATTTTGTAGATAGTGCCTTCAAATATGGCAGTTAAAGTGATTTCTTTCATTAAGTATCCATCTTTTAGCATCAATTTTTATGCCTATTCTAACAACATCAATGAGCAATTAACAATCATATTAATCACATTTTGAAATCAAAAATAATTTGAATCATTTAAGTTAAATACAATTTATCCAGAGTTGTTTTTTCTTCAATTTGCATTTATAGGGTTGTTTTAATTGCATCAGTTTGATTTAATCTGAGCTGTATTTTAAATATTTACTGTGTGAAAAAAATAATCTCACACCATTAATCTAAGTAACACTGGCATAAGATATGAAAAGAATAAAAAATGGACTCTTGCTTAACAATGAATGAGTCACTCAGTAGCCTAATAAACAAGTTAAATCGTCAATTCCATGAACTTGATTTGCATTTACAAACTGTTCAGCATCAAAAGCAAGAACTCGTACAACAAATTCAGCAAATTGAAAAACAAATCAATCAAACTGTCCCTAACTCACTCACTATGAATCCAGCGGTTGAAATCAATTGGCTTAATTTCATCATGCAACAGCAAGAAAAAAAAGAAGCGACCACTCTAGAGCTTAAGAATTACTTTGCTCTAGAAAATAAGTTAAAAGAGAAAATCACACGCGTTAAAATGGAGTTAAAAATGATAGAAAACTATTTACAACGTGAAGAGATCCATGCGCTAACTTAACTCTATCTCATTTGAAACTCATACCCATCTGTATTCTTCTCAAGGTCTATCTTCTCTTGTCCTGTTTCAAAATAAGTTTCTGTACCTACAGCACCTAGTGTACTCATAGACCGCGTAACAATAGAGAGCACACTGTGAGGAAAACTTATAAGTGCAAGTAAGGCGCTCACAGCAGAAGTTAAAAGTGCTACACCAGTAAAATAAAGTACTGAACCCGCAAATTCAAGTGCATCATCGCGAAGTTCTGGAGCGTTAAATACGAATGCACCAGCAGCAACAAGGTAAGTAGCCAGACAAACTGCAGCCGAAGCAAAAAAGGCAAATGCAGAAAATCCTGCTAAAACAAGACCAGCGAATGGGTACACGCCAGGGGCAATTAACTCTCCTCCAAACTCATAAAGATTTTTATAAGGAGTAAAAAAACCTGGACGACTTCTGTAGGTTTTAATTGCCCTATCAGTAATTTCACTGACGGTTCGTCCATCGAAAATATAATAGACTTCTTCTTCACCGAGTAAATAAAGCATAAAACTCTTCCATAATTTTTTGCTTACTTAGATAAGCATACTAGTGTAAATTTCTGTAGTAGTAGAGGCCTCATTCATGCATTCAAGCACCTCAGCACCAACAGTAGCCAGACTACGAGTACCCAAAGTAACTAAAGAGCATGGGATACTAAGAGCTGCTAATAAAAGACCTGCCACTGCGTTTACAAGAGCATAGCCTGTAAAATACAAAAACTGACTCGCGGCATTAAGTGCTTGATCATGTAGTGGTGTATACCCCAATATCCCTGCCCCTATGCCAACAAACCAGCTTCCAAGAGTAGCAAGTGGCAAAGCAATGCTCGCTACAATTCCAATTATACCTAAAGCCGCAAATCCTAACGGATACACAATTGGTGCTATCAAACCACCAGCAAACTCTTTAGCGTTTAGATAGGGTTGAAAAAAACCAGGTCGTTTCTTATAAACTTCAATAAATCTTTTTGGCTCATCTGACAATAAATGATTTGGACCATACCGACCATTTAGTACGTAGCTAATATCATCTAAACTTATCAATCCTAACATGCATCCCTCACTTCGTTTAGTTTTTGCCCATGCTAAAGAGATGCTATATTGATGTCAATTTATTATTATAAAAAATTTAAACTCACATACTGAGTTGAAATCCAAAGCAGAGTTAATATTAGGGGCATTAGATGCCACACATAGAACACAGTATGTGGGGTGAAAAATTGCGGGCTCTCTATCATATCAGGCTTTTTGCTTTTTGGGTGCCAACCTTACATTAGCAACCCAGCCTCCTCCCAGTGCCTTAACCAAACCCACAGCAGAAGACATTTGTAATCCATCTACTTGTGTTGCCGCCTGTTCTGCCGCAAGAGCACTGATCTGAGCAGTAAGTACATTCGCATAAGGAACAGTTCCTGACCTATATTGATTTTTAACAATTTTGAGTGCAAAGAGTGCATCAGACGCTTCTTTATCTTGAACTATGCTTTGTTTTTCCAAAAGAAGTAAGGAAATCAAATAATCCTCCACATTTTGAAAAGCAGAGAGCACTACTTGACGATAATTGGCGACCTGAGCCATGTATTGTGCTTTCGCAGCCCTCACGCCTGCTGAACGATAACCCCCATCAAAAATAGTTTCTGCCAATTGAAAACCAGTAGACCAACTGATTGCAGGTTTATGAAACAGTTGATGAAAACTATGACCTGCGGCACTAATAGTACCTGTCAGAGTTAAAGTTGGGAAATAAGCAGCAACTGCCACTCCAATTAAAGCACTCGCTTGTTGTACCAAGCGCTCAGCTTGAGCAATATCAGGCCTTCGCTCCAGCCAAGCTGTAGGCACCTGTAAAGGAATAGTTGGTGGCTTCAAGTTGATAATCGCAGGTTTTAGCGAAAAATAAGCCGGTGGACGTCCCATTAATACTGCAATTGCATGTTCATATTGGCCACGTAAAATACCGTTGTTAATAGCTGAAGCTTGAGCTGATTCGAGCTGGATTTGAGCCTGGACCACATTGGCGCGTGATACAACGCCCGATCTATATTGATTTTTTGTCAATTGTAAGATTTTTCTATAAGCAATCACCGTGTCATCTAAATACTTTTGAACTTTATCCAATGTGCGTAATTCAAAATAATATTGTGCTAAAGCACCTTGGGCTGACAAACGCGTTACACCAATCAATGCTTCATTGGATTCCGCCAAAGAAAGATCTGCTTCGATGGTTCGGCGAACAAGCCCCCAAAGATCAGGTTCCCAGCTTGCATTCAAAAATGCTGTATAAATTGTTGTAACCGTTGCTGCAGGTGCAATATTTGTCGTTGCGGTACCTGTAGTTCCAGAGGTACTGATAATGGATGTAGATCCTCCAGCTTGTCGTTGTTCGAACAAACTAAACGCGCCGACTACGGTTGGATACAAACTGGCACGAGCTTGGTCAACAATAGCAAGCGACTGACGGAAATTTGCCTCGGCATTTACAATACTTTGGTTGAAATGATACAACTGATTTTCCAGATCATTTAAAACAGGATCATTAAAAATTTTCCACCATTCGCCACGCTCCATATCATCTTGAGGCTGAATAGGTTTCCAGTTTTTACGCTTAACCCCTATTTCTTTTTTGCCTTTGGCTTCTTTGAATTGTGGTGGTACTACAAGTTTTGGAGGTACATAATTAGGTCCAACCATACAGGAAGGCAGTAAAAAAGAAGCCTGTATCAAAATTAAAAAAATTTTGAATTTCTTAAAAAACTGTAGCCTGGGTGCAGCGCAGCGGAACCCGGGAGTATTGTGCCAGCTTCTCCCCGGGTTCCGCTGCGCTGCACCCAGGCTACTTAGGGACTTTAATCGATTATGAGTGGCCATAGACACCCCGTAACTTAAATTTTTTCATAAAATTGCGAACACGTATTCCGGCAGTATCCATTGCCAAATAAATAACTGGCGTCGTGTATAGTGTTAATAACTGACTTACGATTAAGCCACCAACAATCGCGATTCCCAACGGTCTACGTAATTCAGACCCCACACCAAAACCGATGACCAAAGGCATAGCGCCTAATATAGCCGCCATAGTGGTCATCATAATAGGACGGAAACGTAATATCGCCGCCTCATAAATCGCTTCGCGCGGTGATTTGCTTTCCTTCCGCTCTGCATCTAAAGCAAAATCTATCATCATAATGGCATTTTTTTTCACGATACCAATAAGAAGAATCATCCCGATAAGAGCAATAATACTTAGGTCTGATTTAAACAACATTAAAGCAAGCAATGCACCGACACCCGCTGATGGTAAGGTAGATAAAATAGTTATTGGATGGATCAAACTTTCATAAAGCATTCCCAATACAATATAAACAGCGAAAATAGCACTCATAATCAAAAATTTTTCATTTGCAAAGGATTCCTGAAATGCTTGGGCTGTTCCCTGAAATGCGCCACGCATAGTGGGTGGCAAATTCATGTTGTTAATGATCTGAGTAACCTTAGTCACAGCCCCACCTAAAGAAGTACCCGGAGCTAAATTAAACGAAAATGTTGCTGCTGGTGCCTGGCCTTGATGATTGACAGATAACAAAGTTGCTCCTGGTTTGAAACGTGCAAATGCAGATAAAGGTACTTTATTTCCGTCAGGAGAAATAACATAAATTTCTTCCAATACTTTAGGATATTGCCAATATTTCTCTGCCACATTCATCACCACGTAATATTGGTTCATTGGCATATACATCACTGAAATTTGACTTTGACCAAAGGCATTATATAACACCCGATCAACGAGCTCCGGTGTGAGACCAAAACGAGATGCTGTGTCATGATCTACATCTACAAAGATTTGTAACCCATGATTGAGCTGATCATTATTCAGATCAGCAATGCCGTGCAGTTTTGACAAACTCTCCATAATTCGAGGAGTCCAAGTCTCGAGATCCTGTAAATTATCAGCTGACACTGTGTATTGAAATTGAGCTGCACTTTGTCTTCCACCTATAGTCAAGTCCTGCGCCGCTTGCATGTAGAGTGTTGCGCCAGAAATTTTAGATAACTTGGCTCGTAATCTGTCTTTCACCTCATCAGTAGTCTCTTTATTGAGTACAGAAGACTTCATCATAATAAATACAGAACCGGTATTTGCCGTATTATTTCCTGGACCACTCCCTATAAAAGCAGCAACATTTTCTACCGCAGGATCCTTACGTATCTCGGAAACAAATTGGATTAATTTATTCTTCATTGCGTCAAATGAAATATTTTGATCAGCTTGTAAAGAACCAACAATTCTGCCTGTATTTTGTTGAGGAAAGAATCCCTTAGGAATGCTATGAAATAAATAGGCAGTAAGTAAAATAGTACCCAAAGTTACACCAAGCATTAATATGGGGTGGTATAATGCCCAACGCAAACCATTTGCATAGCGCATTTTGATGTACTCATTAAAACGAATAAAAAAATGATCCTTTTCACCTTCATCAGAGTGAAGCATTCGCGAACACATCATTGGAGTCAAAGTTAATGAAACCACCATGGAGATAACGATTGCAAGTGAAAGCGTAACTACAAACTCACGAAATAAACGTCCAACTATTCCTCCCATGAACAGAATTGGAATGAATACAGCAACTAAAGAAATACTGATTGATAATACAGTAAAACTAATTTCTTTAGATCCTTCTAAAGCAGCCTGAAATGGTTTTTTACCCATAGCAATATGACGCGAGATGTTTTCCAGTACAACCACTGCATCATCCACCACAAATCCCGTGGAAATGGTTAATGCCATAAGTGATAAATTATCAAGGCTGTAGTTTAATAATTTCATAACTGCGAACGTGCCCAGTAAAGATAATGGCACCGCAATTCCAGGAATCATCATGGCACGTACACTGCCAAGATAAAAATAAGTAACAAAAATTACCAAGCACATTGCAATAAGTAAGGTTAATTCCACATCATGCAATGAAGTTCGAATTGTTGTCGTTCTATCCATCAAAACCTTTAATTTAATGTCACTGGGTATTGATGCTTCAAGTTGTGGCAAAATTTGTTTTATGCTGTCAACTGTCTTAATTATATTGGCGCCTGGTTCTTTAAATAAAACCAGCAAAACAGCAGGTTTTCCATTAGCTATACCTGCATTATGAACATCAGCAACTGAGTCGATAACATTAGCCACATCGGAAAGTCGCACAGGTTGATTGTTAAAATAACTAATGATAAGGGGGGCGTATCCCGCAGCCTTGAGTATTTGATCATTACTTTTAATTGTTGAGGCTAAATCATCACGGATCAATTGACCTTTTGCTTGGTTAAGATTAGCTGCAGCAATTGCATTTGCAAGTTGCGTCAAACCTATTCCATAACTGTTTAATGCTGTTGGATTGATTTCAACACGCACAGCAGGCAAAGAGCTTCCACCAACGTTCACTTGCCCTACTCCTTCACTTCGCAGGATTTTTTGTTGCAAAAAAGTAGACGCTACATCATATAATTGTCCTGGTGTTTTTTTATCTGAAGTCAAGGCAATAATCATAATCGGCGCATCAGCAGGATTAACCTTGCGATACGTTGGGTTATTGGTCAAATTCGTCGGTAATTGACTTAACGAAGCGTTAATAGCTGCCTGTATGTCTCGCGCAGCGCCATCAATATTACGGGATAAATCAAATTGAACCGTTATCATTGATTGCCCTAAAGTACTTGACGAAGTAAGCTGAGTAATCCCAGCAATTAGTCCGATCTGACGTTCTAAAGGAGCTGCTACTGAAGTAGCCATTACTTCTGGACTTCCGCCTGGTAACTGAGCTTGAACTGTAATCGTAGGAAAATCAATTTGTGGTAAAGGAGCTACAGGTAAAAGATTAAATGCAAGTATACCTGCAAAACTTAGACCTAATGCAAGTAATATAGTTCCTATAGGTTTATGAATAAATAAAGAGGATAAATTCACGCGTTCCCCCTCACTTTATCAGTGCTATCCCTTCGATAACTCATTACTTTGCGTGATATTCGATCAAATGTCAGGTAGATAATTGGAGTCGTGTACAAAGTAACTAACTGACTAACCATTAAACCACCAATAATAGCGATACCTAACGGACGTCGTAATTCACCTCCAATACCATTACTGAGGGCTAAAGGAATTGCACCGAGCATCGAAGCCATAGTCGTCATCAAAATAGGTCTAAAACGCAATAATGCAGCCTCATAAATTGCATCTATAGGTTTTCTTTTGTACTCACGCTCTTGTTCAAGAGCAAAGTCAATCATCATAATGGCATTTTTTAACACAATACCAATTAATAAAATTATGGCGATTAAAGCAATAATACTGAACTCATTATTTGTGACATACAATGCAAATAAAGCACCCATTGTAGCTGAGGGTAGTGTAGATAAAATGGTCAGGGGATGAATATAGCTTTCATAAAGCACACCCAAAACAATGTACACGACTACAACTGCAGCAAGAATCAACCATCCTTCATTGGCAAGTGCATTTTGAAAGCTTTTTGCTGTCCCCTGAAAATCTGCCGTAATACTCAGAGGTAGATTAAGATTTTTTTTCATCTCATCAATTTGTTGTACTGCCTCTCCTAATGAGCCATTCTTAGCAAGATTGAATGACAGTGTTGCTGATGGAAATTGGTCCTTATGTGCAATGACTAATGGCCCTACAGTTTGTTTGATGCTAGCAAAAGTTTTAATGGGAACTGAGCCACTCGAAGTGGTTATTGCTGAAGATACAGAACCTGGAGTGATGGTCGCGCCCAATGAATTAACCGTCGGATAATTTATTCCTGGACTAGAAGCGTTCGTTACAGCAGAAATACTAGGCGAGGAGTTATAAACCGTAGAATTGATATAAATATTATCAAAAGCAACGGGTTCCTTTTGTAACGAAGGCAAAACTTCCAAAACGACACGATATTGGTTTCGTTGGGTAAACATAATTGATATTTGCCGCTGCCCAAAAGAATCATAAAGCGTATCATCAATCATTTGCATGCTGATTCCAAGCCGATATGCCGTATCACGATCAACATCCAGTTCTGAGACCAAACCTAGATTTTGTTGATCTGAGTTGACGTCTTTCAATGCTGGTAATTTTTGCATTCGTTGCAGCATTAATTTTGACCAGTTAGTCACTTCATCAGGATCAGGTCCATTCACACTGTATTGGAACTCAGTACGACTCGTTAAAGTATCTATAGTTAAATCCTGAACTGGCTGCATATACAATTTTGCACCAACCACGTTTCTAACCTTAGATTGTAATCGCCTTATTACTTCATCCACACCAGGTCGTTCATCAAAAGGTTTAAGATTAATAAGAATACGCCCACTATTTAAAGTAATATTGGTCCCATCAATTCCAATAAACGAAGATAAACTTTCTACAGCAGGATCAGAAAGTACCGCTTTTGTTAAATCTTTCTGACGATTGGCCATTTCTTGAAATGAGACTGAATCAGCTGCAACAGAGATCCCTTGAATCACCCCAGTATCTTGAATAGGAAAAAAACCTTTAGGAATAAGAAACAACAAAACCCCAGTAATGAGTACAGTAATAAAGAAAATCAATAAAATAAGTAGTTGATGTAATAATACCCAGTTTAAAGAAACTTTATATTTTTCAATAAGGTAGTTTAGCTTTCTTTCGAGAAATTTTTGTAAGTCATTATTTTGGCTTTCGCTTTCTGGCTTTAAAATGCGCGAACACAACATGGGCGTCAAGGTTAAAGAAACGAACGTAGAAATAGCAATTGTTATCGTTAAAGTCAGAGCAAATTCTCGAAATAACCGACCTACTACATCCCCCATAAACAACAAAGGAATAAGGACCGCAATAAGTGATATGGACAAAGAAATAATAGTAAAACCAATTTGTTCTGCTCCCTTATGAGCAGCAACCAATGGTTTTTCACCAAGCTCAATGTAGCGCATGATGTTTTCGATCATCACAATCGCATCATCGACCACAAAACCGGCTGCAATAGTCAATCCCATTAAAGTAAGATTGTTAAGACTAAATCCTAGTAAGTACATTAGACCCAGAGTGCCTACGAGTGCCAGAGGTACCGAAATACTAGGAATAATGGTAGCTGGTAATTTTCGTAAGAAAAGGAAAATGACCATAACTACTAACGCTACAGATAAAAGTAATTCGAATTGCACATTTTTTACCGATGCCTGAATGCTAATAGTGCGGTCAGTAAGCACCTTAACTTCCATTCCTGCAGGAATTGCAGATTTCATTTGATTCAATAATTTTTTGACTCGTTGAGCCACTTCAATCACATTGGCCCCAGGTTGCCGTTGGACGTTTACAATGATTGCAGGGTCATTATTCATCCATGCCTCCTGCATAATATTTTCCGCACCATCTATAACATTCGCTATATCAGATAAACGAACTGGAGCCCCATTTTGATAAGAAATGACTAGAGGACGATAAGCTTCTGCAGACAACAATTGATCATTTGAATTAATCGTATAGGACAAACGAGGACCAGAAAAACTCCCTTTTGCGGTATTCACGTTAGAGGCCATAACAATAGCTCGGATATCTTCCAGAGTTAATCCATAAGCAGATAATGCATTGGGGTTAGCTTGAATACGTACTGCAGGCCGATGCCCTCCTCCCAAGCTCACTAATCCTACACCGGTTAATTGAGAAATTTTGGGGACTAAACGCGTCTCAGCGTAATCTTCAACTTTTGTTAAAGGTATTGTGTTTGAAGTTAATGCTAAAGTAAGAATTGGTGTATCTGCTGGGTTTACTTTGCTGTAAACCGGGGGATTTGGTAAATCAGCAGGTAAATAACTGCTCGCCGCATTGATTGATTGCTGGACTTCTTGTTCAGCAACATCTAATGAGATATCCAGTTTAAACTGCAAGGTAATAATCGATGATCCATATGAACTGTTTGAGGTCATTTGATCCAAACCTGGCATTTGTCCAAATTGTCGCTCAAGTGGTGCAGTAACCGTTGTGCTCATCACATATGGACTCGCCCCAGGATAAAAAGTTGACACTTGAATTGTGGGATATTCCACATCTGGCAGAGCCGAAACAGGCAATAGTTTGTAAGAAAGGGCCCCACTAAGAAAAATAGCGAACATTAACAATGAAGTGGCTATAGCTCTTGCGATAAATGGGCCTGAAATACTCATGTGATATTGCGCACTTTCGATTCATTACCTGCTTTTTTAACTGGCTTGCTAGAATAATCATTTTTGACAAGTACCGTCGAGCCATTCATTAATTTATCAGCACCATTTACTACTACTTTTTGACCTGGTAACAAACCGCTTTTGATTACAGTATAATCACCACTAGTGGGTCCCATAACCACATCTTGAGTTGTCACTGTATTATTTGCATGAATCACATAAATGAAATCGTTTGTTGTTGAATGTTGTATCGCCGCCGTGGGCACAACGGTCGCTTGGTGCAATGTTTCAATTAAAATTTTTACGTTAACAAATTGATTAGGGAATAGTTTATTTTTTTCATTATTAAAAATCCCTCTTAGTCTTACTGTTCCTGTAGTCGTGCTTATCTGATTATCCAAAGCCAACAATTTTCCTATTCCAAGTAAATTCTTCTGTTGGCGGTCATAAACTTTAACTTGCATCTCTTTGCCAGCATAGGCCTGTGGCGCAATTCGTGGTACATAATCTTCAGCAACAGGGAAAATTACGGTAATGGGATCATTGGTAGTGATCACGGCAATGCCTTGCGTATTTGCAGTTTGCACAAAATTGCCAGGATCAACTAAGCGCAAGCCGATCCGTCCATCTATTGGGGAAGTAATATTGCAATAGATAAGATTGACTTTAGTACTTTGAATCAAACCCAAATCGGCTTTAACGTTACCTTCATATTGTTCTACTAGTGATTGCTGAGTTGCTAAGGTTTGTTGGGAAATAGAGTCCTCTTTCCATAGTCTTTGATAACGTTTTAAATCAATTCTTGCGTTAGCCAGTAGTGCTGAATCACGTTTTAGATCACCTTCATATTGGATAAGCAATGCCTCATAAGGACGCTGATCAATTTGGGCGAGTAGCTGTCCTTTTTTGACCAATTGTCCTTCCTTGAAAAGGACTTTCATTAATAAACCATTGATTTGGGTTTGCACCGTCACTGTGTAAACAGGCGTTACCGTACCAAGTGCTGGAGCATAAATCGGTACATCACGAGTAGTAGAAACTTCTGCAACAACAGGAATAGGCTTAGGTGCTGTATTTTTTGCTTTTTTAGCGACAATATAAAGCCACAGTCCTGCAACCAAAGCAATGCAAATAATGAGCAGTCCTAACAAATTGTCTACTTGATAACGCGCTCGCCAACGTTTAGAAATCACCGTTTTATTTTTCTTAGGGGGTGACTTTTCTCCTTCCATAAAAACTACGTTCCTTGAGCCAAAATGAAGAAATTCATCATAGCGAATTTTCATAAGGGTAGCAAAAAAATCTAGTTAAACGTATGTCAGTCTCATTTGGGCGTCAAAGCACAATCCAATTGTCCAAGAAAAAAGCTAAAATTAACACTATACTAATAAAAAAAGACTCTTTTTTACTGTCATATGATATTTTCACTCAGGAGAGAATATGGAAATAAAAACCTTTCAATTCCTTAAGAATAAAGGATGGAGTGTGGAAGAATTTCCTGATCTTGACTCAGAGAATACATTAGTACTTATTTTTGCAGCTCCAGAATTCATGGATTTTCAAGATCCTATAATTCAATTAGCGAACTTTTATTCCAAATCAAAAGTTATAGGCTGTTCCACTGCGGGTGAAATTTATGGTGATGATCTTTTTGACCACAGTATTACAGTCTCTGTAGTCAAATTTGCCAAAACATCATTAAAAATTGCAAAAGCAGAGGTAAGTCACAGCAAAGACTCTAAAAAAACAGGCAGTTTAATTGCTGAGCAATTAAAAGCAGATGATCTGCATAGTATCTTTATCTTGTCTGATGGACTTAATGTAAATGGCTCTGAATTAGTACAAGGATTAAACACTGCAAATGGTAATCATAAACTTATTATTACCGGTGGGTTAGCAGGTGATGGCAGTGATTTCAAAAAAACATGGACCATTTTAAATAATAAAATTCTTGATCATTATGTCGTAGCCGTAGGTTTTTATGGTTCTGACATTCATGTTGGCCACGCATCTAAAGGAGGATGGGATATTTTTGGTCCTGTTCGCCGAATTACACGTTCAGAAGCTAATGTTTTATATGAGCTTGATTATCAACCTGCTTTGCAACTGTACAAAGAATACTTGGGTGAAAAAGCTTCCGAGCTGCCCTCATCAGGATTGCTTTATCCATTAGCAATCAATAACCCTGAAATCCATAATGACACCCAATTGGTTCGTACAATCTTAGCAATCGATGAAAAAGAACAATCACTGGTATTTGCAGGGGATATTCCAACAGGATGGTACGCGCAATTGATGAGAGCCAATTTTGATCGATTAATCGATAGCGCGAATGAAGCAGGTCTTCTAGCAAATAAATTAATGTTGAACGATAACTTAAAACAATTAGGCCCTGTTTTAGCGATTGACATTAGTTGTGTAGGAAGAAGACTGCTTTTAGGCGAACGAACAGAAGAAGAAATCGAATCAACAATGTCCGCTTTACCTGAAGGCTCGACCCAGATTGGCTTTTATTCATATGGGGAATTATCACCTTTTTCTGTTGGAAATTGCGAATTGCATAACCAAACGATGACGATTACGACAATTTACGAAACCTAAAAATTAAATATTTAGATAAGAGTGATATGGAAATTCATAAATTATTAAAACGACAGCTAGAACATTCAAACATTGTTCAGGATAAGATGCCAGAAACTAATGAGCAGTGGCAGACTTTTATTCACCACGTCAATAATACCTATATGGAAGCAGATCAGGAGCGCTATTTGCACGAGCGCTCTATAAAAATATCTTCCCGAGAAATGATGAGTTTGAATGAAAAACTTGAATATGCCCAACATATTGCTGGTTTAGGCTATTGGTCTTATGATGGCATCCTCGACCGTGCAATCTGGTCCAATGAATTATTCAATCTATTGCATTTAAATCCTTCTCATAAAGCTCCTAAACTAAATGAGTTTATCGAATTAATCCATGAGCAAGACCGATTTGAATTAATACAAAAAGTAAAACGTGCCCTTAAAGATAAAATAGATTATGAATGTGAAATACGTGTAAGAAACCCTGATGGAAATTACCATTGGTATAGGTTAATTAGTCAATGTCAGGAAGGAGAGAAACAACTTGCTGGAATCGTTATCGATATTCATAAAAGCAAAGTTTCTGAAGAAAAAATCAAAGAATTAAACCAAAAAATATCATCTACTGCTCGTCGTGCTGGAATGGCAGAAGTGGCAACGACTATTTTGCACAACATAGGCAATATTTTAAATATTACCCTGGCGTCTAAAAGTTATTGATTTTATGTGATATTCTACGCGCTTTTGACTAAATCAATTTGTTGAGATGAGT
>NZ_LNYZ01000007.1 GCF_001468065.1 Legionella steigerwaltii
ATAAGGTTTGGTAGACCTTAACAGTGTGGCTCATCTAGGTGCCGGGTAAAAGGGAGGATGAGTCCATATCATTGCTTGCTGAAGCAAATTAACCTTCGGACTGGCAGCTAAATTTTCTCATTTCCATAATGTCTTATTGATTTCAACAGGTAAAATGAGGCTGCGCAAACTATGAGAACTGGAATTGGTTGAAGCATAGAGTTTAAGAATATTCTCTGCCAGATATAGAGAAAAAGATTACTTATAAATATTAATGATAGGGGAGTATTAATCGTTTTCATTTGACTGATTATAAATGGCAAAATTACAACGATAAGAATTAAGGAATGATGAGACTCTACGTGCGGATTAAATAAAAGCATGTATAGAGAAGAAACGACGTATAAGAAAAAAGGAAAAAGGCGTTTGTCTATTTTTTTCTTGACCTGCCACGAAAACAAAATAGTCAAAATTGAAAAAGTTAAACGAACAATAAATTGTGTGTAATCAGAAATATTACTGTTTGTAAAAAGAAAAAATAAATTAAATACATGTGGAAATTCGGAGGTTGATAACAGCCTGTATCTTAAAATCAGTTCAATGTACTCTTGGTTCACATAGTTTGCTTTACTAATAATATATGGAAATAAAATAAAAAAAAGTGAAAAACAAATTATTCTAAACTGTAATTGACGATGAAATAAAAACATTAAACCCATAAAAACAATGGATAATGGATCTAAGAATACGGAGAAGCAGAGAAGAAAGGCGCATTTCGTATATTTCTCATCATGCCAAGCAGCAATTGCAAAGATCATACATGAAATCATCAATATGTCTGCTTGTCCTTGTGTAAATGGTCCTTGAGCGACAAGAAGGGTTATCCCAAAAAACATAAAAAGTTTTTTTCTTTCCGTAATTTTAAAAATTTCTAAAATTTTAAATAATGAAGAATACAGAGCGATAATTAAAATTATTTTCCAAATGATCAAAAATAGTTGGGGGGGAAGTATTGAGATCGGGATGAAAAAAATTGCACTTTGGGGTAAATATACAAAACAACTAGAATAAAGGGATGATCCTTTTAACCACTGGTTAGCAGCATTATAGTAACAGGAGTAATCATGAGTCATACTACTGTAAAAGGACAGATAAACAGTTTGGATGAAAAGTAGGATAAGATGAATAATCAACATAACAAATACAGCTTTATTTGTATGCTTAATAAAGTTAAATTCCTTTAATAAATTATTCATTATCTACATGGCAAATTTTTTAGTTTTCTGTTGGCTTAACTAGGACATGAATCTAGAGTCAATCAATTATGAGCTATAAATTTAAGAACGCTGCATTAACGCCTTGATTTAAGTGGCTCCCCGGAAAAGACTCGAACTTTGACCTAATGATTAACAGTCCCAGACTTAGCTATTAACCATAGCACTCTACAAAAAATAACAATAATAAAATCAATGCATTATCAAAACAATTGTTACTAATCGTTGTCATTTATTGCCGTTACTTTGTGGGCTAGTGTGGCATGAGTGTCCCATGAAATCAATTCAATTTTTCCAGCAAATGTAACAAGCGTAGATACTGTCTTTAAAAGCAAGTTAAGTTTTCATTAAAGACTTGCTTTTAAAGACAGTATCTACGTTTGCTATAATAATCTTAATTGATCTTATTTGGGATCTGAGATTGGATTGATATAAATACTTTCCTCCATATTTCAATTGTTAGATTAAGATCTGAATCAGGAGCATTAAATGACCAAACGAACTCACGAGGATATTTACAAGGATTATAAAATAGAATATCACATCATAAAGCATGATAGTGGACTAGTTGAAGGTACAACTGAAATTCATGGCCCAATTTGTTCAACAGCCACCACAAAATCTACTAAAAGTGACCTTAGTTTCTTAGAGTTTAACAATGAAACCGAGGCATTAAAGGCTCTTAAAAAAATGGCAGAAAAAAGAATTGATGAGGCGGAGTATTTCCATATATATAATGTTAAAACTTCAATAGGAGAAAATAAATGTAGCTCCTGTGGAAAAATAATTCAAAATTAGAACGTAGGTTGAGCTGCGACCCAACTATGATCTAATGATATCACTAGATATCAAATGTGAGTCTTGACCAGAACTACTCTTGCTTTATTTTTACCAATTATTAATTTTTACATAGTCTGGTCAAGCGAATGATAGTTGTTCCACCCGTTCCACCATCAATTTTGATTCTTGCTCGTGTTCCACTATTTTTATCTATAATGTATTTGTCTCCTAATACATTCTTTTAAGAGAATCATTCATTAAAGAGAAAATGGAGTAATTAAATGAGCAATTTTATTAAAGCAATGAATGAAATAGAAATGGTACTAATTTTTCTTTCGGCCTTTAATTACAAATCTACAGATGAAAATATAACTATAAAGAGCATAAGCCAAAATGACCATTCAAAAATTGACGTTTTACTTACACATTGCCATGAAAACTATAATTTTCAAATTAAACAAATTCTTTATGACTCCGAAACCATGAGTGCCTCAGAAAACAATTGTGTACAAGGATCAACAAAAGCTTTTATTAAATATTATAGAGGTGAAACTAAAACCCCACCGGAATTATTAGTATTCGATAAAGTTCAAAGACCCGGAATTGATGTAATCAACGATTATATATCTGATAAAGTTAACAATTTATATCCAAGTGATATTAAAGAAAACCTTGATCTTCTTATCTATCTAGATACTCTTGCTTTAAAATTTACAGAAAAGTGCATTCATAATAATAAACAAAAATTAAAAACATTCGGATTTAGATCTATTGCTTGTGTTCATTCAATGAATTATGCATCAGTCATTTTCATTAGTGATAAGTCTCCAAAAATACTTAGAGAGAGTTATGGAACCATACATGATTTGAAAAAAGGAGATTTCATCTATTTTTAATTTTTTTAATAAAAAATAATTATTTCATACTTTTAAATAAGTATTATTTAAGGTTTCATTATTCGACACATATTCGACACGTAGTTTAAATTCCAAAATAAATTTTCATAACTCATTGATTTTATTATGCCGCTGCGCAGAATCGAACTGCGGACCTTCTGATTACGAATCAACTGCTCTACCGACTGAGCTACAGCGGCGCATGGGAAAGTATACTTAAGTTAAATGATGATGCAACTGCCCTATGATTTATCTTGGAAGCAAGTGATTTATTTCTTACAAAAAAACAAAGGATTATAATCTTTTTCACCGATTTAATCTCCAATTAATTATTAAATTGAGGATTACCCTGTAATAATTTTTGGTAGTTTATTAAAAAAATATTCAAATAGATAAAAAATGTTTTATAATGCCGTTTTAAATAATTTTTTATGGCAATTTAAAAAAAAAATTAGTGTAAATAGAAAAAATTTAGTTTTAAATTATTAAAGATGAATATAACATAGCGTCACCCAAAAATATGACAACCTGTGAGAAACAAACAGTCCGTGAAAAAGAGCAAGACAGAAATAGATAAACCCATTAAAGATAGTGGTTATAGCCGAAGATTGAAAGACCGCCATGTGCAGCTTATAGCCTTGGGGGGAATTATCGGCTCGGGTTATTTTTTAGGCACAGGGGAAGTAATAAACCTTGTTGGCCCTGCCGTGTTTCTAGCCTACATATTGGGTGGCTTGATCATTTTTTTAACCATGCTCTGCATGGGTGAGCTTGCTGTAGCAATTCCTATCTCCGGTTCCTTTGTAACCTACACCGCCGATTTCATCTCTCCATCAGTTGCTTGCGGCGTAGGATGGTCTTATTGGATCAGTTGGGTAGCATATATCCCTGCCGAATGTGTTGCAGGTGGAATAATTATGGAGATGTTTACTGGGGTAAATGGTTACGTATGGGCTGTTTGCTTTGGCTTACTTATTACTTACATCAATCTTGCTAAAGTGGATACTTTTGGTGAAATCGAGTTTTGGCTCGCTTTAATCAAGATCTTGGCTTTATTAGGCTTTGTTATTTTAGCTATTTTAATTTTCTTTGGTCTCATCCATGGCTCAGAATCGGATGGATTTATTGGTTCCAAGTATATCTTTGGTGATGGTGGTCTTCTTCCTAATGGAACCATGTCCTTATTGACCGCTATGGTTCTTTTATTGGTTAACTATCAAGGTTCCGAAATCATTGGGCTTGCTGCCGGAGAGTCAGAAAATCCTGCGCGCATGATCCCTCATGCCATTCGAAATGTAACGTTGAGAATTCTTTTTATCTATATCATTCCCGTATTTTGTTTGGTGTTAATTTTTCCTTGGCAAAAAGCAGGCCTTTCCAATTCTGTGTTTGCTGATGCACTCAACTTTTACAATCTAAAATGGGCTGGGGCTGTGACCAGCTTTGTGACCCTAAGTGCGACTTTATCTTGTGCTAACTCTGGATTTTATGGAACGGTGCGCGCACTTAATGCTTTAGCGCGTGATGGTATGGCACCGCACACTTTTGCTAAATTCAATCATAATTCAGTACCGCAAAATGCGGTCATCGCGACCTTAATTACCATCTGGATTCTTTTAGGGGTAGGTTACTTTTTTGGGCAAACACAACTTTATATCGCCCTACTTCTGGTATCAGGATTTACTGGCACACTGGCATGGATTTCTTTATGTACTTCTCAAATTCGCTTTAGAAATAGACTATATCAAGCTGGGTATACTACAGCGAACCTTCGCTATGTGACTCCCTATTCACCCTACACCGGAATTTTAGCAATCATACTTATGTTTATTGCCTTGTTTTTCTTGGTATTGAATAAAGACCCTACCTATAAGCTTGCTTTCTATATAGGCATGGTTAGTTTTATAGTTCCTATAATAATCTACAAGCTTTTTGATTTATCGAAAAAAAGGAAAAAAGCGCTCCACTTGAAAACTCGTGTTAAGTTTCAGGACCTTTTCCCTCCAGTTTAATATGTAGCCTGGGTGAAGCGCAGCGGAACCCGGGGAAAGAAAGTATATTTATGCTCAAAAATCCCGGGTTCCGCTGCGCTTCACCCAGGCTACGTCGCTACATCCTTTCATTTAAAATTAATGCAACTTTTCTCCATTAGGAACTTTGGGATCAGTTGTTATGAGACATATGGCACCATTAGCATCAGAGAACCCAACTAATAAGAATTGGGAAGTAAAGCCTGCGATATTTTTTTCGCCTAAATTGACACATCCAACAACAGAACGTCCTAATAAAGTTTCTGGCGTATAATGTACGGTCACTTGAGCAGAGGTTTGTAATATACCGATATCCTTACCAAAATCCACCCAAACTTTATAAGCGGGTTTCCTTGCGCGGGGAAATTCTTCAACTTTAACTACAGTGCCTGAGCGTAATTCAATTTTGGCGAAATCATCATAAGAAACAATCATCTTGAAAACCTTATCTATTATAAATGAGTACAATAACACACAACGACACCCATAAATCAATTAGGATATTGGCACAACACTGGTTGTATTTAACTCAGGAACTAAGCTCTTCAATAAAATGAATAATTCATCATCCTGATTTTCCTCGCATGCTGAATGCAATAAACGCATTGTTTGGATTAACTCCTCCCAATTTAGCTCACGGAATTTTGCTTTGAATAATTTTTCATGTTCTGTTGAAGCCAATTGCTCTGATTCATGGAACAACTCTTCAAATAATTTTTCTCCTGGGCGTAATCCAGTGTATTCAATCATAATGTCCTTTCCAGGCTCTTTTCCCGCTAAGCGAATCATTTGCTCTGCTAAGTAACTAATTTTAACGGGCTCTCCCATATCCAGAACAAAAATTTCGCCCCCTTTTCCATTAACCATAGCTTGCAAAATTAACTGGCATGCTTCAGGTATAGTCATAAAATACCGTTGCATGTCAGGGTGAGTTACTTTTATCGGACCACCGCTTTGTAATTGTTTTTGAAATAAAGGAACGACACTTCCAGCCGAGCCTAAAACGTTTCCAAAACGAACAGTAATAAATTGAGTTTTAGACCTACCATCCAAGTTCTGGCAATAAATTTCCGCCACGCGCTTTGTAGTTCCCATAATGTTGGTTGGATTTACTGCTTTATCAGTAGAAATTAAGATAAATTTTCCGACATTAACAGATACACTCGCCTTCGCAACAATCTGGGTTCCGAGTACGTTATTCATCACAGCAACGCGTATTTGATTTTGCAAAAGAGGTACATGCTTATAAGCAGCTGCATGAAATACGATTTCAGGTTGAAAATTCACAAAGAAATGATTTATTGCTACTTCATCAGTAACACTCATCAACATGAATTCCATAGGAGAATCTGGGAAATTTTGCCTTAATTCAAGTTCAATTTGATACAAATTGAACTCACTATTTTCAACTATAGCTAAACTCTTGGGCTTAAGAGCTAAAATTTGTCGGCATAGCTCCGATCCAATTGAACCTCCTCCACCAGTAACCAATACTTTTTTTCCAGAAATCCCTGCTGTTAATCTATCCCATTCCAAATTAACTTGGTCTCTGCCTAACAAGTCTTCTATATTAACCGGTCTAAGTGCATTGACCTCCACTCTTCCAGAAGCTAAAGCATTAAGACTTGGAAGTGTGCTAAATGATGTTTTGCTTTCCTCACAACACGTTACAATACGTCGCATAACGGAAGAATTTGCTGAAGGAATAGCAATGAAAATCAAATCAATTGAATACTCAGTAACACACTTAGCAATTTGAGCTGTAGTCCCTAAAACTCGTACTCCATGTACCTCCAAACCGCGTTTTGCCAGGTTATCATCAATAAAACCTACAGGAATGTATTGCTTCGATCGTTTTAAATCACGGGCGAGACTTTCGCCAGCCATACCTGCACCGATAATAAGTACTCGCTTCATTTCACTTGAATTATTACCGCTCGCTTGTTTATCCCAATAAATCCTTCGTAACATCCTGCAACTACATAAAATTGCAGTTAAGATCATGCAGTATAAAGGAAAAACTGAGCGGGGAACTTCGTGAAGTATTGACACTAAATATAAAATGGGAATTCCTAATACTGTAGCAGTCAACGTGGCTTTTAAAATTCGCACTACATCGTTTAATGAAAAAAAGCGCCATAAGCCGCGATATGTTTTAAAATAAAAAAAGCAGACAACCTGAATTGCTGTCAATAAGGTTAAACCAATGACCGAGTGAGTTGAACTTAATATTTTAGGAAAGGGTTGCATGTTATAACGCAACCAATATGCTGCATACCATGCTACAGGAATTGCAAGCAAATCACACAAAAGAACAGGTAATTTTTTATACAGTTTTTGAAAAAATACTGACACCTTTTGTATCATACGAGAATCCTTCACTCATTTTTTATTACTATCGGAATATACACTATATTTTGCATATATCACATAAAAAAGCATCATCCACAGGAAAACCTTAGGCTAAAATGATTTCCTTTTTGATGGAAAAGCAAATGGATTTTCATATATTTCGTAGCGATAAGTTGAATCGGGATTGTTACTTACATAAGTAGTACTTAATTTATAGTGATATTTATCCAATATTGTTTTCAAACATGCGTCACTCGGCGTATAGATTACTTTTCCTTGTTTAATAAGCGACGTTAAAATGATAATTTTTGGCTTCTTTTGCCAAATACTTTCACAAAAGTGCGCATATATATGTTGCGTAGGATAGTGGGCCATTGCTAAATTATTTAAACAGTATGAGTCAATAAAATTCAAATTACTGGCATAAGGAATTAACCCACTATCCGCTAAAACGACCCAATCCCCAGCAGAAGCATGGTGATTTAACCAGTCTACTACCTTACTACGTAACTGCTCTCCTTTAACTGGATTTTGACTAAAATAGCGATAATCTGCCAGGCTCATTTTTGGAATTAAAAGAAACAAAATGACCAAAGTACACACATAAAAAAGTAATGAAAAAATAGAGTCCCTTGTTTGTCGGAAAACACACATTACTGTGTAAATACCTTGAACTACCAAAGGAAGAAACAAAGCAAATGCAGGTAAAAAAAGTCGATTTTCAAAAGCGACAACAGGGTCCGAGTCGACCAACATAATGAGGTAGACAAAACTAGGCAACCATAAAAAATAATGCCGTTTATCTTTAGCTTTAATACAAGCAGGCAAGACCAAAAGAGCCAAAGGCCAAATCAATTTGAGATAGTGCAGATTCAATGAAAAGGTAAATGATTTAGATAGTCCTTTGCAATACACTGAATTGGGGAACAAAAATCCAAAATAAATAAGGCGCCAAAAAAAATAAGGCCCATAGAAGAATACGAGCGTTAAACAAAAAAGCAAAACACCATATCGATACTGTTTTATTTCTTCTTTCGGTCTATCCCAACACATTAAAATAAAAAATAATATCATGAATGCAGGAGCTTCTGGCCGTGTCATTCCAGCAAGTGCCAGCAAAATCCCAGCGAATATAAAGTAAGCATTTACTGCTGTTCCCCGTAAATTTGGGAAAAAACTATACCCCATTCCTCTTAAACAGCAATATACGGTACCGCAGATGAATGCTTCATATACCGTTGTTTCCAAGCCACTGGTTGCCCATATAATTTGTCCTTTATAGAGTAGCAGTCCAAAACAAGGCAAAAGTGAGTCACGCTGAGAAAACCATAATCGACTAATTAAGTAAATAAAATAGCAGGTAATAAAAAGACCTAATAATCCTGCCAATTTTAAAACAATTACAGGATTACCTTTGAATAGAAGTGTTAAGGCCCCTAAAGCAACAAAGCTAAAATTGGAATAGCCTTCTACTGGAGGAGCATGCAAATTCCATAAAATACCCTCTCCAGCTACCCAATGTTTGGCATAACGCAAAGAGATAAACATATCATCAATGGTAAATGCCCAGATGGCTTGTATTTGCAAAACAAATAGATAGAAAAATAATAAAATCAGGATGCTGTCATACCATCGAAACCCTGGTTTCATTGAGCTAAAGCCATAAAGGTCAAGACCACAAAACACCAAAGATTAATTCGCGACAATCGATCACTTAAAAAAACAATAACCGGATCATCATTTTCAATATCTTGCATTGCCAACCAAGTAAAACGCCACAATGCGATTGCGGCAAAAGGCACGGTTAACATAAAATAAAATGACTCATCTCGAGCATAAATGATATAGAAAACGTAAGTAATAAAACTGGCAGAACCTATCGCGACAATCAGCCAATGCAGTACGAGAGGATTATATTTCTTCAATACCTTGCGCGTAGCATGCTTTAATCCTAATTGCATTTCCATTCGTCGTTTGTTTAAAGCAATAAAGAGACTAAGCAAAGTTGCCGCAACAATTAACCACGTTGAAATAGGCAACCCAATACCCAAAGTTCCGGCTAATACGCGCAGCATAAATCCTGCGGCAATACAAAGCACATCGACTATAGGAATAAGTTTGAACAGGTGGTTATAAGCAACATTAATCACTAAATACACGCAGAGAATAATAGCCAGTTTCTTAGAAATCAACCATCCCAAAGTAAGTCCAGTCAGCAGCAATAAAAACAGCATAAAGATTGCTTCGGATACAGAAACTTTCTCACTTGCCAATGGTCTATGACGTTTGTGGGGATGTAAGCTGTCTTCAGTTCTGTCTTCAATATCGTTATAAATATAAACTGCACTTGAAATCAGGCAAAAAGCTAAAGAAGCAAGTAACGCAGGTATAAAATATCCAGGAGTGGGTGTGTAACAAAATCCCAGCATCACAAAGACTGCTTTGGCCCAGTGGGACACACGAAGAAGCAGAAACAAATGTTTCATCTTTTCGATGAAGCTCACTTTTCTCACATCATTCATCAATTCATTCACCTTGTCTGTTCCTGTAAAAATGCAGCCTGGGTGAAGTAAAAGCATAACCCGAGAACTCTGCATCTGCCAGAACCAAGGTCATGGTCTCGCCTCGTCCAAGTTACACTGCTATGTACTACCCACAACATACAATAACTATAGTCAATTAAGTTAAAAGTATCATAATCCTGAAAAAATGCATCATTTCAATAGGTTAATCGCCAAATAAAATAAAAACCTTCAACATATTGAAACAATTTAGTAAAAAATAATCAAATAACATTGCATTTATACAATTACGAAGTAAGATAAAATATGCAAAAAAGGAATTTCATGCGGCTCACGCAAAAAAATATGCCATTGGAAGGGGGATATCATGCACTTTATTCTTGCACCTGGATGTATTGCGAAGTTTGACCATTTACGTAAAGATTATGAAGCAGAACGCCATGTTGATTTGAATGCAAAACCATCAATGATAGGTACACCTGTTTTTTTCGGAGGAACAGATGTCGTCAATCGCAGTAAACAAGTTTCGTTCTTAGAAAAAGTAAAAGCGGTACTTAAAGTACACTTACTCCACGAAGAAGACATCAAAACACCGCAACAGCGACTAGCATATATTATCGCAGAACGTTTTATGATTGCAGCGTGTCTGTATGTACAATCTCAAATAGGTAGTTCAAAACGAAACTCTGCTCTGTACCGTATCATTGAAGACAATTTGGGAGTAACAGATAAAAATTTCATGGATGATGAAGATAAAGAAACATGTTATTTGACTGCAGAGCGACTCCTTAAAACGACAAATGCGTTTGAACATGCCAATGTGGCATTAGGAAAAGATGGACATAAACCATTTACTGAAAAAGAATGGAAACAGTTTGGCGATTTTTTAAAAGTGATGTGCCATAAAAAAGAGGTTCCTGAACATGTCAGAAACTTTCCTGTTATCTCATTCACCCAACCTTTGTTTGGAGCTGCTTTTTCTTATGTAGGAGCTACCGTGGGTGTAGTATTGGCAGAGGGAGTTAGCAACTCGACCACGGCAATATCTCCTAGAGTTCAATTAACCGCTCTAGTAGGCAGTACTTTATTAATTTTTAGCCCTGCTGGTACAACCGGAGTTGCTCTCTTTGCACCAGTAATTGCAACCAGGCTCCTCACTTCGTTCTGTACGATCAGTTTGGCTCATATTATGGGAACAGCAGCAGGATATTTAGGGCAAGGAGTAGGCATCGGTGTAGGCTTCCCCTTCGATGCAGCATACAATTTACTTTGGTCCGTTTGCTCTCTAATTAGTGGTTATTACAGTACAACACCAAAGCTTGCAGCAATTGATGGAATACGTATTGCTGACGGAGCACCAATAATTGCTGGCATACCGGTTCAACTCGTTCCTGAAAATGCATTACCCGAAGGCTGTACTAAAAAAATTCTTGAAATAACTGAAGCAGGCGAAATTCGCATTGAAGGAGAGGAAATATCAGAACCCAAAAAACCAATGCAAATTCCCCCAGAAGTCATTGAAGAATTAAAGAAACAATTAGCAACTCGTACAAAAACGCAAGAATCAACAGAGATCAAACAAGGACCAGAACAAGAAGCAAAGAAAAGTGAGGAAGTAGAGCCAGGTGAAAGTTCATTATCCTTGGTATAAGTAGCTAAAATTGAACAAAAGCTAAATGACTGGGTGCACCAGTACCCAGTCAAGTATTTTAAGGACGGCTATCAACTTCTTTGCGTTGACTTGGCATAAAGTCTTTTCTATCAAGTCCCATTGCTACTGCTAAAGCTCCAGCAACATAAATCGAAGAATAAGTACCGATCACAATCCCAATGATCAACGCCAGAGAAAATCCATGTATGGCTTCTCCTCCGTAGATAAACAATGCAAGTACTACAAAAAGCGTCAACGTTGAAGTCATAATGGTTCGTGATAAAGTTTGGTTAATCGAAATATTCATAATTTCGATTGAGCTGGCACGACGTACCTTAACAAAATTCTCTCGTACCCTATCAAAAACTACGATGGTATCATTTAGAGAGTAACCAATAACTGCCAACAAACCTGCCAGTGCTTTCAAATCAAACTCGATGCCAAAAAAAGCAAAGATACCTAATATCAACACAGGGTCATGGACTAGAGCAACTGCAGAGCTTACTGCAAGTCGATACTCAAAGCGCATGGCAATATAAATCATCGTTGCTAACAGAGAAACAACAACAGCCAAAGCCCCCTTAGTCGCTAATTCTTGTCCTACTTGTGGCCCGACAAAATCAACTCTTTGTTTTACAGCACCTGGCAGAGCAGTCATGACTTGATCTACCAGACGCGCTTGCTCTTTATCTTCTCGAGGTGCAATACTGATTAATACGTCTTTAGAAGTTCCATAGCTCACAACCTGAGCTTCTTTGAAACCTGCCTTACTCAGACTTTCTCTGATTGAGGGCAAATCTGCAGCTGAGGAATAAGAAACTTCAATTTGGGTTCCACCTGTAAAATCAAGCCCCCACTTTAAGCCATGAATTGCTAAAGCGCCTATAGAAAGTACAAAGATCAATATGGAGAATATTGCCGTCCAACGACGAGCACCCATAAAGTCCACATTTGAATTTGGATTAAAAAATTCCATCTGAGCCTCGCCTTAAATACCAATAGATAATTTCTTAACAGCCCTACCACCATAATACCAATTTACAATCGCTCGGGTATAAGTGATACCGGTTAGCATAGAAGTGAGTAACCCTAAAGAAAGAGTTACAGCAAATCCACGTACAGGTCCTGTACCCACAGCAAACAAAATGATTGCTACGATTAATGTAGTCACGTTCGCATCAAGAATGGTCGCAAAAGCGCGCTCATAGCCCGCATAAATTGCGGCTTGCGGTGATAATCCATGACGCAATTCCTCTCGAATACGTTCGTAAATCAGTACGTTGGCATCTACAGCCATACCCACTGTCAATACAATCCCTGCGATACCCGGTAAGGTTAATGTGGCATCAATCACAGACAACAAAGCACAGAGTAATATCAAGTTAAGCAACAGTGCTATATCTGCGATAAGACCAAAAAGCCGATAATAGACTAACATTAAGATCAGAATTAAGCCCATACCCACTTGCAAGGAAACAATACCTCTACGAATATTTTCTTTACCTAAAGTGGGGCCTACTGTGCGTTCTTCGATTGGATAAATAGCAGCAGGTAAAGCTCCTGCTCTAAGTAATAAAGCCAAATTACTTGCTTCTTTGCTGTCAGCAAGACCAGTAATCTGGAAATTATTTCCTAAAGCATTTTGGATCACTGGAGCACTAATAACACGTTCCTCTCTATGAGTAATCCTTTTTTCCTCTCCATTTACAGTTTGTATGGTATTTTTTGTTTCAACATAAACAATTGCCATACGTTTGCCAATATTCTCACGGGTCACTTTGGTAAACAGGCTTTCACCCCCTCCACCAAGTTGTATTTGTACCGCTGGAGTTGCTGTTTGCTGATCATAACTAGAAACTGCTGAGGTAATTGAATCACCACTCAACACCACTTGTCTCTTTAACAAAATAGGGCGGCCATCCATCATGAGTAATTTATCATTGACAGGGATAGCACCCGTTTGTTTTGCAATTTGTGGATCATTATCCTGGTCCACTAAGTAAAATTGTAGGGTTGCAGTTCCGCCAAGAATTTGTTTCGCGCGGGCCGCATCTTGAATTCCAGGTAAATCAACAGCAACACGAGTTGCCCCTTGTTGTTGTACGACAGCTTCGCCAACACCTAATTCATTAACCCGATTACGTAAAATACTCATTGTTTGTTCAATAGTATTTTGGCGCATAGTGTTCAATTCGACGGGTGAAATTGAGGCTAAAATTTCATTATCCGTTTTACTTTTTACGAAAACGAGCTCAGGAATTTTTTCCTTTAAACCCGCATAGGCATTATCCAGAGTTTCACTGTCACGGAAATGTAAATTAACACCTTTATCTGCTACATAACGAATACCTGTATAACGAATACCAAGCTCACGTAATTCTTGGCTAATGTTTTTCATGATCCCTTCATAACGACGGCTAATCACACTGTCAACATCAACTTCTAACAGGAAGTGTACCCCTCCTCTTAAATCCAAACCTTGCTTCATTGGAGCAGCACGAATGGAATCCAACCAATTGGGTGTAGAGGGAGCCAAATTCAGGGCTACAGTATATTGGGATCCCAAAGCATTTTTAATGGCATCGCGAGCTAATAACTGGGAATCAGTAGATGAAAAAACAGCTTCTACAGCGTCGCTTTGAGCGATAACTGATTGATTAGGTATGTTATCTTTTTTTAAGATACCTTCTATCTGATTTTTTAATTCATCATAATCCACAGGTGTTTCAGACGAAATTTGTACTACAGGATTTTCTGTATACAAATTGGGTATGGCGTAAACAAACCCAACAACTGCGATAATAATCAGCATTAGGTTTTTCCATAGAGGATATTTATTTTGCATTTCCGTGTGTCCCTATGACTTTCTTAAAGCGATTTTAAAGTGCCTTTGGGCAATACAGTGCTTACTGCGCCTCTTTGTATATTAATCTCAACACCTTCTGCAAGACTGATCTTGATGTATTGGTCATCCAGATTAACTACCTTAGCTAAAATACCACCCGAGGTAACGATCTCATCACCTTTTTTTAAACGGCTTATTAATTCACGATGTTCTTTTGCTCTTTTGTTTTGAGGTCTTATAAGCATAAAGTAGAACAACACAAAAATAGCAGCGATCATAACGAGCGAAAAAGTTCCATCTGCTTGAGGCGCTGCTGTAGTCCCCGCTGCAGCCAGAGCATCGCTAATAAAAAAACTCATACTGTCTCCTTTAATCTACTATTGATAATCGCGTGACATCATATAGTGAATTGCTCTTAAGGTAAATGAATCAAAGCGGAAATTAAAACAGTTTTTCATAATATGAGTTCATTTTTTGAACTATAATTTGTTGGAACAGTTAGAAAAGGAATCTAAATGAATAAGCTAAAGGTCTTTATGCTTTTATTTATAATGACCTATTTCATATCAGGATATTCAACTACAGAAAAAAATTTGCCTACTTCGCAGCAACCTACTGTTCTTATTATAAAAAAAATACCACTTATCGTTGATGGAAAAAGCACTGAAGTATTTAAAATTGAACAACCCGATGGAACTTGGGGTTACCATGGAGTAGAAGGGCAATATTTTGATGCAATAGTTAAAAATACAACAACCAATCCTACAGTAATTCATTGGCATGGATTAATTTTGCCCAACTCAGAAGATGGTGTACCTTATGTAACACAACCACCAATTCCACCTGGTGGAACAGCTCATTACCGTTTTAAATTGCGCCAATCAGGAACTTACTGGATGCATTCTCATTTTGATTTACAAATTCAACAATTACTTGCGGCACCATTCATCGTTGACAATCCGAATAAAAAAAATAAAGAACATGATGTGGTTTTATTTCTTGCAGATTTTAGCTATAAAAAACCTGAGGCCATATTATATCAGTTGAAAAACAAAGGAACTGTACCCTTAAAAACAATGGGTAGTATGAAGCAAAAAACACCTATGAATGCTAAAGCAATGAATAGTTCGTCGAAACCCGATTTAAATGATGTGACTTATGATGCTTTTTTAACAAATTATCACACCCTATCCAATCCTGAAGTTATCCCTGTTCGTAGTGGAGAACTTGTTCGACTCCGTATTATTGATGGTGCTGCGATGACCAATTTCTTTATTAATCTTGGTCAACTTAAAGGCACAGCAATTGCTGTTGATGGACAACCTATCAAAGAGATTCCAGGCAATCAATTCCAACTTGCTGTTGGACAACGAATTGATGTCCTCATTAAAATCCCTAAGGGTGAAGGAGCTTATCCTATCCTTGCTCAAGGTGCTGGAACACAACTGCAAACTGGATTAGTTTTATCGACTCCAGGTGCTTCCAAAATATCAGTAAGTGAAAAAGCCCCTACCCCTGTTGGAGGACTAAATAATGATCAAGAATTTAAAACACACTCCTTGGCTCCTCTGCCCGTAAAACAACCAAATCAAACACTTACTGTCACTTTAGACGGCGATATGATGAACTATATTTGGAAAATAAATAATCAAGCTTGGCCTAATATTACGCCATTGAGTGTTGATAAAAATAAAAGAATAGAAATCGTCTTAATTAATAAAACCGGTATGGCTCATCCGATGCATTTACATGGACATTTTTTTGAAGTCACAGAAATTGATGGCAAACCTCTGAAAAATGGACCCATGCGAGATACTGTTTTGGTTTTGCCTCGTTCTACAGTCAAAATACAATTTGATACAGATAATCCAGGAAATTGGATGTTTCACTGTCATATGCTCTATCATGAAGCTACGGGAATGATGACTTTTATTAATTACAAAGGAATAAAAATACCGGACTTTAAGAAAGATACATTTCGTAAATAAAAACCCTTATATCGTAGCCCGGGTGAAGGCAAAGCCGTAACCCGGGTTTCGGTTAAGAAATCACGCTTCTATATCCCGGGTTTCGCTGCGCTGCACCCAGGCTACAACGATCACAAGCAACCAAATTTTCGTTAAAAGATTGTATTTAAAGACAGTATCCACGTGTTTATGATCTATAACGAGTCGATTCCATGAGCCAAATGATATACCTTATGAAACCCAGCTTTTTTTAATAACATTACAGCCTGTTGGCTTCTTTGACCCGACTGGCAATAAATAAGGATGGGCTCGAAAGGATTAAGTTCATTGAGACGCGTAGTTAGCTCAGCTAAAGGAATTAATGTTCCACCTAAATTTTTATGGTAGTGTTCCTCGGCTGTTCTTACATCCAACAAAAATAGCTCAGGATTTTCTTGCAAAAAATTTGGCAAATTTTCCCCTGAGATCGCAACAGATTGGATCTCCTCTGAATGCATACACAATCCAAAAGCATTTTTGTCTAGAGTATGACCATAAACACAAAATGAACATTCCTCATTTTTAGTCAACTGAATATTTTTTATTTCCATTGTGAGCAAATCGATACAGAACAATCGATTCCATAATGGCGCACCGCTATTGGTAATCCATTTAATCATTTCAGTCGCTTGCAAAATCCCTAATAATCCAGGCAGCGTACCGATTACCCCCCCATTTTGGCAATTTGCGTTGGTATCAGGAATGCTGGGAAACAAACAATGTAAACAGGGATTCTGTTGCCCATAAAACAAAGAACAGTGCCCTTGGAATTGGTAAGCACTTGCATAAACGTAGGGCTTTTCTAAACGATAACAAACATCATGAACAAGATAACGCGTATAAAAATTATCGGAACAATCCGCGATAAGATCATATTGCGCAATAAGTTCTTCTGCATTATGGGCAGTTAAACGAAATGCATAAGCTTGAATGTTGCTAGTGGAATTCAGCGTGTTAATCTTCATCTTTGCTACATCAGCTTTTGCCTTGCCAACATCGTTCTCTTGGTAAAGAATTTGTCGATGCAGATTACTTTCTTCAATCAGATCATCATCAATAATCCCTATCGTTCCCACACCCGCGCCAGCAAGATAAGGAAGTAGCGTAGCACCTATACCTCCTGCACCAATGCATAACACCTTTGCATTTCGCAGTTTTTTTTGTCCCTGTATACCAATTTCTTCTAATTTAATTTGCTGAGAATAACGTTCTAACTTGGATAAAACGGTCATATTAGGTTCCTTAACCAAGGTGCTTAATTTCTATCATCTTGTCCTCATTTCCATCAGTCAATAAAACTCAAAAGTTGTTCCGTAGCTCTTTGTGGATCTTTCGCTTGAGTAATTGCAGAAATAAGAGCGATACCTTGAACACCTGTAGCAACCACATCAGGCATCCGTTCAATATTGATCCCCCCTATTGCAACCAAAGGATAATTTAAAGTTCTTTGCCAACGATGTAATCGTTCAATACCCTGTGCTAAAAAAGGCATTTCTTTGCTGGTAGTTGGATAAATTGGTCCAATCGCAATGTATGAAGGACAAATCGCATGCGCTCGTGCAACCTCAAAATAACAGTGAGTACTTACTCCCAGTAATAATCCTTGATCTCTAATTGCATCGAGATTTGCAGTATCTAAATCCGATTGACCTAAATGAACTGCTTCTGCATTCAATTTTAAAGCCATTTCCCAATAATCATTAATAAATAAGGTAGCTCGATGCTTTTTAGCCAAAGTAATACTTCGCCGCATCTCCTCTTCAATATTTTTTGTTTTTTCTTTAATCCGCAATTGAATGGTTTTTACCCCAAGATTTAAAAGCATTTCGACCCAGGAAAAACAATCAACAACAGGATAAAGACCTAATCGAAGACATGATTTAAATGGTAGAGGTGCTTCGTACAAAGGCTTGGACGACAGATAAGGCAAATCCATTTCATCCTCTGGAAAACCACCATAATATAAACCCGATCGTGCACGACGTACTGCTTGGTGCGCATACATTTTTGCTATGATGAGTGCATCTTCTAGCGAATATCCAAGAGCCAATGCTCCGGTAATCGCCGCTGATAGAACAAAGCGCCGTTCTGGGAATTTCGAATCAGAGAGATGATTTTGCGTCAACCAAAATGAAGTAACACCGTTTGTCCAATAATCATGCTCCCATGAAATTTCCTGTAGATGATTACCCAATAGTAGTATACTTTTAGCACCCAGAGTTAATAATTCCTGAGCCGCTTCCTGCATGGCTTGATGCGTCATGATCCTTCGCTTTAAAAGAAATTCGGCTTCCAGTGTATTCAATACACAAACATCTGAGAAAGAAAATCCTGAAGTTAAATTATTCGCATTTTTAATATACTGAGATGAAGATAACGTAAAATCTAAAACTACAGGCCCAGAATAATGTTTTAGGATTTGTAGGTCTTCAGAAGAAATGTTCTCGTTAATTTTAATTGCCTTAGGCTGGGTGGTTCCATTAAATTGCTGTTGTTGAATCTCAAGACCCAATCCACGAAAAGTGTGCCGATCGACTTCATTTCCAGTATTGGTCCACACCGTGTTCATCATATAACCTCCTGATGCCAAAAAGGTGTATCAATCAATGGAGTACATGATTGTGCTGTAATCCGCTCCGGCATAAGTCCCGCTTCGAAAGCACTTCGTCCAGCGATTACTGCATGAGAAAAAGCTTCAGCCATAGTTACAGGATGAATTGCTGAGGCAACAGCACTATTCAGTAAAACTGCATCAAAACCTAATTCCAAAATACGTGTTGCATGAGATGGCTTACCAATTCCTGCATCTACAATTAGGGTCACATCGGGTAATCGCTGCCGTAGAGTCTCTAAAGCAAAAGGGTTGAGTAATCCTTTCCCAGAACCAATAGGAGCGGCCCAAGGCATCAAAATTCGACAACCACAATCAATTAAACGCTGACATAAAACCAAGTCGTCGGTACAATAGGGAAAGACTTCAAATCCTCGTTTTACTAATTCAGTAGCCGCACGTAACAATTCAAAGGGATCCGGCTGCAAACTAAACTCATCACCAATCACTTCCAATTTAATCCATGAAGTTAGAAAAAGCTCACGCGCCATTTCTGCTGTAGTTATTGCAGTTTGAGCATCACGGCATCCAGCTGTATTGGGGAGTAAATGACAATCCAAAGACTGGATGGTTTGCCAAAATAAATCGCTGCCTGTGCCACTGGCCATTTGTCGTTTTAGAGAGACAGTAATTACATCAGTTTTGGAAGTCCGCACCGCGTCGGTCATTACCTCAAGTGATGGATAACCCGCTGTTCCCAAGAGTAAACGACTCGTTAAAGGTTTATCTGCTAAATGCCACATAGCCTACCCTCCTTGCATTGGCACGATCAGATCAATACGATCTCCTTCATGCAAGATCGTATTAACAAACATGGACTTGGGAATAAACTGATTGTTAATTGCAATTGCTACATGTGCAGCAACGTTTTTCTTTTGCTCGAGCATTTCCTGGAGAGTACAGGATTTATCTAAAGTTAGTGGTTTATTATTGATATAAATAATCATGAACAAGCCTCCCAAAGCTCAGGATAATAAATGTCTTTTTGATCGCTCTTCAATCCACGCAGGATTTCCTCCACCAATGCTGGCGCAATTAAAAATCCATGCCGATACAGTCCATTCACAGCAATCAATCGTTTCGCATATTTTATACGTGGCTGATGATGTATTAAGGTTGGACGACAATGTGTCACTGTTTTAATTATCCGTGCTTCAGCAAAACCTCGATGTACATAATAAGCAGCAGTTAATAATTCAAGCGTAGTACGTACCGAAATTGGACTGGAATCTTCTGCCTCCAATTCGCTGGCACCGATAAGGTAATAAGAATTAGGGCGAGGAGCAATATAAATATTGTATCTTGGATGCAAGAACCGTATTGGTCTTTGTAATTGAACTTCGGGGGCATGGAGCCAAATAAGTTCCCCACGAAGCCCGCGTAACTGTGTAAAAGTACTTTTTGCTCCAATGCCTCGACAGTCAAAAACAAAATCAAACAAATAGGACTCCGTTCCTGTTTCTACCTTGCCTGAATGGATGTAAGAAACAAAAGTTTGGTCTCGCCAAACGACTCCTTGCTGACACAGATGTTTTTTTAGTGCCAACAATAAAGTCTGATTATCAAGCTGCGCTTCTTTTGGGAAATAATACCCAACTTTGAATTGATTCAGCTCTGGTTCAAGTTGGCACAGAGTATCTTGAGTCAGTAACTGATAACATGAATCGCTTAATTTATTTACAATTCGGGTACTGAACTGCTGCCATTCTGCTTTATCTTGAGGATGGTGCACTACCAGAGAGCCTTTTTGGCGAAAATAGACAGCCTCTGTTAATTGATTCAAAATAGACTTCCATAAGGTATCAACCGACTCCATTCCCAAAGTAAAAATCACGTGCTCCGCTTTATCAAGCTCAGACAGAGGTGCCAATAAACCTGCTGCTGCATAACTGCAATTATTGAAAGAGGCTTCCGCCTCAAATAAGGTCACCTGCCAACCCTCATTTTGTAAACGTAAAGCGAGCAAACACCCCATAATTCCAGCACCAACCACAGCAGCATTTTTCATTTGAATCACTCAAAAACAACCTAACATTATTGTAGCCTGGGTGCAGCGCAACGGAACCCGGGGATTTAGAGAGCTATTCATGCCCAAATCCCGGGTTCCGCTGCGCTGCACCCAGGCTACACAGCATAAAGGTCTACAATTAGTGCATCTTACTCACCAACACAACACGCAATAGGCTCTAAATCAGAATGAGGCATCTTTGGCAATAACTCATTTGTATAACAAGAGCTCACTGAAAAAGACTCATCGATTACCCCCAAATGCTTGCCAAAACGCCCTACCTTATTCCAATCACGCTCTACATTTAAAAGAGTGCGCGAGAAAAAGGGCAAGCTACGAATAAAAATAGTATGATACATAGGTGTTCGTAGCTGGGGCTTTGTTCTACATAAAAGTTCATAGGCTTCATCTGGGTTTTCGGTAGTAAAAGCAGCCCCACGTTGTGTGGCTTTGAGAAATCCTTTAATCGTTTCAGGATTTTTTAACATCCTTTCTGGCACAATAAACTGAATGGAACAAAAACAGCAGCAACCTAGTCCTGCAAGCTGATCCAGGCGCAGAAATACCGTTTCACCACGGAAGTGCTCTAATTCAACTTTTTGAAAATTAATAAATCCAATACCGGTATCAATAATGTCGCGGCAAATTGCATCAGTAACATTCATGCCAATACGCACTGTTTCATAACTCGCGGAATCAATGCCAGCCAACTGTGCCAAATTATCGATAATGATTTTGCCAAACTCACCAATGTACCCTACTCGTTTCCCGGCAATATCTTGAAACGAGGTAATACCACTGGATTTAAGTGCGATAAGGCCTGTAGGAGGTTCATCTAATAATGTCCCAATTGATGTGACAGGATAACCTTTTGCACGAGCCGCCAAGGTATGGATCATCGCCTTAACCCCAAAATCAACATGCCCCATACCTACAATTTCGGTCACATCACTGGGATCGCTAGGCTCCAAAATCGCCAGTTTTATCCCTTCCTGTTGATAATAACCTAATGAATGAGCAACAAAAATTGGGGTATGATAAGGGTTTGCATACCAATTGAGTAATAAAGTTGTTCTTGTAGATAACGCGCTCATGCCATAACTCCTTAGTATTAATTGATAAAATAAAGGATGGCTAAAGATATCGCGAAAGACTTAATTGAAGAAATTAACCTGGACTAGAACTGTTGGGAATAACTCTTAAAAGAGAATGCACCACAGCAGGAGATCTAAAATTCAACTACTCTCAAATGAAATTCAGATTTAAGGCGTTTCTTACGCTGGTATGAACCAGATCAAGTTCAACGGGTATTTCTCAGACGTTTATCACGACACCCCGCGCCATCAATTGTTGGTAATGCTAGCGGTTATGGAAAAAACTGTCAAACATTATAATAATAACCCTCATCCACCCTAATGGGCACCTTCTCCCCCACGGGGAGAAGGGATTTTTTGGTAAACACTAAAATTAACGTAATCCTCTATCCCGTTATCGGGAGAGGAGCTGGGGTAAGGGTAAAAATTTATTTACGCTTCTGCACATAAAACACATTATGCTGAATCAAAAAGCGCTGACATAACAAAGGGGTATGTTGCAATAAATGATGTAGGTAAGCGCGTGTGAATTGTTGCGAACAGGTAGGACAAACGCAATCAGCATCAATTAGTTCAAATTGCATCTGTGTTTTTGAATCCATTAAATCCACATCCCCTGCTCTGCTGTAGACTTTTCCTTGCAACGCCGCGTGCGCTGGTTCATCAGTCTCAATAAATCCTATACCCTTATCACGCAAACGCCAAATTAATTCGGGATCAAAACGCCCCATGATATAGCGCGGTACATGAGACCAGCGATTTAATTGTTCCCAATCCAACTCATGCAAAACATTAAAATAAATTCCATGGTGCTTATCCACCTTATGTTTTTCCAGGTCATTAACATGCATAAATGGAACAATTGCATCATTCCAATTATCCCAAATTTGTGGAAAGTCCTGCACGATTTTTTGAGGTAAAATGACTGCATTGGGCTTTAAGTGCTGAATAAGACCGAGCAAATCGGCCAAAGTAAATTTTATTTTAGAACCATCATAAGGAGATTTAAGCGTATAAATTCCTTCTTTATTTACCACAAGCGATACCGCATTGAGCACTAGGACACCAGGCCAAACCAGATAATGTGATAAATTAGTTATTTTTTTGAGTCCATCCTGGCCAGGTTTATACAACAAACGCTCTAGAGAATAAGATGCTGCTGTTATTTCTGCTTCTTGCCAATTTGCTGTGGTAAGACATAAACCTGCTTCTGAAGTTAGAACGGGTATAAAATTCTGTACTGCAGTCAACATTCTGGATCTCCTGATTACTATCTATTTACCACATTTGAATGCCTTAGGGGAACAGTCACCTGATTTACAACAATAAGCTTGTGTCACCATAACTAAAGAACCTATACCCTTTTTCGATTGCTTCTTGATAAAGCATCATTGCTTGTTGGTGACCAACAAAAGCAGAAACCAGCATTAACAAAGTCGATTCAGGTAAGTGAAAATTAGTCATTAATCCATCACAAATCTTAAACTCATATCCTGGGTAAATAAAGATGTCGGTATCTCTACTGCATGGGGTTAACATTCCATCTTGTACTGCACTCTCAAGGCTACGCAGAGCGGTTGTACCTACTGCGATTACCCGATTTCCTGCGGCTTTGGTAGCATGTACCGCAGCACATAATTCAGGACTTATTGTAAATTGTTCGCTATGCATTTTATGATCTTTGATGTTATCGCAGCGAACAGGCCTAAATGTCCCTGCCCCAACATGCAAAGTGAGATAAGCTACTGCAACACCTCGTGAATTTAGGCTGGATAAAACTGATTCATCAAAATGCAAGCCGGCTGTAGGCGCTGCCACAGAACCTTCATATTTTGCATACACTGTTTGATAACGATCCTGATCCAAAGTTTCATCAGTTCGGGTAATGTAGGGAGGTAAAGGAATGTGCCCTATCCCATTTAATAAGTTCAAAACGTCCATATCCGCTCTACACATGAATAAATCATCGTGTCGATCAAGAATTTCGATTTCTTTATTTTGCTCCAGCTTAATCACTGAGCCAGATTTCAGTGCCTTACTGGCTTTAATATGGGCTAGAAAAGTAAATTCACCCGTAATCCGCTCGACTAATAGCTCAACTTTTCCGCCTGTAGTTTTATGGCCATAAAGTCTAGCTGGGATCACTTTGGAATCATTCATTACCAGTAAATCACCTGGGTTTAAAAAATCAGCGATTTCGCGAAATTGGTAATGGCCGTATTCACCTTTTTGACGATCATAAATTAAAAGACGCGAATCACTGCGATTTGCTAAAGGATATTGCGCAATTAATTCTGGAGGTAAATCAAAGTAAAAGTCTTGCTTATTCATGAAGCAACCTGAAAAATAAATTGTCGCTATTATACACGGAATACACTCATTCATCATCCCTGCTGAATCGTGTTTAGTAACAAATTTAGATTGTATTAAGAGAGCTGTCGTTAAACGTATTACTTAATCTTTTTTTTGCACAGTTGAATCGACATGGGATGATGGTGATGTCTCGCTTATTAAGTGTTTGACTTCTTTAAAAAATCGAAGCCTTTGTTGTGATCCCATAACCTTCTCTGGTGCCACTTGTTCAATTAATTTATTAAGTTCTCCCTTATTCTCAGGCGATATTGAGGAATGATCGACCATATCCCGTATTTTTTCTATTTCTTCTTTTTTTGGTGCTTTTAATATTAAAGATTCAAATTGTTCTACCATTTGTGACTTACTTTGGATAGTCTCTGGTTTTGGAGTAGATGTATGCGAATACCTTGTGCTCTGATGCAATAATAATGTTTTTCGGGCTCGGATTTGTCTTAATGTTTCGCCCATTTCCTTTTTGGCTCCTTGCAGCTCAAGTTGTTGAGTTTGTAGTAATTCTTTCAAGTGTTCAGGCTCTGCTTTGCGTTGACTGAATCTTTGCTTTTTTTCTTCTATTTTATCAAGCTTATTAAAACGAGGGGTTTGAATACTTTTTTTAACCTGTTCAAATTCAAGCTCAGCTTGCACCCACTCATCTTCAGTCAAATCATTTGGCTCCTTACCTTTAGGGATTAGAGCATATGAACGCTCACCTCTTTGAATGAGGCGTTTTGCATCCTCCGGTTTAATACTAAAACGAGCTTGAGAAAGAATAAACACTCGTTCTAATTTCTCGTTGAGAAGTATGCTATTGCTGCTCATAACTCCCAAGGCATGAACCAATCCTTTTTCACGAAGTTTTAAACCTTCCAATTCAGGGTCCAATTGTCCTGGGATAGGCTGATAATCCTGTATTTGGGCTCGGGTCTTCTCCAAGGCCTTGCGAATAAACTCCTCAGGGGTCCGCGTTCTTAGTTTCAACTGATCTTTATGAAGATTAAGTTCATGTTCAGTGACTCTGATGTGTCTACTAAGACGTCGTTTTTCTACTTCTTGAGTCTGGATATTATCAGAAACTGTGTTTTTATATAGTTCCTCTTGTTTTTTATACCGTTCTAAATCTTCCTCCAAAACAGGTATTCTTTGTTCAGAAAAAACGGTAGGATTTTCTTGGAGACCTTGGGAACGGTCAGGAATAGGCAGTTGCAAATACGTATCCAATATATCGATATGCGTACGAAGTTCTTCATGGTAAACCTCCATACGTCGTTCTTCCTCTTCGATAATAGCCAATTCCTCTTCAACCTGCTTTAATTGGTATTCCAATTCATCCAGTTTTTCATCTAAAACTTTAATAGTCTCAACGTAATGGGCAATCATATCCTCTAAAATTTGAATTGGGACGCGCTCAGAAACCGTTTCGATATTATATTCAGGATGCTTAACAAGATGTTTGTCGATTTCAAGTCGGATAAGCTGATCTACATTTTTAGCCAGTTCTTGTCGCTCTGCAATAATTCCCATAAGGAGGAAAACCAAATGCCTTTGTTGTTTGAGCATTTCTTCTGCATTACGCTCCCTAATCGATTCAATGCGCGACTCTTCTTTCATTATTTCTCGAGCGATCATGGTTAATGTCGCTTTGCCGCCCACTGTTTTCAGAAAATGAAACACTTCTGAAGCATTTTTTAATCCAAATGATGCCAAAAATTGAGTAGCTAAATGGGAATTTGTTCCTGTATTATTCGGGTAAATGTATTTTTCTGTATCTGCAAACCATTGTTCCATCCGATCTGAAATGTTTTTTTGAGCTGTTGGGCTTAATTTGTTTAATACTGGGGTATCTCTGTCTATTGCGTCGATGACTGATCTACGAGGAATCATTTGATACTCCAATAAAACACCTTGATTAAATTATAGGCCATTTATGGAGAAAAGGCTTTGAGCACCTAATCCCTGACTTTAAAGTGTGGAAAAGTGAATTAAAGATCAAAAAATTTCAATTTTAAGAACAGGATTTAAGCGCTATTTGGTTTTTGGGTTCGCTAACATCGAACCCAAAAACCTACAACCTTAATTGAAAAACTATTATAAATAGGTACCCATAGAATTTTAATTAGAGTATATGGCAGAAGGAAAAGAAGTCTGAGAGTCAAAAAGATGAGAACCTTTCTCGTGAGTTTCTGATTCTGTATATATTGAACTCAATTGATATGGCTCTTTTTCTTGTCTCAAATCGGATTGCTTTGAAGAGTCTCTACTCATTTTTGAATAAGGAGATGCGGTAAGTTGCACTGCGGGCTCCTCTTTCTTTACAGGCGAAGATTTTGAAACGCTTGCGTTCGCAGCAGCTTTAACACCCATACCAGCCAGACCACCGATAAGTAAAAACGGAGACCAAAGCACAGCGCCTATAGATTTGAAAACACCAGTAAAACTCAATCCATCTTCATTAACAACACGAGATTTAATCATATCGAATACGTTTTTATCGCTGCTATAACATTCTTTCGCGCTGGAATACAAGTAACCTAAAGCCAGCGTTGCATACAGAGCGAGCGCACCGACACCTAAAGTTCCAACACTCAACCCAAATACACCTGCAGCACCTGCTCCCGCAACTCCAGCAGTGGTCATTGATGCAGCAGTTAATCCAACCGCTCCAAGAGTGAGCTTGAGTATTAAGGCGACAACAAAAATTGGGGCAATGATCAAAAGAAGAACTCCAGCTCCCAAGCTTGTACTTCGGGTAGAATAAGATCGATAAGGATAAACTCTTCTTGTAGGCGTCACTACTTCAACGCGAGATACGGGAGGAATATAAGGTGAGGTAACTTGAACCCTGGGGTAGAGAGGATTATAGGGAGGGGGCGCATCATGGCCATGATAATTAGTATCTATAGAAGCTTGAGGAGTATATTGCTGATGACGGTAATGTTTGTGCTGATCCACTTTAGTCTCCTTTTTTTTTATTATTTCCAAACTGGCGATGAGAAGTATAAAAAAGAAAACTTAAGGTTTTATTAAGAATAAGCACGTTTCTTTACAAAATAATTACATTTCTTTACAGAAAATCATATTATGATTAACAAGACAACAGATAGAATCCAAATTATTCCACTTGTCAAATATGGATGCTTATAATTCTTAAAGGTTTTTCTTCGCGAAAGAAAATCAAGAGTAAGCACTGGAACTACTGAAAGAAAGGTCAACATGAACACAAGTACCACTTGTACTGCTCCCGTCTGAAAAGGCATAATTCGCACTAAAAAATTCAGTACATCATACAGTATCTCACGCAGATAAAAGATTGCCCATAAAACCCAAAAATCAAAAGTATAGATTAGCCACGAAGCCGCAAAGAGGGGTATGATTAATTTAGCTCCTTTTATAGCAAAAAGTTTCTTAATGGCTTTGCTGAATTCCTCTGAAAAGAAGACCAAAATCGAACCCAAAAGAACAAGTAAAGCGAGCGTCAATAACATTTATTTGCTCCTTTTCTCAACGTCTTCTAATGCTTCCCATCGTGCATAAAACTGAGATAATAACGCCTCATCCTCAGCCAAACCTTGATTTATCTTTGCAATGATTTGAGCTTCTTGTTGGTAAAATTTGGGATCAGCCATTTGCAATTGTAATTCAGCTATTTTTTCTTCCAATTGCTCAATTTTCTGTGGTAACTGAGCAAGCTCACGTTGCTCATTAAAACTTAATTTATTTGTTGCTACATTGCGTTTCACAATAGGCGCTTTGATTAGCTGATCACGCTGTTGTTGTTTCTTATACATTTTATATTCATCGTAACCACCAACAAATTCATTGAACTGCCCTGCTTCCTCATAAACCAAGACACTAGTCACCACCTGATTAATAAATACCCTATCATGGCTAATTAATATTAAAGTTCCTGGATAATCAGCTAACATCCCCTCAAGGAGCTCTAATGTTTCCATGTCCAAATCATTTGTAGGTTCGTCCATCACCAACAGATTCACTGGTTTAGCAAACAATTTGGCTAATAATAATCTGTTTCTTTCTCCACCAGAAAGTACTGAAACCGGCTGATTAAACCGCTCAGGTGAAAATAAAAATTCGCGCAAATAGCTGGCAACATGTTTTTGTTTACCATTGATTGTTACATAATCCGCACCATCACCCACATTAAACATGACGGTTTGATCTTCGCGCAATTGCCGGCGCAATTGATCAAAATAGGCAACACTCAAAGAAGTCCCCAGCTTTATTTGTCCAGAATCAGGCTTTAGCTCCCCAAGCAGCAGGCGTACTAAAGTCGTTTTACCACATCCATTAGGACCAATTATTCCAAGTTTATCGCCGCGAGTCAGTAATAAGGAGAAATCACGTAAAATGGTTTTATCTCCTAGCGTATAATTCACTTGATTGGCTTCGATCACTACTGAGCCGGAACGAGTTACATCAAGAGAAAATGATTTGACTTTACCTAATTGATTACGTCGTGCCTTATATTCTTCTCTCAATGCCTTTAATGCACGAACCCGACCTTCATTACGTGTTCGTCGTGCTTTGATTCCTGTACGAATCCAGATCTCTTCCTCAGCCAGCTTTTTATCAAATAAATCATTTTGCTTTTGTTCGCTCAGACGAATAGATTCTCTTCTGTCTAAATAAGTTTCATAATCACAATCATGCTGATAGAGCTTTCCTCTGTCGATTTCTACAATCCGATCGGATACTTGATTTAAAAACTCTCTATCATGGGTAACCAACAACACTGATCCCTTGAAATTTTTCAAGTAAGACTCTAACCATTCAATTGCTTCTATATCCAAATGGTTTGTCGGTTCATCTAAAAGTAATAAATCCGGAGTTGCAATTAATGCGGCGCCCAGTAATACACGACGTTTCATACCACCGGATAGATTATTCATACGTTCGTGCGTAGCGATACCTAAACGACTGGCCATAGTCTCGATTTGAGGCAATTTGTCCCAAGCATGCAAATTATCCATTTGTTGCTGGCATGAGGCCAATTTATCCATGTCACCCAATTGAGAGAGTTCATTAAAGCGTGATAAAACCTCACCTACTTCACCAAGGCTTTTCACTAGAAAATGATAGACTGATTCTTCCCCAGTAATTGGAACTTCCTGGGTCAAACCAGCAACACGCAATCCAGAAAGCTGATTAATTTGGCCACCATCCGGAATCAATTCACCTTGCAAAAGTTTTAACAGCGTGGATTTACCTGCCCCATTCCGTCCAACTAATGCAATACGATCTTGCGGTTGGATCTGCCAATCAGCATTATCTAGCAACTGATTACCCGCAATATTGAGGGACACACCATGAAGGGAAATAATACTCATACATGAACTCTGACTTAAATTTGTAGCCTGGGTACATTGTAGCCTGGGTGCAGCGAAGCGTAACCCGGGAAATAACAAGAAACCCGGGTTACGGCTCCGCCTTCACCCAGGCTACAGTACACTACAATATATTTTAGACCAATTAAATGAATTACTTCGAAGGTAGAACCATTATACCATCCATCTCGACCTGAGCACCACGAGGCAATGCTGAGACACCTATAGCTGCTCTTGCTGGGTAAGGTGCTGCAAAATAACGACTCATTGCTTCATTAATTAAAGGAAAGTGCTGTAAATCGGTAAGGTAAACATTCAATTTCGCTATATGGGCTAAACTACCACCAGCAGCTTCACAAACAGCTGACAAATTTTCCAAAACTTGAGTAATTTGCAGTTTGATGTCTTCACTACAAAGTTGCATCGTTACAGGATCAAGTGGTATTTGTCCTGAGAGATAAACTGTATCGCCACATTGAATGGCTTGAGAATAGGTTCCAATCGCTTCTGGAGCCAATTTTGTATTTATAGGTCGCATTAATTATCCCCTTGTTTTTTTCTATAAAGACGCATCACCACTTTATTTGCCCGCAACCTACGCATTACACGAGCCAAATGCGTTCTATCAACAACACTAATTGAAAATGTTACCGCATTATGCCGACCATCGCGTGGATCTACATTGATATTACCTATATTGGAGCCTGACTCAGCAATAGCAGTTGCCAACGCAGCCAAAACACCACGCTCGTTCACTACATCGACAGTAATATCAACCCAGTATTCTCCTTCAACTTTTTCATCCCAGCGTAAGGCAACGAATTGCTCTGGATTGGTTCGCGATTTTTTTAAAGTAGCACAATCACTGCTATGAACAATAATTCCTCGACCTTGTTGGAATTTTCCAACAATATTATCGCCAGGGATAGGCTGACAACATTCGCCAAAATGAACCACCATTCCCTCGGTTCCTTTAATTGCCAACGGACGTGTTTTGATTCCTTTATCCAACTCATTGGAGTCTTGGGTGACTACTAATCTCTTGGCAATTACCATCGCCATTTGGTTCCCTATACCAATTGCATAGAGCAGATCATCCATCGCTTTATAATGAAGATCACTTAATAGCGCCTGTAAAGACTCTGGTGGTATTTTAGCGTAATCACTAGACAGCTCAATTAATGATTGCTCAAGAAGACGTTTTCCTAAACTAATTGATTCTGTATTTTGTTGGCTTTTCAGAAAATGGCGGATATTAGAGCGGGCTTTACCAGTCACTACAAAATTTAACCATGCCGGATTAGGGTGCGCACCCGCAGCGGTAATAATCTCAACTGTTTGTCCATTAGATAAAGGAATGCTGAGCGGAACTAATTTTCTGTTTACTTTCGCAGCCACACAACTATTACCTACTCCGGAATGAACTGAATAAGCAAAATCAACGGGTGTCGCCCCTTTAGGTAATTCCATAATATGACCTTTAGGGGTAAAGACGTATACTTCATCCGGGAATAAATCGATTTTGACGTTTTCAATAAACTCCAACGAACTACCCGTGCTGCGTTGCATTTCCAATAGACTTTGTACCCATTCTCTTGCGCGCAGTTGTGCTTCATTGACTTCAAGGCCAGATGATTTATAAATCCAATGTGCAGCTACCCCATTATCAGCAACCTTATCCATATCACGGGTACGAATTTGCACTTCTAGGGGAACCCCAAAAGGTCCAAATAAAGTAGTATGTAACGATTGGTATCCATTTGCTTTAGGGATACCAATATAGTCTTTGAAGCGTTGAGGGACAGGTTTGTAGGTACAATGTAAAGCACCTAAAATGCGGTAACAAGAATCAATATCTTCAGTAATGACGCGGAACGCAAAAACATCAGTGATCTCGGTAAATGAGGCTTTTTTCTGGCGCATTTTCTTATAGATACTGTATAAGTGCTTTTGTCTGCCGAATACTTGCTCATAAGGAATATTTAGTTGGGCTAAAGCCAATTGCAAATCACGCTCAATTGTCTGGGTCAATTCGCGTCGATTTCCACGAGATTTTTCAACTGCTGATTTAATCGCTCGATAACGCATGGGATATAAAGCCTGAAATCCTAAATCCTCAAGGCCTACATAAATCGAGTGCATTCCCAATCGGTTCGCAATTGGCGCATAAATTTCCAGAGTTTCAATGGCGATACGTCTGCGTTTTGCATAAGGCATTGCACCAAGGGTTTTCATATTATGCAGACGATCAGCCAACTTAACGATAATTACCCGGATATCTTTAACCATAGCCAAGACCATCTTACGGAAATTTTCTGCCTGGGCTTCAGCTTTTGATTCAAATTTAATTTTGGTCAGCTTGGTAACACCATCAACAAGGGAGGTTATTTCTTCACCGAATTGACGTGTTAAATCGTCTTTACTCACTGAGGTATCTTCAACGACATCATGGAGCAAAGTCGCCATAATTGTTTGATAATCCAGACGCATTCGCGCAAGAATTAAAGCAGCTGCAACGGGATGAGTAATATAGGGCTCGCCAGAACGACGCATCTGACCTTGATGTGCTTTTTCAGCGACCAAATAGGCTTGGTAACATTTTTCTATTTGCGACTGCTCAAGATAGCATTTCAGCTCTTCATCGAGCTCCTTAAAGTAGCTCACGCAGTACTCCCTAGTATCTAACATGACCGTACCCCTATACCCCTAATTCACACCGTTTAAGACCCGAATAAATCACGATCCCTCATGATTCGTCGTCATGGGGTTTTGTAGCCTGGGTGAAGCGCAGCGTAACCCGGGATCAAAGGTAACCCCCGGGTTACGGCTTGCGCCTTCACCCAGGCTACAATATGCCCAAGATCCATGAATATCTTTACAATATTCTAAAAATTATTCTTTATCCAAAATTTCTGGGGTAACCAAACCTTCTGCTATTTCACGCAAAGCCACGACTGTGGGTTTATCATTTTCCCATTCAACCATAGGTTGATCGCCTCGAACAGCAATTTGGCGCGCTCGCTTAGTAGCCACCATAACCAGTTCAAATCGATTTGCAACGTTTTTTAAACAATCTTCAACTGTAACTCGCGCCATAACTCATTCTCCAGTAGCAAAACCTATCATTTTACTGTGATGACATCAGGAAAGAAAGCAATTTTGATTGTTTATTTATCTGCCGCCTAATACCTAAGCGGTTTGCAATCACAATCGCCCCCAACTCCATAGACGCCCTCTCAAAATTATCATTAACGATTAAGTAATCAAACTCGGGATAATGGCTCAATTCATCTTGAGCTTTTATCATCCGATTACTAATCACTTCGTCTTTATCTTGCCGACGATTCAATAATCGTTGTTTTAATACATCCAAAGACGGCGGTACAATAAAAATACTCACCGCATCTGGAAAGGAACGCCTAATTTGTTCTGCCCCTTGCCAGTCTATATCCAGAACGACATCGATGCCTTTTTGCAAACGTGTAGTAATTTGCTTCATCGATGTTCCATACAAATGATTAAAGACTCGGGCATGCTCTAAAAAAGCATTATCCTCAATCATACGTATAAATTCATTTTCATCTATAAAAAAGTAATCCACTCCATCTTGTTCCCCAGGTCGCATCGCTCGTGTTGTATGCGAAACGGATACCTCAACATCCTCAAGAGTTTCCACTAACTTTTTTACTAAACTGGTTTTGCCTCCCCCAGAAGGTGCTGCAACAATAAATAAATTACCCGAATAGTCACCCACAATAATACTCACTCAATGTTTTGAATTTGTTCACGCATTTGCTCAATTAAAACTTTCATTTGCACCGCACTCTGGGTTAACTCCACAGAGTCAGACTTTGAACTTAGCGTGTTCGCCTCCCTATTTAATTCTTGCATCAAAAAATCAAGGCGTCTTCCTGCTATTTTATCGCAATTTAACGTCCGACTCACTTCATCAAGATGAGTCTTTAATCTATCCAGCTCCTCACTCACATCAATACGAGTCAAAATTAAAGCAATTTCCTGATCCACTCGTGAATCTTGAACCTCAATCCTCACTGCGTGCAATCGGGTCAATAATTTATCTTTAACTTGCTCTGCTTGCATTGATACTAAGGACCGTGCATGCTCAATTTCTCGACCCAATTCACTTAACCGTGTCTCCACATGCGCTTTTAATGCAGCACCCTCACTTGTGCGCATCTGCTTTAACTGGTCAATCGCCTCTTTAAATAAGGAAATCGCATTCTCTCCTAATAGTTCCACATCAGGCATATTAGCTTGGACCACTCCGGGCCAAGTAAGAACACGACTTACACCTAAATCGTTCGACAAATGGTGTGACATGGAAAGTTTCTCACCTAAACCCACTAATGCATTTACCATGCCTATATTTATAAGCATAGACTGATTATTAGAACTTGTATCTTGATATTTCAGCTGGCACTCTAATTTCCCACGATTTATCTGATCCCGCAATAAATGGCGTAACTGTGGCTCTACAAATCGGAACGATTCAGGCAAACGGAATGAGACATCTAGATATCGATGGTTTACTGACTTGATTTCCCAACAAAATTGACCTTCTTCAATCTGCTGTTGCACTCGTGAGAAAGCCGTCATACTTTGAAGCATTATAGATACCGAATGAATAAACCTTGCGCGAATATACCCCAATTTAAAGCAATTGGACAGAGAAAAGCTCTTCAAAATCGTAACAGATCATGAATTCTTGGTGAGTTTAATCGCATTATCAGCCCATCTTGGCACATTGCCTGGACGCTTCATGTCCGGGGAAATACCGCGCATGAGGCGCGGTAGTGGAGAATTTTTTAGATTTATACCGTGGATAAATTATTTACTTGGTGATGGTGATGTTTCGGATTCCATTGGTTGATTTTGGGACATCCATTCACCCATTTTCTCATTCATCCAACTCATGAGTGTTACTGCAGACATCACACGCAAGCCTCGTGGCAAACCACCTTTTAGAAATACAGAAGCACCATGTGTTGCATAGAGTTTTTGAGTTGTCTTGAAAAAACCCGCTGGGTTTGCGGTGACTGATGACTGTTGCGCTGTTTTCACCACATCGAACTTTTGAGAAGCCAATGTTGCACCGACTCCTGCCAACATCCCTGCGAGTAGCGATGCAAAATAATCATTTGGATAATGCTCTTTTATTTTGGTTTTCAATGCAGGGGTCACAGCCAGAAAAAATGTAGAAAACATTCCTTCTCTCAGCATTGTTGCCATCATTCCTGTATAAAGACGAGACCAACCGCCTTGTTGCACCAAGTGAGTACCTGCCGAGAGGAAACTCTTTTTTTGATGTGTCATTACCATTTCCGTAGGACAACTTATCACAGCAGAACCGACACCAGCAGCAAAAGCGCTAACCAATTTTTGGCTATCAGATAACTCATATCTATTCCCAAAAAACCATTTCTGAAAAAAACGATTCAAACCCACTTGCACTGCAGTTATGGGGATCATGCTGGCTGCATTTGGCAATATGCCTCGATACACTACTTGTGGATTTAGGGTAAATGGCTCTCCTTTTTGCATACGTGTTTTTATCGACCACAAGGGATGATCAACTAACACTTCAAAAGCACCAGTAACGCTTCCAGAGAAGATACTTTGGGATACGCTTAGATTATTTTTCTTTTCTTTAGGGGAGGCGTCTTCTTTATGCGCCTCAAATTTAGTTTGGGTCATAATATTCTCCAATAGTTGAATCAAATGAGTTCACTACCCGCATGTCCCGCCTCCCTAGAGAGGCGCGGATAATGGGAGACCGCCCTAGGGAAAGGAAGGTAAGAAAAGAATCACTAAAGAAGAAATAACGCTTTGGGAAGAAACTAAATCGCAGACAAATAGCGAGCTAGCAGATAAATCTGCACAAAGTGCAACGCTGATTTCATGACTACGACAGTTCATAATGAAATATTTTTTTAAAATTGAATCTTAAAAATAACACGATGAATCATCATTATTCAATATGTATTCAAAGAAAATTGTTGATCAACAATTAACCCATATGCTTGTGTATTTACCTGTAAGTTTCAACATGTATTTTTATTTTCAGAAAACAAGTAAACTTAATAATAAAAAAAATCACACGCTTTATTTACATCACACATACTTTAGGATGCAACTCAGGAAGTTAAGCGTTATAATTCCCAATTTTGCGAGGATTATCCAATGCGCCCAAGTAACCGTGAAGCCAATCAACTACGTCCTGTTAAATTAACCAGAAACTACACAAAACACGCTGAGGGTTCTGTTCTTGTTGAATTTGGGCAAACCAAAGTATTGTGTAATGCGTCTATAATCGAAGGTGTCCCCCGTTTTATTAAAGGGAAAAACCAAGGATGGGTTACTGCTGAATATGGGATGCTTCCACGTGCAACACACAGTCGTACTGAACGCGAAGCAAGCAAAGGAAAACAAGGCGGCAGAACTATGGAAATCCAACGCCTTATTGGCCGCTCTCTAAGAGCCTGTGTTGATTTAAAATTTTTAGGTGAAAATACAATCACCCTAGATTGTGATGTCATTCAGGCGGATGGGGGTACAAGAACAGCAGCGATTACTGGTGCGTGTGTCGCAATGAGAGATGCAATAAGCTGGATGGTAGAACGAGAAAAAATACGTAAAATGCCTGCATTTCATTACATTGCTGCGGTTTCTGTGGGACTCTATCGTGGTCAAGCTGTACTTGACTTGGATTATGCAGAAGATGTCCTGGCCGAAACTGACATGAATATTGTTATGAACGAAGCAGGTCATTTCATTGAAATTCAGGGAACTGCGGAAGACAGACATTTTAATCGAGATGAATTAAACAGCATGCTTGCACTTGCTGAAATGGGTATCCCCCAATTAATTGAATTACAGAAAAATGCTTAAGTACTTAGCCTCCTATCTAGGGGGTAGCCTGGGTGAAGGTCTGAAAGACCGAAACCCGGGTTTCACTTCGTTTCACCCAGGCTACAAGTACTATTGAATGCTCAGCCAACACTTTAAAATATCGTTTTATCAATTGCCACTTCATGTGCGGTGTGGGTGGAAATAATATTTTTTTTCACCAGCTCTGTTAAATGTTGATCTAAAGTTTGCATTCCTTTGCCTTGGCCTGTTTGGATGGAAGAATACATTTGGGCCACTTTATCTTCGCGAATTAAGTTTCGTATTGCACCGGTGCAAATCATGATTTCCAAAGCAGCAACTCGCCCACCACCATTTTTTTTCAATAACGTTTGTGCGACTACAGCCTGCAATGACTCGGACAACATCGAGCGTACCATGGATTTTTCCTCAGCGGGAAACACGTCGATAATCCTGTTGATGGTTTTGGTTGCAGAATTAGTATGCAAAGTGCCAAACACTAAATGCCCTGTTTCAGCAGCCGTCATTGCTAAACGGATCGTTTCCAGATCACGCAACTCCCCCACCAGAATCACATCAGGATCTTCACGTAATGCAGAACGCAAAGCCGCATTGAAACTCAGTGTATCTTTGTGAACCTCGCGCTGATTCAGCAAACTTTTTTTACTTTGATGCACAAATTCTATAGGATCTTCAACAGTTAAAATATGATCATAACGACTGGCATTAATATAATCGATCATGGCAGCTAACGTGGTGCTTTTGCCTGATCCTGTTGGACCAGTAATGAGTACTAATCCTTTAGGATAACTGGACATTTCTTCAAAAATAGATGGCAACCCCAAATCACTCATGCTTAAAATTTCAGAAGGAATAGTACGAAAAACAGCTGCTGCGCCACGCAATTGATTAAATACGTTCACCCTAAAACGAGCCAAATTGGGTATTTCAAAAGAAAAATCAGTTTCCAAACTCTCTTCAAACTCTTTCCTTTGCCTATCATTCATCACATCATAGATAATTTTTATTACTTCTTTGTGTTCCATAGCCGGTAAATTGATTTTGCGCAAATCCCCGTCCACGCGAATTAAGGGAGGCAAACCCGCGGAGATATGTAAGTCTGATGATTTATTTTTTACTGAAAACGCTAATAGTTCTGCTATATCCATTGCTTAACTCGTCCTGATTAGGTAGGCCAAAGATCAAGAACATTAATGGCAGTAGGCCATTGTGCCTCAACTTTTAAAATGTGATGCTAATAGATTAACTCACTAAGTAACACTCGGCAAACATTGTTTCTTTTGCTATTGTTGGGGTTATTCCAAACGCATTTAAGTAATCATGAGTCTTCAACAAAATCTAAACCAAATAAAACAATTAGTCACGCAAACTGAACTGGAAAGTGGTAGAAAACCTGGGAGTGTTCTGTTACTTGCTGTGAGTAAACAGCAAAGTATTGAGGCGATTAGTGAATTATTTCAGCTAGGAATCACTCACTTTGGAGAAAGCTATTTTCAAGAGGCACAACCAAAAATAAATGCATTAAAAAACATACCTATATGTTGGCATTTTATCGGCCCAATTCAAAGTAATAAAACAAAAGGAATTGCTACTCTGTTTCACTGGGTCCACAGTATTAGTCGTCTTAAAATCGCTCACTATCTCAATGAGCATCGCCCAAGAGATTTAGGCCCGCTTAATGTCTGTTTGCAAATTAATCTGGTGGATGAAAAAACTAAATCAGGAATCCCTCCTCAACAAGCTACAGAATTAGCTTTGGCAGTGAGTCAACTCCCGCATCTTAAGCTAAGAGGTTTGATGACTATTCCCCCGCCACAAAAAAAACCACAAACACAATATGATTTATTCATTCAGCTTAATCAACTCATGCACTCACTCAATCAAGAACTTGGTCTAGACATGGATACTTTATCCATGGGAATGAGTCATGACTTTGCCCCTGCAATTCAAGCAGGTGCAACTATAATCCGAGTCGGGCAGGCTTTATTTGGTAAGCGACAAAAATAAAGCAACACGATATAATCTTGCAAAATCAGTTGAAGGATAGGGGAAAATATGTCTGGTATTAACGCAGTGATACTTTTTGTTGTTTCTTTATTTTTTTCACTAGTTATTTTCAGTTTATGGCTTCGCATTGCATTGCGGTATTTGCGTGTTAGCGCGCTTCATCCTGTAAGCCAACTCATTTATACAATTACAAATCCTATAGTCACTCCAATTCAACTGTTATCAAAGCAACCCTATAAACCAGGACAAAAATATGATGTCCCTGCATTCATTACCCTAATTCTGGTTGAACTATTAAAAATCATCTGCATTAGCCTTCTTGCCTTACATGGGCTAATTCCTATTGGATTCATATTCCTTTATATGATTGCTGATTTAGTCATTCAGCCTTGCAACATTCTATTTTTTGCCATACTTATTCGCGTCATCATGAGCTTTGTCAATCCGAATTGGAAAGGCCCAACTGCTGATTTCTTACGTTTGTTGACTGAACCCTTGTTAAAACTGGGTAGAAAGATAGTTCCTGACATTTCTGGTTTTGATTTTTCTCCTTTTATTATCTTGGTTTTATTAAAAATTATTACCCTTTTTATTATGGCCAACCTACCCTGGAGATTATTATAAAAACTACTATACTTATTTTTAAGCAGAGGATTATCGGGATTGAATTATGAAATTGACGTTCCTCAGTAGTGCTGGCTTAGCATTAATCATTTTACCTTTTAGTCTGTTTGCTGATACTCAATCATATTATTGTCCACAAAACCACGGATACATTAATATAGGAATGACACCCGATGAAGTCATTGCAGCCTGTGGCCAACCAGTGAGCCAACAAGAATCAAATCAACCTGTATTACAAAAAATTCCCGTACAACAACTCATTTATAACAACATGGGAACGAGCACTGCTTTTTATGGCGTATGGAACATGCCTACCGGTAGTGGCGGGGTACAGCTTGAAGTAAATATTGTGAACCAAAAAGTACGCTCCATTAAATTAAATGGTTCTGATAGTAATGCTGTTTCTGTTTGCCAAGGAGCGAACATTCAACCTGGCGATCCGGTGCAAAAAGTATATTATGCTTGTGGTTCTCCTTCTATAGTCAATAATTCGTTCATCAATGAAATTGTACCAACAGCAGAAAAACCTCAAGTTTGGGTTTATCAACCTGGGGAGTATCAGCCCGCAGTAACTATGACTTTTGTTAATGGGAAACTGCAATCAATTCAATAATTCTAAAAATAATAAAATAATCCATTGTTGCGTTATTTTATTTGTATCTATTTTTGACAAATCACAGTTCAATACTATGGTAAGTTAAAAAAATAAGATAAACTCTCAAAATTTTAGCGTAGAGAATACCTCATTATTGATGTACCTCTGCTTTTCTTGAATATTTATTAAGGTAAGACCCGAATGACTGCAAGCATAGATGAAATCACTATAACATATAACGACAATGGAACAGAGACAGTTAAAGAATTGGATAAGAAAGTATTAAGTAAAGGGGCCTGGACTACAATTATGTTTAAATATCAGGATTGGGATAATGCTCAAAATGATTATGGTCCAGTTAAATTTTCAATTCGCCGATATCAAAAACGCAATAACCAATACTGGCAAAAATCCAAGTTTAACATTTCCAGTGCAGAACAAGCACAAAAAATCATTGATATTCTCAATGATTGGCTGAAGTAATCTTGCTAGATAATACATTTTTTTATGATTGAACTTAAAATAAACACCTCTCAGCCTCCAGATTTTAGTTCGTTTCTTACCAGATATATTTCATTATAAGTCATTATAAATAAAGTATTTTTTTATAACTATCCCTTAGTAAACAAGCGGCCTACTGGAGGTTTTTTGTTCATTCCAAACGCCTGCATGCCCACAAAATAAGCCCTGAGATTTAATTTTGTTCTACTTACGCATATTTGTTAAGGTTTAGTTAATTTTTGAGCCGTATAATGAGGATATATTTAACAATCAATATAAGATATAGCTATGTATAATAAAACAGATTCGCAAACATCAAAAGTTGGGCAACCCACTGTAACTGCACCAGTAGTATGGAAACCGTGGGATCTCTCTTACCTAAAAAGTACTCCGATGGTATCGCCATTAGAGCTTGCAAAATATAAGATGATGCATTCTAAGGAAGGAACTTCTACTCCAACAATTTGGCAAATGCCTGTGTTTTCATCCATGATGAAAGGATTTTATAATCCAGCAGTTTGGCAAAGCCCTGTGTTTTCAGACATGATGAAATCTATGTGGAGCACAATCCAGACAGGAAGTAATTCTTGGATGTTCCCACCAATGGAGTTAATGAAGCAAAAACTACAAACTCAAAAATCTGTGCACGCACCGAAGGAAGGAACTTTTACTCCATCAATTTGGCAAGGCCCTGTGTTTTCAACCATGATGACATCTATGTGGAGTGCAATCCAACCTGGAAGTAATTCTTGGATGTTTCCACCAATGGAGTTAATGAAGCAAAAACTACAAACTTCTAAATCTGTACAGGTACCTACAGTACCTACAATGCCTGTTACGCCACCACCTGGAAAAGGCCCTTCTCTTCCTGACTGGGTACCTTCTGTGGATAAAATGTATCAACAGTTTTGGAATGGAGCTAATTTTACCGCCGTTGCATTGACTACAAGTTTTGGTATTGTAGCTGTTCAAAGCCCAATGAAAACAATTCTGGTTAATTTAACCAAGAACGGCACCATGTTACCCGTATATCAAGGTGGGGTAATGGGTTTTATGAAAGCTATGTATGCAGGAACTTCAGCTTCTATTTCTGGATCAGTACTAAGAACAGGTTATGTTACTACTGCTAAAGGCGGCAGCAAGCCTTTAGAAGAAGGACTTGTAAGGGAAGAAGACGGTAGAAAATACGCCCCAACAGGTTTGGGGTATCTTATGGCTATGACGTTAGGTGAGCAGTTGATAACGCAAGGGCCTGAAGCAATATCTACGCTGAAAAAAATACCCAACTTTCTTCCTCCAAATTTTACATGGAAAACATTTAATAATGCGAAAGAATTAATAGCTGCTGGCTTTGTCCCAAGATATGCTGCAGGAATGGGTAATTTTTTTGCATTGTGTATTCTTGAAGAGAGAATAGCGAAAGGTTTGCCAATTGAGGATAGTAAAAAGAGACATTTTGTCAGTGGAGCAACCAGTGGTGCGCTTGCAGCATTTACCACGTACCCACTAGCCGTATTAAAAGATTATATCGTGGTACAATTTACAATAAACCAAGAGGGACAACTAAAAAGAGCAAATTCAATTAAATTAACAAAAGAGTTATTTTTTAATTTTATAAATAATCCCGGAGCTTCAGCAAAAGCTTTTGGGGAAATGGCTCTGAAACAAGTTCCACTGCGAATGAGCTTAACCGCTATGATATTCGGTCTTGTTGCAGGTATTGGCGAAACTATGGGACCTGAACCACTGAGCAGAGTAGTTCCAGAAGAGTATCAACCCTCTGTAGGTAAATCCAGACATGGTATATTTGCTACTAAGAGTACAACTCCTCGGATCGAAGAGATTCCTGAAGATACTGATGAACATACACAGACTCAAACATCAGGATCTTCTCCAAAAAGCAACTAACTTGGTTATCCCGTAAAATGCGTAGCATTTATACGGGATCCAGTTTTCAAAATAATTGACTTTCATGAAGTAAAAATCCACATAATAGAACCATTTTATTTTTATAAAATGATTTGTTATGCAATAAAATAGTGTATGATAATACTGTAATGTGCAATTTTAGATCATACGTTACAGTTTTTAATATTACTAAAAGGATGAAATATGATGTCACGTTTTGGATTTTTTACTAAACCTGGTAAAGCAATTATTGAAACTACTCTTTATTCTCTTGGCGCAGCAGCTTTGGGAACAGGCATTTATCGTGCTGGAACATATGTTAATGATAAATTCAGCAAGCCGCCACAAGAGCAAGAACATCATATAAATCAGATGAAACAACCCAATCATGAAGCACAAAACCATTCGCATCAATCTGAGATAAAAATGGGCTGTTAAATAGATATAGGTTAATAATCCAATATCACTTAAATTGAATTTTAACCAATAATTGATGGATGGTGTGGTCAAATTAATTGACAAACACCAGCCCCAAAAATTTTATGCACAACAGATACACTTTATGCCCATTCCAAGCCAGGGTGAGAACGTTCAAAGTACTTCTGAACCATTTGCTCTGAAACCAAATCCAATCGCGCTGGATGCCATTGAGGATTCTTATCTTTATCAATCAATAAAGCTCTGACCCCTTCATAAAAATCATGGCCGTGCATAAAATGACTGACCATGTCATAATCCATTTGTAAACATTGCGCTAAAGACAATCCCTTCGCCTTTTGTAATTGAGCTAAAGTGACTTTAAGACTTAAGGGAGATTTTTGTGCCAAAGTATTATCAACCGCCTCAGCCCATACTGTGCCAGCACTTTGTAAGGAATCTCGAATCATTTCAATTGTTGGATGTGCGAAACAGACATCAATCAGAGGCTTAATCTGGCTGATTTCTTCCGTAGAAGGTACAAAAGTAAAACGCTGCAAGCATTGATTGACTTGTTCAAAAGCATCCGTTGATAAATCTTCATTCATTAATGCATCATATACAGCAGGCATTTGTTCTGATGCTACTATTTTTTTAACCAGTCCGGTTTTTACTGCATCATGAGAACCTAAGCGATTACCTGTTAAACCCAAATAAATACCTAAATATCCTGGACATCGTGCCAGTAAATAGCTGGCCCCTATATCAGGAAAGAAACCGATACTCGTCTCAGGCATAGCAAATACAAAGCGTTCACTGGCTATTGGGTGACTGCCATGCATGGAAATCCCCACACCTCCACCCATAACAATACCATCAATTAAAGAAATATAGGGTTTACCAAAATGATGAATAAAATGATTTAAACGATATTCGTGCCAGAAAAATTGCATTTGCTCCGCGTCATTTACTTGCCCCGCTAAGTAAAGCGAACGTATGTCTCCTCCAGCACAAAATGCATTCCCGGGAACAGCCCGTACGACTACAGCATGAATCGACTCGTCTTCTTTCCAAAGACTTAATTGTCTTTGCATATTAAGAATCATATTTAAAGTCAGCGCATTCAAAGCCCTGGGTCTATTTAATGTAATGACTCCCAATGAACCTTCTTGCTCAAAAAGTACCTCATCAGTCATAATTATCTTCCTTTGAACTGAGCAACTCGTTTATCTAGAAATGCGCTAACTCCCTCTTGCTTGTCTTCAGAAGCACACACTTTGGCAAAGTGAATGGCTTCCAGGTGCAAAGCATCCGTCAAGGACAAATCATAACCATGATCAATAACTTCCATAACACCTGCCACAGCAAGTGGTGCCATACTTAAAATTCCCTGTAATAGCCTTTTCCCATGTTCCAATAATAGTTCTGATTCAACAACCTCACTCACTAGTCCCCAATGTAAGGCAGTTTCAGCGTTAATAAATCGCCCTGTTAAACACAAATCTAAAGCGCGCCCTTTTCCAATTAAGCGAGCTAAGCGCTGTGTGCCACCATAACCAGGAATAACGCCCAGCTTCACTTCAGGCTGGCCGAATTGAGCTTTTGTTGAAGCAATTCTTAATGTAGCAGAAATAGCTAACTCGCAACCACCCCCAAAAGCAAAGCCGTTTACTGCAGCTAATGATGGTTTACCTAAAGTTTCCAAAAGCCGAAATACTTCCTGTCCACGACAAGCAAACTCATATCCTGTTTGTGCAGTACATTCAGCCAATCGGTTAATATCCGCACCAGCACAAAAGGCTTTACCATTCCCAGTAATCATTAATGCCTTAACTTTAGGGTTTGATTTTGCATAATGGAATGATTCTTCCAAAGCATCTAATACTTCTGAGCTTAAGGCATTTAACTTTTCAGGTCTGTTTAAAGTTAAAGTTAAAATTCCATGGTTATCCAAATCTTGCTCAATTAAATTCATTAAAAAAAACTCCTTCTTATAAGAACCGTAGCCTGGGTGTAGCGAAGCGGAACCCGGGATCGTGCACTCATTCAGCTTAGAAAACCCAGGCTCCGCTTCGCTGCACCCAGGCTACAAACAGATAAATCAGCACAAAAAATGATCTTCATCCAAAGTTGCTTTAGCAACAATTTCTCTCATGATTTCATTTGTACCTTCAAGAATTTGATGTACTCTTAAATCTCTAAATATTCGCTCAATCTGATAATCACGTAAATATCCATAACCACCGTGGATTTGCATCGCCTTGTCACAAATATGGAAAGCAACATCGGTTGCCAAACGTTTCGCCATGGCACAATATATAGGGACATTCGGATCGTTTTTATCCATAGCACTTGCTGCTCGATAAACCATTAAACGAGCCGCTTCATAATCCGTTAACATATCAGCAAAATAAAAACGTAATGCCTGCATCTCAGTGAGTGGTTTACCAAATTGTTTTCGCTCATGCATATAGCTTTGAGTCAATCGCAAGCAAGCAAGCGCGCCACCCAATGAACACGAAGCAATATTAATCCGTCCCCCATTTAAAGCATTCAATGCAATTTTAAATCCCATCCCCTCATCACCCACACGATTGGCAACCGGTACACGGCAATTTTCAAAATAAACCATACTGGTAGGCTGACTGTGCCAACCCATTTTTTTCTCTAATTTGCCAAAACTTAAACCTGGAGTCTCTTTTTCAATTAATAAGCAACTTATTCCATGATGCGACAAATCACCAGTCCGAACGATACACAGGTAGACATCACTCACTGAGCCTCCTGAAATAAAGGCTTTAGAGCCATTTAGCACATAATAATCTCCGTCTCTTACAGCCTTGGTTTTTAGCGAAGCGGCATCAGAACCAGATTCAGGCTCAGTCAAGCAATAACTGCCAAGTAGTTCCATAGAAGTTAATTTAGGCCCCCATTTCATTCGTAACTCAGAATGAGCATATCGATCAATTAAAGAAGTCACCATGTTGTGAATCGAAAGATATGCACTCGTACTGACACACCCTGTTGCTAGTTGCTCGAACAATAATGCAGAGTCTAAGCGGGTTAATTGTGCTCCGCCAATATCCTCTCGTGCCATCATCCCAGCCATTCCTAGTGCAGCAGCTTCACGTAATACATCCACAGGGAAATAGCTCTCGTCATCCCAACTGTCAGCCATAGGAGCTAACCTATTACGTGCAAAATCAGCTGCCATCTCACGAATAGCTATATGTTCTGCTGCGAATTCAAAATCCATAAACTGTCCTTAGAAAATTCGTTTAAATGTATTATTATTGCGAATTTTTATCATCCATGAAAGAGATATGTTTCGAAAATTACCCAGAACATTTTATGAACGTGATACGATTATGGTTGCCAAAGAACTTTTAGGCAAATATCTTATTCATAATCAATTCGGAATGGAATATATAGGACGAATCGTCGAAGTTGAGGCGTACCTAGGAGTGCATGATCTAGCATCTCATTCATCTAAAGGTCTTACCCAAAGAACAAAAGTCATTTTTGGACCTGCTGGTTATGCCTATATCTATTTAATCTATGGGATGTATTACTGCACCAATGTCGTTACAGAAACTGAGGGTAAAGGTTCTGCAATTTTGTTGCGTGCCATTGAACCAATAAAAAATATTGCAGGAAAAACACAAGGACCTGGGTTGCTTTCAAAAGCAATGCATATAGATAAAGAACTGAACCAACATGATCTGACCAGCGATACTTTTTATATCGCTGAAGAAGAAAATCAACATGCATTTACTATTGTGGAAAAACCGAGAATTGGTGTTCATTATGCAAAAGATTGGGCAGAAAAATTACTGCGCTTTTATATAAAAGATAATGCTTTTATTTCCAAACCATGATGATATGATTGCAACCTTTCAGCGCTCATGAAAAGAATAAGAATAATTACATGGAAACTCTTGCGGCACCTGTCACTCGTAATAAAAATTCGCTTGCTGTACTCAAAGAATATTTTGGTTTTGACTCGTTTAGAACACCTCAGGAAGACATTATTAATGATGTTATTGCTGGGCATGATGTTCTTGTTTTAATGCCCACAGGTGGTGGAAAATCTCTATGTTATCAGATTCCTGCCATCGTAAGACCAGGAGTGGGCATTGTAGTTTCTCCTTTAATTGCATTAATGGAAGACCAGGTAACTGCCTTAAGATTACAAGGAATTCGCGCCGCTTATTATAATTCCTCTTTAAGCAGCGAAGAGGCGAAAAATGTATTGATGCAATTACATCATGATGAATTGGATTTGTTATATATTGCTCCTGAGCGTCTAATTAGTACCTCTTTTTTAGAACGATTAAAAGAATGCTCTATCGCACTTTTTGCAATTGACGAGGCTCACTGTATTTCTCAATGGGGTCATGATTTTCGTCCTGAATATGCCGCTTTAGGTATCTTAAAAACCCATTTTCCTAATATCCCAATTATTGCCTTAACTGCAACTGCTGATAAACAAACACGTCAGGATATAATTAGACAATTAAATTACACGCCTAGAAAATACATTGCTTCATTTAATAGACCGAATATCCATTATAAAGTAGTCCACAAAACTAATGCGGTGAAACAACTAAATCAGTTTTTACAAACTGTGGAACAACAATCTGGAATTATTTATTGTGGCACCCGCACTGGCGTTGAAAATCTTGCCAAAAAACTACAAGAAATGGGGTTTAAAGCGCGTGCTTATCATGCCGGACTTCCTCACAAAGAACGCCGGGAAGTACAAGTTTTATTTAGACATGATCGAATCGACATTGTTGTTGCTACCATCGCTTTTGGGATGGGAATTGATAAACCGAATGTTCGTTTTGTCGTTCATCATGATTTACCTAAAAATATTGAAGGATACTATCAGGAAACCGGGCGTGCGGGGCGTGATGGATTACCAGCACAATCACTTTTACTCTATGATGCAGCAGATAGCGCTCGATTACGTTCCTGGATTATTAACAATCCGCTCGATGAACAAAGACGAGTTGAAACCAATAAGCTCAACCACATGCTTGCTTTTGCTGAAGCATCACATTGTCGCCGCCAAATTTTATTGCGCTATTTTGATGAAGTTTGTGATACAGAATGCCAATATTGTGATGTGTGCGATAATCCGCCCATAACTGCTGATGCCACAGAAGATGCACAAAAACTCTTGTCTTGTATTTATCGCTTACGCCAAAATTATGGTTTAACCCATACTATAGATGTCTTACGTGGCAGTTCTTCGGATAAAATAAAACAATATGGTCATGAGCAGCTCAGTACCTTTGGTATAGGTAAAGACAAATCGGCACATTACTGGAAACAACTAGCCTGGCAACTCATTCATAAAGAGTACTGTGTGCAAGATATTAGCCATTTTAATGTTCTTAAATTAACACCTAAAGCGATTCCTTTGCTTAAAGGTGAAGAAAAAATATCGTTGACCCTGATCAATAATGATCTTAAAAGCAACAAAAAGAAAACCAAAGAACGACGCTCAATTCAGACGACAAACAGTCCCTTATTCGAACTGCTTCGTGCGTTAAGACGTAAACTGGCAGATGAAGAGAACAAACCACCGTTTATGATCTTCAGCGATGCAACCTTACATGCAATGGCTGAAGCCAAACCGAAAAACTTGGAACAGCTACTCGCAGTACCTGGGGTTGGCCAACACAAATTGGCACATTATGGAAGCCAGTTCCTTAAGGCATTGAATGAATGGGAATTAATTTCCCATTTATGATAATGAAATTTGTAGCCTGGGTGCAGCGAAGTGGAACCCGGGTTCCGCTTCGCTGCACCCAGGCTACAAACTACAAATAACTATGGCAATATCAGCTCACCCTGAGCGTTAAAACGATATCGATTTTGATCCCAACCTTGACCAAAAAGTCTTAGTACTGAACTGTAATAATCATTATCGGTCAATTCCACTGCATCAAGACGTTTTCTTTGTATTGCAAGTTCGGAAGGATTATTTGCTAATAAAGGTAATAATGCGGCAGTAAAGCCCATAGGACCTTTGCCTTGTGTTTTAGCAGTGATAATATCAATTTTTTCTGGGGGAAAACCTAATTGTTGTGTCAAATTAAGAATCGGTAAAAAGTGTTTTATCAATTCTGCTGCTTGCGATGCATCTGAAGCCAACATCCCTACCCAAAGATAGACACGAATCGCATTATAACTACCCAAGTTAGGATTTTTTAGATCAGGCTGCCACCCACTATTCTTTTTCCAAATGACCCAATCCGGCGCAAACCCTTTGGGAGAGGTTTCTAATAACAGACGCCTGCTATTACGCTCAAGAATATTCCATTTGCTGTTCAATTTGGCAAATCGAGCAAATAATTGAGGGGGTAAATAACTTGGATTAAGTCGCCAGGTATTTTTAAAATTAAATCCAAATTTACCTGGAAGTAACATGAGTCCAAATCCTGGAATTTGAACCACCTCTTCTTTGAGAATACGTTGTAGAAGTTTTTGACCCAGAGAGTCATAACGCTTATTTCTCCACAAACGTCCTGCTTCAAGTAAATCATAAGCAATCCATAAGTCCGAATCAGCTGCCGAATTACTGTCCAAAACACCCCATTCCTTTTGGGCATTTTGTCCCCATTCCCATGCAGGTCGCTGTTTTGCCAAATCACCCGCAGCAAGATTGTTTTCAGTCCAACCTAATAATTTATCAAACATAGGCTGATCATGGGCAACCAAAGCAAAGAATAATCCATAACTTTGCCCTTCTGAAGTTGTTTTTCTTTCTGGCAGTTGTGGATCAATCACTCGTCCATCTATGCTGATGTAATATTGCTTAAATTTTTCCCACATTGACCATTGCGTAATTGCAATGGCATTAGAAATGCCCAATAAGAATAAGACAAAAAACAATAAATTTTCTTTGCTTTTTGATTTAAAAATCACGTTTTATCCTGAGTACCTTTTAAACGACGATTTTTGATTACTAACAAACCATTCCAAATCAAGAATGTAACTACTACTGCAGCCAAAAGAGATAAAAGTGCCAAGTTGATGGGATGCTGTTGCAATGATAACCAAAAACGCTCCCACCAGGGTATATAGCCTAAGTGGTATGTCTTACCAACCTTGAAACTATCAATTCCGGAGTTACGAATTACAGCTAATGACCCAAAGACTTTTCCGACATTTTTATTATTAGTCAACACATTGTTAAGTAATTCAGAGTCCTGTTGATTCTCTGCCAATAAAATAATAATGCTGCGATTACTGTAATACGGCGATTGAATACCAAGAATTGCTGCCATAGAACCCGTGGCACTAATGGTGGCTTTACTCTCGGGCATGCTGAAAGGAGTCACGCGATGTCTCTCTGGTAGCGCATTTTTATTTAAAGGCTTTTTCACCCAATCTTGTGCTTTATTCATCAACAAATTGAGATCATCGTTATCACGAAGTGCTTTGGGTAACACACCAATAGTTAAGATGTCTGCATCTTTATTTTTAACCTGAGACCAATTATCAGTTAAAACGAGTGACAAAACAGGATAACCCGTTGCTGCACCGATCTTGCCCATAACGTTAAGTAAAGTGGTTACCGTTTCAGGTTGTGATTGGGGATCAATGTACACAATTGTTTGCGAAAGATCAGCCATGATGCTAAAAGGAAATCCTGAGCTCATAAAAGCATTTAAATTCGGCATTTTAATAAAATGATAATAATTGGATAAATTTAAGGTTGAAGAACGGTCAATAACCCCTAAATTGCTAATTACCTGATAAGTAATACATTGATTATTTTGCACTCCTCCAGCAATCAGAGTTCCATATGCAAAATCAAAAGTGAATTGGTTTTGTGCTCCTATGTTTGTAGGAATATAGAGTGTTTTACTTGTCTCGGCCATATTTGCTGCAAAAGTAGATTCTTGTTTTGGCTCCAACTTATAACTTTTCACAAAAGAATTATTCAAGCTAATATTCAGTTCCGACATACTGGCAGCTGGGGGTAACGAGTAACGGTATTTTAAACGTAAATCAATTCCTCTACCTTGATTAAGGTACAAATCAGGAGGTAGATTAAACCAGAGCGTAACTGGATATGGAGTATATCCTTTTGTTTGCAATTGTCCTTCATAATCTTCTAATTCTGCAAACGTTACTGGTTTATCAGTACGAATCCAATTTGGCGCATCATAGGGTTTGCGAGTTTCAAGCATTTTTACGTTGTTAATCGTAACACTTGTTCCCCGAAAAAGAACATTCCCTTGTGCTATACCCTGGACAGCAGTCAATAAATCCTGATCATCACGTCCCGAAATCAACAATAATTTGATATAAGGATTATTCGGATGGCTTATCATTTCTACTGTAGGGGCATTTACGCTCTTATAGTTTTTCAAGAAATCGGGTCTTTGCTGGTTCGTAGCAAATACAACAGAGTTACTTGTAGGTAATTGATTCAATAAGGCTGAAAAGGACGTTCCACGCCATAAGGCTTTGCTGCCAAACCATGAAGCTAAAATTGCTGCAGCGCGTTGCTGGATCAAATTGGGTCGATCAGCAAATACCATTGGCATATTTAATTGATTTTTATCTAGTGGATCAAAGAAAGGTTCTGGAAAATGTGACAACTCATTTTTTAAGAGCAAGGTTTGGAACGTCAATTCAAGATAACTAAACTTATCAATATCTATCCATATCGAACTGTGTACAGGATTTTCACAAATCGATTTGTAGTGACCAATAAACTCAAGTCTGAGATGATTGAAATCGCTGATATAACGAGGATCTATAGGTACATCTACAGAATTTAATTTACCCAGTTGTTCGGCACTAATTGCAATCACGTTGACCAATTCATCATTTAAATAAATTTTAAGCTGCGACAGTAAAGGAATAAGTGCTGGTGAAGGTATAAATTGAAGATGGAGTGCTGCTTGAGATATCAACTCATCTTTACGCACAGTGAACTCTATATTTCTTCCTGTCATAAAATTAGTTAAAGTAAAGTTGCCTTGCTGCTGATTTAAGCTGTTAAAATATAATTGGACTTTTCGTGTTGGAACATTGGCCTGAGCTGGCTGTGCAGCTTGAATGGAATTTGCTGATAGCGCGAAAGTGGTCTGTATGTGAACGCTAGCTCCCCAAAAAAGCAGCAATATAATCCAGATTATTTTTCTTCTCATTATTCTTATCCATAAGTTTTTAAATTTTATTCCAATTCAGGTAAAAGATGTTCCCTTGATTTAGGCTTGTGAGGAAGGAAAGTTCCCATCCAAATAATTGCATTGGTAAGGCCTATGAGTATCTTACGAATTCTGTCTGGCGCATGTTCTATGATATCGTAATAACCACGCAAGTCCAGAACAAATACATCACGCATACTTTTTAGGGGTTTATCCTGACTAAACGATTCCTGCCATAATGTCCAAACATCTGCTCGAGCGAATGTACATTGGATAAAGTCGATATTTTGTTGAAGAGAAAACTCATGTAACTGAATCCCTGCATTGCGATAAAACGTATAAGCAATAGTTCCACAGAAAGCGAATTCAACATCTTCACGTTTGAGTAAAAGAGTTATCTCATCTCCTTTTTTGAGCAAATCTTGATTCTCCATTTGTATCCCCACCCCTTTATCCGAATAATTTCTTAGGGTACATTGGTATACATGTCCATCAGACCGCATAATTGCTGCTGGCATAACAAATGCCACACGAGGAGCTCTACGTCTTTGCCTTGCTTCAATACTTACGCCCAACGCCCCACCAAGAATAGCAATGTTATATAAAGACCAGGCGAAAGTAATAAGCAGAGCGACAATTGTTTCGGATGGCTCAACTATCAAACGAACGACGGCCGCGATTAAACCCGCAACATTAATGCATAATAATATTATATAAGGCCGTGCTGTTATCCAATCCACATGCTCTTCCTCAATAATTTTCCCTTTTGGCGTAACGTTAAATCTTCCTTTATGCGGATTAATTAAAGCCATAGTTGTAGGCACCGCAATGTACCAGGCCATTACTGTTTCATAGATTTCATTCCATAAAAAATGACGGAATCGACCTTGAATTTGGTTATTCGTTAAAACGGCATGAATGATATGAGGTATGGCATAAAGCAGGATCATCAGTCCAGAAGCATAGACTACATAGGCATTCAAAACCAAAAATGCCGCTGGGGTAATGAAAAAAATTAAACGAGGAACCCCAGAAAGAAAATGCAACATAGCATTAAAATAACAAAGGCGTTGTCCAAAAGATAAGCCTTTACCTAATAAAGGGTTATCCATACGTAAAATCTGCACCATACCACGCGCCCAGCGAATACGTTGAGCTACATGGCCTGCAAGGCTTTCTGTTGCCAAACCTGCTGCTAACGGGATACGAATATAAGCTGAATTATAGCCACGACGTTGCAGTCGCAACGAAGTGTGTGCATCTTCAGTAACGCTTTCTACTGCCAGCCCACCAATTTCTTCTAAGGCAGAACGACGCATGATACCGCTCGAACCACAAAAATAAGTTGCGTTCCATGTGTCATTCCCATCCTGTACTACACCATAAAATAAGGAGCTTTCATTGGGGGTTCTTCGGAACGATTTCAAATTACGTTCAAAAGGATCGGGTGAAAAAAAATGATGTGGTGTTTGTAAAATAGCGAGCTTAGGATCTTTTAAAAACCAACCTACAGTTAACCGCAAAAAAGGATGGGTAATAACATAGTCACAATCAAAAATTGCCACTAAGTCACCATGTGTACGTTTTAAAGCATAGTTAATATTGCCTGCTTTTGCATGTTCATGGGTAGGACGTGCTATGTAGTGTACTCCTACCTCTTCAGCAAATGCTTTAAATGCAGGACGATTACCATCGTCCAAAATGTATATGTTCAGTTTTTCTTTTGGCCAATCTAGACCTAAAGCCGAATAAATACCTGGTTTTACTATACTCAGATCCTCATTATAAGTAGTGATCATGATATCTACACTCGGCCAGACAGAATGATCAGAGGGCAATGGCACTGGCTTACGATGTAATGGCCAAATACTTTGAAAGTATCCTAATATCATAACCAACCAAATGTATGTTTCAGCAAAGATAAGTAAGCTTCCGAATACGGCACTGGGCAAATCATCCCACACTAAAGTATATGTATAGCGCCACCATAAATAACGACATGAAACAATTACAGAAAGAACAACCAACATAATAGTACTTACATGTCCAGGAACTTTACGGATGCTCATAGCCATTCCCCATAAAAGTACTACAAAAATAAATTGTGCTATTGGCTTAAATGGTTGAGTGATACAAATCACTAACAGTATGGCTGAAAAAATGGTTAATGTAATAAACAAAATACGGTGTAGAATACTGTTTGTTAGTTCAAAATGCTTAACCATTTGTTTGGTAGCTTTATTGCTTTCTACCTTATCCGGGAGCTTTTCTATCCATGAATAATAATAATTAAGACCGCGCTGTAAAAAATGGGTCTTTTTTCTGCGCTCTGAATAAAACAAAATAAACCATAAGCCTTGAGTTAAATAGCGAACTATATCCCCTGGTCGAGGATGTTTTCTTGAAATATGAGGAAACCAAAATTGATGGTTCTCACGTACCCGTTGCCAACTGGAAGACTCCAATCTTAAAAAAGTCCAACCGGCGATTTTGAGTAAAATAATAATAATTGAAGTGAAAAACGAGGTATTATGTTGATGATAATGATAGTAGATTTTTTCAGTCTTTTTATAGGCATCATGTGACAAAAGCAAATACAAGATATTACTCATTTTGTATTCCCATTGCGGATTCCTTGTAGCGCAATTACTGGCATGCTCTCATCCTATTTTATCTTTTAACTCTTTCAATATGAGCCAGCGTTCAATTATTTCTGTAATAATTTCTTGCTTTGAAAAATCTATATAAATTAACTGGTTAAAGATATATCGTACTCAGTTGTGTATCTATAAACTTACTCATCCTAAACATAGCTTTCTTTTTAAAAAAAATCAATTTGATCTAAAGTCAGTAACTTTTTGATTCACCGACTTTTTTTATTCTGAAAATTGGATTAAATAATGTCGCAAAAATTTGGCTTCCTTAACCAAGTTTTGGGGAAACTTGTAATGCCTCCTGTCTTTTTTCAATGAGCTCCTGTGCTTTAACAATAATTGGATTTTCTTGTAAATTCTCATCTGGATGATTATGCTGACGGAATTCTTTATATTTCTTTAACTCTTGTTCTCGCATATAAAGCTCAAATTCTTTGTAAAAGGTCTTTCCACCCTCCTCCCCAAGAATCTCAATAAATTGTTCATATAAACCTGTTTTAGGATTGCTATAAAAACAAATATCTAAAAATTTCTTCTGATAAATATTAGAAAACTGGTAAGGTTCACCCACAAACTCTGGTATTTGCTTAAATAAAATATCAATCCCTGTTGCCTGAGGTTCTTTTTTTGCTTGAAACAAAAGCTCAATCACCCGTTGGCGCTTGTCAGCTGGAACAATAATTGATCGGGTAGCTACAAATTTTTTGTTCTCCGCATTTAAAAAAGGAGCATCACCTATCCGACCACCACGTTCAGCAAGTGATAATTTCATGCTCCCATCTGCCATATTTTTTAAAGTAGCGAGTACACTATGACCAGTAAAACCAGTTGCCTGAAAAGCCATGCCCTCTCTATCCAGGCGGCTTAAAATATTTTCAACAGTGGTGTCCGATTCAAGTTTATTTAATGCAAACAATAAGCCCGTAAACTGTGAAGAATATTCTGGGTGTTTTTCCTTAATGAAAGCATTTAAATAGCTATTAAGAACTGATACCCCTTCATCGAATAATCCAAAACCCAATTTAACCTCTGCATTTTGAAATTTAAGAACTTCATGCAACTGTGATCCACCAAAAATAAAGTAAAGTCTTCGTCGATGGTAATATTCCCTATAATCAATCTGGTATGCATCAAACAATGCCTTTAGGGTTGCCTGAGAAAATATATTCAAGTGTGCGATATTAATAACCGTTTGGCCTTTATGGTTTTTGGCCAAAACATCAGTTTTTTCTGCCAAAAGTAACGGTACTGCTTCCGAATTTTGATATTGAATAGCAGACAATAAGGCCGTATTACCTTGATCATCTCTGGCTTCAAGCAACTTGGTTTTTATTTGTGGATGAGCACTAAATAGGCGCAACAGTTCCTCTATTCCATCAGTGCGTTTAAGTCTAACTGCTGTATGTAGGGGCGTTTCATCCTTATTATTTTTTTCAAGAATCAACGCAGGGCTGTTGGCATGTAGGTACTCCATCGCATTTCCCAAATTCCCTTTAGCCAACAATAAATGAAAAGCGGTATTTCCCTCGTCATCACGGGCTTCCAATGAGTAACCCTTTTGGTGAAAAAACTCAACGAGTACATCGGAGTTCACTTCAGCAGCTGCTAATAAAGGGGTCTTCCCTTGAGCATTTTTATCTTCTAGCGAAAAAAAGCCACTAGCAACTAAATGTATTACTAGAGAAGTCTGGCGGTTCTTTATTGCAACAAATAATGGGTTATCTCCTTCGCTGTCCTTATCATGAATAGGGGGAGGATCTTGACTCAGAAAATAATCGATTAATTTTATATTACCGGAACTTGCTGCTAATAACATTGGAATCATTTTAGATTCATCTGTTGCGGTTAAAGAAGCTCCGTGTTCTGCCAACCATTGTACTGTGGCTAAATCTCCTCTTCTTACTGCATCAAACAAGGCCTGCTCCTTTTCCTTTGCAGTACTTTGAGTCACAAATAAAGCGGCTACATCGAATTTCTTTGCATCCAATGCCAATTGGAACGCTGTTTTACCTTGTTTATTTTGCAGATTAGCAGGCACACCCCGATCCAGAAGATAATGCACACAGTCAAGATACCCATTGCGAGCGGCGGCCATTAAGGCATTCTCATCATTGTCATTAATGGCTAACAGATCCACTCCCTCTTTATCCAAAAATTTAAGTGTAGCTAATTGTCCATTTTCAGCCGCAATAAAAATTGTATTTTCCCCATGCTTATTTTTTTGATGCAAATTCCCGCCTTTTGCAAGCAGGTACTCAATAATTTTTAAATTCCCTCTCCCAGCTGCAGTCATCAAAGGAGTATTGTCTTGATTGTCTGTAACTTCGATTGCGAATTGTTCAGAGAATAATTGAATTGCATCTAAATTATTATTGTATGCAGCGAAATGGACACCGGACCAACCATCTTTCATTTTATAACGAAGTAAATCTTCCCGATTTCTTGCAATACCCAAAAGAATGCTTAAGGCTTTAGCATCTAATGCACTCGCAACCATGATAATTTTACCCAGTCCCTCTTTCCGAAAACTACCTGGAGACAATGCCTCAATCTCTTTATACTTTTGATGGATAACTAGTTTACTTGAAGGGCTTAATTGAGGATCAGATTCCAATAATGGCCTTGTCTTTGAAGATGAATAGACATAAGAACATTCCAGAGGAGTAAATCCATTGTTATTAGGAATTTTCAACACTTGACTATTGAATTCCTTTGCTGCGTCTATAAGTTTTTTCAGAATTTCGGGTTGATCGTATATTACAGCAAGATGTACTAGGGTATTACCATTTTCATCTGAGGTTAGAAGCCCCTCTTCCTCTACATTTGAAATTAGTTTTTTAAATTGATCCACATTCCCCTGCTTTAACGCAGCTTTTAGTCGTTCGTAACTCATTGAAGCCACCCAATCTACTTTCTATAAAGAAAGTATAGTTGGTTTGCAGAAGACAATATGAATGGGGTGAGTAATTCGCAATATATAAGAATTATCTGTTCTGATAAAGACTTAACTCTCTTAATACTGCTGTGGCATAAGCTCCTGCAGGCAAACTAAAGGATAATTCAGCCAGATTCTCCTTAATCACACACGTAAATTGCCCCACATGCACTATATTAGCGCGCCAATCTTCCTCTAACCCATACTGCTCCAAACCTGCCAACCATGGTTGCCAATCGAGGTAAATTTGATTCACCAATTGTAAGGCTTCGCCTTTGGCCTTGTGTTTGCTTTTCCCAGGCAAGGGACTAGCAGGAGAAATATCTTTGTCTTTAATCCGTTGTAACAAGTTAGGCTCAACCTGATCAATAACAAAAATGCTGTTTGAACCACAAAGTTGCATGACATCACCATTAAGAGGTGAATTCCAACACTGCGCGTTAACACGTTGCGATAAAATTAAATTATAAATCCAGGAGCGCGCTGCAGAACAATACATCCCTTTTAGAAATCGATCTTTAACTTTTTTGCCGCGTACAAGCATTTCTTCAGCTTTTAATAAATTCCCTGCATCACGACCAAATCGTTGTTCACCAAAATAATTGGGTACGCCTAAAATTCTAATTTGTTCAATGCGTTCTAGCAAATCATCTTTATGAGAAACCTCTCGCAAGCGGACAATAAACTGATTGCCAGTTAAAAATCCCGGCCTGAGTTTTTTATGATGGCGAGTACTTTCCAAAACGCGCCAGCCAGGTGCTGCAAGTTGCTCAACTCCAGGTATTTCCTCACCTGGAGCATGAACACTTAGCCATTGAGTTGTTAATGCTTGCCTGTCTTTCAAGCCTGCATAACCAATCATTTTTAAAGGCTTATGTAATAATTTGGATAATGACTTAACGACCTGTTCTGTTGTTAGCCCTCTTTTTTCAATTTTAAGAACTATATGTTCTCCATGACCAGTAAATGGACTGTCAAAAAACTCATTTACCTGAAAATCCTCTGGAGCACATTTGAAATAAGCAGTGGATTTAGGCAGTCCATGAGCCCGAGGCCAATCTAAAGAATACATTGAAACAACCTTTCCTAAAAAGAAACAATAACCATAACAAAAATTGCTAAAAAACTATATAAATCAAAAGATTTTAAGTGCATACTTAAACGTAACTTTGTAAAATCTAGGGCCTGTTTACAATTCGCTAGTTTGAAGCAGAATACTGCAATTATAGAGCAGCAAAACGCAGCATTTTGGCAAAGATAGTAGAATTGTGGATAAATCCTATATTAATTGTTATTAAATGGATAGATTAACAATGAATGCTACATTTCCACCAATACGTAAAGCAGTATTTCCTGTTGCCGGTTTAGGGACTCGATTTTTACCTGCAACGAAAACAGCCCCCAAAGAAATGTTAACTGTGGTTAATAAGCCCTTGATTCAATATGCAGTTGAAGAGGCTTATGCAGCTGGCATACGACAAATGATTTTTGTGACTTGTCATAACAAACGCGCTATTGAAGACCATTTTGATCTGGCCTATCAACTTGAAAATGAGCTGAGTCTTCATGATAAAAATGAACTGTTGTCTATAGTCCAATCAGTAACACCTCCTGATATGGAATGTTTTTATGTTCGCCAGGCAAAACCTCTTGGGTTAGGACATGCCGTTTTATGTACTGAAAAAATCGTTTGTAATGAGGCTTTTGCTGTAATACTTGCTGATGATTTAATGACCAGTACAACACCTGTGATTCGACAATTAACTAAAATGTATGAACAATACGGCCATAGCATTGTCGCGGTAGAAAATATCCCTCAAGAGTTAACTGAATGTTATGGTATTATTCAAGGTGCACCGTGGGATAAAAACCTTTTAAGCATCCATCATCTAGTGGAAAAACCCAAACCACATCTAGCAGCATCAAACATTGCAATTGTAGGCCGTTATGTTCTTACCCCAGGTATTTTTGAACAAATCAGAATATTACCTCAAGAGGAACATAAAGAAGTTCAATTGACTGACGCAATTAATGGTTTGGTAAAAAAAGAAACCGTTTTAGCACTACCTTATGATGGGAAACGCTACGACTGTGGGAGTGTTCTCGGTTTTCTAAAAGCGAATGTAGATTTAGGAAAAAAACACCCAACTGAGGGAGAAAAATTTTCCAAGTGGCTTTTAGCTTAGACAGGGCTGTTTACATTTCACTGGCTTGAGCTAAAATGGCCTGATTTTCGAGCACCGAAGCGCAGCATACATCCAGTATGTGAACATCGGAGCGCAGAAAATCAGGACAGTTTGACCAAGATAGTAGAAATGGGCCATTTCGCTAGCTTGAGCCAAAATGATCTGATTTTTCGAGTACCGAAGCGCAGCATACATGAAGTATGTGAACATCGGAGCGCAGAAAATCAGGACAGTTTGACCAAGATAGTAGAAATGGGCCATTTCGCTAGCTTGAGCCAAAATGATCTGATTTTTCGAGCACCGAAGCGCAGCATACATGAAGTATGTGAGCATCGGAGCGCAGAAAATCAGGACAGTTTGACCAAGATAGTAGAAATGGAAACAGCCCCTAATTTGATTGAGAAGATATATGGACCAGCTTACAAAAATGAACTCCTGGAAACAACTCGAAAAATACGCCAAAACATACACAAGTCATAACTCAGAAATAAAAGATAATTTTGTATCCAATGACAATATTACCCTGGATTACAGTGGACAACATGTTAATTCCCAGATTATGGATTCACTCCTTGAGCTTGCCAATGAATGTAATCTGCATGAACACATTAATGCAATGATTAGTGGGAAGCCTATTAACAATACAGAAAATAGGCCAGTCTTACATACAGCACTTCGTGCACCAGACAATAAGGCTATATGGGTTAATGAACATAATATTATTCCTGAGATAGCTAATGTTCGTAACACAATGAAGCTTATCTCTACAAAAATTAGAAATGGGGAATGGCTTGGTTATTCTGGTAAATCCATTACTGATATAGTTAATATAGGGATTGGGGGCTCAATGCTTGGCCCTTTCTTTTGTATTAATGCATTAAGTGATTTCGTAACAGACAAATTAGGGTTTCATTTTATCTCCGACATCGATCCTAATGCATTTTCACGTGTTACAGCAAAACTTAGCCCGGAAACCACTCTATTTATTATTTCCTCTAAATCGTTTACTACTCCAGAAACCTTATCTCATTTTCAAAAGGCTTTGTCGTGGGTGAACCAGGAGCAACATTTTAATCAGCATTTTATTGCGGTCACTGCTCAGGTTGAAAAAGCACAAGAAATGGGTTTTGAAACTATTCTTCCTATATGGGATTGGGTTGGAGGACGCTACTCTTTCTGTTCAGCGATTAATCTGATTTCCTGTATTGCCATTGGTTTTGAAAATTTTTCAGAAATCCTTACTGGAGCATACAGGATGGATATGCATTTTTGCACCGAACATTTTGCAAAAAACTTACCTGTTCTTATGGCATTATTAGGTATATGGAATATTAATTTTTTAAACATAAATAACTTGCTTGTCATGACTTATTCCCAAGACTTACAAAATTTTGTTCCTTATCTTCAACAACTTGATATGGAAAGTAATGGGAAATCAATAAACAAACAAGGTCGAAGAATAGATTATGCGACAGGTCCCATTGTCTGGGGTGGCCTGGGTAATCATGCACAACACAGCTACTATCAGCTGTTGTGTCAAGGAACTCATAAAATAGCAGCTGATTTAATTTGTCTTCGTACTTTCGAGGATGATGTAATTAATAAGATATGCCGTGCTCACAAGGAGGTTTTAACAAAAGGTGGTAATCAGAGTGAGAATCCTCACAGTTATATTGCCGGCGGGATACCTTTAAATCTTCTCTGCTTGAACGATTGCTCACCTAGAACTCTTGGCTCATTGATTTCCTTATATGAACATAAAATTTTTGTCCAAGGGGTGATTTGGAATATAAATTCGTTTGACCAACCAGGAGTCGAGAGCTCCAAAGAAATAGCTCGACAAAATAATTGGATTAGCTAATGCTCAGAAAATTCGGTTTATTATTGTTTGGCTTTATAGCTCTAAAGGCTTTTGCTAATGATTTCAATCCGAAACAACTTTTGTTGGATAAGGTCATTTGGGGTGAAACCTTTTATCGAGATGATTTTGTGAAGAACTCACTGGATCGTCTGCAATTAATCGCACCAAATGATCCTGACGTTCTCGCTGCACGAATTAGACTTGCAATACGGCAAAAAAATCTCATTTTAGCAAAAGAACTGCTTGAGGAATTAAAACAAAAGGCACCTGATTCCGATGATTACAAACAGGCTCAAATGAGTTTATTTCTTACTCAGCCTGTAGCCAAACAAAAACTGCAGCAAGCAAGGCTAATGGCGATATCCGGACATCTCGATTTGGCTAAAGCCCAATATGATGCTCTTTTTCATGGGGATTTTCCCACCCTAGAATTAAGTTCTGAATATTGGCGTTTTGTATCCTATATACCAGCACAGCATCAAAATGCATTCAACCATCTGCAATCATTGTATAATTTTTTAAATGCTCATGGAGTTTATTCTAATAATAACAATCTAGATAATTGGATTTATGGACTTAAAGAAAGACTTTCAGGATTATGGGTATCTAACGGAGATGCTGCATTTCGAACAGGTAATATGGATTTGGCTCAAAAAAGATATCAGCAAGCCCTCCTTCTAGATCAGACAAATTATTTCGCTTGGGTTGGAATAGGTGAAGTAGCATTTTTCCGCAAAAATTTTGCCGATGCTGAAAAAGCGTATAAGCAAGCTTTGCTTATTAGTCCAGGGAAGAGTAGCGCCGTTTATGGGCTTATAGGGATCTATAAACGGCAATCATTGAAGAAAGCACTGGATTACCTGAATAGTTTGCCTGAGGATCTGAAAAGTAAATTTAATGAGCCTCGACGTAGTTTGGAAAGCGCCCTGTTACAAGAGCAAGCGGAACAATTTGCAAAAAAAAGGCTATGGAGGCAAGCAATAGAGAAGTACGGCCAGGCAGAGAAAATTGACCCCAATGATGTTTGGTTAACTTATCATTTCGCATTAGCATTGAATCATGTGGGTAATTCCCAAAAAGCAAATGAACTGTTTCAGAAGTTGATCTCAAAACAAAAAAAAAATCCGACTGAAGTATATGCTTATGCTCTTTACTTATCGAGTATGGACAAATCACAACAAGCGCTGCATCAACTTCATACCATTCCACAAAAACAATGGAATGAAGGCATGCGTCAATTGGCACAACGTCTGACTACTGAATTGATTTTGCAACACGCACAACAATTGCGAAATCGTGGTGATAAACAAGCTGCAGTAGCCTATTTAATGAATCAAAAACAAACTACACCAATCAAGCTTACTTTGGCTGATTGGGCTTTTAATGACGGTGCATTTAAAACATCACTGAATTATTATCAAGATGTGAAGACCCACGAACCACTTAATGCTGATGCCAACTTAGGAGTTATAGAATCACTCATCGCCTTGGGAGACAAGAAAAAAGCGTATCAAATGCTGGAAGAACAACAAAAAATGAAATTAACCTTCAATCGTAACATGCAAAGAAGATTAGCAAATGCATGGAATGCCGTAGGTTATCCACAAAAAGCATTAAGCATTTTTAAACGCATTAAACAAGAAAACGTCAATGCTGCACCAAGTCAAGATACCGCGCTTATATTTCGTGATGCTGCTCGTTTGGAAACACAGCTTCGTATGCCTAAACTGGCGCAAGAAGATTACAAAAAAGCCATGATCGAGAGTAATATTACATCCGTTTGGCCTAACAACAACGACTATTATACCTGGTTGACCCGTAATCATATAGAAGATGATTGGCTTAAACGCAGCATTCGATCTGAAGCAGGTTTTCTTTATCAACAACAAGAAACACGTATTACGGTCGATCAAGATTACTGGCGGCTAACAGGCACTGCAGGAACTTCTGATTTACGTGCCGAAGATACAATGACACAAGCGGATTGGGGGTATGCAAACGGACGTGCATTCTTAAGAACTGATGCAGTTAGTTTAAGTGCAGGAAGTTTTTCTACAGTTAATGGAGTATATTTTAGCGACTTTGGTACCTGTAATATCAATGGCTGTACTACAGACATAACGCAACGTGCAAATGGGCTCAGTTGGGACGGAGGATGGCAAAATTCGATTTGGGGATTTGATGTTGGCCAAACACCTATAGGATTCCCAGTAAATAATTTTATTGGCGGTATCAATTACAGTGGTGATATACGACATATCGGCTGGACAATCACTGCTTCACAACGCCCCATGACTAACTCATTACTTTCTTTCGGTGGTGCAAGAGATCCAAATACAGGAATTGTATGGGGTGGCGTAGTAGCAACTGGGCTTACTTTATCGCTTAGTTATGACCGAGGCGAAGCAAATGGTTTCTGGGCTAATATCATTGGTAGTGAATTAACGGGAAAAAATGTAGAATCGAATCAGCGTATTCTCCTAATGGACGGCTATTATTACAAAATAATCAACGAGGACAATCGACGATTTATCGTTGGGCTCACCAATATGGTTTGGCACTATGATAAGAACCTATATGGATTTAATCTTGGACAAGGAGGGTATTATAGTCCGGATTTCTATTTGTCGTTCACAATTCCAATTGATTATCGCAGACGAACTGCAAACTGGTCTTATGAATTAGGTGGCACTGTAACTTGGTCGTACGCAACAACTAAAAACATCCAAGCCTATCCATTGCCGAACCTTATCCCAAATTTTGACAATTCACAAAACTCCATCCAAACCGGAGGTAATAGCACTGGCTATGGCTATTCTATACTTGCACTGGTAGAGCGTCGGCTTGGTTCACATTTTATTGTTGGAGGATTGGTCAATATTCAACAATCAACAGATTACACCCCAAGCCATGCCTCTCTTTTCCTTCGTTATTCATTTGAAGGCTGGCAAGGTGATATGGACATGCCTATCATCCCCTTGGTCCCCTATTCTAACTTCAGATGAGGTATCTTGTCTTAGTCTAAATTAATTGATAAGTCCGTATATGGAAATAAAAGATTGGAGTAATTGATACGCCAAAATCAGTGCGGAGCAATTATAGTGTCGGGCCAATGCCTGAAACCTACGCCTTCTTTTTTTTTTGAATCTATTGTAGGTTGAATTTAATTGGCAAAATAAAGAGTGCAAAATCACGGAAATCGTTATTTACCAATTGCTTCCATGTTCACAAATAAGAAATCCCTAGGGATAAGGCACCCAGTTACTGTCACCTTTTAATAAAATATAAAATTTGTCCTGATACTTCATTACAGTTACACCTTCATTAGATGCAACAGAGGGTGTCTGGGGCAAATTTTTTGTTAATGATTCTAAACTTATCTTATCTTGATTAAATATCTTTCCATCAACTAATCGATTCATTAACTCTGAAACAGCCAAATAACTGCTGGGATCATTTATTTGTTTTTGGGTAGGCGTAGCTTTCAAACCAATAAATTTAATTCCAACAGGAATATGTGTAATGCTTGGGCTAGGAATATCACGCAAACCTGGCATTTGTAATTTATCGCCAACAAGATTAGCCCCATGTTCAGGAATAAAAATCACAACTGCTTTGTGTCCTGCCTTCTCTAATGCAGTAAAAAGGTTCATTGTTTGATCTAAAAGTTTTTGTGCCCTCGGTGCATAAGGCGCAGGTGTGCTATCACCAACATAAGTATTCCCATCATGAAGAGAGATCTCATTGTAATAGGTAACATTGCTTTTTTGTTTTGACCTATCTAATTGCTTGAGCCAACGAGTCAATAATTCCCCATCATCTGATAGCAACTTTCCATCAAATGAAACAAGATCAGGAGAAATACCTGTTCTCGGCAGCATTGGCACATCATCTAAGCCACCAAAATTTTTAATCTCTTCGAGAAAATCACCAAATTTCCCCTCGTGGTCAAGCATAAACTCAGGAGAAAAACCAAGTTTAGCCAAGTTATCCAAAATATAACAATCTTGAGACACCGGTTTATAAAGATCAGCATGTGGTGTTTGACCACAACTCGCTCGCAATAAGCGGATTGCTGCAGGACCACTATATGATGCAGCTGAATTGAAATTATTAAACATAATATCAAATTTGCTCCATATAGGATGATCTCTTAGATGTGACGCATCTATATCTGCCCAAGCAAGAGAACAAATCTGAATAAACATGATATCGAAAGGCTGAGCATCTGCAGGAAGAGAACTTGGAAAAATAGTATGTAACCCTTTCTGTTGTTCATAGAATTGATTCAAATAGGTGTTAAGGTTCTCGTTAGTTGGCGGCAAATTACTGCTAAGTTCTATTCCTGGATTAGTCCCCACCTTAGTTTGTTCATTATTTGCAACAACTTTACTTTGCACAGGCAAAAGGTTAATGGCAGGGCCAGTTAGAGTAATAATGTTTAACCAAGTTAGTGCAATTACTGTAAGCGTAGTAATGCGAATCCATTGAGAAAAAAACTGATATGCTACTAATAATACAAAAGCTATCCCTATTAGTTCCCAATTAATAAATCGATTTACTAGCTCGAGGAGATAACTAGGGCTAAAAGCAAGAAGATTTGTACCTTGCCCCATAATGGTACTTAATCCAGGTAGCCAGGTATCATGATAAAACACCACAATTCCTATTGGAACAGCTAACCAGTTGCGGCAACGGTGAAGAACGATTGATGGCAAAGGGAAAAGTAAAAAAGACAAAAAAACTAGATTAATAAAAGGATGAAAATTCAAATATCCAGCCCATAAAAGTGCAAATTTCAACAAAAAATAATAATTCCATCCATTAATATCACGCCACACGACATGAACTTTTTGTTGTGTTTGTACCATTTCCCTCATTATTATTCTTTGTCCATAATAGTTAACTTACCTCCCAGCCGCCCATCAAAATCCGAGTAACACTGCAAAGAGAATCGATCTTTTTAATTTTTTAGTGTAACAGGATACATAAGATATTCAATGCAAAAAAATTATTTTTCATTAGCTCTATCCTACTCATTTCTTGACATAAACCTATGCATCTTGGTATTTTGTAGAAAATTTGAAATATAAGACAATATGTTTAAAAATAAAACCATTTCTATTATTGGGGCAGGCCATTTGGGTAGTGCTTTGGCACGAGGCCTCATTAAAAGCGGGCACCCAGCAAGTTCTATAACGTTCAGTAATCGAGATCCCAGTAAATCCGAACGATTGGTTAAAGAATTAGGTGTTCTATCAGCAAAAACTAATATTCAAGCAGCTACAAATACAGAGATCCTTATTTTTGCTGTTAAACCTCAGTTTATGGAGGATGTATGTAGGGAAATTGCTCCAACTATCCAACAAAGACAACCCATAATTATTTCTTTGGCGGGCGTAATAGACATAGCCAGCATAAAACGTTGGCTCAACAAAAAAGATCTGGGGATTGTTCGAGTAATGACAAATACCCCAATCGAATTTTGTAAAGGAACATCTGCGTTGTTTGCATGTACTTCGACGACTGCCGAACAAAAGCGATTAGTTGAAACTCTTTTTAATGAAGTCGGATATACATTTTGGGTAGAGCAAGAATCCATGATCGACTCACTAACAGCTCCTGTGGGCTGTGCACCTGCTTATGTTTTTTTATTTCTTGAGGCACTACAAAAAGCAGCAATAAGTAGAGGAATTCCTGAGGAATTTGCGGAAAAAATTGCCTTAGAATCCGTCTTGGGTGCTGCAGAATTAGCAAAACGATCAGAACGCTCTTTTGCCCAATTGCGTGCCAGCGTGACTACCCCTCATGGTGTAACTGCTCATTCTTTAGAGAAACTGTCCTTTACTGATTTTTTCGACATTTTTAAGCAAATCTATGCAGCTGCGGAAGAACGTATTGAACAACTAACGCACTCGTTAGGTAAAGGGTAGGATGTATCTGGGTTTATTGTAGCCTGGGTGGAGCGCAGCGTAACCCGGGAAAGATATGCCGCAAATCCCGACTTACGCTGCGCTCCACCCAGGCCACGGTTCTACTGATATTAATAGGATTAATACTCTTATCTAACCAAGGCTAGACATGGGCCTAACCCAAGGATTTAATTTAGCTAGCTTTGATGGTAATTTACTTATATTACGTTGTGCTTCAGCCCTACTTTCATACTCACCAACAGTCAGTACATACCAAATGCCTTTTGCATTAGTAAAATGCATTATTTTGGCATTTTGCGCGAGTAATTTATTATTCTGCTGAAAACGCTCTATATCTATTCTATTATGGCTGGCAGCAACTTGTATGGTATACAGATTAGTGTTGTTTTTTGAGCTTGGAGATTGCTCTTTTTCATTTTGTTTTGCAGTTGGAATCTCAACTAATTTTGATTCACGCGTGAGATCAGATTCAGGGCTCTCACGTTTAAACTCAGACTCGGGAATTCTAGCTTCTTGTTCTGCCAGATTTTTTATTTGCAATTTAGGAATCACCACAACCTTATCAACAATGGCTACAGTATCGCTAGGTATTTCATCATTAAAATCATCTAAATCTTGTTTTTTCGGTAAAGCTGAATAGACCAATTGTCGAGTTGAAGACTCCTGCCAAGGAGCAATTTGGCTCACCAACACTTCGGGTTGTGCTTGTTGATTCATTGCACTTGTATTTTCATTTGTCACTGTCTCTAAATGATATAATGATGAAAGATTATAGTTTTGAGCAAAGTAAAAACCAAAAAGTCCTGCAATTAAAGCGATGCTGGCTGCAATACCTGCTTTTTTTACCCATTTCAGTGGCTCTTTTTTCTTTTGCATAGCACATTTAAATACAAATGCTTCGAGATTGCTGTTAATTTTTGCGACATTCCCTTTGGTCAATTGATACAATTGCTTAAACTGCGCATCAGTTAATGGTTTGCTGATCAAATGGGCCGCCATGGCACGTTGCAAGACATATGTTCTTGTTTCGCTTTCATTCAAAGCACCCAATTCTATAGTATGTACCAAATTATCAAAAAACGAGGCGACTAAATTGTTAAGTGTTGCAACAATTGAATAATCCGATATAAGGCAAAGATGGAAGAAACTAAAATTCTCCTGATTCTTTATTGCCAACATTGCTTCTTTAATTAAAGATTCTGGTAAATGCTGCGCATCATCGATCAACAGCAACACATGTGCTTTACGCTCATTAATTTGAGCTACTAATGAACTAAGGTCTGTATTTTCATCTTGATTAAGGTGGAGTTGAGTTACAATCTCCTGAATTATGCTTTCTCTACTGCAAGGAGGTTTAACTGCTATACTCACAGATTTAATTTGTTGATCTAAATTACTTTGCAACAAAGTATTAAATGAAGTTTTACCTCCCTCTTTCTCAGATAAAACCGTAATTAGCACATTGTTAAAAAGAATCAAATGATTAATGAAGTCAATCTTAGCAAGCCAAGATCCTGGTTTAAACAATACTCTTGGTTGAATTACAGCCGTTACATCAGACTGAACCATTCCCTCTTTCATTTTTATTCTCCTCTTACAGCCTCAACAAGTGCATTATACAAACAATCCTCTGTTATTCCAGCTTCAAGATAACAATCACCGGGCTTCTTAAGTACCACAAAGCGTAAACAGTTATTTTTAATTTTTTTATCCGATTGCATCAATTCTTTGAGTTTCTTCAAATTTACAGTACTTGGAATTTTATGTGGCAAACCTGCATTATGTAGAATTTGCTCAACTTGCTCCACTAATTGCTTATCAACCAACTGCATTTTATGCGACAAAACTGTCGCACAGTATAAGCCAATTGCTACCGCTTCACCATGTAACCATTGCTGATAATGGGTATATGTTTCCAATGCATGTGCAAAAGTATGACCCAAATTCAGTAGGGCTCGTTGCCCTGCTTCCTTTTCATCGGTTTCTACAAATTGAGCTTTAATACGGCAACACTCAGCAATTAAATGAGGTAACTGAGGGCTCTTAGCAGTTAGCCCCTGCTGAAGTGTTTCATTGAGCAATTTAAAAAAATCACCGCCAGCAAGTAGAGCGTATTTGATCATTTCTGCTAAACCCGCACGAAACTCTCTTTCGGGAAGAGTGTTTAATGTAGCCAAATCAATAATTACGGCTTGAGGCTGATAAAAACTACCAATCATATTTTTACCTAAAGCATGATTAATCGCCGTTTTCCCACCAATAGAAGCATCGATCTGGGCGAGTAATGTAGTAGGAATTTGAACAAACTTTACTCCTCGCTGGTATGTTGCTGCTGCAAACCCAGTTATATCTCCAATCACTCCTCCACCTAAAGCGATTAACGTTGTGTCTCTATGGTGTTTATGCTGGATTAATGCATCATAAATGGTAAATAAACTTTCTTGATTTTTATATTGCTCTCCATCTTTTAAAATCAACACATCACACTGAGTATCCGCAAAAGCAGCCTGCACTTGTTTTAAATAATAAGGAGCTATTGTTTGGTTGGTAACAATTAGAATCTGTGAAGACGTGACAATGGTTCGCAGAAAATCAAATTTTTGCAAACCATTGCGACAAATAATAATAGGATATTGATGTTCCGTTAAAGATACATCAACTTGATCATAAACCTCAAAGTTCGCCATAAATATATTTTATTATATTATTTGCAACTGCTTTGACTGTTAATTTATCTGTTTCAAAGCTAACATCAGCTAATTCATTATAGAATGGCTCGCGTTCGTCTCTCAATAACTCCAATCTTCCTTCAAGATCATTTGTCTGTAGTAATGGACGTTTCGTATCGCGCTTAGTTCTTTCGAACTGTTGCTGTAATGAAGTTTTAAGATAAATTACTGTTCCACGCCCTGCTAATGCATTTCTGTTTTCAGGAGTAATTACGACTCCTCCACCAGTTGCCAAAACAATGTTAGTCTTTTGAGTTAGTTCTTCAATAACTTTTTGTTCGCGGCGCCTGAACCCATCTTCGCCCTCAATATCAAAAATCCAAGATATATCTGCGCCAGCACGTTCTTCAATCACTTCATCCGAATCAAAAAATTCTAACTTGAGCTCCTTTGCCAAAGCACGACCTATAGTGCTTTTACCTGCACCCATGGGTCCGATGAGAAAAATATTTCGTACTTTAACTATGCTCATTTTTTATTACATACCTCTTTAACTGAAATGTTCATTAATTAAAGATCGAGTCCGAAATAACTTCCCATTTTAGCATTAAACTAAAACATGATAAGTAGCCAAAAGTGGGGGATATTTGGGGCTCAACCCTAACTGTATTTTTCGCAGTTAGAAATTCCCGCTCATCATTCTACAACAAATGAGCATATTTTATAACTATTTACTCTTAATCATTTATATTATATCACTTCTTAACGTATTTTTTGGGAGTTAATACTTCATAAAACTAATTTCAGTGGGATAAAACGTATAATTTGGGTCTCCTCACGGATGGTACATCTCCATAATTTATCCAAAAAAATAAAGCTGGACTTAACTGCGTCAGCCTATGCTTGTTCAGGAATACCCAAAACACCGTTTTGGATACTGCGCATAAGGCGCAGTACGACGAGGTTAATAAAAATTAATTATTACCTAATTTGCTGATAAACCTTATTTTTCATCAAAACGAATCGGCTTTCTACCTTCAATTGTCGTAATTGACAATGAGTTCGTTATTATTTTGGGTGTAATAAAAATAAGTAACTCATCATTTTTAAGGGAAATTTGTGTGTTTTTAAATAAATTCCCAACTACTGGCAGCTGCCCAAAAAAAGGTACTCTAGTAATTGTCTTACTCTTGTCTTGCTGGTAAATACCTCCAAGAACTATAGTTTGTCCGTTGCTTACAAGAACATTTGTCTGAATTTCCTTGGTTAGGATCGCAGGCACACCGTTAAATAGTTGAGGTGAGGCAGTATCCTGATTAATCTTTAACTCCATAAGTATTTTATTATCAGGAGTAATTTGTGGTATGACTTTTAAACTTAATACTGCTTTTTTGAAAGCTACAGCAGTCGCACCGCTTGAAGTAGCCTCCTGATAGGGAATCTCCTGTCCTGAATCAATTACTGCAGGTTGTTGATTTGCGGTGATGAGTCTAGGGCTGGATATCAATTCAGCAAGCCCCTCACTTTCAAGAGCAGACAGCTCAAGATCAAGTAAAATATTATCGCCAAGTTGAGCCAATGCAATACCAATAGAGGCCGGGGTTGCTCCCGTCACAGGAGCAGCAACTAAATCAAGGTTTAATCTATCTGTAAAAGGTACGACGTTTGGAGGAGTAACCCCTTGCTCCATTTGGTTGGCTCCAGCCAATGTACCGCTTAAATGGGGCGGCTTGGAAACACCCCAACGTATTCCCAGGTCTTGTGCAAAATCTTTAGTGACTTCGACTATACGTGCTTCAATAAGCACTTGTTTGACAGGTACATCCAATTGTTTAATCAAATCCCTGACTTCGTCGATTTTGGTACCACTATCTTGAATCCAGATGGTATTTGTTCGTGTATCAACACTTATTTTACCTTTCTCAGATAAAAGTGAATTTTGTTTGTCTTTAATTAAAATCGCAAGATCGGTAGCTTTGGCATAATTAATCTGAATGAGTTCAGAACGTACCGGTTCAAGTTTTTGAATAAGATGTTGACTCTTAAGCTCTTCTGCCTCCATTTTATCAAAAGCAGATTTATAATCGATTAATATCACATTACCTGTCTGACGTTTCGCTAGGCCTTGCGTGGTCAAAATAATGTCCAAAGCTTGGTCCCATGGAATACTATTTAGCCTAAGAGTTATATTCCCTTGAACTTTATCGCTTACTACAATATTAATTCCTGTAAAATCAGCCAATAACTGTAAGACAGCGCGTATGCTGATATTTTGAAAATTCAAAGAAATTCTTCTTCCAGAAAAAACCTTCTTTTTCAATTTGGCCTGCTGTGCCTCTTCTGGAGTTAAAGGAAATACATCAATCATGAATTGTTTATTAATTTGATAAACGTATTGGCCAAAACTCCCTTTGTTTGACAAGATCATGTGCGCGTTTTTACCTGCTTGCTGAAAAGTAACGATTTGCACAGGACTGCGGAAATCTGAAACATCAAAACGTTTCCTTAGGTTCTGAGGAATTTTAGTATTTAAAAATTTAACTAGAATTTCTTCGCCTCGCTCTTCAACTTCTATTGGAACACTGGTACTGGAAACATTAACGATTGCCCGACCACCTTGTCGCTCAATTCCCCGAAAATCAAAATGATTAATTTCGTAACTTGTTTTGACTGATCGATGCGTGATTAAAAGTTCTTTAGGGGGTTGAAATAACTCATTACTTTTGCCATTCAAGATTAGCGTATAAACTTTTCCAGAGATTGAACCTACATAAGGTACGGGATAATTTAAATCCAATATAGCCCTAACACGTGATCCCACTGCCACAATAGTATAAGTATTAAGAGAACCTATTTTAATTTTTTTCGTTTTTTGTTCAGGAGGCAGTTGAAGAGTGGAGTCAATAAAATCAAGCACTATGCGTGCTGGCTTTTGGGTCACAAAACTTGCGGGTTGTTGCTTAAGAGGTTTCGCAAATTCGAAATCTATACGCAACTTTTCCTCTGGTAAAGGAATTACCTTTACAGATACAAGTGGATTATTTTGAGCAAAAGCCATCATGCTCATACCAATTAAAATGAAAAAAGCAGCTATTCTCCGCACTTTTGCTCCTACTTCCCAGTATATAATTCAATCGTGGTTCTGTGTTTTTCCCACTTTCCTGAGGTTTGTGTTGTTTCTATTAATTGAATTGAATCATTTTTAATCGACACAATACGGCCATAATTCTGCCCCATATAATTACCTATTCGAACGTGAGTAATATCCGAGCTAGGTAATTTAATCAATGCCCACATTTCATTTTCTTGCCTTAAAGTACCTACGAATTTTAATGCATCCAATGGGTAAGCTTCTAAAGGCTCTTTAGGCCTATTTTTATCTGGAGCGTTCACATCAACTTCCTGTTTTTTTTGCTCTGTAGGCTTAAATGGATTACGTCTGTTACCATTATCCGGAAATTTAAAAGTAGGTAAAGGTGAAAATGAAGGGATGGGCTCAATCTCTCGTGTTTTTCTCTGCTTCACTTCATAAATATATCGCCTCAAATCATCATTATCACTGGAGCAAGCAACCAGTAATAAAGACAATGAACAAATACACCCAAGATACTTGAGTATATAATCAATCCTTTGTTTTCGGCTCATCATTGTGTGCGATATCGATATATTTTAGCAGTAATGCTCATTTCCAATTCATCTTCCGAGACTACTTTATGATCCTTGGAAGACACCCCTTCAATATTAAAATCATGTAACGTTACAATACGATTCATTTCAGCTACTCGACTTATAAACATCGCCAATTGGAAATAAGTCCCTACCACTGAAATTTTTATAGGCAATTCAACATAAAAATCATGCATTACTTCTGGTTGAGGGGCAAATAACTCAAACTTTAAGCCTGATGCCACTCCTGTTTTAGAAATTTCTTCCAACAACCCAGGCATCTCATTTTTTTCAGGAAGTTGTTTAAGCATTAATACAAAACGCTCATTCATAACCTGTAGTTGTTCACGATAGGCAGGTAAATTATACAATTGCCGTTGCTTGTTTTCAAAATCTGTTTTTAACGTCTCTTCTTGGCCTTTCAATTTATTATACTGTGAAAAATTATCCTGTATGATCAACCAATATCCTAAAGCAATAATTAAAAGACTAACGCCTAAAAGAACACATATTTTGACCGCTACTGGCCATTGCCCCAAATTTTCCAGAGTTAATTCATTCAGGTTAATGCTGCTCATAGTATAATCCCAATCTGAAATTGTGGAGCAAGTACAAAAGTCAATTTAAATTCATTTTCAGTAGATTGCTGTTTCTCTTTGTCCTTATCCTTATCGTTCTCTTCTCTCTTGATTTCACCTAGGACTGGAGTATGAAGCCAATCATTATTCTCTATGTTTCTCATTAAAATAGAAACAAATGTATTTGATTCGGTATACCCTATGACGGAGATGATATCATTTTTGCCTTCGACCTGAATAAGATAAATTCCAGATGGCGTAACATTAATTAGATCATCAAATAAATGAACCATTAATGTTCGAGTGGATTGTAAATGCTGAACTACAGACATCCTGGAAATAAGCATTTCTCTAGCTTTTTCCAATTTTTTTATTTCTTGTAATTGCGCATCCATACTATTAATTTCTTTTTGAAGCATTTGATTTCGCGTAATTTGATTACTCACTAAACCCGAGGCATAAGAGTTAATTAAAAATACGATAAAGGCAGCAGCAACAACACATACAAGTAGCATGGTCGTAAACAGTTTTTTTTCCTGCTCCCGTTTTAATTCTCGCCAAGGAAGAAGGTTAATCTGAGTCATATAGCCTCACTTAATATTCCTTAATGCTAGGCCACAAGCTACCATTAGTGCTGGAGCATCATTATTTATAGAGTCCAAGTGCACCATTTTACCCGGAGTCATATACGCAAATGGGTTAGCTATTGTGGTACTCATTCCCAAGCGCTCTTGAACCAGCGAAACCAGACCAGGCAGTTTGGCTGATCCTCCAGACAGAAGAATATGATCTACCTCTCCGTCCTGACTTGTAGAATAAAAAAACTGCAAGGTACGCTTGATTTGCAACAATATATCCTCTTTAAAAGGATCTAAAACTTCTTTTTCATAATCTTCAGGTAATTCTCCGTTGTCTTTAGCAAGTGTCGCTTGTTCCAAAGTCATTTTATAATGTTCAGCGATTGACTCGATTAATTGTTTACCTCCAAATTTTTCTTCTCTGGAGTACACTAATTTCATTTCCTGTAACACAAATAAATGTGTATAACTTGCACCAATATCAATGATAGCAATTGTTTTACCTTGTCCAGCTGCAGGTAAATCTTTAGCAAGCTGTTGTGCCGCTCGTTCCACTGCATAAGATTCTACGTCAATCACCATTGCATCTAAGCCAGCTCGAGCTGCAGTCTCAACACGTTGATTCACATTTTCCGCTCGTGATGCAACAATAAGTACATCTAACATATGCGGATTTTTTTCAGAATGACCTAAAATTTCAAAATCAAGGTTGATTTCATCTATTGGATAAGGAATGTATTTATCAGCCTCAGTAACAATCAGCTCTTCCATCTCCTCATCATTTAAACCCTCATTGATTTGGATTACTTTGTTAATGATTGCAGCATCAGGAACAGCTAAAGCAGCCTGCTTACATGTTGTATGCAATCGATCAATTACTTTTTTAATACAACGGGAAACAACATCGATATCCTTAATTGTGTTTCCATCCATGGCATTCGAGGGTAATACTTCGCGGCCATAGTTTTCCACCACGAGCGCACCCTCTTGGCCTGAAATTTCCAATACTTTAACCGATGTTGATGTAATGTCTATTCCGAGAATTGAACGATGTTTGGGCTGAAACAATTTGAGCATGTCTCTTATTCCCTTGAATCTTCCATGCATTCAATAAATACTCCTCTAGTACCATTTATTGATGTTAACGTAAGCTCTTAAAAAATTACAATGTTTTCTGCTTCGTTAACCTATTTAAATGATTAGATTTTGCTATTTTCACCATTTCATCATAACAACTTGCGCTCCTCAAAAACATTTAATATAGTGAAAGACCAACTTGTAAGGGAAATTCACATTTATGCTTTAAAAGGAGATTTGCATGACTAGATTAGAAGAATTAATTTATTCACTCGCAACAGTTATCGTTCGTTATCACGACAGCCAAGACATAAAAGAAAAGCTTGTTGTTGCAGTTGAACCCTCAGTGCTCAGAAAAAAATCTCACGACCGCGCAATAGAAATAATTCAAGATACAAAAACCGATTATTTTCCATTCCTAGAAGGAAAGATCGCTGCATGCACAAAGGGTTATCATGTTCGAGAACAATACCTTTTGTTCATTTTAAATGAAATACGATTCCTAAAAGAACAGCTGGACAGAAAAACCCCATTTGAGCCCAAAGAGCTACAAACATTCCAAGAACAATTAACTCAGTTATTCATTGACTTTCGACAATTATTAAATTTAAAAAACGGCATGATGCATCCAGCTACAGAAAACAGCTCCAAAGGTAGTAAATTGAAGGAGTTATCTGGTTTACTAAATACTCGATATGTAGGTGGCAAATATTGTAATTCAGGTCAATTACTCATCGATGAAGTTCTGTTTGTACTTCATATGACTACAGAGGACTCTAATTCTGAACTCAAAGAAATTGCTGGAAATATTTGTATAGAACATCAAACCCAGCTATCGCTTCAAAGTGAAAAATTAAAAAATGAGGCTAAAGAGTCAGAATTCGAAAAGCAGAAATTGTCCCTTTTAGAAGCACAAAAATCGGAATTGGACTCTGCGCATAAATTGGAATTACTAGAAAAAGATAAAGCACATCAACTTGCTATGGATGAATTACGTAGTGACTTGGAGAGAATAAAGGAAGCTCCGAAGCCACAATTAGAATCATTAGAAAAAGATAAATCGTCACTACTTACGATTGATGAATTACAAAAAGAATTAGAAAAAACTAAAGCAGAACTGCAAAAAGCCCAAGAAGAGGTCTTATCTTTAAGAATTCGGCCCCCTTATCTTTTCCCTTACTCAGGTCTTGCCGGACTAATGCTTAACCAAAACAGAGGAACGACAGGAGCCCCTCGGTTTTTTCAACATTCACTTCAATCTTCTCAGACAACGACTACTCCTAAAGAGGAATCTTCGAAGTTCAATATAGAATAAGATATAGAGCAGATTGCTCTTTTCTTTAAGTTCATTTTTTACTGTGTTTCATTGGATTTTCTCCTAAAAATCCGATGAAGCACTAATAAATCAGCATAAATTACCCTCTTTTTTGCACAAAACTCGCAATCTTATAGAGAATCGCTGTATAATATCTGCCAAATTTTATTATTAAGAACACATGACTCTATGAAAATGGCATACTTCTGGCGTAAAGGTCTATGGGCGCTGATGAGCCTGTCTTTTATTTTAATCGTAGCGGGTAGTTTTTTATACCTCTACCTTGAAAGCCAACTACCTAACGTAGATTCGCTAAAAACAGTGCAACTGCAAGTGCCTTTACAAATTTTCAGTAAAGAGGGTTTGCTTATTCAAGAATATGGTGAAAAAAAACGAATTCCTGTCACTTATGATGAAATACCACCTATGCTGATTCATGCTTTGATTGCCACTGAAGATCAACGCTTTTTTGAACATCCTGGTGTCGATATTATGGGCCTTGGCCGTGCTGCAGTTCGCATGGTGAAAACAGGAACCAAATCCCAAGGTGGCAGTACAATTACCATGCAAGTGGCACGTAATTTTTTCTTAAGCCGCAAAAAAACCTTCTTACGCAAATTTAATGAGATTATGCTTGCCATAAAAATAGATAGAGAATTAAGTAAAGAAAAGATTCTCGAACTCTATCTTAATAGAATCTATTTAGGTAATCGTGCTTATGGGGTTGGTGCCGCAGCAATGGTATATTTTGGCAAACCCCTCAAAGAATTAAATCTGTCAGAATTAGCAATGATTGCTGGTCTACCCCAAGCCCCTTCAACACAAAACCCCATCGCAAATCCACTTGCTGCAAAAAAACGCCGCGACCACGTGTTAGAGCGCTTATTGGAGGAGCATTACATTAATGAAGAACAGTATCAAAATGCGATCAATCAACCCATCACTGCCAGGTATCATGGCACTCATATTGAAGTAAAAGCGCCTTATGTTGCTGAAATGATTCGTCAATCCTTATACGACAATTTCGGCCCGGATGCATATACTAAAGGCTACAAGGTTTACACAACGATTGACGGAAAATTACAAAATACAGCCAATGATGTAGTTGAAAAGAATTTAATAGCTTATGACCATAGACATGGCTATCGAGGACCTGTTGCCACCATTGGAGAAAATGACAGCAAATCGTTGCATTCAATTCAAAAGAATTTAGAGAAATATCCGGAACTAAATCACCTTATTCCTGCTGTTGTTACTGAAGTTCAGGAAAAAGAAGCAACAGCTACCTTACAAAGTGGTCGAACGATACTTATCCCCTGGAGTGGTATGTCTTGGGCCAGACCTGCACTTAAAAATGGTTGGGTAGGAAAATCTCCATCCAAAGCCATGCAAATTGTTGCTGTCGGAGATATTATTTATGTTCATTCAACCAAAGACCATTGGGAATTAGCACAAATTCCTGAAGCTGAGTCAGCGATGGTAGCACTTAATCCCCAAAATGGTGCAATAGAAGTTCTTGTTGGTGGATTTAATTTCCAAAAAAGCAAATTTAACCGTGCTACTCAATCAAGTAGACAACCAGGATCCAGCTTTAAACCTTTTGTCTATGCCGCTGCATTAAATAACGGTTATACTTTGGCAACATTGATTAATGATGCGCCAATTGTTGTTGATGACCCAAGCCAACCAAACCTATGGCGTCCTCATAATGTGAATCTGAAATTCAATGGGCCAACACGTTTGAAACAAGCTTTAGTACAATCTAAAAATTTGGTTTCTATACGTATTCTTGATGACATAGGCATCAATTACACCATCGATTTCCTAACTCGATTTGGCTTTAATAAGAAAACCCTTCCCAAAGGGTTATCCCTGGCTTTAGGTAGTTTGTCTGTTAGTCCTATGGATCTTACTGCTGCATATGCTATTTTCGCAAACGGTGGTTATAAAGTTGAACCTTATCTTATCGATCATATTACGGATACAGATGGTAAAATTTTGTTACAAGCCAAACCGACTATTGTTTGCAATAATTGCAAAACTAATGTGGAGCATTCAACGCTAGCACCTCGCGTCATTCCAGAAGACATTACCTTTTTAATGAATACCGCATTAAAAGATGTGATTCAGCATGGCACCGCGCGTGCGGCTCGAGTGCTCAATCGTCAAGATATAGCAGGTAAAACCGGTACAACCAATGATCAGGTAGATGCCTGGTTTGCTGGATTTAATTCCGATCTTGTTGTAACAACCTGGATTGGTTTTGATAATCCAAAATCCTTACATGAATATGCAGCAGGGCTTGCTCTGCCTTTATGGATAGACTTTATGAAAGTTGCTCTGAAAGGAAAACCTGAAAGTGAGATGAAACAGCCTGAGAATGTAGTCGCTGTTCGCATTGATCCTAATAGTGGCTTATTAGCTCGTCCCAATCAGGCAAATGGGGTGATTGAGTATTTTCGAAATAAAGAAGTTCCTGCAGAAGAAGATCCAACTCCTGTCTATAATGCGAGTAATGATCAACAACAACTTCCAACTGGCGAAGACAGTTTGTTTTAATCAATTCGTGTAGCCTGGGTGAAGCGTAGCGGAACCCAGGATTTGGGGAATTATTCACTCATTCAGCAAACCCGGGTTCCGCTACGCTTCACCCAGGCTACATTTATAGAGTAAATTGAGACAACAATAGGTCTGTTTATCGACCAGCCAATGCTATCGCTGCAGGTGTATACTCATAGCCTAAATCACGGGCAACTGCATCAAAAGTAATTTTACCTTGATGAACATTTAAGCCATTGAGTAAATGCTTATCATTTAATAATGCTAACTTCACGCCTTTGGTTACAATGCTTAACACAAAAGGTAAGGTTGCATTATTCAACGCAAAAGTTGATGTTCTTGGAACTGCACCTGGCATATTCGCAACACAATAATGAACTACGTTATCAACAACATACGTTGGTTCTTGATGTGTTGTGGGACGGCTTGTTTCAAAACATCCACCTTGGTCAATGGCTACATCCACTAATACCGAACCAGGTCGCATTGATTTAAGCATGGCACGAGTCATTAATTTTGGAGCAGCTGCACCAGGAACCAATACCGCACCAATCACCAAATCAGCACTTGCCACATATTTTTCTATAGAATCAGCTGTAGAATAGACAGTATTGAGCTTAGAACCAAATTGGAAATCTAACTCATTTAAACGTTGTAAAGAACGATCAAGCACTGTAACACGTGCTTCCATTCCCATAGCCATGCGCACTGCATTCGTACCGACTACACCGCCGCCAATAACTACTACGTTTGCCGCAGCCACTCCAGGAACACCGCCTAATAAAATACCACTACCGCCTTGAGCCATCTCCAAACAATGGGCCCCTGCCTGAATAGACATTCGTCCAGCAACTTGTGACATTGGAGCCAATAATGGCAAACCGCCTCCCTCTTCAGTTACTGTTTCATAAGCAATAGCAGTCACTCCAGACTCTTTAAGCATACGTGCCTGATGAGGATCTGGGGCTAAATGCAAATAGGTAAATAAAGTTTGGCCTTCACGAAGACGCTTACACTCGATTGGTTGCGGCTCTTTTACTTTTACTATGAGTTCCGCTCTGGAAAACACTTCATCTGCGCTATCAACAACCTCTGCTCCGGCATGCCGATAATCATCGTCAGAAATACCTATCCCCAATCCAGCGCCCTTCTCTACTATAGCGGAGCTTCCTACTCTTATAATTTCCCTGATACTAGAAGGAACAAGACCAACACGATTTTCTTGAGGTTTAATTTCTTTTGGAACACCTACTAACATACTTTCTCCCTCTAACGGTTTTTTAAATGTGCAATTAACTGTGGCACAAGTTCAAATAAATCACCAACCAAACCATAATCAGCGATTTGAAAAATAGGGGCGTCTTCATCCTTATTAATTGCTACTATAATCTTGGAATCTTTCATCCCTGCCAAATGCTGTACAGCTCCTGAGATTCCCACAGCAATATATAGCATTGGTGCAACTATCCTTCCGGTTTGCCCCACCTGATAATCATTAGGAACAAATCCGGCATCTACAGCAGCACGGGATGCTCCTACAGCAGCACCAAGTACATCGGCTAACTCTTCAATTAGCTTAAACTTTTCGGCACTTTGCAATCCTCTTCCACCTGAAACAACAATTTTAGCGCTGCCTAAATCAGGTCGTTCAGATTTACTTAATTCATGTTTCACGAATTGACTACTCTTTGCAACACATTCTTTATCGATTTGTTCGACGCAACAACTTGGTTGACTTGTAGTTATAGGATTAAAAGCGGTTGATCTAATAGTTAAAACTTTTATTGGATCAAGGACTCGCACGGTTTCTATAGCATTACCTGCGTATATCGGATGTTCAAAAGTATCTTTATCAATAATTTTGCTGACATCAGAAACTTGAGCCACGTCCAATTGTGCTGCAATACGTGGAGCAATATTTTTACCAAATGTGCTCGCTGGCACTAATATGGCTTTAAATGAATGGGCAAAAGAAAGAACTACCTCACTTACTTGCTCTGCTAAAGGATGCTCATAACAAGGTTTATCAATGCACCAAACAGCATGTGCTCCTGCAAGAGTTGCCGCTTGTTCAGCTACCGCTTTGCACTGATATCCAACAACGAGTAAGGTCGGATTATCGCCCAACTCCAATGCAGCAGCTAACGCATTACGGGTAGATGGATGTAATGTTTGATTATCATGTTCAACAAGTACTAAAGTGCTCATCTCGCCCCCTTATCAAAGCACTTTGGCTTCATGCTGTAATTTATCCAATAACTCAGTCACTGATTCAACCCTCACTCCAGCACTGCGAACCGCAGGTGCAGTGACTTTTAATACTTCAACATGTTTTTTAAGTGACAATCCCATACTATTTAATTCTAAAACATCTAAAGGTTTCTTTTTGGCTTTCATGATATTGGGAAGACTGGCATATCGTGGTTCATTCAAGCGTAGATCCGTACTCACTACAGCTGGCAAATGCACGCTTATTGTTTCTAGTCCACCGTCAATCTCACGGGTTACCTCAAGGTGATCAGCATGTGCTTCTATTTTAGAAGCATAGGTAGCCTGCGACCAATTTAACAAGGCAGCCAACATTTGTGGTGTTTGATTATTATCACCATCAATAGCTTGTTTCCCCATCAATACTAAATCTGGTTTTTCATCATCGACGATCTTTTTTAATATTTTTGCGATATTAAGGCTTTCAAATGAATCTTGGGTTTGAACCAATATCGCTCTATCTACTCCTAAGGCCAAAGCATGCCTTAAGGTTTCCTGCGAGCTATCTCCGCCAATGCTGACTGCGATCACTTCAGTAGCCCAATTTTTTTCGCGTAACCGTAACGCTTCTTCTACAGCAATTTCATCAAATGGATTCATTGCCATTTTAATATTTTGTGTTTCAACTCCTGAATGGTCCGATTTGACCCGAATTTTGACATAAGGATCGATTACACGCTTCACTGCCACGAGAATTTTCATAATTCCTCACTGGATAATCAAAACAATCGCATCTTGCCAGAGATACTGTGCCAAATTCAAGGGGGTATTTCTATTTAAGCTGAATTTGACACCTAAATTGTTGCTGGGATAACGACTAAAATTGAGCCTACCGGCGTTAAAATTTATTTCATTATAAAGGATTAACCCTTACTTAAAGTAGGCTGCATCTCAACATCATCTATTAGCAGACTAATCACATGCTCAGCTCGGTCAACCGCCAAAGCAGTCTTTCCTCCCTTAGTATAAACATTGGAGTTTTTTTTAATTATTTCTAATGCATCATGAGCTTTCGCAATTTTTTGTTCAACCAGCAAATCCTCGTCTTTATCTAACACACGCAATCTAAGTAAAAACGCATCTAGTGCACGATACTTCTCTCCTCCTGCTCTCCAATTTCTAAAAAATTGTTGCTCTAATAATCCGAGATATGATTCGATAGGTGCTGCGATCATTTTTAGTTGTGGCGTTTTAAAATTATCACTTTGATTTTGACTTGCAAGAATTAATTCGCGACACAAGTTTTCTTCTGCAGTCGCACCATCAAATTTAACTTCAGGAGAATAGCTAATTAACGGGGTTAAAAGAGTAGAACCTATCTGCAAACTCATCTCATAACACTGTCGAGATGCCCAAAAAGTCATTTCGACGAGACATACTAATAACGTTGTAGTAGCCGTAGCAGAAACCATAGTAACCTTTTGCAAAGCACCCCCAAGTTTTTGCAATTTTTTTGAATTGCTACTCTCCATATATTGTCCACTTTTTAATAAAGCAAAATACAGGGCATAAACAGTAAATAACTCTTCAGCAAAAACAAAAGTACTGAAACTGATAAAAACCATTGGCAGAAATGAAATTAAAGCACGTATCCCTTTCGGTTTTATCTTTCCTACCTCATCAAAATAGCCCCCTGATTGATCAAGCAAACCTAAAAGACTTACATAAAAATTACGCTCAGTAAATGTTCTGGAAGTATTTTTTAAGTTTTCTAACCATTTTTTAAGATCTTCGCGAGATGATATTTCATCAAATTTAATCAGTTTAAAATCCTGGGGAGATGTTAATTTTCCATGACAGAGGCCTAGTGTTTTAAAACAAGCCCCATCATTGCGGTCTTCAGATAAATTCTTTTCGAGCCATTTAACTTCTGGAACAAATTTTTCTATGAGGTCCGGATGAAAGTATAAAGATAAATTTTTATAATTTTTTCGGATTTTTACTTTTTCTGGGCCGTCTTTAAGTAACAATTTATTAATTAATTTAATAAAATCAGCATCCAGACGTAACAGAGCCTCTGTATTCAAGTCACTCTTATAACATTTATTTTCTTCATCATAACTGGCATAGATGCTAACCAGAGTTTTTAATTCAGTCTCTACAGTCATAACCTCTCCTTAGATTGGCTAAGGATCGATACTGCTAAAAACTCAGTCAACTTAGAGATTTGCGATCCCTAGTTATCGAACAGTACAATCCATTTTATTAAACCAATTCTTCCGTTTAAGATATTCAGTAAAAAAGCCAACAACCAACAGACTAATATAAAATGCGCTCATCACATCACTCAAATAATGAAAACAGAGCAAGACTCGAGTTGCGACAACGAGTAGAGCAATAACAAGTAAAACATAAAAATATCGAGAAAAAAGTACCCCAAGTCCTGAAGCCAAACTAATAACTGTTGTTGTATGTCCTGAAGGTAAAGACCAATAGTTTGCGCTTAATTTAAACCAATAAAATCCAAATTCATTACTTGAAAATAGCAAGTCTGGACGAGCACGGCTTAATGTAACTTTCAAAATAAAACAAACCAAATTAGCTAAAAACACACATCCTAACAAATACCAAGATCGCGCTTCATACACAGTATTAACTTGAATGTATCGGAAATACAAAGCCGCAATAAAAAACAAAATGATATAAGCAACCCATTTACCCAAAGCAGTCAATAGTTCCAAAAAAGGTACCTTGGTTCCAAGAGCCAACTGATAAAAATAAGTCGCTACAGGCTTGTCTACAAAATAATAGGCTAAAATAACAAAAATTGCATAAACAATAATAACCCAAGGTTTTTTCATAAAATAAAATAGCTTATCAAATTGTGTCATCAATCAAATCCTTATTTTTCACGTAAGTACCATGGAATAGTAATAACAATCGTATTGGGATCTCGCTTTAAAAACAGTAAAGTACGTAATCCTGGAGCATGGATATTGTGAAGTAAGTACTCATACCACTTAGGTTCTACCAACTCAGGTATAATAAGCGCAATAAGTCTATTTTTCTCCTCTTTTCTTACTTTACTTACAAAATTTAATAATGGTTTATAAATACGTCGATATGGTGATTTAATAATTTCCAGTTTGGGAGTTTTTTTAGCTGCATCTTTGGCTGGGATTTCAATTTTATCATGCCAAAGCTGTTGCAACCGCTCAACATCTTCATACCCTGCATCAATAAAAACTGCTGTAATATCATCCGAAAGTAACATTCCAAATTGAATTGCTTTTTCTGCAATTAAATCCAAACCATGAATTGGAATAATAACTATAGGATGTTTTAGTGAACGAAGATTTATTTTTATTGGATTTTCAATTTCCTGAGCAATTTTTTTATAGTGAAGTTTAATACGATGCATTAAATAGGCTAGCGAAGGCGCAAGAACAACAATGATCCAGGCACCTTCAATAAATTTTGTCATGATAATAATAACAAGTGCAATTGCAGTAACTACAGCGCCAAATGCATTGACGATTAATTTATATCGAAATTGCTGATTTTCCTTACGTAACCAATACTTTACCATGCCAATCTGAGAAAAAAGAAAGGCACTAAAAGCACCAACAGCAAATAATGGAATCAGATTATTTGTAATTCCTTTAAAAGCAATCAAAATTAGCGCAGAAAAAATTGCCAAAATAATAATTCCGACTGAAAAAACTAGACGTCTACCACGTTCAGCAAAGAAATAAGGTAAATAATTATCCTCAGCAAGGAAGCGACATACCCTTGGAAAAGCTGAGAAACTGGTTTGTGCCGAGTAGGCAAGAACAATAAAAATACTCGCAATCGAAATATAGTAAAAAATACCTTTCCCTGTAGCCGCTTCAACGAGTTGCGACAGTATGGTTTGATATCCTGGGCGGCTCTGATCCATAGCTATTATATGATAAGCGGGACAAAGATAACCAATGAGTATTAAAAATAGCGCAAGCGTGCCAACAATTATAGTCAACGTCCATTGTGCATTTCGTACGGTTGGCTTGCGAAACAAAGGCACCGCATTACTAACTGCTTCGACCCCTGTCATCGCGGTTAAACCATTAGCAAAAGCAGTTAACAACATCCAAAATGTCAATGTTTCAAGTGAATTCGTTTGACTTTTTGCTATGTTATGTACAGGTAGTGGATGTCCACCATTAATCCAAACCTCTCCTAATCCAATAAGCAGAGTAACTGATATGCACACTATAAAAATAATTACCGGAATTACAAGAAGTGTTCCTGTCTCACGAATTCCTCGCAAATTAATTAAGGTGAGCATAAGCAGGATCACAAGACATAATGTCAGTGTGTAGGGATGCAATGCAGGAATTGCCGACACAATCGCACCAACACCAGCTGATATACCAACTGTAACATTCAATAAATAATCCAGTATTAGAGAAATCGCTGCACCTAAACCATATTTTTTGCCCAAATTATCACTAGCAACAATGTAGGCCCCTCCTCCATTTGGATATGCGGCAGTTGTTTGCATGTAAGAAAAATACAAAGACATAAGCACAATAACGACTAATATGGATATAGTAAAAAAATGATTTAATCCGATTATTCCGGCTGGTAACAAAACAGCAAGTGCTGCTTCCGGCCCATATGCTGTTGAAGATAATGCATCTAATCCCAGTGCGGGAACTCCAGTTAATATGGATAATTCTTGTGTCTTCCTAGACCTTAACGAAAGAGGTTTTCCCAAGATTTTATCTATGATTGACATGTCCCTATAACCTCAAAATTTTTAATCTATTGTAACTATTCAATAAAACTTAATAAAGATATCTTCATCCGAGTAATTAACTCGAACTTGTTCATAAAAGTAAAACCATTGACTTGTTGACAAAAGGATCAAAAAGCACAACAATTCGACTTAAAATTTTAATTATGGAACTCTTATTATGGATATAAAAAAATTTTCTATTGGCTTAATCAAAGTGCTCGCTTTTGCTTTATTAATAATCCAGAGCGCTTTTGCCGAAGATATTAAGGTTGTTGGAACGTTAGAGCAGGCTTTAAAACAAGATGATGTAAGCTTGTCGCAAAATACCTCTGTAAAAGATGAAAAAGTCATACAATTAATGCACGTGGAATTATCAAATGAAGCAAAAAATCTTCTGATCAACCATGCTAAAGATGCTTTAGAACATAAACATCAGTTTGCCTATACCTCACCCAGCGCACCGATGCCCAATAACATTAAACTGGGTATGAATAATGTACCCGTATTGGATCAAGGAATACATGGGACCTGTACTACATTTGCAGTAACTGCCGCGCTTGATGCCACGATGATCAAAGGTGATTATATTAGTCAATTGTGTAACCTACAGCTAGGCAGTTATTTGGAAAGCTATGGTTACGGTCCAAGTGGTTGGGATGGAAGTTATGCAAATTACGTAATAGCCCAAATGGAATATTATGGAATCGTCAATAAGTTAAAGCAGTTAAAATTTGGTTGCGGAGATCTGACCCAATATCCTACTTACTCAGCACATAATCCAGAATCTTTTATGGCACCTGAAAAATTTAAATTACTCAGTGAACCTGTTTTTGGGAAGGAGGTTAACTGGTCTGATGTATACCAAAGAAATAATCCTGAGAAAAATTTAAATAGTGTAAAGCAGGCCCTGAATGCTGGCGACAGATTGGCCTTTGCTGTGCTTCTTCCCCGTACCGATTTAGGATTTGTGGGAGCAGTTGCCAAATATAAGACCTGGATATACAAAGATACATGGGTATTAACTCCAGAAATTATAGCAGGTGTTGATTCTGTAGAAGCAGCTCATGAAATGGTCATTACCGGGTATGATGATAATGCGGTTGCGGTGGATAATAATGGAGTAAAGCATACAGGGTTATTATTTTTACGTAACTCTTGGGGCACTTCTGTTGGTGATTATGGCGAATTTTATATGTCTTATGATTATTTTAAATTATTAGCTTATGATATAACCCGATTTTCGCGAGCTTCAATATAACTGGAACAAGGAAAAAATTTTTTCAAACGTAGATACTGTCAAAATGCAATCTTTCAACGAAAATTTAGGTTGCTTGTGATCGTTGTAGCCTGGGTGTAGCGCAGCGAAACCCGGGATATAGCAGCGTGAATTTTTATCCGTAACCCGGGTTACGGCTTTGCCTTCACCCAGGCTACATTTCTACGTTTCTATCTCCTTAAGTTGCAAACGATAAAAATCGACCGCATTAGTCAATAAAATTTTATTCGTTATATCAGGATCAAACGTATCCGAAATGAGAACAATATCTTCTTCTTTAAAAGGTTGTGGCGCACGTGTTGATGGAAGATCAGTACCAAACATCAACGCATTGGGATTAATAGAAACAATCGTTTTTAAAGCCTTAGCCACATCAAAATCAACTCGCCCAAATCCAGATGCTTTCACTTTGACGCCTTGTTCAACAAGCTTAAATAATTCAGAAAGCCCTTTTTTTGATAATCCTAGATGATCGATACACAAAGCAGGTAAACTGAGCAATTGATCGGCTAATTCAATAAGCTCAGAAGAGTCAACATATAATTCAACATGCCACTGTGCAATCTCATAAACTCGATGCGCCATGTCACTTAAATGTTCGATTGTTTCTGAACCACCTCTTTTTAAATTAAATCGTATTCCTCGAATCCCCTGCTGATTTAATTCAATAATTTGCTCATCACTTACTGAAGCAGGTAATTGAGTCACCCCAACAAAATTTGAACCCAAAGTGTGCAAAGCATTAACAAGATACGTTTGGTCAAATGCTTGAAAAGAGCCTGATACTACTGCCCCACCAACAATATGCAAGGGTTTTGCAATTTTAAGATAATCCATAACCGTAAACTCATTGGGTAAATAGGATTGGTTGGCAACCAAAGGAAACTGGTAATCGATAATATGTAAATGTGCATCAAATAGGTTAATCATTTATGTCCCTGTTTTTACGTAATCCTTTATTGTAGCCTGGCTGCTTGCAGCCAGGGAACTATTAAATGCATTCTAGAAAAATCCTGGTTGCAAGCACCCAAGCTACCCAAAACGGTTTACAAACATCTCTTCTTCAACAGGCACATCAATTGGCAATTGAGATTTTTCTTTTTCAGCAAAGAACCCATGTTTTTTAGTATCGGAATTCATTGAGGTCAAGCTCTCTTCTTTGATTGATTCCATCAAAGTCGGAATATCCCTATACCCACCAAGACAATATCGTTCCCATTGACCGTCCAATTCCATTTCAATAAAACAATGATCAGGATTAACATCAATAGAGACAGGCACATCAGGATACAAACGACTCATTTCCTCTTTAAAGGCAATAGCTCTTAAACGGCAACTTCCAACCCCTAAGTTCCTTGCTTCATCAAGATATTCATTGCCGTCATGAACTTTGGCGTTACGTAATTTTCCATGATCTTTACCAAATCTAAGGTATTTCATTAATAAGCGATGTATCTCTTGATGCTCAGGTTGAGCAGTTAAAGTGTTAAAAACAGGATGCGCTCTATATTGCTTGGGCATGCGTAACAATAAATTGATCTTGACTTCTTGAGGCTCTGTTGTTGGCTTAAGTAAGCGAATATAGTGCAAATGATTTTCTTTAGAGTACTTTATTTCAAAATCATCTTTTTTTAATCCTGTAATTGCAACATCCAGTAAGGTTTCACCAGGATGCACAGAAGGCATAGCCCGCCAATTTTCCGTTAGGCTTAATCTCTTTTTTCCTTTCAAGAGAACAAGATTTGATTCATCTTTTCTTCGTTCAATAAGTTCTTCGGTTAATCCCTCCGGATGAAACTCGTAGTCACTATCCACTAGATTTTCAGTGGCATTCATTCCTACTAATTGAAAATATTGGAATGGAGAAGATGGGTTTTTAGTGATGACTAAGTCAGGATAAACTTCATCACGATAATACTTAGTAGACGGAGTAAAAGTCAGTAAATCAACCGGTTTAAATATGGCTTTTCTATATCGTGATTGAGCTACAGAAGCTTTCGTATCAACACCACTTTGATATGTTTTTTGGTTCGTCCCTTTCTGGGTAATAATATGTCGTTTCAGTTGTTGTAACGCTGATTGTGCATCTTCATCATACTCAGGATTTTCTAGTTCAATTTCAATAATCGCTTGTTTGGTTTGATTTAAATGATAGTCGTCCAATTTGGGCGAAAATATTGACGCGACCTGATTCAGATGTGTTTCAAGGGTTTGATGATCATCTGCTATTTCTTGACAGACTTTATAATCAAGAAAGTGTATTTGTGTCGTATTCAATTGCTGATGCTCAGCTTGCATAAGCACTGCCGCTCGGGCTGCCGGTTTTAATTTAGACGCCAGCAAATCATCAAAATCCTCTCCATGAATCGCATTCTTTAAGGATTCTTTGTTCATTTTGACTAATTGTCCATTTTCCCAGGTATATAATGCATGGCCATTAGCAAGCAATCCACTCATATGCTTTAGCAGCTGATCACGCTTATTTGTTGGCCAACTGGAAAATGACCAATCAGAAAAAATATAAATTTGCCCTGTGGGCAATGGCTCCCGCTCTTCAACCACTTCTTCAGGCATTTCCCCTTGAAGTGTGATTGAAGGTTTACTCTTTAACTTTTCTACTGCCTCGCGGATATCCCCATCAAAAATACCCTGAGTACGCGCAAAAGCTCTCACATTGGTATAAGCAGTTGACGGAAACCATTCGCCCAAGAAACCTGTTTTTCTTTGTAATGTAGGAAGTAAGGTTGCGATAAGCTCTAAAGCAACATCAACCTGTAATTCAACGGAATAGTTTTTAAATTTGGGATTACGAAAAGGCAACAAAAGTGCTTTCAAGTTAGCTGCTTTTTCTCTATCTTTTTGATTGATCCACCATTTGGATTCAATGCGCTGAATTTCTTTATCTAACACTGCTAATAATGTGCTCATCAATTCTTTGCCTGATGAGGGTAAAATTTGTAACTTAAACGGAGGTAGCAATTGTTTTTGTACTGCAATCATCGCCTCAAAATCATCACACTGTTCCTCTGCAGTTTCTTCAGGTTGCTGTTTACTTTTTGTTGCCTCTCTAAGACCTGCCTCCAAAGTTTTTGGTAAAACATGTCTTCCTCTGTTTACAAGATCAGGATTAATCTGATTTAAAACTTGCATCACATTGTGCGAACAAAAAGTTGCATCCGAAGGAACATTGCGTTCTCTGTCCTTTTTATCCTGCTGATTTGACCATTGGAACAAAGATTTAACTACAGCCCAGAAACTGGTACGACTTTGTCCTTGCGCATGAAATTGTTCCGTTACTTTAACTTGTTGCAGATAGGCCTTTAGAAATTGTTGTCTTTGATCACTGTTGGTATGCTTAAACACTAATAAGCTCGAATTCACCACTGGAAGAATTTCTGCTTGCCCCGAAGCACGCCAGAATGTAACCAGTAACTGAATTAGTCTTATTCTATTCTCTTGAGATGCAGTAAGGAATCGCTCAATTAATTCCTCCGCCCCCTCGCTGCCAGTCACCTGAGCAGCCAATTGTTTCATCCATTCAGGCCCACCAGAAAGTGCTTCTTTTATTTGGATTAGGGTGAATTCTTTACTGCAGTAGCCTAGAAGTAGAATTGTTAATTCTTCTATATTTTTTTCTTGAAGTTTTTCAATAAATTTTTCTGTTGATACAGACAGTTGTCGTTCGTAATTATGACAAATGACGCCATATTTATTCTTCCCGGTACAAACAAAGACTGTAACTACTTCCCTATGTCCATGTTTGTTGCCAGCGGTCGTTAGAGATTGAGCGGCCTGTTTTAAACGTACCAAAGGTTTACTGCTATTTGAGACAACAAATACAATATCACCTGGCTCAATAGCGCAATCCTTCATTACTAACATGAGACCGCTCTCCCTATTTAATCACCCATGACCATGACGAGTACCGAAACCACCAGAAGATGATACTACATATGAAGAGTGGCCGTAGCCATGACCATGATGATGATCATCTTTGCAGGTTGCACTGGTTATTATTATCGATGAGAGAAGCACCGCTAAACAGTCATCATCTCCTCCTGCTTGCTCTAATCCTTTGGTAATTTCATCAATTTTACTGGGTTCGAAATCCAGTTGTTTGAGTCGAAATGCGAGATCTCCTGGTTTAGAAAAAGTAAGGACACTAACTTCAGCAGCATGCGCTCTGAGTAAGGGTAAATAAGCCTCTTTTTTGGCTTGTAACGCTGAGGAAGTAGGTGATGTGCTTTTAATCACCGTATATCTGTTTACAACTTCGTCAATATATTTAGCTGCTTCCTCATCGTCTTTAAGTTTACCTTCATTGCTTTTTTCAATTAAAAGCTCATATCGACTTTGCAAATCGAGCAATGTACCTAAGGCTTCTTTAAGCTCCGGCTCTAATTTTTTTAATGTTGCCATTACGTCTCCTAGACTAGTTTAATTTCGGACAGAATATTATCATGCACAGATCAACCAATCAACTTTCTGATTTCAATTTAATCAATAGCTTAAGGAAAACATTTAAGGTGAGGTAGAAAAATAAAATAGGCTTAAAATTAAGTATGTCTAATGAGGTGAGAACTTTGATATCCTTTGTACTTGTTATTGAAAGCCACTATTCGATAGAATCAGAATATATTTATTACAGGTCCTTTTTTAATGATAGAATTTACTTTGATCCAAAAAATCTGTATTTGGGCCATTCCCATTTTACTCGCCATCACCTTACATGAAGCTGCCCATGCGTATGTTGCCTATCGTTGTGGCGATACGACTGCAAAAATGTTTGGTCGATTAAGTTTAAATCCTCTGCGACATATCGATCCAATAGGTACTATCTTTATCCCCTTATTGATTGGTATTTTAACACAATTTAATTTTGTCATTGGCTATGCAAAGCCTGTCCCAATTAATTGGAACCAGTTTCGTCACCCTAGGCGTGACATGATCATGGTAACCCTTGCCGGTCCCGTCTCGAATATTTTGATGGCATTTTTATGGGCTGCTTGTGATAAACTCGCCCTAATTTTGAACCCAAACACCTCGATGGCAGTACTGTTTCTTTATGCTACCGCACAAGCAGGTATATTTATTAATTTGATTTTAGCTGCATTGAATATACTCCCTATTCCGCCACTCGATGGTAGTCGAGTCGTCATGAGCCTTTTACCTCCCAGACAAGCTATAGCGTATGCAAAAATAGAGCCTTACGGATTTTTTATTCTTATTCTTTTAGTATTTACTGGAGTTCTTGGCATGATATTAACCCCGCTAATCAATCTGGGGCTAATCACACTCAGTGCCATTTTTCAAATATGAATGGAAGGTAGCTTTTTTGATGTGGAGTAAGCGTTCCTATGAATATTCTTGCTGATGCCTCTCTCCCAGGGTTAGAGGAGGCTTTTCCCAAACCCTTTCACTTAACGAAATATCATCATCCTGATGAAATTAAGCAATTACTTCTTGGACAAGATATTCTCCTATGTCGCGCTGCGCTCAAAGTAAATCAATCTTTATTAAAAAATCATTCTTTGCGATATGTTGCTACAGCGAGTAGCGGTACTGACCATTTAGATCATCTTTGGCTTAATTCCCAGAACATTCAAATAATCGATGCGAAAGGTTCTAATGCACGAGCGGTTGCTGATTATGTCGTTGCATGTCTTGCTGTGCTGGAACAACAACGTCTTATACGTGGAGATATTGCCGGTATTATTGGTTTGGGAAAAGTGGGAACGCAGGTCGCTGTTCGTTTGCAAGCAGCTGGTTTTCAAATTCGTACTTATGACCCGCCCAAAGCAGTACGTGAAACTTTTCATAGTTGCAGTTTAGAAGAACTACATCAAGTTGACCTCCTATGCATCCATGCTGAATTGCATAATACTCAACCCTATCCTAGCGACAATTTAATTCATCAGAATTTTTTTAACCAGTTAAAACCAGGTTGCGTCATTATCAATCCCGCACGCGGGGGAATTGTCAATGAAGAAGAACTTCTTCATACCTCAAAACCCCTAATCTATTGTACTGATGTATACCTCAATGAACCTAACATCGACAAACGCATTATTGATAAATCCACAATATGCACCCCCCATATCGCAGGTCATAGTCTCGAAGCAAAATACGCTGCCGTCGCTATGGTCAGCGCCGCATTACATAAAATTGCAGGCTTACCTCTCCCACAATTTGCCGCACCTCAGTTGCCTGAGAGCTTGAACGTGGGACAAGATGAATTATGGTACGAATCGATATTAAACATTTATAATCCTCTTGAAGAAACAATATTCTTGAAACAGGCTTTGGATAAAAAAGCTGCTTTCCTAAATTTGCGTCAACAACATCAAATACGCCATGATTTTTCTCGATATCCTACTAGCTCAACTCTGAGCAACAACACTAAGTTATTGCTTGGAAAGTAAAAAATAAGGCAATTAATATCCTAATTATTTACTTTATGTGCACGAATAAATCTAAAACTGTCCATTGTAAATTAGGAAATCAAATGATACTCTTTTTTCGATTTTTAAAAAAACAAAGGAGTATGTGTTATGTCTTTAGGAGTAAAATTATCTACTTTTGCAGCAGCATTAGTTCTTGCTGGTTCTGCTTTTGCAATTGATGCGGGTTGCCCAGATCTGAGTGCTCTTCAAGCAGAAGGGATCTCAATGGCTGATCTCATTGGTAATGACTATTACGTCGGTTATTCAATCAGTACCTTCGGTTCTGATGCTAACTGGGGTTTTGCCATCGGACCAGTTCAAGCGGATTCAGATGAAGATGCATTAGATGCTTCAAATCAAATTTTAAATAACATGACCACTCCTGGATTTCCTTTGGAACTCGATCAAAACGTATTAGTTTGTTTGTATGATACGGGTAATCCTTATATTTATTCTATTGCTGTTAGAGATTATGCAATTAGTCCAATGAAGTTAAAACAATACTTGCAAAAAGCTCACAGGTAACAACACAAAACTATGTACTTCTCTAGGTTGAATACGCAAATTCAACCTAGATTAATTTGGAATAATTGATTTAACAAGGAGTGATAATATGTCTTTAAGAGCAACTACTTTAGCAGCTGCTTTAGTCCTTACAGGATCTGCTTTTGCAGATGAGTCAGTTTGCCCTAAACTGAATGACATTCAGTCAGTAGGAATCGAAATGGCTTCTCAGCTGGGTTATAATTATTATATTGGTTATTCGATCAATAATTACAACACCTCTTCAAGCTGGGGATTTGCTATTGGCCCCGTAGAAGCTGAGTCTGAAGAAGACACCATCGAAATAACAAATGATATTTTAGCTGACTTGACTGCCCAAGGAATTCCTGAGCATGGGAAAAACGGTGAGTTAGTTTGCTTCTACGAAACAGGTGATCCCAATCTTTTTGCAATTGCAATCAAAGATTATGTAGATCTGTCACCTATGAAGTTCAAACATTACATACACAAATAAAACACTTTGTAGCCTGGGTAAAGCGTAGCGGAACCCAGGATTTCGGAATTTCTTATCCCCGGGTTCCGCTACGCTACACCCGGGCTACACTTCATATCATTTATTGATTAATTTTTTCACTACATCCTGATCAGAAAAAGCGTGTTTTATCGTACCAATTTGTTGATAAGCCTCATGCCCTTTTCCTGCAATCAAAATGACATCATGTTCATCTGCTTCACTTAAGGCATATGCAATTGCCTCTTCACGATTAATGAGTTGAATGACATTATTGGATGGCTTTGAAATACCATGTGCTATCTCATTAACAATCTCTTGTGGATCTTCGGTACGTGGGTTATCGCTGGTAATTACAATTTGATCAGCAAGTTTACTGGCAACACTTCCCATCACTGGCCTTTTAGTTTTATCCCTATCTCCACCACAGCCAAATACTACCCACAAACGTCCCTTTTTTAGTTGATTTAAGGTAGTTAAAGCATTCTCCAACGCATCAGGAGTATGAGCGTAATCCACAAGAACATAGGGTGAATTGGCGACAATCTCCATGCGTCCTGGAGCAGCTTTTAATTGTGCCATTACTTCAATGATCTGTGCTGGTTCATAACCAGAAGCCAATAAGCTACTCAATATCGCCAGGCTATTATAAATATTAAATTGCCCTAGAGCTTTTATCCTTAATTGATGCTGTCCCCAAGGAGAGTGCACTTCAACTTCTGTACCATTGATATCCATAGACCAGTTTACAGCTTTTACATCACACTCTTGATATACCCCATAAGTTAGTTTTTTAACATGCGATTTAACCACCGCTGTCATCCTTTCTTGATACGCATCATCTTTATTAATTATTGCCCATTGCAATGACTCCCTAGCAAATAACATTGCTTTTGCCGCTGCGTAATTTTCCATACTCAAATGATAATCCAAATGATCAAGCGTAAGGTTAGTAAATATAGCCTGTTTGAATTCAACCTCATCGACCCGATGCTGTGCCAATGCATGAGAAGATACTTCCATACATACTTGTCTTATCCCTTGATTTTTGTATTGATGTAATAATTTTTGCAAACAAAGCGAATCGGGAGTTGTGTTATCTAAAAGTTGGAGTTCATTAACATTACCTTGGCCAATAGTGCCAATATATGCCGCTCCTTGCCCCAGTAAATGATGGGCCTGAGCTAATTGATAAGCAATCGTTGTTTTACCGTTAGTTCCCGTCACGCCAGTAAGCGTCAAGTAATGACCTGGATCCTCATAAAACTGTTTCGCAATCACTGCGAGTTGTGTTGCTAGTTCGGGAACAGGAACACAGGGTATTGTCTCAGGTAATATGCAGTCCTGAGGAAAATGCGAAGGATCATAAGCAACCGCAACGGCTCCCGAGGACACTGCTTTATCTATAAATAAGCGGCCATCTGCTGCAGCACCGGCGTATGCTATAAATAAATCTCCTGGCTGGATACGACGGCTGTCATTTTCTAAACCGTTAATCGTACAATCCGATTTTATGTGATGCATCCATGGTTTTAATAATTGTGAGAGTTTCATCACTAAGTTCCTAATAAGTTTTTATGTAGCCTGGGTGAAGCGAAGCGTAACCAGGGAATGCATTCATTCCGAACCCGGGTTACGCTTCGCTTCACCCAGGCTACAATTTAGCTAAATTACAAAACTTTTAAATTTATGGCTGAATTATCCTACCAACTCATCAGTAGGCACGTTAAATAATCGCAAGGCTCCCGACATCACTTTTGCAAACAATGGAGCAGCAACTGCCGCAGCGTAATAACCCTTACGAGAAGGTTCATGAATGATTACAACTACAACAAATTTTGGTTTTGAAACCGGTGCAATTCCAATAAAACTTGCAGTATATCTTCTGTCTTTGTAACCACCTTTTCCTGCAATACGTGCAGTCCCTGTTTTTCCAGCTACTCGATAACCAGGTACTCTTGCTGCTTTTCCAGTGCCATCTTTACCCAAAACAGCTTCCATCATGGAAAGAACCTGATGTGCTGTCTCGGGTTTCATTACCTGCACACCAGGAGTTGGTGGGTCATTATGCAATAAGGTTACTGGAATCAATTTTCCTTGATTTGCAAAAACCATATTGGCCTTAGCCAATTGCAAAGCCGTGACTGATAATCCATAACCAAAACTCAAAGTGGCCAATACAAAAGGATTAGCATCTTTAACATTAACTATTTCCCCTTCACTTTCTCCAGGATAAGTACTTTCAGTTCTTTGTCCAAAACCACAGCGTTGCAGCAAGCCAATTAATTGTTCTGGGGGACTTGCTAAAACCATTTTCGTAACCCCAACATTGCTCGAGTGCTGCAATATACCGGTTACATCCAGGACACCATAATTATGAATATCTCGAACAGTATGGCCGTGAACAATCATCCAACTTGGATTCGTATCAATGATTGTTGTCGGTGAAAATAGACCCGTTTCCAAAGCACTGGCGATACTAAATGTCTTAATAACAGAGCCAGGTTCAAATGTATCGGTGACCGCTCTATTCCTATAAGTATCTTTATCGTAACGTCCTCGCGAATTGGGGTTATAAGAAGGAACATTAGCCATTGCTAAAATCTCACCATTTTCTGTATCAACGACAACTACAGAACCTGATTTTGCGGCAAACTCTTCAACCGTTTTGTTTAATTCACTATAAGCTAAATATTGTAAGCGTCGATCAATGCTTAATGCCATGTCACGTCCAGGACGTGGTTGTTTGATTACACCTAACTCTTCAATAATTCTTCCTAAACGATCTTTAATTACTCTTTTCTTGCCAACAACACCTTTTAGCCAATCTTGATACGCAAGCTCTATTCCCTCCAAACCTTGATCATCCACATTTGTAAATCCAACTAACTGGGAAATACTGTCTGAATCAGGATAATAACGTTTGAATTCTTTTTGAAAATTAACACCCGGAATTTTTAATGACTTTATTTTTTTAGCTAAAGGAGGAGGTAATTGCCTTTGTAAATAGAGAAATTCTAATTCTTTATTTTCCGCGTCAACTATTTTTCTACTTAATTGTTTGGGAGTCAAACTCAGGTATTCAGCCAAAGCCATAAATTGTTCTTTATCGGGTGAAAATTCTTTAGGGTTCACCCAAACAGACTCCACAGGGGTGCTAATTGCTAATGGCGTACCATTCCTGTCCATGATCATTCCTCTATGCGCAGGAATATCTACAGCACGTAAGCTACGCGCATTACCTTGACCCTGTAGAAATTGTCGATGAAGTACCGTTAAATCAACCATACGCCAAATCAAAACAAGCAAAAGCAGAGAAAAAAAGGAAGATACGATAATAAGTCTATTTAAATGAGTTGAGTTTTTCATGGATACTTATCCATCTGTAGCCAGGGTGAGGCAAAGGTAAGCGTTCACGCCCTATTCACTGACCGGCTGTATTTGGCGAATCTTGCACGAAAAAAATACTTCGTAAACCTTACATACTGATGTATGCGTTTCCCCAGCATTATTTTCGCAACCTGCACTCAAATCCAACCGTTCCCCAAGGTTCAAGCATTCCTCCTGAACGGTTACGTTTTTTATTGCATTAGAATTCCCGAGTTAGGCTTTGCCACCACCCAGACTACGTTATTCAAACTAAACGGCAATGGTACTCGTTTAAAACAAAAACTTCTACTGCTGTGCTTGTAACCAATAAGTATTTTTAGATGTTGGTAAAATCATTTGTAATTTTTCGGTAGCCAATTCTTCAACTCGTGCCGGGGTAGCCAAGCTTGCTTGTTCGAGGAGTAACTGGCCCCATTGCAACTGCAAATAATGTGTTAGCTGTTCTTGTTGTTCCACCTTGTTTAAAGTTACTCGATATGAATTGGTACTGTATACCACAGCCAAAGCACTCACTAATACAGCAACTAATAATATAATCAGCATGTATAATGATTTTGACATATGCATATCTGCCAGTTGACCATTAAATAAAGTCCCTTGATTGATTACTCTCGCTGCAGCGTTCATGCTAATTTCTCCCCTATTCTGAGTACAGCACTTCGAGCCCTGACGTTCTCTTTTACTTCACTATCTTTTGGCATAATCGCCTTACCTATTCTTTTAAAATTTGTCGTTAATTCTTCATGACGAATGGGCACCTCCGGAGGTGGCTTAGCCCCTTGTTCTTTATCACGCATAAATTGTTTGACTATGCGATCTTCAAGAGAATGAAAACTAATCACTACCAATCTCCCTTTAGGCGCCAAAACCTTGATGCACTGCTCCAAACAGCTCTTTAAATCATTTAACTCTTGATTGATATGAATTCGTATCGCCTGGAACACTCGCGTTGCAGGATGCTTGTGCTTTTCCCATTTTGGATTTGCTTCCTTTACAATTTCCGCCAGTTGCAAGGTTGTAGTAATGGGAGCAACGGTTCGAGCAGCAACAATTGCTTTTGCAATACGACCTGCAAAACGCTCTTCTCCGTACAACCTGAAAACAGAAGCCATTTCTTCTGCTTCTGCCTCATTAACAAATCGAGCAGCACTCATGGGTTGAGATAAATCCATACGCATATCTAATGGGCCTTGCTGCATAAAACTAAACCCTCTTTCAGGATTATCCAGCTGCGGCGAAGACACACCTAAGTCCAACAAAATGCCATCTACTTTCCCCAACACACCTGCTTCAGTAGCAAATTCCTGAATTCGAGCAAACGACCCTTGAAATATATGGAACCGTTTGTCTTGGCTGAAATGTTCTGTGGCATACACAATTGCATCTAAATCTTTATCTATGGCATATAAACGACCTTGATCATTTAGGTGACTTAGAATTTCTCTGCTATGACCACCTCGACCGAACGTACCATCAAAATAAGTCCCACCACTTTTAATGGCCAAACCGTCTATAGATTCATGAAGTAATACTGATTGATGCATTGCCATTTTTGTTTCCATTACAAAGAAAACGTTTTCATTTCATCAGGTAACCCACTAGTTCCGGAGCTTTCCTCAGCCAACCATTGCTCACGTCGGGTTTCCCAAAGATCCTTATCCCATACTTCAAATTTATTTCCTTGGCCTATCATCACTACATCTTTTTCCAACTGTGCATAATTTCTTAAAACTGTAGGTAACAACACCCGTCCATTCGCATCGAGCTCGACATCAGTCGCATGACCAATCAATAAACGCTGAATTCTTCGTGCCGCTGCATTAAAACTGGGTAATTTTTGCAAATTATCTTCAATTATTTGCCATTGGGCCGCTGTGTAGAGCAACAAACATGTTTCCTCGGTATCAATTGTCACTACCAAAGGCGTTTTTTCTTCAGCACCCAGCGCGGAACGATAACGCGTCGGGATAGCTAAGCGCCCTTTAGTATCAATGGTGATTGCATTTATTCCACGAAACATGGCTTTCTTTTATGTGGAAGTTTTTTTCTCCCACAATTCTCCACTTTTTTATTATTTTACCCCACTTTTATACACTATAGAAACACATTTCTCCATGCGTCAAGATAAAAACCCACTTTTTAATTAATTTATTTAGTGTTTAGGGAATAAATGATTAAAAACAGCTCTTTATATAAAAATTATGATCATTTTTAGATGGAAGTGACACTATTCGTGAGAAAAACATGGGGATTAGTACAGTAAAAATTAGACTAAAAATTTTGGCCTTCGCTGAGCTACAGATACCTCCCTTACTTCCAGGTATCTGTAGTGCGGATAATATAAGATATATTGAGATACTTTGTATTGCTCAAGATTAACTTTAAATTAACCCCTATGCCCGAGAAGGTCAGTTTCTATACCGGGAAAAGCGCTCAATACTTAGAAACGTCGATAAGAAAAGCTTACTGATTGCTATAAGTAGTTAAAATCAATTATTCATCAAAGCGGCCAATCTTATTCCTTGCAAAACCAAATCAGGAACTAGATGATCATACAATGCTTGTTTTTCAAATAGGGAAGCAAAACCTCCCGTTGCTAATACTAGAGTCTTCTCTGTCCCAAAGGCCTCCTGCTGCAGACGTTGAATCAATTCGCGGCACGCACCAATAGCGCCATAAAAAACTCCCGACTGAATACTTTCTATCGTTGAGCGTCCAACTGCATTTTCAATTTTTATTATTTCTACAGCAGGTAATTTCGCTGTATTTTTTGATAAAGCATCTACTGAGAGTCTAACTCCTGGCAAAATAGCTCCCCCCACATATGCTTTCTGAGCACTAATAACACAAAAAGTAGTCGCAGTACCAAAATCAATCACAATCACATTTTGATTTGGGTAGCTATGAGTGGCTGCAATCGCATTTGCAATCCTGTCAGCACCGACTTCTATGGGGTTACGATATTTAATATTCAGCCCCGTTTTAACGCCTGCTTGCAACAAGAACGGTTCTAAAGAAAAATATTTAACACATGCGGCACGTAGTGAATAGTCAACTTGAGGAACTACGGAGCAGATGCCAATTTGTTTAATTGCTTCCGGAGAGCAATTATTTTCTCGCAAAACACTTTTTAAAAAGATCCCTAATTCATCCGATGTAGTTACTTTGGACGTATGGCGAAAACGAAGCTTTATCTCTTCTCCATCAAAGACGCCACCGTAGATATGAGAATTTCCAACATCAATGCAAAGAATCATAACGTGTATCCACTTTTAAAAGCACGATAGTAAATTGCGATTCTCGTATTAGCAAGGTGTTATATGAAAAAAGCCCTGCATAAGCAGGGCAGTAGTGGAGATTACCATGTTTATTCATGTAAACTTAACATCAGAAATAAGACGCTTCTGATATCAAATTGATTAGTACGGTTTAACAATCACTGTAGTACCAATATCTGCAAAATCTTCATTTAACCATTTTGCTGCACTGGGTAAAACCCGGATACAACCATGGCTTGCATTGTAATTTGGTACTTCATATGCCGCATGGATGGAATAACCTCCATGGAAATGCATGCAGTACGGCATTCTTGCTCCACCATGTGTTTCTAATGGATAAATACTGGAGGTACAATCTTCTCCTTTTTTGGAGTAAATGCTAAATGTTCCGGTAACCGTACGACATGGTTTACCTGCGTCCTCGCAGAAATCTTTACCCCCAGAGGCACTACCTGTGTTGACCCTATTACCATCTCTATCGTATGCCGCCCATGCAGTTGCTTTGGGATCAAATACAATTACTTTTTTCCCAGTTGCAGCTCTCTTCTTGGGAAAGTAATTTGATCCTTTATGATCAGACGCCATGCTCATTGTATAATGTGTGTACCCCGCATCATCAACTATAGGGACTGATCTATCCATGGAAGCACAGGATGTAGCTAAAGCACATACTGGAACTAACACTAGATATTTTTTCACTTTATTTCTCCCTCTTTTTTTCTTATTTATCGGGAGATTTAAAAATAGGTTTAGGGTTTTTTATAAATTTTTTTTACACTGTGGTTTTTTTATGAACTCAAAGGTTATTTAATGATTACTTTTTTGGATGTTTTGGGAGCATATATAGAATAGCGCGCATTAACTGTTTATCGGTACATTCGAAGCATCCACCCCTTGGTGGCATTGCGTTTAAACCCTCATCAGTATGTTCAAAAAGCACTTTCATTCCTTGTTTTAAACGCCCCTTCCAATCCGCTTCATCCCCAACTCTTGGTGCACCTAAGGAAATTAATGGCTTACTTGCATGGCAATTCACACAAAAATGATTATAAATTTGTTCCCCTTCATTTTTGGTGCCACTAATAGATTTCAAAAATTCTTGAGGACGATGAGTTTCTGCATAAACCGGTGATTGGAAAATCAATACAACCATTGCATAAATACCAAAACGAATCATCATGTAATACTCCTGAAAATTGGCATAATATTTGCTAATTACAACAAGTTACTCAAAGAGGGATTATTTGTGAAAAAGTGCATACTAAGTGTTTTACTATTTTTTGCAAGCGCTGTATCGCATTCTGATGCAATACAGTCGCATGAGATACTGACAAATAAAATAGAACAACATATACGAGGTGAGCTTTCTTCATATAAAGAGGGGAAAATTCAGGTAATCGCAGATAAAATTGATTCCCGATTAAACCTCAAGGCATGTGCTGAAGATAAATTGGTTGTTTTTAATCCTTACCAGTCTCCAATATTAAACGCGAGTACTATGGGCATTAAATGTCAGGAAAATGACAATCACTGGTCCTTATATGTCCCTGTTAAAATAACCGTATTAAAAACAATATACGTAGCAAAACGTGCTCTTCTCAAAGGATCCCGGCTTACCCAGGATGATATCTACCAAACAGAAATGGATGTACAAAAATTAAATTCTGGATATTTTACTGAAAAAGATCTATTAATAGGGCAAATTTGCAAAAAAAATATTCCACCAAATAGCCCGCTTAATCCACATAATATTGAAGCAGCGAAATTAATAAATAAAGGAGAACGCGTTTCCATTGTTCTCAATGATAACAATTTAACTGTAAGTATGGAGGGGGTTGCTATGGAAGAAGGCTCCTTGGGTGAAACCATTAAAGTACGCAACTTATCTTCCAAAAAAATTATTGAAGCTCAGGTTAGTGCTGCAAAGAAAGTAAATGTTATTATTTAATTAATATTAATTAAGGTAACTCACGTCATCCTGAGTCAGCTGGGATGGCAGGTGGATCTGTAATCGTCAGGATACAGAAAATCAGGCCAAGTTGGCCAAGTTAGTAGAAATGAAAACAGCTGCAAATTAAAAATTTACTAAAGATTTTTAAAAAAGAGCCGATACATATAGAAGTCGAACGTTATTGAGGATAAATTATGTTTAATCAAATCAGTGATGCAGTTCCTGTAAAAACTATAGATACGGACAATCGTTTAAAAACGAGACATCAAGACAAAATCAAAAGTTTAATCGAGGACCCATCATCACTTGTCAGCATAAGTGATACCTCCAAACAATTAGAAGCAATAAAAAACTCCCTTAAAGAAGTTTCTGAAGTCAATGAGGCTCGTGTTTTATATTTCAAATCTGAAATTGCACTTGGAAACTATCAAATTGATAGTGACAAAATTGCCATGAAAATGTTAAATGTAGAACCTGCATAATTTCTAAGGGCAATTATATGGAGAATAAGATAAGCATTTTGCGTAACCATTTGGAACAGGAAATTAACTGGATAGAGTCACTTAATTCCTTGTTGGCTGAAGAAAAGGAAATATTATCATCTCGTCAATTTAATAAGCTTGAAGAGTTCGCAAATAAAAAACAGGAATTATCGGATAAACTGGAAGAAAGCGCCAGACAGCGCATGCAACTTATTAATCATAATAATCCCAATGAAACCATAAGTCTTGCTTTATCAGAATTTCTTAAAGACTGTAGTATTGATGAAGCGACTCTAATTAATCAATTAAATACAAAACTTGCTGAAACTTTAGCTCGTTGCCGTGAGTTAAACGCAGTTAATGGACAAATAATTGCCAATAATCTTTACATCCGTCAAGAAATTGTCAATACTCTGTCAGGAAATAAAACCGATGCAATCAGTGTTTATACTTCCAACGGAAATATACAATCATCTCAAGAAAATACACATCATCAAGAAGCCTAGAAATAGAGAAGATCTACACTCTGAGTGAAATAAAAAGCTTATTTTATATTAAAGGTTTCCCTTCTCCCCCAAGGGGAGAAGGTGACATATTCTTTTGATTTAATTTAACGCAATTAAATAAAAATATGTATAATAGTTAAAATTTTTTAATTTTTATGCTGTATGAAATTCTTTTCAAAAAAATATGACCGAACCGTTGTTGTTGAATTTTACTCTGATAAAACACGAAAGGATGATGCCATTAAGGAAAATGCTAAGAACTTGTTATCAATCCATTTTAAAGAAGAAAATCGATTAATTTACTCCTCTCGTCTTGAAAGTTATCCTGATCTCAGTCAATTAACTTCGCAATCCCGCCTCTATTTGGTTGGCCACGGCGAGAAAAAGAAACAAAAATTTTCCAGTTGTGACGTTGATATGCTCGTAGAGCGCCTAGTCGATGATTGTTCATTGAAAGCTGCTAAACGAATTACTCTCATCGCATGCCATTTGGGAGAAATGAAAGAATTTATTGCGGATCTACAACTCAAACTGGCTGAAGAAGGTGTCTATACTGAAGTAGCCGCTTATAAATCTTATTTAGTTGTCGATCATTTGGGACATCGCTGGGTTGATTTAGGCGAAGAAAATGGACTTGTTGAGGCAGGAAAACAAAAAATTGTTATGGGTTGGCACCAAGGACCTGAGGGTACCTTTCCCCAACAAGTTGTTTTAGTTGATACGAATGAAATTAATCCTTATTACGAAGATGCTCTGGATGCAGGGGATGACAAGGATGAAAGTGCCTTTTTTGAAACAGCCTATGATTCACAATCTAATCAAGAAGTAATTTTTACTCCAGAATCACTCCCATTTCCAATCGGAAGTGAACATAGCTACTCAAATACCAAACTAAAAATGTTCAGTAGCAGCATGGATTCTGAAACTCAAGACGGTGACAACGCCTCATATCAAAAGCGTTCTTATACACCTAACTTTGAATAATTCATACAGGATAGAGTCGGATTCGTAGCCTGGGTGAAGGCAAAGCCGTAACCCGGGTTTGAGGGCATACACCCCGGGTTACGGCTTTGCCTTCACCCAGGCTACAACTAAAAACAGAAGAGTATGCATTATAGATGTTATTGCATGCGCAGCGCGCCATCCAAACGGATTACTTCCCCATTTATCATCCCGTTTTCAATAATATGGGCAACTAATGAAGCAAACTCATCGGGTCTTCCAAAACGCTTGGGGAAAGTCATGGTCGTCACTAAATTATCTTGGACTGCTTGAGGCATATTCAGTAACATTGGAGTGGCAATTAATCCAGGTGCAATTGTATTTACACGAATAGCAAACTGAGCGAACTCACGTGCTGCAGGAAGAGTCATAGCAACTACCCCCCCTTTAGACGCACTATATGCTGCTTGCCCAATTTGTCCTTCAAATGCAGCGATTGAGGCAGTATTTATAATAACGCCCCGCTCTTGTGAATGACTTTCCATCTCTAAGCGGGTCATCGCATGGGCTGCAACTCGCATGACATTGAACGTACCAATAAGATTTATATCAATAACTTGTTTAAAGGCAGCCAAGGGCATAGCGCCCTCTTTTCCAACAATACGCTTTGCAGGAGCAATTCCAGCACAATTAATACAAACTCTTGGGGTTCCCAATTGTTCTATAGTTTGCTGCATCGCTTTTTCTACCGATTCATCACTAGTTACATCACAATTGATAAATAAATCGGCTTCATTTTGATTGTCGTCCTGTTTATCCCATGCTACAACTCGCATTCCGCGCTTCTGTAAGTATTGAACACATGCTTTTCCCATCCCTGAAGCACCGCCGGTAATTAATGCAATTTGATTCGTAAAATTCACTATACTCTCCATGATTGTAGCCTGGGTGCAGCGCAGCGAAACCCGGGTTTAACTGAACTTAAAAATTTCCCGGGTTCCGCTGCGCTGCACCCAGGCTACAGCTTGAGTCAAAATGCCCTGATTATCGAGTACCGAAGCGCAGCATACACGCAGTATGTGCGCATCGGAACGCAGAAAATCAGGCCAGTTTGGCCAAGATAGTAGAAATTGAAACAGACCCTAAAAAAACTCCTTGCTTAATTGTTTGAATTCAGGAGTTCCTGCCTTTCTTAACCATTCAAAAAATACCATTTCAGAGGTAATTAAATGAACCCCTTCTTGTTTCATTCGCTTCAGTCCGTATTTCATATTTTGTTCACCACGGCAGCTTACAGCATCAGCAACAACAAAAACATCAAATCCTGCTTTCCTCATTTCTAATGCAGTTTGTAAAACACAAACATGTGTCTCAATGCCAATAAGGATTAATTGTTTTTTGTGTAACTGCTTGAGTCGTTCAATATATTTTTGTTCACCCATGCAGGAAAAATATACTTTATCAACACACTCTTGCTGATCAAAATACTCTTGAAACTGTTTTAATGTTGAACCAAGACCTTGCGGATATTGCTCGCTCACCAGGATTGGGACGTTCATGCGTTTGGCCAATTTTAAAAGCCATTCACATCGCTCGATAAATACTTCACTATTTAATACAGCCGGTGTTAATTTTTCTTGTACATCAACCAATAATAAGAGTGAGTCCTCTTTATTAAGTAACATCCTTATTCTCCTTAGCAGATAATTGTGCGACTTGGAATTTAACTGCTTATAATTTGGAGCCTGGGTGACGTTAAAACTACAACCCAGGCTGTAGCGGATTAGTAGAGAAAATTTTCAGTAGCCCCTAAAGACCAGCTATATCGATTGTTCTCATTTTTACATCCATTTGTTTGTTACCACGCTGGATGGAAACAGTTACTTGTTCCCCTACTTTTATTTCAGTAAGCATATTATACAAAACATCATAGTTAGGAACTGCATGACCATTAAGCGCTACAATAATATCACCTAATGTGATACGTCCCCAAGCATCTTTGTGAGTAGCTCGCAAATGAGCTTTATGAGCCGGTGTATTAGGGAGAATATCGGCGATTAATATTCCTTTACGTATACCTAATTGGCGAGCAATCTTAGGTTGAACACTTTGAATGCCTATACCAGACAGTACAACCCGGCCATTTTTAATAATTTGTGTCACTACTCGATCAATATCATCAGCAGGAACAGCAAAACCAATCCCCGCAGACGAGCCTGAATGGGAAAAAATCATGGAATTCATACCAATTAATTGTCCAGCACTATTCAATAAAGGACCGCCTGAATTACCTGGATTAATTGGTGTATCTGTTTGGATCATATTGTGAATTGAAACCCCACCAATTCCTGGAACTTTTCTACCCAAAGCAGAAATAACACCTTTAGATAAACTATGATCAAGACCAAAAGGATTACCAATCGCAATCGCTTTTTGTCCAACCATGAGGTCATTAAGATGTACTACTTCAAATGGCTTAAACCCTTTTAGTAAAGCTAAAGCTTGTGGTGATTCGATTTTTAATACAGCGATGTCTTTACGAGGCTCTGCACCTACTACCTTAGCAGGTACAGTCAATTTGCCCAACGAAATAGCCAGCTTATCAGCTCCTTTGATGACGTGATAATTGGTAACAATATACCCACTATTATTCCAGACAATCCCAGATCCCGCTCCATCGGGTACTTGCATCGTACGTGCAGCAGCTCTATTTCTAACTGTTGCTAACCTATGAACATAAACTACCTTAGGTGATGCCTCGTGAAAAACTTTCACTGTATTTTGTTCATCAGGAAGAAGAGAATTTATATTAGCGCCATGTCCTGGAAAAGCCAGAATAGAACATAGCATAAAAGTACTAAACCATAAAAAACGATGTCTTGCCATTCAATAGATCTCCACCAATTAGCTCAAAACCTTGCATTCCCCCAAATGCAAGTGAATTGTAATATATATTGACAAAGATGTCACTAAATGACTCAGAAGAATAATTTTCAAGCAAATGTCAGTGAATTTGCTTTTGCCTGCTCTTTTTCTTCTTCCTCACTCTGAACTGAGTCCTGGGCTTTATCTTGGTGGGCTTTATCCTGCTTCCCTTGTTTATCCTCTTTATGTTCTACATTTTCTTGTTTCTCAGGTACTGGATCATTGATTTCGTGTTGTGTTTTATCTACCTCTGCACGTGTAATATGCTCGACACGTGTTTGAACTAGCGAAATCCCAGGTGTTACTGATACCCCAAAATATTGCATCAAAAATTGTATTGGTATCATAAACATGTCTTTAAAAGTCATCGTTGATGCCTCCATGCTTTTTACCGCTACAATTTCAGTATCATCAATATGACGGAGATATACTTTTTCTAGAAGGGCAGAATGCTGTTTGTAGACACTATCCAAACTAGCATTTCGTGCCTTTTCCTGATTCAGAAGAAGTCTTTGAAAATCAGTATGCGCATCCCAAAGAGATGCCCTTCTTTCTTGTAATTGCTTGAGTTCGTTATCATATAGTGCAATTTTTTGATCAATTACTTCTCTTAATTGATCACAATCGGCTTTACGGTCAACTGAAACTTTTCCACTGACGATTGAACCAGATTCTTTAACAATATCCTTCGCATAACGTTCAATCAACTCTGTTTTTTTGGCTAAAATCTTTTCGATTTCTGTATCGATGTACCTAATCGCATCTTTATTTGCCCCCAGAACTTGATAATGAGAATCAAAGCGCTTCTCATTTTGCATTTGTGCACGTATTTGCTCCAGCTCCTTGACTTCGTGAGACAATGCTCTAGTTTGTGCATCATCATTTAATTGTTTGTCTCGACTTAACAGGATTTGTCTGATAAATGCAGCCAAAACCACAACAGTTCCCAATGCTGCTGCACAGATAAGCGCTATACTGACTGGCTCCATAGTCAACTCCTTGAATTAAGACAAATGAATCAATTGAGTATGTATTTCAATAGCAAAAAACTGATTAAAATCTTGAAAAGAATCGATTGATGGCCATTGTTCAGGCTGACTCGACATCCGACTCATAGCCCCTGCAAAGATTGAGAAATAATTTTCTTTGATATAAGGTTTAATCTCGGTCAAATTAGAAAAATTCTTAACCAGAGCAGTAGCATTTTCTTCTAAATGAGATAATTCTACTTTTTCAATAACGTCCACCAAATCATCCTGCCCCTCTAAGCTTTCCTTGATCCAATTAAGTAAAGGCTGACGAGGTTTAATGAGCAATAATTGATGGCTTGCTTCTATTGAAGGCTCCATTAATAGAATATGATCGTGTAATTCAAATTTAAAACAACAAAGAAAATCAAGGAAATTGGTTTCTATTGCACTACGCGCTTTGTCTCCCAACCATCGACTAATTTCATGACGAAACATTCGTGAAAAATACTTTTCAATTTCATCTAGAGTTGCATCATCTGAATTTTGTTTTTGCACGACATAGGCAGTGTTATCAATTTGTAATAACCTCAGATCCGGTAATTTGGTCTCAGGCAATTGTGAGGTAAGAAATGATAAAAAAACAGCCGTAGGTTTTAATACTACTATTTCGTGTTGGCTATGGTGCATATCTCTCTCCTTGATTTACCTAAATCCCTCACCAACAGATTTACTGCGTTCACTTATAATGCTTCCGGCTTGCAAGCTTTTTAAGACTTTTACTTTAGTTTTTTTTCTGAAAAAATCTTAAAAAAACTCCCATCGTCAATGCATTAAGTGCATTCGCGACAATCTTTAGCAAAATGATTCAGCTTGATTTTACTCATCCTGAGTACAACAGGCCCCTATTTAAAACGATAGACTATATATCGTCACTTCGCGAATCGATTTTAATTTTTTCTTAACAATTGACCTAGACCATTACTTTTTTTACAGTACGCCAACAATAATGCATCAAAGAATTACGGCGTGGATAAACAAAATTTATACAAGCAATTTAGTCAACCATTACTCGAGTGGTTTGTCCTTCATGGACGTCACAATCTGCCATGGCAATTAGTTCGCACATCGTACAGAGTCTGGATCTCTGAAATTATGCTTCAGCAAACTCAGGTACAAACGGTTATTCCTTATTTTGAGCGTTTTATGCAACGATTTCCAAACCTTAGTGATTTGGCTCGAGCAGATGAAGATGAAGTACTTTCTTTATGGTCAGGGCTTGGTTATTACAGCCGCGCCAGAAATCTTCATCAAACAGCAAAAATAGTGATGCAACATCATGGCGGTGTTTTACCTGCTGACTATCAATTATTAAAAGAATTACCTGGGATTGGCCTATCTACTGCAGCGGCAATCGTATCACAAGCCTTCGATCAGCCTGTCGCAATTCTTGATGGTAATGTAAAACGCGTTTTAACTCGTTTTTTCGGGATCAAAGGATATCCGGAACAGGCTCAAGTAAAAAAAACACTGTGGGAATTAGCTAACTCATGCATGCCAAAGGAAAACTGTGCCGATTACACCCAAGCAATCATGGATTTAGGGGCAACGTGTTGTACCTCTAAAAATCCCAATTGCGTTAATTGTCCTGTGCAGAATAGTTGCTTGGCGTTCAAACGGCAAGAACAACACCTATATCCCACGAAAAAAATAAAAAAGCCCATACCAATTGAATTCCAACAATTTCTGGTTTTATACAATGCACAAGGCCACATCTACTTGGAAAAAAGACCCCCTACAGGGTTATGGGGGGGATTATGGTGTTTACCCACTTTGGATGAGGGTGATTGCCCTCTTGATTTTATTCGCCTGAACTACGATTTATCTGGCGAAACACCACAACAACTACTTACTTTTAAACATCGCTTTAGTCATTTTCATTTGGAAATCAATGCCCTCAGCATAAAAACCAAAACACTAGGTAATAAATTAGCTGAAAAACAGGGGCAATGGTTTGCAAAAGAACAAATAAACTCCTTAGGATTAGCACAACCAACCACCAAAATATTGTCTTCCCATTACAACATGTTTATTTAGAACTCATAAGAGATATAATGAGGGCACAAGTCTGTACTTGTTGAAAAACCTATATAATTATGTCTTGTAGTTTTGTAGCCTGGGTGCAGCGCAGCGTAACCCGGGATTCTGGACACGAATAAACGTCTCAATCCGCGGTTACGCTGCGCTGCACCCAGGCTACAAATAGCCGAACACTTTAACTCAATGAGCCCCCACTGGCCAATATTCGAACTGCTTCTTTTGCATCAGGTTGCCCTAGATTTGCTGCAGCATTAATCCAAAACCAAGCTTTCTTTCGGTCTTCGACTACTCCTTTGCCATAATAATACATATAACCCACAGCATATTGGGCATCAGGTTGGCCTTTTTGAGCAATTGGCTTTAAGCGAATAAAAGCCTTGCGGTAATCTTCGAGCCTGAAACTATCAATTCCCTCACGCAAACTCATTGCACGAGGAGTAGCGCAAGCAGTCAGAATAGAAATAAAAATTACAACGATTAATAAATTAAATAAGCGTCTCATAAAATTTTTATTCCCCTTTCAAAGGCTTAGCCACTGGTTCAAAGATTAATTCATTTTTAGGTAAACTTAAACTCTCTAATGTACCATTGCGTTCAACCAAAATCCCTGAGGCCATAATGCGCTTGATCACAGCACCACCGGGGACAGTATCACCTAATTTATAAGTTTTTTCCTCACCGGTAGCAGAACGAATGATTACTTGAGAATTATTTAGATTATGAGTAAATAAAATCCCTACTAAAGTGACATTCAACATGGATTTTTTAATACTGGATAAATTATTTGAAACATACACACCAAATAAAGAAGAATGTAAAATAGCATCGAAGGAATTCTTTTGGGGTATTAACGGCATTTCTTTTGTGGTCTCAGGTGCTGCTTGTATCTTTATGGGAGAAAATATCAAAGAAGCATATTCGGTAATAATCAATATGGAAAAAAGCGAAATAAAAGCAATAATAATCCATTGTGCGTATTTTGCTGAAAATAAAGCATGAAGATCAAATTTCATTATCAAAACGCCCCTGAAGTATCAACTTACCCGTATGGGCACTTCGCCGCACCCTGGCTACAACCTGCAAAGTAGAACTTGCCTATACATAGAACCCCCACTAGAATATCCTACATAAACCACTCTGAAAAGATCACTCTCCCATAAATATACAGCCCTTAAGGATAGTCCCATGAAGAAGAATCACTTTGAAACCCGAGCCATTCATGCAGGCCAAAAACCATGCCCAAGTACTGGCGCGGTCATGACACCTATTTATGCAACATCAACCTACAAACAAATTGCTCCAGGTGAACATCTGGGCTACGAATACTCACGCACACACAATCCTACTCGAGACGCTTATGAAGGGTGTATTGCCAGCTTGGAGTCGGGCCAACGTGGTTTTGCATTTGCATCTGGAATGGCTGCAATTAACACAATTGTTGATTTATTAGACGCAGGAGACCATGTTGTCGCCATGGATGATCTTTATGGAGGCACATTTCGTTTATTTGACAAAGTTAAAACCCGCACGTCTGGGTTATCCTTTTCCTTTGTAGATATGTCTAATACCCACAATATAGAAGCCGCAATTACTCCCAAAACGCGCATGCTGTGGGTAGAAACACCTTCAAATCCCATGTTAAAACTAGCCAATTTACGTGAAATAGCTGAGATTGCTAAACGGCATAATCTCATAGCAGTTGCAGACAACACTTTTGCAACGCCTTGGATACAACGCCCTATCGAGCTTGGATTTGACATAGTACTACACTCTGCAACTAAATATCTCAATGGTCATTCAGATGTAGTCAGTGGCGTTGCAGTAGTTGGGGATAATCCTAATCTAGCCGACAAAATTGCTTTTCTGCAAAACTCTTGTGGTGGTGTTGCAGGTCCTTTTGACAGTTTTCTGGTTTTAAGAAGCTTGAAAACCCTATCGTTGCGAATGGAACGACATTGCGAGAATGCGAACCATCTGGCAAATTGGCTGAGTAGTCAATCTAAAGTAAAAAAAGTAATCTATCCTGGTCTTGCAAGCCATCCTCAGCATGATTTGGCTAAAGAGCAAATGCATGGTTTTGGCGGTATGATTTCCATGGTCATTGATGGTGGCATTGATGCAGCCAAACGTTTTCTTGCTCGCTGTGAATTATTTACCTTGGCTGAAAGTTTAGGTGGTGTGGAAAGCTTAATTGAACATCCGGCAATTATGACCCACGCTTCTATACCCCCAGAAAAACGTAAAGCGCTAGGAATAGAAGATGGATTTATTCGACTCTCTGTAGGCATAGAGCATGTAGAAGATTTACAAGCTGATTTGCAATATGCACTTGCATATTAAGCTTCGACACAATTGTGTAGCCTGGGTGCAGCGCAGCGGAACCCGGGTTTAACTGATTTACAAACTCCCCGGGTTCCGCTGCGCTGCACCCAGGCTACAAAATGATACGGGAAAAATAGATGCAAACTTTACAACCTATAATTGAACAAGCTTTTGAACAACGCCAAACGCTATCCATTGATACAGCTTCTTCTGAGCTCATCACCGCAGTGAATGAGGTACTTTCTTGTCTCGATAGTGGACAATACCGTGTCGCAGAAAAAATAAATGAACAATGGGTAGTACATCAATGGATAAAAAAAGCAGTACTTTTATCCTTTAGACTTTATCCCAATCAAGTCATTGATTCAGGTTTTTGTCAGTTTTATGACAAGGTCCCCCTCAAATACAATAACTATACTGAAGAACAATTTAAACAAACTGGGGTAAGAGTAGTACCACATGCCATGGTCCGCAAAGGAGCATACATTGCAAAAAACTGCGTTTTAATGCCATCTTATGTTAATGTGGGCGCATATATTGATGAAGGAGTTATGGTTGATACTTGGGCAACAGTAGGTTCCTGTGCGCAAATTGGAAAAAACGTTCATCTTTCAGGTGGAGTAGGTATAGGTGGGGTTCTAGAGCCATTGCAAGCTAACCCTACAATAATCGAAGACAATTGCTTTATTGGTGCTCGTTCAGAAGTAGTTGAAGGAGTGATTGTTGAACGAAATTCAGTCTTATCCATGGGAGTGTATTTAGGGCAAAGCACCAAAATATATAACCGTCTGACTGGAGAAATTACTTACGGTCGTATTCCCGCTGGTTCTGTAGTAGTCGCAGGAAGTTTACCCAGTGAAGATAAAAGCTACAGTTTGTATTGTGCCGTCATCGTGAAACAGGTTGATGAAAAGACAAGAGCAAAAGTAAGTATTAATGAATTATTGAGAGCGGGATAGAATGACAGAATCAGTAGCACCTCATTGTTCCAATGACTTACAAGAACTTTTGCTAAAACTCGTTAGCTTTCCATCCATTACACCTGAAGATGCAGGCTGCCAGGAGTTTATGATCCAATTTTTGGAGCGAATAGGATTTACGTGTCAACGTATGAATAAGGGCCCCGTTTCCAATTTCTTCGCATCTTATGGGGAATCTGGTCCTTTCCTTGTCTTTGCGGGTCATACTGATGTAGTTCCTGTTGGTGATGCGGCAAAATGGTTATCCAATCCCTTTGTGTTGGAAAATAAAAACGGAATACTTTTTGGGCGTGGTGTTGCAGATATGAAAGGAAGTCTTGCATGTATGCTGCTTATGGCCCAACGATTTGTTAAGACTTATCCCAAGTTTGGAGGAAGATTAGGGTTTCTTATTACCAGTGGAGAGGAAGGCGATGACTATGATATGGGCACGCCTTATGTCATGCAGCTTTTAAAAAATGAAGGGATTCACATTGATTATTGCATTGTGGGTGAACCTTCAAGTACACATCGAGTAGGGGATGTGCTTAAAATTGGCAGGCGTGGTTCCTTGAGCGCGAAAATTACCTTACATGGGAAACAAGGTCATGTTGCTTATCCCCACCTGGCAGATAATCCAATACATAAAATTAGCCCCGTCTTAGCAAAACTGACTACAACACTCTGGGATCAAGGTAACCATCATTTTCCACCAACATCCATGCAAATTACCCATCTTCAGTCTGGGGGGCATGCTCCAAATATAATTCCTGGAGAACTGGTTTTACACTTAAATTTTAGATATTCAACAGAACAAACCCATAACGTGTTAAAAGAAAAAGTTACAACTACTTTTCAAGAGCACGACCTGAACCCCATCATTAACTGGCGTCTTAGTGGTGAGCCTTTCTTGACAGCTCAAGGCGCTCTCCTGGACAGCTGCAAAGAAGCAATTATCGAACTTACAGAAAGTTCACCGGAACTATCTACAAGTGGAGGAACATCTGATGGTCGCTTTATTGCGCCCTATGGTGTTGAAGTAGTAGAACTTGGACCGGTTAATGCCACCATTCATCAAGTCAATGAATGTGTCTCCTTAAATGAGTTACATCTATTAGAAACTTTATATTTTTCAATTTGTGAAAAATTGTTAATTAATTCAGCGCAGTAGGCTATACTTTTTTTAGAAGATAATTAAATTGCATTTCTCTTTTGTAGCTTTTGTAGCCTGGGGGCAGCGAAGCGAAACCCGGGTTTTATAAATGAATTCCTGGGTTTCGCTTCGCTGCATCCAGGCTACGATTTATAGACAGTATAAAAGGAGAAAATAACATGAAAGGTTGCAAATTAAGCCCTGTGGCTCTAGGTCTTTCACTAGGAGTTATTTGGGGTGTATCTATTTTGGTGATGGGTTTACTCGCTTATTTTTATACGTATGGACATGCGTTTGTAATTGCAGTAGGTTCTTTATATCTTGGATATGCTCCCTCGATTAAAGGAAGTATATTGGGAGGTATTATAGGTTTCATCGATGCCTTCATCACCGGTTTTATTATTGCCTGGTTGTACAATCTATTTAGTTGCTGCAAATGCGTATGCTGTGACAAGAAAAAAGATGAAGAAGTTAAATAAATTTAATTTTGTAGCATTGTAGCCTGGGTGCAGCGAAGCGGAACCCGGGGAATTTATAATAAAGACAACCCGGGTTACGCTATCGCTTCACCCAGGCTACATAGATGTAATTTATTATTTTTTAATTCACAACATGCCAAGTACCATCTGGCTGACGGCATGCACTACCACGAATTGTTTGTGGTCTTCCATCAATGATTGCTTTAGTGAAATACTCACGGCAAGGTAAATGTTCACGATAATAAGTACGAGTAGGTTGTACTGTATAACTATTTCCAGTGTCTGGATTTGACCAATGTACCGCTCTACCAGTGGGTGCAGTTTCTAAGGCACGTTGCATTTCCATTCTATCTACCTTATCCATATACTTACCAATTTGCCCACCCAGGTAAGCACCAGCAATAGCACCACCTGCTGTTGCAGCCAATTTAGCTGCTGGGCCACCACCAAATTGGCTTCCAATTAATCCACCAATAACCCCGCCCGAGAGAGTACCTACGTCTTGATGATTCATTGGTGCACAACCAACCAATAATAAAGACAATGATGCAACAGCTATTTTTTTCATAACATATCACCCAATTTAAAGGTTATAAAATCGGTTTCAATTCTAGCATCACGTTCAGTTATTATCCATAGCCAAGAAAAATCTAAATATCGTAGCCTAGGTACTTTGTAGCCCGGATTACGCTGCGGTAATCCGGGCTACAAAACTACATTCAACTTAATCGTGACGTACTCGCTCAGAAATCTGGCATAATAACTCATAACCTGAAGTCCCTGCAGCTTGTGCAATTCGCTCAACTAAAACATGCGTACCCCAAAGCTCAACAGGTGCTCCGGGTTTAACCTCTGGATGATTTGTTAAATCCACAGCAAGCATATCCATTGAAACGCGTCCTACAATAGGAACTTCTTTACCCTGAACCCAAATGGGTGTATTTGCTGCAATATGCCGTGGATAACCATCACCATAACCCGCAGCAACAATACCAATGATTGAAGGTTTTTCACTCTTCCAAATACCACTATAGCCAACTTGAGCTAAGGGTGGATTATAATGGACAGCACTGATTGCAGAAACAAAACGCATTACAGGAAGTAAACCCAGATCGTGCGCCGTTTGATTAGCAAAAGGAGATACACCATAAAGCATAATCCCCGGTCTGACCACATCAGCATGGGTCTGAGGAAAAGAAATAATAGCGGCAGAATTAGCGATACTTCGTTGACTAAATCCAGTCACAGAAATACTCTCAAATAAAGCCATTTGTTGAAAATTCTCTATACGCTCGGGCTCATCAGCACAAGCCAGGTGAGTCATTAAACCAATATTTTTATCCACCCAAGGACACGTGTTTAATGCATCCATCACGCCTTGCAACTCATGGGTTTTAAAACCCAAACGATGCATACCCGTATTCACTTTAACCCATAATTTAATAGGGTTATCGAGAGGAGTATTTAAAAGCCACTGAACCTGATGAGGTTGATGAATAACACAACCAAATTGATGCTGTGCTACCACCTTAAATTCATCAGGGCTAAAGATACCTTGGAAAAGAATACAATGAGTCCGAATTCCTATTTTGCGAAGGACTAGGGCCTCCTCAATACAAGCCACGCCAAAAGCATCTACGTGCCCCTCTAATATTGGTGCTACAACATGCACGCCACAGCCATAGGCATTTGCCTTGACCATAGCAATTATTTTTTTGCCAGGAGCAAAACGTCTTATTCGTGCTAAATTATGGTGTAAAGCATTGGGCTCTATCACCAGTCTGGTAGGTCTGGACACCTTAGTCTACCCCTTGATAACCATTAAAAGCTAAATCTTCAAAACGAGTGTATTTACCTATGAAGGCTACACGCACTTTACCAATAGGGCCGTTTCTTTGCTTGGCAACTATAATTTCTGCGGTACCTTTATCGGGACTGTCCTCATTATAAACCTCATCCCTATAAATAAAACAAATCAAATCGGCATCTTGCTCAATCGCACCCGATTCGCGTAAGTCAGACATAACCGGTCGTTTATCTGAACGTTGCTCCAAGCTACGGTTCAACTGGGATAAGGCAATGACGGGCACTTGTAATTCTTTTGCAAGCGACTTAAGGCTGCGAGAAATTTCAGAAATCTCTGCCGTTCTATTATCTGCAGAAAATCCTGGGACTTTCATTAATTGCAAATAATCCACCACAATTAGTCCCAAGTTACTACCTTGATCTTTTGCTAATCTTCTAGCGCGCGCACGCATTTCACCTGGACTTAAAGCAGGTGTATCATCTATAAATAAAGGAGCCTCTGAAAGCATATGCACTGCTGAAGTGACACGAGGCCAATCGTCATCATCTAGCTTACCGGTTCTAATCTTATGCTGATCAATACGTCCTAAAGAAGACATCATCCTCATTGCCAAAGAATCTGCCGGCATTTCCATAGAAAAGACAAGAACAGGTTTTCCAGATTTTATTGCGGCGTGCTCTGCCATGTTCATAACTAATGTTGTTTTACCCATGGAAGGACGACCCGCAACAATAACTAAATCGGAAGGCTGTAATCCAGAAGTCATTTCATCTAAATCAGACAAGCCTGTAGCAAGTCCAGTAATTGCATCGCCATTATGATAGAGTGCATCAATTTTTTCTACTGCACGAACCAAAATTGATTTTATATTTTCAGGTCCACCATCACCACCTGTTTGCTCGCCTATTGCAAAAACCTTGGTTTCGGCCATATCAAGCAGCTCTGGAACTTGCCTCCCTCCAGGGTTATATGCTGAATCCGCGATTTCAGTAGCTACATGAATAAGCTGTCTCTGTACCGATTTTTCACGAACGATATCAGCATAAGCAGACACGTTAGCAACACTAGGAGTATTATTAGCCAGTTCAAATAGATAAGCCTCACCACCAGCGTCATCCAATTCATTATGAGACTTTAATGCGTCAAGCAGAGTCACCACATCAAATGGCTGATCTTTTTTTACCAAACTAGAAATTGCTCGAAACAAAATTCGATGCTCAGTGCGGTAAAAATCTGTTTCACATAATTTATTGCTAACTTTGTCCCAAACTTCATTATCCAGCATTAATCCACCAATAATGGATTGTTCCGCTTCCACCGAATGAGGTGGGCGTTTCAAAGGATCAACTGTCTTTTTGGAATTTTGCAGATCATACATGGTAATGGCACAATGACAATTTGGAGCAGGATATTGTAATGTGCTTTTGAAAAGAAGTCACCCCGAACAAGCGCTGTTCGGGATGCATTATTAGGATATGTTTATTGTTTTTGCCAAACTTGAGTACGACCTAATAAAGAAATGCCCACATAGCCTCTTACTAAGAGTTTATTCCCTTGGACTGTGATTTTTGCACGATAGATTTTACCTGACTTAGGATCTAAAATAGAGCCGCCGCCCCATTCATTATCACCCTCGTTCTTTAATCCCCACATAAATTGCAATCCTTGGATTTTCTTGCCTTTAAAACCACCTGGACATTTCTCACAAATTCCGGTATCACCAGGTTGTGGAAATACCTTATCGATGACCGCACTTAACTCTCCCCCAGATTCACTAATGGTGACAAGAGCTCTTTTTTTACCCGTTTTATCATCAATTGTGACCCAGTTACCTACTGGTGCTTGAGATGCGGCTAATGCTGCAGGCAAATAAATAACAGCAACAAAAAAACCACAAGCGAGCTTCCATAAGTTCATAATTTTCTCCATGTTTACAATCATTTATAGCTTAAGCCATGATTGAAAACTATGCCAGTTTTAATGCAATAAAATTTAATAAATGAACTGTTGTCTGGGTAAAGTGTAACCTTGGTGAAGGCGAAGCCGTAACCCGGGATTGAGAAGTTCATTCGCGTCTGGTCCCCGGGTTACGGCTTCGCCTTCACCCAGGCTACAAATCTACAAGACTACAAAACCGACAGCGGCATAAAAAACTGCTCTATATCTTCCTCGCTTAAAGTCATCGCTTTGGCGGGATCAGCAGATAAAACTCCTTCAACTAATTGTCTCTTTTTCTCTTGCATCCCTAAAATAGCTTCCTCTACTGTACCTAAAGTAATTAGCTTATAGACAAAGACTGGGTTCTCCTGACCTATTCTATGACTTCGATCAGTTGCTTGATCCTCCACTGCAGGATTCCACCAAGGATCATAATGAATTACTGTGTCAGCGCGTGTTAAATTAAGGCCAGTACCACCTGCTTTCAAGCTAATAAGAAAAACTGGAGTTTTTCCTTCCTGAAATTTTTCGACCATTGCTTGTCGATGGACTGTTTGACCGGTTAACTTTAAATAATCATAATTTCTTGCACGCAATTCTTCTTCAATTAATTGCAACATGGAAGTAAATTGTGAGAAAACCAAAACCCTCCGTCCTTCGCCCACCAAGTTATCCAATAAATCCATTAACGCTTCGAGCTTTGCCGAGGTCCCATGTGCCATTGATGCTTCAGGCAAAGACAAAAGCCTGGGATCACAACAAACTTGACGCAGCTTCAGTAGTGCATCCAGAAGAAGAATATGACTTTTACCCAACCCCTGCTTTGCAATAGCATCACGAACTTTTTTCTCCATACTCATGCGAATCGCTTCATACAGATCACGTTGTGGACCAATAATTTCTATCGTGCGTGTCATTTCCGTTTTGGGTGGTAATTCACGGACCACCTGATTTTTTGTTCTTCTTAAAATAAAAGGCTGCACTCTTTTTATGAGTACATCTCGTCTGTTTAAATCGGCATATTTTTCAATAGGGGTTCTGAACCAGAGTCTGAATTGTTTTGCATCACCTAATAAGCCTGGCATCAAGAAATGAAATAAAGACCATAACTCACCTAAGTGATTTTCCAAAGGCGTACCTGTCAGACATAAACGATGGGTTGCATGTAATTGCTGAATAATTTGTGTTGTCTTAGTACGCGCATTTTTAATAAATTGCGCTTCATCCAAAATCAAATAATAAAAAGGATAGGTTATAAATTTGTCTTTATCACGATGAATTAATCCATAAGTAGAAACAACGAGATCATAGTCATCAAAATTATCCTGATGACGCTCAGAACCATGATAAACTAAAACCTTTAATTGAGGGGTAAAGCGTTTTGCTTCAGCTTGCCAATTCCCCACAAGACTGGTTGGGGCAACAATTAAACTCGCGGCTTTAATACGACCTTGTTCTTTTTCGCACTGTAAATGAGCTAAAGCCTGTACCGTTTTACCTAAGCCCATGTCATCAGCCAAAATACCACTAAAATGACTTACTCTTAAAAACTGCAGCCAATTCAAACCATGACGTTGATAATCCCTCAACTGAGCTTGTAAGCCTGTTGGCATTTGTATTTCAGGAATATGAGTTAATTGCGAAAGCTTCCTTATTTGTTCTCTTAACGTTTCAGCACCTTGCCAACGTGTTTTAGTTGCCGCAATAGCCAACTCCGCCTCACGCATTAAAATGACTTGATATTTATTCATTTGCAGATGTTGATTTTCATCCACATGACGCATACCGAACTGCAGCAATAATCGAACTAATGGTTTAATTCGTCCCATTTCCAACTGCAAAGCACGTCCATCATACAAAGGCAACTTGACTAATTGTGTATCGGGGAGATTATCTAAGTCATCACCTCTGTAACGTTGAATTAAATCTGCTACCAAAGGAACAATACTAACGGACTTACCTTCAACCAAAATCCCTAATTGATAAGAGAAAAAATCAGTTGTACTTTCAGAAAGATTCGAATACCACTCTACTTCATCGGCGCTAATCACTTCTTGATACAAAGAACTAACCCGCTCAACTCGCCAGCCACGACTGTCTAATTCAGGTATTAATTGATTATGAAGAAATTCTAAATCGGCTATGACATTAATATTTTCTAAAACAAAATCAGCATGTTTTACTTTTTCCCATTGCTCATTTTCCCATGCCCTTGGTACTCTTAACTCCAGAATTTCCTGTACCTCATCCCATTTTGATTTTTCAAAATCCTTATGGCGCACGTATTCCATTAAAACTTCTTCTTGCAGACAAACGACCGTTTCACATTCATCAGAACCTGCAATCATTAAACCCGCATAGTCAAAAAGAATACGTACAGTAAATAAAACATGAAGTTCTTCTTCGGCATCGTAAAGCCAAGAGGCCTCTTCATCAAATTCACTCACTGCATCTAGAATGATTATCGGTACTGGCATCACGTTTCGAACTTCTCGTTGTTTAAAAACTTGCGGCACAGGAAACTCAGGGCATGTTTTAGCCATTTTATGTGCCAATAACTCAGCCTGCCCCATTGGGATTGGAGGTGCCTCCAATAGATAGCCCAGTTGTTTTATTGGATATGAAGTAATTAAACGACCCATTTTGCTTTCTAAATGATTAAAATACCAACTGTCATCCAACAACAAAGGCTCAAGCGTCATCCCTTCATGCATTAACAATAAGTTTTGACTGCCATTATGAGATAACACCCATTCACAAGTACCTTGTATTGGCTCATCTAAGTGAATTGGTTCCTGCTGGTTTTGTATAAAAAATGCTCTTCCAGTTGCAATCATTCGCTCTAATAATTCGCTATTACGTATGATTAATGTATCAAACCAACCAGAAACACCACATTTAAACAACAGCAGTGCCACCAAATCATTATCATCACCAACAAAATGTTGCTTTTTAGAATCAGAAAGGCTATTAAACGTGATCATTTTTCCGTAACCACCGCGTTTTAATAACTTGGCTAAAGCTAACTTAATTGCGACCCGATGTTCATGTCCATCAAGCCTTAGTTCAATGAGATAGACTAAATGATGCGTTATTTCGGATGCCTTCACTACTGCAGCTTCCTGAGCACGCAAATTTTTCAACCAGCTATCGAGTCTTTTATCTAATTTATTGGCAGATAAAGAAGGTAAGCTTTCCTTTTCGCGATCACGTAAGGCAAACAAACACGCAGCAGCATGCTTGCAATTATATTGATAATTACAAGTACAATGCGCCAATTTTTTTGGCCAAGCCTTCAAATCCATGTGTACGTCGTAAATCTGACTTGAACTGCCTTTTACTCGACCTTTTAATAGACCGTCACTAAAACGAATATTGAGCACATGTCCATTTTCAAAATATTCTTGGCCACGCAATAATATTTTGGGCTCAAAGACCTCTGGCATTTTTGAGAGTGCTTCATTTAACATAAATGTGCTTTTTACTGGACAAAGGATTTATTTTAGACAATTTTTAAATTAATTAACATTTTTATCTTTAAATTAAAGATTCTTTGTATTAGGGTATCCTGTTTATCGCACCTTGGGGTTCTTTATAGAGTATATATCATGCAGAATAAGCTTACTGTACTTATGGCACAAATTAATCCTACTGTAGGGGCTTTAGCGTCCAACAGGGATAAAATTATCGAAATTATAAAAGGCAAACAAGCAGATCACGATGTCATACTCTTTCCTGAATTGGCTTTAACCGGCTATCCCCCCGAAGATTTGCTCTTCCGCAAGGAGTTCCAACAAGCAGTTACCGAGCATTTAAAACAGATTCAAGAGGTAGCAAAAGATTGCTACATCCTTGTAGGACATCCAAGTCTAGAAAAACAACGACTGCACAATAGCGTGAGTATTTTTTATCAGGGACAACAAATTGCAGAATATCACAAACAAAATTTACCAAATTATGAAATTTTTGATGAAGCACGTTACTTTACTCCTGGAAAAAAAAATCCATGCATCCTAGAGGTAAATAACAGTAAAGTAGGGGTAATTATTTGTGAAGATTTATGGCATCCAGGCCCTGCAGAGGATTTAATTGAGAATGGAATCTCCGTATTGCTCATTTTGAATGCATCTCCATTTGATTACAGTAAATACCAAAAGAGAGAGGCCCTCCTAAAGTCTTATGCAAAACGTGGTATATCTATAATCTATGTGAATCAAATTGGTGGCCAGGACGAACTTTTATTCGATGGTCAATCTTTAGCAATTGATTCACATGGTACAATTTGTGCACGCTCTCCTGCGTTTAAAGAAGATTTGAGTACTGTGGTGATTCAAGCAAATCAGGTCGAAGGAGACGTATCCCCTCTTCTTGATTTTGAACCATTAATCTATGAGGCATTAGTTTGCGGCACTCGAGATTATGTCAACAAAAATCATTTCCCTGGAGTTTTAGTTGGACTTTCAGGAGGAATTGATTCAGCATTAACTTTAACTGTAGCAGTTGATGCATTAGGAGCAGAGCGAGTGCATGCCGTGCTCATGCCTTCACGTTATACAGCACAAATGAGTAATGATGACGCTTTAATGCAAATAAAACAATTGAATGTATCACATTCCATACTCCCAATTGAGCCCGCTTTTAACGCTCTAATAAATACTCTCGAGCCAGTATTTAAAGGCTTAACTCCAGATACTACAGAAGAAAACATTCAAGCACGAATTCGTGGTTTGTTGATTATGGCATTGTCTAACAAAACGGGCAAAATGGTACTTACAACGTCTAATAAAAGCGAGTCTGCCGTTGGCTATGCCACCTTATACGGAGATATGGCTGGAGGATTTGCGGTATTAAAAGATGTACTTAAAACTCAGGTTTATGCTCTAGCACGTTACCGCAACGGCCTTTCTGAAATCATCCCCGAACGCGTCCTAACCCGTGCCCCATCAGCTGAATTAAGAGCGGATCAAACCGATCAAGACAGTTTACCTGACTATGCAATATTAGATGCAATCATTGTTGCCTATATGGAGAAGTACCTAACCCCTGAAGAAATAATTCAGCAAGGTTTTGCTCAAGAGACTGTAACTAAAGTAATTCAACTAATCAAACGCAATGAATACAAACGTCGTCAATCTCCACCAGGGATAAAAATAAGCCCAACTGCTTTTGGTAAAGACTGGCGTTACCCAATCACAAACGGATTTTGAATTTGTAAAGAATAAAACGAGGGCATAAGCCTTTCTGCCGTTAATTTAATTGAAATTTCCCTTCTCCCCCATAGGGGAGAAGGCGCCCGTCAGGGCGGATGAGGGTATTGATTATGAACCCTCACCCCCGCCCCTCTCCCATTCATAGGAGAGGGGATTTATGCTTCCCGACTTCACTTTACACTCGGTCAAAATAGGATTAAGGTTGACCCAATGGTTTTATTTCATTACCCATTGATTCTTCCATGGCGCTTTTGCGATTTTGCCAAAAAGTAGGTAATTCTGACAACGCTGAATATCTATTTTGCCCTAACTTGTTATATTTTTTCTCAGGCTTAACTTCTTCAACTTCTTGCTTTGGTGAAGATTCAAGAGCTGCTTTTTCTGTAGATGACGGTTTCTGATCTATTTTTTCTTTTCGAGCTTGCAAATGTTTTTCAAGAAAGGCAAATTTCTTCAGGTTTATTTGAGGCACCTTATCTTTAACCTCTTCTTTATGTGTCTCGGCAACTGTAGGTTGCTCCTGTGCGTCTTTTTTTCGTAATACTTTAGACAGCAAATCATTCATTTTATCTAGTTTTGCCGTAGCGATTAATTGTGGCGTATTTAACTGTGTAGTATTTAATTGAAGTAAATAAGTTTTTAATTGCAGAAGATCAGCCTCATTAAATGGTCCTTGCCCTTGGTGAGCATCCAACCAAGAAGACAACGTAGGATAATCAGTTAAAGAAATTTCTCTGGGAACTCCTATACTATTTATCCACCAAAGACTTGTCACTTTTTCTTTATTTCGTAATACAAAAGCAGAGGTAATACCTTTTTTGATAAGGTCATCATTACTCAGTTCAGTATGAGTATTCGTATTTTCTGGATTAATATGTACTTGAATCTTAGCAACATATTGATCTTTTGCTTTGAGACATTCTCTCTTAATCTGTTTTAAATGTACTGAATTTAAATTTTTTACGTCTTTATCTTCTACAGTTGATAGCTTCTGTGCCAACTCCTCACTGAGATTAAGCGGATGAACCTGGTCAGTTACATCAACCCAGTAAAGATGCCATTGTTCATTTGTATAGCTTAGAGAAAAAACAATTTTATCCTGTTGTTCCGATTGACACTTTTTCGCATCATCCAGATTATTAAAAACCATTATTCTTTCAACCAATAGTCGTGCTCTTTCACGTGCTATTTGTTGCTCGATTTCTCGTGCTTTCTTCTCTTCTAATGAAGCCCTACATAGAGCCATATAGCTATTAATTTCAACCAATATGTCGCTTTTAAGTTGCATGACAAAAGTGGGCATAAGATGTGGCTCTACAGGTTGATAGTCAGGAATGGCATCAATTAATTCAAGAAAGAGGAAATAATTATACGAGCTACCAATATTCCATTCACCCTCGGTAATCATCAGTTTAAACTCTTGTAATCGAGTATAAGCATCTGGAAAGTTTTCCATTACATTAATGGACTGCTCTACTTTTTCGCCACGAGTTCTAGTGAATTGATAAAACCAACCTGTTAATTTTGACTTTACAGGAAGCTCGTATTTCTGTTCGGCTCTACGAGCAATGGCAACTATTTTTCTGCGTCCTTCTTCTGACTCATTTGCAATTATAGTCAATACTTGCTCAACAAATTCTTTAGGTATTGTGAATGATTTTTTTTTTGGCATTTTTTGAAACTCCTTTTCATGATGCAAATTTATCATTGCATTAATATTAATTTTATACAAGTAGAAAATTATTATGCTAAATTGATGCAGGAATGTAGTTATATTAGTTTTTCTACATCTTACTCAGTAATAATAATTATCACCCTCGAGAACATCCTTTTTCCATTAACTTAGGGTCTGGACTTGCTTCTTCCAAAGATAAAATTGGATTAATTTCAGCTTTAAGACCACTGCTTTAACACATATTAACGGCAGTCGTTTTGATCACGGGGTACATAAATTTATGGCGCTACTTCTATTTAATGCATCTCTAAAATAGGGATGCCAATTGGAAGTATAGTCCCTGTTCTAAATCCTGCCATAAGAATTATTGGCCTATTCAAATTTACATAAATGCCATTTTTGATAATGATACTATTGAGGAGTACTTCACAAGGGGTTAACAGAGCACTCTTTTAAAGCAAAAAACAACTTTGTTCAACAAAAATTGCATTAACGCTTCTCTTTTCCAAAAATATGCATTTCCAATACTTGCAAATTTAAAGTAACACGTTAACATGATTCCACAAAAAAAATAATAACAAGAAAGGGATGTTATGAAATTTGCATTTTTCTCTGCTACTTTATTAGCAAGTAGTATCGCTACAGCGGCAACTCCAGTTAATGGATGGTATTCCAGCATATTTGGTGGTTATGCCCATTTAACTGAAAGGATAGAGCCAAATATCTTTGGTTTTGATTTTGATCTTAATTTTTCTGAAACTTTTACTACTAATGGGTTCAACGCGGGTGTACGTTTAGGTTATCAAAGTAATCCTATTCGCTATGAACTGGAATATACATATATCCGACCCAATAATAAAGATTTTAATATCGATTTTCTCGGAGTATCAAGTAAAACCAACGCCAACGTGGGAATGTTGAATCTTTATTATGATTTTTCTGATGGTATTCTACCAACGATTTATCCCTTCATAGGTGTAGGTATTGGTTATGCGTACGTACAAAGTACTTTGGACGGTACTGGTCCTCTTGGAGGAACAATCTTGGATGTAAAAAAAGGAGCTTTTGCTTATCAAGGAACTGCCGGACTCACTTTTAACTTTGATGAAAACTGGGCATTGAATGCTTCCTATCGTTATTTAGCAACAAGCAATACCGAGGCATTTGGAAGGCTCCAGGCTCAGATGGGTGACGTAGGTATTGTTTATCGATTTGATCGTTGCGACTACAAGTGATTGTGGCGTAAATCAATAGATTTAGGTTGGATTGCTTTCCCGTCAATTCAACCCTGCCCCCTTGTCCCTGTAATATCTCAATCCCCCCATGTCTATAGTACAAACGGTCAATTTGACCGTTTCCTGAGAGAGGTTGAGCTCTTATGAATGATGTATTTTAGAAGCAGATAAAACTTGCGGCTCTTGCCATAAAGTCATAAAAAGAACCATAACTAAAGGCCCCACAAATAAACCAAGAAGTCCTAAAGTCTCCACACCACCAAGAATTCCAAATAACACTGCTAAAAAAGGCAACTCAATTGCACCACCAATTAGTGCAGGCTTGATAAAATGATCCGCAACAAACATGACCAGAGTTCCCCAAACCAAAACAACGATTGCGCCAATCATACTGCCAATCGAAAACAGAACAATCGCTACGGTAATAAAAACTATAGGAACAACAAATGGAATCATTGCCGCAAGCGCGGTGATAAATCCAACTAAAGTAGGTGCGGGGAAACCAACTAAACCATAACAAATCCCCATTAAGATACCCACACCAAGCCCTACAACAATTGTTCCATTAACTGTGGCTCTCAATGCTCTTGGAAGTCTGTCCGCGTAACGAAACCATCTTTTTCCCAAACAATACTCCCCTACCTGGTAAATCTGCAGTAATAGTCGATCTCCATCACGATAAAAGAAAAATAGGCTTAGAAGGGTAAAACCCAATTGGACGCTTCGATGTGCCAAGCTTGAGCCAATTTGTTTCACATAATAGCTCGTTGGCGTTAATGATAAATGAACATTTGACAACAACCCCTTAATCATTCCCGGTTTACCAATATTATTATCCCAGTAATTTACCAAATCATTTCCCACAAAGGGAAAATCCTTTAAAAAATTGGGCGCAGCTCCACCCTGTTGATTTAAAGATTGCAAAAAATTAATAAATATTTGAAATTCTTTAATCAAAAGTCCTAGCAACCAACTTAAAGGAAGTATGAACAATAAGCCAATTAAGGTCGTAAACAGCAAGGCAGAGAGATTATCTTGTTTTCCAAAAAAATAGCGCCATTTTTCATATAAAGGATAAGTGGCAATAACAATGATAGAAGCCCATATCAGTGAAGGGATAAAGCGATGAATAATAAATAAACTAAGAATTACAATCCCAACAGTCAAGCCCATACTAATGAGCTCTTTATGATTCTCATTCATTAAGCAAAACTCCATGCTAATAGTTGCATCAATAGCCAAGAAGGCACAGCAGCTAACACATCATCCAACATAATTCCCAAGCCACCACGTACCTTTTGATCGATATAATCAATTGGCTGAGGTTTCCAAATATCAAAAATTCGAAACAAAATAAAACCACAAATCATCCAGGACAATCCTTTGGGAGCCATAAACATAGTCAACAAATAACCTACAACTTCATCCCAAACGATCCCTTTATAGTCATGCACACCTAAATCTTGAGTCACCTTATCACAGATCCAGACACCTAATATAAATGCGATAAGTGTAAATAAAAGATAAATTGCCCAATGAGTATTTATGAGTAGCAAGTAGAGAGGTATTGCTGCCAATGTTCCCCAAGTGCCAGGGGCAGTAGGCATTAAACCACTACCAAAACCAAAGGCGATAAAATAAATAGGATCCTGGAAAACACTTTTTGCTAAATTTATTTGTTTCATTTTATTTTTCTCTATGCTTGGCTTATCGTAAAGGTTGGATCAAAAAATTCTAACTTACAATATACCTAAAGTCCTGTAAGCATTCACCCTGTGAACGTTTAATAGCATCAACTTAAGGAAATTAGCATCCTAGCCCGGGTGAAGGCATAAGCCGTAACCCGGGTTTCGCTTTGCTGCACCCAGGCTACAACTAAAAATGCGAATAACCAACTGGTTTCAATTCATGGCATTGATTGTTAGCAGCCTTCATTCTTAACCCGGAGGTCTCCTCAATTACTCCAATAGGGTAGCATTGTAAATTAGCTTTTTTAAACTCACTCAGCAATGAAGAGAATCGATGTTCAGGCACTGTAAAACATAACTCATAATCATCGCCGCCAGTCAAAGCTAAGTCAACAGCATTCTCAGCCCAATATTGATTTAGTAAGGCATGTACGGGAATGGCTTCTTCATTGAGACAAGCACCCACACCGCTTGCAATACAAATATGATTTAAGTCAGCACTAAGCCCATCTGAAATGTCTATTGCTGCAGTTGCATAGTTTCGTAAAAGATCAATTAAATCAACTCGAGGTTTGGGATGGAGCAATTTATTCATTAGTTCTGCTTTCTCGTGCGCAGGAAGATCCTGACTCCCAAGAAATTTAACTGCCAAAGCAGCAGCTCCCAACTCACCAGAAAGAACAATAATATCCCCAGGCCTTGCCCCACTGCGCAGTACTGCTTGTCCCTGTGGTACTGTACCTAAAATAGTTAATGTAATGGATAATGGGCCATGTGTTGTATCACCACCAATTAAAGCCAAATTATATTGACTTAACGAATCTTTTAATCCTCGTGCAAATGAAGCAAGCCATTGCTGATTGAGTTCAGGCAAAGTTAAAGCCAATGTGATCCAACAAGGCTCTGCTGCCATAGCAGCCATATCACTTATATTCACCATAACCGCTTTACAAGCAATGTCATACGCATCCCAGCATGGCAGAAAATGAACACCAGAGACTAAGGTATCTGTGCTTACCAACAAATTCGACCCTTGGGGAATACGCACACAAGCTGCATCATCACCAATACCGAGCAATACATCATCACGCGTTAAATCAAGTGGTTTAAAAAAATGATCAATAAGTGAAAACTCATCCATAGTTCTGATTGATTTCAATTGAACGCACCTGTTGTGCCAGACTATTTAATACGCCATTGACATAACGGTATCCATCTTGGGAACCGAACTCTTTAGTCAATGAAATTGATTCATCAAGAACCACTCTATAAGGAATTTCCGGACAATATAATAATTCAAAAGAACCAATTCGTAATACAGTCAATTCAATTGGATTCAGTCCTGTAATCTCTCTATCAAGAAAAGGAGTGATACTCTCCTCTAAGGTCTCAACATGGGCTGGCACACCGTGTAGAATGCGGCAAAAATAATCTACATCCACTTTATCCATATTATTAATGACTCGAAATTGTGCTTCAATTTCATGCAATTCACTTCCAGACATTAACCATTGATAAAGAGCCTGAAGTGCTAATTTTCTAGCCTTTCTTTTACCACTTATTGACCGCTTTTCCACCATTACCTCATGAATTCTTTTTAACGTCTATAAAACTCCTTTCTTTTGAAAAGGAGAAAAAAAGATATGCAAAATACCAAATCGGGCACGTGCGCGTTACCGATTTGGCTACACACAACACATACCAGCCTATTAATGAAATAGGCAATACACTAATCTTTATCCATCTGATCAATCGTTTGCCTAAAGTCACTCACATCTTTAAAGCGTTTATATACCGATGCAAACCGCACATAGGCAACATGATCCAAACTATATAATTCCTTCATAACCAATTCACCAATGATTTGAGAGTCGATCTCTCGCTCTCCTCGACGGCGAATTTCTTGTGTAATTGAAATAATCGATGCCTCTAATGCATCAACACTTACCGGTCTTTTTTCCAACGCACGTAACATACCTGAACGTAAATTATCAATGTTAAAAGGCTCGCGCCGACCATCACGTTTAACGACTGACGGCATAATTAATTCAGCTGTCTCAAAAGTAGTGAAACGCTCATGACATATAAGACACTCTCGTCTTCTACGCACCTGAGCACCTTCGGCGACTAGGCGTGAGTCGACTACTTTTGTTTCTTCTGCATGGCAAAATGGACAAAACATAATTATTTATAAACCGGAAACTCACGACACAAAAGCAACACTTGTTCTTTAACTTTTGCTATAGTCGTTTCATTGTTAATATCATCAAGAATGTCAGCTATCCAATTGGTCAAAAGCGTTATTTCTTTCTCTTTAAATCCCCTGGTTGTAACTGCTGGTGTCCCTAAACGTAAGCCACTGGTTACAAAAGGAGAACGAGGATCATTAGGCACAGTATTTTTATTCACAGTGATATTTGCTTTATCTAAAGCCGCATCTGCATCTTTACCTGTGATATTTTTATCAATTAGATCAACCAATAATAAATGGTTATCCGTGCCACCAGAAACAATTTTATAACCACGACTCATAAGCACAGAAGCCATGGTCTTAGCATTCAATAATACTTGTTGTTGATAGTCTTTAAATTCAGGTAACAGCGCTTCTGCAAAAGAAACCGCTTTAGCTGCGATTACATGCATTAATGGTCCGCCTTGGCTGCCAGGAAAAACAGAAGAATTTAATTTTTTCTCTATTTCTTCATTAGCACGGCATAAAATCATTCCCCCTCGCGGTCCTCTGAGTGTTTTATGAGTAGTTGTGGTCACTACATCAGCATAAGGAACTGGGGAAGGATAAAGACCTACAGCAATCAAACCAGCAACATGAGCAACATCTGCCATCAAGTAAGCACCTACTTTATCTGCTATTGCCCTGAATCGTGGCCAATCAAGAATACGCGAATAAGCAGAAAATCCCGCGATAATCAATTTAGGTTTATGCTCAAGAGCCAATTGTTCCAAAACGTCATAATCAATTAAACCGGTTTGTGTATCAACACCATATGGAATCGCTTCATAAAGCTTACCTGAAAAATTAACTTTGGAGCCATGAGTTAAATGACCTCCATGGGGTAATGCCATCCCTAAAACAACATCACCAGGTGCTAATAGAGCCATCATTACCGCAGCATTAGCTTGTGAACCAGAATGAGGTTGTACATTGACATAATCTGCAGAAAAAAGTTTTTTTGCGCGAGCAATTGCTAACTCTTCAGCAACATCAACATACTCGCATCCGCCATAATAACGCTTCCCAGGATATCCCTCAGCATATTTATTTGTTAATACAGAACCTTGAGCCTCCAGAACACGTGGGCTCACATAATTTTCTGATGCAATTAGTTCTATATGCTCTTCTTGCCGATTTTGTTCATCAACAATAGCTTGAAATAATTCATCATCAAAATTCTCTATGGTATAGCTTTGGTCAAACATGAGTAATCCTTGGGAAAATAGTTAAGGTCTAACGATGATGTCATTACGAACCTTTCTAACACCATCCACGTTCGCGGCAATAATCCCTGCTCTTTGCTTCAATCTAGGAGTAGCAACAAAACCACTGAGTTGCACTTCATCTTTAAAGGTCTTAACTTGTACTGCTAAACCTGTACGCCCTAATTGATTCACTAATGTTGCTTTTACCTTAGTAGTAGTCGTTGAACTATCCAAAAACTCCCCTGTACTTTCAGTACCAGGAGAAGCAACACACGCTATGATAAGTATAGATAAAAGTCCCACAAACAACATTTTAAGTGAGTTACACATCCAAAAACTCCCTAAAGAAAAAACGTCATAAGATTACCACAAAATTTAACGGGTTACGAATTGTGAATATGAGCCTAGGACTGTTTACCGGATTCACCATCCGATTTTTTTCTTTATCATATGGACTTTATCATGTTTGTGGTCTTTGTTCTTATTTTTATCAGTCACAACCACTTGCTCATGATGCTTCTTATGTCCATGCTCCTGATTACCATGCTCATGCACTTTAGCTTGATTAGGGGCTACATATGTTGTGTTATGACCACGATGATGACGAGAAGGATGGCGATAGTCATGTGGACGTTCATCGTAACCATAAATTTCAGCTCGTGGAGGAACGGAGTGATAATAACCGGCATCATAATATTCGGGATCGTTAATATCGCATGACGTAAGAAAAGGTACTACTAATATAAGACAAGGGATTAAACGCTTCATGAACAACTCCTGAAACATAAAAAAAGGGAAGGTGCAAGTACATGCAACTTCCCTATCAGTAAATAAGTTAATACTTATTTTTATAAACTACTTACTTCTTAGCTGTAACTTCAACTTTTTCGCTCTTAATACCTTTGTTCAGGTAATTAACAATGCGTACAGTACTATTTACATTAGTCCAACCAGAATAAATAGTTCCGTAAGGACCTTGGATCATAAGGTTCATGCCAGAATGACAGTATCCATAGTAGTACAGGCTGATGTAATGAGGTGCATCATAATAAAATATTGTAAAAGGCTCTAATGGACTAGCATCATCAAAAGAACCGTATACACGAACATTGTCAATACTGTTATTGATGATTTCAATTTCACAATAACCTGGATACATCATTGATTTACCAGCAGGTTTATTATTTTTATCAGCTTCAGTAGCCTTTGGATGCAAATGTGCATTTGCTGCAAAAGCTTGACCAATTAAGCTAAAACAAAGAGCAAATAACAAGGACTTCAACTTCATGGTTTCTCCTTTGATTTTTATTAAAGCTGCATAGTAGCAAAGTGTTGTATTTAGTCAATAGGATATTTTTATAACCATGAAATAAATAAAATTGAAACTTATAAGCGCAATAAGGGTAATAATATTCATCTTTCATGGTATATTTGGCGGGTTTTAAAATTTACCGTTTTTTGTAGCATTTCAGGGGAGCATAATGAAAAAGCGAATGATCATCATGGGGGTAGTCTTACTGATTGTTTTCGGTGGGATCATTGCTTTTAACTTGATCAAAGCAATATTAATTAAACGTTTCTTTGCAAGCTATCAACCCCCTGCCGTTTCTGTCGCTTCTGCTGTTGCTAAAGCTGTAGATTGGCAGCCGACCATCAATGCAGTGGGTAATTTCGTTGCTCTTAATGGGGTGGATGTAAGTTCTCAAGCATCTGGTAATGTCGTAAAAATTGATTTTGAATCAGGACAATATGTTGATAAAGATGCGCCGTTAATTACTATTGATGACAGCGTGGATCAAGCGATATTAAAATTTAACCAGGCCGAACTCACTTTAAAAAACTTAAGTTACCAACGACAAAATGATTTATATAAGCGAGGAGCTTCGCCCATTTCAAATGTTGATGAAGCCAAAGCAAATCTCGGACAAGCCCAAGCAAAGCTAGAACAAACGCAAGCACAAATCAAGCAAAAGCATATCACTGCACCCTTTGCTGGAAAATTAGGTATACGACAAGTTAACCTAGGCCAATTTATCAGTCCCGGACAAACAACTATTGTTTCTTTGCAATCACTTGATCCATTGTACTTGGAGTTTTATCTTCCAGAGCAACTTTATAAACGTATTCGGCCTAATCAAACCATTACATTTTCTGTAGAAGGTTTTCCTAATGCGCTTTTTGAGGCCAAAGTAACTGCGATTAACTCCAAAGTAGATCTCAACACACACAATATGTTAGTTCAAGGTACGCTTGCTAATTGTCCTACGTCAGCCATTAAAGATCCTGAAAACTCACCATTAGTGAAAATACGAAAAGAACCTATGGGAAATAAACGAATTGTCACCTGCGATACCGATTTAAACAGCAAAAATAAAATTCGTAATTTTACGTTTGTACCAGGAATGTTTGCTTCGATTGAAATCAGTCAACCTGCGGAACCCAACACAGTTATTGTTCCTTCAACAGCTATTTCCTATAGCTTATACGGTAATGCCGTTTACATTATTGAGAAAAATGCAGAGGGTAAGAAAAACCCAGACGGTTCTGATCTGCTTACTGTCAAACGTGTCTTCGTCAGCACGGGTGAGCAGCATGGAAATTATACCGTCATCAAAAAAGGAGTTAAACCAGGACAATTAGTTGTGAGCGCCGGGGAAATAAAATTACAAAATGGTACACCTGTTGTAATCAATAATGAGGTCAAACTAAATGAAGTGAGCAATCCGGATCTCCTAGGACAATAAAAATCATGTTGAATCGTAGCCTGGGTGGAGGCGCAAGCCGTAACCCGGGGTATCTGTGCAGAAAATCCCGGGTTACGCTGCGCTGCACCCAGGCTACAAAACATCAAAGCTACGTTTTTAATATGAAATATCTTATTTACAAAATTATTTAATCAGGAAAAGTTATGAAATTTACCGATCTTTTTATCAAACGGCCCGTACTTGCCATGGTAATTAGTCTGCTCATTTTTCTTTTTGGTATGAACGCAATCTATAACATGCAAATTCGCCAATACCCTCGTATGGACAATACAGTAATTACCATTATGACGGGCTATCCAGGAGCAGATGCTGATCTTATTGCGGGATTCATAACCTCTCCTCTCGAAAAGGCGGTTGCCAGTGCGGAAGGGATTGATTATATGACCTCTTCAAGTACGCAGGGTCTAAGCACGATTACTCTAAATATTAAATTAAACTTCGACCCACAAGTAGCCTTTACTGATGTGATGAGTAAAGTCCAACAAACCCTAAATCAATTGCCTAAAGAATCCCAACAACCGGTTATATTGAAAACATCCGATAGTTCAACTGCATTGATGTACATCAGTTTGGACAGTACTGAAATGACGCCTCAGCAAATTACCGATTATGCAACCCGTGTCGTGCAGCCGCAACTACAAACAGTAGATGGAGTTGCTAAAGCGGAAATCTTAGGCGGCGCAACCTACTCCATGCGAATTTTTCTCGACCCCATGAAAATGGCCGCGCTAGGTGTTTCACCCTCGGATGTATCAGCTGTACTTGCGAAAAATAATTTTTTGACTGCAGCAGGCAATACTAAAGGCGAATACGTCGCAATCAGCATCACGGCAAAAACAGATCTTAACGATGCAACACAATTTAGTAATTTGATTGTTAAAAGTGACAAAGGGTCTATAGTTCGCTTACGTGATGTTGGCAAAATTGAATTAGGCTCACAAGATTATGATACCTCTGTTACATTTAACGGAAAAAAAGCTGTATTTATCTCCATTACTCCGACACCCACAGCGAATCCTCTGACGGTAATCAGTGAGGTAAGGAAAATACTGCCTTCAATAATCAAAGAATTTCCACCATCTCTAACTGGAACAATAGTCTATGATGCAACAGCCTTTATTAGAGCTTCTCTAGATGAGGTGACCCATACCATTATTGAAGCGGGCCTTATTGTTATCGTAGTTATTTTCTTATTCTTAGGTTCAATCCGCTCCGTATTCATTCCAATTGTCACTATTCCTCTCTCATTAGTTGGCGTATGCACCCTGATGCTTATGTTAGGATATAGTATTAATTTACTGACCCTACTTGCTTTTGTCTTAGCCATTGGTTTAGTTGTCGATGATGCCATTGTTGTTGTAGAAAACGTCCATCGCCACATAGAGGAAGGAAAGACTCCTTTTGAAGCCGCATTAATTGGGGCTCGTGAAATAGCCACTCCAGTCATTGCAATGACCATTACACTTGCTGCAGTTTATGCACCTATTGGATTTATGGGTGGGCTGACTGGCGCCTTATTCAAAGAATTTGCATTTACTTTAGCCAGCGCAGTAATCATTTCCGGGATCATTGCCTTAACACTCTCTCCCATGATGTGCTCAAGGGTGTTATCCAAAGATATCAGTAGTGGCAAGTTTGTTCATTTTCTCGATAATTTTTTCAATAAACTTAAATTGAAATATCAAAATGCATTACACAGCTTGTTAAACACCCGAGTAATTGTGTTGTTTTTTGCAGCAGTTGTTATCCTTATGTTGCCTTTTCTCTACACACATACTTCAGCGGAAACAGCCCCCGATGAGGATCAGGGCTTCTTTTTCGTCATGGCAATGATCCCTCAATTTGCGACACTTAATTATATTGAGTCCTTCACCAAACCATTTGATGAAATTTATAAAAGTTTTCCTGAAACAGAAAATTATTTCACCGTAAACAACAGCAGCCAAACCATTTCGGGAATGGTATTGAAACCATGGAATCAACGCAGTAAAAGCCAGTTTGCATTAAAACAACCTCTGCAAGAGAAGTTATCACAAGTCGCAGGTTTAAATGCCTTTTCAATCGTTCCACCTCCTCTTCCTGGAGGTGGAGGCGGTACGCCTGTACAATTCGTCATCAAAACAACAAATGACTTTCAGAGCTTATTCGATGTTTCCAATAAGCTAGCTGATAAAGCGCGTAAAAGTGGTTTATTTATTTATGTAGATAATTCATTAAAATTTAATAAGCCACAAATTATACTGGACATTAATCGTTCTAAAGCTTCAGAAATGGGATTAGACATGCAAGCAGTAGGAAGCAGCTTAACTAGTGCTTTATCAGGTAATTACGTCAATTACTTTAACCTTGAGGGGCGTAGTTACCAAGTCATTCCCCAATTAAGTCGCTCATTTCGCATGAACCCTGAACAACTCGGGCAAATATATGTTAAAAGTATTAACGGAACTATGGTTCCTCTTTCAACTGTTGTGACCGCTGTGGAAAAAACTGCACCTAATGCAGCTTCACATTTCCAACAAATGAATTCAGCGACCATTCAGGCAGTAATGATGCCTGGAAAAACACTAGGAGAAGGCCTGCGGTTTTTGCAAGATGCAGCTAACGAAACATTGCCCAAAGGCTTCGCCTACGACTACGGTGGCGAATCAAGACAGTTTATGCAAGAAGGAAGCGCCTTGTTGTTTGCATTCGTCTTTGCAATCGTTATTATCTTCTTAGTACTTTCTGCTCAATATGAAAGTTTTCGTGATCCTTTAATTGTTTTAATCAGCGTGCCTATGTCCATCTGCGGAGCATTAATTCCCCTTAATTTAGGACTAGCAAGTATCAATATTTACACTCAGGTAGGCCTGATTACCCTAATTGGATTAATCTCCAAACATGGAATTTTGATCGTTGATTTTGCCAACCATTTACAACGTGAGAAAAACCTGGATAAACGAGCCGCAGTAGAAGAAGCAGCTGGAATTCGATTAAGACCTATTCTCATGACTACTGCTGCGATGGTATTTGGCGTGCTCCCATTGCTCATTGCCAGTGGTGCGGGAGCCGTAAGTCGTTTTGATATAGGATTAGTTATTGCAACAGGTTTGTTGATCGGAACAGGGTTCACTCTGTTTGTAGTGCCTACTTTATATACTTACATTGCAGAAGATCATCGCTCTAAGAAACCTGAACCTCAGTTCGATGAAGCAAAAATTCCTGATGTACAAGTACCGGAGCAAAAACATTAAAAATTGAAACAACCAAAAATCGTAGGCTGGGTGTTAAGCCCAGCGATTTCATCTCAAACGAAGAATTGTGCAGAAACAACATTAAACGCTGGACTTAACAGCACAGCCTACATTAAATCCAAAAAACACCTAGCACTGTTGTCCCTATAGCTCAACTTATGGTTGAATTTGTGATAATATTTCGTCTTTTTATCAGTACAGGTTTAATCATGGATAAAGTCTATTCCCCTGAAGCAATTGAAAAAGCATGCTATAAGAATTGGGAAAATCATCATTATTTCCAACCTCATGGTGACGGTCAAAGATATTGCATAATGCTCCCTCCTCCTAACGTCACTGGTAGCCTGCATATGGGGCATGGTTTTCAGCATACCATTATGGATGCGTTAACTCGTTATCATCGCATGTTAGGTGATAGAACTCTATGGCAACCTGGCACGGACCACGCAGGTATTTCAACGCAACTTGTTGTTGAACGTCAGCTCGAAGCGTCAGGAATCTCCAGAAAAGATCTTACTCGTGAACAATTTTTAGAGCGAGTTTGGCAATGGAAAAATGAATCGGGTAATACCATAACCCAACAAATGCGACGTTTAGGCGCTTCAGTAGATTGGAATCGTGAACGGTTTACTATGGATGAAGGACTTTCAGCTGCCGTCCAGAAAGTATTTGTACAACTTTATGATGAAGGACTTATCTATCGTGGAACCCGTTTAGTCAATTGGGATCCTAAATTAGGTACTGCTGTATCTGATCTTGAAGTACTTTCTGAAGAAGAAGATGGTTTTCTCTGGCATATTCGCTACCCAGTTGTAAACTCAACTGAGTCACTTATTGTAGCTACAACGCGCCCTGAAACTATGTTAGGAGACACAGCAGTTGCGGTACATCCCGAAGATTCGCGCTTCAAACATCTTATTGGACAACAGGTTCATCTCCCGCTGTGTGAACGAACCATCCCCATTATCGCTGATGAATACGTAGATAAAGAATTTGGCAGCGGCTGCGTTAAAATTACACCTGCTCATGATTTTAACGATCATGAAGTAGGCAAACGCCATACGCTTCCAGTGATTAACATCTTAACTAAAAAAGCCTCCATTAATAAGAATGCGCCTTTAAAATATCAAGGCATGGATCGATTCGTGGCTCGTGAACAAATTGTTAAAGATCTTGATGAGGCTGGACTATTAGTTAAAACGGAACCGCATAAGCTAAAAGTACCTCGCGGAGAGAAATCGAATGCCATTATTGAACCTCTGTTAACGGATCAATGGTACGTCAAAACCCAACCGTTGGCTGAACCAGCAATAGCTGCTGTAAAAAATGGCGAAATTCGATTCATTCCGGAAACGTGGAGCAAAACCTATTTTCAATGGATGGATAACATTGAAGACTGGTGTATTAGCCGTCAATTATGGTGGGGGCATCGAATACCCGCCTGGTATGACAGTAATGGCAGTGTTTATGTAGGTTACAGTGAAAATGATGTTCGTTTTAAATATAAAATTAAAGATTCAACTACCTTAAAACAGGATGAAGATGTTCTGGATACTTGGTTTTCCTCTGCGCTTTGGCCTTTTTCAACCCTAGGCTGGCCTGAAAGAACTCCAGAATTAGAACAATTCTACCCAACCTCCGTCCTAGTTACTGGCTTTGATATTATCTTTTTCTGGGTCGCCCGAATGATCATGATGGGCTTGAAATTTACTGGAAAAATTCCATTTAAAGAAGTTTTTATTACTGGCTTAATCCGAGACAGTGAAGGACATAAAATGTCCAAATCTAAAGGTAATGTGCTTGATCCTCTAGATATCGTTGATGGAATTGATCTCGAATCCTTAATTGCAAAAAGAACGTCAAATTTAATGTTGTCATCGGTTCGTGACCAAATCATTAAAAACACCCGTAAAGAATTCCCTGAAGGCATTAGCGCATATGGAACAGACGCCCTTCGTTTTACTTATTGCTCTCTTGCATCTACAGGACGTAATGTACGCTTTGATATAGGACGCGTTGAAGGGTATCGTAATTTTTGTAATAAACTATGGAATGCTGCTCGTTATGTATTGCTTAACACGGATGAAGATGTAATGGATTTCGATGATGGAGCATTTCAATATACCCCAGCAGATCAGTGGATTTTATCACGCTTGCAACGCACCATTAGCAAAGTTCATCATTATTTTGAAACCTACAGATTCGACTTATTATCAAGCGCGATTTATGAATTTGTCTGGCATGAATATTGTGACTGGTATTTAGAATTATCTAAACCTGTATTACAAGACGAGCACGCACTGAGCGCTTTGAAACGAGGCACTCGTAGAACATTGATTCATGTTCTGGATCAAATTCTTAAAATGCTGCATCCTTTAATGCCCTTCATTACCGAAGAAATTTGGCAACGTACAATGAAGCTAACAAGTGAGGATGGTACTAGCATTATGACCAGTACTTACCCGCAAGTAAATTCGGAGTTCATTAATGATGTTGTCGAAGAAGAATTAGAATGGGTAAAATCTGCAATTCAAGCGATACGTACCATACGTAGTGAAATGTCTATTTCACCAGCCAAACTGATCCCAATTTATATTCGTAACGCGACACCAGTACTTAAAGATAGAGTGGAAAAATATCAACATACTTTAAAAGCACTCAGTAAATTAAGTCATATCCATTACCTGGGAACAGATGAGAAAGCACCTGTTTCTGCAACTGCTGTATTAGGTGAAATCGAATTACTTATTCCAATGGCTGATTTGATTGATAAAGAAGCTGAGTTGGCACGTTTAACAAAAGAACTAGCCAAGCTGGATAAAGACATTAGTCTTGCTGAAGGCAAACTAAATAATCCTAAATTTACTGATAAAGCACCGGCAGAAATTATCGCTAAAGAACAGGAAAAATTAGCACAAGCACAGCAAACTAAAGAAAAACTGTTACAGCACAAAGCCAGGGTCGCATCACTGTAGACAGAAGATTCAACTCTAGTGATCAATCCTGTAGCCTGGGTGTAGGTCCGAAAGACCGAAACCCGGGGTGATTCATACAATGATTTTCCGGATTCCGCTTCGCTTCACCCAGGCTACGAAATTATGAGATTGAATCGTTTACTTTCCCAACAACCCTATGATTGATCCACCAAGCAAGTAATAAAGTGGTTAAAACTCCCAAATAAACACCGATGTTTTTCCAATCTGGCCCGACTATTTGCAACGCATCTGGACTTTGAAAAATGGAAAAAGGAATTGCAAGCAATACATCCATAATTGCAGATCCTGCAACTAACCCACAGGCAATAAGAGTCCCTTTTTGTTTGCAGATTATTGCTTCTTCTTTAACATGGACTCTACGTTTTAAACGTTTTTTTACAAACAATGCAATCATGCCGCCAATAAAAAGTGGAAACGAAGAGGAAAGCGGTAAATACATTCCTATCGCAACCCCTAAAATAGATAAATTTAAATAACGACTTAATCGAAAAAAATAATTGAGGAAAACAATCATCAGAATAATTGCAGATCCAACCAACATTATGGTCCATGGTAATGAATTTCTAAACACAGCTTCAGTAATCGCTGCCATTAAAGCCGCTGTTGGTGCAGGCAAAGACTGACTTATATCCATACCCTCATGAGGCATTACTCCAGCAATTCCATACACATTAAACAACAACTGCATTACTGGAGGAATAACCAATGAAGAAATCACTACCCCAAGCAACAACATCAGTTGTTGTTTCCATGGGGTCGCACCCACCAGTTGCCCCACTTTGAGATCTTGAGTGTTATCATTGGCAATCGCAGCTATTCCGGTTACTACTGCTCCAATCATGATTGTAATTGCCTCAGCTGCCTGGATTTGTTCTGCCTTTAGAGGTAAAGGCAACAAATGATCAACAGCGACCAATAACAACCATGCAGCAAATAGCATCCCTGAAATAACAACAGAACTACCAGGACTGGCCGTAACACCAACCATACCCGAAAAATAGGCCGTAATAACTGAAAAAATAAATCCTATAAACAAGACATAAATAACAGCAAGAAAAATTAGGGTTGGTGAATATTCATTATCTAATCCCACTTGTGGTAAAGGCAGAACAAGCTGGAAAAAGAGAAACAAGATTGCCGCTAAAGCACCTGTACCTATCAAAATATAAGGTAAAGGGATGTCCTGATCTGTCCGCAACAGTTTAATAGTGTTTTTATCTTTAAACATAAAGGATTTCAGTGACGTTTGAATACTTCTGGACAGTGGTCTAACTAATTTTAAAAAAGTCCACACACCTGCAAACAACATAGCCCCTATTCCAAGGTAACGCATCTCACTATTCCATAAAAAGGATGCGGCTTGCTCTGCAGGATACTGATTTACAAAATCAGGATAAAATTGACTGACTATCGGTAACGCGACTAACCAGGATATCACTGCTCCCAAAAAAATACTGATTGCCATATCATGGCCAACTAGATAACCAGCACCTATCATCGTAGCGGAAAAGCCAGCACCAAGACCAAATAGAGATCGCTTGATCACAAACCAATAACCCCAACTATTAGCGATTACTTTAAATCCAGTTTGGAATAATTCAATGAGTCCCCCCACAGCTCCACCAATTAATATGTCTTTGATGCCTGTTTTTTCAACAGACGATTTCAAAACCTCTGCAATTGCTCGTCCTTCTGGAAATTTTAAAGATGGATCATGAACCAAAATACGACGCAGCGGAATGGAGAACAATACTCCCAAAATGCCACCACAAACCGCAATAAAAAAATTAGTTAGGTAACCAAAATGATTCCAATAGCCAATAATAATCAATGCAGGAATAGTATAAACAATCCCACCAGCAACAGCCTCACCAGCAGAAGCTGCGGTTTGTACTGCATTATTTTCGAGAATGGTGGAGTTTTTAAAAAAGCGCAAAACCCCCATAGAAATAATTGCAGCAGGAATTGATGCCGAAGTTAATATCCCTAATTTCAACGCAAGATATGCATTGGACATTGCCAACAATACAGTAAGTATTATGGCAAGCAGAACAACTCGAAAAGTAAGTTCAGCTACCTTTTTATCGGCAGCTATAAAAGGAGTATCAGCCATTAACGACCCCAAACACTGCGCATTACTTCAGGCTTAATTAAAGAAGAAATCTGTGATAAAGGTATTTTTACAGTCTGTGGTCCATATACATATGCAGCAACTTGGTAGGTATCGAAAATGATATTTATTCCTTGGGATGAAAATGACCAGATTTTATAGTTTTTGTCTATGGGCTTAGTTCCCTCATCAATCCATTTTTGGTCTGAAAAGCCTTTTCCACTGATTTTTTTATTAGAGAAACTAGCAATAGGTTTTAAATAATTTACTTCAGGACGAAATAAATCAGATAATTCAACCTGGCTACCATTGATGAAATTCAATACTGCTACAGTATTTGAGGGATGTGCTGCTCCACGATGATAAATAGAAATATTAAAAGATACACTCAAGGCCTTTTTTGTTTTATAAGGCAGGGAATAAGTGACATTTAAACCTGTTTTTCCTGGTGCATCAGCGGGAGTATCCTTATCAAGATCAATTTCTTTAAGAAAACTTTTTTTAGTTTTTTCAATAAACGCTTGCACCGCAGCATTGATACGCGGATCGTTAAATCCCTGTGGGTATTTGACATCAATAATATAAGCAGGTGTTTCTTTTTTAACTGATACTGGGGTTACCGCACAAACAGCAAAAGAACATGTAATAATATATATAGATAGAATTATTTTTAGTGATTTCAGCATATTTTATTCCTAATAGTTGTCCTTTGGAGAAACCCACTCCCCTGCAATCATCATACGATGAGGTAAGGGATAAGCAAAATAATAACAAAGAGCCGCACTGTCACCTACAGACCACCATACCAAATCGGCTTTCATTCCTTTATCAATTGATCCAAGTTCATTTTGTAAACCTAATGCTCTTGCAGCATGGCTGGTAACTGACATCAAGGCTTCAGGAACAGATAATGAAAAAAGTTGACAGGCCATGCTCATCATCAAACGTAATGAAGTAGTTGGCGATGATCCAGGATTACAATCTGTAGCAATTGCCATTCCTACTCCAGACCGGCGCAATAGATCTACGGGAGGTTTTTGTTTTTCACGCAGAAAGTAATAAGCACCAGGAAGCAAAACAGCAACTGTGTTTGCTTTTGCCATAGCATATGCGCCCTTCTCATCAAGAAACTCCAGGTGGTCACAAGATAAGGCAGCAAACTCTGCTGCAAGTTGACTTGCTCCAAGATTGGATAACTGTTCAGCATGGCATTTTACAGGTAGATTTAATTGACGAGCAGCACTAAAAATTTGCTCTGTTTGTTTCAGTGAAAAAGCAATAGTCTCGCAAAAGACATCCACTGCATCGACTAAATTTTCTTCGCATAATGCAGGCAGCATTTCCTGACAAAGAACATCAACATATGCTTGGCTGTTTCCTTGAAACTCAGGGCCTATTGCATGTGCGCCAAGGAATGTTTTTCTAACCCTTAATCCTGTTAACTCCCCCAAACGTTTGGCTACCCGCAGCATTTTCAACTCACTAGCCAAATCCAATCCATAACCTGATTTAATCTCAACGGTACTCACACCATCTGCGCATAAAGCAAGAATTCTTGGTAAAGATTGTTTGAGTAACTCTTCTTCTGAAGCAGCGCGAGTCTGATGTACTGTAGATAATATGCCGCCCCCCGCCTTGGCAATTTCAGCATAACTAACCCCAGCCAATTTCATTTGAAATTCGGTGGCACGGTCCCCGGCATATACCAAATGCGTATGGCAATCGATTAGTCCCGGAGTAATCAATTGTCCTTGACAGTCTTCTGTATGCGAAGCCTCAAGAAATTGTGTAGGCAATTCTGTCTGTGGTCCACACCAAGCTATGAGGCCATTTTTAATTGCAATCGCCTGCTGCAATAACTGATTTCCCTGAGCATCAATAGTAGTTGCATTTAATAACAATTTTTCGCACGCAAACATTAAAAATCCCAATGAAGAACTTGATGAGGTGGCTTGAGCCAAGCTTTATGATGTTTAGTATCATAGATATCCCATTCTTTAGAGACATAGGTTTGCTTGTCCACATCCAATAAAAGCCAAGTTAAGAATTCTGCGACCGTATCAGGTGACACCAAACGGTGCTCCTCTTTCAAGCGCTTATAAAAGCTAATCCGCTCATAATCAGGATTGTCCTTGCTTCGAGCAATCGCTTGCATATTTGTATCAATAATCCCTGGCATTACATTGGCAAAAGCAACTGAATCAGACTCCAGTTGCCAACATTTAGTCAGCATGGATAAAGCAGCTTTAGACACACAATATGCAGTCCAGCCTCTGATCGCAAAATGGGCAGCCCCAGAGCCTATATTTAAGACACGGCCGTTAATCAATTTATCGTATATCATTTGTGGAAGAAAAAGAGCCGCATTCAAATTTGTATTTAAAGCATGATGCCAGTCTTTAGGATCAATATCCTTTATGGGAACCAAAGGATTTAAGGTTCCTGCATTATTGACCAGCGCACTAACGTGATTCACATCATGCAAACTATTTTTGATTGATTCTAAACCTTCAGGTGTTGACACATCAGCGCAAATATATTGGATGTTTGTAGAAAAATCTGCTGTTTCTTGCAATAACTTCTCTCTTCTTCCTATGATTAAGACAGTTTGATCTCGTTTTGCCAAAGAAAAAGCTAATGATCGTCCTATCCCACTTCCTCCGCCGGTAATAACAATCACAATACCCTCTTACTCTTTTTGTCTGCCATGCACGGATAATACCAGACATTGAACAAACTTGGCATAATTTTATGCGTATGCATTGCCAGATAAATGAATTCTATTATAGATTGTAAGCACTAAATTTGTATTAAGCCCAAATAAATAATGTAGCCTGGGTGCAGCGCAGCGGAACCCAGGATCGGTGATACATTATTCCCGGGTTCCGCTGCACTGCACCCAGGCTACAACTACTGAATGATTTGATAGCCTACCAACCTTGGGGATTTTTTATGTACCAATTAAACACATTACTCGCTAAATCAGCAGAACAATTTCCTGATAAAATTGCCTTGATTATTGATCAACAAAGTTATACCTATAAGAAGTTGTATGAATTAACTCATCATCTGGCCGTTTCGTTTTTAGCAAAAGGGATCTCACAAGGAGACCGCGTTGCGTTTCTTTTACCAAACAGCATTGAAATCGTTTTATGTTACTATGCCTGTTTTATGATAGGCGCTATAGCAGTTCCAGTGAACATTCAATTTAACAATGAACTAATTCATTACGTACTGGAACAGAGTAAAGCCCGTATTTTTATAACTACTTCGGATTATTATAAGCAGCTATTAAATGATAAAAAAATATTAAAAGAAATTGATGAATGTTATCTCACCTCAGAATCAACCAACTATTCCGGAGTTAAGAGCTTCCAAGAATTACTACTATCTAGAGCAACATCGACTATTCCTAACATTACAATCGAGTCGAAAGAACCTGCTCTGATCTTTTTTACATCTGGGACCACAGGCCTACCCAAAGTAGTTGTACACAGTCATTATAGCCTCAGTCAAGGCACAGGAAATCAGATCAGACAAATTCAGATAAATCATACCGATCAAACACTGGTGATGTTTCCAGTATGTTATTTGATTGGTTTAGGGTCACAAATTTTACCTTTTCATGCAGTAGGCGCGACTGTTGTGTTATTGCCCAGCTTTTCTCCTGAAGATGCGTTAGCAAAACTTCACTCGTATGGGATTACAAAAATCTATGGTTTTCCTAAGCTTTATCTTGAGCTCATTAATCATGCAGAATCTTTAGGTTATGAAATCAACACACTTGACTTTTGTTTTTCTGCTGGAGATGCAACACCTGTTTCACTGCAGAAAAAATTTAATCTCTTGTTTCATGCCGAAATTACTGAAGGTTGCGGTATGTCTGAACTGCAAATCTATTCTATGAATCCTCCTTATGGAAAAAAGAAAACCGGTTCGATTGGATTTCCTATAGAAGGGATGGAAATGCGCTTAATTGATGAACAAGGTAATCTCATTTTAAAAGCAAATCAAACGGGAGAAATTATTGTTCGTGGTGAGAGTATGTGTTCCGGTTATTGGCAAAATCCTGCTTTAACAAAAACAACGATAAAAAACGGCTGGTTACATACAGGAGATTTAGCTTATCGAGATGAGGAAGGATACTACTGGTTCGTAAGTCGTAAGGTAGATATTATTCGTTGCGGAAAGGAACTTATCTCTCCTATGGAGATTGAAAACATCTTTTATCAGCATTATGCCGTTAAGGAAGCCGCTGCAATTGCATTACCCAATAAAAATAAAGTAAACGATGACAAAATTATTGTCTATGTCGTACTTAAAATTAAAGAGAAGCAATTGACCCCACAAACATTGATGGATTTTGCGCATGCGTCACTACCTATCAGCAAACGTCCATATCAAATCATTATTATAGGTCAACTACCTTATGGTTTCACTGGAAAGATTGATCGCAACACATTGCGAGAGATGGCACAAAGACAACTGGGCTAGAGAGTGGGCGATCTTTAGCCACAAAAACCAGCATGTTATACTAAGTAAACTACCTGAAGGACAATTCATGAAAGTTTTTACTTGCATCAACTTCTTTTTGGGATTAGTTGTCTTTTGTAATTCAGCATCTGCAACTACAATACATTGCCCAGAAACCATTCAAACGAATCAGTCATTACAGCATGAAATAAAGGCATGGGAGGCATTCCAGGATGACTGGAATAGTACTCATCATTTTGATCGCATCACATTTTATTCTGGACATCCTAAAGAACATGCAAGCCTAGCTCCTGATAATGAAGTATCAAAAGTAAAAAAGTTAACTTGGTCATTTGATAAACAAGAAATTTGGGTAGCCTGCGGGTATACAAATACTAAAATTCAATTGATCCAAAAGATTCCTAATGGAACAAAAAGTTGTAGCGTGACTTATAATATTACCCTGGCGTCTAAAAGTTATTGATTTTATGTGATATTCTACGCGCTTTTGACTAAATCAATTTGTTGAGATGAGT